>CAVZTX010000028.1:0-316673 GCA_963778375.1 uncultured Chloroflexia bacterium | reverse complement strand
ACCGAAGTGATGGTCGGCAAGAACGAGTAGTCCCTCAATCGCGTGTTCCGGGTGGTTGCTGTATATCTTTTATAGCAACCACCTTTATTGTAATCTTATCCATTATATAGCGCTTGCGTAGTTTCGTTCATCTGGCGAAGAGACAAATTTACGGCGAGGAGTTGTCTACTCCTGGCATTTCTCCTATGTGTGTGTGAGATTCTCCCCTGATCGCTTCCCTCGCTGCCTGCTGCTTTAAAGGTCGGATCCACAAGGAAAGAGAGGCTGGTTGCATCGTCTCCTGCACTACGGCCAGCAGGTGTTCGCGTAGTTGGTCCAGGTCTACTTCCTGGCGCAGCGTTGAGCTGAAGGCTGCTATGGTCCTGGCAGCATCGTACTTGCTACGATAGAAGCGCCGGTCAATGGTACGCTGGGTGCGCTTGCGTAGGGGTTGGAAGAGTGCTGCGATTATCAAGGTCGAAGCGACCAGGATGAGTGGGGATTGTGCCGCCTGAGGACTGAAATTAAAGAAGACAAATTGCGAACCTACAATCATCCCGACATACAACACGGCCAGGATGAAGGTCAGCAAAGTATAGACCAGGATGCGTCTGACGAACACATCGATATCGAAGGCATTGGCATATAGGATTGCCAGCAGGAAACCCGCGATATTGATGCCGCAGCCAAAGAACCCGGCGATATTGACGATGAGCAAGGCCAACGAGTCTGCCGGGGCGAGCGCAGGGATGAGGAAAAAAACCAGGAGAAGGAACAGGATGAAGATGCTCAAACTCAATATAATCCACTTGGTGGCAGCTCGCTCCTTAGCGTTCAAGAAACGGCGAGAGCGGTAGATCAAGACCCCCACAATCAGAGGAAAGCTGAGCAGACTGAACACCGTGTTGATCAAGTCAAAGACAGGATTAGTGATGAAGGCGGAGAGCACGACGGCCAGGCTGTTGACAAGATAAAATCCCAGCACCCAACGAGAGCCAAATTTACCATTGGGAAAGGTTAAGAGCGCATACATGCCCAGTAGACCCATTCCCAGGCCGACCAAGAGTTGCATGGGGGCCATGAGTACAGGATAGGCAGTGGCAAGGGCTGGATAGTCGGCTCCCTCATAGGCCGATAAACCCACTAGAAACGCGCTCATGCCTAATGGCACCCATTGGCCGGGCTTCTTAAGGACAATGAGCAGCGCAATTCCCACACAAACAAGGATATAGATCACCTGGATTGCCATATAGAGATTGGCATAGAACGTGATGGAAAGGCCAAGATGTTCAAGGGCACGTACATTCCCCGGTGTGAGTGAGCATCCACTTGCACAGATAGTGTGCAAGTAGGCGTATCCCAGTGGGAAACCGATGATATGGCCAACCAGGATGAGGAGAATATAGATGAGAAAGCCAATCGTCATGAGCCGCGCCATGCGTGGGCGAGAGGGCTTGTTGAATGCCTCCTGTGTGGGCGTATTGAGAGCTACCGCCATAAACATCTCCCGTTGCAAGCCAGTCTGCTGGCAAGTGCACTTTCATAGCAAGATACAAATTGTGGTCGAGTCTATTTGGGACTTATTGTAGCATACAAACGTCTCAAAAACGTTACGAAAAGCGTTACGGTCTCATCTCAAGATCAGTGAGTTTGTGTAGTTAACGATGAACCGATCGTTTTTTAGAGAACGTTCTTTTCCTTGACATCCGAGGATAGCATCCTTACAATATAAGCAACTCTCTGTTACTCATGAATTGAATATCAAAGCCATGAGTAGGCATATCGAGAGTAGATCGTCTCTATAGCCCTGATCCTACAGTTATTTCAAGTAGCATAGGAGATGCATATGTTTCTCAACCAGCAGCCCTTGACGCACCGGAACTTTTTTATATCAGCAGTGAAGATTTCTGGCCTCATTTTGTTACTCGCCATCTTACTTGCGGCTTGTGGAGGAAGTACGACCGGCAGTAACGGCACCTCTACTCCGACTGCTAAAGGTAAGGTCTCCGTCCTCTATGCTGGTTCGCTCGTCAACTTGATGGAGAAGAAGGTTGGACCGGGCTTTGAACAAGCCACGGGATATAGTTATCAGGGCGAGGGCAAGGGTTCTACTGCACTGGCCAATGAGATCAAGGGAAAGCTGCGCACACCCGATATTTTTATCAGCGCGGATGCTGCCGTTGACAAGAGTCTGATGGGGGCGAGCAATGGGAACTATGTCTCGTGGTATGTACCGTTTGCCCGTACTTCGTTGGTGATTGGTTATAATCCGAATAGCAAATTTGCCGCGGACTTTCAGGCAGCCGCCAGCGGCTCTAAACCCTGGTATCAGGTGTTGGAAGAGTCTGGAATGCGGATAGGACGTACTGACCCGGCACTTGATCCCAAAGGGGTGCGTACGATCATTCTCATGGAACTCGCCCAGCAGTATTACCACCAGTCCAAGTTTGGGCCAGCAGATTCTTGGCGGCACAGAGAATACCAGCCAGCTTTTCCCCGAAGAAGAACTAGTCACGCGCCTAACTTCGGGACAGCTTGATGCTGGGTTCTTTTACCTCAACGAAGCCAAAGAGGCAAATATCCCGTACATCACCTTACCAGACCAGATCAATCTAGGCAATCCCAGCTTCAATAGCACCTATGCTCAGGCGAGCTATACCGATCCGAAAACCGGAAAGGTAACGAAAGGTGGGGCTACCGTCTACACCATCACCATTCCGAGCACGAGCAAGAATAAGGCCGGAGCAGTTGCCTTTGTCGGTTATCTCCTCTCAACGGGGCAGAGTGTCCTTACGGGGGATGGATTGACGATGGTGACGCCTGTAGTTTCGGGAGATGCTTCAGCCGTGCCTAGCCAATTGCTACAATACGTCCAGTCATGAGGCAGGAGGTTGCTACGCGAACGCGCTGGAACGCGGGACGTAGGACGCTGACAGTGCTGGGAGCGGTGCTCCTGCTTTATCTCGTCACACCGCTGGTGTACTTTCTGGTGACATTGCCCTGGCATGATGTGCCGGGGCAACTCGCTGATCCGCAGGCGCTTTCTGCTCTCGTCACTTCCCTGCTTTCTGCTACCCTTGCGCTGATAGTAACGGCGCTGCTGGGTATACCGCTGGCGTACCTGCTGGCACGCAAAGACTTTACGGGCCGTGGACTACTAACGCTGCTAGTCTACCTACCACTCGTCTTTCCTCCTGTCGTCAGTGGCATCATGCTGCTGCTGCTTTATGGGCCTTATGGGCCTATTGGTGGGCCTTTTGCCAATGCGGGGATGGAACTCGACTCCTCCTTTACGGGCATTGTCCTGGCGCAGATCTTCGTTTCCTCGCCATTCGTGATTATCGCGGCACGCTCTGCTTTTGAGGCGGTTGATCCGGCCCTTGAGCAGGTCGCGGCTACGCTGGGCAAGGGTTCCTGGTCTATTTTCTGGCGCGTCAATTTGCCGGTAGCGCGGACGGGGATTATCGCGGGGCTTTTGCTTGGATGGCTGCGTGCTCTGGGTGAATTTGGGGCGACGGTCGTGCTGGCCTACCATCCCTACACGCTGCCTGTCTACCTCTACGTACAACTGAGTGGTACGGGTGTGAGCGCGGCACTGCCACTGGCGCTGCTAGCTCTCGGAGTGAGCTGTGTTGGCGGGGGATTGGTGCTATGGCTACAACGAGTTGATCAACGTAGAGGTGTACGATGAGCGACTTGAGCGATACTTCGATGGAGGGAAGCTCGACCCTCTCGGATAGCACTGGAATGCTCAGTGTCAATCTTCACGAGCAATTCGGCAGCTTCCAGTTAGCCGTTGAGTTTCGCGTACCTCTCGGTCTTATTGTGCTCTTTGGAGCTTCGGGTGCTGGCAAAAGCCTTACTTTGCGCGGCCTAGCGGGCTTGCTGCATCCGAAGGAAGGGCATGTTGCAGTAGATGGTCATCTGCTCTTTGACAGTGCAGTGGGTATCGATTTGCCGCCTCAAGAACGGCGTGTAGGTTATGTTCCCCAGCATTATGCCCTTTTTCCGCACTTAACTGTTGCTGAGAACGTAGGCTTTGCCTTGCCGAGACGTTCACACAAGGCAAATATGGGGAGGTTTTTGCAGGGAGAGAGTTGGAGCGGGGAGGGGACGGAAGGCACCGGCAAGAATGCGGCACTTCGCCGAGCGTCGAGTGACCCGACATTAAATTTGATTGGTGAGGGGACGGAAGGCACCCGCAAGGGGGATGGCATCGTGAAGGAAAATCCGAGCGGAGGGAGGACGGAAGGTTACCTGTCTCCCAGACAGGATTCCCGCAAGGGGCCCCACCTCTTCCCCCAGCCGCCCCTGCCTCTACAAGCGGGGAGTGTAAGTTTTCTCCGAGTTCCTTGGGGTAGGGAGCGGGCGATCCGGAAGGAGAGGGTTGCCGAACTACTGAGGGCTTTGGGGTTGGAGGGATTGGAGGGGCGCTATCCGGGGACTCTTTCGGGTGGGCAGCAGCAGAGGGTGGCGCTGGCGCGAGCACTGGCGGCAGAGCCGCGTTTGCTTTTGCTTGATGAGCCATTCAATGCATTGGATGTGGCAGTACGGGAGCATTTGCGGGATACGCTGAAGCAGTTCCAGCGAAAGTTTGGTGTGCCTATTGTGCTGGTGACGCACGATCATGCTGAGGCGCAGCAATTAGCAGATACCATTGTTGTCCTGCAAAAAGGATGGGTTGTGCAAGTGGGAGGAGCGGAGGAGATTTTTTTTGCGCCGCGCACACGAGATATTGCGCGGCTGGTTGGGCAGCGGAACGTTTTTCATGGACACCTGGTTGCCTCGGAAGAGAAAAATTCTCCAACACCATCCAAGGCTTTGAAAGTAGATTGGCTGCAATTGAGCGGTGCCGAGGAAGGTACGAATATTTCCTCAGTTAATCATTATGACAATGCATGGCTGCCGCTTCCGGTGGCGAAGAAGTTGCCTTCCTCTGACATTGAGGGAAGCTTTACGGGTTGTATTTTGGCTGACGAGATGATTGTGCAGCGTTGGTCTGAAACCAGTGTTTCATTGCCGACCTGGACGGCGGGAGGAGCGGTACAATGGAAAGGGGTTGTGCTGGATGCGCAGTTGCAGGGGCATGTTGTACGGCTTTTGGTTCGGCCTGAGTGGACGGAGCAGCTTCAAAAAGATAGAGTTCCAGGGGATGGCGTGCTGGAACTCTATCTGAGCCGGGGTCGGTGGCGTGAAGTGGAGGTGGATACCGGTCAACCGGTGTTGCTTGAGATTGGGCCGGAGGCGATCCATTTGTTTGGAGCGGGTTGATGCCTACGCATATGAGATAGTTGCTGATGGATAGGCATAGTATCGACAAACATATCTATTGAAGAAGCTGAGAGCAGGAGGAGGCCGGGATTTCAGACCAAAGTTTGCATACATATTTAGACATGGACAGATGTGTTAGACTTGAGAAGGAATGCTTCTGCGTTGGTCTTGTTTATGAAACTCACACTGGAATGACCACAGAAAAAGGAAGGTGGGGAATATGGAATTTGGTGTGCATTTACCCACGATGGCTTTTGGAGAACAGACCTTCTCTCTTTCAGAATTGGTGAATTCTGCCGAGACGGCAGAACGCCTTGGCTTCACGACCCTATGTGCAAATGACCATCTGATCTACTCGGGTCCGTGGCTGGACGGCCTCATCGCGCTGGCGTCCATTCTTACATCTACGCACCGAATCGCCTTGATGACGACTGCTGCTCTTCCAGTAGTGCGAGGTCCGGCTGCATTGGCTAAAGCACTGGCCGCACTCGATATCTTATCGGGGGGACGCCTCATTGTTGGTGTTACTCCTGGATCTACCGCTCGCGACTATGCCTTGGCGGGGATTGCTTTTGAAGAGCGTTGGAAGCGATTTGACGAGGCGGTCAAGATGTTGCGTTGTTTGCTGTATCCCGATGCACCGCCTTTCAGCGGACACTTCTATGCGTGGGAGACTCAGCTCGAGCCCTTGCCCGTTCAGAAACCGGGGCCACCGATCTGGCTTGGCAGTTGGGGCTCGGATGCTGGGCTGCGACGGGTGGCGCGACTGGGAGATGGGTGGCTTTGTTCCGCATTTCATATCACTCCAGAGTCGTTCGCAGATGGACTGGCTCGGCTGCGTATGTTCCTTGAGCAGGTCGGCAAGGAACCAGAGGACTTTCCCCATGCTCTGGGGACGATGTTCCTCTACCTGACCGATGATCGAAGGAGAGCCGAAGAAGTGCTTAGTGAACTCCTGAGTCCGACGATGGGCCGTCCCGTGGAACTCGTGCGTGAGCGCGTGCTCGTCGGATCAGCACAGGAGTGTGTCGAAAAACTGGCCAAGCTGCAGGCGGTAGGGGTGCGCAAGGTGTTCCTGTGGCCGGTGGCCGATAATGCTGAGCAGTTGGAGAAGTTTCATCAGCAGGTGCTTCCGCAACTAGCGCAGTAGCGTTCCCATAGTCTGCCTAAGCACCTTTTCAGGGCTTGCGGCCGCTCACAACGAAGCCGACATAGCCGAATAAATGCTGCTCGCGATCAGCTCGCTCTAGCTCACTCCAGAAGCGAGTCATCTCCTCTGCGGAGACCTGACCCTCTGTCTGTGCCTCTTTCAAGAGGCCGCCAAAGACCATCTGGAAGTATTCGTAGTCGATTGAGAGCATATGACCGGTGGTCTCGATATCGATCAGTCCAGCATCACGGAAGAGCGTGGGCAACTGGCGTCCCATCCAGCCCTGCCGTATCCGGTCGCAGGCCAGGTGGATCATCTTGCGGGCGAGGGTGCGATCCGGGATATCGACGATAATCAGGTCAAAATCGGCTTCTGCCACCACAATGCGCGCACCTGGTCGTGCCACGCGCACCATCTCGGCCAGCGCCCGCTCTGGCGAAGCAAGGTGTTTGAAGACGCGCGACGACTGGCAACTATCAAAAGTGTGCTCCTCGAATGGGAGTTGATAGGCATCCCCTTGCAAGAACTCCACAGGGAGATGCATGTCCGCAGTCCTGGCACGCGCCTGCTGGATCATCGTCGCGCTGGAGTCGATTCCCACGACACGCCCGTTCGGCCCCACTAGCCTGGCGAGATCCTGCACATCATTGCCCGCACCGCAGCCCACATCCAGGAGTGTCGCTCCTGGCCGCACATCCAGGAGATCAAACATGCGCTGCCGGTAAATGCTCGCCGACTGTAAGGTATGTGACTTATCCATGAACTGTGTAAAGAAAGTGGGGTGCGCCGTTTGGTCCACACGGTTAAAACTTGTGACCGTCTCATCGGTTGACATTGTAGAAACTCCTTTCCTTCTGGAGGGGTGTTGGGAGTACGAACTCCTTACTCTGCTCAGAGTATACTTAGGGGAAAGGAGATAGACACCTGTTAAATTACCTGTTCTGATTACCTGAATTTCGTGAGAATACCTGATCAATATCAGGCCATGAGGAGTGCTCTCCTATCCAGGAGCCCCGGGAGGACAGGCACAAGGCGCTGTCCCTACAGGCCCTACAGAAGTTCCCATATGGTTGGGAAAATTGATTAGGAGAGCCGGTATTCAGTTATTGAAAACACTTCTGGATTTATGGCTCGTGGCTGGGTGGTCGGCTTTCCCTGGGCGGTAGAGAGGCGAAGAAATCGGTGGTGAACCGGCGAATATATTCATCGAGTAGGAACTTCACCCGGTCGGGGTCTTGAGTGGTGACGACCAGGCCAGCATGGTGTTTTTTGTTCATGCGCCAGGCGATTTCTGGATCCTGGTATGCTGAAGTATCGGGGTACTCCTGGCGGGCGAGGGTGACGATGACGCCGGCGTAGTTTTGAGTGTGCTCAGGCAAATGATATGGATGTTCCTCTGTCGCCGTTTCAATCTTTGCCCATTCACGCCAGAGGTTGATGCCGGTGGCCATCTCGACTACTTCCACGATGTTGGCGCCACCTACACGAGCGGCGGTTTCGAGGAAGTAGATGCGACCATCGTCTCGCCCTTTAATAAATTCCATGTGGGTTACCCCTTGCACCAGTCCAAAGGCGCGAATGACTTCCCTGCTCAGCGTCTTCAATCTCTGCTCATCCTCTGATCCACGTGGAAGCGTGCGGGTTGTGAACATTCCGCCTCCATGAAACACGTCAAGCGGTGGATGTCCGTACTGATGTGCCTCGGCAAAGATGACCTCGCGATTGTATACCAATAAATCCACGTGGAAGACCTCACCGGGGATGTAACGCTCCAAAAGATAGAAGGACTGGCGGTCACCCAATGTGTCAAGGCGCGGCCAGAGTTCTTCTGGGTTGTTGATTTTGGTAATTCCAATTGTGGAGGCCTCGGAGCGGGGTTTGAGCATCCAGGGTGGTGGCACACGGTCCATATATGCGCGAATCTTGTCATAGTTCAGGATGGGGACAAAGTCGGGTACGGGGACGCCGTGCTCGTGTGCCTTGAAGCGCATCGCCAATTTATCACGAAAATAGCGAACGGTGGTCTCGCCCATGCCCGGCACGCGCATATGCTCGCGTAAGGCTGAGGCCGTCTGTACATCATAGTCGTCAAGAGCCACGATGCGATCAATGACACGTGAACGAGCCAGGTAGCTGACACCGCGAATTACATCGTCTACTTTAGACACATCGGGCATGTAGTACACATCATCAATGCTATCAAGGGGCCAATCCGCGTTTTCCAGTACCGTCGCGGTCAATAAGATTACCTGCCAGCCCTGGCGCTTGCATTCACGAATAAACTCTTGTCCCTTTCTCATAGCTGGTAATGCAGAGGACAGTTTTTGGAGGTACGTTCATGATAAATATCTCCCTTAAAGTACCCCAGTGTCTTCTCAATGGTCTTCGCTGACCGTGTTCGTCCAAATATGGTTCTATGCAACCTCAGTAATACTAAATGTACTGGAAAATGGGTGTGAAGTCAATCAGGATGTGACTGATAAGTATTTTGTGAAGGGTGTTCCCATGCGTTCAGCGGCGATTTCTTATGATGAGCGCTGCTAGGACGGTTGTGGGGGGAGCGTTAACTTGGGGCCTATATCCCTCTTCCCCGACCGGGCTCACTGCTGCATTGGCGGCATCTGCTCCTTATTCTGCGTACCCTGCTCTTCCTCCTGCTGTTGATAGCTAGGGGATTGCCAGGGAGACTGGTATCGCTGGTTGCCCTCTGGATACGTCCCCTGTGGAGGCTGATATCCTTGCTGATAAGGTTGGTAAGGATCGTCATGTGGTTGTGCTTGATAGGGGTCGTCGTGTGGTTGTGGCTGTTGTTGCTGGTAAGGTTGGTAGGGTTGATAGGATTGGGGTGGCTGTTGAGAGAAGCGCTGGCCCATAAACTGTGAACCTCGGATGTTTATGCCTAATAGCCGGAGAATGAGTAGGGCGAGTGCTACGATGACTAATGCGGTGATTAACCACGCTAGTATGTGGGTGAATATGTACATGAAGAGGAAAATCAGAAAAACCAGGCCAACGATACCACCTCCTGGTCTTCCATAGCGGTATCTGTAGCCTCGCCGCGCTGCTCTATTGGCTCTACGTTGCTGCCTTGGGTCCTGGTACCACATAATGTTCTCCTCTTTATGAGACCTGCCGTATGCTTGAAACAAGGTTCATGTTTTCTTCATTCCTCTCACTCTGCCTAGAGTATTATACAACACAGCAGGCGAGAGGAACACTGATCTGTTGTTCAGCCTAGCAGGCTGTATGGGTTTTGCAGCAGTCGCTTCACCTCCTGGAGGAAACGTGCTACGGTTGCGCCGTAGAGGATGCGGTGATCGGCGGAGAGGGTGATTGTCATTATATCGCGGATAGTGGGTTGGTCGTTGATGGGCACGTACTGTTTGCGTGCGGCGGCAACGGCCAGGATTGCGGCATGAGGTGGATTGATCACGGCGATGAAGTTGGAGGTGTCCATCATGCCCAAGTTGGAGACGGAGAATGTGCCGCCTTCCAGGTCTGTTGTAGCTAGCTTGTTAGCGCGGGCCTTCTCGATCAAGGATTTGGCTTCACGGGCGATGCTGCGCACGCCTTTGATGTTGGCATCGCGGATGACAGGCACGACGAGTGCACCGGGCACATCGACGGCGATGCCGATGTTGATCTGCTTGTGCCGGATGAACTGATCGCCCTGGATCGAGCTATTGACCTCGGGGAACTTTTCGAGGGCCAGGGCGCAGGCTTTCACGATCAGGTCGTTGACTGTGACTTTCACGCCACCTTCACCGGCGTTGACATTGAAGGTCTGGCGCATTGCCAGGAGGTCAGTCATGTCTACCTCGCTGCTGACGTAGAAGTGAGGGATCGTTTGCTTGGATTCGGTCAGGCGACGTGCGATGATGGACTGCACACGTGAAAGTGGAACAGCCTCCGAGCCAGGTGGCAATGCAGTGGGCTGCGTTGTTGGTGCGAGGGCAGACTGTGATGGAGCCTGTTGAGGTGTGGGAGCGGTGGTAGGGGCAGGAGTTGCAGTTGTGGGGGCGGACGTTCTCTGTTCCAGGTAGTCCTCAATATCGTCGCGTACAATGCGCCCTCCGGGGCCGGTTCCAGATACCTGGCTCAGATCAATGCCCTGTTCTTCGGCTATGCGACGGGCCAGGGGTGAAGCCTTGAGCATGCGCCCATTGCCTTGATTCAGCGGTGTTGGACATCTGTTGGCTGAACATTTGATACTGTAAGTTGAGGTTTACTCTCGACTGATGGCGTGGCAGTTTGTGTTGCTGGATGTGTTCTATCTGCCGAAGCGGATGGCTGCGCTGGGGGTTGGGATTGTGCACCTGCACCGGTGCCGATGATAGCAATGGCCTGCCCGATGGGCGCGGTTTCGCCTGCCTGCACCAGGATTTGTTCGAGGACGCCTGTATCGTAGGATTCAAGATCCATGCTGGCTTTGTCGGTCTCGATCTCTGCCAGGATGTCGCCCTTGTTGACCTGATCACCGGGCTTTTTGAGCCACTGTGAGATTGTCCCCTCCTGCATTGTGTCACTGAGGCGTGGCATGGTGACTTCAGGCATGGCTTATCCTCCTGCGGCGTGGTGTCAGTTCGGTAATCGATTCAATCAATTGCTTAGCCCCTGTGAGCGCGGCGGTCTCCAAGGGTTTGGAATAGGGAAGCGGTACCTCCAGGCTGCCGACTCGTTTGATGGGGGCATCCAGGTAATCGAAGGCCTCTTCTTGCAGCATGGCGGCAAGTTCCGCGCCGATACCGAAGGTGCGCCAGTCCTCTTCAAAGATGATGGCGCGTCCCGTCTTTTGCACGGAGTGAATCAGCGTTTCGCGATCAAGCGGGCGGAGCGAGCGAAGATCAACGACCTCGATGCTCACTTTTTGTTCCTGTTCCAGGCGACGTGCGACATCAAGCGCGACGGCTGACATGCGCGAATAGCTGATTACCGTCATGTCGTTTCCCTCTTTGGTGACCTTCGCTTTGCCGATGGGTACGGTGTAGTCGGCGGATGGTTCCTCGCCCCTGACGTTGTAAAGAGCCAGATTCTCCAGGAAAATGACCGGGTTGTTGTCGCGAACGGAGGTGCGTAGCAGTCCCTTGGCATCAGCAGGTGTTGAAGGTGCAACGACCTTGAGGCCGGGAACGTGCGCAAACCAGACCTCTAGATTTTGCGAGTGTGTGGCGGAGAGTTGCTGTCCACCACCGCCGGGGGTGCGAAGCACGAGCGGGATGGCGCATTGTCCGCCGAACATGGAGTAGATTTTAGCGGCGTGGTTCACGATCTCGTCCATCGCGAGGATGGTGAAGTTGATGGTCATGATCTCCACAATCGGTCGCAGGCCAAGCATAGCTGCTCCCGTTGCCATGCCTACGAAGCCGTTTTCGCTGATCGGCGTATCAACGACTCGTTTTGGACCGAACTCCTTGAGCAAACCGGCTGTGATCTTGTATGATCCCTCGAAGTTGCCAATCTCCTCACCCAATAGGAAAACGTTCTCGTCGCGCAGCAGTTCTTCGCGCAGCGCGTCATTGAGCGCCTGTCGAAAAGTGATCTCAGCCATGCTTATGCTCCCTCCTCAGCCATGCTGTCCGGCGCGTAAATATAGTCCATCAACTCATCGACCGGGGGATAAGGGCTTTCGTCGGCGAATTTGAACAGCGTCGTCAATTTCTCGTTGTACCCGCTCTTCGATGTCTTTCAATCCATTGTCATCGATGAGGTCAGCCACCTTGAGACGGTTGGCAAAGATAGAAATGGGATCATGTGCACGTCCCTGCGTGACCTCATCCTTCGGACGGTAGCGGTCTGGATCAACGACGGAGTGGCCGCGAAAACGGTAGCTTACCGCTTCGATCAGGGTCGGTTCGCGCTGGGTACGGGCAATCTCGGCGGCCTGGCGCATAACATCGCGCACGGCGAGCGGATCATCGCCATCTACGCGCTCACTATGCATGTCGTAAGCGGCAGCTTTGCGGTATAACTCGCTGACCGCCGAACCTTTATCGACGCGCAAGCCCATGCCGTACTGGTTGTTGACGATGAAAAAGATAATGGGCAGGTGGTAGATTTTGGCGAGGTTGAGCGATTCGTGGAATGCGCCGGTGTTTGTTGCGCCATCGCCCATCTGGCAGGCGACAATCTCGTGCGCATCCCGATAAGCGAGCGCGAATGCTGCACCGGTTGCCAGGGGTAGTTGACCACCGACGATGCCGTAGCCGCCCATGAAGTGGCGGTTGATGTCGAAGAGGTGCATGGAGCCGCCGCGCCCTTTCGAGCATCCGGTGGCTTTGCCGAACAGTTCGGCCATGACGATATTAGGGGGGATGCCACGTCCAATGGCATAGCCGTGTTCGCGGTAGTTGGTATAGACGTAATCGGTCGGATCTAGTCCGGCGCAGAAGCCGACGACGGTGGCCTCTTCTCCGAGATTGAGGTGACAGTATCCGCCAATGCGGGCCTTCGTGTACATCTCGGCAGCCTTTTCTTCAAAGCGGCGAATGAGCAGCATTTGGTAATAGTAATCGAGCAGGGTATCAGGATTTTCGTTCTGAGGAAATGCTGCACTCTCTGTATCGGGTAACTGCGTATGTTGTTGGGTATCCATGCTATTTCCTGTGGCTTTCTGTGGTATGCGGGTCTTGTGTCGTTATGAACCGGGTGGCTCTGGTTCGTTGGTGGCTGCGATTGCGGTGGCTCCGCAGCGTGGGCATTGCTCGGGTGCTTTCTCTCCGTAGGCGACCTCACCGCAGACGGGACAGAGCCAGCGCTGCGCGACTATTCTCACCACGTCAGATCGGCTGACGATGCCAACCAGTTTGCCCTGATCGAGTACGGGCAAACGGCGGATGCGTTCGTCAACTAGAATACGGCTGGCTGTGTCAAGGTCGGTATCGGGCGTGACACTTATGATGCCGCGAGTCATGATATCACTGACTGATTTGCCATCCTTGGCGATGACATCATACTCGCTTACTACGCCTACAACGTTGCCATCGTTGTTAATGACCGGCAAGCCGCTGATGCGATGCTGGGTAAGCAGGCGAGCGGCCTGTTCTTTGGTCTGATTTTCTTTGGTGGTAATGACGTTTCTGGTCATCACGTCGCTGACATTCATATGTCTTCCTCCCCCTGTCTGGCTTGATCCCTTGTTATGGGTGCTGTCACGTTTTTGCCTGGGGTAGTATTGTATAACAACTGGCGAGGAAATTCTTACTCGTATTATACAACTGGGGAAGTGAGAGAGCATCCTCGAAAGGAAATTGGGATGGTTCCCCTGTTGCATTGACAACTAGAACAAGAGTTCAGTATACTATCTCCATGTTAGTGCAAACGCTTCCTGATACGATGACGAAACTTGCTCAGATAGGTGATGCGACGGTTTACGAACCGGCGGGAGACCAGCCTCAGCATGAGCGCCGGCGGGTTCCTTACCAGTCGCGAAGCCTTGCAGAGTGCATCACGAATGTGGCTACGCCGCAGGGCAAGAAGCCTATTTTGAAGGCCATGATAACAACTGCTTGCGAGCGGAATTGCCACTATTGTCCATTTCGGGCCGGGCGCAGTAAGACGCAGCGGGCGACGTTCTCGCCAGATGAGATGGCGGGAGCATTTGATACGCTGCAACGGGCGAACCAGGTGCAGGGCATGTTTCTGTCATCGGGCATTATTAAAGGGAGCGTGACTACGCAGGACAAAATTCTCGATACGGCAGAGATCGTGCGCAAGCGCTATGGATATCGCGGCTACCTGCACCTCAAGATCATGCCCGGCATTGAGTATGAGCAGCTTTACCGGCTGATGCAACTGGCGGACCGTGTTTCGGTGAACCTTGAAGGGCCAACGCAGGAGCGCTTGAACGCGCTGGCTCCTAAGAAGGATTTCCAGCGGGAGCTGTTGAGCATGCTGCAACTGGCCGAGGAGATACGACGCACCCATCCCTATGAGAAGCTGGCCGGGACGGTGACGCAATTCGTGGTCGGAGCGGTGGGTGATACGGACCAGGAATTGCTCTCGCTCAGTCATCGCCTTTATCGACAGTATGGACTGACTCGCGCGTATTATTCGGGCTTTAGTCCTGTGATCCAGACTCCCTTTGAGAACTTATCCCCAACGAATCCTCTGCGAGAGCATCGCCTGTACCAGGCGAGTTTTTTGCTGCGGGACTATGGGTGGAAGGTGGAAGATTTGCCGTTTTTGACCGACGGCAATATGGTGCTGGAGATGGACCCCAAGCGGGCATGGGCGGAGCGGTATTTGCGCGAGGCACCGGTTGATCTTATGAAGGCGAGTCGGCAACAATTGCTGCGTGTGCCGGGTATTGGGCCGGTGGGCGCTGATGCGATTTTGAAGGCGCGACGCCTTGGTCGTCTGACTGATCTTTCACACTTACGTCAACTCAATATTCGTGCTCCTGAACAGGCTGCGCCGTATATTTTGTTGGATGGTCATAGACCAGTTATACAGATGAGCTTGTTCTCGTGACTTGTCCTTCAAGTAGAACTATATTTTAGCGTGGTTCTACCCTTTGAGGGAGTTGAGCCGAAAACTACTACTTTTTAGCTGTCGCAAACCTCTTTTGCCTGTTTACTCGCATGTGACAGGATAGTAACGGGGCCAAAGTACCGGTCGACGCAGCTCACCCTCTTTTGCAAGCCCTGCTCCCTCAAGGCCCCCAGACGATCTACGATTCCATAAAGGTCTCCTGCGTCATGGCTAGCGCATCTGCTTCTCTAGCCACCCTCGCTGTGAGATCGGCCCGTTGAATGAATGGTATGTCTACTATACAACGAGAATGAGGCTAACGGCAGAAAATATTATTTATTCTGGATGCATCATTTCTATCAGGCTAAAAATAGGTGAGCAATTTAAATACTATGGAGAATTCAAATAGTATAAAGGTACTCTTTCCCACGCAATCACTTGCTCGTAGTCTATGAAATTGTTATGCTGAGGTAGAAGCAATCAGCGGTCGGATATGCATACTTATTTGATTCGGACCTGGTGCTTGATAAAACATGGATAGCTAGAGATCTATGAAATAGCGATGGATTATTGAACATTTTACGCTAATTGATGAGAAAGAAGTATTCGAAGTATCAAGTTTTTACAGAGTTTGGCCGGCGTCAAGACGATTTTCGTCTGTCATTATCTCCAGACCGAATACTTTTGTAACTCTCTAGGAAATTGAGAGAAACACATGGGCCAATTGGGTAGTGTTGATCAACTTAATAACAGTCTGCATATCTTGCGCAGTAAATGGGAGTCGACCAAAGCGGAATGGAATGATGCGGTAAGTACATCTTTCGAGACGGCTTATCTATTACCTATTAACCAGCAAGGTGAGAGGACACTCGCTAAAATGCAAGAACTGGCGAAGGCGCTTTTAGAAGCACAAAGAAGAGTAGAGTAATACATAGGAGTGAGCAAGAAATATGTATAAGCCTGCGATCTCTCTTGTCCAGGAGCAGCGCGAACTGTTTCACAGACTACAACAAATTTTTGAAGCTGATAGAGCAGCACGTGCCGCCATCGAGAAACAGCGGCAGGAACAGATAACGAGAAAACAGGAAGAAGAGAGGAATGCAGAGGGGGATCTGGATCGAGCAAAATATAAGTTTAGTGGAGCCACCGACTTTTTTAAGCAAGCAGCAATCTGGGTGGGAATTGGCGCTGCTGGCTTATTTGTTCTGAGTTTATGTAATATAGTATCTGCTTCAGATAGTTCTCCATTTTTATTCCTTCTTATATTCGTTACTGTGCTCTGCCTGGTTATGGGTTTTTGGGGAGATACTCCATGGAAGCTGTCTCAGAAGCAGCAATACAAGGAGCGTATGGCAAAGATACAAAAGCACCACGATCGCAAGCTTGACGATTTTAACAGGGCTATCGCAAACCTGGATCAGGATTTGTCGCAGAAGCTGACGAGGTTACAACCCGAGTTTGCCATGTTCGTTCAGGACGCGAGTATATGGGGACTGGGTTGGCAAGATGCTATGTGGTCACAGTGGAAGCCCGCTACCGCAATTCAGCTTGCGACACGCATAGGTACCCTTTTGCCGAGAAACAGGTTGTTACCACCAGCGCCTGCATTCATCAATTGTCCTGGACGTGAAAATCTCTTAATGAGGGTAAATGGTCATGAGGCTAAAATGATCGCATACAATGCCGTTCAGTCGATCATACTCAGGTTACTTGCCATGCAACCGCCGGGGAAAGTGCGTTTCACCCTGATCGATCCGACAGGGCTGGGGCAGAATGTGGCTATCTTTATGAGGCTTACTGATTATAATGAGAAGCTGGTGGGGAACCGGGCATGGAGCGAGACGAGGCATATTGAGAAGGTGCTAACCGATTTAACAGAACATATGGCGTCTGTTATCCAGAAGTATCTCCAGGGTCAGTACTCTACGATTGAGGAGTATAACATGCAGGCAGGAGAGGTAGCGGAACCCTATCGTGTGCTTGTGGTGACCGATTTTCCGGCCAAGTTTTCAGAGGATGCAGTACGTCGCGCGATAGAGATTGCGACAAATGGCCCGCGCTGTGGCGTTTTCACAATCATCATTCAGGATATGAATTGGGGCTATGATTTTTACGGAAACAATGTTTCCATGTCCGAACTTGCACGAACATCGTGTGTGCTTACCCTCAATGGACAGGGCGCGACATGGGAGGACCCCGATTATAGAGAGTGTCCGCTACGACTGGATGCACCACCCGCGCTGGCGTTATTCAACAACATTTTGCAAGAAGTGGGGCAGGCTGCCATTGAGGCGGATGAGGTCAGGGTGCCTTTTGAGCGCGTGATGCCCCTCGAGGGTAGCTGGTGGAAAGCTTCTACACGGGATGGCATCCGCGTTCCATTGGGACGGGCGGGAGCCAGCAAATTGCAGTACTTGGAACTGGGGAAGGAAACAGCACAGCATGTCCTGGTTGCAGGCAAAACGGGCGCAGGAAAAACAAATCTTTTGCACGTGCTTCTCACAAATCTGGTCCTGACATATAGCCCTGATGAGCTGGAACTCTACCTGATTGATTTTAAGACGGTTGGTTTTACTCCCTATGCAACATATCAGTTGCCTCACGCGCGTGTTGTTGCGGTCCAGAGCGAACGCGAATTTGCTCAGAGTGTGCTAAAAGGGCTGGATACGGTTCTGGAGGAGCGTAAAATACTCTTCAGTAATGCGCAGGTGCAAGATATCATCCAATACCGGATGAAGAATCCAGATGCGCGGATGCCACGTATCTTGCTGCTTGTTGACGAATTCCAGGAGTTCTTCACGTTAGATGATAAGGTTGCAGAGGAAGCAAAGCTTTTGCTTGACCGGTTGGTGAGACAGGGAAGGGCCTTTGGAATACATGTCATGCTTGGCTCGCAAACACTGGCCGGAACCTACACCCTGGCACGTTCTACGATCAGTCAGATGGCGGTACGTATTGCTCTGCAATGCGAAGAGGCGGATTCGCGTATTATTCTCAGCGACGAGAACCCGGCAGCGCGTCTCCTTTCACGGTCTGGCGAGGCTATCTATAATGCAAGTAATGGCATGCTGGCGGGGAATAATCCGTTCCAGTGCGCCTTCCTGCCGGAGGACGAATTGGGGAATCACCTGAAACGCATCAATGCTTATGCCCAGCAGATGCGGATATCACGTCCCTGGCAGCAAATTATCTTTCAGGGAGATGCTAACGCAAGCGTTGAAAAGAATGCAGCTTTTGAAAAGGCGTTGGCTACTCCCTATTCGTCAACTTCACCCCAAAGGGTTACTGCCTGGATTGGCGATCCTATTGCTATCAAAGATGCGGTCACTGTTCAGTTTGTGCCACAGGCGGGGAACAACCTCGTCACGGTTGGACAGCACGATGAGGCTGCGTTGGGTATGCAGATTACCACACTGCTCAGCCTGGCCGCACATTATGATCGATCACGGACGCGTTTCTACATCTTTGACTTTACGCCCCAGGATGCTCCTTTTGCCAGTTATCTGCAAAAGATAGCAGAGGCTTTGCCTCACCAGACGCAGGTGGTGACAAGGCATACACTGGTTCAAGCTATGGGCGAAATTCATGGTGAACTTACGAGGCGTCTTGAGGCAAACACGGCCAGCAGCATACCTATGTACCTGTTTATCTATGGTCTGCAGCGCATCCGCGATTTACGACCAGATGATGCTACGAGTTTTTCATCGTTGAGTTTTTCTTCTTTTGGCGATGACACTAGCTCGCCTAGCCTCTCTAAGCAGTTCGCCACCATTTTGCGGAATGGGCCAGAATGCGGCATCCATACCATCATCTGGTGTGACACCTACAATAACCTCAAGCGTTCTCTTGAACCTGGGGCGCTGAAAGAGTTTGATTTGCGGCTGGTGTTTCAGATGTCAGTGGATGATTCGACCAGCCTGATTGATGTGACAACAGCCAATACTCTGGGAAGGCATCGCGCTCTGCTTTACAATGAAGATACTGGGCGATTGGAAAAGTTCCGTCCCTATAGTGTTCCATCAATACCCTGGTTGCAGAGGGCATTATCCTCGATACAACAAAAATCTACACCACCTCAGGTAGCTAACAGATAAGGAGCAGTGACCATGCCACAGGCACAAGCAGACCCGGACGAAATGGAGCGTTTTGCGCGTACTTTGAAGCAGTTCGCTAGCGACCTAGGTAACCGGACGTCAGCGTTGAAACAGCAATTTACGCAACTGGGAAGTACCTGGCGCGATCAAGAGTATGCGCGTTACGCGCAGGAGTTCCAGCAGACGACGACGATGCTGGAGCGTATTATGCGTAAAGCAGAAGCTGAGGCAACTTTTCTGCAGAAGAAAGCGAACGTTTTGCGGCAATTTTTAAATCAAAGGTGAACGCATGGGGTCAGCAAATGTCAAGGCTGTAGAGGCCTTGCAGGCGATGCGTTCCATGCTCCTGAAATTTCAGAGTGAGGCCTTAAGCTCGTTGTACATGATGCAGGCTGAGAGCAGGCGAACCATAGAATGGCTCGAAGAGCGACAGCAATACTGGCAGAGGACGCTGCAACACTGGATAGGGGTGTTACAGGAGGCCCAGGCAGCCCTGGCAGGTTGCGCGAGCAGGGGTGGAGATTGTTCTCAGTTAGTTGAGATGGTACAGCTCGCACGGCGGAAGGTGGAAGAAGCGGAAGAACGATTACGCACCGTCCAGTTACACCTCAAGCGGGTCCTTACCATGTACCAGGAGTTTGAGCGAGAGGCGCGACGTCTTAATACTCTACTTGGGCAAGAGCTGGTGCAAGGAGCAGCACTGCTTGAGAGAAGCTATGCAACGCTATTGGCCTATCTGAAGGGAGGCGGTGTTGAATTAGAGGTAGCTCCCAATACTACCATCCATCTGAAGGATACCAAGGGCCAGGACGTGTTGGTCGTCGGAGACCCCAAAGAATACGCGGACTTCAATCACAAGCAGGGCCAACGCGATGGCTATCGCGGAACGTGCGGACTTGTCTCCTGTCAGGATATTCTCCTGCAGTTTGGGTTACATGTAACCGAAACAGAGATTGTGAATTATGCTATCGAGCATGGCCTGTGCGAAACCGAGGGAGAGCCACGTGATAGAGGCGGCACAAATATCTTACAGCAAGCGCAGATTCTCACGAATTATGGTATTCCGGCTCACCATGAGGTCTCTGCTGCATTAGTGGATTTATCGTCCTATGGTCAACAAGGACGTGGCGTGATCATTGCAGTTAATGCAGGTATTCTATGGGCGAACAAAAAGTACCTGGAGCGGGGAGATGTTAACCATGCGATTGTTGTGACAGGTGTAAAGCTGGATAGCAGCAGCGGTGTGATTGAAGGATTTTATATTAATGATAGCGGCACGAATAAATCGGGCAAATTTATTGACGCTAATACGATGCGTGCTGCATGGGAGAACATTGGCGGATTAATCGTTGTGACGGATATTGGACATACGAGTTAACTTGTCTAGGGGTTGATAGCCAGGAGGATAGTTCTATCACCTCGCCAGGAGAGGATAACACATGACAAACCCAGGGAGAATATATCTTAGCTACAAAGAGATGCGAAAGAACCAGCGAATACACATGTTACGCCAGGCTGAAATTCCAGTAGAACATGCTATTTCACTGCCACTGCCCACGAAATGCCTGCCTGATCCTGGCTACGTATTCTTTGCCAGTCCCGCAATTCGCAGACCAAATGAGCCTATGGAGCAGGGAGCGCCCGATCGCTGGTGGTTTGTGGATGCGCATAACGGGCGGATTATGATTTACGCGCTCTGGAAGGTCATGCCTTTTGCCCAAGGTGCTTCCTGGACAACTCAGACGTTGCCATCCCCGATACAAACACTTCAGGAGCAGCAGGCTGCTCTTGACTCCATTGAGTCGCTCATCGACATGCTGGCAGTAGCTTTTTTTATGAATGAACCAGGAGATTCCTCAATCCGCAAAGCATTGTTAGAGGCGCTTGAAACGTTTATACCCACACCATTACTTCCACAGTATCATACTTTTGCGCTGGACTTTTTTGCCTGGTTAGAGACATAGCTCTATCGTGATACTTCCAAGGTAACAGGCTTCAGCAGGCCATTGACGTTAACACCGCTTTGCAGTGGATTAGCTTAGCAGGCTGGTGCACCAGAATTTACATCCGCAAGTGGCACTATAGATGCCAGGAAAATTGACCGTTGACCAGCACTCAACTTGCGCTTTCGCAAGTGGTTTCTTGATCGATCAGCTCTGTGATTCAAATGCCCTTTGAGAATCTACCTCCAACAAATCTTCTGCGGGAATATCGCCACTACCAAGCCAGCTTCTTACTACGCGACTATGGATAGAAAGTTGAGGACTTGTCATTTCCGACAGACGGCAATATGATGTTTGACGAGGATCCGAAGCAGCATGAGCCGAGCAATATTTGCGCGAGGCTCTCATTGATATATATGAAGGCGCGAGTCGAAAACAACTGCTGCTTTTAGCTTCGCTCATGATGCCGTGGTACGCTAGTAACGGGAAGGGAATGTCCGCCGGATGAACACGAAATTGTGTCCATATTCTCCTCAAGATTATGCCGGGTATTGAGTATGAGCAGCTTTATCGGCTGATGCAACTGGCGGATCGTGTTTCGGTGAACCTTGAAAGGCCAACGCAGGAGCGCTTGAACGCACTGGCTCCCAAGAAGGATTTCCAGCGAGAATTGTTGAACATGCTGCTGGAGATGGACCCCAAGCGGGCATGGGCTGAGCGGTATTTGCGCGAGGCACCGGTTGATCTTATGAAGGCGAGTCGGCAACAATTGCTGCGTGTGCCGGGTATTGGGCCGGTGGGGGCTGATGCGATTTTGAAGGCGCGACGCCTTGGTCGTCTGACCGATCTTTCACACTTACGTCAACTCAATATTCGTGCTCCTGAACAGGCTGCGCCTTATATTTTGTTGGATGGGCATAGGCCTGTGGTGCAGATGAGCTTGTTTTAACGACTTTCTGTAAGACGAAAGATTATTGTTCATCCATCGTGATAGTTTCGTGATAGCTGCGCGATAGCCTGGTGCTATTCTTTTACCCCTCCCTTTCAGGTATTCTTCTCACATCAGAAAGAAACGAACAGTCCTTGCTGGAAAGACCAGGAGGAATGATGTTCAGCAACAGCGGTAGTACGCATGTACTCGGAAAGGGAACAACTCATGATTACTCTCATCCTCTTATTGGCATTGATTGTCCTCGCAGTAGTAGCGTTCCGTAAGGGTGCGAATAGTTCTGATGGGGTTGAGAGCCAGGAATGGCAGCGACGCCAGCAGTGGTATGGCTTTCACTAAGCTTGTATAGATTTCCAGGTCTGCTACTCGTCGAGGTCGTTCAGCATCTCTGGTACCGGCGTTCCTCGATAGAGTGCAGCCAATGGAAATCGGACTCCGATGCTCACAAGCTCTATTTCATCGCCTGGACCAAATAAATGGAGCGTCCATTCAGCGTCTGCGCGGCGCTGAACCTCTACGGCCTGATATTTGGTGGCGATCAACATGTATTCCTGGATTGTGGGGCACGCGTGATACCAATTGGCCTTGCGAATTCTGTCTTTGCCTTCGGTTGAATCTGAAAGCACTTCGACGACCACGCATGGGGTCTTCACCTCCATCTGTTCGATTGTCGGCTGGTCAGCGGGGTCGCAGGATACGGATGCATCAGGATAGGTATAGCGTGTTTCTGACACTCTTACGCTTGCATCTGAGTTGTAGACGTAGCATGGCTGGTTCCCCAAAGCATCCTCAAGAGCCCTTACAGTGTTGGTGCCAATACGTGAGTGAGCAAGACTTCCCCCCGACATGAGATAGACCTGCCCATCGATGTATTCGTACTTTACATCCGGGTTGGTTCGTTCTAGTTCGCGCCACTCATCTATAGTCATGTACCGTGGTTTCCTTTGGTCTGTCACATACGGTCTCCTTCATTAGCAATTCAAACGTTCGCCCAGCCTGCCAATAAGAATGAGTTGGTACCTGAAGCAAAAGTTTTGGCTGTGCCACCACTTAGAGAACCAAAGACTAGCGATTGGGCGTTGCTTGATAGGTTGGAAATGGTGAGGGCATACTGGTTGCCGTCGGGAGATGTAATTGAGCGGGGGAGATAGCTTGCGTAGGCGAAGCTGAGATCCAGGTCCGGCGTTGGAGTAGTTAGCAGTTGGGTAAGGCTGCTGCCATCGAGATTGATTTTCCACAGCGATGGTGGGCCAATTGGTTTGTCTAGAATGAAGATGAGGGTTGAGTTGGAGAGGGTTCGGGCAACGATTCTTCCTCCTAATGGCTGGCTATAGACTGAATGGAATGAGGTGGCTGTTATTGAGCGCATCATGATAGTGCTTGGGGTGGCTGGTGGCATGAGGGTATATGCGCTACATACCAACTGCTGATTGTCAGGCGTTACATCGTAGTCTTGACAGCCGTTGTCGGAGAATGGAGCGGTGATGGCTTGCAGGTTGGTCGCTTGTTGGGTGACATCTTTATTGATATCTTTCAAGAGTGCTAATTGATGTGGAAGCGCACCGGTGGCCTTTACAGTGCCAATCAGGTAGATGCTGTTATTAGACCATTTCATGGGAATATAGATGAGATAGTGCTTTGACGGCCAGGGTGTGAATGAAGATGTTTTACGGTTAGAAGTGGTTCTGCTGGAGAAGGAGGAGGATGACAATATCGATACTGCCGGGATTTGCAACTGTGCTTGGGCAAGATCGGGGTAACCGGGTTGTAGCGGCGACAACTCGGTGTGTAGTTGGCCTGTTGTTAGATTCAGGAGGTAGAGGGTGCTGATGTTTTCGTCCTGTACCTGGTTAAACACGAGGAAATGTTGATTGGGTGAGAGAAGCGCGGAATCCATGTCCATCTGGGTAGGAGTACAGTAGAGAGTTTGCAAATGCTGGCCGTCGACTCGTACCAGTTGGATGGCTAACTGGTTTTGCAGGTTCGCTACAAGCAGCACCCATTGACCATCTGGTGAAATGTTTGCTTTCAGGATCGTTTCGGTTCCGTTCGTGGAAAGAATGGTGTGAGTCGAGCCAGTGTTCACATCGTAGCGCTTCAATATACTACCATTGTCTGATTGGGAGACATAGACAATGTTGGGATGATTTCCTGGTGGTAGAGGTGGCATGATTGCGGCTCGCGCGGTTGCCTGTGCAGGACATGTCTGTACTACCGCTGCTGCTGTTGGTGAGGGCGTTGATGTGGTGGTGGTTGGGGACATTCCTGGCGTGGTCGCATTTCCCGATTGCTGGCTGCACGCGGTGAGCACGAGAAGGAGACAAAAGATTGCGCCAATATAATGGAAACGCTGCCTGGTGATATACATAGCTACTCCTTTGGTGCTACTTATGACAAGTAGACTCAGTATAACGATGATAGAGGGGCTTTGATGTGAAGTAGTTCACATTTTGTGGGTGTATCTGTGAGGTTGTTGCGCTGTGCAATACTGGTTGCCTGGTTGGGACATTGACACATTCGGGACATTGAAAATCGAGATCTTGATTTGGAAGCCGGGGAGAGAAATGCGGTTGGGTGGAAGGTTGAGGCTTGGGACATTGAGGGTTGCTCCTGAGATGAAGGTAGATGGCTAGAGGAGGGATGTAGAGGAGCGCGGTTCGCTCTCTTGTTCAAGTATATAGTGAAGCAAGCAAGCTGTCAAGGGGTTTGAGAATATGGACATATTATAGTTCATTGACGCTCATGCTGACTAAGAGCGTGTTTTGGAATGTGCTGCGGTAGCCCCTGCGTGGCAAAATAAGCAAGCTAGAAGAGATTTTTCGGGTCCATATGGTATACTCTCTCAAGAGGCACTGCTCGACGCGCTTTGTGACTCGATGACCAGAAGAGCCACATCCCTGATGCGGAGAGGGGAATATCAGTCAGATGAAACATGAAAAAGCGATCTGCTGATGGAGTTGATGCAAGCACGCCACGTGCTGGGTGAGGAGAAGACTCAAGCCTCTTCACAGGGTTTGTATTACCGCCACAGATCATTTGGCGTTGACATTGAGGCCAAAGAGACTCTCGCAGCACCGCTTCACAGCTTCGTCCGGTCCTTACACA
The DNA here is from genome assembly GCA_963778375.1 of uncultured Chloroflexia bacterium. Taxonomy (GTDB): domain Bacteria; phylum Chloroflexota; class Ktedonobacteria; order Ktedonobacterales; family Ktedonobacteraceae; genus CAVZTX01. The sequence goes on along the minus strand of CAVZTX010000028.1, from coordinate 291,713 downwards.
GCAAGCATGAGGCTCATGGGAAAGCGTTGGAAGTTTCGCTTTTCCCCATCGCCCAACGATGAAAGGAGTTCTTTTGATGAACGAACCAGTGACGAAAATTGACCCGCGCTTCAGCGACCCAGGCACGGTTGCCACGCCATGGGAGGAGACGCGTCGTGTACTCGAAACAGCCGAATTGTTTTGGATCTCGACGGTGCGGGCCGACGGTCGCCCCCACGTCACTCCGCTGGTTGCCGTGTGGCTCGATGGGGCCATCTACTTCTGCACCGGCCCAACTGAACAGAAGGCCATGAACCTTCGTGGCAACCCACACGTAATTCTGACGACCGGCTGCAACCACTGGGACGCAGGGCAAGACGTCGTGGTCGAGGGCGACGCCGTCCAGGTCTCCGACGATCACATGCTCGAACGCCTCGCCGAGGCCTGGGCCACGAAGTGGGACGGACGATGGGCGCGCAGCGGCGGCTTTCACCTCGAAAGTGGTGGGACGATCCTCGTGTTCGAGGTCAAGCCCACCAAGGTCCTCGCGTTCGCCAAGGGCACATTCAGCGTCACACGTCATCAGTTCTGACTTCTGGATGGAGGGGACAGGCAATGAGCATCTCAGGATTGTCCAAGGCGCGGCTCTCGCGCATGCATGATGTCATGGCCGGCTATGTTGAGCGCAGGGAAGTGCCTGGTCTCGTCACCCTGGTCAGCAGACAGGGCGAGGTCCATGTTGATCTCATTGGGACGCAGGCGTTTGCAGGCTCCCCAATGCAGCACGACACGATCTTTCGCATCTCCTCGATGACCAAGCCGATTACCGCTGTGGCGACGATGATCCTGGTAGAGGAATGCAAGCTGCAACTGGACGATCCGGTGGATCGGTGGCTGCCCGAACTGGCCGAGCGCAAGGTGCTGAAGCGACTCGACGGCCCACTCGACGACACCGTGCCAGCGCACCGGCCAATTACGGTGCGTGACCTGCTTACCCTCCGCATGGGCTTTGGACAGATGATAGCCCCACCAGATGCCTACCCAATCCTCAAAGCTGCGAACGAGCAGCAGATTGGCATGGGGCCCCCAAGCCCGTCGACTATGCCCGCGCCCGATGAGTGGATGCGCCGCCTGGGAAGCCTTCCGCTCATGCACCAGCCGGGCGAGAAGTGGATGTACAACACGGGGTCAGATGTGCTGGGCGTACTGATTGCGCGCGCATCGGGTCAGCCATTTGAGGCGTTCTTGCGGGAGCGCCTCTTCGAGCCACTCGGTATGAAGGACACCAGTTTCAGCGTGCCGGCGACCTCGCTCGACCGGCTGGCGACCAGCTACTGGACCGACGCTGAAAGCGGGAAGCCCGTCGTCTATGACGAGGCCAGGGGCGGTCAATGGAGCCACCCGCCGGCCTTTCCGTCGGGAGCCGGGGGACTGGTCTCGACCATCGACGACTACCTGGCTTTCGGTCAGATGATGCTTTCGCGAGGCAAATATGGCAACGAGCGCATCCTGTCGAGGCTGTCGGTCGAGCTGATGACGACCGACCAGTTGACGCCCGAGCAGAAAGCGGTGTCCGGCCTGTTTCCTGGCTTCTTTGACAGCCTGGGTTGGGGGTTCGGCGTCTCTGTAGTCACCAGGCGTGATGATATCGCGGCGGTTCCCGGTCGATACGGCTGGGATGGCGGTATGGGTACCTCCTGGTATTGTGACCCCAGAGAGAACATGATCACTATCCTGATGACTCCATGCTTCTTCACTTCTCCCAATCCACCGAACGTCTCTTTCTGGACGCTGGCCTACCAAGCGATCGACGACTAATGGGATGTTGGGGCACTCGTTAGCTCTTGCGTCCCACACGGGCGAGGAGGAGCCGAGCGCCTTTACTATCATGGAGATCAGCAGGAGTGATGTAGACCGAGAGTAGCAGGCCAAGCGTATCAACAAGGACTTATAGTACTCGCTTGACGCTTCAATAGCTCCAGGTGGGTAGGATAAGTTCTTCAAGATTGTTCTCAGAGCTTTCTTCACCCTTGGAGTTAATCATTCCAGAAATGCTTGACGCTTTCGGCCAGGAGGCGTCCTTGCGCACGGCCTGCTTTGGCGGAAATGTCACGGCGGCTGGAATCGAGGGGATTGGGTCCTCTGGCGGCGGCTGAAGCTTCGTCGGGTGTAATTATAAAGGTCTGAGCACCCGTTTGTTGGAGTTCTACCAGTTCGTCATTTATGACTTCGGTTATTATAACATTTTTGTTAAGATGGTGAGGGTTAGAGACCTACTTAACGAGAATGGCGAAAGGAAAAGGAGGAGACCCCATTGAAGAGAAGGCAGCCCCATCAAGGCCACCTTCTCTTCTTTTGTTTTACGCGGTTGCTGCCATGTTGTTCACTTGCTGCAAGAGGGCGTTACCCTGATTGATAAGTTGTTGGGCCTGTTGGGTGTCTACGGGTTGGTTGGCGAATTCGGCTTGTTCCAGGACAGTGAGCATCTGGCTGGCAAGTGTGTCGCGTTGGGTTGTGATTGAAGTGAGCTGGTTTTCCAGGTTGGTATAGGTAGTGTCGCCGGGATCGTTGCTTTCGATGGCTTTGGTGGAGACTTGTAGAGTCTTCAGGCCGAGCTGACCAACGGGTGCGTCGATCTCTTTGAATACCTGAGCCAGTTGTGTGATGATTTGGCGGGCGTTGACTACTGCTGATGGAAGCCCTGAGTCAGCGAGGTCTTCAAAGAGTACGCGCCCCTCGTGTGTGTAGTCGTCTTTCAAACCAACGAGTTCGAGGATGGTCGGGCGAATGTCGGTGTGATCAGACCACGTGTTGCTGTCGACTCCTGTTTGATTCACGCCTGGTCCGACCATGCCTAGCCAGGTGGTGTTGATATCGGGTGAAAGATCACCGTGATTCCAGGCATATTTCGGCCCTATAGCTACGCAGGGTGTGCTACAGGTTGCTGTTCCGGTTGCCTGATAATAGTTGGGATTGCCAAACTCTGTGAAGGTGGGTGTGCGTGCCGGGTCGCCGGTTATCATGTGCAGGAGCTTCATTTCTACGGGATCGGCCATGTAGTTGGTCAGGGTGTCGGTTACGTTTGTGATTGGGTTTGTTGCGGTTAGTGCGGCGACGGCGTGTTCAAAGGCGCGAGTGGTGGTGCCGCTCGGCGATGGATTGCCGTTCAGGTAGAAATTCGGCGCTGAGTCGGCGTGGACGTTGAAGGCGGTAGTGGTGTTTTGCTGCGTTGCGAGCAGGCCGGTGAGGTTGGCGTCGATTTCGCCGATCTGACTGTAGGTGCAAGGAGTGGTGACGCCGTCGCAGTTTGCCGGGCTGGGTGCGCCGCCTACGAAGTGGTCGCCTTCGTCAGCGGTGAAGACGAAGAGGGTGTTGCTCTTGTTGATGCCGTCGTTGTTGAGACGAGTGAAGAATTTGCCAAAGGCGTCATCGTAGGCTTTCAGTTGTGCTACGTAGCCAGCTTCGCCAGGACCAAAGGCGGTACCCGCGGTATGGTTGTCATGCGCGTCGGAGATATATGCGTAGGTGATGGGCACGCCGTGTTCTTGCATGGCTGCTACATAGGAAAGCGAGACGGATGCTGACATGCTATCAAAACCAGGGAAACCTTGATTGCCTTTTGAATCCTGGATGGTGTTGCCATCGAGATCAGTCATGGGGCCGTTGGGGCTGATTTGCGGGGCGACGTATTTGTTGCCGAATAGTCCAAGGTAGCCTGTATAGCCGTTCGGCTCATCGGGCAGCAGATCGGGTTTGCCGTTATTAGCGCTGGAGCAGAGGGCGTCACCGGCGGCACAGTGAACGGCGATGCCTACAAAGTCTGCCTGTGCTTTGGTTGGGTTGGATTGCGCCTCTTGTTCTTCTGGTGAGTTGGCTCCGAAGACGGTTGTGATGTCGGTACCGGTGTTTTCTAGCGCGGTATTTCCAGACATTACGCTGCCGAAGTTGCAGCCTGCGCGGGTATATGATACCCAGGGTGCGGGTGCGTTTTTGCCGTCGGCGGTTAGCATGTTGTAGGTGGTATCGGTTGGAGAGGCGACTTTAGGGTCGTAGATGGGATCGGTCCAGTAGGTGAAAGAGTTGGCCATGCTGCTGGTGCCATCGGGGTTGTAGTAGCCGTAGGTGTTGGCGATTGGTATTCCGTGCTGGTCTCCATAGACGCCGGTAATGGAGGTTATTACGTCGTCTGCTGTGTGGGCGATCAATGGAGTGTGGTGGTTGGAGAGTAGGACGCCGTTGCTTTCGATGAAGTTGAGGAGATTGGGCATTTGCTCGAGGTCAGAGGGGACATTGGGATTATCACGGGTAAAATGGGTGTTGTCGAACTGGATGTAAATAACGTGCTGGATGGTGTTTTGCGCGGAATTGAGCTGGCAGGTACCAGTTGCTGCGCTGGCTGGATGGGAGAGGTGTAACTTTCCCGTGCTCACTGCTCCCGCGCCCATCAGCATCAAGAGTAGTGCGATAAATACGAAGCGGCTAAGGGGTCGCTGCCAGAGACGTCTGATGACGTTCATTCGGTTGTTCCTCCAAAATAAAGACTGTTGATAATAAATAATCGGTTGACCTTTTAGATCAACCGATCAGAATGAACGTTTTTTGGCGCTTTGTTTGGGGGAGAGTTTGTAAAATTTTATGGAGAAGGAATTATGTCACAGCGGGAAGTTCTCCATCAGCTTGCAGATAGGATTGTTTCCATCAAACAGTCCTATCCGCTGCGAGTAGCGATAGATGGAATTGATGCGGCAGGCAAAACTACACTTGCCGACGAACTGGCTTCCCTGGTTGAGGAACAGGGCAGACAGGTTATTCGTGCCTCGATTGATGGTTTTCATCGACCTCGCCGGGAGCGATATCGACGAGGACGAGACTCACCTGAAGGTTACTACGAGGATTTGTTTGATTATGCCGCCTTGCGAGAAGTGCTGCTTATTCCGCTGGGGCCGAATGGCACCCGGCATTACCATCATGCCGTCTTTGATGTTAGCGCAGACGCTCCTATTCAATCAAAAGAGGAGGTTGCACCTGTCAATGCCGTGCTGCTCTTTGATGGCGTATTTCTTCTGCGTCCTGAGTTAGAGGATATATGGGATTACCGCATCTTCGTGAATGTGGATTTTGAGGTTGCTCTGCAACGTGCTATTCGGCGCGATCTACCACGTCTTGGCTCATCGGAAGCAGTTCGAGCACATTATCTGCAACGCTATTTTCCTGGGCAGCAACTTTATTTCCAGGCGGTTCAACCACAGAAACAGGTTGATGTGATTGTGGAGAATAATGATCCTGAGCATCCAGTAACTTGTTGTGCCATCGCAGAGTGGAAAGTCATAGCTTCTTTGATGAGTTTTACTGTCTCTTCGACATAGCCTAAATGATGGTAGAAGGAGCGAGCGTGGGTGTTGAAGGCGAAGACGTCGAGGGCTACGATACGGTAGCCTTGTTCTCGTGCCCAGGTTTCGGCATGCTCCATGAGCTTGCGGCCTATGCCTTTCCCTTCGCCATGCGTAGTCACTGCGAGGTCTGCAATGTAGGCCTGAGGCTCGTTTGTGAAGAAATCGGTTGTATTGGTGGCATAGATGAAGCCGAGGCGGGTGCCATCGTTGGTTTCAGCGATCAGTACGAGAGAGCCAGGGAGGTTGATTGCTGAACTGGCTTCGGTGACGGTATGCTGGTGGAATTGTTGCATTTTTGTTGGGTCACGCCAGGTGGGAGTGCCGACGCTGGCAAAACGTTCTGAGAGGGAATGGATGAAAGGAATATCGTCGGTGTTTGCCGGGCGAATGTGGACTTCGTCGGGTTGGTCGTGGTGTTCCATATAAAATATCATTCTACATAGATGGACTTCCCATTGGTAGTGCAGCGGGCAAGAATATGACTACTGATCCATAGATGATCAAAGCTACACCGGCAATTAGACTGATTTGTCGACCGATGGGCAGCGCTTTCTCAGCGAAGATCAGCGCAGTTACAACCGCCATCGCCGCAATATTCATGATGCCGAGCGGAAAGAGGATTACGAACAGAAGCCAGCAGCAACCGAGACAGAAGGCACCGTGCGCGATCCCCATACGGAAGGCACCGGCATATCCATCATGCCAGGAAGTGAGGAGAAATTGCAAAGGTGTACGGCATTTTGATAGACAGACGTTTTTGAGCGGCGAGAGTTGATAGAGGCCGGCTATTACCAGGATGACGCCGCCAATGTGGGTAGCGTTCGTCGTGAGCCACATCGACTGTCCCGCTAGCTTCTCGGCTCCTATGGCGAGAAAGTATGCCAGCACTCCGGACAATGCCCAGACGAGGAGATAGGCGCTGACGAAGATCCAGGTCGGCACGTAGGGCTGCTCTTGCCGACGCTTGCCAGCGTAGACAGCACTGAACATGAGGATCATTGGGGCCGCTGCCGGAAACATCATCGCAACCATCATTACTGCCCAGATTGCGATGAACAGCAGAGCGCTCATACCCATGGTTAGGCCCATTGCCTGGTTGTTCATCATGGGTGCTTGCCAGATGAGGAGTCCCCAGGCAAGGACGGCCAGCACAAGTAGCACGCCCAGGATCAGGTAACGCTGGCGTTGCAATAGCTGGGGGGTAGTACCAAACATGTGTACTCTCCTCCTTAAAGAAATAAACCGGATTGGTTCTATGGTTGGACCAGTTGATTGATGCGTAGTGGCCGTTTTTGCCTGAGTTATCCCAGCTCATGCCGTAGTCCGTCCAGGTGCTATTCTGCTCGCCAACCGCCAGTGCCAGCTTGGGAGAAAAGGGATGGGCGTTGAGTGCCCAAATCTCGTTGTTGGGGTCCATACTTGGCAGGGGATGGACAGCAAGGTGCATGATGTTGGGTATTTCAACGGAGCGGCGTTTGCCTGTTACATTGAAGGTTATTGGTACGGTTTTCGCACCGAGCACGCTGGAGATGAGAGGTGCGAGAGCACCCAATGGACCACCAACAGAGCCAGTAAAGATGGCCTGAAGAGCCTGAAGCTGCTGACAATATTTGGTAGTACGACTCTTCACATGATATCCTAAAACGGTCGGAGATGACGTGTATAGTAGAGGCGACCCTAGAGGCGTTCGCTGAAGGATGACAGTTGAATATCCTTGCAAATGCCCTGACAAGCCTGGATACAAAGGAGTAGATCAAAGATGACGATAAGAGAGACGGATACTGTACAGAGTGCTTTCTTGAAGCAGCAGCCGGTGAAGATGTTGATTGGGGGGGAGTGGGTAGAGTCGGCGAGTGGCAAAACATTTGATACGATCAATCCTTCGACGGGTGAGGTGCTGGCAAGGGTTGCGGAGGGTGATGCTGAGGATATTAACCGGGCGGTGACTGCTGCTCGCAAGGCCTTTGAGAGTGGTCCGTGGCCAAAACTTACTCCTTCGCAGCGGGGACGTTTGCTCTGGAAGGTGGCTGAGCTGATTGAGAAGAATGCTGATGAGCTGGCACAACTGGAGACGCTGGACAATGGCAAACCTATTAAGTATTCGCGGGCAGCGGATGTACCGTTGACTGCCGATCATTTTCGCTATTTTGCAGGGTGGGCTACGAAGATAGAGGGCGACACCATTCCGGTTTCTATTCCCAATATGTTCACTTATACATTGCGTGAGCCGATGGGTGTTGTAGGGCAGATTATTCCCTGGAACTTTCCGATACAGATGGCTGCCTGGAAGCTGGCACCGGCCCTGGCTTGTGGCAATACTGTTATCCTTAAGCCAGCAGAGCAGACGCCGCTCACGGCTTTGCGGCTGGGCGAGTTAATTTGCGAGGCGGGTTTCCCGGAGGGAGTGGTCAATATTGTTCCGGGCTTTGGCGAGACGGCGGGTGCGGCGTTGGCTGCTCATCCAGATGTGGATAAGATTGCTTTCACAGGTTCAACCGAGGTGGGTAAGAAGATTTTGCAGGCCAGTGTGGGCAATTTGAAGCGGGTTACGTTGGAGCTTGGGGGAAAGTCGCCTAACATTATTTTCCCGGATGCCGATATGAAATACGCGGTGCGCGGCGCGATGAACGCTATCTTCTTTAACCAGGGCCAGGTCTGTACGGCGGGTAGTCGTCTTTTCGTGCAGAAGTCGGTGTACGATGAGGTGTTGAGCGGGGTGACCGGTTATGCCAGTAAGATGAAGATTGGGTTGGGCATTGATCCGAATACGGAGTTGGGGCCGCTGGTTTCTCAGGAGCAACTTGAGCGCGTGACGGGCTATATCGAGACGGGTAAACGCGAGGGTGCCAAGCCGACTACGGGTGGCGAACGGGCTGGCGGTGAGCTGGCGAATGGCTACTTCGTGCAGCCGACCATTTTCGATAATGTGCATGACGAAATGACGATTGCACGTGAAGAGATTTTCGGTCCCGTTGTCGTCGCTTTGCCCTTCGAGGATGTGGAGGAAGTTGCGGCTCGTGCCAATAAGTCAATCTATGGTCTGGCGGCAGGGGTATGGACCAATGATGTGAAGAAGGCGCACAAGGTAGCTGCGGCGCTTAAAACGGGGGTTGTGTGGGTCAATACTTATAATCAGTTTGATGCGGCGGCTCCTTTTGGGGGATATAAGCAGAGTGGGTATGGGAGGGAGATGGGACATGCGGTGCTTGATGCGTATACGCAGGTGAAGACGGTGTGGATGAATTTGAGGTGAGGGAGGAGTGTTATTCAATAAGCCGATTTAAGCGGACAAAGTTTGCTGAAGAGATATCCTATACTGCCCCGGGTTTCACATGCAATGCGCCAGAAGGTACACATCTCTAGAAAAGAGACCCCTACGAGAGGACCTCGTGGGGGTTCTTTCAGGTAGTTGCGATTTGCCATCCCCATCGGAGAGAGATGGAAGCCGATTGATATTTGCTTAAGGTGCAACGTGCGACAGGGGACCAGCATTATCTGGGAAATTACTCGTATTCAGTACCTGAATACCCGCATGCTGTTCGCCATTGAATGGTGTGATGACCGGAGCAGTTGCGCCGGGTTCACAACCGAGCTTGAAGGGAACCTTGGGATCATTGAACCATAGACCAATATGGAATTGATGGGTCGGTGGGAAGACAACCTGCGTTGCGGTGGGAGTTGCTTCACCCAGTGAAACTGAGAATGTTTCCACATTGAAGATGCCTCGCACACTCACGCTGCCTTCGCCTTGCCCATTGGTTTCCACATCACTCTGGTACCAGGAGACGCCGAAGGGCTTATTGGGTAGCTCGATCACGAAGAGGTCGTAGCCAGTGTTAGGAGCTAACCCATTCACCTCTACTGTTAGTTGATCGTTCAACTTATCGCGGACAATCGTGGCCTCGCCTCGTGCATGGGGTAAACAGTTGGTTTGGATACCGGGAGAAGCAACCAACTTAAATTCAAACTTTTTCGTCGCTAATGTTGGACTAGCGGCTTGGGAACTGAGAGAGGGAACCACAGTATTGACGAGCAGGACACCTAACATAGCACCAAATGCAACCAGAGAGAAGAAAAGGGCAACTTTTGAGCGGGAAAAGATATGCATAGATAAATCTCACTTTCAAGACTGCAGTGATCCAACCATAGCAATCTTTTGTTATTCAGTATGCCTCTCCACTGCTAAGTATAAGGGCTGGTAATAGTAGAGGCAAGGAAAATCGGTTATAAAGAGGTTAAGGACAAGTGGTGATTAACAAGAGTGGGTATAGATTTCTCTGAGAAACGGTCATCTTATATCTGATTCAACTGATGATCAATATAATCGGCTACCTCTCTCAACGTGCGAAGTTCTTCGGCTGATTTGTCGGAGATGGTGATGGGGGCGAAGTCTTCCTCAATTTCCAGGATGACTGCCATCAGGTCGAAGGAGTCGAGGCTGAGGTCGTCCATCAGGGAGGCGTCGAGGGGGACTTGATCGGGAGTAACCTGGAGTTTTGCGGCGACGATAGATTGTAGTTTTTGTTCGGTGGGGGTGGCGCTCATTGATGGACCTCCTTCATCTCATAGGCATATTGTAAGAAGGTGTTTAATCCTTCGTCGGTGATAGGATGTTTGCCACGGTAGAGCGGGGCGGGTTGGAAACCGTGCGTTTGTGCCAGAGAGAAAATCTCTTCCATTCTCTCGGACGTGATGCGGCCCTGGCCGATGGAGTAGCTTTCGTAGCGACCGGCTATGGCAAGGACCATGGCTTCGCAAAAGCAACCGTACATGATGTTGGGTTCGGGCAGGCGCGTGTAGTAAGTGATGTCGAATGCGAAGGGCATCTGGGCGAGGCCACCCGAGATGGCCAGCACATCTGGGCGTGGATCGGGTGCGTACGATAGGTTTTTGGGGTAGCCAACATCGCATACAATCGTGCCGGGCTGTAAATCGGCTTCGGCTAGAATGGGCTGGGCGGCGCTGGTGGCGGCGACGATGACGCTGGCATGTGTGGCATCCTGCACGTCTGTGCAAATATGGGCCTCGACATTGGCTGGCATTTCGTTGCGCAGTTCCTCCAGTTTGGCTTTGTTGCGGGCAACGAGCAGGATGCGACCGGCATGGGGAGCGAGCGCCAGGGCGCAGGCACGTCCGATATCGCCGCTGGCTCCTACGACTGCCACCGTTCGTTCGCATAGTTTCCAATCCAGGCGCTCTAAAAGTATGTTGAGTTGAGCGAGCGCAAGTGCGGCTGTGAGCGAGTTGCCAGAGGTGACGGCGATTTGCAGTTCCTGCGCTTCCTTCTCGCCCTGTGTGCCGCCTACAATGGAGGTGAAGCCGCCCAGGCCTATTACCTTCGCGCCCAGGTTTTTTGCGACGCGACAACCATCAAGGATTTTCTGGTAGGTGGCAAGCATGTGGCGGGGCGAGTGGATGGTTTCGGGCAAAAACGTGCAGAAGATTAAGCGGCCAGACAGTTGTCGTCCGTTGAGCGTGTGTATCAGCAGTGGGTCTTTGGAGGCGTAGCTAGGGGTCCATTCAAAAATCTTCTGCAAAGTGGCCTTGTACTTCGTCATTTTCTCACGGTTGAAGTCTGGCCGCGAATGAACGAAGATGTCGCCCAGGTGCTCATAGTTGGACGGGTGGCCGAGGAGTGCGAAATCCGTTGGGAGATGTTCAGTGTCGATGCTCATCTTGCCTCTCCGACCCATTTCTCGATGGCCTCTAGCATGCTTTCGGCATTTTCGATCATGCGCTCGCGTAGGATTGGGCCGACAATGTCTTCGATTTCTGGTAGGCCGATTTCATAGGCCAGTTCAAATGTGACGCGGCTGCCATCTCCTTCGGGCACTACCTGCCAGTAGCCGTCGAAGCGATCAAAAACGCCTTCCAGCGAACGGAAGCGAACGATCATGTTTTGCTTATCATAGATGCCTTCTTCGATCCAACTGAGCGGCGCGTCATCGATGGTGATATCCCATTCTGCTACCTTGCGATTTCCCTCTGCTTCCAACAGGGTGAGCGAATTGACGTTGGGCATAAATTCGGGGAAGCGTTCGAGATCTTCCACGACTTCAAAGGCCCTGGCGGTTGATTGATCCAGTCGGCGGGACATGGCAATTTCGTAGGTAGTATTGGACATCGCTTGTTTCTCCTTCAACAGTGGGATGTTCGTGTCATAGTAGGGGCATCTCTTGCGGGTGCCCTACAAATATCGCTTACTTCTCCTTCAAGAGTGAGATGAAGGCACGGGTCACTTCCGGGCCAGGCTTCGGATTGGGCAATCCCATTTCCTTAGTGATGAGCACGCTGCGGGGACGTACCGCCGGTACTGCATCGGGATCAAAACGTACGTCGAATACGGCTGCGCCGCCGCGTTGCACGGCCATTTGTAAGGCTTCGGCTAACTCGCCTGGCTTTTCGATCACCTGGGCTGCTATGCCAAAGGCTGCGGCAAATTTGCGAAAGTCGGGATTCTCGAAGGTGGTGGCGGCGATGCGACCACTGTAGAGCATTTTTTGAAGATCATAGATAATACCGAGGCGCGAGTCGTTCATAATCAGCCAGATGATATCCAGTTTATAGTTGGCGGCGGTAGAGAGTTCCATAGCGCTCATTAGAAATGCGCCATCGCCGCTGACGCATACAACCGGCCGGTCGGGGTTGGCGAGTTTGGCACCGATTACTCCCGCGACTGCCCAGCCCATCGGTTCGTAGTCGTGAGCAGTGACAAAGGTACGCCGTCGAGCTGGGAAATAGCGTCCTAGCCAGCGCGTCCACTTAGAAGAATCTGAAAGAATGATGGCATCTTCCGGCAGACCCTGGCGCATTTCGTTGACCACCCTCTGCGGCAGCAATGGGACCTTCTCGCTGTTCATTTCGTTGGAGGTAAACAGGGGGAATTGTTTGCGTAGTGCTGCTACCGTTGCCTCACGCTCGCTTTGTTTTGTGACCCCCAGTTTGTCCAGCTTTTCTGATAGGGATGCCAGCATGGTAGGCAGGTGTCCGGCGCTTGCGGCAGCTACCGGGTAGACTTTTCCGATCTCCTCCGGGTCGGTGTCGAGTTGGATCAATTTGCGGCCGCTTGCCAGGGCGGGATCCCAACTTAAGGTGGAAATTTCGTTAAATGTTTGGCCAACTGCCAGCACGAGGTCGGACTTCTCTTTGAGGTAGCGCTCGCCAGCACGGTGGCCCATCACGCCCATGCATCCCATAAACATGGGCGACCATTCGTCCACCGCCGATTTGCAGGCCATGTCGGTGATGACTGGAATAGAGAAGCGCTCGGAGAGTTGCGAGATTTCCTGACTGGCGTCGGGCAATAGTGCGCGTTCTCCAACCATGATGAGTGGGTAGCGAGCCTCGGCTATCTGACTGGCGATGGTTGCCATTGCCGAATTGTCACACACTTTATGCTCTAACAGGCGGTACTCAGCCGGATTGAGCGCCGTATAGTCGATGGTCTGGTGCAGCAGGTTGGCGGGAATGATGAGGTGTGCCGGGCCAGGTCGTCCAGAGGTGGCGATGCGAATGCTATGACGCACAAAATCGGGGAAACGGCTTGCCTCGATGCAGGTAGCGGTATGCTTGCAGGTGGCGGCATACATTGCCTCCTGGTTCGGTGTACGAAACCAGCCGGTTGATTCCTGATGGGCACTTTTGGCGTAGGCGGTGGTCTGCACCTGGCCTGTGAGCGCGAGGACGGGGACACTGGCGATCAAGGCCACAGGTAAGCCTGACAGCAGGTTGGTTGCTCCAGGACCCAAGGTGGCGACACATACTCCCAGTTTTCCTGTTACACGTGCATAAGCAAAGGCAGCATAAGCGGCTGCCTGTTCGTGCTTCACCAGGATCAGGCGGATTTTGCGATGGTTGGCCAATTGATCGTAGAGCGGCAGTAGGGGGCCACCAGGGATACCAAAAATAACGGATACCCCCTCGCGCTCTAGAATGTCAACCAGTGCCTCAGCCGCTTTTACTCGTTTAGTCATCTAAGAATTCTCCCTTTAGGTAGCGAGCTTTCATATCAATCCGCTTGAGTTTGCCATTGAGGGTGGTCTGGATCGTTTTCGGTCGCAGCAGGACAATCTCGCTGACCGGGTAACCTGCTGAGATCAAAGCCTGGCGGATGCGCAGACGCAATGCATCGCGCTCTGCCTGCCCGGTAAGGCTCGTCTCGACCAGCATAACCACCGCTTCTGTTGCCCGTATCGGGTCCTCACAAGCAATGGCTACTGCGTTGCCCTGACGCCTGCCTTCCACAGCCTCGGCCACTAGTTCGAGGTCATCTGGATAGTAGTTGGATCCACCGACGATGAGTACCTCTTTCTTGCGACCGGTGATGTGTAGCTTATGATTGGCGATGTAGCCCAGGTCGCCTGTCCATAACCATCCGTCACGCAACGCCTGCTGGGAAATCTCGGGCTGCCCATAATAGCCACGCATCAGGCTAGGGCTGCGCACCAGGATTTCACCTACCTGACGCTCCCCTAATCGTTCACCGGACGGGTTGACAATGGCTACCTCCGATTGTGGTAGGGGTATTCCTGCTGAGGCAATCGCACGCGTGTTGCCATTGCTCATGTGTCCATTAGAGTGCTCTACTGGGTGAGCAATGCCTTGCGTCTGCATGATTTCCAGGTCGATCGTGTCGAATTCAGGCCCCTGGTTCAGTGGCATCATAGTGACAGCTACACCATTTTCGGCCAGGCCGTAGGCAGGCACGAAACTGGTGGCGCGAAAACCGGTGGGCTGCAAGCGTGTTGCGAATTGTTGCAAGCTTTCACGTGAAATTACTTCCGCACCCACAACCGCGGCGCGTAGGTTACTTAGATCGTATTGCTCGATTTCGAAGTCCTTGAGATGCCTTGCACATTGCGCATAGGCCGATGGTGGTCCGGCGGTGATGGTGGCGCGGAAGTCCGATAGCCCCTTTATCCACAAGCTTGGGCGCATCATGAAGTCCTCGGTCTGGAGTAGGGTGCTATGAATAGCGCGATACATAGGAGTGAGTACATAGCCGAATAAGCCCATATCATGGAAGAGCGGCAGCCAGGATAAGCCGGAATCTCTATTATGGTCTACTGCCAGCGCGTGAGAAATATTGCGCATCTGTGCCAACAGGGCCGCGTGGGTAAGCTGCACCACTTTGGCATTGCCAGATGTGCCCGATGTGAACTGGAACAATCCGAAGTCATCTGCGGTGTTTTGAGGCATGGTGAGTCTGGAAGTTGGTTCTACATTCTGTCTTGTTAGTACGGTAAGTAGTTCGAGAGAGGACAGTGGGGGGAGGCTGGCAATATCTGCCTGTCCTTCAGGTACGATCAATACTTTGGCAGAAATAAATTGCAACCGCTGAGCGACGGTTGCCAGGTAATGGTCATTCACTTTGATGCGGCGAAAGGGTGCGAGAGATGCAGGAACTCCTCGCACGAGTAGGGTGCCGAAATAAGCATAGACAAAATCATCACAGTTCGGCAGCGCTAAAGCGACTGCGTCGCCCGGCAAAACGCCTCGCTCTTTAAGAAGCGTTGCCCAGTGGCTTGCTCGTTCCCAGAGTTGTCCATAGGTGCAGGTATCTACAACCTCGCCCCGTTTGAGAAAGCGCACAAAAAGTAGATTGGGGTAGACTTCGGCATTATGAGCTAACAGTTCAGTGAGCGTCTTCCAGGTCATTCAGCACTCCTTGGGGTGATTGAGCCGCATCCAATCTTCCAGATATATTTAAAATGTATGGATTTGATTTTTGGAATGTAGCGTTCGAGGAAATAATAACAGTCATTTAATGGAGTATCCTTGCTCCCATTTCGTAGTCCCCCAGCTCTATTTTAGTGGAGTTTATTTGCTGGCAATAGCCTTTAAGCAGCATAATAAAGACAATGCCACAAAAACTTTACGGCAAGTATGGCATAAAATGAAGTTTGCGTCAATCCTGCCTGATCTTTATTCCCCTGCACCTATTAACAAAACCACCTTGCCCGTCACTTTCCGGTTCATCATATCATTAAGGGCATCCGCAGCATGCTCAAGGGGGTAGGTCGCGGAGACAACGGGCTGAATCTTACCTGATGCGAACCAGGAGAGAAGTTCTTGAAGGTGCTCCTGATTGCGTCTGGGGTCGCGGGCGGTGAACGAGCCCCAAAATACGCCGACGATGGAGCAGCCCTTGAGAAGCGGGAGATTGAGTGGGATGCGGGGGATATTGCCAGCCGTGAAACCGATGACGAGGAATCGTCCGGTCCATGCTATGCCACGTAATGCGGCTTCTGAGTAGTCGCCTCCCACAGGATCAAAGACTACGTCAACGCCGTTCCCTCCTGTAAGCTCTTTTATACGTTCTTTGAGGTCTTCTGTCGTGTAGTTGATGACTTCGTCTGCTCCTTGCTGCTTGCAGACGGCAAGCTTTTCGTCTGTTGATGCGGCGGCAATCACGCGTGCGCCCATGACCTTACCAATTTGAATGGTGGCAAGGCCTACGCCACCTGCTGCACCGAGGACAAGGAGTGTTTCGCCTGCTTTAAGTTGTGCCCGGTCCTTCAGCGCATAGTGCGAGGTTCCATAGGTCAGGATAAAGGCGGAGGCGGTGGTGAAGTTCATGCCCTGGGGCATCGGGATAAGCTGGGCCGCGTCTACAACGATCTCTTCGGCGAAGCCACCCGAGCCGGTGAATACTACAACCCGGTCGCCAACCTTGACGTGCTCTACACCTTCGCCCAATTCTTTGACGATACCGGCGATCTCGCTGCCAGGGGAAAAGGGCAGGGGTGGTTTAAACTGATATTTGCCCTGAATAATTAACGTGTCTGGAAAGTTCACTCCGCAGGCCTTGACGCTGATGACGACCTGACCCTTGCCTGCTTTAGGCGATTCAAGTTCTTCAATCACGAGGCTTTCTGGCGGACCGTATGCTTTACATAGCACTGCTTTCATGATGTGGTTCCTCTCGCTGGGTGAATATGCACATGAATAAATACATCTGGACATGCGAGTTTATCCCAGAGCCGATTTATCGGCGCCCAACGCCGATAAATCGGCTCCTACTTAGTGGGGCGAGAAGGCTTGTTTTCCAGTGATATCTCTGCCTACGATCAGGGATTGGATGGTGTCGGTGCCTTCGTAGGTGAATACGGCTTCGATATCGGCGTGATGGCGGGCGATGTGATACTCAAGCAGGATACCGTTGCCGCCGAGCATCTCGCGTGCGTCGGCGACAACCTCACGAGCTAGCCGGGCGTTGTTCATCTTGGCAAGTGAGGCCATAGCGGCGGTCATCTTGCCCTCGCCCTGGAGTTGGCCGAGTCGCAGGCAAAGCAGTTGCATGCTTGTCACATTTGCGAGCATGGTAGCCAGTTTGTGCTGGATGATCTGGAAGCTGGTGAGCGACTTGCCAAACTGTATACGTTCCTTTGCATAGCTGAGGGCGATCTCGTATGCTGCTTCGGCATGACCGACTGCTTCCCATGCCACGCCGGAACGTGTCGCGGTAAGGACCTTGGCTGTATCCTTGAAACTGTGGGAGCGTGCGAGGCGGCTGTCAACGGGTACATGTACATGAGTGAGCGTGATGTCTGTTTGCCAGACTGCACGCTTGGCGACTTTCCCCGTCATGACCTTTGCCTCGAAGCCAGGAGTGCCCTTCTCGACGAGGAAGCCGCCGACATTGCCATCGTCGTCACGCGCCCAGATAATCGTTACATCGGCGAAGGATGCGTTACCAATCCAGCGTTTCGCACCGTCAATGATGTATTCGTTGCCTACGCGGCGAGCGCGTGTCTCCAGGGCTACCGCATCTGAGCCGTGATTCGGTTCTGTTAGAGCAAAGGCACCGATTTTCTCTAGTCGCGCCATCGGTGGCAGCCAGTGCTGCTTCTGTTCTTCTGAGCCAAGCATAGCGATTGAAGACATTGCGAGTCCAGAGTGGACGCCGAAGAATGTGCAGATGCTAGCATCACCCCGCGCCAATTCCAGTGCCATTATTCCAGCGGCTACATGGCTCATGCCAGGACAGCCATATCCCTGGATACTGCCGCCTGCGATCTGTAACTTTGCCATCTTGGGAATGAGTTCAAAGGGGAATTCGGCTCGTTCCCAGTAGTCATTGATGATTGGTATGACTTCGTTATCGCAAAATTGGCGCACTTTATCGCGAATGCGGCGCTCCTCTTCGGTTAAAAGTTCGTCCATTAAATAAAAATCTGTTTCAAGGGATTGTTTGATTTCGGTTCCCATGATGTTCTCCTTGTGTCTTCACAGATGCTGAGACTTCAATAATCTTGCTGTCTCCCTGGAACAATGGTGTCCTTCACTGATGATATAGTAATTCCATAAGGAGAGTTTGTGCAAGAAGATCTGGCGGTGAACTCAGTAACGGTTGCCCTACTCCATCTCCTATGCAGGTGGCAGTCAGCCTCTAATTTGTCGTGGAAACACCTTCTTCCCTGTGCTATAATCCAAGTAGCATCTTCTAGCCTTGATTTCGGTAGCAAGGGTAAGGGAGTCTGGGAGACTTCACGCAGCTACATTTATGTAGAGGCGGTCCTTGTGAATGCCAGATACTACGTGGAGGGAATGCGTGTCAACACCTATCAACGTTGCTTATTTATACGCTGGCATCCTGTTGGCGGCGGGATTTATATTTGTCATCGTTACGATGACCGTTGCAAATTTGCTCGCGCCGCATGATCCAACCAAAGAGAAGCTTCAGACCTATGAGTCGGGGGAAACTCCCATCGGTACGGCGAGGGTACAGTATCCACTTGGCTTCTATGTCTTCGCCCTGCTCTTTGTTGCCTTTGATGTAGATATTGTTTTCATCATTGCCTGGGCAATTATCTTCAAACAGTTGAGCCTATTTGGATTTTTTGAAATTCTCTTCTTTATTATTGTGCTCGCGCTTGGTCTGATGTATGCCTGGCGCAAGGGAGTTGTTCGATGGATTTAGTGCCGCGCGCAAAAACCCTTCCAACAGCAACTAAGGGTTATCGCGATCAGAATGCCGCGCTTACTCGCGAGTTGGCACCGATTGCTCAAATAACCGGTCAGGAAGTGGCTCCCCAGACGATAAAGGGGGATTTTCTCAGCCTGGATATTGATCGTACGAATCTGGTGGCCGTCTGCCGTTTTTTGCGCGATCAACTGGGCTTTGATATGTTAAGCTCCGTCTCTGGCGTCGATATGCTGGATCATATTGAAACTGTGTACCACATGCGTTCAACGACGCGCAACGCGTTGATACAAATCAAGGTGCGTCTTGACCACGAAAAACCAGAGGTGGATAGTCTTGTCTCTGTCTGGCCTGCAGCGAACTGGCTAGAGCGTGAAACTTACGACCTGTTTGGTATTCGGTTCAGCGGACATCCCGATCTGCGGCGTATTCTCCTGGATGATGACTTCGAGGGCTATCCACTACTTAAGGGCTTTCATCAGGTGCCATTTACGGTCAAGAACCGTGCGACAACCCAGGTCGATCCCAATATGGCCGTCGACGGAAAATTCCAGCAGAAGGGTGTGGAGCACGTGGTGCAAAAGAGGTTCGGGCAAGGCATGGAGGAACGGCTGCATCCAGGTACTCCGACCTTTGGTCACGCTTTTCAGGGACATCAGGAGGAAGCGAATCAGGAAAACGTGACTGAGCCAGGGGAATCGGCACCGGGTAAATCAGCGCCTGGATCTTGAAGGATGCGTACTTCGCTCAGCGAAAGATCCTTCGTGAGGGCAGGCACAAGGCACTGCCCCTACAGGAGGACAACGCGATCCTTCGTGAGGGCAGGCACAAGGCACTGCCCCTACAGGAGGACAACGCGATCCTTCGTGAGCAAGCAGTCTTGCTGGCGACTTGAATATAGCGGAAGAACTGCCCCTACAGGAGGACAACGCGATCCTTCGCGAGGGCAGGCACAAGGCACTGCCCCTACAGGAGGACAGATCATGAAGGATGACATATTTGGTGATTGAAGGTGAGAAAGTGGAATGCCAAAGGCGAGAAAACGTAAGAAAGTTATAGGAAGAGAAGGAGCCACGCAGGCGCGTGTAATGAGTACTGGCCAGCGCGTTGCGGTGTCACAGAACGGTCATAGTGATGCGGCGCTAGCAGGTGCGGCACGCGTAAATCGCACGGTGCAATCACCAGTAGTGCGTGGGCCTCAAAGCCTGATATTCCCGACTATGGTCGCATTGGGCTGTTGGGGCATGGCATTCACCTTTCTTTTTTTATCGACTGACCCTAATCGTAGCATCTATAGTGTGATGGCGGTGCTGATGGCTTTGCTCTGGTCATTCAGCCTTGGGGTGCGTGTGCGTAAGATGATGCAACAAAGGTCACAGGCATCATAGCGTATAGAGTATAAAGGCTTAAGCTACTCACTGTTAGAGGAAACTTATGGTTACAAATCAAAGTACGAGTACGAGCGCAAATCCCATACTTACAGATGGGCCTGAGGAGATTCAATCTCAGGAAATGCTTTTAAATATGGGCCCCCAGCATCCCAGCACTCACGGTGTGCTGCGATTGGTGCTGACGCTGGAAGGGGAGACCATAACAAATTGCACTCCAGTCATCGGTTACTTGCATCGAGGTATCGAGAAAATTCTGGAGAATCGACCGGTCATGGGCGGTATCCGTTATATGGATAACGCGGACTATCTCTCTCCGATGCTCAACGAGATTGCGTATGCAGGAGCGGTAGAGCAGGAGATGGGTATTGAACCTCCGAGACGCGCACAGTATATTCGCCTGTTAACAGGAGAAATGCAGCGTATTGCAAGCCACCTGGTCGCTGTTGGCACCTATCTGCTTGACCTGGGCGCGTTTACGCCGGTTCTGTGGTGTTTCCGTGACCGCGAAGGCATCCTTTCACTGTTTGAAGCCCTGGGTGGTAGCCGCTTTAACGTGAACTATATACGTGTAGGTGGCGTATTGCATGACTTTCCTAAGGGTTGGCTCAAGGAGTGCGAAGCCTATTTCAACGAGTTCGATGGGCACATGGCCGAATTTGAGACGTTGGTCACAGGCAACGAAATCTTCGAGGCTCGCACTCAGGGTGTGGGATATATCGATCCTCAGCAGGCCATTGCTTATGGGCTGACCGGGCCTATGCTGAGGGCAAGTGGCGTCAACTGGGACCTGCGCGTCAATCGTCCATACATGGCTTATCGTGAGGTGGCGGTACGTCCACAGGTACGCCAGGAAGGTGATTGCTACGCTCGCTATAAAGTGCGTGTCCAGGAAATCTATGAAAGTATTCGTCTCTGCCGCGTCGCTCTGGATCAGATGCCAGGTGGAGCGATTTCTACCCGGACGCCGATTGCGCTGCGTCCACCACGCGGCGAAACCTACTTTGCCATTGAAAGTAGTAAGGGCGAAGAGGGTATCTACTTTATTAGCGATGGCAGCGAATATCCGTGGCGTGCCAAGATTCGAGGGCCATCCTTTGTCAATCTGCAAATTCTGCCCGAATTGCTGCGCGGCCATAAAATGAGCGATGCTGTGGCAATTATAGGTAGCCTGGACCTGGTTCTTGGCGAAGTTGACCGGTAAAAAGGCTGTTATCCTGGACGGTGCAGGTCCTTCGCCAGGGCAGGCACAAGGCACAGCCCCTACAGGATGACAAATTCCTACAAATGGAGTTGTCCTATGCATAGTACGATTGTGTTGGGTGACAATGTAATAAACCAGCTCATTCATGGGATCTTCTCGCTGCAATTCTTGCAGTTCCTGATAGCATTTCTCTCCTTCTTTGGCTTTGTCCTGACGAGCGCTGTAATCATGGTGCTGGCCGAGCGCAAGATTATGGCCTGGATGCAAGACCGCCTGGGGCCAATTCACACCGGTCCGTGGGGCCTCTTGCAGACGGTTGCTGATGTCGGTAAGCTACTCATGAAGGAAGACATTCATGCGAGTCAGACTGATAAGTCTCTATTCTTGGTAGCACCCTCGGTTTTTCTCACGCCTGTCATCGGCGCCTTCGCAGTGTTGCCCTTCTCTCCTTATATAGGTCTGCCAGGGACAGCACTTGCTACCGGCATTGTGTACTATGTCGCAGTAAGTTCGATTGACGTGGTCGGCGTCTTGATGGCGGGTTATAGCTCCAACAACAAGTACTCGCTGATTGGCGGATTGCGTTCTGCTGCCCAGATGATCTCCTACGAACTGCCGCTCGTGCTGGCTCTCGTTGGCGTTGTGATGCTGACGAGCATACTGGCCGGTGGCAATTCAGGCATTGGAACCATCTCTATTCGGGATATCCAGACCTTTCAAAATAGCTGGCATAATACCGGCAATGGCGTCCTGGATTTCATCTTTAGAGGCTTTACGCCGTGGTCCTGGTTCTTCCTGGTACAGCCATTAATGCTCCTCATCTACTACATCTGCGGACTAGCGGAGACAAACCGCGCTCCTTTTGATTTGCCAGAGGCGGAATCAGAACTTGTAGCTGGCTATCTCACTGAATATAGCGGGATGCGCTGGGGTTTGTTCTTCCTCGGCGAATATGGCAACATGGTCATCGTCTCGGCTATTGCTACCTTCCTGTTCCTTGGAGGCTGGTCCGGTCCGGGCGTTGCCTTCTTGACCACACCAGGCATGGCCTTTGGATGGCAATTCCTCGGCAACATCCTGGGATTGATTTACTTTGTCACCAAGGTCTACCTGCTCTGTTTCGTCTTCATCTGGGTGCGTAGCACGTTGCCGCGCCTGCGTGCAGATCAATTGATGCAATTTGCCTGGTTGATCCTCATCCCTGTCACTTTGGGGAATATCGTGCTCAGTGCGCTGATTTACCTCGTCGTGAATGGCCTTGGACTGCCAAACGTGGTCTTCCTGGTGGTTTTGGGTGTGATTAACTGGATAATGCTCTACGGCTTCATCCGCCTGGTCGGTCGTGCCACGACTGCGACGACCCGCAAGGCTCAGGCTCCTGCTAGACGTGCGCAACGAAGAGCTGAGGCTGTGGCACAATTGCCGGAGAGGGCTGGGATGGCAAGCGGACAGAAGTAAGAAACTTCTCCTGACGTGGCTTGGTGTAAATTTGATAATTCGGCGTCGTAGAGCAGGCATTATTCACCAAAATTGAGTCAGACCTATTCCATGGGTGGAATCAGGATACATCGGTGAGTGACCTGCTCTCTTTCTGAGGGAAGACCCATTCATCGATTTATCAAAATTTCGCTCACGGAATTCCCAAATGTACACGAAATTGACCAACCTTCTCGAGGTGCTGTAGATGCTCCTTCTCTGGATCAGCAGTATCAGGTCGAGCGCGATTGGAGGAGTCCCGCGATGAGGAGCTTGACCATGCGGCGGGCATCGTAACGAGGATTGTTGTCGGCACCAACGCAGAGGTTGCCGATGCCATACATGAGTTCGAGGGCATCAATATCGGTGCTGATCTCGCCAGCTTGGGCGCAGGCTTCGAGCAACTGAGCGCACACGGGCACGAGGCGGTCAAGAAAGTAGGCATGCAGCGCGTCGAAGCCAGCACTGTCGGGTTGCAGGACCGCGGCGAGTCCATGCTTCGTGACCAGGAAATCAACGAAGAGGTTGACCCACTGACCAAGGGCAGCATGCGGCGAGCTCCCATTCGCCAGCAGGACCGGACCAGCCTGGGCGCAGGCCTCGACCTGATGGCGGTACACAGCAACAATGAGATCCGCTCGCGTCGGGAAGTGGCGGTATATCGTCCCCATCCCGACCCCAGCCGCCGCTGCGATGTCACGTACCGGCGCATCAACACCTGAAGTGACGAACACGGCGGCGGCAGCGGCGAGCAACGCCTGCTCGTTACGCTGCGCGTCGGCCCGAATCTTTCGGGCTGGGTGCCCCACTCCCTCGTCGATGGTGGTCATCGCTTCATTTCCTCCCTCACACAAGAGCTTGACAAGCGGAACATTGTTCCATATACTAGTATCGGAACACTACTTCGATACTAGTATATCATGGAGGAATACCATCTATGAACACATCAGACATAGCGATGACGGACGTGGGCATGAATGCACATACGACCGGACCGCGTTTCGGGATTTCAACGTCTCAACAGCAGGTCAGCTATCGCGACATTCTGCGCGTCTGGCGAGAGGCGGACACCATCCCAGAGATCGAGCATGCGTGGCTGTTCGATCACCTCATGCCGATTAGAGGAGACCGGAACGGATCGATTTTCGAGGGCTGGACACTGCTCTCAGCCCTCGCCGCGCAAACCGAACGACTGCGCCTTGGGCTGCTCGTGACGAGCAACCGCTTCCGACCGCCCGCGATGCTGGCGAAGATTGCTGCAACTGTTGACGTCGTCTCCGACGGGCGGCTCGACTTTGGCATCGGCGCAGGCTCACGACCAAACCTCCCTATAGCACGGCGTGAGTACGAGGCAAATGGCCTGCCCTACCACGACTTCACCCATTCGGTCGGAGATCTCGCCGAAGCATGCACAGTCATCCGGCGGTTGTGGACCGAGGCTGAACCGTTCGACTTCGATGGCACCTACCTCCACCTCACCGGGGCGATCTGCAACCCCAAACCCGTCCAACAACCTCATCCGCCAATACTGATCGGCGGACGCTCGACTGCGACGCTACGCGTGGTCGCCGAGCATGCCGACCTGTGGAACATCCCCGGAGACGACATCGATGACGCCATCAGTCGAAGTGCTCTCCTGGACCGCATCTGCGCCGAGAACGGTCGCGATCCCGCCTCGATCACCCGATCCATCTACCTGCCAATCTCTTACGATCACCCCAGCACCACCCGGAACTCAATCGCTGGAGCCATCGACGCTGGCTTCCAGCACATCATCCTTGGATTGACCGCTCCCTATCCCAAAAATGCCGCACAATGGGTCACCAAAGAGTTCATCAACAAGTCGGCCTAGATCCCGGATGAGCGGTGTTTCTGAGTGGGTGAGCGTGCCACAACGCCGAGTTGCGCAGGATTCAATAAGGAAAATTTGGCAGTTCTGTAAGGTAATGCCTCTGCTCTTCTGTGATCCGCAAGTCGCTTTTGAGGCTGGCTGACCCACTCTTCTCGCTCATAAGCTCCCTCCGAGCATGAGCCGGAAATTCCCGCGAGCTAGCGCACTGCCATCACGACCCGGTTGTCCAGGTGTTGCCAGATCACGTCAACTTCGTGAAATCCCGCATTGCGCAACGCTGCCAGGTGAACATCTACCAGGGTACCAGGGGGACGCGTTTTGTTGCTAAAGCGACGCGCACGTTCCGCGAAGAGCGGCTCCATCCCTGGTTCACGCCTCAGCGCCTCCCACCACACCTCCCAATCTTCCTTCTCCGCTGCGGTCGCCTCAGCAGCCCACCGCACATGTCCGCGCTCTGTGACCATGTTGAAGCTCGGCAGATGTGGGGCAAACCCCAAGCCATCCCCATTGAGGAACACTCCACCAGGGCGAACGAGGACTCCTAACTGGCGATACAGTTCCACCAGCGAGCCAGCAGGCAGCCAATGAAGAGCCGTCGTGCTTACTACCGCATCCACGTGTTCCTCGCCAAGTCTGCTGTGCCAGGAAGGCTCACTGATGTCTGCTTCCACCCAACGCAAATGCCCTTGCATGTCACTCAGGACGTGCTGTCCAAGCAGCAGTAGGATGGGATCAATATCCACAGCGATGGAGCGTGCCTGGGGGAAGCGCGATAAAAGGCGCTGGCTCATTGATCCGGGACCACAGGCCAGGTCAAGCGCGACAAAGTGTTCAGGAAGCAGCGTTTCTAACACATCGAGCATGACAGTAAAGCGTTTTTCACGATCAGGCAGGTAGGTGCTCTGCTGCTGATCGTAGCGGTGCATCCAGTCCTGCCAGTCCAATTGAGGAATATCCGTGTTCACCTTTCTTCTCCTCTTTTTCTTCATTTTAACATAATCCTCAAGCTGACGCTTATGAAGGCAAGTCGCACCTCAGGCTGGACTCCTACACTCCTCTCACCTTCAAAATCACCATTGTTAGGACAATGCTTAGCAGGGAGCCGACGACTACTTGTGCTACTGTATGGCGTCGTAGAACTATGCGGGACCAGCCGACTAGAATGACCAGCAGGTAAGTGGGGAGCATAACCATGCCGTAGAGGATAGTGAGGATGGTTGCCGCACCGGCCAGGGTTGATGCGTGAATACTGATTTTCCACCATAGGGTGGTCACTGTCATGATAATGCCGCTTACTCCTGTAATGAAGAGTAATGTTTCAAGGTTCTTCGGTGCGTTCGTGAACAGCAAGATGAAGAGGCCAACAATCGTTGACATAATGCTGAAGAGAAATGGGCCTGCCCGCTCGCTACGATTGGTTATCTCCAGGTCAGAAATTTTGCCCTGACGAAAGCCGATCAAGACATATATTGCTGGCGCTAGACTGAGAAAGAACAGGGTAGTCAAGGCGTAGAGTAATGCAGTGGATACGTCGCGAGCGCGATAGAATGCCACCGATGCTACTAATGGCAATGAAACTGTTACGGGTGCCAGGATATTAGATATGTGCTGTGCACAACGTATACGAAATGGCTTGAGGCATGATTCTTCCAGACTGATATTTTCATTGCTATCAACAGTACGATGGTTTTGCATGGTCCTCCTTATATTTGAGATTGATGGGCAATGACGGTATACCCTAGTATTTTACTGGCTACTTCACTAAAAGCCGTGGGGTCTCCACTGCACCAGACATCGAGTTTACCACTTTCCGAGCTACTTGTGTTATTCTGGCTGGCGGGAGCGAGCAGGCTCTCTGCCTCCAAGACTACATGCGTGCGACGCGCTACGGCAAATCCGCTATCAATAATCTGCACTGCGTGCTGGGTAACACGTTCAATTACAGGGCGCAGTGCAGGAAAATGTGTGCAGCCAAGCACAATTACATCAACATCTTCCGATAGAAGGGGTTGCAGAGCATGCTTCACTGTTTCCTCCACTACGGGGCCATCTAGCTCGCCATGTTCAACCAGTGTTACCAGCTCTGGGCAACCGACGGCATACGCGGAGATACCTTCTGCGAACTCGTCAATGAGTTGACGTAAATAGAGGGCCTTGGCCGCCTGATTGGTGGCGGCGATACCGATACGCCCTTTCTTCGTCTTTTGTGCTGCCGGTTTTACCGCGGGAACGACTCCAACAAAGGGGATTGAGAAGGTCGCGCGTAATGTGGAAAGCGCGGCCTGTGAGGCGGTATTACAGGCGACTACGATCAGTTTGACGCCTTGCGAGATCAGAAAGCGATTACCACGCAGCGACAATTCGGTGATCTCGGCATCGCTGCGAACACCGTATGGGCAGTGTCCTGTATCACCGAAATAGATATAATGCTCAGAAGGTAATTCTTTTCGTAGTGCTGAGAGGATAGTTAGCCCTCCTGCTCCTGAATTGAAAACCCCGATGGGGGCCTCTGGATTTCGTGCTATCTCTAGCCTTTCAAGTTGACTTGGTTCTGGTCGATACATCGGCGATGGGCGCGAAGGATTGATATACGCTCCGCTTCGCTCCGCTGAGGCCCCGACGTTGTCTTTCATACTATACAGCATACTTCTATTCTATGCTACGGAATTCGTGTTGTTCGCCAAAGACGTGACGCATGGCATCACTGATTTCTCCAAGGGTGGCGTATGCTTCGACGGCTGCGATAATGAGCGGCATGAGGTTCTCGGTGCCTGCTGCTCCGTGTTCCAGGGCGGCCAGTGCCTGTTGCACATGCTCATTGTTGCGCCGTTCACGGAGGGCGGCGAGCTTTGCCGCTTGCCGTCTGCCCGCTTCGGGATCGACGCGCAGCAAGATTGGGCGCTGCTCCTCCTCTTGCGTGAAGCGGTTGACGCCAACGACGATAGCCTGCTGTTGTTCCAGAGCGCGCTGGTAGTCGTACGCGGCCTGCTCGATCTCTGCTTGCATAAAACCACGTTCGATGGCGTGTACGCTGCCACCAAGTGCATCAATCTGGCGGATGTAGTCCCAGGCTCGTTGCTCTATACTGTCGGTCAGGTACTCGACATAATATGAGCCTGCTAATGGGTCTACGACATCGGCCACGCCGCTCTCGTAGCCGAGAATCTGCTGCGTGCGCAATGCAATGCGTACCGCATCTTCGGTGGGAAGCGAAAGCGCCTCATCCTTGGAATTGGTATGCAGGGATTGAGTGCCTCCAAGAACGGCGGCTAGCGCCTGGTAGGCGGTTCGTACGATGTTGTTATCGGGTTGCTGGGCGGTCAGCGTTGAACCCGCCGTCTGCGTATGGAAGCGCAGCATCATCGAGCGCGGGTCCTGTGCATGAAAGCGATCCTGCATAATGTGTGCCCACATGCGCCGGGCAGCCCGGAATTTAGCAACCTCTTCCAGCAGGTTATTGTGGCTGTTGAAAAAGAAGGACAGCCGACCCGCGAAGGTATCAACATCCAGTCCGGCGTCAAGTGCGGCTTGCACGTAGCTGATGGCGTTGGAAAGGGTGAAGGCGACCTCCTGGACCGCGGTTGAGCCTGCCTCGCGTATGTGATATCCGCTGATACTGATCGGGTTCCAGCGCGGCAAATTCTCGGCGCAGTAGCCGAACATGTCGGTGATAATGCGCATCGAATACTGCGGCGGATAGATATAGGTGCCACGCGCTATATACTCTTTCAAGACATCGTTTTGTACGGTGCCGGTGAGTTTACTCACCTCAGCGCCGGTCTTTTTGGCAACGGCGATGTAGAGGGCGAGCAAGATGCTGGCGGTGGCATTGATGGTCATGGACGTGCTGATACGTTCCAGTGGCAGGTCATGCAGCAGCGTTTCCATATCTTCCAGGCTGGAGATCGAGACGCCGACTTTGCCAACTTCGCCCTCGGAGAGGGGATGATCCGCGTCATAACCCATTTGCGTGGGCAGGTCGAAGGCCACTGAGAGACCGGTTGTACCATGTGAGAGCAGGAAATGGTAACGTTTATTCGATTCTTCAGCAGTTGCAAAGCCGGCATACTGACGCATCGTCCAGAGTCGGGAGCGATACATGCCGGGGTGAATGCCGCGTGTGAAAGGAAATTCGCCGGGGTAGCCCAGTTGAGCATGAGGATCAAAGCCCTGCATGTCTTCTGTGCTGGATAGGTCCGGCACCTCGATGCCGGAACTTGTGGCGAACTGTTTCTGCCGCTGTGCTGTTTTTTCCTTTGCCGTGTGAGCGGTCGTGTTGCGCCACTCTTCGGCGTTTTTGCTCACATGATTTTCCATGCTATCGTCTCTCTTTCCATGCAGAGAGCATTATAGCATATTGTGAGGGATGGCGTGGCTTAAGGGAGCAGTTCGCCGTGCTGGATGCGGACAAGTAATTTGGTCCAGGCTAAAACCTGCGGCATTGAGGCTGGCAAAGCGAAGGTGTAGGGTTGATTATGGTCACCACCGTTTCCCATTTCCAATTCCAGGCGCATCTTCTCCATTGCACTTAGGCCCTGCTCCGCGAGTGGAGCTTCAGCAGGGGTGGTTGGGATCACCAAGGGAGGAAGTGTGATTGTGATTGCCCTTCTACTCTGTGGCTGTTGTGTTCTTCCGTTTGAGCCTTCCTGCTTGCTGCTCTGTGAACGGAAGCCTCTCTGGATTAGAAACTGTTCAGCGGTGTGAGAGTTGTTGGACATGCCATTGTTTTCTTGTGCCAGCATTACATCCATTTCCTGGCGAGAAGGGGCTGTGAAGACTCGCAAGCGATCCTGCGGAATAGGGCTATAGAGTCGAAGGAGCTGTAAGAGCGCCTCCAAAGATGTCAAAGGGGTTGATTTCCATTTCCAACTGGCTTGATCACTGGCCTGGATTGCTATCCGATAGTACATTATTTTTATCCTTTCTTCATTCAGAGCTTTTCGTCTTTTTTATGTTTATATAGAGTTGTTCTAGATGGTAAACGCTGGTTGTATACTTTTTTAAGACCTGGGAAGATTCATCGTTATCTAAAGGATATGCCAGAAGGCGCAGAAAATTATGCGCAAGACTACCCATTTCAGGAAACTATCAGGACGTAAGAGTGAAATACTAGTAATGACAACAGGTGATTCTACAGGGGTGGTTTCGCTGTGTGTTCTGTATACTCTGGCAAAGAGATGCATTATGTGATAGCGTTTGAGCTGGAGTTCTAGAGAAGAGATCATGAGCCTTTCACGAACATCGAAGAAAACTAATAGAGGCATACATGCGCCTCATGCACGCTTACAGAGGCCCTGGTTACTGTTTGCACGCATGGCATGGATCGCCATTGTTGTGCCAGTGTATGCCTTGTTGGTCGCTCATGTCCCCGCATTTTTTGCCGCACTTCATCTGCTGCATGCTTCTGACGTGCAAACGTTTACCGGTCAATTGACCCCTGGAGATGTGCATACACTTCGGACATGGGGCCTGTCCCTCGACTTTTATGCCACATACATGGTTGGAGGTTGCCTGCTCTTTCAATTCAGCTATGCTGTTGTGGGTGTGCTGCTTTTCTGGCGGAAGTCGAGTCGAGCGCGTGGCGCTGATTACCTCATTTGCTCTGATGATGCTTCCCTTTGGGTTCGCAAATATCACCTTGCAAGCACTTCCTTCCGGCTGGTCGTGGTTAATCCCCACTTTGTCTGCTCTTGGGAACGGTAGCCTTTTGCTCTGCGGATTTGTATTTCCCGATGGACAGTTTGCGCCACGTTGGACACGCTGGCTGGCTTTGGTCATGGTTGGCTATTGGGTCATTGTTATTCTGCTTCCATCGTGGGGACTGGATCGATCTGTACTCAGCCTCACGCTCTTTTTTAGCTTTGTGGTGGAGGTGATGGGAATCCAGGTGTACCGTTATCGCTATGTATCCACAATCCAGCAGCGACAGCAGACTAAATGGGCGCTGTTCGGTGTGGTGATCGCTGTTGTAGGCAACATTGGGCCGCGTTTGCTCTATTATTTCGTCTTGCTTCCAGGATTGGGTGGAGCAAGTTCACTTGCTTTCGCACTTGAGGTGGGCCTCATCATGTGCTTGATGCTGGCGATTCCAATCACACTGGGGATCGCTATTATGCGCTACCGGCTCTGGGACATCGATGTGCTGATCAATCGCACGCTGGTCTATGGTACGCTCACGGTCATTCTGACCGCGGTCTACGTTGGGCTGATTCTTGGTTTGCAGGCGCTCCTACATGGCATCAGCGGTGACAACAGTATCGCCATCGTCGTCTCCACACTGGTTATCAGAGCACTCTTCCAGCCCTTACGCAAGCGTATCCAAAACGTCATTGATCGCCGCTTCTACCGCCGTAAGTATGATGCGAGCAAGATACTGGCAGCCTTTAGCATGTCGCTGCGTGGAGAGGTCGATTTGACGCACTTGAGTGAGAGGTTGGTGACGGTGGTGGAAGAGACGATGCAACCGACCCATGTCTTCCTATGGTTGCCCAAACCTAAGGAGCCTGAAAAATACGAGGCTAAAGCTGATCACTCCAAATGAAGAATGAGCGAGTAAGCGAGTGAGATATAGTTTTGGTTGCGCCAGAGGATGACAAACTCAGCATTATTAGATATACTTATAAGTAGTCGTAGGCGTCATGATGAACGACTCTCTTCGTCCACTCGCCGACCTGCGCAGAAACAACCAGTAAGGAGAATGTATTATGGCATCGTTAGTATTAGGCCTAACTCTTCAACCAGGTGGACTGCTTGCATGGCTGATTGTTGGCTTGATTGCAGGCTTCCTCGCCAGCATGATTATGCGCGGCGGTGGTTACGGCATTGTGGGTGATATCATTGTCGGTATTATTGGTGCATTTATTGGAGGCGTGATCGCAAGCGCTCTGGGCTTTGGCGGTTCGACCGGGTTGATTGGAAGTATCATCATTGCGTTGATTGGGGCTTTGATCCTGATCGCGGTCCTGCGTGCGCTTACCGGCCGTAGGGGGCGAAGAAGAAGGCGTCGCCGGTAATAAATATCCCAGAGCGGGATATTTCTTGTCCTAAATGAAAGGAGAGTCATCGATGCAGATTGAAGCAAAGCTCCAAGAACTCGGACTTGTACTTCCCGCAGCCCCCAGTGCTCCGCCAGGCATCAAATTTTCGTTCGCCTGGACACGTGTACGCGGTAATCGGATCTACGTGTCTGGGCATTCAGCTCAAGCTCCTGACGGCTCATTTCCTGGTCCCTTTGGGAAAGTCCCGACCGAGGTTTCCCTGGAAGCTGCCCAGCAGGCGGCTCGATCCACGGCTCTTTCCGTGCTTGGCAGTCTCAAGCGGGAACTTGGTGATCTCGATCGCGTGACGGCCTGGTTGATGGTGTACGGGATGGTCAATGCTGAACCTGGTTATGCACAGACAACCAATGCCATCAATGGCTTCTCGGACCTGATACTTGAACTGTATGGGCCGGAGATTGGGCAGCATGCTCGCATAGCTGTAGGCATGGCGACATTACCACTGAATAACGCGGTTACTATTGCGGCAGAGGTAGAGTTTCAACTGTAGAACTTGCTTACACTGAGTAGCTTCTCACTGTGCTAACTCTTTTGCCTTCTGTTCGGCAGGAGCAATAATATGTTCTTTATAGAGATGCAAGTGAGGTCTGCGGTCATCCTGATAGCGATAGGTTGGAAGAACCCAGTGAATATCGCCTTCTCAAATCCTCAAACATGGCATATTCGTGTCTTTCGGTAGCTTTGCATCAATGATTAGCGGTTGAAGGGTACTGATGGCTGATCGGGAACAATTGTCGAGGGATGATGGGGCTACTTCTTGGGGATGCACTTCTGGGATCGGTGATATCGACGATGATGAAACGGGCGAGATGAGCTAACGTAGAGATTGTTTCTGTGAGGTCTCGGCTGGCGGGTTTGTCGAAGTCGAAGAGGACGGGGAGGTAGTTGCGCTTGCGGAGTTCGTCTTTCAGGGCATCTAAGATGACCTTGCGGTCAGGGGTGAAGCGGCCTAAGATGAGGACGACTTTGGAGGTGATAGTGTCGATGACATCGCGGATTTTTTGTTGTTCAGTAAGAGGTAGATGAACTGGGCGACTTCAAGATTATCAACAGTAATCTGGGGTTGATCGGGAAGGTGATTACGAGATTGAACTGTATTGTTCCTTCCAATTGTACATCCCAAGCAGATATTCCATAAACGGGCAATCTACAAGGTTTGCTTGTTCCAAATTTGTATCAATTAATACGGCTCCCATAAGAGAGGCACTGCTAAGATCGCTTCTACCCAAGTAAGCTCCACGGAGATAGGCGCTAGTGAGCATCGGCAGCCGTGTAGGTCAGCACCTCGTAGATAAGCAAAGCTCATTGAAATTAGCACCGCTGAGGTCAGTTCTTTGGAGGTTGGCATAACTGAAGTCAGCGTTAGCTGAGGGTAATTTCCCTGAAGATTAGCCGTGCTGAAATCTGGGTCGTATGTTGGGGTGTTCTCTTCTCCACTTGTTCCATACCTCTACCCCTTGTTTGAGGATATCGAGATGTTCCTGTTTGCCATTAGCTTATCCTCGCTTAGAGCTAGTCTTGTTATGTTTATAAGGTTGAGAATAGTATACCTCGTGCGAGGAATGAACGCATGTGGTGGCATATTGCAAAAGGAAGCAAAGGCCATGCGATGGTCACTTGTGGAGAAGCTTAAGTTGGTAACATTTTTATTCGTTCCTTGAACACATCTACGAACTTCAACATAGTTTCTACGGCCCATTGCTTTGTTTGTTCGAGTTCATCAGGGGGGTCAGCAATTGTTGCTTGCCTAATCAGAGAAATGCGACTCTCTTTTCCCTCTAATCGCTCCCAAACTAAGGGTTGACCAAACTCCTTCTCAATAGCTGCCTGTTGTTCAAAAAGAGCGTCGAAAGCTTTTTTAGTTGCATCACGATTATTAGGGATATTTATGCTTAATCCGGTTCTTAGTGCACTTTTAGTGAAGATCCATTCAAAGTTAAATCCTGTTTTACCAGCGCCAAACCACCAGAAAGGTTGTTGTTGAGTTTTCTTGGCGTTGGTGATGCCAGGATGAGTAGTTTTTAGACGCTCTAGCAAATCAGCAAAAAAAAGTTGGTATAAGACAGCTTTATGAGTAGCTATTGACGTTGGGGAAGACGATATTGGGGAAGAACCGGCTGGTTTGTTCCTCTCTATCCCCTCGATAACTTTTATAATACCTTCTACAGTGTCATAAAATGCTTCGTCTTCATCCTGCCAATTTTTAATGGGTCTACCATCTTTCGGCAAAGCTTGTAACTGGCCAATAGGTGTTCTTTGCCAGCTAACCCAACGTAAGATAATAGGAATGACGGTTGCTTCTCCCCGTTTATGCCGCTCTATAGCTCGTTTCATCTCCTTGCTATAGATGTATTCTGACATCATGAAGTCTGGGCTCACTAATAGTAAAATGATCTGCGCGGTATTCAGATGCTTTGTAATTTCATCTTCCCATTGTTTGCCTGCATTGATGTCAGTGTCACTCCATATAGTGATGATGCCTTCTCTTTGAAGCGGCATAAGATGAGCTTTGAGATGTTGTAAAAACTCGTGATCTTTACGTGCGTAGCAGCAAAAGATTTCTATAGGCATTTCCACATACCCCATTTAAAATTCTCCATCTATCTGTTTGCGAGATGCGGTAGTGCTTATTATACCTTTATTCAGCTTTGATGACAATGTGGATGAGAAGCGTCAACAAGGGCATGTAAATTATCGCTAACGAGGCAAAGCCCATCATCGTTCGGTTCCCGCAACGGGCAAGCACAAGGCCCCTTCCCAACACCACACCGCCCCTTGCCCCTACAGGTACGGATTCCCATCTCCTAGGATAGTCGTGCAGGAGCAATCATTCACAAGGTCCGACTGAGTTTAGCCTTGCAGCATTTTCTGCAATTGGAGGATGGTATTCCAATTTCTGGCGGTTCCAGATGTTTTCAGCTTTTTATCAAGCAAACTTTGGGTGAGTTTGGATTGTCCAATGCTGTTGGTATAATAGATGTACATTTCTTTGCCGAGGATGAAGATTTCTTCGGGGCCGCTATAGGATTGGAAAAGGGCTTCCTGCGCGGTTTCGTCGGGGTGGTGGGACAGAAACACGACGACGATCCATTTTAGCTCTTTGTCCGGTTGGTTCTGAAATGGGGTTTTCTCGATAATGTCGCTTAACTCGGTTGAGGTGCGGACGAAGACTTCCACGCGAAAGCCGAATTTGTTTTCAAAGGCGTCCTCAATTTGCTTCGAGAGTCGTGTGCTGTCTGCATCGTCGCTGGTAAATACCACGTTCCCACTCTGTATATAGGTTAGAACATCCTTGAAGCCTAGAGATTCATGCAAAGCTTTGAGTTCATTCATTCGTACTTTGTGGTGACCGCCGACGTTGATGCCTCGGAACAGTGATACACAGGCTGTCATTTTTATCCCTCTTCTCTGTTTGTTTTCTCTTCCAGTATAGAGCATCAATTGGCTTTAGGCAAAGAAGTAGTTTTGCTCTTAGACGTTTGGAGATAAGGCATCCGGTGAGTTGTCCCGGACAGGCACAAGGCACTGTCCCTACAGGATAATACGCCTATCTCCAAATGTCTGTCCTGCTCTCACTACTCTGACTACCTTCTTTGCTGAAGCTCTCAACCTTGTGTGGTCGTTTAAGTTGCTTGCCGAAGAATAACAGTAGGATGCTAGCACTGGTTACCAGGCACGAAGCGCCAAAGACAAAGGCGGTTGATAGACTCACATTCGTCTGCAGCCATCCTGCAACTGCCGGGCCAATACTAAAGCCGATGCTCCAGGTGATTGAATAGAAGCCAGAGAGAGTGGCACGTTGGCGGTCGGAGACTTGTTCCATGGCGAAGGCGGCGTAGACTGGCTCGATGAGGGTGCGCATAAATGAGCGGGCGTATTCTCCGCTGATTGCTACTGGTAGTGTGGGGGCGAAGCCGATGAGGATCATCAGTGGAGCGCTGAGATATTGGACAGTGGTGACGAGGCGTAGTTTACTCCAGCGTTTAACGAAGAGGGGAGCAGTGAGGGAGAAGATGCCACCGGCGAGGCCTGAAATGGTGAAGATGATGCCCAGTGGGCCTGGGAGGAGGTGGAATTTAAGCACAAAATAGAGTTGGATCAGGGCTACTACGGAGCCTTCGCCCATTGTGAAGAGTAGGTCGGGGATCAATAGTTTGGCGAAAAGCAGAATGGGTAGTTTTTCCTTCGGGGCGGGTAAGGAGGCCGATACATCGGCGATGGGCGCGATCAATCTGCCCCTACGTTTGGTTGGAGAGGTTGTGGAGACGTTGGGGTGAACTGTTTTATGGCGTTTGGGTTCGCGGAGGAACCAGAGGGGGAGGCCGAAGATGAAGGTGCTCAGTGCGGCGGCCAGTACTCCCCAGCGCAGAGGGACCGGGCTGCTGGCGGAGACGTGCAGGATGCCGGCTACGAATTCAGGAATGGCTCCTCCCAGCAGGTTGCCGAGGGCACCAACTCCAAGCAGGAGAAAGCTGTTGAGGGCAAATACGCCTACGCGCTGGCTTTCGGTCGTGTTCTCGGTTAAGAGTGGTAGGTTTGTGACCCAGTAGGCTGAGGAGACAACACCCTGTAAAAAGGAGCAGATGAGTAACCACGGTGCTGATGTACCCAGTCCGATTCCAGCAAGAAAAAGTGGCGTGAGAATGGCGGTTGCTATCAATACGGGCTTACGGCCTAGCCGATCAGCCAGGAAGCCACTCGGTATGGCGCTGAAGAGGGCACCAATGGCGGGCATAGCGCTTAATAGGCCGATAAAGTCCGGGCGATAGCCGAGGCTGTGGGCATAATAGTTGATATTCAGGGTTGCGATGGTTAATTGGAAGCCCTTCCCAAGCGTGAAGAACAGCAAGAGATAGACGTTGAGGGGCAAATGCAGTACTGATGCTGCCTTGAAATGGCGTTTGTCCGATTGCTCTAACAAAGCTGTATCAACAGAATTTATTGTTGGTAAGGACTCTGGGGAATTGTGGGCAGAGGGCATTCTGAATACTCCTGGTCGTCTCTAACGTGTATGTTTAGAGATAGCCTATCATATGAGGCTCTCGTTACACAACGGACAAAGGGACAGGTATCCAGCTTAATGGATACCTCAGGAGAAGATCATATCTACTATAACTGAAACCTTAAAAAGCTTAACCCTAGTTTAGGAGACACTTAACGTTTTTATTGTTGACTTGTATTAGTAGGCAATTTAGGTTAAAGTACAATTGGCAAATGCGTAAAGGCAAAATCATTCAAGATTAGGCCGAAAAGAAATAATCGTAACTTTCAACAATGGCATTTGCTAATAGTATCGTTAGAGAAGAAAAGAAGGAGAATTAACAATGGCATCTCTCGTTTTAGGTTTGGCTCTTGATCCAGGTGGGTTGATTGCATGGTTGATTGTCGGTTTGGTTGCAGGCTTCCTCGCCAGTATGGTGATGCGTGGCGGCGGCTATGGTATCCTTGGTGATATCATCGTTGGTGTCGTTGGCGCATTCCTTGGTGGTTTAGTCGCAAACCTTCTGGGCTTTGGTGGTTCGACCGGGCTTATTGGAAGCATTATCGTTGCCTTCATTGGCGCGTGTATCCTGATCGCTATCCTGCGCGCGGTTGCAGGTGGCAGAACCCGCCGCACATTGTAGCAGCTTCGTGAGCGCGTCCATCCTGGATGCGAAGTTCTTTGTAAGTGTGTCAGGGCGACTCAATTTTTGAGCCGCCCTTTTTTCGTGGCGTGAATGTAACCTCTGATCTCCTCTGTCGTATATGTTGCAGTGCTTTTCTTCCTAGTTCATTGTGAAAACATACACATAGAGGAGATATTCAGGATGGTTCTGCAAGCTGTGATTGCGAATGTAGCGCTTCAGCCGGGTGATCTGCTCGCGTGGCTGATTGTCGGCTTGATTGCAGGTTTTTTGGCCAGCGCGTTTATACGTGGTCGCGGATATGGTTGTATTGGTAACATTATTGTCGGTCTGATAGGTGCTTTCATCGGAGGATTTTTGGCGGACTTGCTGAACATTCAGAGCACATACCATTTCTGGGGGAGTGTTGTGATTGCTTTTATCGGTTCAGCCATCCTCGTTGCGATCCTGCAATTCATTACAGGTGGGAGAAGGTCCTAGTGAATTGCCACAGTTCGTGGTGCTCCTCCTCCAATGGCGCACCGAAGTTCCAGCCATGCTGATAACGGGCGCGTAGCCAGCTTTGTTCGATGGCGGCGGATTCGTTGACTACGATTGGTTTGAGCAGTGTCCATACCTTCCGATCATCGTCATTGAATGAAAGTGGTGTTGGGGGTTGTGGAACAGGTGGTGTTACCGGTCCTGGCGCTGGCTGTGGGGCATTCATGATGGCCGTGGCGTAGGGAGCGTAGACGCCGTAGTACCAGAAACCGATGTAGCCCTAGCCACGCATTTTGACGATAAAGTCGGTGATCTGTGCAGACGCCACTCCGTTAGGGAATTGACTAGCAGAGAAACCAACTCCCTATTTGGAATGAGATTATCCTAGCGATTATCTGGCTTGTGGCACTGATATGCTCTGAGCAGGCCCACACCTACACCAGATCCCACGCTGAAGTCTTCCTGCAAAGGCAAAGCATAAGTCCCAGTCAGAAATTCCTCTTGACCCTTAGCGGTAGTGATCGCTTTTTGCACCTCACTAGACCAAAGATGAGGCGATATGCCTTTTCGACTTGAATAGCTGTAGTACACGGGCGGCAATGGCACTAATGATTGGGGTAGCGAATGACGTTCCAGACCAATAGGCCCAGGCACGCTCATCGGGGGCAGAATACTCAGTTTGAGTATCGTCCTCCGAAAGTCTTGGGTACGTTTGAGCGCTGTAGACTCCAACCACTCCATCAACGTCAATGGCAGTAGTCATTTTATGAGGATCGGGTGGTCCATAGGTATCTGGTGGAGGTGTTTGACCTAGCGGAATAATAGGTACAGGCTTTGGCCTGCCGCCTCCATAGGTAGCTATGGCATTATGCTCTGGTGGTAGCACCGGGTAATTACTATAAGCTGCTGCTCTATCATATTTATCAACGGCACCAACCGAGATGACCTCTGGGAAGGCGGCGGGATAGCGTGGGCCTATACGCGTTGAATGTTGGAGGTTGTTTGAATCATTGCCAGCGGCCGCTACAACGACAGCACCGGCTGCTGTCAGACTCTGGATGACTTTCTGCAATCCAACTCGCAATAGGACAGTGTCATTCCACATTTTGTTAAATTCATCTGAACTACTGGAACCGTTATCCCCAAACCACACGCCGATGATTTCCTCGTCT
This sequence comes from uncultured Chloroflexia bacterium, assembly GCA_963778375.1. GTDB lineage: Bacteria > Chloroflexota > Ktedonobacteria > Ktedonobacterales > Ktedonobacteraceae > CAVZTX01. Next base: position 253,162 of record CAVZTX010000028.1, on the reverse strand, counting down.
GGAGGCGCTATTACTATGCTCAAATTAATCACTACAGGTTGATTCCGTAGACCGCCTTCTTCTACACTCTGATCCATACGTGTTCGTATGTGATGGAGCGCATGGATGAGCGAGTGGGCATCAAGTGTGCCAAAGTCATTGAGTATACGGATATATTCGATAGGCGCATCAGGAGCAAGCTGCCGTACGATGCTAGTAACCGTCAAACCATGATCCTCCATTTTGAATCCATAGGGTCGCAAATAGAGATCATGACCTCCTACTATTTGGTCTGGCGCATTTTCTGCTAGAAGGGCGGGTAATGTCTGGTATGTTCTATGAATAGGTGGCAGTTCGGCGCCGGTCATCTGATTTGCCATCTTTTGTAGCAGCAGGTTGCTCCCACCAGCTTTCGCGGCAGCCTCCAAAACCTGATCAGGAGAAGTAATCTGTGGCATAGTATCTAGCACAAAAACCGTCACGTCTTTCCCCGTCATATTTCTTATTGGGGTGTCTGGATTAAATGTGGGATTCACGTCTGGCACGGTGATTGGCCAGTCATTAGTAGAAATTGGGCAAGGACCTTTCGTTGGTATAGGCGCACCACCACCACCACTATCCCCTACACAATGAGTACCGGTACCGAGCCAGTTTGGCATAGCTGCAATGACAGGAATTTTTCCCTCCCGTCTTAGTTGGTCCAGGTTATGATTGACGAGGTTGACAACCTGGCGTGTATTCGATTCACCCTGACAACAGTCACCGGCTAGCAGTCTCACCCGCATATCCTGAATAGGATGGGGCATTTTGTTCAGCCGAATATTGAAGAAGCACATAGCGACGGTGCCCTTATCGGAAGGCGAGGGAAACAGGTACTTTCCACGTATATCGTTAATGCCTTGTCCATGACCCTTGCCTGAAGTATCATCCTTTTGGTTGTAGCGTTTAAGGACCAATTCTTCGAGCTTTTTCATGCCGCTTCGAAATGCTTCAATCCCGCCTTCCGTTAGTTCCTCTAAGAGGGCCTCAAGTGGCTGCTCTTCCTCTTCACGGGCGTCCACCTCTTCATCCGGATCTATGGGAGTAGTAGATGGGACGTTGCGTGAGGTAGAGGATTGCAAGCGAAAGCCACGTTCTTTGAGGAAGTCGTTGAGGACATTCAAACGTAATGATTTGATGATTTCCTCTGAAGAGGAGCCGTAATACGGCGTATCTGTATGAAATGTAATGGCAACGTTGTCTTCAAGCCAGGCCATATTCATTGCGCCAAAAAAAGTAGTGTCTTCAGTACGTGTATCATCCATATTTCACCTCCGTGTGTCGCTACATTTCTGAGTGTAGAGAGTAAGGAATATTGGTTACAGTCGATTCAAATCATGGACGTGGGTGTATCACTTTTTTAGTAGATCAGTTTCAGATGCACAAGCCTGCTCTTTTACTTCTTTGTATGTTTTCAAAGGGCTAACATCACCGACCAGGCGAAATGCCGCCCAAAAGTAAGGATGGGTATAGATCGAGGATGTTTGATGTAAAAGAGCGCATTGAGCTTCACGCAGTGCCCGCGTCTTGCTATCGCCACTCAAGAGACGCTGGTAAAAGAGCTGCATCAACTCGTTCGTAGCGTTATCTTCTACCGGCCAGAGACTCATAACTAATGAAGATGCTCCAGCAGCCAGGAAAGCTCGTCCCAAGCCTAATTGCTCGTCACCTCCACCACTCAAGGCCAGGCCCGTTTCACAGCCGCTTAGAGTGACCAGATCACAACTCTGCAAGTTCAGGCTGAATGCATCGATGGCATTGAGCTGTCCATCGGCGAGACGTACAAAGGAGAAATTAGGGGCATCCAGCCTGCTAAGGCCATGCGTTGCTAAGTGAATAATTGGACTGCCCGGGGCGTCAGCGATGAGTCGTGCAATCGTTGCTTCATCTTCAAGATAGCAATGACCATCCAATAGTGTTGCTACTGCCTTCGCTTCGTCGAGGGCGCGCTGTAAATGACCTTTACCAGAGTAACCAAGCACTAATGGTGGCTTAGTACGTTCTCCTTTGTGTGGAGATGAGCCATTTGCATGGTTTGAGTTACTATAGGAAGAAGTGCCCGTAGGTCCAGTCCCGTATTTCCCATTAGGGGGTTCAAGGTGTGCCAAGAAACTGCTTGCCGGAAGGTAGTTGATCTGGAAGTCTTCGATAAGGAAGCGCGAGCCGTTATAGAGAGCATGGAATGGCAATTTGTGTAGTGGTCCATAAGGAACAATCGTAAGGGACCCTGATGGAGAAGGTAACAGAGAGGCTATGGGAGCCACTAATAGGTCATAGAGTTTGTTCAGTAGGCGACGGATAGCTTGTTGGGGTGGTTGTTGTGGATTTGGCCAGCCTTCGGGTCGAAGGTGAGCGTGTAATAAGGGTAACAGACGCTCTAATTGTTCTACTCCGCCGGGAATCTCATGTGTGACCAGGCGTTCTGGGGTGATCGCAAAGATGACAAGATTGTTCTTACACAGTAAATATGCCAGCAAAAGTTGGTTTGACGAAAGATGCTGTCGTAGTTGCTCAATATCTACCGGTTGAGCTTTGCGTTTGGGATGTCTCTTTGTTTGAAATGCAAAATGTGCGTCGGATCGGTGAAGATGCACGCGTTCGAATAGTTCACTGATTTTTGCTTCACATTGCTTGAGTTCTACTTCGATTTCTTGCCGGTTCATTTTGGAAGCGTCTACGCCATCAATATGGTCGAGCAGGACACTATAGTCACGATATCTTTCCTGCCATTCCCTCAATTCATATTGCATGCGCAACACTAAGGCCCGATTTGCTTGCGATACAGATGAAGGAACGGCACTTTCTTCTGGTCTTCTGCCCTGCGGAGTACTCGCCTTATTAAGATATTGACGCAAAGCCATAGAACGAGCTTGCTCAAGATAGCTGAAAGCACTTTCAGGTTCGTTCTGCTGAAGGCAGAGAGCAATCATATCTTCGTACACTGCCCACGTAGTATGCAAGAATGAAGGAGACAGATCATAGGTGAGATTATCTAGCATACGCTCAATCTGAGCAATAGCAGCGTTATAATGTTTAGCCGCTTTCTTGAGATTCCCTTGAATGGCTGTAAGTTGTCCCAATAGATACTGGCTTTTGTAAATCTGTTCTTGCAATGTATGCTGATGGGCTTGTAATGCTGCTTGTCTGCATAATAGCAGAGCTTCCGAGAGGAGTTGCTCCTTTTCCTGTTCAGCCTCGGACTGTTGCACATTTTTTAAGAGGGCACCAACCATCACCAAGCTGGCACGAACAGCATGTGATACCAGGCTCTTGACTTCAAAGTATTCTTTGATGTTCCTGGCCTGATGATATGCCTCAACAAAAGACCCTCTCTTGAGTAGAAGTTCGGCCTGCTGAAGTTTAGCAGCGAAGGCATAATGATCCATGCGACCTCGACTAAAAAATGTGCAGGCTTCATCCAGGGCGGCCAGAGCTTCCTCTAGTCTATTAGCAGCCGCCAGCGCTGTTGCATACTGACAGAGCGCTTCACCGGTATCGAGTGATACACCGGAATGCCGGTACGTCTTAACAGCCTCGGATGCCAACTGGCAAGCCTCCTGTGCCCTATCAAGGCTCACTAAACATTCGGCCATGTCAATGTTTAGAAGGGCCAGTAACCAGGTATCATTAGCATTGCTCTGTATCACACTATCACGCGCATGGTAGTAACGCTGTAAAGCAGAGCTATAATAGCCAAGAATGTTGTCATACAAGGCCAGATTTAACTCTGCAAGGGTAAGGAGACGTGTTTCCCCAAGAGCTAAATAGCCTGCTTTCGCTTGCTCCATCAGGCGATATGCCCTTTCGAACTTGCCAGACCAGAACAAATTCATAGCCTCGTTAGTTTCGGCCATAGCTATACCCCGTTTGATAAGGGTTTCACTTTGGTCAGTCAGGGTAGGATAAGTCACTCGCAATCTTTCGTACAAGGTAATTGCTTCCTGGTATTGACCCAGTCGCGAGTAAGCAATAGCCATGTTGTGATCGACCAAACATGCCCTGACGTACTCACTATGCCGTAGAAATATCTCGCGGACATGAGCAGCCACTTGCAGAGCTTCTTCTGTGCAACCGAGCCAGATGGCGGGGAGCATCCAACACGCACGAGTACGAGCCCAGCCTACCTCGTCTTCCAGGGATTGAAACTCCTTCCCTGCGTCATCCAAATGTTCTATGGCGGCTTGATGACGCCCCAAACGATAGAAAGCCATGCCTTTAGCTAGAAGGCCAAGGGCATGGGATGAGGGATGATGTACGTACTCGCCAAAGAAGATCAGTAGTTCAGCTAATTTGAGGGCGACAAAAGGCGCTATATTCTCTTGTCTCTGAGCTTCGTCTTTAATGAGGTTGCCGATTACAGCATAATCCGCTAATTCAGCAATATGCGTCTGAATGTAAGTGCGGCCTTCTTCTAAAGGAAGGTCGCGCAAGTATTGTAAAAATAGCTCAGTATCCATATTTGGCGGTTAGTTCCCCAGTGACCAACTCACTTTGCTTTATTGATGGACGATGGTCGGTCGTTACCTCAGATTGTCTTCAATGGTTAGTCCATCGATCACTAACTCACGATCTGGTAGATGTACGATCATGACATATTCTCCAATGGGTACGTTGCTGAATACAATGTTTCCTAGGTCGTCTACCTGCGTGCCTCGCAAAGGTATCTCAGTGTCCTCGTCCCCTTCATTGGTGAAAGGTCCGGGCGCGGCATAGAGGTAGCCAGGTATACCTTCAAAAGCATCGACACTTTCACTGGTATCGACGCTGGTAAGGATGCCTAGCAGCATGTATGCTCCGTTGCTGGCTCGCGAAAGGTGAAGGGAGAGATCAAGGGAGTCGGCTTTGTATTGGCGCGGCCAGGCTGAATTGGATCCTGCACCTGATGGCTTCACCACGCATGACGAATTGTGGTTGCTGGCGGACAAGTGTGGCAAATATGCGTCGTATGGAAGCGACCGGTGAAAACGAAGGGAGAGGGGAAAGGTCGGAGTCTTGCATTTGCAGGAAGCGTCGTGTTTCCGCAACTTCAGCGGCGCAGAGCGGACAGTCTGTAATATGTGCTGCAATGCGCATACTCTCATCTTCTGGCAACATGTGGGCACAGTAATAGCTCAACTGAGTGCCGGTTGGGCACTGGCTACGATAGAGGTGTGAAACGAGAAAGGTGTTGGCTTGTTGATATCTTACAAGCCGTTTCTGGCAGGTTTCGCACTGCTCTAAATGTCTTCTTGTTTTTTCGGGCAACTCTTCTCCATCGAGAGCAAAGGCAAGAAGTTCCTCGTCAGTGGGGGCTTCGGCATGCAGACTCTCCATCTCGTAGTTCCTCATCTTCTCTATCTATCAATGTGGCACCTGACAAGCTAAGTGGTTGCCAGCAGGTTATGTTGCTCTATAAACGATGTGAGAATTTTTTTTAGCATATCACTTTTATGCCTTAGTTCTCCTCGTCGCTCAGTCGCCAGCGAATTTGATCGAGATGGCGCATCAGGCGCTCGATAATATTGCGACGCAGACGATAGACTTCTTTCACATCGCTGAACTCTTGTGAGCAGTAGCGCACGATTTCCCGAGGCTTCAAGCCATCGTGGAAGAGTAGAAAAGCTGCGCGCAGTTCGCGCCCGGCGGGGAGCAAGTTTTGGATGCTTTCCCATAATTCGAGACCGTCGTCAGTGGCTTCAGCGGCTGGCTCTTCAGGATAGGGGCTGCCAGGCTCGGGTAACGGAACCTCTTTTTGGCGCGAATAGGCACGCAGAGTGTCCATAATCGCTCCATTAAGGCTGGCTTTCAAGTATTGTAATGCTCCTGCCAAAGTTCGAAATTCCAGCGCTGCATTATGTTCCGTTGCCTGCCAGAAGCGCTTGAAGGTTTCGGCTACGTAATTCTCTTCGCTTTCGAAGCGCATGGCGATATCGCGCTTGGGATGATTGCGCAGCCAGCCTCGCACAAATGGGCTGAAGCAACGATGCATCAGGTCCCAGGCGAGGTCGTCATGTTGCAACATGGCGCGGTGGAAAATTTCCAGGCAATACATGTCGTTGGACGGCTCTCTGCGGCGGTACTTGTTGATTTCAATTGCACACTGGTTTTCGAGCGCTGATAGGCTCATTTGGTCGGGCAGTTCTTGCATATCGATACCCATTGCTCGCGACCCGCTTTCTGTAGGGACGTAAGCCCTACAAATATACATTACCATCTACTAGACGTATTACACTACGAGAGTTCAAATGTCGGACAACAAGACGCTGGACATTCAAACATACGTATTTCATTGCAAAACGGGTCATCTTGTTTAGCTTAACCTACCTCATCAATGAATGTCAAGTTAAGCAAACTAGAAAACACCCTAAGCGTAGCAGAAAAACGAAGAAAGATGAGGTGACATTTGACCCATTTGCCGATTAGCTCTGCAATTCAGGTTGCTGTTCCGCCTTTTCTTGTCTTGAGAGTAGTGTACTTTGAGACTGAGGTGAAAAGAATAGCACGCAGCTATCACGAAGGTATCATGTTTTGTGTTTAACAAGCATTTGGAGATAATGCCCATCCACTCACGGGAAGTCTTCTCTCCAAACATCTGTGCGTTTGAAGTTATCCTTGCCTCTCACCTGAAAACCATGTATACTTTCTCTATAGAAAAGGTTCTCGCGTTCTCGAAATCATACATACGTCATGATTTACTGAATAGCGTGCCAGGCGTTTCTTGAAAGACAGCCTGCAACGACACTATCGAATAGCTCTTATGCAGACTGGCAACGACGCTACCGCGTCTACGCTACGCGTCAGCCGGTCTGAGCGGAAGTGTCTAGCTTCGCTCAGCAGGCTGCAAGGAACGTGTTGAGGACAGATATCGGGAACGGCCATGAAAAAGCGCATTTTGCTGGGCATTGATACTACTTTCTCCCGCGCTACTCAATATGCTCTTCGCACGTTCAGCGAACTGATCTGTAGGGACAGTGCCTTGTGCCTGTCCTCATCGTCCTCGTTGCACATCGTTCTACTCAATGTCATTCCTATTGCCTATACGACCTCACCCTCGGTTGGGCTGTATATGGGACAATTTCAACCTCTATTAGCCACCCCCGAACAGCATGAGGCTGCCGAACATGTTTTACTGAAAGCCGTAGCCGAATTGCAGAACCAGGGAGTCTCCTCGAAGCAGGTAGAAACACTCATACGGCAGGGTGTACCCGCTGATGAAATTGCCAAAGTAGCAAGAGAGTTGCAGGTTGACCTGATTGTGATCGGGAGTCATAGCGATTCTTTCAAGCAGCACATTCGGCGTTTTTTTATGGGCAGCACCTCGCGTAAGATCTCGCAACTTGCGCCCTGTCCGGTGATGATCGTCATCCCTCCGCTGACACGTCATCCCACCGATCTCGTCAAATGGTATGAAGAAGCGATTACCCGCTATCTGCACGAGCACACAAGTGATCTGACGGTGCTAACGCCTCAACAGGTGGCGCTCATGTTTGCGCCGCCTCAGAAGAAGGCAGCCGGACGTAAAGAGACCGCTGCAGCGACCCTCGCCCTGGAACAACTGGCAGGCAATGGTGTATTGTGCCGTCATGATGTTAAGGGCGAGATGCGCTATGTAAATGATTAGCTCATACCTGTCATGCTGAGTGAAACGAAGCATCTGTCCCGCTGGCCGCAGATGCTTCGTTTCACTCAGCATGACAAAACATTGCCGATCTTGGTTGTTATTACTCATCATAGGCAATGGCAGCAATGAATTGCGCCCTACAGAAGTTGTTCCAATTCTTCAGGTGTATTGATGGGTGCCTGGCAGGCGAAGTTCTGACAGACGTATGCCGTGGCTTTTCCATCCTTTAAGGGTCGATCAGCGAGTAATGGAATTGCCTGTATGGCCTCAACATCGTCGAGTGGGGCGCAGGCCAGGACGCTGTTTGGCAGGTAGCGATTATTGATTACCTCTAATAAGGCGCGTGTATCGGCCTGCTGAGGATGGCCTAAAATTGCGAGTTCTTGAGATGGCGAGATGGCGAAATCCAGAGCGCCAAGTGCGTGTCCGAAGGATTGGGGATACTGTACCATGACATCGGCGATGGAACGCAAGTAGTCGTCCGCACGCTGGCGATAGCTGTCCTCGCCTGTGAAGGCTGCCAGGCGTAAGAGCACGTCCATAGCTACATTGTTGCCAGCAGGCGTGGCATTGTCCATGATATCCTTGGGACGACTAATCAGCGCTTCGTGGTCGCTTCCAGTATCGAAAAAGCCTCCATTCTGCTCATCGGCAAACAGGGTAATCGCCTCGTCCATTAAGTGACGGGCTTCGAGGAACCAGCGCGGGTTAAAGCTGGCCTCGTAGAGTGTAAGCAAGGCGTCAGCAATGAAAGCATAGTCTTCCAGGTAGCCATTTAAGTGCGCGTGACCATCTTTATATGTGCGCAGCAGGCGACCATTGGGACGTAATTCACTCAATAAAAACTCGGCATTGCGCGTGGCGACTTGCAGGTAGTCGGGACGGTTGAGATAACGCGCAGCTTCGGCAAAACTTCGCAGCATCAAGCCATTCCAGGAAGTGAGAATTTTTTCATCGCGTCCAGGTTTCACACGCTGCTCGCGCACGTGAAAGAGCACGTCACGGCTTCGTTGAAGTGATGCCTGCAATTGTTCCAGGCTCACCTGCGCATTATCCGCGACTGTTTGCGCGTCTTGTTCTACATGGAGGATGTTCTTGCCCTCAAAGTTGCCATGTGCAGTCACATCGTAGTACATCATGAAGAGCGCGGCGTCCTCAGGTGGTAATGCTGCCTCAATCTCTGCTGGCGTCCAGATGAAAAATTTGCCTTCTTCACCCTCGCTATCGGCGTCCTGCGTGGAATAGAAGCCACCTTGAGGTGAGGTCATCTCGCGCATGACATAGCCCAACGTCTCCTCGACGATACGCTCATAGAATGGATTAGCGGTCACGAGGTAGGTGTGCAAGTAGACGCGGCTGAGCAGAGCGTTATCGTAGAGCATTTTCTCGAAGTGTGGCACAAGCCATTCGGCATCGACCGAGTAGCGATGGAAACCGCCGCCCAGGTGGTCGTAGATGCCTCCATTTGCCATGTGCCTGAGTGATATTTCCACGATCTCTAATTCCGGTCGTGCTGCCTTTGAGCTAATCTCGCCTCGCATTCGGTGCTGGTGTACGCGCAGCAAGAACTCGAGCGACATGGTGTTGGGAAACTTGGGTGCACTGCCAAAGCCTCCGTGCACTGCATCGAATTCCGAGGCAAGCCTTCGACTGGCATTGCTCAACATTTCGAGAGGTAGTAAGTCGCTGGATTCGTTCGCTCCTGAACGAGCCTTGCTGCGTAGTGGTGCATCACTGCGTTGTTGCAGGTAATCAGCAAGCTGTGTTGCCTGCTCTTCCACATCCTGACGACGATTCTCATAGGCATCGGCAATACTCATCAGCACTCGCGGAAATCCTGGCATGACCTGCTGCCCATATCGGTGGTCACGTGGCGGGAAATAGGTGCCTCCGTAGAAAGGACGACCGTCCGGCGTCAGGAAGACGGTCATGGGCCAGCCACCCTGCTGAGTCATTGCCTGCACAGCCTGCATGTAAATGTTGTCGATATCGGGCCGCTCTTCGCGATCTACCTTAATGGAGACAAAATGCGCATTCATGAGAGCAGCGATATCCTCGTTCTCGAACGATTCGCGCTCCATGACATGACACCAATGGCAGGCTGAGTAACCCACGCTGAGCAGAATAGGCTTATTTTCCTGCTGTGCCTTTTGCAAAGCCTCTTCGCCCCATGGATACCAATCTACAGGATTATGTGCATGCTGAAGCAAGTATGGACTCGTCTCAGAAATGAGCCGGTTTGTATGTTTATGTTGTTCTGAGGCGTTCGTTGTATTCTGAGTGTCCGACATATCCCCTCCCAATCAGTGAAATTACGCAACGTTCTTTCAGGCATTGTACGACATGGTACAGGAATTGGAAAATTGGACAAGTTCATTCTGGTGCTGCTCAAGCAACAGCAGAGCACGAGTCCTTCTGGGTAAAAAACGATATGACCATCTTTTACTGGCTATTTCAGTCAACATCAGGCAGACGTTCCGCACGGTCAAATAGCCACCGAAGCCATACAGTGCTCTCCACATTCCAGCCAAAGAGATGCGACTGCGCTCCTCCTGGCTCGCCCCATCTAACCCGTTCGGTGGTGAGCAGTCCGCCAAGTGAAAGATGAATGCCATCCCAGTTGTGTGCGACCGCCTCCCACTCCGGTTCGATGAGGTCTTTCGGTGTAGGTATCGCATAGGCCAGAGAGGAAGGGGCCGGGTACGCAAGACAGAGGTTATGCCATACCTGTGGCCCATGAACCTCGTAGACCCGGGCAGAGGATGGCACTTGCAGACGCCAGGGATGATAAGGCGGCTCTTGATGATCTTCACCCCAACGCAGGTAGGCAATCCAGCCGCTTGGGCAATTGTCGATGCTCGTCGAAGTCCATAGCGCTCTGCGTGGTTTGGTTATTCCGGCTCCAAATTGATGTAGATCGGGAGAAAAGGAAATCGGATCAGGAGGACGATCACTAGGAGCAATCCACGCTTGCCGCTTCCGATCCAGATTAGCGAACCAGTCTGCGGTAGCAGGCGCGTCGAGCAAGTGGTCTGCAAATTGCCTGAGAGAGGGGCCATGTGCCAGGAGTATATCTGCACGCTCCTGGTAATCATTCGTGTATGGCGTGAGGTCTTCCTCGCACTGGACAACTAGTTCAGAGAGGCGTTCGGCAGTGAGCAAATCAAAGTAGCCGTCTCCTCCCTCTCTGATTGCCAGTTCCTGGAGACAGAGGGCGATGTCCTTGGCTGAATATACTGCTCCAAGATAGTTGGCAAATGGCATGTCAGGTAGACTACCACTAACCTCTACGATGCTCCTCGCTACGACAAGCACACCAATGGGCGAGCACAGGAGTTGATCCACGTGAGTACGATGTTCAGCCGTATTCAAGCGCTCATTCCTCTCTTTCCTGTCCGTTCATGATTCCAGTTGCAATTTTTAATAAGCAAGATTTGCTAATGATATGGTACGATTGTAACTACATTACTACGACTTTAGACAGTCTGTACGGCTGCCTGGCAAAGGGATAGGCATCTTGTGCCATTGCTAATGGTACGATAAAACGAGAAAGAACTACATATGACCACAACCCCAACTCATTGGAACGACATCATCAGCACTGCCACTTCTTACCTGAGCACAATTGATCCGATCATGGCCGATGCTATTACCCAGGTAGGGTCATGTACATTAGAACCCAACCCTAACCTCTTCGAGACCCTTGTCGATGCCATCATCTCACAGCAGATTTCCGTAAAGGCGGCTGATGCCATTATGGCGCGGCTGCGTGTAGCAGCTTTAGGCGCTGCAAGTGGACTGGTTACTCCAGAATCACTTGTGCCGTTCGATATTGATGCGCTTCGCGCTGCTGGTCTTTCGCCGCAGAAGGCTCGTTATATCCGTGACCTGACCGAATGCGTTACCAGTGGGCAGTTACAACTTGACCAGCTCAATGAACTTGACGATGAGGCGGTTATCAATGAACTGGTGAAGGTAAAAGGGATTGGTCGCTGGACGGCGGAGATGATCCTTATTTTCTCGCTTGGTCGTCCCGATGTACTGCCCGTCGACGACTTGGGTCTGCTTGAAGGGGTACGCGGAGCGTATGGTTTGGAGGCGCGCCCAACTCCCAAAGAAATGCGGGAGCGTGGCGAAATCTGGCGTCCTTATCGTACCTTTGCTACGTGGTATATGTGGGGGATGAGACGCTTGGCGATGAATTATCAACGGGAGCGGACGCGCATCGTGTCTTTGTAAGGACACTTACGAAAAAGCTGTCTAGACTATTGCCAACTTCACATCTTTAAGCGATACTTATTCTTACTCTTGAACTCAAGAGTCAGAATCTAATTGAGGCTATCCGTGATGTGATGCCTTTCTAACTCAGAAGTATGAAGAGGAAATATTAGATTTTCTTTGAGATGGATATACCCGACAACTACTATGCTATTTTAGGCGTTCCAATAGATGCAGATGCCGACACATTAAAGCGGGCCTATCGACAACTGGCGCGGCATTACCATCCCGATCTGGCGGGGCCGGATGGCGCAATCCAGATGAAGCGCATCAATCGCGCCTACGACGTATTGAGCGACCCTGAAAAACGCCTCAACTACGATACCATTATTGGTGGCGTCATCGATCTGCGCAATGGCGCGATGACGCGTCCGCGACCTGTACAGCGCAGGGTAAACCTGGCAGATGATATCGAATTTTCCGGCCTCAGTAGATTCAGCACCAGGGGTCCATTGCGCCCTGGGCCATCAATCCAGGGGGGTCTCGGCGTCGTTTCAGCTTTGACAAGTGTGAAGAGTTCTTCAACTCCTGAAGCTGGACTTTGTATTGCCGCGGGTTCACTTGATGGAAAGGGCCTACTCTGGCATGTAGGAAGCGAAACTCCCTCAACAAGTTTTACCGCCAATCCGGCTTTCACTATCGAGTCATTACGAGAACTACGTTTCTCCTCATCCGGTAGCATGCTGGCCGGTTGGGGTAGATTAGGACTCCACGTGTGGGACACACACGATGGGGCGCTACTCTGGAGTTCCTCACTCGGACAACGTGCCGTTTCCGCCCATTATTCACTCGACGTTGTGCTACGAGAAATGCAGAATGGGACGCGAGAGGCGGTACTGGCCCTGCCGTTGCTGCCGGATGACCCTCGTGCTCCACGCTCTCGAGGCGTGCGTGGCAGCGATGTTGTGAAACATAGCATTGGAGCACCGGCAGATGAGATGAGTGATCCCATCGTTTGCGCGGAAGATGAACTTGAAAAGCGGCAATTCTGGGCTATACGGCTGCGGGCGCTTGCGCAAAACGCGCAGGCACTCCTCACCTTCTCCTGTGCTCATATACCAGGTGAAGTAGACGAGATGGCTATTGTGCGCCGCTGGGATTTGACTTCGCCTGCACAAACGAGAGTTTTAGGACGTCATGCTGGCAAAGTTCGTCCACGTATCACTGCCTCTATGCTAGCAGGATTGTGCGCTGACTGTATCCCTCCTTATGCTGTTACTCCAAACGCGGTCATATTAGCTTCTGTATATAGGGGACAAAAGGTGCGCGTGTATGATATAGTAGCTGGGACATATAGCGAATTAGCCAGCGGAATGATGGGCGGAAACGCAAAGCTGGTCATTTCACCCGATGGGCAATGGATTGCTGTAGCCCGCGAGGACAGTGAAATCAATGAAGGTGTCGTTGATCTCTGGTCTACCAGCTCAACAGGAGAGAGCCAGATTGTACAAAAGCTGTACCATCCCTGGCAGATTAGCGCACTGCACTTTGCTGAGAAACGCCTCATCGTCGCGCTGACCGATGGAACGATTTCTATATGGGAGTAGGCCTGGGCAAAGCGCCTATCAATTCTTTCACGTCCTGATGATACTCTTGTTGCTATTTTCGCACTCATTCGTTCCTTAACTTAACAGGATTGAAAATTCAGATTATGAAGCAGGCATTGCTTGTTGGCTACGAGGGCGCGATACATCGGGCCCCTACAAACTCCCGGAGAAGCGAGGAATTCATGCATGCGTATTTCAGTGGTTGTTCCAGTGTATAATGAGGAAGAAACGGTGGCTCAGGTGCTTGAGTCACTTTCACAAGTGCCCCTTGATCTAGAGGTCGTCATAGTTGATGATGCATCAACAGATCGCACCTGGGAGATATTACAGGAGCTTCGTCAGAAAGCACCTTTCAACACGTATCGTTACATACGCCATGATGCTAATCAGGGCAAAGGTGCAGGACTTCGTACAGGATTTGGCCTGGTAAGCGGAGACCTGGTAACTGTGCAAGATGCTGATATGGAGTATAATCCCCAGGAACTGCCGTCGTTAGTGCGCAAATGGGAAGAGGCAGGTAGGTCCAACATCGCCGTTTACGGTCGTCGCGATCTCTCACCTCAGAAGCTGACCACGCGCTGGGGCAATCGTTTTCTGACCACGGTCACCAATATGTTATATGGCTGCCATATTCATGACATGGAAACATGTTATAAATTGATGCCGGGCGTACTTGCCAAAGCGTTGCCAATGGAAGGCCGCCGGTTCGAGATCGAACCGGAAATAACGGCTTGCATTGTTCAAGCAGGTTACACCATTCTCGAAGTTCCCATCAGCTACTCGCCGCGTAAGGCCAAAAAACTGTCACCCTGGAAAGATGGCTGGCCAGCGCTGGCAATGCTGCTGCGCCGTCGCTTCGTCAAGCGTTTTCAGATGCCCAGGGTAGGGGCAAGTCCTGTTCCTACATCTGTAAAGGAAAAACAGACCACCAGCGTACAAAAATAGAGGAGGTCACTATGGCAGATCGTCCAAAGATACTGGTTACTCAGAGGGTACCCGACCCCGCCTATCCACCACTCGAATCGATTGGTGATGTCGAAGCTAATAAGGAAGAGGGCAGCATCTGGCCCTACGAGGAACTCCTGCGCCGCGGTCCTGGTCATGACTATATTTACTGTTTGCTCACCGACAATATCGATGCGGGCTTCTTAGAAGCCTGTGCTGCCAGTACCCCACGCCTCAAGATGGTTGCGAATATGGCTGTGGGTTTCAATAACATCGATGTTGAAGCTGCTACACGCCTGGGCATAGCTGTCAGCAACACTCCTGGCGTGCTTTCTGATACCACTGCTGATCTCGCCTTTGCCTTGTTGATGGCCACAGCTCGTCGTATTCCTGAGGCGGAACGTTATTTACGAGCGGGTAAATACAAGGGATGGGGTCCGTTACTCTTCTGCGGTGCAGAGGTGCACGGCTCCACGCTTGGACTCATTGGCGCTGGTCGCATTGGTAAGATTGTGTCGAAGCGTGCCAGTGGCTTCGACATGAAGATGCTCTATTACGATGTCTATCGCATGTCTCCCGAAGACGAGGCAGAATACAACCTGACCTATATGCCTATGGAAGACGTGCTTCGGCAGTCAGATTTTATTAGTGTGCACACTCCCTATATGCCATCTACGCATCATCTCATAGGTGAACGCGAACTGGCTATGATGAAGCCCACTGCTATCCTCATCAACACAGCCCGGGGTCCCATTGTCGATGAGAAGGCGCTTGTGAAAGCTTTGCAGGCGGGAACTATCGCGGGGGCAGGGCTGGATGTGTTCGAAAATGAGCCTGCTGTCGAACCTGAACTGATGACTATGGAAAATGTGGTGATCTTGCCGCATATTGCCAGTGCCTCGCTCAAAACACGCACCTTGATGGCTACAATGGCCAGCGATAACATTGTTGCTCATTACCATGGCGAACGCCCACCCAATATTGTGAATCCAGAAGTACTGGGGTAGAGGTTGACAATTCCTTTCAGCTTCTCTATAGTTCAATTAGATGCGTTTGCAATGTGCAAAGGGGAGCCTCCATACTTATGACACGGGCTGGAACTCTTTTAGAGAAAGAACCTGGATTGAAAACAATCTTCCAGGGTGAAGAACATCCCTATGTGCGCTGTGTCATTGCCGATACAGTCGATCCGGAACGGCACTTTGAGTGCCGTGTCTTGGATGAAGAAGATATACCCATCTCTGTAGGAGAGCCGATAACCCTTGAAGTCATCAAGGTTGTAACTGATCGACGTAATGGAGTAGTACGATTCGATTGTCATCTCATAAAGTAGGAACGGATCCTTCGCTTAAGATGCTATCTGTCATGCTGAGTGTAGCGAAGCATCTCGGGCCTGTGCCCGTCCGTAGCCAGATAAAGATACCAGATTAAGATGGGAGTAGCCTGTTATGACCTGTCCTCGATGCAGCGCTGATCTACCAGACTCAGCCACATACTGCCATAAGTGCGGAGCATCTCTTCGCCCAAACACATTTTCATATTTACCGGAAGGTGCTCCCATCTGGCCTACAACGATGCCACAAAACACCTCGTATACGACAAGCGTTGCATCGCCCATAGCTGATAAATCGGCAGTGGGCACGATGAATCGGCCCCTACAGTCTGATATTGAGGGCGAAGAGTTACTTACCGCTCCCCAACGGTACAAACCCAGGCGATCAGCTCGTAGCATTCTTCTAATTGCCGGTGTCTTACTCCTCAGTGCGCTAATAGGAGGTGGTGCCTCGCTTGGCATTTTATGGGCGAATGGACAGTTGTTTCCCAACAACGTTGCGCAAACAGCGGTACACGTGACTGTGCCAAGTCCTACAGCGGCATCTGCAACACCTGCGGCATCCGCAACACCAACGCAACAAGGCAATCAGCTTCCTACTCCTACCTCTTTTCAAACGCTAAAAATTACTGGCCTGGGCATCTCTGTAAAATCGCCGTCGGACTGGCAGCAAATAGGACCTCAGGCAACATCCTCAAATGATATGGAGGTAGCTCTGGTTCCACCTCAGCAGATAGGTATTGCAGTGTTTATTAAGCGCGTTTCCGCGAGCAATTCGGCGGGCTTGAAAAATCCTGCTGCTGCAAATCAACAGAACATTACCGAGTTTTCGACTGTATCAGGAGTGAACCACCTGCAAGCGGTGGCTTCTTCGCAACCCACCATTGCAGGGATGGCGTGGAGCGAGCAGGATGCGACTTTCACAAGCGACCAGGGAGACACCTATCACTATTCGACGATTGCGGTACAGCACAATAAGCTCTACTATACTATTTCCTTCTACATTCCTGACGTCTATCACGATGAGGCTGTACAAAAGTACATCCAGCCGATCCTCAATTCGTTCCAGTTCCTGTCATGATTTGTGAGTCGATACATCGGCGATGGGCGCAAGAGATCCTTCGTCGCCACTCAGGATGACAATACTTCAGCACCATTTTTGTCACCCAGGAAATTTTTCCCGCTGGTGCCGGGCGTCTGTTTTCATCAGATGTGCGTCTTTTTCGCACAATGGGTGGATATCAAAGTAGATGGCGTGATGTTTGATGATTCAGAACGCGCTACCCAACCTACCGAATAATCAAAGGTGCGCCCCTGCAGATTGTTCGTTTTATCTGTAGGGGCGCACCTTATATTCCTGAAGGGATTTTACCCTGGTAGGCCTAGTACTCTGGCATTGCCGGAGCTGCCTTCTCCTTCTCGGGTAGATCAGTGATCAAGGCCTCGGTTGTCAGGATCATTGCTGCAATGCTGGTCGCATTCTGCAAGGCAGAGCGAGTCACTTTTGCAGGGTCGATGATACCGGTCTCGACCATGTCCTCATATTGATCGGTGAGCACGTTGTAACCGTACTTGTCGCTGTTGTGCTCCTTCTGAGCACGGCGCACACCTTCGACAACGACCGAGCCATCCTTACCACCATTGGCGGCAAGCTGACGCAGTGGCTCTTCGAGTGAGCGGCGCAAGATGGTAACACCGGTTGCGGCATCACCGCTCAGATTCAAGCTATTCAAGGCTTGTACAGCGTTCAACAGTGCTACGCCACCGCCGGGAACCATACCCTCTTCAACACCGGCGCGAGTAGCAGAGAGCGCATCCTCTACGCGGGTCTTGCGGTACTTCAACTCAACCTCTGAGCCTGCACCAACCTTGATAAGTGCTACACCACCGGACAGCTTTGCCAGGCGCTCCTGCAGCTTCTCGCGATCGTAGTCACTCGTTGTCTCATCAATCTGTGCTCGAATTTGGCGGATGCGGGCCTGGATATCAGCCGAGGAACCTTTGCCCTCAACGATGGTGGTGTCATCCTTGTGAGAGACAACCCTGCGGGCCTGGCCAAGATCAGCCAGCGTCGTGCTATCAAGACGACGACCCATCTCTTCGCTGATCACCTGTCCACCGGTCAGGGTTGCGATATCGCGCAACATGTCCTTACGGCGATCACCAAAACCAGGAGCCTTTACAGCAAGCACGTTGAGAATACCGCGCAGCTTGTTCACAACCAGGGTTGCCAGGGCTTCGCCATCGACATCCTCGGCAATAATCACGATCTCACGGCGTCCCTGCTGCGTCATCTTCTCCAACACAGGCAGGATATCTTGTACAGCGCTGATCTTCTTATCAGTAATCAGAATATAGGGATCATCGATGGAGGCTTCCATTTTCTCGGTGTTTGTGACGAAGTAGGCAGATATGTAGCCCTTATCGATCTGCATACCTTCGACATACTCGGTCTCGAAATTGATACCGCGAGACTCTTCAACCGTGATGACGCCATCCTTGCCGACCTTGTCCATCACCTCAGCAATAAGCTGACCAATTTGCTCGTCGGCAGCGGAGATAGCAGCGATCTGAGCAATTTCTTTCTTGTCTTCAACGGGAATAGCCACGGAGCGGATGTAGTCAACGATGGCCTCGGTGCCCTTGTCGATACCGAATTTAAGTTGCATAGGGTTGGCACCGGCGGCGAGGTTCTTCAAACCCTCGTTTACAATGGCTTGTGCCAGCACAGTAGCGGTGGTTGTGCCGTCACCGGCGACGTCGTTTGTGCGGGTGGCAGCTTCCTTAAGCAGTTGAGCGCCCATGTTCTCAAAGGGGTTCTCAAGCTGAATTTCTTTTGCGACGGTCACACCGTCATGCGTCACGCTAGGCGCACCAAATTTCTTGTCAAGCGCAACGTTGCGCCCCTTGGGGCCAAGGGTGGCCTTCACGGCACTTGCCAGCGTATCGATACCCTTCTTCAGTGAACGACGGGCATCTTCATCAAATATAAGCTGTTTTGCCATACGAATAGTTCCTTTCGATGCTAACCAATAATGGCGAGAATGTCATTCTCTTTCAAAACGAGATACTCTTCGCCATCGAGTTTGAACTCTGTACCGCCATACTTGGCGAACAGGACACGATCACCTTCACGTACATCCATTGCTGCGCGGTCGCCGTTATCCAACAAGCGGCCACTACCGACAGCGATCACGGTTCCTTCCTGGGGCTTCTCTTTGGCAGTATCTGGAATAACGATACCACTCTTGGTGACCTCTTCTTTGGCGCTAGGCTTTACGACCACGCGGTCGCCAACAGGACGCATCTTTGCCATAACATACTCTCCTTCAAAAAATTAAGAATTGGAATGTTCTCCACAACTACGCTTCATATGGTAGCTGCGAATAATCACAGTTGCAGGGACCACCCGCTGCACAACCGGTGCAGCAATAGGCTTTGCCCTGGACGATGGTTGGAGTCCAAAGGATATCAATGTCGCAGTTTGCACAATGGAGCATTGGAACACGTTCCGCAAACTCCGCTCCTTGTTTCTCCACATGACGCTTCGAGGAAACGCTATGTGAGTTCACATGCTTATCCAGCGTGTACAATGTATTGTTGTCCTGCGTTGAATTATTTGCTGCGTACATGGTTCTGCCTTCTTTGCAGTCCCCTCATGTGGGGCGACATCCTTCTATGCGCTATACCACGGCTACTTACTGGTTCTGCCTTGTGGTTGCTTACTTTCTGCGTTGATGTCCTTTGAGCTTCCTTGTTAGAGTATCCCATAGCATGTATTAGAACGGCATAGGAGAAGTGTTAGAAAAGTATTAGAATCCTGTGTGAATGGTATAATATCTCCAGTTTTTCAGAAACGATACCTTACAAAGGAAGTAGTATATGCCCTATATTGCTAGTATCAATGACCAGTCCTATACCATCGATACAGGTGAAAATACACGTCAACGCGATATCCGTATCGATGGTAGTACGCACAGTATTGATTGGCGTCAGATCGCTCCACTTGCTGCTGATGCAAAGGGGCAGGTTGGCGAGGGTGGCCAATATAGTTTAATCATTGAAGGCAAATCATATCAGGTCTTTGCTCGTTGCCTTAATAAGCCAGATGAGAAAGATGGAAGCACCTATGAAATTGAAATTGCGGGACAACGCTTTGAGGTGCATGTTGAAGATGAGCACGAGAGAGCAATAAAAGGGTCGATAGAATCAGGGCGCGAGATGAGTCAAGCGTCAGTACGTGCTCCCATGCCTGGACTTGTACTGGATGTTCCATTGCAAGTTGGTGCCAGCGTAGCACGTGGGCAAACAGTCGTCGTTCTTGAAGCAATGAAAATGGAGAATGACCTTTCCTCTCCAATTTCCGGGACCATTCAAGAGGTGCGTGTCAGCCAGGGACAAACCGTCAACCAGGGCGATGTGCTGGTCGTTGTCAGCGCGGCATAAACCTTGCAACAATTTGATATATCCCAACGTCTAATTCTTCAGTAGTTGCTACAGCGGCAATGATTACGATGAATCAGCCTCTACGAGCAACCCATGTATTTAATTGAAAGCCGTAGTAGACCTGGGAATTGTGAGCTAATACATACTTCTGACGTGGTTAATATTGTATACTACCTGAAAACTGTGCCAGCAAAAAAACGTATGTTTTCGTCATCTAGAGGAGTTATTGATGCGGTCAAGTGTAACGGGCGACCATAAAGGCAATAAAGCCGCACTCCCTCCATCACAACCGTCCTTCCCCCCACAGGCTTATCCTTCATCAGGTTATGAGGTACGTGGTTCAACATATCCAGGGCGACCTCAAGGATCACCCCAACCATACACGGTAGACCCACGGTTGCAGTCCCCTCCACAAACGCGATGGCCTCATACTTCGTCCAATACTGCTTCTGCCCCTACAGACTATCGATTCCAACAGCCACAGAGCACTCTAGCACTAGCGCCCGCTGAAGGCTGGTTGTCTATGCTTCTGCTGGCAATTGCGGTATATAGCGTTGTCTTCTCGATTATCTCCATTAACCAGGTGGACCATAGTTATGTTCTGCTCGCAAGTACAGCTATCGGGTTGTTTGTAGGCCTGCTGGTCGCGAAACTTCGCTATCTACCGCAAGTCATAATGCACCTTGGAGCATGCTTGCTCGGTCACTGGCTCTCGGTCTTTTTTGTGAGCGCTCTCGCATTTCATGTCTCCTGGATCGAGTTGTTGGGGGATTTACGAGCGGTCATTTCCGGCGGAATTACGAATGCAAGCTCACCAGGTGACATCGTATTTCTCTTCTACCTCTGTTTCCTCAGCTTTTTCCTTGGCTACTTTGGAGCATGGCTGATATATCGTGCCCATTTGCCATGGCTTGTCGCATTGGTTTACTGCTCAATTCTACTCATCAACCTGAACTATGCAAAACAAGACCAATCGTTCTTAGTAGTCATCTTACTGAGTGCCTTACTTTTGCTTATTGCACGTATCCAACTTGCTAAGCAGTTAGCTGGCTGGACAAGTGAAGGGCTTCACACTGACCGTCGCTGGATGCAAGATATTACCTCACGTTTCGTGCGCATAAGCGCTGTACTGGCAGTAATCGCGCTCCTTGCCAGTCTGGTATTACCCACTTTGAATCCACCAGCTTCTGGGCTGAGTTTTTGGGACAATTTGAATACGCTCTGGACAAATATTACGCATGGACAAGTGTCGTTTCAAAATCCAGGCCAGGTCGATCAATCATCCGCCAACTTTTTTGGAGATTCGCTTTCTATCACCGGAAATGTAAATCTGCCTGCCGGGGAAGTTCTTTACTACACGACGGGCACAGCCAAGCCACAATACCTTGAAGGCTTCACCTTTGACCACTTTGATGGTCATACCTGGACATCGATCGTTTCTAATCCCGGTCATAAGTACCCGGCACTTGCAGCCATTCCACCAGATATACAAGGAATTGCCAATCAAACCACAACCACTGTAACGATTGAGCAACCGCCTGGCGGGACCAAAAACTATATCTTTGCTCCATACGACCCAACCAGTTTTAGTGTCAATACAACACTCTACGGGTCCGCCTTTACGAGCGCGTGGACACAATCATCCGCCCTGACACGAGGTGAGCATTACCAGGTGGTTTCGCTTATTCCATCTTCCACCACCGAGGATTTATCGGCTGTTCCGCTTCCGTCGAACAATCCGAGTGCATGGTTGAGCGATGCTAATTACCACGCGCTTCAGAGTTATTTACAAACACCGTCGAATCTCACTTCTACCGTTCTGAATACTGCCCGGCAGTGGACGAGTGGCGCGGCAAATGCATTCCAGGCAGTGTATATGTTGCAAAATCACCTGAACGATGCAACGCAATTTACCTATTCGTTGACGAATCCACCAGTACCTGGTAATGTCGATGCCGTCACCTGGCTCTTGCAGACGCATCAGGGCTACTGTACATACTATGCCACTGCTATGACGATCATGGCTCGTCTCCTTGGTATTCCTGCCCGTTTGGTGAGCGGCTTTAGCCAGGGGTATTTCGATGCGCAGCGCAAGGTCTGGGCTGTGAATGGCAATGATGCTCATAGTTGGGTGCAGGTCTACTTCCCAGGCTCTGGTTGGATTACCTTTGATCCGACGCCTGGCTATGCCGCAAGTGGTGCTGCTCAGCCACAGCCTGGCCCTACACCTGTACCAACGCAGCACCCTGCCAGACCCACTCCAACTACACCGGCCGGATCAAGGAATCCTTCTCATCCTTCAACTCCCAACTCTGCATCGGGAGCAAACGGCACTTCGCTTGATGCCAGAGCACGCTGGAGCTTCCTACTGGAAGTGTCACTGGCCCTCCTATTCTGTTTAGTGCTTGCGCTATCTATCGCCATCTACCGGTACCGGCAGCCAACTCTCTCGTTACAGAACTCTCTGATCTCGCGCATCTACTGGCGTGTATGTCGGCTTGCAAGCTGGGCTGGGTTTGCTCCCCAGGGATGGCAAACACCTTACGAGTACAGCCGTGCCCTTGTTCGCCAATTTCCCCAGGTCACAGCTCCGGTACAGCGACTCACCAACCTCTATGTTCGCGAACGCTGGGCATCACCTCGCGAAATGCCTCACCCTAGTGAACAAGCCGACCTGGAGCGTCTCTGGCCCTCTTTACGTCGGACGTTCTTGCGCCTGTTCTTCTTAAGGTTTAGAAGAGGTAGGACCAAGCAAAAATAAGCAGGATATGGTGACTGCCGAGTGAGGCGAATGCCAGGTTCCTATGCAACGAGCCATCACTTGACTTAGCTATACAGCATCATTCATTATCTAATGGGCTGCAAGAGGACTTGATTGTCTTTACACAGCCGAGTGCGAAATTGTTCCTACGGCTACGACCGGACCGGCTGGTGCATTTTGAGTCGCAGTTGGCCCCCGCTCCATACTGACAGCCGCGGCATTGTAACCGGCAATACCGCCTGGGTAATCAATAGTTGCGACACCATTCTGGACAGAAAGTAAACCGATGCTTACAGGTTGCTTTCCCTGGATCAACCAGCCTTGATAGACCTGCGTTCCTTTCAGTGGGGGGAGTCCGCGTACTATTATCACCGTGAGGTGCTGCTGGGGAAGATAGATTAATTGCCCTGTTGCTCCCAGAGCAGATTGACCGCCCGCGATTGAATAGGTCGTCGTGCTCTGACTTTGAAGATTGTTGACTTGATGCTGAAGGGTGCCGACTTGGTGAGCAAGAGCAACATTCCATGTCGTCATTCCACCCAGCAGAGCAAGCATCAATACAGCCGCGACAGCCAACAAACGCATACTCCACCCTTGTTTCCTAACACGCTGAGGGCGTGGTGGCGTCTTTTGTGATTCAAGGGCTGCTTTGCGCTCTTGTTCGATAGTTGCCATGATGCGTGCTTTTAGTGAGGCAGAAGGAGTTACCTGTGCGACAGACATCGGCAACAGCTCTACTACAGAACGTAGTTCTTTAAGACGGCTTGTACAAGCAGGACACTCCGCAAGGTGAGCCTGTATCTCCTGGCGTTCGGCAGGTGTCACAGCGTTCAGCGCATACGCGCCTGATATTTCCTCGAATTCTTCGCAGTTCATCGTGTCGTGACGCTCCATTCTGTCTGTCTGACTTCTATTACGAGTGAGAGCGTGCTATAGATTACCTCTTGGATAGACAATTGTTAAGTTGTTCGGTGAACATCAATGTATTCTACTGGTTTGAGTAGTCTAGCTATCGGTCCTGAACGATGATTAGTGAGCAGAGCCAAATTGCTGCATGTGCTTGCGCTCCTTCTCAAGAGCATCTGCCGGGAAGGGTTTCTCTCCACCGATGGTACGGGCATCGAGGGTTAGTTGAGCTGCCTCTTCCATAATGACGATCAACTGGGCTGTGGCAAGCGGATCAGTGCTGAAAGCCAGCAGGCCATGGTTTGCCAAGAGAACAGCCGATACGGATGGATGTCGCTCAAGCTGCTCTACAATATAACGTACTGCTTCCTGCGATCCGCGTGGAGCCCAATCCGCAACTGGAATATCTTCCGTAATCCCGAAGCGCAGAAAGGCCTCATAAGCACAGGGCAAGGCTTGATGAGCAAGCGCAAAACTTGTTGTGCGCGGCGAGTGTGTATGTATAACAGCATTAACGTCTTTTCTCACTCGGTAGACGCATGAATGCATGCCCACAATTTCACGTGCGATTGGATCAAGCGAACCTTCTACTACCTCACCATCAAAGGTGACGACAACTAACTGCTCCGGCGTAAGATGCGTGATCTGGCCTACCGAAGTGAGCAGCATATGTTCTGTTTCAGGCAATCTCACACTCATATTGCCATGTCCGCTATGCGACATGACGCCCGCCTCGTCAAGACGATGTGCCGCCTGTACGAGCTGTTCTCGCAACTCAGGGTAGCTTATATTCATGTACTTAGTTCCTCTTAATAAAGCATTTCCAGCGTTTGGACATCTAACGCACAACAGGAGCAAATAGAAGTCCCAGCACTATTATACACGCAAGTTTGATCAAGATGTTCGGAATGCGTGTGGCGCGGCAAGTTAAATTGGGAATAGGCAATAAAACAAACTGCTGGAAATCATGTCGATTTGGCCCAATCCTTTTCGTCGTTATAGTGGAAGGGCGAAGTTGATGCCCTTCAAAAACTCTACAAAAAGAAAGAGGGACAACAATGGCGAATTATCTCCTACTGTACAGTGGTGGCGGCATGCCAGAAACTCAGGCTGAACAAGCGGCAGTTATGAAGGCCTGGGAGGCCTGGTTCGGGAAGCTTGGCAGCGCCCTCGTAGACGCGGGCAATCCAACGACTGGTCAGGCCAAAACCATTGCGAGCGATGGCTCGGTTAGTGATGGAGCAGCGGGCGCGGCAGCCAGTGGATACTCGATCATCAAGGCGAACTCGCTTGGCGAAGCAACCGAGCTGGCAAAAGGCTGTCCAGTGCTGGGAGGCGGTGCCAGTGTTGCGGTGTTGGAAACCTTCAATGTAATGTAAGTCAAGTAGTGCCTCATGAAACGCGAAGTCCCCGGTCAAGAATTGCTGGGGGCTTTGTGCTGTCTGCATAGTAAACAGGCTGATCTCAGTTTGAGGAAAGGGAAAGCGGAGGAGGTGGGATTCGAACCCACGACTCGAAGATGCTTGTCCATTGACGTTTACCAGCGTCCTCACTCCCTTATTTCCTGGTTTCATTGTCCATCAAAGCCCATCATTGATTGTTGTTAGTTGTCGGCTTTGCTGTCAATTTTGCTGTCAAGCTCTGGTGTGTGAGATAGCTGTCAGACAGAAGCGAAGCCATTTTATACCTTTGCTATTCATCTGCACTCGTTTCTCGAAATTCTGATTTACTACTCCGCATCAGCTTCAATCACCCCTGGAATGTGAGTCCACACCATCCTGAACCCACCTGAATACGCTTTCAGGTCTAACCGCTTATAGGAATACTCAGCTAGTATCTCGTTTGCTTGTTGTTCTGCATGTTCACGGTCACGCGCATAGAAAGTGAACAAGGCATCCATCCCGCTCTGCATGCGGCAAAATAAAATCCACAAGGTCATGGTCTCCTCCCCTTGCTTGTCGATACGTATTACTGTATGGTAGAAAAATGGTACCAGAATTATGCTACCATTTATTCCCCACTGACAATAGTAACAGCGCCTCACCTATACTCTACCCATCACGAAGACAGGGGTAACTACATGCTGAGACTCAGAGTACGCGAAGTAGCACAGGAGAAGGGGATTTCCATGTCGAAACTCTCTCGGATTGCTGATGTGAACTACAAGACAATCCAAACCATTTGGAGAGACCCTTATCATGGATTGAATACGATCACGCTAAACAAAATAGCTCAGGCATTAGGAGTGCCTACGTCTGAACTGCTAGAAGATGTACCAGAGCAATAGATGGATGATGTTGAAGGACTTACTTGGTAATCGCCTATTTACCTGAAGCATGGGCGAGTTATCCAGATTAGATATAACTCCCAAAGAATGTAGAAGTGGTGGGTAAGGTGATAAAATAGACTCTTCAATGGAACATAGTTCAAAACCACTACCTAGCTAACATCATCGATAAAGGTCATCTAAGAAATAGATTGTGAGGGGCTGATGAATCCTGTTGAAACGTATATTCGCGAACTGCTGGATATTCATAGTTCAGGTCAAGCTGTCAAAGAGACTTCCTATTACGGTGCATTAGCAAACCTTTTCAATGAGATCGGTAAGACTCTGAAACCAAGAGTACGATGCATCATCAACATCAAAAACCGAGGCGCTGGCATCCCTGATGGAGGACTCTTTACTCCAGATCAGCTTCAAAGAGATTCAGAGACTGAACAGTTAATCTCACTCATTCCTGCCCGTGGCGTCATTGAAATCAAAGGGACTAGCGAAGAGGTGCGACAGATTGCTAGAAGTGAACAAGTTTTGCGCTATCTTGGCAGGTATGGACAAGTATTGGTCACCAACTACCGTGATTTCATCCTTGTTGGGAGAAATGCAGATAATCAACCGATACACCTGGAGATCTACCGCTTGGCAGAAAGAGAGAGAGACTTTTGGAATGCTGCTAACAACCCGCAAAAAATGGCCGAAGTACATGGCGAACAACTTACAGAGTATATCAAGCGTGTGATGCTCTACGCAGCCCCAATAGCCAAACCAGAAGATGTAGCATGGTTCCTAGCCTCTTATGCTCGTGATGCAAAGTCGCGCATCGAGAAGATTGATTTGCCAGCATTAGCCAGTATCCGTACTGCTCTTGAAGAAGCTCTGGGTATCAAGTTTGAAGGGAAAAGAGGTGAACATTTTTTCCGCTCTACACTCGTGCAGACACTGTTTTATGGGATTTTCTCTGCCTGGGTGCTATGGAGCAAACAACATACGTCGCCAGACCGTCAAGCACACTTTAGCTGGCGAGAGGCAAGTTGGTCCTTACATGTACCCATGATTAAGGCTCTATTTGAGCAGGTTGCTACACCCACCAAGCTCGGACCATTAGGGCTAGTCGAGGTACTAGATTGGACAGGTTCAGTATTAAATCGTGTAGATCGAGCAACTTTCTTTTCCAGATTTGAAGAAGAGCATGCTGTGCAGTACTTCTATGAACCTTTCTTGCAAGCGTTTGACCCTGAATTACGCAAGGAATTAGGCGTCTGGTATACTCCCCAGGAAATTGTCCAATACATGGTAGCACGTGTAGATACAGTGTTGCGGGAAGAATTGGACATAGAAGATGGCCTGGCCGACCCCCGCGTTTATGTACTTGACCCTTGCTGTGGTACGGGAACGTATTTAGTAGAAGTTCTAAAACGCATTTCCGCAAATTTAAGGGAGAAGGGCGAAGACGCGCTGAGTGGTTACGAGGTTAAGAAAGCAGCAACTGAGAGAGTATTCGGTTTTGAGTTGCTGCCAGCACCATTTATAGTCGCTCACTTGCAACTGGGCCTTTTGTTACAGCATTTCGGCACGCCCTTGACTGATGAGAAAAACGAGCGTGTAGGTGTCTACCTTACCAATTCCCTCACCGGTTGGGAGCCACCTGATCCGACCAAAGAAAAAATTGTCCAGCTTCAACTCGCTGGTATTCCAGAATTAAAAGAGGAAAGAGATGCTGCTGAGCAAATCAAGCGGAATGTACCAATCTTGGTGATTCTGGGCAATCCACCATATAACGCGTATGCGGGTGTGAGTCCCAAGGAAGAGCAAGGACTGGTAGAGTCTTATAAGGTAGGATTGATTTCAGAGTGGGGTATAAAGAAATTCAACCTCGATGACCTATACGTGCGTTTCTTCCGCTTGGCAGAGCGTCGAATCGCAGAACAGACAGGTCAGGGGGTTGTATGCTACATCTCCAACTTTTCTTACCTGGATGATCCATCATATGTAATCATACGGCAGCGCTTTTTAGGTGAGTTTGATAAGCTCTGGTTTGATTGTATGAACGGTGATAGTCGTGAGACAGGTAAACGAACACCAGAAGGTAAACCCGATCCTAGTGTATTCTCTACTGAGTACAACCGCGAAGGGATACGAGTAGGCACTGCAATCAGTTTAATGGTACGCAAGGAGAGACGTTGCGAGCAGCCACTAATACGCTTCCGCCAGTTCTGGGGGGTGATTAAACGCTCCGATCTTGTGAATAGCCTCAAGGCTAAAAAATTTGATGATCAGTACGAGCTTGTTACACCTGGCCATAATACTCGTTTCTCTTTCCGTTCCTCAAACATAGCCACACATTATTGGACATGGCCAATGCTGACAGAGCTATGCGAAGCGTACCCTTTTAACGGACCTATTGAGAGGCGTGGCAATTCGTTAATCGTATTTGAGCAGGACAAAGCTAACCTAGCACTGCTTGAAGCATATCTCGATCCAAACAAATCAAATGATGAGATACGCTTATTGGCCCCACGCTTTATGAAGTCTTCAGGAGAGTTCAAGGCTGAGAAAACGCGAACACTGTTAAGGGAGAAAGTTTCATACGATGAAAGCAAAATTAGCCGCTATCCATTCAAGCCATTTGACGTACGTTTGGCTTATCTAGATAGTGAGATTCAACCTCTTTTCTCAAGACCAAGTCCAGAACTATTGGCACTTCAAAGCATTGCAAAGAATGCCTTCTTTTTAACTCGTGATACCTCTGATAAGGAAGATGAAGGTACACCTTTCTTTTTTTCACGATTGATCTGTGATTATGACTGTATTTCTGGACATGCCCGACACATTCCGCTTTTTGTCCCATCTGTAAAGATGATCCAGAAAGACACGATACAAGACGAACTTTTTAATGAAGTGAGACCTACAGGTACCAAAGTCAAAGCAAACCTTTCATTTAAAGTTCGCAATTATCTAGCTACATTCGATATTATTGATCCAGATGCTAATAGCGAAGATGCTAGACTGATATGGATGCATGCGCTGGCAGTAGGCTATGCACCTAACTATCTCTCGGAGAATAATGACGGTATACGCCGAGGTTGGCCGCGTGTCCCCTTACCAAATAGCAAAGATTTATTGCTTCATTCTGCTGAACTGGGTGTCAAAGTGGCTGCATTACTAGATACTGAAAGCTCTGTGCTGGGTGTCACATCAGGAAAAATCCGTAGTGAGTTAAGGTCTCTTGGGACTATTTGGCGCATCGATGGTACAGTGTTAAATCCGGACAGTGGTGACTTAGACATTACTGCTGGTTGGGGTCATGCAGGCAAGGATGGTGTTACCATGCCAGGCAAAGGCAAGATTGTGGAACGTACCTACACCTCTGCTGAACGAACTTGCATTGAAGAGGGCGTTGATATACTAAGCTTAACCACCGAGCAAGCTATCGAGCGATTGGGTGAAACCACACATGACATCTATCTGAATAACTTTGTCTATTGGAAGAATATACCAAGTAATGTCTGGAATTACACCATTGGTGGTTACCAAGTCATCAAGAAGTGGTTAAGCTACCGGGAACATAATCTACTAGGTCGTGGCTTGACCGTGGACGAGGCACGTGAAGTGATGCATATGGCTCGGCGTATAGCAACCATTTTGCTGCTGGAGCCAGCACTTGATGAAAACTACCGAACAATTAAACATTCAACCTATTCTTGGCCTTCATTAGAAGGTAAGTCGGTATCGTAATTACGACAGGAAAGCCGTCTACACCACTCTCAGATGTCTGGATAGCTTAAGCTTAACCGGATATCCTGGGCTCTACAGGAATGTTCAATGTAAATCGAATAGAGGTATCAACTTGAATAATGAGTTAGAGGATGTATACGGCCCGGCAGCCGCCTTTAGTGAACACCAGAGAGGCGACCGCATCAGATACACCCAGGATGATGCAACCTTTACAGGTACCATCCTCTGGGTATGCGCTCCTGGTCGCGTCTCTGAGAATGGGCCTGAACTGCCAACGCGCTATATTGTGGATAGAGATGGGCTTGCTACCTTTCCTGATATCGTTTGGCCGGGTGATGTCATCGTGGTAGCAGATTCAAAGTCGTTATAATGTGTTGCCAGCCATTTGAAAACGGGGGCGCAGCACTGGCAACTATCGACTAGGCCGCGCCGTCTGTCTCTCTGTAGAACGATGAAAGCAGTTGCTAGAGGATGGCTGTTTGGGCACATCCCTTGTCTTTTCCTTTTTCCCCAGGTATACTTCGTGAAGAACCCTATCTGTACGCCCATCCTTACGTCGCGTTGATCTGCATCGTTCTGACCCTTTGCGTTATTTTCCCTACGTAGAGGCATTGTGGCCTCTAGAAAGGTCGGAAAGGAAATGGATCCTTCCCGCTTTGACGACCTGACCAAAAACTTAGCCACGACCACGTCTCGCCGCCAGGCCCTCAAGGCGATGGCTGCTACCGTTCTTGGCAGCGTCCTAGGTCTGGCTGGAATCGGCACGGCCTTTGCCAATTGTAAACCCAATGGGATTGGTTGCAACATCGGCAGCCAGTGTTGTAGCGGAGCTTGCTGTAAGGGTACCTGCACCGACTTGAACAACGATGTCCACAACTGTGGGAAGTGTGGTCATGCCTGTGGCTCGGGCCAAACCTGCCAGAATGGCACCTGCGTCGCGCAGTGTTCAATGGGATGTAAACAGTTGAGCAATGGGACCCGTGCGTGCACCTGTTCTGTTGCAGCTGACTGTAGCTGTGGCTCGCATTTTTGTGGATCAGAGATTGAAGGGGGGGGGTTCGTAGGAGGGATATGCACCGTCCTCGGGACGAACACTGGCTCTTGCTTGAGCTCCTCCCAATGTCCACCTGGGTACTACTGCAATGGTGGTGGCACGTGTTTACAAGCGTGTGGCTGCTGAGGTGTACATGTGAGAATTCCATAGGCAGAGACTGTCTCCTCCTATGGTGTTCGGAGATGAGAACTCCAAACCGGCGCACTCACTTTCACAGACACGAAAGGAACACACGGACATGGAACCGTCCCGCTTTGACGAACTTACGAAAGCCCTGGCGACTGCTACCTCAAGACGCCACGCCCTCAAAGCCCTTGCCGCCACCGTTGGCGGTCTGTTGAGTTTGGGCAGCATCGGCACCGCTTTCGCCAACTGCAAACCCAATGGGATCGGCTGTAATACAAGGACACAATGTTGTTCAGGTCAGTGTCAGCACGGCGCCTGCTGTACTTCCCAAGAAGGAGCCACATGCAGCGCAGATCGTGACTGTTGTTCGGGCAACTGTAGCAACGGCATCTGCTGTGGCTCCGGCCAGGTCGGCCTCTGCAATGGCTCGTGCGCCACGCCCTGCGCCGCCCCTCACACAGCTTGCCCTGATGGCAGTTTGTGTTCCCCAGACAATGGTGCAAACTACTGCGGGGGGTTCCTGGAGAGTAATCCGATTTGTGGAAGCGACTGCGACTGTCCTCGCGGGATGTTTTGTTCTACTGACATAGGAACATGTGCATTTGTGTCCTAGGAGAGGTGATTCTCAGGAGCTTGGCTCGACCTGATCAGTGCGCCGCTTGAAGAAAACAAGAGCAAGCCATCAAGAATGCACTCCCGCTGAGCCAAGCTGACCTGAGTAAAGCCAATCTAAGGGTGCTATCCTGATCCATGCTAATGTCACACAAAAGCAACTAGATGCGGCTGCATCACTTTATGGCGCACATATGCCCGATGGCTCAAAACATCCTTAATGAGCTATATTGTGCTTGGTAGTAGCTCCCTGGCTTAAGGTCTAATACTGCCTCTTTTTTCGTTTTGCTGTCAGTTTTGCTGTCAATCAAGTCGTGGGTTTTTACCAATCGAGGAATAGAGCGGATTGAAGGGGAAGCGGAGGAGGTGGGATTCGAACCCACGAAGGCTATTCACCTTACACGATTTCCAGTCGTGCTCACTAGGCCACTATGAGACTCCTCCATACGGGGAGGCTTGACGTATTACATCATACCCCTCGCGCAACGGAGAGAGTGGGATTCGAACCCACGAGGGCTTGCACCCTACCGCTTTTCGAGAGCGGCACTTTCGACCACTCAGACATCTCTCCGTCGCGCAGTATAGCATATCTCGTAGTCCAAGGCAAGCAATTTTTTATCCCTCGCCCTCGTGAATCTCCCCGTTTTTGTAGAGCCAGCGTGCGAAATGCATGCGGTAATCATCTGCCACGCGTTGACGCATCTCCACATTTTCATAGAGGTGCTCGCGCAAGTTCAGCAACTTCGTCGCCTCCTGCCACACAAATCCCGTTTCAATCAGATAATCCAGAAATATCTGCTCTTCTGAAAGGCTAGGCTTAGTAGGGAACTACGAGCACAGATTGAGGCAGGCACATACGAAATTGATAGTACAGCCCTTGCCCAAAAATGCTCAGCAGGATTATTGAAGGCTAAACTCTCTTGTAACGTGGCAAGACTAGTCTTACAAGGTACCCATTTTCTGCTCTTATTGCGTCTGAAAAAAGTGACAGTATTTTAACCGCTGCTCAAATTTCTTCGATGGTAATCCAAAGCAGCGCCATCATAGAGAGGTGTTGGTTATGCAGGGCATGCACTCTAGGGACACCCTGGACAAATCTCTTTAATAAGGAAGGGAGTCTCAAATGCTAGTATTGCGCCGAAAAGTTGGTGAAAGTATTATTCTTGATGGTGTAATCAGCGTCTCTGTTCTCGCTGTCGAAGGTGAACGGGTGAAAATTGGTATCAGCGCACCATCTGATGTGACAATCGTTCGTGAGGAACTACTGAAAACGATAAGCAACGTACCTCTGGAAAATATGCCTGCTCCGCAGCACTAATATTCCGGGTAATTCTTCAAATATATAGGTACTGCGAACTTTGTCGCCTGTGAAAAAGTTCGCAGTACCTATATGTCCTACTCTAACTTTGACTCTACCTTGTGCCCATTGGTAGGTTCCAGCACCTCTGCGCCTGCCCCTGTATGGTCTGGCTCTTTCGCAGACATACCATCACCACGGATAAACGCCTCGGTCATTTCAAGCGCAACATCATCGTGATACTGAATGGGTGGAGACTTCATTAAGTAGGCGCTAGGCCCTTCCAGAGTGCCGCTGATACCCCGATCCAGGGCAAGCTTCACCATACGTACCGCATCAATTACCACGCCTGCGGAGTTTGGCGAGTCCCACACCTCCAGCTTCAGCTCCATGTTTAACGGCACATCACCGAATGTGCGACCCTCCAGACGGATATAGGCCCACTTGCGGTCTGTCAACCATGCAACATAGTCTGAAGGACCGATATGCACATTTTCTTCGCCCAGGTCATAGTCCAATTGGCTTGTCACAGCGTTCGTCTTGCTAATCTTCTTCGACTCAAGCCGCTCGCGTTCCAGCATGTTATAGAAGTCGGTATTTCCACCCACGTTCAACTGCATCGTGCGTTCTACCTTCACGCCACGTTCACGGAAGAGGCGCGTCAGCATACGATGGACAATCGTTGCGCCTACCTGGCTTTTGATATCATCACCGATCATCGGCAGATTGGCCTCTTTAAATCGTTCCTGCCAATATTGCTCACGAGCGATAAACACCGGAATACAGTTCACGAAGCCTACTCCCGCCTGGAGAATTTGCTCCACGTACCACTTCGTCGCTGTCTCGGACCCTACCGGTAGGTAGTTCACGATCACATCGGTACCCGTATCTTTGAGGATCTTCACAATATCATCGGTTTGACTCGAGGACTTCACGATCACCTTCGAGAGGTATTTGCCAAGACCGTCATGCGTCATCCCACGATACACCTTCGCCCCTAGTTTAGGGACATCAGCAAAACGGTACGTGTTATTCGGCGCTGCATAGATAGCCTCGCTGATATCCTTGCCAACTTTATTCTGATCAATATCAAAGGCGGCAGAAAACTCAATATCGCTTATGTGATAACCCGCCAGATCAACATGCATTAAACCAGGTACAAAATCATCTGGCTGTGCTTCACGGTAGTAGTGAACGCCCTGCACAAGCGAACTGGCACAGTTACCAACGCCGATAATTGCAACGCGCACCTTCTTTTTACTTGTCATTGTTGATGTCCCTTTCATGTTTTTATGCATACTACATGTGTCTCAATACTTATCTCAAAACGTAAGTTCTTCAACACATCTACACTATACCCTTATTTCAGCCTGATTGCTATAACCTTGCTTACACAAACTTGGTGAGCTTGCTAACACCTATACCTCTTTCAGCTTGTGACGATTGTGGATATCGATGGACAGCAATGGAATGTAACCGTTCAAGGGTAAAACTCGCACTCTATAAACGACGGAAACCACAAAAATTGCAGAAGTTACATGGGTATTACGGAAATACTTCCATTGCAGTTGCCCTTTGCTGCTTTAATAAAGCCCGGTTGCTGATTATACAACATTGTTGATGCGTGACGATAGTTACTCGTTTCAATGAGAAAGACCCCATAGTAAGATTGCTCAATGTGTGACGACAGTTACTATTCTTGTCCAACAATAGCCAATTCTGGCTGTACACCTTTCCAAAAATAGAAACAACCGTTACAATAAGAGAAATCTAGATGCACAGGCTCAATCTTTGAGTAAGCCTTATCCTAATTCAGGTAGGGGCGTTCAGGAAACGATGAAGGTACCCATCTCACCTGAAACCATGGTTGAGTAACCATAACTGAGTCTTTTGATTTGTAACCGCATCTTCACTTATTGGCAACGTGTTTCACCAGCCAGTAGTGTTATGCTCACTATCGCATGCTGTACCAACCTGATGGTTAAGCTTCTCAGGTATTCAGCCCTGTGTATATAAGCTAGATTGAACAATTGAAATGTAACGAGATAGGAGATGTGAATAAATCGGCGAAAAAAAGTCCTTGTGATTGGACTGGATTGCGCTCCGCCGGAACTAGTCTTTGAGCAATGGCGCGATGAATTGCCGAATTTCAAACGGGTCATGGACAATGGTGTATGGGGCAAGCTCGAAAGCTGTATTCCCGCAATCACCGTTCCCGCCTGGAGTTCGATGATGTCAAGTAAAGACCCAGGCACGTTGGGATTTTACGGCTTTCGCAATCGAGGCGATTACTCATATGAGAAGAATACATTAGCGAATTCAAACTCAGTAAAGACCGATCGTGTCTGGGATGTTCTTTCACGCGCTGGGAAAAAGGTTATAACTGTTGGCGTACCGCAAACCTATCCCCCAAAGCCAGTGAATGGCATTCAAGTTGGGTGTTTCCTTTCCCCTTCAACGAAAAATCCAGAAAGGCCCTACACCTATCCCGCTTCTGTCATGCAGGAGATCAATTCAATCGTCGGTGAGTATCTGGTCGATGTGCCAAATTTCCGCACCGATGATAAAGATTATCTGCTCCGCCAGATTTATACAATGACCGAGAAGCGCTTTAAGCTTGTCAAAAAGTGGATTGCTGAAAAGGACTGGGATTTCTTCATGTTCGTCGAGATGGGCACCGACCGTATCCATCACGGTATGTGGAAATACCACGACCCCACCCATCACAAGTATGAAGTCCATCCGACATATAACGAAAGTATCCACAACTATTATCGCTACATCGATAGCGAAATTGGGCAGATACTGGACCTGGTGGATGAAGATACCACTGTCTTCATCGTTTCAGACCACGGCGCAAAGAAAATGGATGGCGGCATCTGCGTCAATGAATGGCTCATCCGTGAAGGATACCTGACGTTGAAGTCGCAGCCGACCACATTGACGTCCATCGATAAGTGCGAAATTGACTGGAGCAAGACGAAGGTGTGGGGAGATGGTGGCTATTACGCCCGCATCTTCCTGAATATCGAAGGGCGCGAGCCTCAGGGCATTGTCAAGCCTGGTGAAGTTGAGGCCCTGCGTGACGAACTGAAGGCAAAGTTTGAGGCCTTGGTCGATCACAATGGCGTGAATATCGGTACAACCGTCTATAGGCCCAAGGAGATTTACCACGAATGTAATGGCGTTCCGCCTGACCTCATCGTCTACTTCGGTGACCTCTTCTGGCGCTCAGTAGGCACCGTCGGTCACGGATCAATCTACACCTTTGATAACGATACCGGCCCTGACGACTGTAACCATGCCCAATTTGGCATCGTGATCAAACACGATCCCGATGTGCATGAAGGTCCCGGTGGGCGCGAACTGACCGGACTTCAATTAATGGACATGGCACCAACCATCCTCAAGCAGTTGAAGGTGGCAATCCCAGCCGATATGCAGGGCAACGCCTTTTAATGTAACAAACAATGTAGGGGCGAATTCATTACGTCCTCTACCAAACAATGTATGATAGGGCGCGATCCATTGCGCCCGCAATTCGGAGGAAAAAATACATGGCAAATACCGGATTTACCATCTGGTTTACGGGACTTTCTGGTGCAGGGAAAAGCACCCTTTCTGAGATTATTGAACAGCGCCTCAAAGAGCGAGGTCGTAAAGTTGAGGTACTGGACGGCGATATCGTGCGTACGCACTTGAGCAAGGGACTTGGCTTTAGCCGTGAGGACCGCGATACCAACATCAAGCGTATTGCCTTTGTGTGCAGTCTGCTGACACGCAATGGCGTCGTATGCATCTCCGCTGCCATCGCTCCTTATCGCGAAGCACGCGAGTGGGCACGTGAACAGATCGGTAACTTTGTCGAAATATATGTCAAATGTCCCATCGACGTTTGCCGCCAGCGCGATGTCAAGGGCCTGTATAAACTCGTTGATGAGGGCAAACTCAAAGGCTTTACCGGCGTTGATGATCCCTACGAAGAGCCAGAGCATCCTGAACTGGTGATTGAGACCGATAAAGAGACCATCGAAGAGAGCATCTCCCGCATCTTCTCCAAGCTAGAAGAGCTTGGCTACCTCGAGCCTGAAGAAGTCCGCGAAGAAGATGCTAAAGTGATTACTGATCGCTTAGCCGCCCTTGGCTATCTGTAAGCTACTGGAATAACTAGGAAATAGGTGCTACATACAATGTTACACGGATTGATCGCTCCTCACGGAGGAGAACTCATCTTAAATATGGCGAATGAGGCAGAACGTGCAGAGTTACAGGAACGCGCGTATAATCTACCTCAGATCGAAGTAGGTTCTCGCCAACTAGCCGACCTGGAAATGCTGGCAATTGGAGCCTACAGCCCCTTGAAGGGCTTTATGAACCAGGCCGACTACCTGGGCGTTGTCAATAACATGCACTTGAGCAACGACCTGCCCTGGTCGGTGCCAATCACCCTCTCCACTAGTTCGGAACAGGCTGCAAGCATAAAAGAAGGTTCCGAGATCGCGCTTGTGAATGCCCAGGGAACATTGCAAGCTGTAATGACGGTTGAAGAGAAGTATGGCTATGATAAGCAGCTTGAGGCCCGTAAGGTCTACCGGACTGAGGAAGAGGCACATCCGGGCGTCAAGATCGTCTATGGTCAGGGTGACATGCTCCTTGGCGGGTCTGTACGCGTTGTCGCTTTACAGCAGCAAGCATTTGCCCAGTATCGCTATACCCCCACTCAATCACGTCAAGTGTTTGCCGAGCGTGGTTGGAAGCGTGTCGTTGGTTTCCAGACCCGCAATCCTGTGCATAGGGCACACGAATATATTCAGAAGTGCGCGTTAGAAATAGTGGATGGCCTCTATCTGCATCCCCTGGTAGGTGATACCAAGGGTGACGATATTCCGGCTGACGTTCGCATGCGCTGTTATGAGGTCTTGTTGGAAAACTACTACCCGGCTGATCGCGTAGTACTTGGTGTGCTGCCCGCCGCCATGCGCTATGCAGGGCCGCGTGAAGCTATCTTCCATGCACTCATGCGCAAGA
Organism: uncultured Chloroflexia bacterium; assembly: GCA_963778375.1. Taxonomy (GTDB): domain Bacteria; phylum Chloroflexota; class Ktedonobacteria; order Ktedonobacterales; family Ktedonobacteraceae; genus CAVZTX01. The sequence goes on along the minus strand of CAVZTX010000028.1, from coordinate 215,198 downwards.
ATTATGGGTGTTCGCATTTCATCGTTGGGCGCGATCACGCTGGAGTAGGCAACTACTACGGTACGTATGACGCGCATCACATCTTTGCAGAGTTCGACCCTGCGAAACTTGGCATCACGCCGATGTTTTTCGATCACACCTTCTTCTGCCGTGCCTGTGACTCGATGGCCTCATCGAAGACGTGCCCACATGGCAATGATCAGCATGTCACACTTAGCGGCACAAAGGTGCGCCAGATGTTGCAGGCAGGCGAGATTCCGCCACGCGAATTTTCGCGTCCCGAAGTCGCCAAAGTGCTCATTGAAGCGATGCGCCAACCTGTTGCGTAATGAAAGCTTAACTGTGACAAGACAGCAGGGCGACCCTCGCGGTCGCCCTGGAGTCTTATAATCGCACTTATATTCTCATCTATAATTTGTATTCAGGAGAGATCGACATGTTAATCGCCAGGGCACCGATGCGAATTAGCTTTGGAGGTGGTGGAACCGACCTGGAAGCATACTACGCCAAGTATGGTGGTCTCGTCATCAGCACTGCCATCAATAAATATTTCTACGCGGTAATCACTACCGATAAATCAGATGATCTGCAAGTCATCTCAGCCGATTACCGCTCGCTGTTTCGTCATTCGCCCTACAGCGATCTCTTCTGGAATGGTGATCTGGCCCTCCCCAAAGCCGTCCTGCATCACTTTGGCATTCGGCGGGGCATCAACCTGTTCGTGGCGAGCGAAGTCCCTCCTGGTACGGGACTCGGTTCATCCAGTGCAGCCGCTGTGACACTCGTACGCGCCATTTCTACCCTGCTGGAACAACCTATGTCAAAGCAGCAGGTCGCCGAATTAGCCTCTTACATCGAGATTAGCAAGATGGGTATGCCCATCGGTAAACAAGATCAGTATGCTGCCGCCTTCGGTGGCTTGAACAAAATTACCTTTACCAGCCAGGGCGTGACGGTTGAACCCCTCAAGATCTCTCCTGAGGTACGTCAGACTCTTGAACGACGCCTCTTGCTGTTCTTCACCGGCAGTTCGCGCGAGTCGACCTCGATCCTCAAGCATCAACGCAAGTCCACTGAAGACGCCGATGGGTCTGTGCTTCAAGCCTTGCACAATATCAAACAAGTAGCTGTGGAGGTCCAGACCTGCCTGGAACGTGGTGACCTGGACGAGTTTGCTCGCCTGTTGCACTATGCCTGGCAGGAGAAACGTCGCCTGGCTCCTGGTCTCTCCACCGGATTCATCGACGAATGCTATACTCTAGCTCTCGAGCAAGGAGCCACAGCCGGTAAAATCACTGGCGCTGGAGGTGGCGGCTTCATGCTGCTCTACTGCCCCGAACAGGCGCAAGAGGGAGTTACGCAGGCTTTAGAGTCTCGGGGCCTCAAACGCATGAATTTCCGCTTTGACCAGCAAGGAGCAACTGTCGTCCTCAACGTCGCCACCAACTTTAGCCAGCACTGGATAGAGCCGTATGCTGAGTCACGAATGCAAGAACCAACAATCGAAGAATCTCATGGAGATCGCCAACTGCAAAAGCGCTAAAACACAACAAATGCAGGAAGAAGGAAAGCAGTCAGTGGAAGCAATTAACCAATACTTCAGCGAGCTTGAGGAGATGCTGCGTAGCATCTCCAGGCCGCATCTTGAGCAGGTTCTCCTCCTGCTTGAAGAAGCTTACCGCAATGGACATCGAATCTTCATCATGGGAAACGGAGGAAGTGCTGCCACTGCCTCGCATTTCGCCCTTGACCTGGCCAAGAATACCATCATGCCTGGTGTCCCACGCCTCAAAGCCATTTCTCTGACAGATCATGTACCTTTAATTACCGCCTGGAGCAATGACACAGCCTACGAACACATCTTTGCAGAACAACTTGCCAATATGATTGAGCCAGGCGATGTCGTGATTGGCATCAGTGCCAGTGGCAACTCTCCGAACGTAATCAATGCGCTGCGCCTGGCAAAACAAACACGTGCTGCTACCATTGGCCTGCTTGGAGCCAAAGGTGGCAAGATTAAAGACCTTGTAGATGCCTATGTGCTGGCTTCCGGCCAAAACATCGAGCAAGAAGAAGACGCCCACATGATCCTAACCCATGTGATCACGCGGCATATGCGTGAAGTAGTGCGTTCTTATGCTCAGACATTGGCAGGGGCGGGAACGAATTAATTCTGTGACTGTAACTACTCAGTTCTGATTGCTTCTTTAAAGCTTCACTGCCGCAGGTTTTCTTCTCGTCGCCTGCGGCAGTGAAGCTTTAAGTTCAACCCTGTTCCCTCTTGAAAAACTCCACCGTCTTCCGTATTCCCTCATCCAGAGGAACTTCTGGTTTCCACCCAAGCACCCGCGCTGCTTTGCTGCAATCGAAGTAGGCCAGGTAGATATCACCAGGGCGTTTGGGCGCTCGCACAATCTCTGGGGAATAGCCGGTGATCTTTACCAGTGCTGCATACAGTTCGTTAACCGAAGCACCTTTTCCCGTGGCTATACAAAATATGTCGTTATCACCCGCATCGAGTGCGAGCAAGCTAGCCCGGGCTACATCTTCCACGAAAACATAGTCTTTCTGTTGTTCTCCATCCCAATCAATGCGCACAGTCTCATGCTTGAGAAAACGCTTCGCGAAGATGGCGATCACGCCTGCCTCTCCATTCGGATCCTGGCGCGGCCCATAGACATTCCCATAACGAAGCGCTGTGTAGGTAAGGCCATTAGCTTCTTGCCAATAGCGCAAATAATACTCCGTCACCATCTTGGTAATGCCGTAAGGTGACTCAGGACGCTGCGGCACCTCCTCATCGATTGGCAGACGGACAGGAGTACCATATGTCGCGCCAGAAGAGGCGAAGATGATTTTACGAACTCCTACGCGTGTGCAATTCGTCAATACGTTCAATAGGCCCAATACGTTGACGCGAGCATCAAGTTGTGGATTCTTCGTCGAGATGGCAACACTATGCTGCGCAGCCTGATGATTGACTACTTCAGGCCGCACTTCGTCGAAAACATGGGTCAAGCTCGATTCGTCGGTAATATCAGCACGATAAAAACGCGCCTTCGGGTTAAGATTTTTCTCTTTCCCACCACCTTCTTCCCAAAGATTATCCACAATAGCAACGTCATGACCTGCTGCTACATACTGATCAACAATGTGCGATCCAATGAAGCCCGCTCCACCGGTCACTAAAATCCTCATAAAGACACAAACCTTTCTTCATTACACAATGAAAAGACAAGAAGAGCATACCTTGCTAATCTTGTCTTGATATTATATCAATTGAAAATGTATCAAACCAACTGTTCCAACGCACTCTGTAAAGCATTCGGATGCGTCAAAACCGGAAAGATATGAAGACCCGTCTCTCGCTGCAAACGATCCAGGACAGCAGCATCTTGTGGATTCACCATCGCAACGGTCAGCATATTGCGTTCGCGACCTATTGGAAAGCAATGCAACTCTTGTGCCAGCTTAGGATCAACAAGTTGTTGGATGTAGCGCGGCAGCTTCTTCGGCAGAAGTGAAAGATAGGGAACGCCAAGCTGACGTGCCAGGGCAGGTAATTCCTCATCGGCCGGGTTTTCCGGGCGTATTGACGGCTGTTGAGACTGTCGTACAACAGCTTTACGTTGCGATTTCTCAGGTAAACGATCAAAATACATACTGACATTGCTCGCCGCTTCTATGAACTCATCGATATCTGAGCAAGGCCGCGGGTAGGCGCTGTGACCAATCGTCATACTACGAGGTCGCAATATCTCTCTCTCAGAAATGTTGTGCACGCACCAGAGCAATGCTTCCCATAGTCGACTTTGTACAATTTGCCCACCCTGTATATTTGCTCCAAACAACAAAAAGTACAGCCTGCGTGAAGTGTGAGAGTGTCTTGCCGAGTCCAGGGTTTCAGAAAGAGTGGGTGAGTCTGTCAACAGAAAGACCTCATCCGACTTGCGTACTAATGAACGCAAATAATCCAGTAGATAGACAGTACTCGCGTGAGCCTGCAACAATGGGTATGAACTGTCCTTTTCACCGTTTTCAAAATACAGTGCGATGGATACTAGCGCGATCTCTTGTGTGCACGTAGCGGTAGCGTGCTGAACCATCGCAGCGATGGGAGTAGTCCGCTCAATTGTTTCATATGCATTGAGGGTCACAGTGTGGTCCATCACGGTAGAAGAAACAGCGTCATTGCTCATTCTCTTGGCTCCTTATAAGGCGAGTAGTAATGCTCAGGTGCTCGTACTGCATATCTTATATGATTGATGTTGGGAAAGGAGCATCAAAGTGGTTATATTCCTGTTAAAACTACGGCATTATGGTTAAGATCAGATAATCTCGTCTCAATGTCGCTCATATATGTATTGCTCCTCTCGTCACTTGCTGAGTCATCATAGCAAACAAAGTATGACCCATGTCAGACTCATTTGTAATTCTTTATGAAGCGTAAATTATCTCGACTGATCTTGACAAGCGGTCTCAAACGTATGAAAATGCATATCATGAAAAAGCGGATTGATATGCAAACCTTTGACCCGTTGTGCGTTGGATATAGCAAGAGCACTCTTAATGGATATTGATGAGGAACTATATGGAAGGATATCCAATTTGCACTTTACCAACCAATTATGCGTTATAATAAATGACTAAAGAAAATATGAAAGAATAAGCCAGAAGATTGCCATGCAACAATATAACATAAACACTACTACACCTAACATGCCATACACGACAAACGGCACAATGACTGAACGTCAGCCGAGTTCCGGTATACCTATACTCCCTCCAAGAGAGATGCAGGATCCTGCCCGTGCGGCAGCAGAACGTGCACGCCTACGACAAGGCATTATGCACGTACGTATTCGTCACTTCTACTGTACATTAGAAGAAATGTTTGATCCCTCGTTACGAGGCCAGGTTTTTGTCGTAGGGACGGGCACGGGTCGACCTAACGAACCAGGACGAGTAGTCGATGTATCTCCTTCCGCAATGCGTCTGGGCGTCAGCCCCGGTATGCCACTGCGACGTGCACACCGCTTAGCACCACGCGCAAGGTTTTTACCAGCTTCATATGATCGCTACCAGCCGGTGCTACAACAATTGCGTGAACGTTATCGCGCCTACTCGCGCATCATCGAATCGATTCCTATTGCCGACGCCTTCATTGATCTTCGTGGATGCGAGTTGCCCTTTGACTCACCCGTTTCACTGGCAGAGCGGCTCTGTGCGGAGATCGCGGAAATGGGCCTGACTGCACTCATCGGAATTGCTAACGGCAAGGCTATTGCTGAGCTTGCCGCACTCATGAGTCGTAAAGATGGTCGTCAAGGCGTCCTGTATATTCCACCCGGTCGCGAAGCTTCATTTGTGCAGACGCTTCCCCTATCCATGTTGCTCCAGTTACGTGCCGCTGGAACTGGCCTACCCAGCGCATTACCAGACCTCGCGGAGCAGCACGAATCGAATGGCTCTCGCGCACCCGAAGTCGAGGGGAAGAGTGAACAGGTAGACTCTGTAGCAGTAGCCGAGCTGGTTGCGCATCTCAAGGATTTCGGTATTACCACCTTTGCGCAAGTGGCAACATTGACGGAAGAGGGACTGCGTCGGCGCCTCGGCCACCTGGGTGGCTGGCTCTATAAAGTATCATGTGGCGAAGACATGAGCCTGGTTGTCCCTGACGCGCCCCCACTTAGCCAGAATGCTCGCGTACGCTTCCATCACGCTGCCGATGCCGACGAAACGTGCGCAGCCATTCGCAAACTCGCGGACTACCTCGGCGAGCGCCTGCATGAACAGCGCCTCAAAGGACGAGTGATCGCGCTCATGCTCTGGCCCAACCGCTATGTGCGGCGTGAAACGCAGAAACTCGTCCTTGGCGAGGACGGGGAAGAGGTAGCAGTAACCGCTGCCGAGGAAACAATCGGCGGTCAAATGGTGCTCTCACGCCATACAGATGAAGCCGATATTATTGCGCATCACAGCCTGATGCTCTTCGCACACTATCATCAGCAGGCGAATCGCTATCTGCAAGTACAGGTACGTATTGGTGATATTGTAGCCACTACTCCCGTCTACTATCCACCCCCTGCTCGCGCCCGCGGTCGACCCACGCGCAAGTTGTAGGGACTCAATCCGGACGGGTCCCGTCCCTACTATATACAGCTCAGGCGCTGTGCCAAGTCCGTATATAGTGGGGATCGCGGCTTACCCCTGTCCTGATCTCTGTTGCCCTGACTTGATGCCCGTCACCTAAAATCTCATATGAAAAGCTATTGCTGTTTGGTGCGCATGTTCTTCAACATCTCCAACTCTTGTTGGCCACGCGCTTCCAATTCAGCCTTCCATTCATCCTTGTATTGGCTCATGACGTGTGCAAGCGTATGTGCGATTGCCAGATTGCGAAACCACTTATGGTTTGCGGGCACGATATACCAGGGTGCATCGTCAGTGCTGCATTTAGACAAAGCATCTTCATATGCTTCCTGATAATCATCCCAATACTTGCGCTCAGCCCAATCAGCAGAAGAAATTTTCCATGCCTTATCTTTATCCTGCTCACGCGCCAGTAAGCGGCGTTCCTGTTCGTCTTTACTAATATGCAGGAAGAACTTAAGAATGATTGTGCCACTCTTCGAGAGCAGATGCTCAAAGGAATTAATTTCTCCATAGCGCTGGCTCCACACCTTTTCCGGTACAAGATTGTGCACGCGCACAACCAGCACATCCTCATACTGAGAGCGATTGAAAACACCCATCACACCCTTAGCCGGAGTAGCCTTGTGAACCCGCCACAAAAAATCATGTCCCAGTTCCTCGGGTGTAGGAGCCTTAAATGAATGTACCTCGCATCCCTGCGGATTCACATGCGAAAGCACGTGCCGAATGGTACCATCTTTGCCACTCGTATCCATGCCCTGTAATACAATCAACAGACTATGATGTTGTGCTGCCGCCAACAATTCTTGCAGATCACTGAGTTCATCACTCAAGTCGTGCAGTTCTTTCTCCGCCGAAGCGTGATCGCCTTCCTGAAAATCTGGATCATAATCCTTCAGCTTCACCTTGCTGCCCGGATCAACCTTCCATACGTATTTCATAATGTCCTCCCCTTTGTAAATATGCTTCAATAGCATTACGTAACAGGAACACCTTAAGGTGTCAAATGCGCTTTGAAAGAAACCTTAACACACGCAGGGGTACCAACACAGAGCATTCGCACTATCATAGATGATATACTAATACAGAAGAGGCTCTCATCAGAGGAGGAATTTTTATGGCATACCAAATCATCTTGAGCGACCAAGAATATGCAGCGCTTGCCACGGCAGCAGCCAAAAGCGGTAGAGAACCTGAACAGCTTTTGCATGACATGATCCAGCGACTACAAACATCGTCTCAAAGAAAACTCCCCTTGACAGCGTATGAGATAGCGGAGAAGCAGTACCGCGAAGGAAAAATTAGCCATATTCCAACAAGACAACCATTAACGCAAGCAGAACGTGAAGCGCGTGAACGACGCGCACAACGCTTTGCTGGTGGAAAACCTGCCTCTGAAATGGTAATTGAAGACCGAGGGCCATACTAATGGCTCTGTACTTTCTCGACTCTTCGGCCATTGTGAAGCGGTACTTTCAAGAGCAAGGGCATGAATGGATAGAAGCGCTTCATAATCCAGCGCAGGGGCATGCACTCTATATTGCCCAGGTGGCCCTGGTCGAGGTGGTAGCGAGCATCTGTCGGAAGGCACGTGAGCAAAACATGCCTCTTAATGAGCGTGATAGCACCATTGATGATTTTCGACGTGATGTTCAGCAGACCTACAGTGTCTGGTTAGTTGATAAGGCGCTGTATGTCGCCGCTGGTGACTTGTGTCGCTCACACCGATTACGAGCCTACGATGCGGTTCAGTTGGCTTGTGCTAAGGCAGTACATGAGGATGCTTTAGTAGCTCAGCCACCAGAAGCTGAGATGCCTGACTTTGTCTTCATTTCCGCAGATCTTGGGCTGCTCACTATTGCCCGTGCTGAGGGGCTCAGCATCGAGAACCCTAACAACTATTCTTAAGATCTTTGGGATCAAGAGGTCGTAGGGCTGTCAGACGATGTTTAAGCAGATTCTATAAACATCAATGGCCTTGGATAGAGATGTATCACTACTGAAAGAAACGAAAAGCCTCCAAAAAACGTAATAGACAAGGGAGCACATATCAGTCTCTCAATTAAAGAAGCCCAGACAATAAGGTCCGTCTATCTATGTCCACCACATCAGCCGAGAACACGGTACAGGAATCAGTCACGCCTGGGTCCAACAACACAAGACCAAAGCATCTTCGCAAGATTCCACGAGCCATGCTCATCATCTTATTGCTTGGCATACTCACTCCTATTGGCATTGCACTCGGTTATGGAGTGAGCGCCCTGGTAACATACAACGTACTGCGTAACCAGGCTCACGACGCCGTGCAGCATCTGCTCAACGTCAAAACTATCTTCACAGGTGTCAAAACCCATCCTACAGGCTTTCTCGATAGCGATAAATTGCATCGTACACAAAAAGAACTTGCGGCAGCCCACATCGATTTTCAGCAAATGCAAAACATCCTCAGCCACAACTCTACCATATCGGCTATTACAACATTTTTACCACAATATCGTACCGCAGATAACGACAGCTCGTGCCGCGAGCCAGGTAGGTCTCGATGTCACAGATATTGGACAAGAACTGACCACTACAGCATTGGTACTTGCGCCTACCTTTCATAGCCCGCTATTGACGGCCCCAAACGCACATACACCGCTCGTAACTCAATCAATGCTCAACCTGATCACCGCTACCGTCAACAATATACTGCCGCGTCTATCAGACATTTCAACTCAAACGCACTCGATGTCAATCAACGCCCTTCCGATAAGCGCTCAGCAACGTAGCCAGTTGGTTCAACTGCTCTCACTTCTCCCGGCGATGCAAACCGATACAATGCAAGTACAGAATTTACTGAGCGTTGCCAGTTGGGCACTTGGCGTCGACGGGCCGCGCACCTTCCTGGTACAAACGATGGATCGTGCTGAACTGCGTCCCACCGGAGGCTTTACCGGACAGTACGGTGAACTCCATATCAATGGTGGGCGAGTTGGCCCATTCACGCTGCGTGATATTTCATTGGTCGAATATGCCGATAACAGCCCTACCTCTGGGCAACTGCCACCTGAGCAATACCGCTCCTGGTGGCCTTTTGCCAACTGGGGCTTACGCGACTCAAATCTCTCCGCTGATTTCCCAACCTCGGCCAAACTTGCCATCACGCAATATCAAAACGAGGTAGGCCACAAGGTTGATGGTGTCATTATCTTTACACCGATCTTGATCGAGCAAATCCTGCGGATCATCGGGCCTATTCACATCTCCGGTTACAACGAAACCATCACCGCGCAGAATCTCGAGCAGCGCCTGCACTACTATCAACTGGACAATGCCGGTATTCTCAAGCAGGTAATAGTGCAGCCCGGAGCCAGTCCCACTTCGCAGCGCAAGCTCTTCACCTCCTACCTTGGAAGTGTCCTGATGGATCGTGTACGTCATGCACCGCCCGACGAGATTCTTGCCATCGCGAGCCAAATGCTTACTGATTTGAAAACCAGAGAGCTTCAGGTCTATTTTTCCAACCCCCAGCTTGAAGCGCTGCTCATGCAGTATGGAGATGCGGCTCAAATGGACCGCTCGAGCACCCATGATGGATTATACGTAGTACAGGCCAATCTCAGCGCCAGTAAGGCTTCGCAGTATGTACAGACCATCATGCATGACACAGTCACACTCGATGCCGCTGGCGGGGCTACTCACATCATGCAACTGCGCCTGGTCTATAACCAGCTTGGCCCCGTCTATGGCTATGACACCTATCGCGACTACGTGCGTATCTACGTTCCACCGGCAAGCAAGTTTCTTTGGGGAAATGGCTTCGATACAGGTCAGCCTCTATGTGGCGGTCCTTACGCACCTTGCCCGCAGCAGAACGTCTATCCTAATGGAGAACTGGTTTGCTCAGCAGGTCAATATCAGGCAGGTGCGGCCGCTCCCTCAACTATAGATCCCGATGGTGTAGAGTTGCTACCGCTTGACAAGTTGGGCTCTCCAACCAACCTGGTAAGCGATGAGCCAGGACGTGCCATGTTCGGTGGCTGGATTGTTGTACCGAAAAACTGTACAGCGACAGTAACACTCTCGTGGTATGTACCACCCCTGGGATTGTCCTCCTATAGCCTGCTTGTCCAGCGCCAGGCCGGTACATTTCCCGAAATGGACCTTACTATCCTGCCAACTCCCCTCGATTGCAGCATGCTCAAAACAACAGGTCTGCACTTCGATGGCGTTCTGGCGCAGGATGTCACCTTCTCCTTAAAGCAAAACACTCATGCGACAAACTGTTATCCACAACTAAGCATATAAGGAGGCCGCAATACAGAGAACTCATCAAGTGATTTCGGTAGAAGGACTATCGGTTCATTATCAGGTAGTTGGTCAGGGTGAACCTCTCATCCTTGTGCATGGACTCTCTGGTTCCACGCGTTGGTGGAAGCGCAATGTTCCAACTTTTGCTCAGCACTACCGGGTCTATCTCGTAGACCTTCCCGGCTTTGGTTCAATGCGCCGTTTCCCCCATCGCTTTATGCTGGACCAGGCAACCTCATGGTTGCTGCAATGGATGGAAGCGATAGGTGTTCGGCAGGCGCATTTCATTGGACACTCAATGGGTGGCTATATTTGCATTCGGCTAGCAGCACATCAATCGAAGGTTGTACGCCACCTTGTCCTGGTTGCGCCCGCTGGATTACCAACTGGCCGATCCCTCCCTGGCTACTTCGTCCCACTGCTTTCAGCAATTCGTTACATGGTACCCAGCTTTCTTCCTACCCTGTTCATCGATGCATTGAGAGCAGGTCCACGAACTCTTTTAAATGCCGCCCGCGATCTTTTAACGCAGGACGTGCAAGAGGACTTGAAGCTCATCACTGCTCCCACCTTACTCATCTGGGGCGAAAATGACACCTTAGTGCCTCCCGTATTCGCAGAAATCTTACACAAAGAGATTACCCATTCCTCGCTCCACATCCTGAAAAAGGCGGGTCACGTGGTCATGTTTGATTCACCACATGAGTTTAATGCCAAAGTGCTCAAATTCCTCTCCAGCGAACAATAAGCGTTTGTCACGGTGTATCTTCTAGAAAGTCTCGGATCACGTCCACAAGTTTCCTCGGTGAATTGAAGTTCACTGCATGTCCTGCCCCAGGTATCGCGACAAACCGACTTCTCGGTAACAGCTCTGCTACCTCCTCCGCCCAGCGTTGTGACACAATCGGATCACGAGCGCCACGCACAACAAGCGTTGGTACCTGTACATGAGGTAAATGTTCTTCCATACGATCTTGGAAGGCATATCGCAGTGTACGAATAGTTCGGCGTATACCGGCAGCCGTATATTCACGTGCAATTACAGGTGTCAGCGAAAGTGGTTCACGCAGCATATCTAGAAACAACCGCCACGCCTCCTGATGCACAGTACGTGCCTTTGGATCCATAGTCGGTCCAACCAGCACAGCATGTGTAATGCGCTCAGGGTAACGTAGGGCAAAGTCCACGATCGTCTGGCATCCAAGGGAGTTGCCGACAAGCGCTGCTCGTTGCAGGCCTATTGTCTGCATCCAGGCCGCAAGCGCGTCGGATAATTCTGGTACGGTTAATATATGGGATGGTTTGGTGCTTTTACCATAACCGGGTAAGTCAGGAGCATATACACGATAATGAGGAGCGAGAAGGACTGCGGTCGGAACCATGTAACCGCTGGAAACCGATAATCCATGCACCAGCACAATCGGAAAATCATGAGTGGGTGCTGGGTCTAGCGAGATGCGTGCATGCATGGACAGGCCATTCACATCTGTCCATTTGCTCTCTAGTTTTCCAATTTGCTGACTCATACCTGTCTTTCTTTTCATGGAGTGAGGAACGACCTCTAATACAATCACGCATCTCGTGATTAATTCGGTTCGCTAGCTTTGGGCTTATGAAAGAGTCACCGTAAAGAAGCCGTAGGACCGATTGAACGTGCTTATCAAATCAAAAATCCTGGCAATTTTTATGGTTGCCAGGAAAATGTATGTTTCTACATTGCTATTGTCCTACTTTGACCACTCGCCACCTTCTTCTCAACATCAATCCTCATTGAGCAGACGAGGTTGCCGTCCAGAATCTTCTTCTTCGCCTGTGTAGTCAGTTATGGAGATCCATATGCCGCTATCCTATAGTTGGAGCACCAGGGATTGTGCTGCCTACCTGATAGCGCCATTTGAAGGTTCCAGTCGTGGCATTAAAGGCATTCAGGTAATTGATGGTAGAATTCGACGAACTGGACCCGACATATAGGACTCCATTGTAGACGGTTGGAGTACTATAGTCGCCCTTTGCCTGCCATTTCAAGTTACCCGTATCCCCGCTAAGGGCATTCAGGTAAAAATTTGATCCATCGTAAATTGGAACATACACAACATTGTTAGCGACAGCAACACCGGCAAGCGCACTGCCCTTACTTTGCCAGACAAGAGCACCACTAGAAGCATTGAAGGCGTATACATCATTGAAACCAGTTTGTGGATCATTATTATTCTCACCCACATAGACCTTTCCATTGGCAACTGCAGGCGAGAAGGACGGGAAGCCAAATTCACCGCTTCCTTGTGCCCGCCAGACCAACTGTCCATTGCTAGCCTGAAGTGCATAGACGTAGCCATCATACGAGCCGGTGTAGACGATGCCGTTAACCACATTAGGCTTCGATAAGTTTACACTTGAGTCTGTCAGGTAGCGCCAGATGAAGGCCCCATTACTCGCATTGAGCGCGTAAACATAGCCACTTCTTTGATCATTCACAAAGTAGGTGCCGACGTAGAGAATACCATTGGCGACGGTCGGTGAAGAGTTTGCAGTTGCTGTGTAGTAACGCCATTGTAGAATGCCCGTCTTTGCTTTTACTGCATAGACATAGCCATCGTTGGAGCCGATGTAAACAAGATCATTGACAACTGCCGGTGAGGACTCGATAGCCAATCCAGTCTTGAATTTCCAAATCAGCGCTCCTGTCGTTGCATTAAGGGCATATGCATAGCCATCGTCACTGCCAACATACAGGACACCATTAGCTAATGTAGGCGAATCTTCCACTCCGTTTACTTTGAAACGCCATCGCAATGACCCAGTGCTAGCATCAAGTGCATACAGGTAGCCATCATCAGAGCCGAAATAGACAGTAGCCGAACTGCTACTCACACCGGCCGCATGAGTAACCTGCCGCTGCGCAAGATTCCCGGTCAGAAATGCCGCAGAAAGAGCAACCAGTACCAGTAGGCTCAACAATAACCCTCGTCGTAAGTGCTTAAAGGCATACATCTCAAATTTCTCCTTTCTAGGAAATATCGAAACAAGAAAAGCATCTAGGATAAGAATAAAATAATAAAGATGCTAAAGCGGTATTTGTTCCAGTGGAGATAATGTTTACAAGTATATGTTCTGGTGGATATAAAGTTGCGATCAGTATATATACTTATCAAAAAGCTATACATCGATCTTTACAGGTAGTTTTCAATTATCTTCATGTTTTTGCTGAGACGACTTTCCGATTTCCTTTATTTTTCTTCAGTTCAGAAAACATACGTGCTTCTACCGGTATGCCCCAAATATCCGTCTTCAACCAGTGAAAAAAACAGGTAATCATAACAGGTAATACTACAGGGGTGTTTCAGCCTTAATCCACGTACACTATTCACAGAACTTCTAGAGTCTAGCATGCAGACGAAAGAATCAGTTGCAAGCAGGAAGTTCCTGCTACGTACTCGAACGTCAATACATTTGAGGAAGGATACTCGAACAATGCCTCGTAAAATTAAGGGTTATGGGTGGATACCTGATCTACCCGACCACCGCGATCTCAAGTTTGCCGCACCTGCACAAGTAACAGCAGCACTGCCACCAAGCGTCGACCTGACTTCCGCCTGTCCACCGGTCTATAACCAGGAAAACTTAGGAAGTTGCACAGCCAATGCCATTGCTGCTGCCCTTGAGTTCGATCAGATGAAACAAAACGAATCCCCAATTTTCGTACCATCCCGGCTCTTCATTTACTATAATGAGCGGGTCATAGAAAACGACGTAACCTGCGATAATGGCGCACAGATTCGGGATGGCATGAAAAGTGTGGTAAACCAGGGGGCCTGTCCTGAAGACATGTGGCCATACAATGTCGCGAACTGGGAAATGCTGCCGCCAGCCGCCTGCTATCAAAGCTGCTCTGCAGCACAGGGCGATCCAGTATCAAAGCGTTGCCCAGGACATCAATCAAATAAAAGGTTGCCTGGCTGCTGGCTATCCAATCGTCCTTGGCTTTACGGCCTATCAGAGCTTCGAAAGTGACCAGGTGGCTCAGACTGGCCATGCCCCCATGCCACAACCGGGGGAAGGGGTCCTTGGTGGGCATGCAGTGCTTGCGGTAGGCTATGACGATGCCAATCAATGGTTTATCATCAGAAATTCCTGGGGTCCGAATTGGGGAATGCAAGGCTACTTCACCTTGCCCTATGCTTACGTGCTTAGCCCCAACCTTGCCCGTGATTTCTGGATGGTTCAAACGGTTCAGTAATCTGTTACCTTGGCTTGGGTGTAGCCGCAATGCCTCGTTTGCATTGAGAGCATGTCACGTTCAAACATGCACATTCAACATCAAGCGTTGTGCAGATGGCTTGTTGCGCTCCCAGATACGGTGATACACAAAATTAATCTATCCAAGGCCCTCCCGCATTCCCAGGAGGGCCTTCGTCGATCCTAAAAGTATAGTCTCAAGATCATCCCCTGGACCTGCTTCTAGTATCCAGACATTGCTGTGCTTGCCCTACTTGAGCAAATCATCTATACTAGCCGCATACATTCCTGACTTTATCAGGAAATCAATAACAGAAGAAAGGTCGATTTCTCTCCTGACTATGACGACCGAGTTGCGAGCACTTCTTTATAGAAAGGCTGCGATGCATGAGTACCCCCCCTCTTTTTTCCGATGAGACGAAACCGGCATTTGACAAACAAATTCCAGTGAGCGAGCAGAGCGAAGAGAAAAAACGGCTGCTTGAACAAACAGCGCAGATACGGGCGCAGCTCATCGAACTCGCCCACGATGCTATCATTGTGCGTGATCCTACCAGCACCATCATCTACTGGAACCGAGGTGCGGAAGAACTCTATGGATGGACCGCCCAGGAAGCCATGGGCCAGGTCACTCACAATTTGCTCTCAACACGCTTTCCAGTATCTCGTGAGGCAGTCGATGCTCTCCTTGCAACAGGCGAGCAGTGGGTGGGAGATCTGGTACATACTACTAAAGATGGTAGACAAGTAATTGTAGAAAGCCGTCAGGTAGTTACCCATAAATCCCATAACCAGCTCATTGCCATCCTCGAAATCAATCGGGATATCACCGAGCACAAACAGCAAGAACAAAAAAATTCACTCCTGCTGGCAGCAATTGTTGAAACTTCCGACGATGCGATTATCAGCAAAACCCTGGACGGGATCATTACAAGTTGGAACTTTGCTGCGGAACGCATGTTTGGCTATACCTCGCAAGAAGCCGTGGGCAAGCATATCTTCCTCATCATCCCTCCAGATCGGCGAGGAGAAGAGGATATGATTCTCTCGAAACTTCGCAAGGGCGAGCACATTGACCATTTCGAAACCGTGCGCATGTGTAAAGATGGTACAAGGCTTAATATCTCCCTCAGTATTTCTCCCTTAAAAAATAAAGAAGGTCAAATTATTGGCGCTTCAAAAATTGCACGCAATATCACCGAACGCAAGCGATTGCAACAGAATTTGCAGTTCCTCTCCAATGCCAGTAAGGTACTTTCTTCTTCGCTTGACTACAAAACAACCCTACAAACCATCGCCAACCTTGCGGTTCCGCATATCGCCGACTGGTGCACCGTCAACATGCTGGCCGAAGATGGCTCAATTGAGCAGTTAGTCATCGCCCACGCCGATCCACAAAAGGTACAGTGGGCCCGGGAATTGAATAAAAAATATCCGGTGGATATGAACGCAACTTCTGGCATTCCACAAATTCTTCGCACAGGTGTCTCTGAATTTGTCCCATTTATCAGTGATGATATGCTGGTAGCAGCGGCGGTGGATGATGAGCAACTGGCATTATTGCGCACCATCGGCTTTACTTCATCCATGACCATTCCGCTTATCATTGATGGGAAGGCAATAGGAACGGTGGCGTTTGTTTTAGCAGAATCAAGTCGCCGCTATACGCAGTCAGATCTTACTATGGCAGAGGAGCTTGCCTCACGTGCCTCACTCGCTATACAGAATGCACGGCTCTACTCGCAAGCTCAGCAATCGCGCGATCAACTCGATATCATCCTGCGTGGAGTGGCCGATGGAATTATCGTCTACGATACAAACAGCCACGTCATCTATGCGAATGAAGCTGCGGCCCAAATGACCGGCTCTGCTTCGGTACAAGCAATGTTAGAAGCTCCATTCGCCGGTATTGCCGCTAAGTACGAGATTCTTGATGAATTGAGACAGCCCTTTCCACATTCCCAATTTACGCACCTGCGAGTCCTCGCTGGCGAGCGCGAGGCTGAGGCCGTTATGGGCTATAAAAATAGAACAACGGGTCAGCCTGAACGCTGGTCGTTGGTCAAATCCCGTCCCGTATTTGATGCGCGTGGAGAGGTGACAATGGTTGTTACCATCTTCCACGATATCACAGAGCGGATACTGGCGGAACAGCGCAAAGATGAGTTCATCAGCATGACCAGTCATGAACTCAGAACCCCGGTCACGAGTTTAAAAGGCTTTACGCACGTATTGCAACGTCGCTTGAAAAAACAGGGAGATGAGCAAGCATTGTATTACCTCTCCCGTATCGATGCTCAACTCAATAAACTCACCAAGCTCATCACGGATCTACTCGACATCTCTCGTATGCAGATGGGCAAGCTCGCGTTTCAAATAGAAATATTCGACCTGGATACCCTGATTGCCGAAACGGTGGAAAATGTACAGGCAGCTACAACCACCCATCAGCTCATTATCGAAGGAAGAACAGATGCGCGGATTATGGGAGACAAAGACCGTCTTGGACAAGTATTCATCAACCTGTTCACCAACGCTATTAAGTATTCTCCGCATGCAGACAAGGTGATTGTGCGCCTTTCCCGAGCGCAAAAACAGGCAGTCATCAGCGTTCAAGATTTTGGTATTGGTATTGAGGAAGCCTATCATCAGAAAATATTTGAGCGCTTCTATCAAGTCACTGACCCAGAGGAACGAACCTACCCCGGGCTTGGCATTGGTTTATACATCTCAAAGGAAATCCTCGCTCGACATTCTGGTAGCGTATCGGTACAAAGCCGCAAAGGTGAAGGTGCCACCTTTACTGTTGCTTTACCTCTCTTTCAGGAGGAAAAGTGAAGGAGTTTTCCAACTTGCTGGGTGAGCAAAATCGTACACTTATGGAAGACTCAAGCATCTAAAAAACGTGAGAAAGGCTGCCAAATATGCAAAATGGGCGCAAAAAAATCCTCGTAGTAGATGATGAGCCAGATATTCTTGAATTCCTCCAGATAATCTTACTAGAGGAAGGATATGAGGTCATCACCTCTGACAAAGGCGAATTCCTCGAACAACTGCACAACGGCGGACTACCAAACCTCATCATTGTGGATGTCCTGCTTTCAGGCAAAGATGGCCGTGAGATTGTGAAACACCTCAAGAGTCAGGAGGAAACCAGGCATATTCCGGTCATCATGTGCTCAGCCCATCCAAGTGCCGAGCATACAGCCCGAGAAGCAGGAGCAGAAGATTTTATAGCGAAACCCTTTGAGATTGATCTATTATTAAGCAAGGTCGCCACCTTTCTGTGACGCTTTATTTGGGAAGGTAGATGAGTTACCAGGCGAAGCTAATCTTAGCAATGAAAGGAATTTCTGATCCACATGTCTCCTTCCTATAGCCAAAGAGATACATCATTAGAGATGAACCGTCGTACATTCCTCAAGCTTTGTGCCCTCGGGGCCGTGCCTGGACTTTTAGCTGCCTGTGGGACTGAAGCATCCGTGCCTGTCAATGTCACATCGACCCCCACTCCGCGACCATCACCCACCGCACAGCCTATATCACGAAACAACCGTCTCCCACTCCGCAGCCATCACCCACAGATGCCGATTGGTCGGCTCTCGCCAGAAACCTTCAAGGCACGCTGATTCGACCGGGTAACTCACAATATCCCGTCGCACACCAACTCTTCAACCCACGTTTCGATGGCATTTTCCCTGCTGCGATTGCCTACTGTGCTCACTCTGCGGATGTCCAGACCTGCCTCTCCTTCGTACAGCGCTTCGGTCTCCCGTTCACGCCTCGCTCCGGTGGCCACTCCTACGCAGGCTACTCGACGACTACAGGTCTGGTGGTAGATGTTACCTCAATGAACGCCATAAATGTAGATGCGGGCACTGGAGTTGCGACTATAGGGGCAGGTGCCCATCTCATCGATGTCTATGCAGCGCTCGCCCAGCAAGGTTTCGCGCTTCCCGCTGGCTCTTGTCCAACAGTAGGCATTGCTGGTCTCACACTTGGTGGTGGAGTTGGCGTCCTCGGTCGCAAGTTCGGTTTGACCTGTGACAACCTGCTCTCAGCCCAGGTCCTCCTCGCCAATGGACACGGTATCACCTGTGATGCAAGCCACAACTCAGACCTCTTCTGGGCGCTGCGTGGTGGAGGTGGAGGCAACTTCGGCGTAGTCACCTCGTTCACCTTCCAGACCCATGCGGTCTCTTCGCTATCGCTCTTCACCCTCTATTGGCCCTGGAGTAGTGCCGCTGATGTAGTCGCTGCCTGGCAGAACTGGGCACCCCAGGCACCAGACGAACTATGGTCTAATTGCGTCCTCCAATCCACCTCTAACAAAAGTGCTAATCCAATCGTGCTCGTGAACGGCGTCTACGTAGGTAGTGTCACTGCCCTGAACTCACTATTGCAACAGCTAATTCGCCAAATTCCCGTCGCGCCCTCGAGTAACTACGTCTCAAGTGCCACCCTGCTCGATACCATGCTCACCGAAGCAGGCTGTTACGGCAAAACCGTTGGGCAATGCCATTTGCCTAGTCAGAACCCGCAGGGCCAGTTGGTTCGCGGTACTTTTAGCGCCAAATCAGACTACTTCACCAATCCTTTACCGCGTTCAGGCATCGATGTCCTGGTAAACGCAGTCGCCCAGTGCCAGTCCTCATCCATATTGGGCGTAAATGGTATCGGTTTCGATGCATTCGGCGGCGCAATCAACCGCGTCGCCTCGGATGCCACAGCCTTTGTGCACCGTAACGCACTCTTTTCCGCCCAGTACTCCGCTAACTGGAATGCGAGCGATCCCCCCTCTGTCGCATCAGCAAATCAAACCTGGCTAGCCAATACCTGGCAGGCCATGCGTCCCTACGCCAGCGGAGGTGCCTACGTGAACTACATCGATCCCAATCTGCCCAACTGGCAACAAGCCTACTACGGCTCCAACCTCCCACGACTGCAACAAGTGAAGGCCACCTATGACCCCACCAACTTCTTCCACTTCGCCCAGAGTATCCCGGAATAACCCACGTGCCTTAGGAACGTAGTACATATGATAAGATTATGACGAACAGAACCATCTTAAAAATTATCGCCGAAAGGAATAAAAAAGATTAAGACTGGGAGCAGGAGGACGACGTAACCCTGGTGACACTCCATAGATCTGAGCTTGACTTTCTGCCTCAACATGCCTCAAAATGACAATGACATGCTCCGGTGACAAATTTCTCTAGCCATCGTCACCGTTATCAAAGGAACAAATACACATGCCTATATTTCAAGTATCATCGAGAACCATCCTGGCTCCAGACTCGCCGAGGAAGCCTGCTAGGCGTCTGAACTGGTGGCAATATGTCATCCTGCGCTACCTTATTGGAGCGCTCATCATTGGCGAACTCGTTCGATTGCTTAGTAGCTTCGGACTTTCCTTTTTGTTCTTCCTCCTTCTTCCCGTAGGGATGGGTTTCATCGTCACGCGCTCCCAGCTCTCTCGGCTCCTCCATGGCACACTGCTGTATAACGTGCTTACAATCGGCCTCGCACTCATTTACTACAGTGCCATTGCCGGCATAGAATTTTTCATTCATACCCCTGGATTTGGATTGCTATTCTTATTTCATGGCCCTCCCGTTCCCTTGATCATTGTTGTCACTACCACATTAGCCTGGGCCGTCATCCTGGCACCTCTATACGCCTATTTCCAAGCGCTCATTAATCAACGTTTCAAAGGTCCTGATTATGAAGCTGCCAAAGCCGTTGATGCCTTCACCTCGACCTTGCGCGAAGAGATTGACCTGGACAAGGTACGTAACGGATTACTCGCTGTCGTCCAGCAGACAATGCAGCCACAATCCGTCTCCATTTGGGTGCGCACCGCAGTACCAAATAATATGGAGAGTTTGTCCGCACAGACAGAATGGAAAAAGAATAACGGATACACCAATGTTGCCGATGATGATCCCTTCATGACCTATGCCCTGACTCATCCAAATACCATAGAAGTTGACCCGTTACAACTAGACTCACCTGTCTTGCATACCTTGAACAAAAACGGAGTAGCAATTGCTCTTCCACTGGTCAGTCAGGGAGAACTGATTGGCCTGCTCACCCTGGAACCACGTCTAAACAGGGAAAAGTATACCCGCGAGGACCGAAGATTGCTCGACACACTCGCTGCCCAAGTCGCACCCGCACTACGCGTTGCACAGGTGGTACAGGAGCAAAAGATCCAGGTGCGTGAGCATGAACGCCTTGCCCAGGAATTGCGCACCGCCCACTTCATCCAGCAATCCCTCCTACCTAAAGAAGTACCCACCTATGCCGGTTGGCAAATCACCCCCTACTACCAGCCCGCCAGGGAAGTCGGAGGAGATTTCTATGACTTCCTTCCATCTGAAAACGGCCAGTTAGGACTGGTCATCGGCGATGTCTCCGGCAAAGGCGTCCCAGCCGCCCTGGTCATGGCAAATACCCACACCATGATTCGGACCGCCGCGCAAGGAGCCATTTCTCCCGGCAAAGCATTGACGCAGGTCAATGACTTACTCTGCGACGAAATCCCACCCAACATGTTTGTCACCTGCTTCTACGCCCTGCTCGATACCACCACCGGACGCCTGAGTTACGCCAACGCAGGCCACAATCTCCCATATCACCGCCAATGTGAAGAGGTCCGCGAACTACGTGCCACAGGCATGCCCCTCGGCCTCATGCCCGATAGCAACTATGAAGAGCACGAAGTCACGCTCGCCCCTGGCGAGAACGTCCTCTTTTACACCGATGGCCTGACAGAAGCTCATAACCCCCAGCGTGAAATGTTCGACCGCACTCGCCTCTCGGCACTCATGAAAACAAACCCCGGTGGTCCCGCTCTGATTGAATTCCTCCTCAACGCCTTATCATCCTTTACTGGAGGGACCGCTGAGCCAGAAGACGACATAACAATAATAGAATTGTGTCGGATTCCCGCGGGCAACTGAACTCTAGTCAAATAACCATGTCACAAATTTCTCCCCTCTCTCGTCTCATTTGCGACCCCAAACTATCACCCTTTCCATCCATTTGACAGAAGACGGAGACAACAATCATGAAAAACGAACTTTCCCAACCGTTACACAATCCATCCTATGCAGACATCATCGTAGTAGGTGCGGGACTCTCAGGTCTCGCCGCCGCAACATATGCCGCAAAAAGTGGACGCGCAGTCACCCTGTTCGAAAAAGCCTCCGAACCCGGTGGCCGGGCCATTACAAAGCAGCGCAATGGATATTCCATGAATCTTGGTGCCCACGCGCTCTATTATCAAACCGAGGCAGGTGAAATACTGCGCGAACTCGGTGTATCCTATAGCGGCAAGCAACCTCCTCCACTCTTCGCCCACGCGCAGAATACACTACATATACTGCCCCAGTCTCCCCTAGCACTATTGCGCACAACGCTACTAGATGCCCCCGCGAAACTGGAACTAATACGTGTGCTGGCGAGTGCAATGCGTGCTAATATACTCACTCTTCAGAAGGTAAGCGTCTCAGAATGGCTGGATCAGCATGTGCGGCATCCCCAAGTACGAGCCTTATTGCTCATGCTTGCCCGCGTCGCAACCTATACCAATGCACCCGACATACAATCCGCCTCCTTGTTGGTAGAAATACTCCGCAAAGTCCCGAAGGTTCTCTACCTCGATGGCGGCTGGCAGACCCTCGTAAATGGTCTGCGTCAGACTGCTGAGAATGCGGGCGTTCGCATCGTAACTGGTGCACGCGTCGTAGCACTTGAGCACAACGAGCTTGTTCAAGGCGTTCGCCTTGCAAATGACCAGTTCTATTCGGCACAGGCCGTCATCCTAGCGACAGACCCAACCGAAGCATCTACCCTCGTAGATAACGGTGAGCATGTGGCTCTGCATCGTTGGGCACGGGAAGCAATGCCTTCTTACGTAGCCTGTCTCGACGTTGCGTTGCGTCACCTGCCTGAACCACGACGCCTGGGTGCCCTCAGCACCGACCGACCTCTGTACATCGTAGTCCACTCAGCCTCCGCCCGGCTCGCACCACAAGGAGGTGCCCTCATCCACACTATACGCTACCTGGAGCCCGGCGAGCATCCTGATCCCAAGGCTGTCGAGCAAGAACTGGCATCCCTACTCGACCTCGTCCAACCCGGCTGGCAACGCGAAGTCGTCGAACGCCAATTCTTGCCGCACATGAACGCAACAAACGCCATCGTGCAAGCTCCGCTCGGCGGTCAGCCCGCTCGTCCCGGCCCCAAGTCCCCGGCATCCGCAACCTCTACGTTACCGGCGATTGGGTCGGCCCCACAGACCAGCTAACTGCAGCCGCCCTCGCCAGTGCCCGCCACGCCGCGAGGCTTGCTTGCGAACAGACCTTATCATCTGCTAACGTACCTGTAGGGGCAAACGTCCCTAACGTACCTGTAGGGGCAAGGGGAGGTGGAGCGGTTGGGTAGGGGCCTTGTGCTTGCCCTGGGCGGGGCTGGGGCGTACTAATGTCCCTAACGTACCTGGGGGGTTGGGGCGCTCCGGTTCTCAATGCCATCGGAAACAACTTTCCGACAACCTACTCTTGGGTTCCCTTAGGAAATCTCATTAGAGGACAACAAAAAGGTAACAATGAACGAGGAAACTATCTTTCAAACCCACAGATATCTGCTATTCTCCATCGCCTACCGCATGCTGGGCAGCGTAATGGATGCCGAAGACTGCGTCCAGGAAACCTACCTGCGCTGGCACCACGCAAACGAAAACAACGAAGCAGAAGCCATCCAAAACCCTCGTTCTTACCTGTGCACCATCGTCACACGCCTATGCATCGACTTCCTGCGCTCAGCACGTGTTCAACGCGAGACCTACATAGGCGTCTGGCTTCCCGAACCACTCGTCCTCGCCTATCAACCTGACACCCCAACCGATCCTGCGGCCAGCGTAGAACAATCAGAATCCATCTCGTTTGCCTTCCTACGCCTGCTTGAAAACCTCGCACCCCTAGAACGCGCCGTCTTCCTACTGCGCCAGGTCTTCGACTTCGAGTACGACGAAATCTCCAAAATAGTACAGAAAAGCCCCGACAACTGCCGCCAGATTATGCGCCGTGCCCGACACAACCTCAACGAGCACCATCACCACTACAATGTCCCGCCTGAGCAACGCGAGTTGCTCATCTACCAGTTCATCCAGGCCTGCACCACTGGCGACATGCAGGGTCTATTAAACGTGCTTGCCGATGACGTAGTATTGCACTCTGACGGCGGTGGCAAAGTCCATGCTGCGCTCAAACCCATCTACGGCTCTGCCAAAGTCGCACGTGGTATGCTCGGCTTCATGCGCAAAATACCACTCGGCGTTACCTCACAACTCGCCATCATCAACGGTCAGCTCGGCATCCTGACCTACCTCAATGGTATTCCCTATGCTGTTCTAACCTTCTCACTTGCCAACAACCGCATCCAGGAAATCGACTTCATCCTCAACCCCGACAAATTACGAGGTGTTCCGCCTCTCGCGTGAGAACGCCCTCATGAGGGAGGCGTAATGCTTCCAGTCTTGTTACCATAGGGCAACACAAACTCCCATCTCTGCCATCGCCGCTTGTTAAATGCCACTATGGCGTTGGGTCAGGTGTGGGCGATGGCGCCACCGAGGGGGACGGTGTTGGTGATGGCGTGGGCGCTGGGGTTGGAGACGGTGTGGGCGACGGCGCTGGGGTTGGCGACGGTGTTGGAGATGGAGATGGCGACGGTGTTGCTGATGGTATTGGTGTTGCTGTTGGCGACGCGATTGGAGATGGGAAAGGCGTCGCTGTCGGGAGAAACTGCGTTGGAGAGGTTGGTGAAGGTACAGCCGTTGGATGGGTCGGCGTTGAAGAAGTAGTTGTGGGTCTTCGCGTTGGAGGAATTGTCGCCGGTACAGATGTTGGAGAAATCGGTGTAGGCGTCAATTGTACTGGGCTATGCTTGGTGCTATTAAAAAGCGCAGGTAGAGCATACACAGCTCCTCCACCAATCAGCAGCAGGGCAAACAGCGCTGCTGCAATAACAGCCCATCTATGCCCTACTTTAGGGCGTGAATCTTCGCCACTGCTTACAATGGTTGGAGAGTCATGTGTCACTTCCGGAGTATTGTCGGAAATCCCTCTACCTACATACGTTTCATCCATACCAACACTTGTCCCCGCAATCAGACCTGCCAGCTCCGGTGGATTTGATATCGGGATCGTAAGCTCTGCTTCAGATGGATCCGATGTAGGAAAGACCTCATCCGTTTGCTTCACCATAACGGTAAGCATCAATGTACTCATTGAGATGTCGGGGTCTGAGAATTCTTCTCGATTCTCAAGCCGGATTACCTGACCATGTTGCGTTCCCGCTGGCAGCGACACGGACATGTGTCGTCCCCCAGGCAAAGTGACCATACGAGTGGTCCCCTTGAGTGCCTCAGACTCGCTGATAGCGAGTACCGCATGAATATTCCCTTGAAGCGAGGTATCTGGCGTTTTCACAATACTGGCATTGCCAGCACGTTGTACTGACTGTTGGAAGGCGTTCGCAAAAGCAGCGATGGACGCGAAACGCTTGGAAGGCTCCTTTGCCAGAGCATGTAAGAGCACAGCATCAACATCCCCCGGCAAAGAGTTATTATGAATACTCGGTGACTGTGGTTCAACATTGAGATGTTGATACATCATCTGCATCGAGCCACCTTTGAAAGGTGATCGACCTGTGAGCAGTTCATAAGCCATGATAGCCAGTGAGTACTGATCTGTTGCTGGTACAGGACGCCCCGCCCATTGTTCTGGCGCCATATATGTAGGAGTTCCGCGAATAACCTGGCTCGCAGCCGTAGTCGCGGTGGTGAGTTTTGCAATCCCGAAATCGGTGAGCAGCACATCCGGTCGGTTCGGAGCCTCCTTCCTCTCACGAATGAGCAGATTGGAGGGCTTGACATCCTGATGAATGAGTTGACGATCATGTGAATGTTGTAGCGCCTCAGCCGTTTGGCTCACAATATGCGCCACATCCTGAAGGGATAACAGTTCGGAGTCGCTGCGTCGTCCTAACCAATCCACCAACGAGCCTTCTTTGCGAAATGGCATCACGAGATAGGTGAGAGTTGTACCATCTACTATAGTCTCACCATAGTCAAAAAGTGGCAAGATATGCGGGTGATCCAGCCTCGCAACAGCCATCGCCTCACGTTCGAAAAGCCGACTCGCCTGTTTTGTAGCATCGCTATTAGGATAAGGAGAAGCCTCGGATCGGATCACCTTAATAGCTACCTGCTGACCAATGCGTGCGTCTTCTGCAAGGTAAACTTCACCCATACCACCACTCCCGAGTTTACGAATAAATCGGTAGCGGCCTATTTGCAGGTCTTCGAGCGGCATTTCTCACCTCACAGGCGCAATCCGGTTGGACAAATATTACATTAGGTTCATCTTCATCAATACGATCAAGATAGCTACTTTTACCGGATGGATTTTTAAGTGGTTTGTAAAGGCTGTAATGATACTATCAATATAAGCATACTGAATATCAAGTGTGTCTCGCATACTAAAACCAAAAAGAAAAGAACTCGGTAGCATCACACTACCAAGTTCCTCTCTTCTCAGGGCAAGGGGTGGAGAACAACGAGCTACTTCGAAAGTGTAATTGCTTGCTGTCAGCAAGTGTACACAAAAAACACTACAAATGCAATAGATAAGCTCTGGTGATGCCCCATAAGCCTACAAGACAACGCATGTGGGCCTCAGATCCTGAGCGAAGCGAAGGATCTCGTGCGGACTTGTGGGGAATCACCACATAAGCTGCACAATCCTTACCCTCTTCACGGCGTCGTAAGCCGTCCAATCTGATTCCCATACTGCGGCGTAGCTCCACCTTGCGCGAACCACAGCTTATCACCGAGGCCAGCAGCAATGCCAGTAGGACGGCTTTGCGGGGAAGGAATAGGAAATTCAGTAATCTTCCCATCATAGGTGATACGCGCAATGTTGTTCGTCTGTGACTCGGTAAACCACAGGTTCCCATCAGGCCCAGGTGCTATACTGAAAGGAACGCTATTAGCCGTAGGGATAGTAAACTCCCTAATGGTACCCCGAGTTGTGATACTTCCGATCTTATTCGTATTCGCCTCCGCGAACCACATCTTTCCATCTCCGCCACGCGCCAGCCCAAACGGATTGGAATTAGGCGTAGGCACCACATACTCCGTGAAAACTCCGCTTGTCGTAATGTTCGCAATCTTGTTGGTAGCCTGCTCCGTGAACCAGAGCTTCCCATCAGGCCCCGGCACGATGTAGCCAGGGAAGGTAGCAGGGCTGGGAATTGTAAACTCCGTAAACTGTCCCGAAAGCGTCATGCGCCCGACCTTGTTGGTATTAAACTCGACAAACCACAGGTTCCCATCAGGGCCGGTCGTAATGAAGTCAGGCATGCTGTTTGGGGTAGGGATAGTAAATTCTGTGAACTTGCCTTTGAGCGTCATGCGTGCGATTTTGTTGGTATTGAACTCCACAAACCAGAGGTTCTTGTCAGGTCCAACCGTTAGCCCAATCGGGATGCTATTCGGCGTAGGAATTGCAAACTCCGTAATCTGCCCCTTCGGCGTAATCCGCCCGATATTATTGCCAAAATTCTCCGTGAACCACATGCTCCCATCCGGCCCAAGCACAAGAATCTCAGGATGGCTCTGCGGAGTAGGAACCGTAAACTCTTTGATTGGGCCAACCTTCGCCAAAGCAGGTAAAGCCGTCAAAGCCAGCAAGAAACACACCGAAACAACAGTCACCAGGAATTTGAGGACAGTTCTGCGCGGGTACGAAATGTTCATGATCTCTTCTCCTTGTAGAACAAATAGAGTGGGGGCTATTCACTAGATAACAAAGAAGGTAGGCAATGACCATGATGGAACGCGACGAAATCGCTGTACTGTTCCCCCAAACAGTTCATTTTAAGTATAGACAGCGGTCAGCATGCTGTCAAGGAAAAACGGGCGGTTTCCTTCTCATGCAAGAATACTGATCTCTACCCGCGTTTTCTTGTAAGAAGGAGGTGTTTCTATGTGGCAAAACAGTAGAACAAGTAAAGCGTTGGTTATCGTCGTATCTTTGCTCGTCGTTGGGCTAGCAGGATGTGGGAATGGCGCAGGGAGCCATGTAGGTGGTGCAACAACAGTTGCCTCATCCCACTCGTACTCAGATCTCTCAACGCACTTAGCAACAACGAATCCCCTCAGCATGAGAACGACGAATGCAGCATCATTCAAAGTAACGAGCATTGATATGTATGTCAGTCCAACCAACATCTCGCTATGGAAATGCGGTTCCTATATTCAGGTCGTCTATAATGCCGTCTTTCATGTCGATTCAGGCCCAAATGGAGGCACGATTGCGTTTTCCTATACGCTCAACAACGGGCGTTCCCAAACGTTTGAACAGTTAACCATTATCCCTGGACAGCAGCAATCAAACTTCGTGTTCACGTGGCAAGGCAGTCTGCCAGCTGATCATACCTATCCTGGGCCCGGAGGCGTGTTAGTCACCAGTCCTAACTACCTCGTGTCTCAGATGGTCTATCCAACCGGGAAGTGCAGCTAATCATATAGGTTTCGAGCGTTCCTCCTAAAAACGCTCTCCCATTTTTGTTGTCCATGTGATGTATAGACATTATCACCGCACAGCAGCCTGTATCTCTTCCAGACGCTGCACAGCTTCATCTACTGTGCGTGAAGCCTGATCCGAAAAGAAGACTTCATCCACCTGGAGTTTCTCAACGCGGGCAAGGTCCTCTGCGATTTGTCCAGGTGAGCCACCCAGGAAAGGCCGCTTATCTTCGGGAAGTGCACTTGCAGTAATTGGCACGTTGGCTCGTACGTAGACCTTGAGACTCGATGGATCACGGCCCGCTTCCTCCGCAGCCGAACGGAAGGTTGTGACCGCACCTTCCAGAGCCTCAAATGAAAAGGCGATGGGATTCAGGATGTCGGCCAGGCGAGCCGCCCGCTTAACAGCCGCGAGAGTGCCGAAGCCCATCAGAATGGGTATGCCACCCTGCTGCACCGGCTTGGGATTGATCAGCGAAGCAGGAATAGAATAGAAGCTGCCCTCAAAGCTGACCGGATCAGGTCCCCAGATAGCACGCAGCGCCGCAATATACTCTTCAACCCGCTTACCTCGCTCCTTGATCGAGCTATTGGAGACCGCAAACTCCTCTGGCATCCATCCCTGACCAAGACCGGCGATCGCCCGTCCATTGCTCAAGCGGTTGAGCGTGGCGAAGCGCCGTCCAAGCAGAACCGGCGACTGGAATGGCGCGTTGACAATGCTTGTGCCTAGCTTAACGCGTTGTGTGCGCGCCGCGACAAAGCTGAGCGTCTCAATTGGCTCATAGGTTGACTTGTAGGAGTCAGGCAGCATCTGCGTTGACCCGTCAGGCCTCGTAGTGCCTGCAATGGGGTACAACAACCGCTCATAAGTCCAAACCGAGTTATAACCCAGGCGTTCAGCCTCCTCAGCAATGCGTAGGATGCTCCCAACTGAAGCGTACGGGGTCGATGTAGGAAGTCCAACTCCAAGTTCCATGTATTCTCCTCCAGAGTTAAAAATAGGTGACACTGTCAAGCGCTACCGTGCAGCGTCGTATGAACCTGTTCACAAGATGTTCTATTCCCATGAGAGTAGGTAGCTACTCACCAGCAGAATACTATAAAGATGCCCTACTGGGTCAACTCGCAATTGGATTGCAAACCCGAATGGCTGCTCCTGCGCCGCTTGCCGGCTCAGGCGAGCCCGTTCGCGTCGCTTGCCGTTCCAGACAAATGGCGTGGGTTTGGTGTTCCATCCGTCCACTGTTTGCTCTAACCAGTCGATCACTTGCTGAGCATTCTTGGGATGCTGACCGGCCAGGGCCCGTCGCACAATGATGCGTTGCACCGGCTCGGCCATGTTGAGCCACGAGCCGCCCACGGGCGTGTAGAGAGGCATCACCCCATGCTCAAATCGACTCTGTTGCCCTTTGAGGCATGCAAGCAGACAGGGAAAGAGGGTTCTGTTACTCGATGCGCAGTGGTCCTCCTTTGATATGGGCGCGCATCGCATTGAGTCCACCCCTCGACGGAGTCACATATTCCATCCACCACGTGGCTCCGGCCTCAGCCAGTGCCTTGATCGTTGCTCGCTCTTGCTCAGGTTCGGAGCTGCGTTTGGCCCCTCCAAGCGCGATATCGAAGGGGGTGAGCCCAGATCGCTGACTTTCAATACTTGCTTTCAGCTCTCGCAGTTCAGCAGGCGTGAGCAGCCAATCCGTTCCATCGTTCACCTTGCCACCACAAAAGCCATCAAAGCGGGCCGCCCGCCGCATTGGTCCTTTATGGGGCCAGTTGCCACCAACCCAGATCGGGATCCTTGGCGTTTGGACGGGCATGGGCAAAAACGTCACGTCATGGATCTGGTAGTATTCGCCATGGTAACTAAATGACTGTCCGCTCCACAATCCCACCAGGATGTCGAGTGCCTCGTCCAGTATGCTCGCACGTTGCCTGCCGTCCGTGACTTCTCCTACCTGGGCAAAGCCTGGATCATTCACATCGCCTAAGCCAACACCCAGGATCAGGCGTCCGTCAGACAGATGATCCAGTGTGACCGTTTCGCGGGCCAGTTTCCAGGGACGTCGACGCGACAAGGGCGTGACCGTCGTCCCAAGGCGGATGCGCTTCGTACGGACGGCCATGGCGGCAAGCGCGATCCAGGGATCATACGTGGGAGCATCATGGGCACTGTGATGCACAATGTAATCTTCGAGAAAGATGCCATCCCATCCCGCCTCTTCTGCCAGGTATGCGAGGTCGGCGAGGACACGAGCGTCGCCACAGACACCTGCGTTCGGGATCTCAAGGCCATAGCGCATACGCACCTCCTCTTATGAAACCGCTCACCTTCTGTGGGGAATTCGCTCGGAGTCGGGCAGCCAGAATATCATCCTCACCCATTGTACCTCACCAAGGTTTTTCACGCAAAGTGCATCAGCGCCCACTTCTCTTCTCTTTTTGCAAGCTATTTGCCAGTTGACCCACTACTGCTCCGTCAAGCTTCATTTGACGAGGGAAATGTAGTGGCGATCCCTTGCGGGCAAGGAAGTCTGGGGACTTCCAGTCAGGCTCCCATCCGCTCATATGAAGGCGGTAGACTACTACTGTATCTTAAAATCGGTATTGATCTGCACATTCGAGTAGCCCTGTACTGCCAGAAAAATCAAGGTATACGCGGTGTTGTTCTCCGGCATAAGGAAGCTAACGGTTCCGGTTGCCCCACTCGTGTTCGCCTTTATGAAGATCGGCAGGGTACTATTCGCTGGCGAATTAGTGATTCCACCTGCCTTCAGGCGCATATAGTCTTGCGTCGAACCAATGTTAGCATCTTTGGAGGAGGAATCATCCACTTTGAACGCGAGAGTGACGTAGCGCATACCTGCGTTGGCCTGTTTGCCGGCGATACTCAAAGTCTCGGATGCGGACTGCAGCGTATAGTTCAGACCCTGATAGCTGATGGGCATATTCAGATTGACCTTTTTGTCCTGGAACGCGCTCAGGTTGGCTTTGCCCGTTAATGGTATGTTGATCTGCGCATCCTGAGAGGTTCCTAAGATCAGTGTCATCTGAGCAATTTTGTCACTGGTTGGTGCGGCAAAATCCAGCCAGTTTTCGCGCACAATCCCAGTAGCAGGGGCATCGAAATGCATTGAACTGCTCAGCGCGACGCTGCTCTTATCCGGCAAAATCAGGTGAGCTATGTCGTTGTAGAAGTAGCCACCGTTTTGGCCGCTGTTGTTCGTCTCCTTGATCTTGACGCGAATCGCCCCATTCGTTCTGGTGCTGCTATCATCAAGAAAAGCGGTCGATTGTTGCACCGATTCGATAGTGATATTCACACCAGAGTAAGTCACCGACTGATTGATGTTGACGGTTGTAATGGGCGACTGCGTGGTAGGTCCGCTGCCGTTAGTGAAGCTGTTGCCTGTGCCGGTACTTGAATGTTGAAACTGGGCTTTAATCTGGTTGATGACGTTGGGATTGGCCCTGTAGATAGCATAGCCAGGAATGCCCAGGATCACGAGCAGTATGACAAGTGTGACAAGACAGCCGCAACATCCACTGCTCTGGCGACGTGGCCTATAACCTGGTCGAAAGCGCCGAAACATGAATAGGAGACCTAATGCTCCGAGCGCTTCCCCAATTGGACTGGACTTTTGCGGTTCCTGATTTTGCTGATAAGGCTGGATTGGCTGGTATTGGGGTTGTTGACCATATTGCGGTTGCGCATAAGGTGTTTGCTGGGGTTGTGACTGGGGAAATCCCTGTGATGGCCCTCCATACTGGCTGGCTGGCCCAACAGCTTCCATACTTGTTCCACAATTGTTACAAAAGCGCTGTCCCGCGGGAACAGCAGTACCACAGTTTGGACAGGTTTGCGACATTGCCTCCTCCTAGTTGTATAGACTCTCTCTACCAATCAAAACGAATGAAGAATAAATCTGTTCAGTTACTAGGAGTAATATCTACCTGATCCCGTATTCTGTCTATGACTGAATTCACCCGTTCCTCGTGACTCAAGTCACCATGTACACACCCTGTAGGGGCAGCGCCTTGTGCCTGCCCTCGCGAAGGATCTGGCCTTATCATCCCTGTAGGGGCAGCGCCTTGTGCCTGCCCTCGCGAAGGATCTGGCTTTATCATCCCTGTAGGGGCAGCGCCTTGTGCCTGCCCTCGCGTAAACTAACCCCATCTTTCCACATGTAAAACCATCAAAAAGAAGGCTGAACGAGGTTAAATGTATCCGAATAGGCGGTGCGTGCTATGAAGGACGCGCCTCATAAAGGCTGACATACGGGAGGCGATGAAGAAACGCCTTTAGATAGGAGGGATCACCCGGCCGCAGCGTCACAAGCCCAAAATAACACATATTCTCTTCAGGATACGCATCAAAATCTTCATCCGTATTCTGCGGATCATAATCGATTTGATGCTCCCGAATAACAATATCTCGCTGCATCAGTGCCCTCAATGCAGCCACGGCTTCCGAATCGCCCTCACCGGAGACCACTCCTTCCGAGCTAATTCTCGCCACCGCCTGACCGGTCATGATATTGTAGATTGTATAGCTTTTTACCTCATTGCTCATAGCCCTGACCCTTTATCATCCTCAGGAAATCAGATATAGCTCTTGTATCATATCACTTATTTCATCACCCGAAGTACAAGAGATCCACTAATGAAACGTCTCATCCCTGACGTTCTCGCATGAGCAGATTGACCACATTGTGGCTGGCGATCACCTCGGTTTCCATCGTCGAGACCGCCGATTCCATGGCATTGACATAGTACAACCCTCTGCTGAGTTGAAAGGGCGGCCAGGGTGACATCGGTGCGAGTATAGGATAGGCTTGCCACTGCCATCTTTCGACCTGCTTTTGTTCAACAAACAGTGCCGAGAGCAGGTCGTCGGTGACGGGTTCGCGTGAAAAGAGTTTGTATATAATCTGAGCCGGATGGTCTTTGTTCCCGACGATCCCTAAGGAAGAGAACGGGATAGCGGGGTCCTCTCGTGTCAAGATGAAATTGGGGATCTCCTGGCGCGTCTTTTCTGCAAAATACAGCGGATTCACTTGCCCCACAACCAGCGTCACATGCGTGGTCTGATAGGTTCGCCTGATCCGGGCGGTTTCGGGCAAGTCGTTCTCTGGAAGAGTGATGTTTGCGCCTTCTAATGGAGTTGCAACGATCACAGCATCGAACCGTTCTATCTCACCACTATCCAGTAGCAGCTCCCAACTTGCCTCGTTCTCTTCTGAGAATCGAGCAATCTGACTGACGCGGCAGTTCGTCCTCACCTTCGCTCCTGAGATGCGCAGCAATCCCTGGCACAACTGGCTATTGCCCTCGCGTACCGAGCACAGATATCCTCCTGCCATGCCTGCTCCCGCCAGTGAGACTAGATTGACTAAGGCGTTGAGATGCGCGTCTTGTCCATAGTTGTTACGAGAGGCCCCATTCACAAACTCACTGAGAAAGCGCTCTGAGGTGCCTTGAGCACGAAAGAAGTCGTAGCTCGACTGCTGCGTCAGCGCATACAGGTTCAGAGCCATGAACAATGCCTCGAGTGTTTGGAAGCCCTGCCCTTGATCCAGGGAGACATACACCTTGGTGAGCTGCTTGACCATGTCCTTGACCGCGCTTTGCAGACGGAGCGGAGTCAGACCGTATCGCAGTAGGCTCTTGAGCTGCGTGAGCAGAGCAGAAGGGGAACTTTTTAGATCGAACGAGGTGCCGTTCCAGATGCCAAAGGTCTCCGTCACATCGCTCGGCTGCTGGTGGAGTCCAAGCACCTCTACAAAATGGACGAGATAGCGGTTGCTGCTATGGAAGATACTGCCACCAAGTTCCACCATCGCTCCTGCGATCTCTCTTTCTTGCACGCGGCCCCCAACGTCCTCTGCCTGCTCAAACACCACGACCTCCACCTCCGGCCCCAGTTCCTGTCGCACGAAATAGGCAGCCGAGCTGCCGGCAATGCCAGCACCAATAATACCAACTCGGCTTCGTGTGGATGCATGAGATGACATCGCTCACTCCTGTACATGTTCTTTGGCGCCCCGCAACGCGAGATAGTTGGTTTCCTTACCCATAGATAGTGGTTAGACCATACGTGCCCAGGGCTAAAGAAAGTTCGCCCCCGTGGAGGATCTCATGTTCGAGCACATGCCAGATAATCCACTGCCGTGTCAGTTCCCCAAAAAACCTTTTCTCTGCATCGCTCAAGGATTCTGGAGGTGAGAAAACATACCCAAGATCGGCGGGAGTCCAGCGGGCAAGTGCATCGGCAATCATCTGCCAGGTGTCATTCAGCCCGGCAACCAGTTCAGCGGCCTCAATCACCGCTGGCTCCGCAACATCACCAGGGTCCCAGCGCATGATGGGGGCAAGCTCCGGGCTACCCTGGCCCATCCACATCTGGAACCACCAGACACGGTTGGCAATGATATGTTGTGCAACCATGCCGATTGTCCAGTGATGCGATGCGGCACGTAATGCAAGCTGCTCGCGAGAAAGCGGTGCGATGATTTTGACCAGATTGTGCTGAAACCTATCCCAGCCTTTGTAGAACGTGGTGAGTGAGAGATCCTGTG
This sequence comes from uncultured Chloroflexia bacterium, assembly GCA_963778375.1. GTDB lineage: Bacteria > Chloroflexota > Ktedonobacteria > Ktedonobacterales > Ktedonobacteraceae > CAVZTX01. The sequence continues at coordinate 180,335 of CAVZTX010000028.1, read as the reverse complement.
TTGTCGTCATAGTTGTTCCCCTCTTCTGAGGATGCATTCCTCACTGTAAAAACTCAAGAAATATTTTGCTTCAAGCAGCATAGCACAAATGTTCTGTTTTGTACACCGTTGTCCGACCCCTCCAAACATTTGGAGATAAAGCTTGTCATCCTGTAGGGGCAGTGCCTTGTGCCTGCCCTCGCGTAAACTACTAACCCCCCTTTCCACATCTAAAACCATCAAAAAGAAACCCTAAATCAGGAAAAATGTCTGTATAGCTTGCTGAAGCCCTTTCAATAAGCTATACTCATCCTGAGTTTCAGCAAGGCATATCACGAAAAAGATACACAACATACAGATGGAGCGAGGGGAGGGAATGGATGAAGCCCGAAGAAAGCGCGCGCCAGGTCATTGACAATCTACTCGAACAAGCCGGTTGGACCGTACAGGATCGCGACCGATTCAACCTGGCAGCAAGGCGAGGCGTAGCAATTCGCGAATTCTCCATGTCAACCGGCGCTGCCGACTACCTCCTTTTCATCGATGAAGAGGCAGTCGGTACCGTTGAAGCAAAAAAGGTCGGCGAGACACTCATCGGCGTCGAAGAACAGAGCGCTAAATACCGTAAATCGCTCCCAAACGGCTTGCCCGCTGCCCGTCTTCCCCTTCCCTTCAGCTATGAAACAACCGGCGTCGAGACCCACTTTACCAGCCACCTCGATCCCGAACCGCGTAGTCGCCTCGTCTTCGCCTTTCATCGTCCCGAGACGCTGGCCGCGTGGTTGGAGCAAGCCCCAGAAGATGTTCCGAATGAGCAAAATCAAACGCTTCGTGCGCGCCTTCGCCGTCTTCCACCATTACCAACAGTGGGACTGCGTGATTGTCAGATAGAGGCAATCACCAAGCTGGAACGCTCATTTGCCGAGAACCGCCCCCGAGCGCTGATCCAGATGGCGACCGGCAGCGGCAAAACCTATACCGCCGTCAGCAGCATCTATCGCCTTATCAAGTTTGGTGGAGCGAAGCGCGTTGTCTTCCTGGTAGATCGCGCCAATCTGGCACGCCAGACGCTCAATGAGTTTAAGCAGTTTGTAACGCCCGACGATGGCCGCAAGTTTACCGAACTCTACAACGTCCAGCACCTGCAAGGCAACTCCATCGACCCCGTCGCCAAAGTCTGCATCACCACCATCCAGCGCCTCTACTCCATCCTTTCAGGCGAGCCAGAGCTTGACCCCCTGGAGGAAGAACGCTCGCAGTTCGATGATGACACCGAAATTGATAGCTCGCCGCCCAAAGAGGTTCACTATAACCCCGCCGTGCCCATTGAAACCTTTGACATCATCATCACCGATGAGTGCCATCGCAGCATCTACAATAAATGGCGCGGCGTGCTGGAATACTTCGATGCCTATATCGTTGGCCTGACCGCTACACCCAACAAGCAGACCTTCGGCTTTTTCAACCGCAACCTGGTCATGGAATACGGCCATGAGCGTGCCGTAGCAGACGGTGTGAACGTAGACTACCAGGTCTACATCATTCAGACGGAGATCACCCAGAAAGGCAGCACTATACCGTCTGGCTTCCAGGTTGGCAAGCGCAATCGTCAGACGCGTGCGAAGCGTTGGGAACCCTTGCAAACCGAATTCACCTACGGGGCCAACCAGCTTGACCGTGACGTAGTAGCGCCCGACCAGATACGTACCGTCATCCGTACCTTTAAAGATGCCCTCTTCACCGAAATTTTCCCCGGCCGCACAGAAGCACCTAAAACGCTGATCTTTGCCAAGGATGACAGTCATGCCGAGGAAATTGTGAAAATCGTGCGTGAGGAGTTTGCGCGTGGCAACGATTTCGCGCAAAAAATCACCTACAAGACGACCGGTTCTAAGCCAGAAGACCTCATCGCCTCCTTCCGCAACAGCTACTACCCGCGTATCGCCGTCACCGTCGACATGATTTCGACCGGAACCGACATCAAGCCCCTGGAAGTGCTCCTGTTCATGCGCTCCGTCAAAAGCCAGGGCTTCTTTGAACAAATGAAAGGGCGCGGCTCCCGCACTATCTCCGATACCGAGTTCCGTTCCGTTACCTCCGACGCGTCCAGCAAGACCCACTTCGTGCTCATCGATGCCGTTGGCGTCTATGAACGCCTCAAGACCGACGATCCATCCTTAGAGCGCAAACGCTCTCTTCCCCTCAAAGCCGTGCTCACCGATGTAGGTCTGGGCAAGTGGAAACGTGATGAAGACCTACTCTATACCCTGATCGGTCGCTTAGGCCGACTCGCTACCCGAATGACAGAGGCAGAGGAAAAGAAAATCAAGGAAGAATTGGGTGGCTACTCCGTACGTGAACTTGCCACGCACCTCGTAGAGGCGCTCGACCCCGACAGGCAGCTTGAGGCAGCCAGGCAAGAAGCCGGCCAGGAATATCTCAATCCCAACGACCCTATCGTCCAGGCAGCCGCCAAACGACTCATACGTGAAGCGGTAGTGCCCTTTAACAATCCCGACCTGCGCGATGCCCTTGTACAGGCCCAGCAGCGCGACGAGCAGACAATAGACGAAGTGAGTCAGGACAGGGTACTCGCTACCGGCTGGGACATCCAGGCGGAAGAGAGAGCAAAGCAAACCGTCACCACCTTCCGCCAATTTCTAGACGAGCACCGCGACGAAATCACCGCTATCCAGGTATACTACAGCAAACCACGCCACGCATCCTTACGTTTCGAGGACATCAAGCAACTTGCCGACGCCATCGCAGTGCCACCACTAGGACTCTCAACCGACAAACTCTGGCAAGCCTACGAAACCCTGGATCGTTCGCGTGTCCGGAGCACCAACATGCAACATCTGCTAACCGACCTCGTCTCACTCGTTCGTTATGCTATAGAGCGCGACAAAGACAGCACCGTCGTCCTCGAACCCTATACCGAAACCGTGCGTCGCCGCTTCGCCAGCCTGGCTAGAAGACCAGCAGCAAAGGCGTGGCAAACCCTTTACCGCGGAACAACAACAATGGCTCGAACTCATCTGCAACCACATAGCCGCCTCCCTCAGCATCGAGACGGAAGATTTCGACTACGAACCCTTCACCCAAAAAGGCGGCCTCGGCCAAGCCTACCAGCTTTTCGGCAACGAACTCCCCACAATTTTACAAGAACTGAATGAGAGGTTGACCGCGTGATCGAAGAAAATGATTTGCCAAGAGGATGGGCTGGACGAGTACTCGATAGAGTTGCTATAAGCATTCAGTATGGATATACGGAAAGTGCGCAAGATCAACCAGTAGGGCCAAGATTTTCGTGAGCAATAACTGATATACAGCGATGGAAGAGTCGACTGGAATTCTGTACCATTTCGTATGTGCTCAGAAGAAGTAACACAGCAAGTATCATGTTGCGACGAAGGCGACATAGTATTTGCAAGGTACAGTGTGCATACAACAGGGAAAAGCTATTTGATTACGGATTGTCCAGATGCCGGTATTCGCTAGCTATCTAATCAGGCTAAGATTTGCAATGCTGATTAATTTCCAATACATTCTTTATGTCTATTGAACTCACCAGTTGTACTAGGTCACAAATAATCGACGGTACGAAAAGGCTAGCAGGCACAGCCTCGATGTGAATGCTACAAGTCTTGCAAGCATTGATAGTCCCTATTGCCCCTCTTGATGAACAACACCGTATCGTAGCAGCCATCGAACAACAATTCACACGACTCGACGCAGGCATAGCAGCATTGCGACGCGCACAAACAAAACTCAAACGCTACCGTGCAGCCGTCCTCAAAGCCGCCGTCGAAGGCAAGCTAACCGAAACCTGGCGCACCCAACATCCCGACACCGAACCAGCCTCTATCCTGCTAGAGCGCATTCTCAAAGAGCGCCGCGCCAAATGGGAAGCCGACCTGAGAGCAAAAGGCAAAGACCCAGCAAAAGTGCGCTATGTTGAGCCTGCTAAGCCCGATACGGAAAGTTTGCCAGAATTGCCAGAGGGATGGTGTTGGGCGACGGTGGAGACAGGTATGCGAATGTTCAATTGGGTAACAATGCTTTCACGCAAAGACCTACTGAAGAATGCTTGCTGGCATTACCTGTATTTGAGGATGAGCAATGTGCGATGAAGGTTCAATTGATTATGAACGATGTAAAGATGATGAGCTATTGAACGACTCGCGAGTTCGAAAATACCGTTTACGGAATATGGCGACTTCTATTTAATCGTGCGAAGGTCGTGAGTTAGTCGGGAGATCTGCTGTATATACATGGTGCAATCAGGCAGCTTATGTACTCAAATACGCTCATACCTTATCAGAGTTCGTATAGTTGATGGATGCTAGTGCAATTACCAGTACTTCATAAGTTCTTGTATGCAAGCACTAGGTAGTATCTGAACGTTATTCAACAAGCTAGTCAGGACAGCAATGTCAGCACTGGCACTTTAAACATTGCAGATTCTTACCTATTCCTTTACCGCCTCTTGCTGAACAAGAACAAATTGTAGCCGAAGTGGAGCGACGGCTATCAGTAGTAACCGAATTGGAAGCAACCATCGAAGCCAATCTAAAACGTGCAGAACGATTACGTCAGAGCATCCTGAAAGAAGCCTTTGCCGGCAGACTCGTCCCCCAGGACCCCAACGACGAACCCGCCAGTATCCTACTGGAACGCATACGCAAGGAACGCAACGAGCACAAAAACGGAGCCAACAATAAGAGCCGCTTCGTCAGTGAGACTCAACCTGTGAAAATAGATGTAGCCTTAACCGAACAAGTGGAGCTATGGGAGAGTGCCGTGAGCAGCGAATAGAGGACTGTTGTCTGCCTGATAAAAAGTCGTTTCTCTATCATACTCGCGAGTCGCCCAATGAGATCAAGAAAGAAAGAGGTCCCTTGGTAGATGGGTCGAGGCTTGATAAGCAGCCTCGATGTGACCCCTGTCCTCTGCCAGGATGACCTCAAGCAACTGGACGGCTTGTTCACCCTCTCTTGGTATTGATGGCGAATTCAAAAATCGTTATCTTCCTTCATATGCTTTCTGTATTGTTGCAATCTCAAATTTCTTCATCGGCAAGAACGCCCGCGTGATCCGATCAATCTGCTCGCGCGTGCCGTTTTTCATCATCTCGCCAATCACCGTTGGCCAGACCTGCCAGGAAAGTCCAAATTTGTCTTTCAGCCAGCCACATTGTTCGGCTTTGGGATCAGCAGACAGCTTCTCCCAATAGTAATCGATTTCTGCTTGCGTTTCGCAGGGCACAAGAAAAGAGATGGCTTCATTGAACGCAAATTGATGCTCATGTGCGCTATCCATCGCGCCAAACTCCATGCCCTCCAATGTGAAAGCACCGTACTGTACCGTTCCTTCTTTGTCCGGCTCTGCTCCCTTGCCGTAGCGTTGGAGAAAGAATATGTTCGAATTATGAAAGACGGATGTGTAAAAGCTGACCGCTTCCTCTGTTTTTCCGCAGACAGTTCCAACAAACATAAGCGCAGGCATTATTTTCTGCTGTATTTCATTATTGCCTGCGTAAATCACCTGCCACGAAAGGCCATACCTATCTTCTATCCAGCCATAGCGCTCGCTGAATGGATACGCGGCAAGCGGCATCAACACTTTTCCGCCCTGCGGAAAGCTTTTCCCATATCGCATCAACCTCATCCTTTGTTTTACACTTAATATGGAATGAAACCGATGGGTTGAATTTGAAGAAAGGCCCCGCGCTGATCGCCATGAACGGCTGATTCGCGAGTACAAACGAAACGATATCACAATCACCCGAGGGAGTATCATGCAAAGTCGTTATATTCGTCACTTTTGAATCCGGCAGGAAAGAAGTGTAAAACTCGGCAGCCTCTTTTGCTTCTTTGTCAAACCATAAATGCGGTGTGATTTTTTGCATGATCTTGTTCCTTTCTCGACGGTCATCTGCTGGTCGGGCTAGGAGAGTTCAGCTTGCACCATGCGCAGCCACTCATCGAATCCCATCAACTAGTATACTTGCAAAGCACATCTGATGCAACTATAGAAATACTGGGGTCTCTATCCTTCCGGATACTGGTGGCGAATTACTCCTGACCACCAAAAGAAGCGATGCCCCCTCCGTAGGGGCCACATTTATGGCGCCCCTGGAGCGGGGTGGGGCAACCCTGCCCGAATTCGCCACCAGTATCCTTCCGGGTGAACCGTAGGGGCCGATAAGAAGACACATGTTGAAATGATATTGAGAAACATTAACCGATTATATCGCTTTACTACTATTTCTTAACCTCTTTTCAATCCGCCTCCTACCTCTTCCCACTACACTAAGCTTATGTCAGCAGTCTCAGTGCACCTTCTCTAACACCCAATCTCGCTCTACAGGGGCTTTCTTATCTAGATATTGGCCCCGGCACCTGAGAGTATGGCTAATTATTTGTATGTTTGAAGGAACAAATGTATGCAACACGTTCTCAAGTGGAAACTCATTCTCCCTCTCGCGCTGCTGTTCTTCATAGCCAGTGCCATTTTCGGCCCAATGCTAGGAAACTTCATGCGAGTAGATGCGGCAAGCACCTCGGATATAGCACTCGCCAAGAAAATCCTCAGCAATCCCAATATTGTGCTCGCAAAAAGCCATCCAGGGGGGAAGACAGACGGGATCTATTGTACCGGTAAGATTGACCATGCCACTGCCTACTGTAACATCATCGAATTGGCCAATGGTCAAAAGGCGGCTCGCTCGAGCTATTATGACCCCTCACAACATCAGTCAGGTCCCGGGGGGTCCACCACTGTCCAACCGCTCGTGCTGCAGCTCATTCTTGCGGCCGCTGCCTCTGGTCACAAGGTCAGCGTGCTTGAAATAGCTGGCGGTGTCCATAGCACTCACACTACTCATTACACCGGGCATGCCGTCGACTTCAGCTCGTTTAATGGCCAGCAGGTGACGGGACGCAACCAGCCCTCGATCCAATTGATCCAGACCCTTCTGCCTCTTCTGTCTTCAGGCTCAGGCATCGGGCAGAGTGGGTGTGGGCAGATGCCGCCATCCCTGGCGAAATCTTTGCAGGCGCACCACATTCTCACCTTTCCTGACAGTTGCGGCCACGTTCATATCCAGGTACCCTGACAGGCAACTCATCAGGCCATTCACTTACTGACATCTGCTCAGTAGATCTCAGATCGAGAGACGCAGAGAAATGGACTGGGAAGACTTTTCGTCCTCACGTGGGGAAGGTTCGATCATTTGGAGATGTCCTGTGCTGGCCTGTCAATTTCACGGCTTTCAAGCCAAATAGAAAGAAAGCAAAGCGGGTAGACTTTGAGAGCGCAATACCCGCTTTGCTGTGTTCACGTCTTCTTGTTTATTTCTATTTTACTATTCATAATCAATCTAATTTTAAAAATACTTGACTTTTATCATTTAATATGCTATACTATAATTACGATCAAGAAGAATTATAACTCTTCTTTCCCCACAGGACCAGCTTCGGTACTTCCCTGCTTCTGTCGTAACGTGTAAGGCCACTCAACATCCCCTCTGTCGATTTGACGAGGAGCAAGAGATGCGGCAACGATGGTCTGATCTGTCAGCAACCACACGCACCCCTTACTTACACTTACCTCCAACAGGAAGAAGGACTACCATGGAAACCCGTTTCTATCAAACCCAGGAGATTACTATTCCAGTGCTTGCTCAAGGGCTGGTGCTTGAGTACCAGGCGCAGGGCTACGAGGCCCAATACTTTGGTGATTTCAACCAGACCACCGTTCAACTGAAGAAGGAAAGCACCTTGAGAGCCATCACCGGCTTTGATAAGGTCCTCGCGATTTCCTTCCAGCGTGTCAACGGCGGAACGCTCGTGAAAGTAGGAGCGCAGGACTGGGTCGATCAGATTGCAGTCGGAGCAGTTGGTCTGGTTCTCCATCCTCTGCTGATTACAGCAGCAATAGGAGCCATGCAGCAAAATACGGCATTACACCATGTGCTCGCTTCGATTGACCAACACATACGGCAACAACAGCCGCAAGCCCAGGTCGGGGAACCTCCTACACCCCTGATGCAAAGAGAGATGACAGGGAACTCCGTCTAAATCGGAAACCGACATGCACAATCGAACAGAGGAGCGCACTTGAGAGGGCCCGATAGGTGAGGGTGGTGGGGCAAAGCAGGCGTCATTGCCGCTTGCCCCAGCCGACCCCGCTACATGCGCTTACAATTGATGCCCCTCTGTTCGTTGAGCGCGATCAGTGATGATGGTCCGACACCTTCTCATGTCTTCGCAACGCTTCCAGATCTGGATACAGGCGGCTCACATCCCCATTGCGGTCATTCATAAACCCATCCAGTGACAGAGTCGCACCAATAATAACCTTTCCCATAACACCTCCAGAGCATGAGTAAATCATTACTCATAGATAGAAGTCAGACCATATGTGCCAAGGGCTAAAGAAAGCTCGCCCGCGTGGAGAATCTCATGCTCAATCACATGCCAGATAATCCACTGCCGCGTCAGTTCCCCAAATATGCTCTTCTCTTCTTCGCTCAAGGCTGCTGGAGGTGAAAAAACGTGCCCAAGATCGGAGGGAGTCCAGTGGGCAAGTGTATGCTGGATCATGTGCCAGGTGTTCTCAAACCCGGCAACCAGTTCGGCGGACTCGTTCACGCTCTGATACTCTTTGTCCTGGGGGTCCCAGTGCGCGATGGGGGCAAGCTCGGAACTTCCCTCGCCCATCCACACCTGGAACCACCAGACCCGGTTGGCAATGATATGTTGCGCAACCATCCCTATCGACCAGTGGTGTGGCGCGGCGCGTAAAGCAAGTTGTTCAGGAGTAAGCGGCGCGATAACTTTGATCAGATTTCGCTGGAAGCTATGCCAGCCAGAATAAAAAGTGGTGAGTGGGAGAGCTTGTGTCATCCTATTTGTATTCTCGCTTTCTTTGGTGCCTGTGCAATATAGTCATCCACATTTTTTACCGGGCTCATCTCCTGCACTCCTTTTGAAACAGAAACAAGAAGTCAGCAGAAGTATACTGTATGATGAGGACATTTGTACAGGTAGCAAGAGTGTGCTGAAAGTATCCCTGCAAACTTGCAGCTTCGCTCTCCACTCTGACATTTTCAAGAAAAACAGGTAGTCAGAACAGGTAATTTTACAGGGGTCTCACAACTTTTCCTTGGGTATACTCTGAGCAGGTTCATCAATGTACCTCGTACCGAGGTCAGAGTGAAGAAAGGAGTATTTTCCATGTCAGCGGCAGCGGGGGTCATTACCGAGTTTCCTGTTCCCACAGTCAACAGTCTTCCTGCCGAGATCACCTCTGGGCCAGATGGCAACCTCTGGTTCACCGAGCAGGATGGCAACCAGATCGGGCGTATCACCCCGCAAGGGGTCATCACCGAGTTTCCTATTCCCACGGTCAACAGTTCTCCTCACGGCATCACGTCTGGGCCGGATGGCAATCTCTGGTTCACCGAGGCTCTAGCTAGCAAGATCGGACGCATTACTCCTGAAGGGAACATCACCGAGTTTCCCCTTTCCACAGCCAACAATCTTCCTTACGGCATCACCACCGGGCCGGATGGCAACCTCTGGTTCATTGAGAACCAGACTAGCAAGATCGGGCGTATCACCCCGCAAGGAGACATCACTGAGTTTCCCCTTCCCACGGCTAACAGTTCTCCTGCCGAGATCACGTCTGGGCCAGATGGCAACCTCTGGTTCATTGAGCAGGGTGGCAAGATCGGGCGTATCACCCCGCAAGGGGTCATCACCGAGTTTCCTATTCCCACGGCCAAGAGTTTTACTTACGACATCACCACCGGGCCGGATGGTAACCTCTGGTTCACTGATCTTACTGCCAACCAGATCGGGCGTATCACCCCGCAAGGGGTCATCACCGAGTTTCCTATTCCCACGGCTAACAGTTATACTACCGGCATCACCACCGGGCCGGATAGCAACGTCTGGTTCACCGAGGCTGGCGATACTAACAATTTAAGCCAGGCTAGCAAGGTCGGGCGTATCACCCCGCAAGGGAATATCACGGAGTTTCCCATTCCTACGGCCAGGTGTGGTCCTCAGGACATCACCACCGGGCCGGATGGCAATCTGTGGTTCACTGAGGCGGATGGCAACCAGATCGGGCGTATCACCCCATAGTAAGGACAGGTCAGTGAGTGGCCTCTCCCCTTTCCCTTTAACAACGAGGAACTCGGCAGCATCACGCTCCCGGGTTCTTCTGTTTGCCATATCAGGAAGTTCTTGATTTCAGTCCTCGAGAGCGTTATACTCAGCATAACACATCCAGAAGGGATTTGTAGCAGTGGCATTCAAAGGAGCATCCTCTAAATGAGCACAACATCTCAATCCATCGTCCAGCGACTCTGGAATTATTGCAACCTCCTGCGTGACGACGGCATGTCCTATGGCGACTACGTCGAGCAACTCACCTATCTCTTATTTCTCAAAATGGCCTACGAGCGCACCCGCCCACCCTATAACCAGCCCTCGCGCATCCCCAAAGAATACGACTGGGAAAGCCTGCTGCGCCGTGATGGCGACGAACTGGAAATCCACTATCGCCACCTCCTCGAAGAATTAGGCAAACAGCCGGGCATGCTGGGCATCATCTTTCGCAAAGCCCAGAACAAGATACAGGACCCAGCTAAGCTGCGTCGTCTGATCGTTGACCTCATCAACCAGGAAACCTGGACCGTCCTCGATATCGACGTCAAAGGCGATGCCTACGAAGGGCTGCTCCAGAAGAACGCTGAAGACACCAAAAGCGGCGCGGGCCAATATTTCACTCCACGTCCACTCATTCAAGCCATCGTAGATGTGATGCGGCCTGAGCCTGGGCAGCGTATCTGCGACCCTGCCTGCGGAACCGGCGGCTTCCTGCTCGCCTCGCACGACTACATCATGCGTCACTACAACCTGGATCGCGATCAAAAACGTTTCCTGAAATACGACGCCTTGCACGGTTGGGAAATCGTTGACAACACCGCCCGCCTTTGTGTCATGAACCTCTTCCTGCACGGCATCGGCAGCGACGAAGGTGGCACAAGTCCCATTCGTGTTGCCGACAGTCTGCGTGGCCATCCAGGCGAAAACTTCGATATGGTCCTCACCAATCCACCCTTTGGCCGCAAAAGCAGCATTACCTTCGTCAACGAAGAGGGACGTGAGGAGCGCGAGGCCAGCGTCGTCGTGCGCGACGATTTCTGGGCCAGCACCAGCAACAAGCAGCTCAACTTCGTCCAGCACATCAAAACCTTACTGAAAATTCATGGTCGAGCAGCCGTCGTCGTGCCCGATAACGTCTTGTTTGAGGGCGGCGCAGGTGAAATTGTGCGCCGCAAGCTGCTCTCGGAATGCGATGTACATACCCTGCTGAGGCTTCCAACCGGCATCTTTTACGCTCAAGGCGTCAAGGCAAACGTACTCTTCTTCGACAAGAAACCCGCCAGCCCTAATCATTGGACCGAAAAACTCTGGGTCTATGACCTGCGCACCAACCAGAACTTCACCCTGCGCACAAATCCCCTCACCCGCGTCCATCTCGACGACTTCGTAGCCTGCTATCATCCCGAAAACCGCCACCAGCGCCAGGAAAGCGAACGCTTCCACGTCTTCAGCTACGAAGAACTACTCAAGCGCGACAAAGTCAGCCTCGACCTCTTCTGGCTGCGCGACGAAAGCCTCGAAGGTGCCGACACCCTCCCCTCACCCGACATCCTCGCCGCCAGCATCGTCGAAGATCTTCAAGCCGCCCTCGAACAATTCACCGCCATCACCGAAGACCTCGGCAACGGAACCGTAGCAAGCACGAACTGAGGGGCCCCACCGCACCTTACACGGGCAGGCTTTTTGCAAGGTGTTGGTGTTCTGTAGAGGCAGGGGTGGCTGGGAGCTGGGCGGAGCCCCTTGCGGGTGCCTTGAACTCGACAGCAGTTCACTACCGAGTTCCTCGCCTTTCCGTTTGAGCCTTCACTCAGGGGAAGCGTTTACTCTTGGAGAGCGACCTCATACGTTTCGGTGACAGGTGCTGCGGCAAAAAGGGAGGCAACTTTGGCAAACTGCGCCTGTAAGTGGGCGCTGCCGACCCCGCTGGCTTGTGCGTCGGCTTCCGTCTCCCACAAGGTGATCGTTATCCCTTTGCCCGTGTTGGAGTCTCTCAACAGCAGCGCACCTTTGAAGCCCTGCTGCTGCTTAATCTCCGGCATCGCAGAGTCGCGAAACAGATCGATGGCCTCGTCGTCCAACGTCCCTGGCTTAAACTGGCCAGTTACTACTCGTGCATACATGAATATCCTGCCTTTCTGAACAGCTTCAATGCTGTTCGCTCTGCTCAAAACCTCTGAAGCAAAAAACAACACAAATCACGAACTGGCTTGCCCTGGCGTGGGAATAGCGCCGATCTGTTGCAGCATGCCGAGGGTATCATAGTTGCCCCAGCTTTCGGTCGCCTTGCCGCTTGTAAAGTGGGTGATAGTCATTCCCGTGATGCTCACCCGCTTGCCGCTTGGTGGAATGCCCATGAGGTTGCCTTGATGGGTGCCTGTACCCGTCCAGCGTGTCGCGACCAGACTCCCTTCAGCGACCTGGTCCTCAATGGTGAAGTGGATATCGGGGAAGGCCATGCGATAGGTAGCGGAGAACTGTTTGAATCCTTCTGGCCCGTTAATTGGCCCGCTCGGATCGTGTGCGCGAAAGTCGGCGGCAAGGAGTTCATCAAAGACTGCTGTGTTCCCCTGGTTCCAGCCTTCTTCAAAGAAGCGTCGCTCGTTTGCCTTGTTCTCTTCGGTGGACATAGAAGTGACTCCTTTCTTTCTGTAGGGTTGCGCAGAGCGAAAACTCATTACTCTGCTCACAGTATACCCAGGGGAAAGGAGCTACACACCTGTTAAATTACCTGTTCTGATTACCTGTTTTTCTTGAGAACACCGGGGAGCAGGGCGAAGCGCATACCTCGCGGGGATAATTTCATCCCCTGTGTTCTCTCTGGCAGGATTTTATTGTAACAATTTGAGCGATTGGCCTCGCTCACTGGCATAGGTTTATGTTAGCGGGTGAAAGGGGGATTGTCGCCTGTTATATTAACAAAAACAGCAGTCAAATCTAACCGTTCCCCATTCCCCTGCGGCACTAGTCTTTGTGCCAGGCAAGGGAAGAGGATTGTCTGGAATGATAATCTCAAACAATACGTCATCCGTAATGCGCTAAGGGACTGTTGCAAGAGTCTACGCCCTTCCTGCATCACTTCTCAAGAGATCAAGCAAAAGATGTGCAATAGGTGTAGGTGACTCCACCTGTTGTGCTGTCGTTTGGAAGAAACCAACATCCTTCAACGGTATCGCATTCTGGCTGAAAGGTGCATTATTCTCGGCAATCCTCTTGCCATAGCTCTTATAGATAGGAGCGTTAAGCAACGTGGATGTCAGCATCTCGACCACCGCTTGTGGATCGACCCCATTATTCCGTGCCATCGCGAGGGCTTCTTTCATCGAGTATCCCGCTGAAGTAATCAGGAAGTTTCCCACAAGCTTGACCAGCGTTGCCGCGCCAATCTCTTCGCCAAAATCGAAGATGCCTTGTGCCCCCATTGCCTCAAGCAGGGGTCGGACGCGTTCTTTAGCACGCTGTGGACCGGCAAAAGGAATCCAGAGCTGGTGGGCGACAGCGGCCTCGGGTCTGCCAAAGATAGCTGCCTCCACATAGACACAGCCATGTTGCGCATGCAGTGCCGCCAGCTTTTTTGACGTTTCCGGCAACACCGTACTCATCGAAAGATGGATCCCGCCTGGTCCCAGGCGCTCTAAAAACCCGTCGCTCATGACGACACTTTCCAGCGCCGCACCGTCCCACACAAGGGTTGCGACAATCCCTCCACTCGTCACCGCGTCAGCAGGCCGGGTCGCTAGTTGCGCTCCCTGGGCAACCAGCGATTCGGCTTTGCTCGCCGTGCGGTTGTACACCCGCAGCGCATACCCGGCGTTGAGCAGATTGCTAGCCATTGGCAGACCCAGATGGCCCAGCCCGATAAATCCAATCGTTTCACTCATGTTTCTCACTCCTCCGAAATGAGCAGTATCGTGTAATACCCCACCTACACCCTCACATCCTTCCTCTTCAAAAAGACCCCGGTCGCAATAGCCAGCACAACAATCATCACCCCCAACACCACCCACATCGTCACAAGATAGTTCACAGCGTCAGCATGCGTATACGTAGAGAAGAGCGTCCCATGATAGGTATAGTTATTGCCAAACAACTTATCCCCACTTATCTTATCGCTATGCAGCCCAATCGATGAACCCAGCGCGGCAATAGACCAGCGTGCCGCGAATAATGTCGCCAGAATCTGTGTGAACCAATCCTTAAAAGCAAACACCGTTCCCGAGAAGATCACCTGCGGAATGAGGATAATCGGAATAAAGCTCATCGCTCGATCAGTGTTTGGCGCTGTAGCTGAAATCGCCAATCCCAACATTAACCCCGCCAGTGTCGTCAAAGCCATTGTGATATACACCTCAAGTATTGCAGGCAAAATGATCCCCTGTTGGAACCGTTCCACAAAGTTCACAATGATCACCAGTATCGCGGTTTGCAGCAAGCACAACAGAGTCAGCACCACGATCTTGGAGAACATATAAGGAATGATTCCTAAATTCACCGCTCGTTCGCGCCGGTAAATCGGTGCCTCCTTCACGATCTCTCTTGCCGCATTCACCGACCCAAACAGCACAGCCGTAAAGGCAATGATAAACAAGATCTTCTGTGCATCTGCCCCCGAACCTAGCATGATAAAATCCTGCAACGCTGTAATTTCGCCACCTCGACTTGCCGCGTAAGCTCTTCCACTTGGATCGTTGTTGAGAAAGTCAACCACGCGTTGACAATCATTTGACACCGCCGGGTGACCAGGGCTGGGAAAATCGGGAAAGCCAGCAGGAGTGAGAATAGTTTGTGTTGTCGGACATTTGGCGATACTGGTAGGATTAAACGCGGTCGTTCCTATCTCGTATTTCACCAGTAGAATCAGGAGCAGACCGATAATCGGCGCTTGTAAGAGCAGAATGATCAGGTTGCCCGGATCGTTCTTGAGTAACTCGAGGTAGCGCAGCGAGAGCAGCCGGAATTGCTTCCACGGGTTACTTCGCTTAGGTCGTTTGATCTCCCTTACCTGCTGGGCAACTCTACCATTGCTGACAGGTACCTCTTCAATAAGTTCGGTGACATAGTCCTGGTAGTCCAGGGAAGCCTTGAAGCGTGTCTCTGCTTCCTCAGGCGCTTTCGGATTGTCGCGGCTCGGTTCCAGCAGAGCATAAATCTCAGCAAAATCTGTTTTGCCGAAATACCTTCGTGTCTCATTGGGCGGTCCAAAATAGACTAATCGACCACCTTGACCCAGGAAACAGACATAATCACAGGTGTTAATGTTATTGGTCGCATGCGTCACCAGAATAATCGTATGCCCCTTATCAGCCAGCTTCCGCAAAAGGAACATCATCCTGCGATCCAGCCCTGGATCAAGACCCGAGGTCGGCTCATCGAGAAAAAAGATGCTCGGCTTGCTCAGTAATTCCAGCGCCAGCGAGACACGTTTCCGCTGCCCACCGGACAGTTTACTAATCATCAGATGTCGTCGTTCTTTCATATCGACATCTTCAAGCACTTCGCTGATACGATGCTCGATCTGTTCGTCCGTAAAGTCTCCTGGTAGACGCATTTTTGCCGAGTAGTAGAGCGCCCGCTCCACCGTCAAATCTTTATGCACAATATCGTCTTGTGGCACATACCCCAACTGTGTGCTGAAAGCCGCAAGATGATGATAGTAATCCTGCCCGTTATAGAACACTTTGCCTTCCTGAGCGGGTCGCAGGCCGTTGAGTGCATCCATCAACGTCGATTTACCCGCCCCAGAACCACCAACGATCGCCACAAACTTACGTGCTGGAATAGCGATAGTGATGTCGTTGAGCAGCGTAACCTTATTATTGCCGACCTTTTTAAGATGGAGCGCATCGATGCGGATACCGTTACTCTCATCTTGCTGCGTTAGCTCCGTCCCACTATATGTTAATTTATACGGCCCAATCCGTATCTCGTCGTCAACCTTCAGGAGTTGATTCGTCGTGAGCAGTCCATTGACATAGACATGGTTTGTGCTGTTCAGATCGAGAATACGATAGTTTTCTCCCTCGCGTGTGAGACGAGCGTGATGAGCAGAAACCTGTGGGTGGTTCAGCACAACCATATTATCTGAGAGTCGTCCAATAGTAATATCGGGAGCCTCCAATGGAATGGGACGAATTTCGGGAGGCGTATCCTGTGATGAACCACTCCCATCGTTATAAATGAGCGACACAAATGAACCCTGCTTATCGCCAATGCGTAAGATATCTCCACGCGTCAAAGCCTTGCGAAATGCCTCGTCACCGCGCACCTGCCGACCTCGATAAAGCAAACCGTTTTGCGTCTGCTCTCTTGATGGATGCGGATGCACGAAGACAAACGAGTTCCCTTCACGCACAATCTGGGCATGGAAACCTGAGATGTGGCTCTCATTGATTACAATGTCATTCGATGCATCGCGTCCAATGCTCATCACTTCCTTAACAAGTGGATAGACCTTTCTTTCTTGTTGCGTGTTACTGCTAACTTCAAGAAACGGTATGCCCATATCCCAGATAGGTGTCAGTTGTGTTTCCCCACCTTTTCTCTGGGTCGGGAAATAAACCCCGGTAACGTTCTGCGCTGCGGGAAGTTGGTCGAGAGAAAGGGAGTGCGTCTCGGAGTCAGGTATGTCTTGTTGCTTGGCTGCCCCAACTTGCTCAAGTACCTGTACTGAAGCAGGCATTGAGTCTTGCAAGTCGGCTGCCCCGGACTCTGGCGTGGCTTCAGAAGTGGCAGGAGGTGAATTGGAACCGATGGGTTGTGTATTGCCAGTAGCAGGATCAAGCAGGCGTTGTGATGCCCGACTAATCAGAAAGATGAAAGCCGTCTCTGTCCCTATACCAACAATCGCACAATCGTGAATAATCGATTGCTGTAGGTTACGTTGATTTACAGTAATCGTATCGTCTGGGCTGATTGTTTCGATACTCCAGGAACCATCTTCCCACAAAATACGAGCATGATGTGCCGATACAGCTTGATCTGTCAAAACAATATCATTGTCGGCATCGCTCCCAACGTTAGTAATCGGCTTATCAATCTTGACCACACTATCCATCTGAGGGCCAGAAATAAACTTGATAATTCCGAAAACAGGTTGCTTATCTGTTGCACTCATCAATGTACCTTCTCAATAGCTGCCTTCCATCATATGCTATAGAGGAAAACAGAACATCAAAGAGAACCAGCCCTAAATGCGATGAAGGAAATATTTGGAGATACTACTTGACAGCTTAAAAAAAGTGTAAAGTAAATTTACGGTATTGTCAATCTAAAAGCTGCTTCAAGCCTAAAATCTCAAACCATCAACTTATGAACGCTATTGCTATCAGATTTTGTACCGAGTTTTCAGCGACCTCAAAGTTACCGCAGCAAATAGGTCTGGAAATTCATGCCCTAGCATCTCGCCGTAATGCCACGTACTATAATAGTCATAAAGGAACTTTAGGCGTAACTACTCAGAAATTCTCGTCACCGAAGAAAACCTGAACAGTTCCAAAAATCTTGCTCACAATGAAAGATATTTGAAAGTCATTCCAGGGAGGTACCACCATCATGACCCAATCTGCCAACTCCAAAGCGCAACCCACCCACCCACCATACATCCTATCCCTCGACGTCGGCACCTCCTCCACACGAGCACTACTCTTTGACGCAACAGGCACCCCCATTCCCCATGTAATCTCACAGAAAAGCTACCAACTCAACACATCCGACGAAGGTGAAGTCTCAGTGAATGCTGACATGCTCGTGGATGTCATTGCCCAGACGATAGACGAAGCGCTTAAGACGGCCGGTCCCCTGACCTCGCAAATTGCCGCGGTAGCAATCGACACTTTCTGGCATAGCCTCATCGGGGTAGATTCAGATAACAAACCCCTCATGCCCCTCATTACCTGGGAAGACACCCGCCCTCGTCAAGCCGCTGGCGAGTTATGCTCCCAACTGAACGAAGAAGAGATCCATGCACGTACCGGTGCACGCCTCCATGCCAGCTACTGGCCCGCCAAATTGCGCTGGTTAGCCTCAACCTCTCCCGAAGTCCTACAAAAAGCCGCCCAGTGGCTCTCCTTTGGCGAATACCTGCATCGTCGATTGCTTGGCCGTTCCGTCTGTAGCCTCTCAATGGCATCGGGTACCGGCATGCTCCTCACCCGCGATCGTACCTGGGACACGGAACTCATGAAAATCTTAGGCGTCCAACCTGAGCAATTCCCTCCCCTAGGCGACCTCCACGACAGCGTATCTGGACTCAAGCCGGAATATGCCTCCCGCTGGCCCGCCCTGCGTGAAATTCCCTGGTTCCCGGCCATGGGTGACGGTGCAGCCGCCAACATCGGCTCAGGCTGCGCAACCGAAGAAAACTGGGCGCTCACCATCGGCACATCGAGCGCCATCCGCGTCGTCGTACCGCCTGATAGCGTTGTGCCACCAATGAGCCTCTGGCTCTACCTCGTGGATGCAAAACGCGCCCTGCTCGGTGGCGCACTCAGCGAAGGCGGAAACGTCTTTGCCTGGATGAGTAACACCCTACGCCTCCCATCCCTGGCCGAAGCGGAACCACATGTTGCTACCATACCACCAGACGGTCATGGCCTCACCATCCTGCCATTTATATCGGGCGAACGCAGTCTTGGCTGGCATGCAGCAGTACGCGCAACTGTAGCAGGTATCAACGTCCGAACCACGCCCGAAGACCTCCTGCGTGCCGCCCTCGAAGCCCTTGCCTACCAGCTTGCCGCCGTATACGACGAACTGAATAACGCCTTGGAGCAGCATGAAATTGCACCCACGCTCGTCGGAAGCGGCGGTGCCCTCCTCAGCTCATCCATCTTGCAAAACGTCATCGCCGACACCCTCAACACCCCCCTTCATCCCTCCCTCGCCCACGAAGCCTCCGCCCGTGGAGCCGCGCTGCTAGCACTCGAGGCCCTTGGCGTCATCCCCGATATAGCCCAGGTCCCCCTCGACACCGCCCCACCCATCCTCCCCAACGAAACAAACCATGCCATCTATCGCCTCGCCGCCGAAAGACAGTGGGATCTGTACCATAGGTTGCTGGGTTAACAGAAAGGAGGTCTAATACTGATTTGGTAATTGGACTTGCGTTCGTTCAGCTACTGTGAGTGCTAGTTGTTTAAAGTCTTTATATGTATCTTGTACGGTCTGAAGATGTGCACCTATAGCTCCATCTGCCGGTTTTAATTGGAACATTGGCTTACGTGCTTCTTGAGCAAGTGGCATAAGGCTTCGATAGTGCTTAAGCAGAGCTAAACACTGTGGATCGGTTTCGACAGAAATATGACTGCCTCCTGGCTCATCCAGTACAAAATTGCGGTACTCCTTCGGAATGCGGGCAATCCAACGATCGTACGCCTTTACCGGACGATCCATCCGTAAAGCATGCTGTAGAATAATATAGCCAATAGGCTGCATCTCACCTTGAGGAAGTTTCAGTTTTGGAGCACGGTTTTTTCTCAGTCGCTCTTGCCACTCGCTACGCCACCGCCGTAAGGTCGGACCTAGATTGCGTAAGCCTTGTAAGGAGAATAAGTCTGGCGAGAGTGGAACGACAACATAATCAGCCGCGATCAATGCGGCGCGGTTAATCGCTCCCAGATTAGGACCAAGGTCCATTAGGATGACATCTGCTTTATGTGCGGTAGCCGCCTCCTGCATGATTCTCCAGAAAGCAGATGTGACGCGAAAGGCCCGTTCACTGCCATCTAAACACTTTGGCCACACATCTGAAAGTTCATCTTCAAAACTTGACAGCAACAGGTCTCCAGATAAAAGTGCTATTGGTCCACCAAAGAGTGACGGTTGTGTCTCAGTTACATCTTCCAGGTGAGGAGTGGCTATATCACCTGTCCCTTGTTGAAGAGGCTGCACGCTTCCGAAAATAGTGTCTGGGTGATCACCATCAGGCCAAAGATGTTCAAGACGGTCTTCATTAAGAAAGGCTGCCGTTAGATTGGCCTGGGGGTCCAGATCAGCAGCTACAACTCGTGCTCCCAAATCAGCATACATCCATGCCAGGTGATACACTAATGAGGTTTTACCAACACCACCTTTGTTGTTGAAGAACGCTACTACAGTTGTACTCATGGCTGCCTCCTTAGAATAACAAGTACATGCGCCTCTTCCACGATAAACTCTGGTGGGGGATTGCCGTTTTTCTCAAGTTCCTTACGAGCAAGGGAAATTCCTACGCCAAACCGTTGGACATAACCAAGATTCTTCATAGCTTCAGCAAGATAAGGATTTCGATAATCAGTCACACCCGGAGTGCCGAAATTCTGCCGATTTACCTGTCCAAATGGACCACCTGGATTACGAATTTCAATCCGATCAGAAAACCAGGTGATGCGCACGGGAGCATTTGTTCCTTCATAAGTACGGTGTAAGATCGCATTGCGAGCGAGTTGCTGCAATGCTACGATTGGATAATCAGGATGGCGAATTTCTACAGGTTGTGATGTGATATCCGAAGCCACAGAGATATGCGCCTGAAATGTTTCATCTAACATCCTGAGCAAGTCTATAAGTGGGCCATCTATTTCCTTCTGATCTTTGATAGGATCTATCAGTTCCGTTCCATCGACGCGGAGAAACTGGATATAATTTCCAGGAAGGAATTGTAGAGAGTCCTTTCCAACTACCAGAGTACCAAGCACCGTCGGTATAGGTTGCGGTCCAACTGTAGCAAAACGCATACTTGTAAGTTGCTGTTCGAGACGTACGTTGATTTTGTTCGAGAATATCAATTGGTAAAGCCGAAGGCAGATACACTCGCCTGAATAAGTCTACGTCCAGATCTTCAAGGGTAGCCGATGGCACTGGGTGAATATCAAATGGCAAATCTCTTGCTCGTCGTTTCTCGGCGAGGCGGCGCTCTTCTTCTGGTGTAGCAATTGCCCTTCGCGGACCAACACGAATCCAGGTGCGCCCTTTGTAGCGTACTGGAGGTGCCCCCGATGGCTCAACTATAACCACTGCTAACTCGCATCCTCTAAGTTTTCTCTTTTCGACTGTCATCATTGGAAAAGGTAAGATATTCCCATTTGATTTCCAATCAGAAAGTGTGAGTAAGATTTTATCGGTGATGTGCAGATTTGCACAACTTCCATCGTCGTTAATACCGATGAAGAGAACTCCTGGTTTTCGATGGTTGGGAAGGTCGTTAGCAAATGCGCAAATAGCTTCGCAGATTTTATCTCGGTCAGCAATCGAGGCTTTGCGCTCCACTCCGTCTAATTCAAGATCGTTTAGAAGAGTTTCTAACTCGCGATCATCCATTTACTTTTTCCTTCTCATCGCCCATCATTAGCTGTCTCAGCTTCACTGCCTCAAATGTACCATGCACGTCAATTATTATACCTCAGCGTATATAAGCAGTAGAGCCAAACCTGTGAACTGACCCACATACCCCGTGTGACAAACAACCTTACCGGAATATCCTCATATGTTATAGTTGATGTTAACAGATAATATTTGTCAAAAATAACCCAAACCTCTTCCCCTCTGCAATAGCAAAACCTCTATGAAGGGGGAATAAAAGGAAACATAGCACAATGATCTCTTTTACTACACAAAATCTCGCTAATTTGCTTGCCACCTATGGCTATTGGGCCGTCTTCGTCTTCATTGCCATCGAAAGCACAGGCATTCCCTTCCCCGGCGAAACCATGTTAATCTTCGCCGCCATCTATGCCGGAACAACCCACCACCTTTCCATCCCCCTGGTCATCCTCGCTGCCGCCGCTGGTGCCATCATTGGCGATAACCTCGGCTTCCTTGTCGGCCGCGTAGGTGGTTACCAGCTACTACGCCGATATGGCCGCTATATTCGTCTCGACGAACGCAAACTCAAACTAGGGCAATATCTCTTTATCAAGCACGGCGGTAAAGTCGTCTTCTTTGGGCGCTTTGTCGCCGTCCTGCGCGCCTGGGCAGCTTTTCTAGCCGGGACCAATCGCATGCCCTGGCCTGCTTTTCTACTCTTTAACGCCCTCGGCGGAATTCTCTGGTCCACCATCTTTGGCCTGGGAGCCTACTTCCTTGGTAATAACATTCATCGACTGACCGGACCGGTTGCTATCATCAGCATCATACTCGCTGTCCTCATTATCATCGCCTTCGTCATCTTCGTGCGCCGTAACGAGCATCGCCTGGAAGAAGAAGCCGAGCGTGCACTTCCAGGACCACTTGACCCGTCTCCCGATAAGAAACAATCGCAGCAGGACGTGCGCCCAGGCACTCCATCCCAAGCAGAGCCTGCTCCAACCCATAACACCCAGCAAATCACTCCTAAAGGGCCAACCGATCAATCAGAACCAGAACAGGAGGATGGGCATATACCAGAACCCATCCTCTAATGAGCAGAGACATCACCCTGGCTATCTACCTTCGTAAAGGCAAGTACTTACAATCCTGGCAAATAAGGCCATTTAATTGAAGCCACCAGCCCAGTCATGCTATACTTTTTACATGCAAAAGTGTGGAACAACAGACCTTTACAATCGTACCGGAAGCACCCATTTAAGTGGAGGCAACGCCCGTTCTACAACAGAAAGATGATCGTAAAATCCTCGCTGCTTCGCAATTAACCCTCCCCGAATAGTAAACAGACTCACCCCATCTACCTCAAACGGGCGCGACAGCCAGGATTGTCCCAGCAGTCGCGGCGTCCGTCCGCGTACCGTCCAGTAAACAACAACGAGTTCTTCCTCGAAAAGTCGACCCGCCGGTGTATAGCTAATGGCAGGCACCGTCCTAAAGCGTTCATCGAACCACGCCTCAATCTCTTGCCGTCCATGGCGGGCCCGCTTCATCCCGGAATCAAATAATTCTGCATCCTCAGCATATAGAGCCACAATCCCCGCAACATCGTGCCCATTGAACGCCTCAACCCACTGCTGCACAATCCAACTCAGCGAAATGGCCTTCCCTTCGTCTATTTGCACAATACTATCCTTTACTTTCCTCTTGACAGTCCGCTTGCTTCATCCTATACTCTAGTTAAGAAGAGCAAACTTCGCTCCTCCCTGGCCATTCTCTATCCAAACCTCTCCTCCCAGGAGCACCTTCCAATGTCCCAAACAAGCCAACATAATCGTCCAACAAAGGGACAAACACAACATACCTGTCCCGAATGTCCCCGTCGTCCCGGCCACACAAATACATTCCACCACAACCAGAGGCGCACAAAAAATGCACTGTCTCAAATGTCGCAGGAAGTCTTGAACAATTACCTTATTATATAATAGATATTGCCAACCTGAGCAACCGAGGAGAAAATTGAAAGCTAACAACCATTCTTACATCGACGACAATACATTCCATGCCGACGTGCAATACATTGAGTCTCTCTGGCAGCGAGCACCAATCGGCCCAATCAGATATGCCCTCATAGACATCGGCCAGGGAGAGCCACTCGTCTTCGTACCAATTCTTGAACACCTCGAATTTGTCTATGCCCGCCAGATCCGTGCACTTAGCTCAACCCACCGTGTCATCCTATACCGCCGTCATGAAACGCGCACCCAACCCCTCGGACTAACAGAACGTGCCGAAGAACTCCGCCAGGTCCTCGACAGCCTCGGCCTCCAGCGTGTAGACCTTCTAGGTCACGGCGATGCCGCCATGGTCCTCTTCGAATTTGCCGCTCGTTACCCCGATCGTTGTAAATCATTAATCATCATAGCCCAGGCCGCTGATTACGAAATCGCCCCGCACCCCTTCATCTGGCTGCTCCACGAACTATTCCTACGCCTGCCCGTCGAATACATCCTTCCCGCCTGGTTCTTGCGCCGTCTGGTCATCAGATATATCACCGCACACCGCTCAGACACATTAGATATATCTGAAACATCAGAAACAAGTGAAACAAGTGAAACATCTGAAACAACCCACCCCAATGAAAATTCCATTACCATCCTCCCCCGTCACCTCATCGAAGAACAATTTCGTAAAATCGCCCTCTGGCCCTTCGTCTACAAATTCTCCGTTCTCCCCATCATCCACTATTACGATATGAGGCAACGCCTGGCCAAACTAACCATGCCCATCCTGCTCATCAACCGCGCCGACGACGTACTCTCCCCCGAACCGAAAACACGCTGGCTTGCCGAACATCTTCCCAACTGCCTCGGCTACTACATCGTCCCAGGCGGAGATCGTTTCTTTATGTACTCAGAGGCTAAGGCGGTCAATACTCTCATAGAAAGGTTTCTTGCGACTACTCATGCATTTTCCCCATCGTAGCAAAAGAAAGGTAATCAAACGAAATCGAAGAAATTGTGTAAGGATAAACACGAATTGCGGTATTTTTTCATTGAAAAACCTAAGGAAATCGCGTAACATGTAGTCAGTGCCAAATCCACTAGCTACTAGGATGCTGATTGACAAGAACTAGATGAGGTGTATACTTATGCACAATAAGGACCTCAAATCTCTTCTATTTAAAGAGAAACACTTACAAATAATCCCCGGCAGGTTGAGCTACAATAACAGCACTGGAAGGAAGAGGAATCATCGTGAGTATCACTCCACGAAGACTTGGTAAATACGAATTGCAGGCACTTTTGGGACAGGGTGGCATGGCTGAGGTCTGGAAAGCCTTTGATACCCAATTGCAGCGCTACGTCGCAATAAAGCTCCTTCACGCCAATCTGCAGGCCGACCCCGGTTTCGTCAACCGCTTTACCCGCGAAGCTCAGACCATCGCCGCCCTGCGTCACTCAAATATCGTCCAAATCTACGACTTCCACATCTCGGAAACTCGCGCCGAAGGCACTTCAGAATCAGACGCCATCGCCTATATGGTTATGGAATATATCAAAGGCTCGACCCTGGCGAACTACATCTATAACACCTCTCACAAAAAACAATTCCCTCCCGCCTCTGAAATCGTTCGTCTCTTCACACCCATCAGCCTCGCTATCGACTACGCCCATCAGCAAGGCATGATTCACCGCGACATCAAGCCCTCCAATATCCTGCTCGACGAAACCCATACAGCCCGCAATCCTATGGGTGAACCCATCCTTTCAGACTTCGGCCTCGCGAAAGTATTGTCAGCATCCGCTCAGACCGTCACCGGAGCAACCATGGGCACACCCCTCTACATCTCGCCCGAACAAGTGCAGAACCGCCCCGTCAGCCCGCAGACCGATCTCTACTCCCTTGCTGCCGTCTTCTATGAAGTATTTACAGGTGTACCACCATTCACGGGAGACAGCCTCACCGGCATCATGATGCAGCACCTCCTTGAAATGCCCACCGACCCACTTCTACGAAACCCGAAGCTCCCACCCGCATTATCGCCGATCCTCCTCAAAGGCCTTGCCAAAGAACCCCAGCATCGTTTTTCCAGCGCCGCTGCCATGACCGCAGCAGTAGCGCAAGCATTCAACATTCCGGTCCCTGAAGACTTGAAGCACGCTATTCCTCAGGTGGACAACAGGAATCTTTCATCAGAGCAGACCCAACTTATGAGTCCATCATCGAGTATCTCACCATCGTCATCTTCAGCCGAGACCATCCGCTCATCATCAGCTTCCGAATCACCTTTCGGGGTATCTCCCAGTGCCGAAACCATCTCAAGCGTACGTTCTGAGCGATCCACCTTGCCCCCTGTCAGAGCAGAGGCCGTAAGCGGTCCCATCAACCTGCCAGACTCCGAACCGCAATTAGCTTCACCCATGCCACTTGGGCGCAATGTATCATCTCCATCGCCTACGCATCGGCCTCCGGCAACTCCAGCGCCTATTTCCCCGGCTCCAACACCAACAAAGCAGCGAGGACTGCCTCTACGAATCGCCCTGATTGCTTTGTTGATCTGTGTCCTGGTTGGAGGAGGATTGGGCGCATTCTTCCTGCTCACTCATCACACCACGACTCCTCCCTCTTCAGTTGGTACCAACACCGTTGTAGGCCAGGCATTCTTCGTCAGTAGTGGCCAGACGAACCTGAACACGAACCAGGGCAGCAACGACGAATTTCAAATCAACCTGCAGCATATCCCCGCTCCTGCATCTGGCAATAGCTACTATGCATGGTTGTTACCCGATAAAAGTCAGGTTGAGGCTGCCCCTCTTTTACTCGGAAAAGTTCCCGTCAACAACGGCACTATACATTTTACCTATTCCGGCGATGGTCAGCACACCAACCTTCTAGCCACCATGAGTCAGTTTCTTATCACCGAGGAAAGCGCCAACATAACGCCAAGCGTCCCATCTCCCGATCTCAATAACTGGCATTACTACGCTGAACTCCCCCAAACACCCGCCCCCGGTCAGACCTATAGCCTGCTCGATCACCTCCGTCACTTGCTGGCAATCGATCCCACCCTCGAAACGTTCCATTTGCATGGTGGGCTGGACATCTGGACCTACCGCAACACACAGAGTATCTTCCAATGGGCGGGCGATGCCAGAGACGCGTGGAATGCTAAAGACTTTACGACGCTACAGCAGAAAGTCGTGTCTATCCTTGATTATCTAGATGGATCAAAATTCGTTCAGCAAGACGTGCCATCAGGTACACCCATCCTCACGGATCCGCGAATCTCGCAAATTGGCCTGCTTCAGTTGCAAGCCAATCAAGAGCCACCCGGCTATCTCTATCATGTCGCTCTCCACTTGAATGGCGTACTCTCCTCTCCCGGTTCAACGCAATACCAGCGGAACCTCGCTGTTCAAATTAATACAGGCGTGAATAACGTCAATGGCTGGCTAGCGCAACTGCATCAGGACGCCATCCAATTGGCCCATATGAACAGTGACCAGCTCGCTAACTCATCAACGCTCTCGACGCTTAACGATATGGTCACCCAGGCTAATAACGCCTACATGGGTCTCACTGACCCCTCTACGGGGCAACAGAAGATAGGCGTCACACAAATCTATCGCGATGTCCAACTCCTCGCTACCTTCGATGTCAAACCCTACAAATAAGGAGATACAATGAACCAATCCACCCAGATTCTTGTTATAGGCGGAGGTCCCGCAGGCTCAACTACTGCCACCCTGCTTGCCCGCGAAGGATTTGATGTCACCCTGGTAGAGCGGGAAGTATTTCCCCGCTACCACATCGGTGAATCTCTCTTGCCCTCCTGCCTCGAGATACTGGATATGACCGGCGCGCGCGAAAAAATCGAAGCGCACGGCTTCCAGCGCAAAGGTGGAGGCTACTTCTCCTGGGGAACAGATTCCTGGGTGCTGGACTTTGCACCGCTGCGTTACCCTTACAGCTTCCAGGTAGTGCGCTCCGAGTTCGACCAATTGATGTTAGAGCATGCAAAGAGCCAGGGCGTAAAAGTTTTTGAAGGAACCACCATCCGCAGCCTCTCCTTCGACGGAGACAGACCCCGATCTGCCACATGGTCACGTGACGACCGTACCATAGTAGGGGCGGGGCTGGTCCCCGCCCTGGATGCCGCACCGTCCGCACCACTTGCCCCCGCCCTGGGTGAAAAATCCTTGAATGAAAAACCCTTGAATGAAAAACCCCTGGGCGAAAACCCTCTGGGTGAAAAATCCTTGAATGAAAAACCCCTGGGTGAGATATCCTTCGATTACCTCGTCGACGCCTCAGGGCGAGCAGGAGTTGTAGCCATGCGCTACCTGAAGAATCGGCACTATCACAACGCATTCCAGAATGTTGCCATTTGGGGATACTGGGAGGGAACGGGCAGAATGTCCTTCGCACCCGAAGGCGCCATCGCTAACGGCTCTGTTCCAGATGGCTGGCTCTGGGCTATTCCCCTCCATAATGGTACCATGAGTGTCGGCCTTGTCCTCCACAAAACGACCTTCAAGGAAAAAAAGCAACACGTCGACTCCTTGGAGCAAATCTACCTTGAGGCCATCGACTCGTGTCCACTCATAGCGGATCTCGTCAAGCCCGGTAAGCTTGTCACTAATCTGAAAATCGAGCAGGATTACTCCTACATCGCTGATAAGGTAACGGGACCTGGCTACTTCCTCGTGGGAGACGCAGCTTGCTTCATCGATCCACTTCTTTCAACCGGAATACACCTCGCCACGCATAGCGCAATGCTGTGCGCTGCGAGTATCGCAAGTACCCTACGTGGGGAGATCACTGAGCAGCAGTCCACGGCATTCTTTGAGCAGAGCTATCGCCAGACCTACCTGCGTCTCATGGCGGTCGTATCAGGCATGTACCAACAATACGATGGCAAGGAAACCTACTTCTGGCAGGCACAGCAGCTTACTCACCACGACTACGATGATAGTAACGCTATGATGGAAGCCTGGCTGTATGTTGTATCGGGTATGCAAGACGTAAAGGACCGTGAGAAGCCGCGCCGTGAACTGGAGGTGACAGAGCCGATAGCGGTGTCCGACAAGTCCGTCGCTTTGTACAACCTCTATAACAACGTGTTTTTCGGAACCTCGATGTCTCCAGAGCGAGCAAGCCAGGGACTATATGTCACAACCCGCCCACATTTGGGATTGGCCTTCGTGGAGAAAGATTCGAGCACTCTAGCCTGATGGAGGACATGATGTATCGCGCCCTCTGCGCCCATCGTATCTTTTTACCAATTATCCTTTGAACAGGAGTGAGTTCATGCAACCAGAAGATCTGCCAACTTCAGCCTCCATTAAATTCCTCAGCGGGCCGATGGAAGGACAAACCTTCTCAATCGGCAAGCCAATTACAACCATTGGCCGAGAGCTGACGAACGACATCATTGTCAAGAATGATGCAAAAGTTTCGCGCGTTCATGCACGCCTACTTTGGAGGGATGGGCAATGGAGCATCGAAAACCTCTCTCAATCTAGTTCTCTCACGGTCAATAGGCAAAAAGTTCAACAGACACCCATCTCGAACAATACCATCATTAATCTAGGTGAAGTTTCCTCCTTTGTGTTTCTCACTTCTTCTTTTGTACAACCGGCTCCACCACCAATGCCACCTCAATTCCTGCCTAGGAAGGAATTGCCACCCCAACCTGGAAGTCAGTCTGTGCCTTCATCTGCTAGGCAAGCTTCCGCACCTCTTTCACCACAAACAATGCCCTCTACTGCCGAATTAAATCAACCCGCCGCGCGGCCCGATGCAACACAAATTGCATCGCTTACAGAAGTAGGGTTGCCCTCAATAGAGGTAACCAGCTATTCCCATAGTGACAAAAAGACATACGTACTTGCCAAACCTGTTATCAACATCGGGCGAGATGCCAGCAATGATATTATCATCAATGATCGCATTGTCTCCGGTCTCCACTTGCGCATCGTACGTCAGGGTAATTCGTTTGTGCTCATCCATCCTCATCCAGACCGGCCAAAGACACTCAACGGCCTGCTCTACCAGGGACGCAAAATTCGCGGCGATGAGCAATTTAGCAAAACCCTTACAAAAGGTGACATCTTCCGTATCGGCGATGAAAATGGAACGCTCGTTACCCTCACTTACAATGATGGGACCGGTATATCACAGGAACTAATCCCCGTGATGCAACCCATCAAATTAGGCAGTCCCGAACTGACCATTGGTCGCTACCCCGACAATACTGTTGTTCTGGCTCACCCCCAGGTGTCTGGACATCATGCTCGTTTGGTACGGGAAGGTGGCACCTATCGCATCCTCGATCAGAACAGTACCAATCACGTCTATGTCAATTCGGAACTGGTCACAAGCCATCTTCTCAGGCTAGGTGATGAAATCCGCATTGGACCATACAGGCTTATCTTTGAAGGCGACCAGCTCAAGCAATATGACGAGTCCAATTTTATTCGCATCACTGCACGAAATCTGAAAAAAACTGGCAATAACAATGTCACCTTACTCAATAACATCTCACTCACTATTCCCCCACGTAAATTCGTTGCCCTGGTGGGTGGGTCTGGTGCAGGCAAATCAACCCTCATGGATGCCCTCAACGGCCTGCGGCCTGCACAAGAGGGCCAGGTGCTCTACAACGGGCAGGATTATTATAAGAACATCGCCGCCTTCAACACCCAATTAGGCTATGTGCCCCAGGAAGATATCGTTCACCGCGATTTGACCGTTGAGCGAGCGCTCTACTACGCAGCTAAATTGCGCTTGCCTCGTGACTTCACTGATGAACAAATTGAGCAGCGTATCAAAGACGTGCTGGAAGATGTGGAGATGACAGGCCGCCGCAAACTCCTCGTCAAGAAACTCTCAGGTGGGCAACGTAAGCGCGTCTCCATCGCCCTGGAATTGCTTGCTAATCCCAGCATCTTCTTCCTGGATGAGCCAACCTCGGGACTTGATCCTGGCCTTGATCGCAAAATGATGTACCTTTTGCGCAAACTGGCTGATGCCGGACATACCATCATACTCGTGACGCATGCGACCAACAACATCAATGTCTGTGACTATGTCTGCTTTCTTGCTCAGGGTGGTCGCTTAGCCTACTTCGGGCCACCTGATGAAGCCAAAACCTATTTCGGCAAGACCGACTTTGCTGAGATTTATACTGGCTTAGAGCCGACCGATGAGAATCCAAATGCCCCCGAGGAGGCAGAGGCCAGATATAAGCTGTCCAAGGAGCACCAGGAGTACGTTGCAGAACCCGGGCGCGCAACTTCCTCTGCAACCACGCCGGGCCTGAATGGCCAGCCAAAGGCGTTGAAACGACCGAAACGTGGCAACCCATTCAAACAGTTCTTGCTGCTATCTCAGCGCAACGTCGAATTGCTCAAAAATGATAAGAACACGCTCATTCTCTTGCTCTTACAGGCACCGCTCATCGCACTGCTGCTCGTGCTCCTGGTCCGCTTTGAAGTAGGGACAGGCATATTTAACCAGAACCAGGTCGTCCAGTGTAGTCCTCAAATTATCCAAACTACTGTCATGACGAACCCTGCTAATCCATCTGGCCCTCAACCTCTAGGTTTAAACGCACAGGGAGGCAGTGGGTCGGTGGATTGCAACCGCATCATCAATTTTCTCAAAACGGATACCAACGGCGCAGCCTATGCCCAGGCGAAAGGCGGTGTCAATGCGGCACTGCAAGATTTTATTGTGCCGGGCAGTGGTCTCGACGCTGAAAGGGCAGTGTTCCTGGTTGCCTTTATTGCAGTGCTCTTCGGAGTCCTCAATGGCACCCGTGAGATTGTCAAGGAAGTATCCATCTACCGACGTGAACGCAGCGTCAATCTTGGCATCGTGCCCTACGTGCTCTCGAAGGTTCTCGTCTTGGGTGTCTTTGCCCTCTTCCAGAGTGCAGTACTGCTGCTCATCGTTGATCTATTCGAACCTTTTCAGCAGAGCATCTTTCTCCCTGTCCTCCTGGAGCTTTATATTACCTTAGCGCTGACTGCCCTGGCAGGTTTGCTCCTTGGACTCACTGCCTCAGCCTTCGCCCCCAACGAAGACAGCGCCAATAGTCTCCTGCCATTCATACTCATCCCCCAACTCGTCTTTGCAGGCGTTGAAATAGCATTGAAAGACTGGGTTTTGCAAATTCCCGCCGCCATTTTCCCATTTCGCTGGGCTATGGTAGCCCTGGGGTCAACGGTCGGCGTGCATAGCGATAAAGTAGGTGGGGACAGGCTCTTTGGCAACGACAGTACTTATCACGGGACGCTCTTCTCGACCTTTAGTCATGCAGATGCGACAAACCGTGTGCTGCTTGCCTGGGCTGTCCTTGTTATTATCATCATTGTGCTTACCACTTTGATCTGTCTTGGTTTGAAACGCAAAGATGTGCGTGTGTAATGCGTCCAAAGTAGACTCAGTCAGCGAATGCTTTTGGTAGTGCAATCCTGTTTAGTATTTAGCCCAACCAGCGTGAACTTTATCGTCGCGCTGGTTGAAGAGAGTTCTGGAGGATATATCTATGCCGGGCAAACACATGCTTCCCCCTGGCCCTAGAGGACTGCCTTTTCTCGGAAATGTTTTGCAGTTTCGGCACGATCAACTTGGCTACTTACTACAGCTTGAACAAACCTTTGGTCGCATGGCTACCGTCTATATTGGAAAGACTCCCATTATATTGCTTTTCCGACCGGAGCATGTTCGTTATGTCTTGACAGAAAACCCACGCAACTTCACCAATCGCGAGGTTGCCGGAGGACTCATTTTTGGTAATCTGCTCGTCTTAACATTGTTAGCGCGTAACTTTACTTCATAAGGTCACGCAGGGACTACATGACTTGATTGGTGATGGCCTGCTGACAACCGACGGCGATTTTCATCGACTGGCATCGTCGCCTCCTGCAACCAGCCTTTTCGAGGCGTCGCGTGGAAAATTATGCGCATATGATCGTACACTATACACGAGAGACCGTAGAGCATTGGCACGCAGGTGCATCTGTTGATATTGCACATGATCTGCAAGCATTGATTCTGCGTATGATTATGAAAATCCTCGTTGATATTGACCTGGTCGAGCAGGATAGCGAGGTGAGCCAGATCATCGACGCCGTGCTTGAGCAGCCTGTAGGACTGCTGGAAGGGCTATTGAATGTGCAGATCGACCTGCCCATTACACCATACGGCAAACGTATGGCTGCTATGCGTAAGGGGGATGCCTACATCTACAGTCTCATTGACCGGCGACTTGCCGATAAACGCGATGTAGGTGATATCCTATCCATATTGCTCTCGGCCCACGAGGAGGACAATACAAAGGCTGTGACGAAGCAACAGGTGCGTGACGAACT
The DNA here is from genome assembly GCA_963778375.1 of uncultured Chloroflexia bacterium. Lineage (GTDB taxonomy): Bacteria > Chloroflexota > Ktedonobacteria > Ktedonobacterales > Ktedonobacteraceae > CAVZTX01. The sequence goes on along the minus strand of CAVZTX010000028.1, from coordinate 147,514 downwards.
GGTATCACTACTTGCGGCTGGTCACGAGACCACAACCAATACACTCGCCTGGACTTTCTACCTGCTTTCAGAGCACCCATCCGTGCGTGAGAAAGTGCTGGTCGAACTTCAGACCGTGCTTGGCGGTCGCGATCCAGAAGTTGAAGATCTTCCGAAGCTGCTCTACCTGGATTGGGTCATCAAAGAGTCTATGCGTTTGTATCCCTCAGCGTGGACGCAAGGTCGCCAGGCGGTTGGAGCGTTCGACCTCGATGGATATCACTTTCCGGCCGGCACCCTGCTGATGTTCAGCCAATGGGTACTGCATCGCCTGCCGGACCTCTGGGGTGATCCAGAGGTCTTCCGTCCCGAACGCTTCGATCCTGTGAATGGACAGAAAGTGCCGCAGTGGGCCTACTTTCCATTTGGTGGTGGTTCGCGTATTTGTATGGGCATGTCATTGGCCCAGCTACAGGTGCGGCTCGTGCTGGCAACCGTTCTTCAATGTTATATACCACATTTGCTGCCAGGTTATACAGTTGAACCGTTCCCTCTTATTACGTTACGTATAAAACGTGGCCTTCAGATGAAGTTGGAGCCTACATCCAGAATGGCAGAACCACAAGAAGAGCTAACGCAAGGTAAAACCTGCGGTTGAAGTATCGTGTCAAACGCCGATGTATCAGCTCAAAAGGAGAGCCACATGAAACGACGAGTAGTAATCTCTGGCCTGGGGGTCATCGCACCCAATGGCATAGGAAAAGAAGAATTTTGGAACGCCTGCATCTCAGGTCGCTCCGGTATTCGGCATATCACCCGTTTTGATGCCAGTCTGTTGCCAGTGCAAATTGCTGGGGAGGTCAGAAACTTCAACCCTCAAGCGCTTGGCTTAAGAGAGGATGAATGCACATCGCTGGATCAGGCGGCGCAATTTGCTGTTGCTGCATCCAATCTTGCCATGCAGGATGCAGGACTTCTTACCCTGCTTACTGTTGAAGAGCGCGATCAATTCGGCGTCTCTATGGGTTCAGCTATGGCCTCGGTTGAAGGGGCTGAGCGATACTGGGCAGCATATACCAATAATGGTGCACGTCCTCCGCGTCCTATAGAGGAGAGCTTCATGCACCCCACGCCGATCATGACACATGCACCTGTTGCCGCGATTGCTCACCACCATCAACTGCATGGCCCCTGTCTTGCACTGACTACCGCTTGTTCCGCTGGTGCTGATGCAATTGGAGAAGCATTTGAGACCATTGCGGAGGGATACGCGGATCGTATGCTAGCAGGCGGATCCGATTCTGCTGTTACCAACGTCGGCATCAGTGTGTTTGCCTGCATAGGCGCACTCAGCACGCGCAACGAAGAACCGGAGCGGGCATCCCGTCCATACGATCAGGCGCGTGATGGCTTCGTTATGGGGGAGGGCGCAGGTGTGCTCGTCCTGGAAGAGCGCGAACTGGCCCTTGCTCGTGGAGCACATATCTACGCAGAAGTGCTCGCCTTCACCTCGAATTGTAACTCCTATCATATGACTTCTCTTCCCGAAGATGGAGCACCACTCGCACAATTATTGAGCCAGGTGCTTCGCGAGGCAGGGATTGTGCAAGAACAACTTGGCTACATCAATTCACATGGCAGCTCAACCCTTCCGAATGAAGCGGCAGAAACAGCGGCATATAAGGCCGTCTTTGGCGACTACGCCTATCTCATTCCCATTAGTTCGACCAAGTCGATGATCGGCCATACACAGGGTGCAGCGAGCGCCATTGAGGCGATTGTGACCGCACTCACCTTAGAGCATCAAATTATTCCACCAACCATCAATCAGGAACATCCTGATCCTCGCTGCGATCTGGATTATGTACCCAATGTAGCGCGTTCGAGCGACCGTCAACGTCGCACTCACCCATTCCAGCGGCTTCGGCGGCGTGAATAGCGCCCTTATCCTTGCCCGCCCCGAATGGAAAGAATAGTAACATTTGTCTCTATGATTTACAAAATGAAGAGAGCTAAGACGTATATAGTAGGGGCGGGGCTGGCCCCCGCCCTGGAAATTTGCCTCCATTATCAACAGGACGAAAATACCTATGACTGATTCTGCAAGTGTGCGACGTGTTGTCATCACAGGACTTGGCGTAGTAGCCGCCAATGGTATTGGTACAGAAGCTTTTTGGCATGCGACCAGCCAGGGAGTTTCTGGAATACAGCCTATTTCACGCTTCTCGACGACTAATATGCTCATGAGCGTCGCTGGTGAAATCAGCAACTTTGTCGTCGATGACTATATTGAGCGGAAGCTGGCCAGGCGTACCGATCGCTCAACCCATTATGCCCTGGCAGCCGTTCAGGAGGCACTGAGGGATGCCACATTAGATCTGGCAGATGAAAATAGGCAGCGTGTGGGAGCCGTGATCGCAAGTACGCTTGGGGGAATGGAATATGTGCTGCAACAATTTCAGGCCTTGTACATGCGTGGGCTGCGTGCTATGAGCGCCTATACCGCTATAGCCTGGTTGCAGGTGGCTAATGTCGGCCAGACATCCATTCGCTATGGGATTTCCGGCTATTGCAAAACGCCGACGCACGACGCCATTGGTGGCCTGGATGCCTTGGGACTGGCTTATAGGGCAATTCGTCGTGGAGCGGCAGATGTTATTATTGCAGGCGGATGTGAAGACCTGCTGGAACCTTCAGTTCTCCTTACGTTCGCCCGTGCCGGGAACTGTGTGCTGGGAGATGATCCACACGCGTATCGTCCCTTTGACCGGCGTGCTGCCGGTTTGATACTAGGGGAAGGTGCAGGTATATGCATCCTGGAAGATTACGAGCACGCCCGTCGGCGAGGAGTGCCCATCTATGGAGAGATCGTTGGTTTTGGTCAGACCAATGACGCGCATGGGCTAAGCACTCCATCATCTGACGGGAGACAGTATGCTCGTGCTGTACGTCTCGCGATGCAGGAAGGAGAAATAGACCCTGAGAATATTGCTTACTTCAGCCTTGATGGGCATGCAGTCCCCGCTTCCGATGCGGGTGAGGCGGAGGCGCTCCACCTTGTCTTTGGAGACCATCTGGCACGGCTTCCCGTCTCGGTTCCTCGCACTATGCTAGGACACAGCTATGGAGCCGCTGGAACAATCGATGCCATTACCGCATTACTTGCGTTGCGTCACAGCTTGATCCCGCCAACCATCAATTGTGAGGAACTCAACCCCGACTATGGATTGCACTTGGTACAACAAGAGGCATCTCCTCTTGTCGGTTCGGCGGTGCTGATTGGAGGACGCGGCGTTGGCGGCGCAAACGTCGCGCTAGCAATGAAAAAAGTAAATTCGTAGTGGACTGTCAACCTTTATTCGAAAAGAGGAAATGTAGTGGCATCCCTTGCCGATGCCAGACGACTCGCCAACATTAACTTGGTCTGACTACTAGCTCAGATAGTACCAACCTGTGGAGATTGTATGAGCACAAAGTCCATTCCTTACAACCCGGTAATCTTTAAATCAGTTGTGCTTCTGATTGTCGTTGTCCCTCTCCTCGCTACAGCATTGGCTATAAAATTGCTATGGGAGCATGCGGTTCACTGGCCTGATCTAGCACTTCTGGGAATTCTGTATATTCTCACCACAGTAGGCATATGCGTTGGTTATCATCGTATGCTATCGCACCGCAGTTTCCGGGCTCATCGTGTTGTCAAGTTCGTTTTGCTCGTCCTGGGCTCTGTGGCGTTGCAGGGAAATTCTGTTGAATGGGCTGCGACACACGTCAAGCATCATGCCCTGGCAGATCGGGAGGGCGATCCACATAGTCCTCTCGAAGGCTTCTTTCATGCCCATGTTGGCTGGCTCTTTGGTGTGGGTCTGAACGACGCCGATCCCAACGTGTACTGTCCCCACCTGCTCAAAGACCCTCTGGTGACTTTTGTTGGTCGTACCTACTGGCTCTGGGCGGCACTAGGATTAGCAATTCCCTTTCTGATCGCTGGTTGGGAAGGCCTTCTTTGGGGAGGCCTGGTAAGGATGGCTCTCCAACACCATATCACCTGGAGTGTCAACTCCGTTTGCCACGTCTTTGGCAAGCGCGAGTTTGCAACCAATGATCAAAGCCACAACGAGTGGGTTGTCGGCCTACTAGCTTTTGGCGAGGGTTGGCATAACAACCACCATGCGTTTCCGCGTTCAGCCTTTCATGGACTCCATTGGTGGCAGTTTGACCTGAGTGGCTACATTATCTGGACACTCGAACGCCTGGGTCTTGTGCATGATGTATATCGTGTCCCCCCAGCCTCGCTCGAACGGCGTTCCTCTGCCAGGGCATCCACCGTAGTAACGAGGCCAGAAGGAAGGCAATGATGGCAAATCAGCAAGAAATAGAAGAGACGTATAATTTTATGGACGAAATTATCCGTGTGAGCTTCGGTGAATACGCGGATGTTACTTGTGCTCTCTATAATGGGGATTTTTCTAAGACGCTTGGACAGGCACAAAAGGATAAACATGACTACATTCTCAAAGCTATAAATTTCAAGGAAGATGCGCGAGTTCTTGATATAGGCTCTGGTTGGGGACCTATGTTAAAAGCTATCGAAGAAAGAGGAGGTCATGCCATCGGTTTGACCCTCTCTACGAGACAGGTAGAGGCATGTAGGCGCAGAGGTCTTGAAGCTTATCTACGAGATTGGAAAGATATTACTGTCGATACTTTTGGAACATTCGATGGCATTGTCTGCGTCGGTGCATTTGAACATTTCTGTTCAGTTGAAGAATATTTGGCAGGCAAGCAAGATACTGTGTATGAGCGTTTCTTTCGCTTGTGTCATGAACTTCTCCCGGAAGGTGGAAGATTATATTTGCAGACCATGATGTGGGGGAAAAATGCTCCTGCATATGAACGTATCTCTTTAGAGGCAGAAAAGGGATCGAACGAGTACATAGTCGCTGTCGCAGGAAAATTTTTCCCCGGCTCCTGGCTGCCCTTGGGAGAAGAACATATTCTGAGAGTAGCGAGCCCATACTTTGAACTCATTTCTGACAACAATGGTCGGCGAGATTACATTGAAACAATGGAGCAATGGGGCAGACTCTGGAATTTTACCCTCTCAAATTTCAGACCTCCATATTTTAGTTTTCCAAAGTTACTTGCGATCTCCAAACTTATGCCGCGTTATCTCACCGATAAAGATTTTCGCTGTAGGATGGAGTTCATTCGTAATGCCTATGACAAGGAGATTTTCAAAAGAGAAATACTGGATCATCAACGACTCGTTCTTCAGAAGAAGTAGGAACCCGATAAATCGGGCCTCTACAAAAAGGAGGCAAATGTTTCAAGAACAAATCGGCACACAGGTGCAAAGATCCCACATTGGGGAGTCAGATAAAAGATCTGCACCATTGGCTCTTCCTGATTTCAAAAATGCTCCTTCTCAAGGCGCTGCAAATGAGTATGCTGAGTTGAAACTCCTCGTGAAGCAGCAAGGATTGTTGGATCAGCAACCGGGTTATTATACCTACAAGATTCTCTTTACACTGAGCCTACTGGCCGTGAGCGTGATCTTCCTGCTAGTTGTCAACAACTTCGCGTTACAACTCCTGAACGCTGTCTATATGGCCTTTGTTTTTGCCCAAGTCGGTTTCCTTGTTCACGATATCGGTCATCGGCAGGTGTTTCGCTCCACGAGGAAGACCAATATCCATGGCTTGGTGGCCGCTAATTTACTGGTAGGTGAGAGTTGGAGCTGGTGGGTCGATAAGCACAACGCGCATCACGGGCATCCCAATCAACTCGATTTTGACCCTGATATTGCCATCCCATTGCTCGCCTTTACTCAAGAAGAGGCACGTAGTAGGCGAGGGTTTCAGCGCTTCATGGTGAAATACCAGGCCTACTTCGTTTTGCCATTGGAGTTGCTTGCGTGGCTGACTTTCCTGATCTTTAGCATCCGCTTCCTGCTTGAGAGGAAAGCAAAGCATCCCGTGGTGGAGATGTTACTCATGGCTCTTCACTACGTGCTCTACTTCGGCTTGCTCCTCTCTCGGTTGAACCCGTGGCAAGTGATACTGTTCTTTATCGTCCATCGAGCACTTTTGGGTCTGTACCTGGGTTCAGTTGCTGCTCCTAACCATAAAGGCATGCCCGTTTTGGAGAAGGATAGCAGAATAGACTTTCTGCGCCAGCAGGTGCTAACATCTCGCAATGTTCACGCCCATCCCTTTCACCGACTTCTGGTATGGCGGACTGAACTACCAGATCGAGCATCATCTCTTCCCGACCATGCCCAGGAATAGATTGAAAGAAGCGCAACACATCGTCAAAGCCTACTGTAAGCAACACTCCATTCCCTATCATGAGACGGGCATGCTTCAATCTTACAGGGAAATTTTCGGTTACTTAAAAGAAGTAAGCGCATCACTGCATTAGAAATGTAGAGGCGGAGTTAGCCTCTTTAGAGGGATATGCTATGGCTATTCAATCTACAAAGACCGCTGATCGGGCAGTTGAAACTACATTATTGTTATTACAGGACTTACTTGGTTCCTCTTCCGAGCCTCATTTTGCTGTGCGGCTATGGGATGGTTCCATCTGGCAACCTGAATCAGACAATAGTGAACCGCCTCGCTTCACATTAGTGCTACAACATCCAGGTGCCTTGCGCAGAATGTTCATGCCCCCGAACGAACTGAGCTTATTCGAGTCGTACATTTACAATGACTTCGATGTCGAAGGCGACATAGAGACCTTCCTTGCAATCCTGGATCAATTTATTGACAGACAAGGACAAATGGGGAAGATGAAACAGTTGCATATAGCGCAACGCTTGATGAGCCTACCCAAGACAGGCCAACCTTGGCCAAAGAACTTCGCGGCGAAGTTGCATGGCGCATACCATTCGAAAGAGCGTGACCAACAAGCCGTTAATTATCAATACAATCACTCCGATGATTTCTTTGCACTTTGGTTGGATCGTTATATGGTCTACACATGTGCTTACTTCGCATCGCTAGATGATGACCTGGATACAGCGCAGGAGCGGAAGCTGGATTATATCTGTCGCAAACTATATTTGCAGCCTGGAGAGCGTCTGCTAGATATTGGCTGTGGCTGGGGAGGACTCATAATCTATGCTGCACAACACTATGGGGTAGAGGCACATGGTATTACCCTCGGTCGCCCGCAAGCTGAATTCGTGCAGAAGCGTATCCAGGAGGCTGAATTGGTGGGACGCTGTCATGTGGAAGTGCGTGATTATCGGGATATGAATGAGAAACATTCTTTTGACAAAATTGCGAGTGCAGAGATGTTTGAACATGTTGGTGAAGCGATGTTGCAGCCATACTTCAAACAAGCCTGGAATTTACTGCGGCCAGGTGGCCTGTTCCTCAACCAGGGAATTGCCAGTCCCTCTACCAAATTAGCACTGGGAGCATCAAACTTCTTCGGTCGCTACGTCTTTCCCGATGCTGAAGTGGTCCCAATTAGTCGTACACTGCAAGCAGCCGAAATGAGCGGTTTCGAGATACGCGATGTTGAAAGCATCCGCGAACATTATCCGCTTACACTACGGCACTGGGTGCGTCGACTGGAAGCCCATGCCGACGAAGCCCGCAAGCTCACAAGTGATGTGACCTATCGCATCTGGCGGTTGTATATCGCTGCGGTGGCTCATGGATTCCAGACAGGTCGCGTAACTGTCTATCAGACGCTGCTAGCAAAGCCAGATCAGGGTGATTGTCATCTGCCACTGACACACGCTAATTGGTACGCCTGAACTATGAGACGATTCCGAACAATTGTGTTGCATTTGCAGCAAGACACATCGCCTTGAACACTTAGCTGGACAATATCCGAATTCGCGAAGTCAGAAACCGTGCCGTTTCTTGATCTCCTTCGCGTATAGCTACAAGAGAGGTAGAAATATTGCACCCACAACGGGAACAATCTCCCTCTGGCCCAAAGATACAACGTTCAATTGGCTGTCCATCAGCCCGGAAGCACTGGGTAGCATATGTTGGGCACGTCGGGGACCACCTTATCACTTCAGAGGGACGTAGCAACTCAATCGCTCTTGTTCCCATAGCAATAAAATCCTTAAACTCTTGTTTGAGCCGAAGTATCTCTTGCACTGCTTCCTCTTTGCGATCGGCGGAAAGATAAAATGATTGCCTCTGACCTACATTTGGAGTAGAAAACGCAAAGACAACTCCCCCAATATCCCAGGTAGCTGTCTCACGAACAAATGCTTCTATACGGTCTACATTGAGCTTGCTGATCACTACAGACAGCATGACATCCTGGCGATGCCAGGCAACAGATTTCACTTGCTCAAAAACATTCGCTTTATGAATCACATCAAACCCACGGACACGATCCATTCCTGCTTTGTCCCCATCACAGGAAACAAAATAATGTGTTCTTGGCCATTCGTTTGGTGCTGGCAAGCCATATGTCCCATTGGTAGCCACTGTAGAAATGCCACCTAACTTTGCTACCTCTCTAACCCAGTGTTCAAGTTTTTCCCGTTCAATCATTGGCTCACCGCCGACAAAGTAAATTTGCCGTATCCCTCTTTTCCAGAGTACATGTATGAGTTCCACACCCTCTTCGATAGAAAGCTCCACACGGTCTTTCGCTCGCTCTGTTCTAGTCCAATAGCAACCTGCACAATGCAGATTGCACCGATTAACAACATTTATGCTCCCTATAAAAGGGCGGTTACGCTTTTTTGCTAGCCACAGCGTAAAGCGAAGAAGAGCAGGAGTTAAGAAGGGGTTTGTGAACCATCTCATCGGCATTTTCTCCTATTCTCTATTGAGGGCCAATCATACCTGAGATGTAAGGCGAAGTTATCTTTTTCTTACAGACTAGTAACGTCAAAAAGTGCTCATCACTAGAATAACATCAAATAGTATCTTTTGTCTACTAGATTTTAGAATTAAGCGGGGCAATAGCAGTTTGCAACTGACACGTGACGATTGGTATATCTGAGCTAACAATGCCTCTAACTGTGATACAATTCTGAGCAAGGATTACATTTGGGTATCCATACAGTTTTCATCCAATGAGACGTGCATGCTTTTGCTACAATGCTGGGCCATTTTTACGCCGTAGCGGGGAGGTTAGGCACCATTATAACCGTCGTGTTGGCGAAAAAATGGATATTAACAGGAATCAATGCTCACGAAAAAACATCCCTCGGTTGTCATTGTCGGTGCCGGACCAACGGGACTAACAGCAGCCAACTTGCTTGGCATGTCCGGCATAGACACCATCATACTCGAACGCAATGCAGGACTGAGCGACTGCCCGAAGGCCATCGCTTTCGATGACGAAGGCTTACGCATCTGTCAGGCAATGGGCTTGAGCGATGCTGTCTTGAAGAATGTACTGTTGGACCTCAATGCCCACTATGTGTCCGGGGGACGGCTTTTTTCCAAGGTTGAGCCTACCAGTAAGAGGAACGGCTACCCACTCATCTCAACCTTTCATCAGCCGACATTCGAAGCAACGCTGCTGCAAGGACTGCAACGTTTCAAATGCGTCAACATTCACTTCCAACACACCGTCGAAGCGTTCGAGCAAACCGATTCTAACGTCCTGGTATCAGTGCGTACCCCGAATGGAGATCTGCTCAGAATAGCATGTGCCTACCTGCTGGCCTGTGATGGTGGCAAAAGTTCCATTCGCCGTGTGCTCGACATCCCCATGCAAGGCTCCACATTTGCGCAGAAATGGCTGGTCATCGATTCCATTGCTGACCAGAATGCTTCTTCTATCGTCACCTTTTTCTGCAACCCAAAGCGACCCGCAGTCTCTATTCCAGCACCACATCAAAGCAGGCGCTGGGAGTTCATGCTGCTCCCCGGTGAGCAAGAAAAAGACCTCTTGCAAGAAGAAAAGATACACGCCCTTATCTTAGAGGTCGGAGGTCCGGCTCATCCTCAAATCATTCGTCAGGCCATCTACACCTTTCACGCCGCCCTAGCTCGCAGCTTTTCGAAAGGGACGCATTTTTCTATTAGGCGATGCCGCCCACATGATGCCCCCATTTGGTGGTCAGGCCATGAACAGCGGTTTGCGCGATGCCTATAACCTCTGCTGGAAGCTCTCATTGGTCTTGCAAGGACTGGCAAATCCGCGGTTGCTCGATACCTATCACCAGGAGCGCTATCGACATGTTGCGCAGATGATCCGATTCTCTTCCTTTTTAGGCAGCGTTGTCATGACCAAATCGTCCCTCGTAGCCCACTTTCGAGACACATTTTTTCGTACCCTGAATAGAATCCCTCCTACTCGGAAATTTCTTTCAGAAATAGGACCCAAGCCATTGCCACGCTATAAAAAAGGCTTTATGCTTTCTAATAGCGCTAGAAGCAATCGGCCCATGGCTGGTCTTCTGCTTCCCCAACCCGAAGTAATAACCTCACAAGGAAAGCGCCTCCTCCTCGACAACCTGCTAGGAACAGGCTTTGCCATACTCCGCCTCCACAACAATCCCGAACAAGCCTTTGCCCCCCTCCTCCCACAAGCCGAATTATGGAAAAGCCTCAACACCCGCTTCATCTGTGTCCAATCCGATACCAAACGTGTCTCGTTCCGTAGGGGCGATAGTAGTAAGGATGAGTTGGGAGGGCCTTTATTGGACGCAGTCAGGGGAACTGTGTGGCCCGCTGCTGAGGCCACTTCGATGATGCCTCAACAATCATCTGTTGGTTCGTTAGATTTAGGGATATTCCCGATTGTCATTCAATCAAATGAACTCAGTGATTTCCTACAGAATAGGCATGACATCCTTGTCCTGGTACGGCCAGACCGCTACATTTACGGCATATTCAAAGAAGAAAATACCGATGCCTTTGTTTCATCCCTTCGTAGAAACCTTGCCCCAAACAGTTGAATAAAACCACATCTCCTCCTGAGCCGCTTTCCTACTGCATCTTTTAGTTAACCCGATGCGTGAAAAAAGTATGAATGAGTCTATGAGATTAGACGCTGAATGCTACTTCGTTAGTTTTAGGTGCTGCCGGAGTGCTCGAAACTATCTCATGAAGGGGAAAAAATCATGGCAATGTCAGAGAGCAATCGTTCCGCCATCATAGGCATCTTTGAAGACCAGGCCCAAGCCGATCTGGCTATGAATGACCTGCGCACTGCAGGCTTTAGTAACGACCAGGTCAATATGGAGGTGCGTAGTGCAAGCATAGGGGACGAAAATATCTCTGCTGACGAACAAGGAACTGAAACAGCAGAAGGATATACAGCAGCAGGAATAACACCAGGTGTCCTTACGAATAAAACTCAATTGAGTCGCACCGTTGTCACTGTTCAGGCCCCAGGTCGGGAACAGGAAGCCCTTGGCATCCTACATCGCAACGGAGCAAATAACGCTAATGTTCCCGATGCTCTGGAGGCAGACATCGCCCCCATTCTTGGCACCGAAACAGGCGACACGAGGCCTCAACCGGAACCGGTAGTCGATGCTGGTTCAAATGATACCTTCTTTACCGGCCAAGGGACGACAAGCGAAGGTGGTACACCTCCCAGTCCATAGAGCCTTTCTCCCTGAAGCATATCGGGAGGGCGCGGGCTACATCCGTGTCCTCCCGATATGCTTTTCCCTAATTTGTTGTCGAAGGCGATTATGCAGTCTTCTCCGCCTCCACAGGCGCAGTAAAGTGAATCTCCAAAGCCTTATTCACAAACCGCGCGAGCTTTGCCTCTTGATTTGTCAATACAGCCGGAAGCGTAATATCGCGCTTGAAATTGCCGATCTCGACAATCATTTCATCGCCCTTCTTCGTCATAACCACCTTGTCCATCTCGACATGCGGTAGAGGCAAACGCAACACATACGTGTCGCCTTGTCGCGTTACTTCCTGTATCGCACCGCGGTAGAACACACACGTTGGGTCTGTATCGCCAAAGATAACCTGAGCTAGCTCCGCAAGCTGCGGAATACCGAGAATCTCGCGCGAATAGTAAGGTGCTTCCCAGATCGGCAACGGCGCAAAAGTCTGATGAATCTGAATGCGCAGCTTCTCCTGGTTGCGATAAAGGTCCTGCATGAACGTATCCTGGTAATTACCCGCCGGGATCACACGGTTGCACACAACGCCATCAATCGGATAGCCAAAGAGCGCCAGGTATGTTTCCGCCCGCAGCGCCTCTTTAATAACCATCCGTTCAGGATTGACCACCGGGCGATAAGAACTGATATCTGGATCGCTCAGCACCTCGCGCAGTCCCTTGACCCTCTCGCTCATAATTTGCACAGCATCCAATACCCCGGCTGACGGCATCACAGCATTAATCAACGGTCGCGCAAGACTCAGCGTACTACTCTTAAAACGATAGACCTGGCTGGCATACCACTGAAACGTATCGGGCATACTCAAAAGACGTACCGTCTCACCTGTTGGAGCTGCATCAATAATCACCACATCGAAATCCCCATCGCGAGCGTTGCGGTAGATATTCAGCAAGCTCACAATCTCATCCATCCCTGGAATGAGCGCCAGTTCCTCTGCCATTACACTGTTCCAACCACGCTTACGCAGTGCCTTACTCATCACCTCCTGCACCTTGCCCCAGCTATGACGCATCTCGTCCAGCGCATTGACTTCCTGTGCCCATAAATTTGCCGCCAATTCTTTCGGCTCCGAAGTCAGCGAAGTAGTGAAACAGTCTGCCAGACTATGTGCCAGGTCAGTGCTCACCACCAACGTTCGTTTACCCATCATTGCGGAACGCACCGCCGTTGCTGCAGCGACAGTTGTCTTCCCGACACCACCTTTTCCAAGATACAGAATAATACGCATAGTAGTCCTTACTGTTTAATTTTCACAAATGTATTGTGTCTATTATCAAGCGCCTATAGATTACTCGCAAGGTCGCCCATGTTTTTCACTGTCAGAAACTGTCATCCTGAGCGCAGCGAAGGATCTGTGCCGCAGATTGCTTTCAGAGCCGCTCATGTTTTTCATCTCTGCATACATCTACGTAGATTACCACGTTCTGGTTATTTCCGTACAAAAAATAGCTTCATCAACGTCTATTATGCAGATGAAGGTGCCGTCACCAAATAACCTGTTACAAGAAAAGAAATCGGGAGCGTACTAATCTCTTAAGCAAACTCATATGCTATAATTTGTTAGCATCCCCACTCTGTTCTTCGTAGTCACAATATTTTTTCGGCGAGAATTCATCGACGACCTTTTGTTGGCACCTTAAGCTAGCCCTTTAATGGAGATGCATCATGATCGACCGTATCGGACAGCAGTTGGGTCACTATCGGCTGCTCCGTTTACTTGGGCGTGGAGGGTTCGCAGACGTCTATCTCGGTGAGCACCTCTACCTGAGAACATCAGCAGCTATCAAAATCTTAAATACGCAGCTCGCCAGCAGTGACTTAGACCACTTTCTTAACGAAGCACGTACCATTGCCAATCTGGTCCACCCACGCATTGTGCGGGTTCTGGACTTTGGTGTAGAAAACAATGTGCCCTTTCTGGTCATGGAATATGCCCCGCATGGTACACTTCGCCTGCGCTATCCAAAGGGTACCCATCTGCCTATATCAGAAATCATGCCATATGTCTCGCAAGTTGCTGCCGCCTTAGAGTACGCCCATTCCAAAAAGCTTATTCACCGCGATATCAAACCGGAAAACATGTTGCTCAATCTAGACAACGAGACCTTGCTCAGTGATTTTGGCCTTGCATTACTAACTCAGAGTTCGAACTACCAGAGCACCCAGGAGGTCGTTGGTACCGCAGCCTATATGGCACCCGAGCAACTCCAAGGCAAACCACAACCCGCCAGTGACCAGTATGCATTAGCCATTGTAATCTACGAATGGTTGACCGGCAATCGACCCTTCCATGGATCATTTTTCGAGATCGCCAGTCAGCATATGCTAGTTGCTCCACCACCTCTATATGGCACCATTCCTGGCATCACTCCTGACATAGATAAGGTTCTCATGACAGCCCTGAACAAAGATCCTCTGCAGCGCTTCAGAACAATACGAGCCTTTGCTACCGCCCTGGATCAGGCTTACCAGGGAGCGTACTCATCCGAAGCAACCATCCCATTATCTCAACGTTTCGATCTCCCGCTCTTAAGTCCTGCCAACATTTCAGCCACTCAGCAACAATCTTCACCTTCACAAGTAGCTGGCACTTCAACAGGCGAATCGGTGCAGCCTCGTAGACGCATTTCACGCCGCAAAGTTCTGCTTGGTGTAGCAGGACTGGTAGGAGTAGCTGCGTTAGGAGGCGGAACCTGGGCTGCGCTTTCACATGGATTTGTTTCCAAACCTCCTCCCGTACAGCCAACCCCTTTACCACCAGGCGTAATCTACATTTACCAGAAACACGCCCTGGATGTCTATTCAGCAGTATGGTCACCCGATGGCGCGCGTATTGCCTCTTGCGGAGCAGATAGGACAGTCCAGGTATGGGATGCCATGACTGGCGCTAATCCACTCGTCTATCATGGACACACCGATGAAGTGAATGGAATATCCTGGTGGTCGCAGCTCAGGTTGATCGCCTCCGCCAGCAAAGACACCACAGTGCAGGTCTGGGAGCCGACCACAGGTATCACCAGAGGCATCTATAGAGGCCACTCTCAAAATGTGAACGCAGTGGCCTGGGCACCGACCGGATCGCTCATTGCCTCCGCAGGTCATGATATGACCGCCCGGGTATGGGACGGCACCACCCAGCAGACCACCGCTATCTGTCATGGACACACCAATACCATTTGGGACGTGAGTTGGTCGCCCGATGGACGCTACATTGCTACCGCAAGTCTTGACGGTACCGTCAAGATCTGGGAAGCAAATACTGGCCTGAACGTCTTCTCTTATCCAGGTCATCAAAAAGGTGCCAGCTCAGTCTCCTGGTCGAGTGATGGAAAATTCATTGCCTCTGGCGGTTACGATGGCCAGGTACATGTCTGGAACCCGACCAATGGCAACCTCCTCTTCACCTACCAGGGCCACGCCGATGTCGTCTGGACCGTCGCATGGTCCAAGAATAATCAACGTATCGCCTCTGCCAGCCAGGATAAAACGGTGCAAATATGGGATGCCATGGCTGGAACCAACATCTTTATCTATAAACACCATACTGCCAGAGTCTGGACCGCCCGTTGGTCCCCCGATGGCCACGCCATCGCCTCCGCCAGCAGTGACAAAACCGTCCAGGTCTGGCAAGCATCCTGATTTTACATATATCATGCCTCTAGATACTGCGACATCATATCCGCCATCGACCACCTGGAAAACTGCTCCAAACCCGAAGCAGCCGAGGACCAACAACAAGCACGAAGAACACTATAACTATCAGCATGATGATGGGAACAAACAAAGAAAGCAAGATCGCAATAAAGACCATCACATCCTCTACCGCGCTCAACACCGTATTGAATAAACCAGCACTGGTAAACGTCGAAATCCAGCGCGTAGTCGTCTTCGCGGTATGACTCATGGCAGCCAACACCCCGCCGATAACCAGTACCACAAGCAGCCCAACTGCTATCACATGCGAGTCGCTCACTACCGCAACAACCATCCCCAAGCCACTTGTGCCAATTCCCACAGTCCCCCAAGCAGGTATATGCCCAATACTTGCCGCCGCAACAATCGCTCCCATAACAGGACGCACCAACTTATGCATAGCATTCCACACATGATCCACAAAAGGAACCTTATCCGCAACAAAATCTACCACAGTAAGCACAACAAGCGCGGCGATACACCAATCTTGCGTAATAAACGCGAAATTCGGATTCACCCCAAACAAATGAAACCAGCGACTAACAACCGCAAACGTCAGCATGGGCAAATAAGCGTTAATACCAGATGCAAACGCCAGCCCAAACGGTCTGCCAATTGCGCTAATCGTCCCGATATCCATTGTTTCACCTGCTCATGTCCATACACGTTCTACAAAGCTACCTATGTCACGCTTCTAGCCTCCACAACGATGACAAACACAACCAACCCTACTCTTGAACCCGGCTGTCATCCTGTAGGGGCAGTGCCTTGTGCCTGCCCTCGCGAAAGATCTGTGCATAAGGACGATGACAAACACAAACCATCCTACTCTTCAACAACCCCTCACCGCGGCTTAGCAGCTACCACCACCAACCGGCGACTGTCCAGACTCAACGTGCTCCCATCCAATCCTCCATAATACGCCTCAACATGTAACCCTGCCAGACTCATCATCCGCACCAGTTCTGTCAGCGAATAAGTGCGTGCCGCGTGCCCATACTCACGACGTTGCCCATCTGGCAAGATCATCGTCACCCGTACATTGCAGCGGCTGGTCAGCATATCAAAATCGCGCTCCTCCAGCACAATCAAACCATCTGCCTGTCGCCTCACATCACTGGGATCAAAGTGGCGCATCAACCACTCGCGCTGCATAATTTCCAACAGGAACTTCCCTCCCGGTTTAAGTGCCTTATAAACCTGCCGCAGCACTTCCTGATCCTCCTCCTCACTCTCCAAGTAGCCAAAAGCAGTGAACATATTGATCACCGCATCAAACTCACCCTCAAAAGGAATCCTCCTCATATCACCCTCTACCCACCGCACATCGACCCCCTCAGCCTCAGCCGCCGCTCGCGCATGCCGCAAAAACACCTCACTCAAATCCTGTCCCGTCACCCGAAATCCCCTCTTCGCAAGCTCCACAGCATGCCGCCCATGCCCGCAGCACAAATCAAGAATAGCACTCCCCTCCGGCAAACCCAGCAGCCCAACAATTCCCTCCACCTCCTGCCCCGTCCTCTCCGACGTCAGAAAATCATATATCCGCAAATAATCTTCCCCAAAAACGTCTTATACCACGGCTGCTCACTCATAGTTGCTTGCTCCAATCTCACTACCAAGTGCTACAAAGGTGATAATTTTACGAAATTTGCCCAAAACTCCGTAGGGGCGAGGAGTGGTCATCTCTTCAACTCGCCCTCTAAACGATGCCCCATCATGAACCTATTCTAACAGGCTGAGCAACTTCCTCAATACCAACTCGCTTGACGAGCTTTTCTCCATACTCTACAATAACTCCATCCAATTGTATAAGATTATCAATTCACCTACCATACCAACTTTGCAGCTAAATCCAAGATGCAAAAAGGGGAAACATGTATGGCTGATCGCCTAGGGCAGCAACTTGGAAACTATCGCCTTACTCGCCTTCTGGGGCGAGGAGGCTTTGCCGATGTCTATCTTGGCGAGCATATTCACCTCGACACTTACGCAGCCATCAAAGTCCTACATACTGAACTGACGAGCGAAGACGTAGAACAGTTTCGTACCGAAGCCCGCACACTTGCCCATCTCGCGCATCCTCAAATCATACGACTCCTCGACTTTGGCATAGAGGGCGGCATACCCTTTCTTGTGATGGACTATGCCCCCAATGGCTCCTTGCGGCAGCGCTATCCTAGAGGCGTAAAATTTCCATTGAACGTTATTGTCCCTGCTGTCACACAAGTAGCTGAAGCCCTACAATATGCCCATGATGAAAAACTCGTTCACCGCGATATCAAGCCAGAGAATATGTTTCTGAGTCGGCGCAACGAAGTTGTCCTCGGTGATTTTGGTATTGCTGTTCTATCCCGAACATCGCGCTCCCAGAATATGCAGGATATAACAGGAACAGTGGCCTATATGGCACCGGAGCAGCTTCAAGGCATGCCGAGCCGTGCCAGCGATCAATATTCTTTGGGAATTGTAGTGTACGAATGGCTGAGCGGCGATGTGCCTTTTCATGGTGCATTCATCGAAATCGCGAGCCAACATATGCTTACGCCTCCTCCATCTTTACGCGAGAAAGTCCTAACGCTTCCTCCAATGGTTGAGCAAGTGGTGCTTAAGGCGTTAGAGAAGGATCCGCAGAAGCGTTTTGGCAATGTGCGAGAGTTTGCGCAAGCGTTAGTGACTGCTTTCGGACAAGCTAATCAGCCAACATATACTCCAACTGCTGAATTTAGGCCACCGGTTTCCGGCATACCACCCACTATCCAACCAACTCCACGACAGTATTCTGCTACCACTCCTCAAAAGACTAAAAAACAGTGGCTAGATGAAGGTAATGCTCATTATAAGGCTCAGCAATATAAGGAGGCGATAGTAGCTTACAACTACGCCATCGTTCTCGACCCCAACGATGCCATAACCTACTTCGCTCGAGGCAGCGCTTATGGGAGCCTCAATGAATACCAGTTAGCTATCGCTGACTTTGATCAAGCTATTGCACTCAACCCTGAGTATGCCAACGCTTATAACAATCGTGGCCTCGCTTACTCTTATATTAAAGCGTATCAGTTAGCTATCGCTGATTATGATCAAGCTATTGCTCTGAATCCTGAGTATGCCGGTGCCTACAACAATCGTGGTCTGACTTACTATTATCTCAAGAAGTACCAACGAGCTATTGCTGACTATAACCGTGCCCTGGCTTTGGATCCTGGATATGCTAGTGCTTACAACAACCGTGGCAATGTTTATATGGCTCTTATGAAGTATCGAAAAGCTATTATTGATTACGATCAGACTATTGCTCTAGACCCTAATGATGTCAGAGCTTATATTAACAGAGGCCGTACGTACTGCGTTCTGAAGGATTATCTACTAGCCATTCAAGATTTTAAGTGTGCGCTTTCACTAGATCCTCGCATTACTTGGTTGAAATATGAACTTGAAGAAGCCTATCGAAAGCTCAAAAGATGAATACGAACTATCAAAGATTTTTGACAGAATATAAGGAAGCTCTGCTTCTCTTTGATTGATGGTTCATATTCCAGTGCTGCATTTGGCACCACACCCACTCCGCTTGTACAATACAAACAGAATACAACTGACACAAGTGATACAATGACATCCTGAGCAATTCACAAATTTCTCTTTACACTACCGCCCAAAGGAGACCTCAAATGCCCCAACCAGAACATCCCCAACCCGACCCCTACAACTACACCATCTTTGAAGGCAAAGAAGACTTCGTTCGATTTCGCACCATCCTGCAAGTCGGCTCAGCCGCACCCGATTTCACCGCTACACTACTCGAAACAGGTCAGCCCGCTCGCTTAAGCGACTACTGGCGAGAGCGCGACGTAGTCATCGAATTTGGCTCGCTCACCTGACCATACTGTTCGCTGGCGGTGCCAGCGCTCGAACCCATGGCGCGGGAGTATGCGTCGAAAGGCTTCAACTTCGTCTTTGTCTATATCCGTGAAGCGCATCCAGGCGAAAACTACGGGGCACATTCGAGCATGGAGCAGAAACTCGCCCATGCCCAGGCTTTTCGGGAACTGCGCCATATTGAGCGACCAATATTGGTCGATGACCTCGTTGGCACCGGTCACAAACTCTACGGAGAACTGCCAAACATGACCTATCTCATCGGGCGAGGAGGAAGAGTGCTTTTCCGTTCTGATTGGACCGATCCTCCCACCATCCAATTGTTCCTGAACTACATCCTCAATGTGAGGGAACGCAGGCGTGGGGGACAGCGGTTGAGCGCATTCTATGCCGAATTTGCGGGTTTTCGTCAAAATGATCGAGCAG
Organism: uncultured Chloroflexia bacterium; assembly: GCA_963778375.1. Classification (GTDB taxonomy): domain Bacteria; phylum Chloroflexota; class Ktedonobacteria; order Ktedonobacterales; family Ktedonobacteraceae; genus CAVZTX01. The sequence goes on along the minus strand of CAVZTX010000028.1, from coordinate 127,950 downwards.
AGTTTATGGAGGGGCTAAAGCTGGCAGGACCGCAGGCAGTGGATGATTTCACTCGCATGATCCAGCACTGGACGGAACACGGAGACCCTGGCCGTTTAGATGTGTAGAGACCTGACTCATCGCACCGGGAAGAAACGAGACGAGATGATACCGGCAATGAATCAGGCCTCTACATAGAGGAAGTATTATAGTTCGATCTTGCCGCTTGCAACCATCAGCTTGAGGAACTCCAGGCGACGAATAACCTCAACACGATCACTCCCACCATTTTGATACCACTGGCGGAGCCAGAGCAAGGCAGACAATTTCATCAGATGAGAAGCCGCTCTGAGTAAGTGCATCCTGCTCGGTAGCGGTTTCTACATTGTTCACTATTTCGATTGGTTTTTCAGATTGGATTTGAGGATTCATTGTTTTTTCCTTCTGTTTATCTTAAAGGTCTTTACCGCTGCTGTCTTTCGCTTTTTTCAAAAGTTTTTCGCCGCCCAGCTATTTGTAGATCTCCCACTTAATAGACGTTCGGCTCCATACATTTTCAAATATAGATTTGCTTTTAGTATCCCCAACATCTTTCTCTCTCTACTTATTCCTTATACCCTAAGCATAAGCGGAAATATGGCTTGCGGCTATCTCCCAGGTTACACTATCGATGTGAAATACATCACGTTAGCATCTTCTGAAACACATCGTGCTAACTTATGACAGATATACGTTTAACGATACGTTCTGGTTCCATAGAACACAGACGAATTCCGTATCCTATAGACTTACTCGGTGGAATTACCGGGTAAGTCTCCCCTGAAGGTATCAACGCTGAGAGGTTACAAAAAATGGGGATGGAAATATAGGGACGCCTCTTGTGCGTCCGGTTCCTACCTTCGATTTCAGTCTTGACAGACCAGGAGGGATGAAGGCAAGCGTGTTTTTTGCCTGTGCAGTCCTTAGGTGAGATCTGCTGGAAGATGAGCAGCCGCTGCGTAGACATCATTGATGGTGCTGATGTTACCCAACAGGATCTCATGAAACAACGCTGCAATATCGGCCCGGGTTTCTTCTCCCAGGTCGTCCTTGAAAAACATGTCCTCGGCACACGCGATCACATCTTGCACGACCCGTTCCCAGCGATAGTAGGTGAGTGCAATCCAATCAATCTCCGGCTGTCCGTACCCTTCCCAGAACGCATCGGCTCCCGATTCCCTGACAAAGATGAAATCGCGCTCTTTGGGTGCCAGCATCACATCATCCCAATCGATTACAAACACGTGGCCATGAGTATCGCGGATTAGATTGGCCGGATGCAGGTCCGCGTGACAGAAGACATATGGCCCTGATCGTTTTTGGAGCACTCCTGCTAGCTTTTCCAGTGAGCGTACTGCCGTGGAAATCGTGGCCTGATGCGTCAGCCAGTCGGCGCGAAGTGTGCGCTGAGAGACACTTCCACCATGTCGCAAATGGAGGTGCTGTGTCTCAAATACATGTATCCATCGGACATACTCCGCCGCATCAAAGGTTTCTTTGCGCAGCGATTTGAACCATTCAGCGGGTACAAGGGCCTGGTGAATCTGTTTGAAGATGCTTCCCAACTCCCTCCAGTGCTCATTCGTCATACCCGTAAAGCTAGAATCCCCGGAGATCCAGGGATAGACGATCGCCGTCCAATTCGCGAGCTTCGTCCATAGACTGCCGCTCCTGGTAAGCAGGGGAGCTACGACGGAAGGAATGCCCTGATCGTTGAGATAGCGAGGAACCTGGTATCGTGGTGCGTAGAGAGGTCGGGAGGTGACTTTGAGCAAATAGAGACTTCCCTGTTCACTCACCACCCGGTACACTCCGGCATGGTAATCCAGTCCAACAGGAAGGAACTCAAGTATGACGGGAACCAGGTCATACTGATCCTGTAAAGTGGTTCGCAAAAGTTCGTCTGGAATATCTGGTCTTTCACGCATAGCTACCTTGTCTTAAAAGGTGTTAAGAGAAAAAGCTGTATTCCTACGAATTTCTCACAACAATATTAACCAATCGCCCTGGCACATACACAACCTTCTGCACCGTCGTTTCGCCAATAAACCTGGCAACACGAGGATTGTCCAGTGCCAGCATGCGGATATCCGCCTCGCTAGCATCCGAAGCAACCTCAATACGCTCGCGCACCTTCCCATTCACCTGTACAACCAGCGTGAAGGTCTCATCATGCGTCAGCGCCTCATTGTACATCGGCCACTCGCTCATATGGATGCTGCCAGTGTGACCCGTCAGATGCCACAACTCTTCAGCCATATGTGGTGCCATTGGAGCCAGCAATTGCATCATCGACTCCAGTGTATCGCGATAGGCAACGCTGCGTCCCACTGGCTCGTGCTGCTGCTTAATCAGCACGTTATTGCACTCCATCAGCGCAGCCAGGGCTGTATTGAAGCGGAAGTTGCTCAGATCTTCCGTCACGCGCTTGATCGTCTTGTTACGCAGTCGCTCGATAGCCTTGCTCTCGCGCGTCTCCTCGCTGCTCGGATTCTCAATCCAGGTATCAGTGACCAGGCTCCAGAAGCGATTCAGGAAGCGCCACACACCCTCCAGGTTGTCAGGTTTGAAGGTGCCACCCATATCAAATGGCCCCATAAACATCAGGTAGCAGCGTACAGCATCTGCCCCGTACTTCTCAACGTACTCATCTGGTGCCACGACATTGCCACGTGACTTGGACATCTTTTGTCCATCCGGCCCGAGTACGATACCCTGGTGGAACAGGCGTGTGAACGGCTCGTCAAAGGACAGATAACCCATGTCTCGCAGCGCCTTGATGAAGAAGCGCGCGTACAGCAGGTGCATCACGGCGTGTTCTGCCCCACCGATATACTGATCGACGGGCAGCCAACGCTGCATCGCCTCTGCACTCCATGCCTGCTCCCCATTATGTGGATCGGCATAACGCAGGAAGTACCACGATGAACAGATAAACGTGTCCATCGTATCCGCCTCACGCGTAGCAGGCCCCCCACAAATCGGGCAGGTTGTATTCAGAAAGTCTGGCTCGTAGCGCAACGGCGATTCCCCGGTCGATTTGAATTCCACATGTTCAGGCAGCCACACCGGCAGATCCTCCTCTGGAACCGGCACCGTGCCATCTTTCTCACAGTAAACGATAGGGATAGGTGAGCCCCAGTAGCGCTGTCGGCTAATCAACCAGTCGCGCAGGCGATACGTTACCATGAACTTGCCGATGCCCTGCTCCTCCAGGTACTGCGTAACTTTAACAATCGCCTCATCCGCGGGAGTGCCATCGAAAGGCCCTGAATTCACCATCACGCCCAGGTGTGATTTAGCCTCGGTCCAGGTTGCAGGATCGCTCACTTCCTCTCCCTCCGGATGAATCACCTCGCGTATCGGAATGTCGAACTTGCGAGCAAACTCGAAGTCGCGCTCGTCATGAGCGGGCACGCCCATAATCGCTCCGGACTCCGTAGCCCATCAGCACATAGTCGGCGATCCAGACCGAAACCTTCTCGCCGTTGACAGGATTGGTAACATACCCACCGGTAAAGACGCCCGTCTTCTCTTTCTCGGTGCTCATGCGCTCGATCTCGGTCATATGCCGTGCCGCCTCTACATAGGCATCCACATCGGCCTTATGTTCAGGCGTCGTAATCTTCTCGACCCACGGATGTTCGGGAGCCAGCACAAAGAACGTCGCACCATAGATTGTGTCTGGGCGGGTCGTAAAGACGGGAATCTCCTCGCGCTGTCCATCAATCTCGGTGTAGAAGCGAATCTCCGCTCCTTCACTGCGTCCAATCCAGTTGCGCTGCATAGTCACCGTCTTGTCAGGCCACTCGATCTTTGAGAAGTCGAGCAGTTCTTCTGCGTAGTTCGTGATCCTCAGCAGCCATTGGTCGATCTCTTTGCGAATCACCTCGCTGCCGCAGCGTTCGCAGGTACCATTCGCCAGCACCTGCTCATTCGCCAGCGTCGTATTGCAGCTTGGGCACCAGTTAGCGGGTGCCTTCGTACGATAGGCCAATCCCTGTTTATAGAATTGCAGGAACAGCCACTCCGTCCATTTATAGTAATTGGGCAAACATGAGATGACCTCGCGTTCCCAATCCCATCCGGCTCCCATCATATGCAGTTGTCGGCGCATCGTATCGATATTTGCCAGCGTCCACGTACGCGCCTGTACACCACGTGAGATAGCCGCATTTTCGGCAGGTAGCCCAAAAGCATCAAAGCCAATCGGCTGCATCACATTGTAGCCATTCATACGCAGATAGCGACCATACGCATCGGCAGGCGCAAAGTTATACCAATGCCCAATATGCAGATCCCCAGACGGATAGGGCAACATTACCAGGTTATAAAACTTCGGTTTAGGCGAGTCATCGGGAGCATGATACATCTTTTCAGCCTCCCATTGAGCCTGCCATTTCCCCTCAATTTCCTTCGGATTATATTTGGTACGCGTAATCATATCGTTTCGCCTCTCCCCATTCTTTCAGAAAATGGATGATGATACCGTTTCAACCTACATCAACATACAATGAAAATAACAAACAATAAAAAACCTTTCATCCTCGCGGGACGAAAGGTCATTCCGTGGTTCCACCCAGCTTTACATCATTCTTTTTTCGATCTCAAAAGAGACGGTGGACCTGAGGGGATTCGAACCCCTGACCTCATCCATGCCATGGATGCGCTCTCCCAGCTGCGCTACAGGCCCAAATGTTTGATGTACACTCATTCTACGCGATAACGGGCGCTCCGACAAGTGCTAAGCAACTGCTAGTACTAATGGCTCGACGTAAATCGACCCACTAAAAAGCTTGCTTCACACTCATTGCTCACAGGCGAGTTCAGTCCAACATTGCAGCCTTGCACCACCCGGCTACTCTCTGATCAAGAATTGACCTACTACTCCTGCTCACAGCCTCATTTGATTGCAGCTACACTATACCATAACTGAGCGCGCTTTGCAAGGCACGTTTACAGCTATTGCGGGTAGTTGCTACAAGGTGGAGATGAGGGGGCTCGAACCCCTGACCTCGACAGTGCGATTGTCGCGCTCTCCCAGCTGAGCTACATCCCCTGGCAAGCTAGATAATAGCATATCACGGATGCATTGTAAATAGCTTTTCTCGTCAATTATGCCCCTCAACCACACCAATCTCCTCCTGCGTCAGACCATACAACCTGTACACAATCTGGTCAATTACGTAATCGGTGTCCCTGATGCGTTTATCAATCTCCGCAATAGCTGGCTGAAATCTTCTAAACATTTTTGTCAAATCAACAAGATTCGGCTTGCTGAGCCGCCTTTTGAGAAGCCATTTCCACTGCTCCTCGTTCAACAGCCCGATATCATCCCGTACATCAAGCTGTTGCTCTGCCAGTGAACCTAATATCTCTCGCGCCTGAACCTGCCTTGCTTCCGCTTCCACGTCGTCAGCCCTTATTGGGCTCATCGGTGTCCAAAGCCTATCGATCTTTCGTAGCTCGCTGTCAGATAGCACCCCTTCCAACCCAAGCATGAAATCTTCCACAGCCTCTTGCCTCTGCTTATTAAACTCGATCATCTTATCGGCCAAGTACGCTAGCAAGTCATGCACAACATCGCTCTGCTCCGGCTCATTCCTGAGACGAGCCTCTACGAATGTAAGTAGCTCCTCATGCCTGTTCGCCTTGTAAAAGGCGATTGCCTTCATTGGTCAGTGCAGTCCGTTCGTCAGCAGTAGTTGTGAAGTAGCTAATGCGACGAATAGGAATATGCGTCACATACTGCGCTCGGTAATCGTAAATAGCCACCTCTGATAGCGCTAGATATTGTCCGAAAGAAAAAATCAACCAAGGAAGAATTAAGGAGAGTGACAAGATACTTTTGGCTCTGGTCAACCGACATGAAGTAAGTAGTATTTCACTAAAATTACCTTCAATGTAAACGCAAATTGGCAGCGGCTAGCAATGATCAGGAAAAATGATTTTAGGCTTCTCAAACTTTTCATAATAATCGCAAGGACGTAACTCCCACCAATGATTGCCCTTATCCCAGCGTTTCTCAAGTTGGCTTTGATATGCTTGAAGGTGAGCAAAGACTGCTGGATAGCCTCTCAATAGGTGTACCAATCTTTGTTAGAATGATATAGCGCTTCTTATAGTCTAGACGATAGCGTTTGACATCTTCGCCAACCACAAATGGCTTGATAATTTCCGCACTCTTCGGATCTTCAGCTATCAGCTTGTCACGAGTGCGGCTATCGATCACAAATGCTTCGTTGAAGCCTGTCTTGATGCCATAGAATATCTTATCTTCAACAAGCTGACCCAGCGGAACGCTGACTGCTTTCATCTTCTCAACAATCGCATGCCTTACTTCTCCACCGAGCGACCAATGCGAACCCGTCAATGCAGACCTGGGTACGAGCGTTTCTCCGCTCTCAATGTCAGTGGCAAGCATATCAGGCTGAAGATGTTCCAGGAATGTATACTTCACTGGAGAATCGTCTTGTAGCTGTTTCGAGGTCAATACAATCATTGGATAGGTGGTCGCCTCTGAGAACACGGGCAGATCACCAAAGTCTACTAACCGATCTAATCGTACTTGCTCAGTCAAGAAAGTGCGCACTGCCTCACCATAGTTCGCTCGTACAAATTTGTTGGGAATGATGAAGCCGAAATGTCCACCTTCTCTCAAGAAGGTGTTGCCGAGTTCCACGAAATAGGTGGAGAGGTCGGCAACGCCGTGGTACACGCTGAATAAGCGCTTCAGCGCGGGTTTGTCTCTCGCTGAACATTTCCTGGCGTATCCACGGCGGATTGCCAACTACAGCATCAAAGCCAGCCTCCTGTTTTTTGGCCTGTCCATGTCGATCAAAGAAGATTTCCGGGAACTCCAATTCCCAGTGAAAAAAGCGGCGCTCAGTGGCAATGGTTGTGGCAGCATCTAACCACTCAGTAAATTGCGAAGGTGCTGTGAGCGTGCGACCAGTGGCGAAATCGACAAGCGGTTTCCACAAGGATGAAGCAACCGTTATGCCATAAGAGGTCGCGGTGACGAGATCAGCTAACCTACCATATTTGCCGATCAATCCTTCGCGTAAAGCGGCATAAAGCTGTTCTTGTTCCTTGACCTGTTCCACAGTTTGGGCCGGGCTATCCTCTACTAACCACATGAGATCAACTGCTGTTGTCATTGTCTGGCGGAACGCGTCGTCATCGAACAGTGCCAACTGCTCTTTGGGCGCTTCGGGCTTTTTGAGCTTATGATGATTCCCGTTCCCGTTTCCATTCCCATTGCCGTTTCCATTACGAGCCATAGTCAGGTGCTCAAGCCTTGCGCCAATCAAGGCATTGCCTGTGCGTAAGTGGTGGTCAAGGAACGATAATGGACGATCCTTTGCTACGGTGCTTAACCAGAGTGAAAGCTTTGCCAGTTCGACAGCAAGCGGGTTCAGGTCTACCCCATAGATGCATGACTGCACAACTCGCCGCTTCCAGTAGGCTACATCTGCTTCTCTCGTTGTTCCTTCGGTCTGCAGATTTAACTCCACAAGGAAACGCGCAATGTACTCGGTGACCTCCACAAGAAAATGTGCGCTGCCCATAGCCGGATCAAGCACCTTCACAGCCAGGACAGCTTCAATCTTTGCTTTCTCATCAGGCGCACCTGCTACTGCTGCTTGCAGAACCGGAGCCACTGTCGCATCAACGATATACTTGACGATATAATCGGGCGTGTAATAGCTGCCCGTTTCCTTACGTTCGCCTTTATCATTGAGCAGGTCAACACTCCAGCCATCCTTTGCTGCTATCTTTTCCAGGTGATATTCCAGTAGCCCCTCGTAAATAGTTCCCAGGTTGCGGACCGACAGGTCGCGATAGTCAATAAAGTGTCTGGAAGTAGAGCCATTGGCATCTGTGCGAGCGAGCATATCGATAGCTTGTTGGAGCCGCGTGTCACTGAGAGCATATTGCTCGAGAAACGGATGACGTCCTGGATCGAAAAGGCCACCATTAAACGTTGAGATCTTCAGGGGTGGATCGCCTACATTGATGGAGTCGAACAACCCTTTTAGATAATAATAGAAGCCTGTTCTATTTGGATGAAGCGTTCTGCCAGCGTCAAGATTGCTTGCGATAGAGTGTGCTATAGAGCGCAAACTGTAATTTTCGCGATACATATCGCTATCATTCATAGGGAGCAGATTACGCGCTTCTGCGTAGAGGATAAAAAGCAGGCGGTAGAGTAGGATAAGCGAGTTGTCGTAGATCGATTGAAGTGTTGTAGGGTCATCCGCCGAGAGCTCGGTTGGGCGCATAGTCAAGAAATCCTTGAGCCACGTGACGCAATGCTTCATACACCTGTTTCTTGAGTGAACTACCAACTCCTTGCGCGTAGTCGATGCTCTCCTGAAAAATCTTCGTAACACTGAGAGGATGGTCCTCGAATGCCTCACGCCGGAAGAAGGCATAGAAATAGAGAAATTTCTCAACATCCCTACTTGCCAGCAATGCCGGTAAGTCTACCTCATAAAAGGAATCTAGCTTGTGGGCGGTACTTTTGTGATAGAGCCGCCAGAGCTTTCCATTCGTCAGGATGCCCCATTCAAGTCCGCTATGCTGGATATAAAACGCGATCTGATACGAAGGGTTTTTGTTCGTCAAAAGGTCGCGATCTTTGCCCTCTGCCTTTACAGCGACATCAAGCGAAAGGTTCCAGCGTTTCGCATCTCCAACAGCATAGGCTTTCGCTTGCAAATTTGCCTCGTTGAGCATCTTCCCTTTGTTGGCTTCCAATGCATCCGCATTCCGATAGAAGATATAATCGGGTGTTTGGGGCCTACCAGGTGTTGCTAACGATGGCTGCACCTCAAAGGTATGTCCTAGTGCCCTTAGCACCGGTCGGACAAATCTCTCCTCTGTTTGCGCCTCTTTCTCCGTCTCGCTTGGTTTGTATTTCTTGAAAATAGCCGCAATTGCCGCCATGATTGGCTCAGCATTTCCAGTAAGCGCCTGCCAATCAGGATGTTGCGGTAGTATGTCATCGAGGTAATGATCAGAAAAAAGCTGCGAATTAGCATGCACCGATGTTATCAATTCAACCCCCTACCCTGATTATTTATCTGCTCTATCTATTCAAACGTTCCAGGCAGCATTTCATGTATGGCTATTCTTATGCATCTTAGCAATATTGGAACAGTATAGGACGGGCGGTAAGATATTTCAATGTAGGGCACCCATTTAGGTACTGGAATGAGGGAAAACGAGGTCTATGTGATGGCCCTACTCTACTGTTCCTGAAGTGCTGATCAGGTGATTGGGGGATGCTAGCGAAGCCAGGATAGGTACATGCGCGTCCAGCGAACCAGGACGAGCACCAGGACAGGCACAAGGCACTGTCCCTACAGCGTGACGCGTTTTCTCTCCAAATGTTTGGGATGCAGTTTTGTTCTCTCACACAGAATATTTTGTGAGAGGTTTTTCTCTTTCTTGAGTGTGTAAGAAATTAGACCTCTTAAGGAGTAACAGGGCGAGAAAGTATCCAGAGGCGAATAAGTTCACGTAGCCTATAGCAAATACGACTTTGAGGAGAAGGTCTGGATTATTGAGGTGAAAAAATAAGCCATAGCCATGTATAACTTCACCAATGGTATTCCACAAGTAGAAAAGGAACTCTATGGCTAAGAAGATAACCATCAGCCAGTACCCCAGGACTCTTCGTTTGAAAAGGAGAGTAGAGGCAAGGAGAAATACTCCAAAGACGAAGAGCATAAGTAGTGCTCCCTTTGCCTGGGCAAGCAGGTTGTTGGGATTGTAATAGAGGTGAAGATAGTATGGTATCTGAGCAATGAAATTGGCGAGGATCAGTAAGAAAAGAATGATTACCTGAACTCTGATTGTTTTATTTCCCATTTCTTTCTCCGAATTAAATTTCGTTGAGATCTTCTTTCTCTTTAAACGTGTCAACCGGATTCGGGTTGCAAATTCAAGCTGACTAGATCTATTTGAGGATAATTTGGTCACTTAATCACCGTTCTAGTTGTCATTCTTTCAACGGCTATGCTAGACTAAGCCTAACTTCGACAACTTCTATGTAATTGAGAGGAAGATATCTGTATGATACCTGTATTTTTCAAGAAGCGAGGACGCCGTACTTCGCTTGCTGTGCTGATGCTGGGGAGTATGGTTGTGCTCTCTCTGCTACTTGCTGGATGTGGTAGTAGCGGTACCCCTACGCCTCCTACTACAAGCAATCCTACCAGTAATCCTGCTACCTCTACTATCGTGTCCCCAACCCACCTTCTCACTCCCGGTGTTTTAACCGTTGGCAGCGATACTACCTATCCCCCGCAGGAGTATATCGATTCTACGACTCACAAAGCTGCCGGTTTTGACGTTGATCTAATTACGGCGATTGCTCAGCGTATGGGCTTGCAGGCAAAGATTGTTCCCACCAAGTTTAATACAATCATTGATGACCTGGTGGCCAAGCGCTTCGACGTCGTCATCTCGGCAGTCACGATTACGCCTGATCGGCAGAAGAACGTCGATTTCGTACCTTACTTGAATGCTGGTGAATCTCTGTTGGTGCAGAAAGGCAATCCTAAGAACATCAAAAGCACGGATGACTTGTGCGGACTGGCTGTGGGAGTGCAGGACGGCACCATAGAACAGGGCGTCTTACAAAGCTCAAGCGATAATTGCCAGGAGCAGGATAAGCCAGCGATCAATATGATTGTCCTGCCAGATCAGACGGCAGTGATACAACTGCTGGCTACGAACCGCGTTGTAGCCACTTACCAGGACTCCCCGGTAACGGACTACTACAGCAAACAGCATCCCGATCAATTTGAAGTTGGCGGCTCCGTCTTTGACCCCAGTCCCGAAGGTATTATCGTGCGCAAGAATGATCCTTCGATGCTCAATGCCATACAAACAGCCTATAATCAGTTGAAGGCTAGCTGGTGTCTATCACCAGCTCATCCTCAAGTGGGGACTTACGAACGAGGAACTCGCCGCAGTTGATCGTCGTCTACATTACGCCTATCTCCGCTAAAAATCACTTTACTTCTCGTTCTACCTATGGTATCCTTGTAATAACAAATATGGCACTCATGCGAGACATGTCTCTCCCCAGAGGTATATCAGAGAGGAAGCGCCGACGGCTGAAAGCGCTCCTACCTGCAAGGAACGGATACCCCTCGCCAGCCTGTACTTGTAAGGCACACCCAATACTGCCCGAAGGTACACGTACTGACTTCGTTAACGGTCAATCGAGCGCGTTTCTTCTGAAGAAATGCAGCGATCTTAGACTGCACATAGAAGATGCGGAAGCTGGGTGGAACCACGAAGAGTCTATGACCTTTTCGTCCCAATGAGGGATGAAAAGGTTTTTTTATTGTCTGAATGAGGAGGATGAAACAATGTCGGTTGAACAAGAACTAGAGGAATCGGTAGGTTATACGCCGATTCAGCGCATGCGGCACTCCGCAGCGCACGTTATGGCAGAAGCCGTTCAAGAGATTTTTCCCGACGCCAAATTTGCGATTGGGCCGGCCATCGAAGACGGCTTTTACTATGATTTTGAACTGCCGCGCACGCTGACTCCCGAAGATTTACCCGATATCGAGCAGCGTATGAGGCGCATCATCGCGGGCAAGTACCCATTTGTGCGTGACCGCTGGCCACGTGAGAAGGCGCTGGAATACTTCCGCAACAAAGGCCAGGAATATAAGGTAGAAATCATTGAGAATCTGCCCGATGAAGAAGTCGGCATCTACCAGCAGAACAATTTTCTCGACCTCTGTCGTGGCCCGCATGTAGAAAACACCGGTCAGATTGGCCCTGTCAAACTGATGCGCGTCGCGGGAGCCTATTGGCGCGGCGATGAGCGGCGTCCCATGTTGCAGCGTCTGTATGGTACCGCGTGGTCTACGCAAGAGGAACTCGATCAATATCTCTGGCGATTGGAAGAGGCCCAGAAGCGCGACCATCGTAAACTGGGACGTGAATTGAAGCTCTTCGTGCTTAGCGACGATGTACCTGCTGGCGTACCGCTGTTCCTGCCCAATGGTGAGACCCTGCGTTACCAGATGGAGACCTATGTGCGCGAAACCCAGGAGCGCTATGGCTATCAGCACGTCTGGACGGCACACCTGGGCAAAGTGCGCCTGTACAAGACCTCGAAGCACTGGTTCACGTATCGCGAGAACATGTTTCCCATAATGCAAGGGGAGCAGGAGCTATCCGAAGACGATGCGTACGTGCTCAAGCCTATGAACTGTCCACACCACATCACGCTTTACAAGTCACAGATGCACAGTTATCGCGAGCTACCCATTCGCTATGCCGAGTTTGCCACACTCTACCGTTATGAGAAGGCGGGAGTATTGACGGGCCTGGCACGTGTGCGCAGCCTCACGCAGGATGACGCCCATGTATTCCTGCGCCCTGACCAGATTCAGGAAGAGTTTGACCGTGCCGTGAACCTCACCCTGGAGGTCTTCGACACTTACGGCCTGAACGACTACTGGATTCGCTTGTCGCTACGCGACCCGCAGAAGAAAGAGGAGTATGTTGGCAGCGACGAAGTCTGGGAAATGGCCGAGAGTTCGCTGCGCAGCGCATTGCAGCATCGAGGCATCGAGTTCCATGAGGCCATTGGTGAGGCAGCCTTCTATGGCCCAAAGATGGACTTCATGGTGCGTGACGCCCTCGGTCGCGAATGGCAATGCTCAACCATCCAGCTTGACTTCATCCAGCCGGAGAATTTCGGCCTTGAGTATATCGGCGAAGATGGACACGAGCATCGCCCCGTCATGATCCACCGCGCTGTCACAGGCTCGACCGAGCGTTTCATGGCCATGCTGATCGAGCACTACGCAGGTGCCTTCCCGGTCTGGCTCGCTCCCATGCAAGCCATCATCATTCCCATTGCCGACCGCCATCAAGAGTATGCCAACAAGGTCTTAGCAACGCTCAAAGCAGCTGGCGTACGTGCTGAGGTAGACATACGCAGCGAGCGCATGAACGCCAAAGTACGCGACGCGCAACTACAAAAGATCCCATATATGCTCGTCGTCGGAGACAAAGAAGCCGCCGAAAATGCCGTCGCCGTCCGTCTTCGCACCAACGAAAACCTGGGAGCCAAACCTGTAGCTGATTTCGTAGCGCACATCACAGACATCATCAAAACAAAAAGTCGCGAACTATAATCAAAAAACACATGGCAACGAAGCGAGACACGTCCCTCCCCGGAGGTACACAGAGAGGAAGCGCCACGGCTGAAAGCGCTCCTACCTGCAAGGAACGGATACCCCTCGCCAGTCTGTACTTGTAAGGCACATCAATAATGCCCGAAAGTACACGCCTTGACCCCGTTATCGGTCAATAAAGCGCGTTCCTCATATGCAATGTCGCCTTCGGTGCCTGCATTGTGAGAAACACGAAAGTTGGGTGGAACCACGAAAAGCGCCAACCTATCAGCCTTTTCGTCCCATTGAGGGATGAAAAGGCTTTTTTGTTGTCTATAGTTACCAACTCTATCTAGCAAGGAGGAATTTCCAAATGTCTGAACAACTCAACCAACACTCGGAACATGGACAAAATATGTCGATACGCGATCACCACAAATTAGGTCGTGAACTGGGCATCTTCGTCATCTCCAATGAAGTCGGGCAGGGACTACCGCTCTGGCTACCGAAAGGCGCTGTCCTGCGTGATACGCTGGAACGCTTCCTGCGCCAGGAACAACTTGACCGGGGCTACTTGCCGGTAGTAACGCCACAGATTGGCAAGATCGACCTCTACAAAAAGAGCGGCCATTGGTACAAATATCGTGAGAGCATCTACCCGCCAATGGTAGAACCTGGCTCTAATCCCGACGTGGATGCGCCCGATAGTGAAGCCTACATTCTCAGACCGATGAACTGCCCGCATCACATCGAAATCTATAAGAGCGAAATGCGTTCCTATCGTGACCTACCCTTACGATTGGCCGAGTTTGGCATGGTCTATCGCTATGAACAAAGCGGCGAACTCAACGGCTTATTGCGTACGCGAGGTTTCACGGTAGACGACTCGCATATGTTCATGATGCCCGAACAGGTTGAAGATGAATTTGCCAGGGTCATTGAACTCGTGCTTTTCGTCTGCCATGCACTGGGGCTAAACGACTTCAAAGCGCGGCTTGGAGTGCGCGATCCTGCGAGTTCCAAGTATATAGGCAGCGACTCGGCGTGGGAACAGGCCGAATCCGCAATACTCAACGCTGTCAAAAAGCTTGGACTTCCCTATACGGTTGAAAAGGGCGAGGCAGGCTTCTATGGGCCTAAACTCGACTTCGTCTTTCCTGATGCGCTCGGTCGTGAGTGGCAGCTTGCTACGGCCCAGGTCGATTACAATCTTCCCGAACGCTTTGACCTTTGGTATATTGGCGAGGATGGTCAGCGCCATCGACCCGTCATGATCCACCGTGCCTGTTTCGGCTCTCTAGAACGCGTTATCGGCACGTTGCTCGAACATTATGCCGGAGCATTCCCGGCCTGGCTGGCACCAGTTCAAGTGACGATCATCCCTGTCTCCGACCGTCACCTTGCCTATGCTAGTAAAGTGCTCAATGCACTCAATGCCGTTGGCATCCGTGCGGAAGTAGATAAGCGCAGCGAACGCATGAACGCCAAGATACGTAGCGCCCAACTTCAGAAGGTTCCCTACATGCTCGTGGTTGGAGATAAAGAGGAGGCGAGCGATGCTGTTTCTGTTCGCCTGCGCTCTAAAGAAAACCTCGGCTCCATGCCCCTACAAAGTTTCATAGAGCGAATCATGGAGGTTATTAATACCAGGAGCGGAGAATTATAGGACCCTTCCACAACTTGACACCTACGTTTTACTCTGTTACATTGGCACTTGGCCATACAACCTCTTAGGGAAGGAAGTGGCAATGCCTCATGATAACTATGCTCTCATTCCACATACTAAGGAGCCTGCTGTACTCCTCCTCAAAGGAACGGCAGGCTGGACGCTTCCACAGCATGATGCAGAAGATGTATCCGACATCAATGTAGCCATAAAAGCACAGCTAGGGTGTGATACAACGGTCCTCTACTGCGTCTATGATCGCTATAAAGACAGCGAACGCGAGGAGCAGCATCGTGTCTACGTCTTGGAAAATCACACTCCAGACTTCTCACTCCCAGCTCATGCACGCTGGATAAGCAAGGCCGATTTCGATACAGTCGTGCTGGCGGTAGAAGACCATTACGCTGTCCTTGAGAAGTGGTTGAGTCAGGCTGAGATGGGAGCTCTCCCCAATCGGCGTGTTCCCTGGGCTTCTGCTGGTTGGTTTTCCTCTGCCACACGGTGGATTCAAGAACAGGTGGCGATATTGGGCTTGACGCTTGTAGGGCCGGTAGAGCAGGTCCAGGTGAGTCCCTGGTCGACAGTACTGCGTATCCCAACAACAGAGAGGTTGTACTTTAAAGCCTCAGCACCTGTCTTCGCCTACGAACCGAGGCTTTCATGGAGGCTTTCCCAACTGGTTCCTGCACATGTCCCTCCTGTCCTGGTCACAGATCAGGAACGTTCCTGGATGCTCATGCGGGATGCAGGCACTCCCTTGGCGAAGCTTAAAGACAGACGAGCTGATCCTGCTGCATGGGAACAGGTATTGCGGCGCTACGCATATATGCAGATCCAGCTCACAGGACAGCAAGAAACCTTGCTAGCTGCTGGTTGCCCGGATAGACGTCTAGACCTTTTACCAACGTTGTTAGAGAATGCACTGAGTGATACATCGCTGCTGCTGCTGGGCCGAGAACAAGGTCTATCGGAAACAGAGTATACAGAATTGCGCAGATTCACTCCACAAGTGCGGGCCTTATGCATCGAGTTGAAAAGTCATGGGATACCAGAATTGCTGCACCACGATGATTTGCACGGCGGAAATATCTTCTTCAGCGCTGAATATCCCCTCTTCTTTGATTGGGCTGAGTGCGCGGTGACGCATCCTTTTTGCTCGCTGGTGATTGTCGAACGCGTCTTCCGCTATGTGCTTGAGTTCCCGGAGGAGGTCATCGCTCATCTGCGTGACTGCTACTTGCAAGAGTGGACGCGTTTTGAGCCAATGGAGCATCTCCAAGCCGCCTATACTGTAGCTCAGCGCCTGGGCAAATTATGCCGGGCGCTCACCTGGAGAAGTTTGCTCGCCCATCTTGCCCCTGATGAGCGATGGGAGTATGAGACCTCATACCCGTATTGGTTACGTGTCTTTTTAGGAACCGAAGAATAACATCTGTGTGATCTATGGAAATGTAGTGGCACCCCTTGCGGGTGCCAGGTATCCCATACGCCACATAACCCCTCTTTTACTTAAACATCAACGGCAAATGTTCCTGCAAAAAATTCCGATCATCTTTATTCGGTATCAACTCGAATGCTTGTTCCGGCGAGAACCAGCCAACTTCAACAAACGAGGGATCAGATGGAGCAGAAGATGCTTCGTTGCCAGGTGAATATGCCAGGAAATAATGAATTGTCTTCTGCTCTATGTCTCCATTGCTCTTTAGTAACTCCCGTAGAAATGAACCCAGGTACTTAATCAGTTGAACACCACACAGGCCCGTCTCCTCGTAAATCTCTCGAAGAGCGGCCTGCTCTAATGACTCGCCTTCATCGACATGACCTTTTGGCAGTGTCCAGGGTTTTGAATTTTTGCGACGCTGAGCCAGGGCAATCTTCAGTTCGCCTTTCACGTCACGTAAGATGATACCGCCCGCTGAAGTAGCCGTTCGCTTTGCCATCCACACTCCTCTTATAATAACTGTCAGTTAAGGTACTGATAAGCAGGCAACGTCAAAAATTCGACGAACTTGTCATCAGTAATAATTTTGTCCAGTATATCATAAGCTGTCTGGAATTTGCGGGCCGCGTACTGCTTTTCGCCCACGACTGAGCGAATCTTCTCTAATTCGTCTTGAGCCAGGTCTCGGAACAGTTCAACCGTCACCTTTCGTCCGTCGGATAGAACGCCCTTGGGATGGTGAATCCACTCCCAGATTTGTGCCCGCGAAATCTCCACAGTGGCGGCGTCTTCCATCAGGTTGTTGATAGGCACGCATCCCGAACCTCGGAACCATGACTCCAGGTATTGAAGGCTAACGCTGATATTCAGGCGTAAACCGGCCTCGGTAATTGTTCCCTCTGGAATTGCGAGTAGATCTGCTGCCGTCACATGCACATCTTCGCGTTTCCTGAAGATCTGATTGGGAGTAGGCATCACGGCATCAAATTCTTTCATCGCGATGGCAACCAGTCCGGGATGCGCCACCCATGTACCATCATGGCCATCATTCGCCTCGCGTTTTTTATCGGCTGCAACACGAGCCAGCGCTTCCTCATTTGCCTTCGCATCGTTCTTGATTGGAATTTGCGCCGCCATACCACCAATCGCATGAGCATTGCGACGGTGACACGTTTTGATGGTAAGCAGAGAATACGAGCGCATGAAATGGGTCGTCATCGTCACCTGCGCACGATCAGGCAGAATAAAGTCGGGAATGTTGCGGAACTTCTTGATCGCGCTAAAAATGTAATCCCAACGTCCACAGTTCAGACCCGATGAATGCTCGCGCAGTTCGTAAAGAATCTCGTCCATCTCGAAAGTGGCCAGGATCGTCTCGATCAGCACAGTCGCTTTAATCGTGCCCTGTGGTATGCCCAGTTCACGTTCTGCCAGCACGAACACATCGTTCCATAAGCGCGCCTCAAGGTGACTCTCAAGCTTTGGCAAGTAAAAGTATGGGCCGGTCCCCTTATCAAGCAATCTTTTAACATTATGAAAGAAGTACAGGCCAAAATCGAAAATGCCAGCAGATATTGGCTTGCCATCGATCAACACATGCTTTTCCACGAGATGCCAGCCGCGAGGACGCACCAGCAGGGTTGCCGTCTTCTCCTGCAACGTGTATTGTTTGCCTTCTGGACTCTGATACTCAATTGTGCGGTCGATCGCATCACGCAGGTTAATTTGGCCTTGTATAGTCCCCTCCCATACAGGGGAAAACAGAATCTTCAAAGTCGGCCATGAACACCTTTGCCCCGGAGTTCAGGGCATTGATGATCATTTTGCGCTCTACAGGCCCCGTAATCTCCACGCGCCGATCCTGCAAATCATCGGGAACAGGCGCAATCGTCCACGAACCTTCGCGGATATGCTCTGTCTCAGGAAGAAAGTCGGGTAGTTTGCCAGCGTCGATCTCTGCCTGTCGCCGCGCTCTTCTCTCTAACAGCTCCTCGCGCCTCTCCGCAAATGTACGTCACTAACGTTGCTACAAAATTCATTGCCTCCGGTGTCAATATCTCAGCAAACTCAGGTGTCACCGACCCTAAAATCTCAATTGTCTCTGGGGAAACGCTTTGGTTGGACATTGGGGGATTCCTTTCTTGGGTTGTGTAGAGCTATGGCATCTGTCATCCTGAGCGAAGCGAAGGATCTCTCGTTGGGCAGGACACAGATCCTGAGCGAAGCGAAGGATGACAGTCGAGCGTCAGTGAATGCCTATAGGGCTTGACCCGCTTTGCTACACTGCTAATTTCATTTTAGAACATGGCCTGGCATCAATGGAACTGTTCCGCTTCCGTTGAGCCAACCAGTGCCGTTGTTGAAGACATGCCGTTGGCGATTGTCTGGGCCACCTCGTCGAAGTAACCTGTACCAACTTCGCGTTGATGCTTGGTCGCGGTATACCCATACTCTTCCATGACAAATTCCGCCGCTTGCAGTTTGGCATAGGCACTCATGCCATGTTCGCGGTATCCCTTTGCCAGCTTGAACATGCTGTAGTTGAGGGCATGGAAGCCTGCCAGGGTGATGAACTGGAATTTATAGCCCATCTTCCCTAGCTCCTGCTGGAACTTCGCAATCGTTTCCATATCTAGCTTCTTGCGCCAGTTAAATGAGGGAGAGCAGTTGTATGCCAACATCTTGTCCGGGAACTGTTCATGGATCTCGTCTGCGAAGCGCTGCGCCTCTTTGAGGTTTGGCTCGGCAGTTTCACACCAGATCAGATCGGAGTAGGGAGCATAGGAGATGCCCCGAGCGATAGCCGCGTCCAATCCACCGCGCATTCTGTAGAACCCTTCCGGCGTTCGTTCCCCGGTCAGGAATTTTTGATCAACTGGATCAATATCACTGGTGATGAGTTTCGCACCATTGGCATCGGTACGGGCCAGAATTAATGTTGGGACGCCCATTACATCAGCCGCCAAACGTGCAGCAACCAGGTTCTTGATAGCCGATTGGGTTGGTACGAGTACTTTCCCGCCCATATGCCCGCACTTTTTCTCGGATGAGAGTTGATCTTCAAAATGAACGCCCGCCGCACCCGCTTCGATCATCGCTTTCATCAGTTCGAAAACATTGAGCGGCCCACCAAAACCTGCCTCTGCATCAGCTACAATAGGAGCGTACCAGTAGGTATCGCCCTTACCTTCCGCGCACTGAATCTGATCTGCTCTTTGAAGCGCCGAGTTAATTCTACGTACAACATGTGGAACGCTATTCGCCGGGTACAGGCTCTGATCAGGATACATCTGCCCGCCAAGGTTCGCATCGGCCGCCACTTGCCACCCGCTCAAGTAAATCGCCTTCAGACCAGCCTTTACCTGCTGTACTGCCTGGTTTCCTGTTAGCGCTCCTAGCGCGGCCACATATGGCTCAGTATGCAGTAGATTCCATAAGCGCTCGGCGCCCAATCGCGCTAATGTCTGCTCAATCAAAACGGAACCTCGCAGGCGCAGCACGTCATGAGCCTTATATGGACGTGTAATTCCTTTCCAACGCGGATCATTTTTCCAACTCGAGGTAAGTTCTATTGCAAGGTGGCTATTCATTGTATGGTGTCCATTGCTGTGGCCGTTGATTGCATGATTACCATTACCATTGCCATTCGTAGCAAAATGCATCGCTCATCATGAAATTATTTCCTTTCCAGGGTCGATAGCTGGAGATATCTCAGCAGACACCGTTGTCTACTGTCTTCCTCCCTAAAGAAAGGGTAACATGTTCATCTCAAGAATAGCTAGGAAATGGCTTCGGAAGTCGTGAAGATTGGTATAAGAAAATGGTTATATATTTATGAGCGATAGAGGCTGTTCAGTTGTATATACGGCGGGGTTATTTCGATAGGCGTTCGTAGAAGCGTTTAAGGCGAGAGCCGTCCCACCTCAGCACGGCATACCGCAGGGATTGCCTTATGCCCCGTGGCATTTCTTATACTTTCTTGCCGCTGCCGCAGGGACATAGATCGTTGCGGCCAACCTTTCCTGCCGCAACAGGACCAGCAGACGTTGTGGCAACAGCCGTACGTCCATGGCCGTTCTGGCGCTGTCCCGTTCCTTGTCTACGTGAGGCAGACCCTTTTGTCAATTCCTCGCTGGTATCGCTTTTCGCCTGGCCACTGGCCCTGGCAAGCTCGTCAGCATTTGTACGCAGAACGCGAGGCGATTTTCGTTTTGGCTCAGGACGTTGCACCGTGATGGTAAGATTGCCACGCAGAAGTCTGAGCAATTGATCTACGATGTATTGCTGGATGCTCTGCTTAAGCTGCTCAAACATACGGAATGCTTCGTTCTTGAACTCGACCAATGGATCACGCTGCGCAATCGAGCGGAAGCCGATGCTTGCACGCATGATATCCAGGGCATCGATATGATCCATCCACAGCCGATCTATAACCTGTAACGTATATGACCGCTCCAGGTCGCGAATGGTTGGGATACCAAGGCCAGGATTCTGCTCTACCAGTTCATCCAACTGCCTGCCACGTTCCTCGTAGTGGTTGATCACAAGCTCTACGAGTTTTTTCTTGAGGTCTTCACGACGAACGGCATGAATATTCTCCGGCAGTAGCTCATCGGGTATCTGTACCCAGACTTCCAGCACCGTAAAGAGGCTTTCCAACTGCTCTTCTTCGGTAACTACATTTCCTGGTATATGCGTGTCAACGATCTTGATCACTTCGGCCTTGATCATATCCAGCACGCGCTGGTGCATATCAGCGCGTTCAAGGACGGCGCGGCGATCAACATAGATCACCTCGCGCTGTTTGGCAATAACGTCGTCATACTCCACCACATTTTTACGGATATCGAAGTTGTAGCCCTCAACCCTTGTCTGTGCCTGCTCGATGAAACGCGAGACCATTCCGCTTTCAAGCGGCATATCCTCGTCCATGCCAACCATTTGCATCACTTTTGAGACACGTTCGGCGGCAAAACGGCGCATCAACTCATCTTCGAGCGACAGGTAGAAGCGGGATGAACCGGGATCGCCCTGGCGTCCAGCACGACCACGCAACTGGTTATCGATACGCCGTGACTCGTGCCGTTCGGTACCAATGATACGCAGTCCACCCAACTCCACAACGCGCTTATGATCCTCGTCGCACTCAAGTATCTTTTGCGCCAGGACCTCATTCTTTTCCTCCTCGCTCATACTCGCGAGATATTGCAAGATCGCTTCCTCTTTCTCCGCACGTTCATCCTCGTCCTGCTCTGGCATTTCACGAATGAAGTCAATATGCTCAGCATGTTTGCGCAGAATAGCATCGAAGTAGCCAGCAGGATTACCGCCTAGCACGATATCGGTACCACGGCCTGCCATGTTTGTGGCAATCGTTACCGCACCACTACGACCCGCCTGCGCAACAATTTGCGCCTCACGTTCGTGGTGTTTCGCGTTCAGCACGTTATGTGGTATTCCTTGCTTATCGAGTAAGTCAGAAAGATATTCTGAATTTTCGACCGACGTTGTACCGACCAGCACCGGCTGCCCTATTTCGTGAAGCTCTTTGATCTCCTCGCCGACGGCCCTATATTTTGCCTCGGTCGTGCGATAAATCAAGTCGGCCTGATCCTCGCGGATCATAGGTTTATTTGTCGGAATAACGATTACATCGAGCTTATAGATCTTGTTCAGCTCTTCCGCTTCCGTCAAAGCAGTACCGGTCATACCAGCCAGCTTCTTGTACAGACGGAAGAAATTCTGGTAGGTGATTGTCGCAAGTGTATGGTTCTCGCGCTGTACCTTCACGCCCTCTTTGGCCTCGATAGCCTGATGCAGTCCTTCACTATAGCGGCGTCCAGGCATCTGGCGGCCTGTAAACTCGTCGACAATAATGACTTCGCCATCTTTTACGATGTAATCCTTGTCGCGCTTGAAGATGACGTGGGCCTTGATCGCGTTCTCCATATAGCGTGTCAGCTCAACATTGCCCTCGGCATAAATGTTTTTGATGCCTGATAGTTGCTCAATCTTCTCAATACCCTCGTCAGTCAAGATGACGGTACGCGTCTTCTCCTCAACCGTATAGTCCGTCTCAGCTTTTAGACGTGGTGCCCAGCGTGCGAACTGCGCGTACTGATCGGTGGATTCCTGTCCCTGACCCGAGATAATCAGCGGAGTACGCGCCTCGTCAATCAGGATGTTATCTACCTCGTCCACGATGGCGTAGTTCAGTTCTCGTTGTACCGCTAGTTCCAAGGCGGTGACCATGTTATCGCGCAGATAGTCGAACCCGAACTCGCTGTTTGTACCGTAGGTGATATCAGCACTGTATGCAGCCCGGCGTTCAGCCGATTGTGGTTCGACGGCATTGATCAGAATACCAACGGTAAGCCCCAGGAATTTGTAGATTTGCCCCATCCACTCTGCGTCACGCCTCGCCAGGTAATCGTTGACGGTGACAAGATGTACACCCTTACCTGTGAGTGCATTCAGATACACTGGCAAGGTAGCGACCAGCGTCTTACCTTCGCCAGTTTTCATCTCGGCTATCTTCCCCTGATGCAGCACAACACCACCTATCAACTGCACATCATAGTGCCGCATCTTAATCGTGCGCCAACCAGCCTCGCGTACAACGGCAAACGCTTCTGGCAGCAAATCATCAAGCGTTTTGCCTGTCCGGTAGCGTTTCACTATCTCAGGCAGTCGCTTGTCCATCTGCTCAGCTTTGATAGCAGCAAGCTCGGATGAGAGCGAACTCTCATCCAGAATCTCACCCAGCAGTTGCTCAAGTCTCTCATCCGCGCTCTCTTCCTTGTCAGTTGCATTGTTGCGCGCTTCCTCAAAGTGCGGCCACGCTGTCTCAAAAGCATCGTTCAGATAATCCTCATCCATCTCCCCAAAGGCAGGCTCAATCTCTTTGAGCAGTGCGATGGTTGCCTGTTGTGGGTCTTTGGCCTCATCAGGCCACTTCTGTCGTTTCTCAGCGAGATCCATAACCGCAGTCACCCGCAATTTATTGAGCGTTGGATTTAATGCTTCATAAGCATGTTCAAAGCTCTCTGAAAGCGTACTCTGCAAATTATCTCGTAGGTTGTACTCTGGATCCCGTCGCCTTTCAATGGCCTGACGCTGCTCCGTCATTGCGGCATGCAACTGCTCATCAGAGCACTTTGTTGCCAATGGCTCAATCCCCTCCAACACCTCCCGGAAAATCTCTGCCAGCGCATCTTCAAGCACCAGGCCGCCCTTGAGGTAAAGAGTAAGCTGCGAACGAAATTCTACCGTCTTGGCCGCAAGTTCTTCATCACTCAGTTTTTTCATAGCGGTTTCGAGCGCGTTTATCTTATCTATAGTTGGTTGGATGGCCTTTATGTCTCTTTTGTTAGGGTCACCCATCAGTTTCCCAATGAATTGCATATTGTAGTGTTCTCCTGAGCTTAATGCGAGTGTTCGTATCTATAGTAATAACATGGCATAGCGTTCAAATAATCCAACTCATTATACCATACTTGAGTCATAACAGAGCGGTTATATGGGGCTATCAGGCTATTTGGATCAACTGAGTGAACGAGAGTGAGGGTCATGGGAGCGTGCCTTTCTGAAGGGTGAATAGAGGTGATAGCACGATGAGATGAGAGGCGAGGATGGTTTGCCTCTTTGCTTGCTTATTGAGAGTATACCATATATTTTAGAAACAAGCAAGAGGTGTTTTGCCCTTGTATTATGTAACAATATATGTTATCATAGAGTCAGTGTGTTGCCAGATAGAAAAGGTATAAAGGTGTGGTCATGAACCGGAGATGCGCCTTTTCTCGAATACTGGTGTTTGCGGGATTTGTCCTGGTTCTAAGTGCTTGTACCTCAACTTCACCGCCACAGACATCATCTACCCCAACGGTCGATAGCGCCCATCTTACCGCGTTTGCACAGTCACAGCCTACCTACTCTACTCCTCTTCCTACACCGATTATCGCGAATGCAACCAATGTCGGACGGATGCCTACCGATTGCGCATTGGGGCCAAGTCCCACTTCCAGATACCTCGACTCCGAATTCGGACCCGGTGTCGGTGGGCCGTGGTTATGGCTGATTGGCGATGGTCCGGATATGAGTTTGACCGGTGCTCATTCTTATGAACACGGATGGGGAGTAAAAGCTCTCTGGGTGGTGGGTCCTCACTATACTCATCCGGTAACTCTTCGTGGTGGCTCTTCAAATGATGCTACTCCTATCTGGTTTAACTTTGGGGATGGCCCCACTCCCTCACCATTGTTAGATCCACTTCATCCAGGAACCATCACAGCATCGGATCATGGCTGGGCTGCATTCCCATCGACCGTGTTCATCCCCAAGGCAGGCTGCTACTATCTGGAAGCTAGTTGGCCAGGGGGTAGTTGGCGTATGCCG
The DNA here is from genome assembly GCA_963778375.1 of uncultured Chloroflexia bacterium. Lineage (GTDB taxonomy): Bacteria > Chloroflexota > Ktedonobacteria > Ktedonobacterales > Ktedonobacteraceae > CAVZTX01. The sequence continues at coordinate 103,271 of CAVZTX010000028.1, read as the reverse complement.
TTTGCTGCAGGCTTGTAATGAGAAAACCTTCTTAGTCTTCATCATTTCATTTGTTGGGTCAACGTATAGAGGGTTTGTACCTTCTGATGAGAGAGGTTCATTATAGAGATGCTTCAAAGTGTCGCATTTTTGGTTATAGCGTCGGTCTTTCTCATATTGAGCTTGCTTCTCATTGTACAAACTGGCGTAGTACGGCTCGAAAGTTTGATTGGTATTGCCCGTGATGGAATTCCACCTGGAAAAACTGCTCCACCTTGGAATCTCCCTGATGTAGCTGGACAAGTACGAAAGACTCCTGCTGATGATCATTGGCAATTCCTCATCTTCGCTGATCATGCTCTCGGTCGATTCCCCGATTTGGTTGCTGGCATGCACTATCTTGCCTCGACTGTTGAGGGGTTGGAAGTGCTCGTCCTTTCACGAAGGAATCAGGAAATCTGTGAAGCCATTGTACGTGGGCTTGATCTCCAGGTGCCGGTTGTTCCTGTCGATTCAGCCCTGTATGATTACTACAAGGTGCGTGTTATGCCCTTTGTATTTCTCCTTGATCCTCATGGCATGGTGCATTGGTGTGGGCTGGTCAACTCCAAGGCATTGTTGGTCCAGGTCTGGCATCTCGCTCAGAGAGGCGAACTTGAAGACCATTCACTTGAGGGAGTGAGCAGATGACAAGCCAAATTGCTCAGGTAGTAGTTCTCTTGATGAGAGCTTCTTTAGCATCAGTACTGGTTGCGGCGGGCGCAGCGAAATTGGCTGATCTCCACAGCTTTGCTGCGACTTTAATAGCATTAGGAGTACCTGCTCATCGGAGGCATCTTGTGCATGGAAGCGCATTTACGCTCCCACTAGTGGAAGTGATGTTAGGACTCGCATTAGTCAGTGGTCTCTGGCCTACCTTCATAAATGGTGCTGTGCTCATCCTTATGAGTGGCTTCAGTCTCGTTGTCATCATTGCTCTTCGCAAAGCTCCTTCGGCGACGTGTCGTTGCTTTGGAGCATTGAGCGATTCACAGTTCAGTCGTCGTGGCTTGGTCCGTAGTTTGTTGCTTACAACAATAGCGGTTATTGTCCTCTGGTGGGGGACGAGTACTCCTACTCTGCAAACCGATGAGCCGCTCATGGTTAGGCTACTCCTGGTGGCTGGATATCTAGTCTTTGCCATTGGAGTAGCACAAGCAGCTACCACGATAGCTTTGCTCAAGGGAAGAATGTCCTCATGAGTATTGATATGCATTTCCTTTTTGCTGATATCAGTTTGCCGCTCTGGGTTGTAGTGAGCCAATGGGTTCTGATTTTTGCCCTGGGATGCTTGGTGATTATAGCGTATCGTCAGCTTGGATACGTAATGCATCTCAAGGAGATAGGCAGCGAAGGCGATGGACTAGCAATTGGACAGCAGGCTCCAACTTTTACCTATACGTCTTTGAATCAAGCATATCTGCCTGAACGTTTTGACCCAAATGGCAAGTGGTCCTTGCTGCTCTTTGCTGATCCAGGATGTGTAAGTTGCCAGAATGCCTTGCGTGCGCTCCATCGACTCGCCCCTGAATTAACGAACACGCAGATTCTGGTTGTCACAAGCGCAGACCCAGCTTTGGTTGCAGCCGTTGAAGAGTTTAGAACGGCATCCGTACCTATCAGTAGAAGTGAAAGAGATGTCCCTTTCAAATTGTATCAGACCCATTCCACTCCCTTCATGTATGTGATTGATCCAAAGGGGGAAATTCGGGCCAAAGGCATTGTAGGAGATGAAAGCAGCATGCGTAAGATAGTGCGAAACGCCAATCGTAGTGTTGTGCAAGTAGTGCCTCATCCCAAATAGAGAAGAAATGAAAGTTTCTACCGGAGGTTGGCAATGCTCGAGGATTTTGATAAGCAAGTAAGTGACTGGTCAGAATCGATAGTACGAACAACGAGCCGTCGGCGCTTTCTCTACAAGACAGTAAAGGGAGCCTTTGTCACCATTGCAGGTCTAACGCTCGGTAACTTTGTAAATCTGAGCACGGCTTTCGCAAATGGATGTGACTGTAATAGCACATGTTCTGGTTCTGGTACCGGTACTTTTCATCAATATTGCCCGTCTAATTGTGTTACTTGTGTTAAAACTGATGGTTGCTTTGTGCACACCACTAATCTCTGCCCTTGGGATGATGGTACCTGGATCGGATGCAGTGGTTTTGGTCAATGTGGCTTAGGTTACAGGACATGTAGAGATTGTAGATGTACTACTTGTAGTAACACCTGTATTATACTGAGTGATATCATCTGTTCTGGCTGTTGTCATCCAAAGGACGTTGAAGCTGAGATGAGACGCCTTGCTCACGAGGCGAAGATGAGGCAGCTTGTCGATGCGACTGTGAGTGTTTGAAAGGTGCGGCTTCATGCTTGAATCATGGATGACGAACCGACGTATTCACCTCTTTATAGCTGGAGTTACTTTAGTCACTGGCTTTGCTTTGACTAAATTACTATGGCAACATGGCTCCTTTGCTGCACCTATAGCGCTCTTCTCAATTGGCTTAGCTGCACTGATTGGGATGGGAAAGCTTGCTTCGCCTTGAGGCTTCAATGCGGCGACGAGTGCCGTATTATCCTCCGGGCGAGGATACAGCATAAGCAGGGTACTCTATATTGCTGCTTATATTCTGCCAGCAGCAATCGTCTGGGGAATAATAGGGGTGATGCTTCAACCGTTAGGAGCGGTATCATTGGCAATATCCCTGATAGCAGGCATATATGCCCTAGTCTTTGGGATGTGTGAAGCACTAGGACTTCCTTTCCGGCCATTCGGTCTGGCATGGCAAGTTCCTGCACACTGGCTGAAAGGGCGCTCGGCAAGGATGCAGGCTCTCATATGGGGGGCATGTCTGGGTCCTGGCCTACTTACGAGAAATCCTTATGCAGGGATGTGGTTGTTGCCACTTCTGCTTCCTCTAATCCACGGTCGCTTTGCAGCAATGAGTGTCGGTATAGCCATTGGAGTGGCACACGGTGGTGGTCGTGCTTTCGGCGTACTGCGTAATCGTAAACATCTGAACGGAAGTTGCACAGATAGCATTATATTGACCCAGTGGCGCTGGCGACTGGTTGATGGCCTGGCACTCCTACTGGTAGCAGGTAGCCTAGCGTCTATCATTTGAGTTTAGGATAATTCTGAACCGGGAAGACATCTTGCTCCCCATACCTTCTCACCAATTCCCCCCGTGACATCCAAACCTCTTGGGGATAAGAACCATAGGTTGTACCTTGAAGCAGGCGATCCAACCCCTTCTCATTGTAGAGCACCAGGAGTCCATTCATGAAGAAACGATCCAACCATGCTTGCAAGCTTCGTGGCCGCTCGCGCAGCGTAAAGCCAATACGAGGCGCACCACGGCTCAGCAACGTCAGACCATAAAATGCACGCAGATCGACAGGAAAATCTAGTGTTTGTGTCCACGCTGCTACTGCCTGCAAGTCCTCCATCATCATCTTCAATAGTCCCCAGGAGCTTGTGCGTCTTGTCGCATCTAGCAGCACACGATTGCGGAAATGTAGTTCGCCTATCCGGTCGCCTCGCCCGATATGTGTCCCATCAGGCAGATCAATCGGTTTTCCTCGATAACGAATGAAATGAACCTGAAAGAGACCATGAGGTGCGTGAGGCACTGGCTTTGTACGCCAGATAGTGAGCGTCAGCCACTCCCAAAACGGCCAGAAACGCAAAAAGCCCCGTGCCTTCCCAGCTCGCGTTTGAAACGCCAGTCTCCATCCAAAGCCGAGCGTGCGACGGCGTACAGCCTGATTGATTGCCGCCACTGCCTGAGCGGAACGCATATTAATTCCTTCGGTCGCTTTCGCGTCCCCTACCCGATTGACCATGTTCCTACTGTCTGACTCCTTTTCTCGCACTCTCAACACAAAGATAGCTCCAAGCAGCATAGCAAGGGTTGCAAGCGCGAAAACCACACGGTACGACACCTGAATCGGCACAAATGCATTGGTAATGGTAATAATCAGGCTGCCGAGCACAGGCGCAATGATCACAGGTAGTGTTGACGAGGCATTCCATAACCCCAGGTCCGTTAGATCCGTAAGCCTGTGCCGCATTCTTTACAAAGAAAACCAGAGACGTTAGATTGTATATTGTTTAAAGTATACAACATTATTTAACCTCTCCAAATTCCAGAGTTATGAATGAAGCACTGATTTATTAGCTAAAGGAAACTGATCTATTCGCATTAGCATCAGCAATGACCTGCCTTACTGTCGCATCCGCTCCCTCATCTACACGCACATCATTAGCACGTAAATAATACAAAAACTTCTCAACAGCAACCCGTAATGCATCAAGCAGCTCAGCATTGAGAGTAATATCGGATTCCCACCACCAGCGCGAAATTGTCCATACACCTTTTTCCAGACGGGAATCGAACCGTGCAACAAAACGATCACCATAGAAGACGGGCAGTACATAGTATCCCCATTTACGTTGTGTCGGAGGCTTATAGACTTCCCAGACGTAATCAAAATCGAAGATCTGCATCACTCCCTTGCGATCCCACAGCAAACTATCAAGTGGACCTACAAAAATCATGCGGGGCTTTGGTAACGACTCAGCGAGCAAATGAAGGGTATCGGTGAGCATATAGAAGGACAATGGCTTCTCACCTATACTAATGGGCGTCAAAACACCCGCTTCAACCAACTCCTTCACTGCCCGTGCTCGTTCTGCAGCAGTGCCACATCCACTCCAAATAGCAGGATCAGTCACAGGACGCAAGATGCCCGCGGCCTGGAATCGTCGCGTCACGATCCAACGGTGATACTCGGCTACATCTAGTAAAGGTGGCGCGTTAAAATGCCCCGCCGGGATGACCCGTTCTGGCAGGTCATAATAATGCCGCCCTCCCTTGCGATGATGTGTTACCAGCAGGCCACTTGCCCATAATGAACGCAAGATGCGCTTATTACGGCTCAGGCCCCACCAGGAGTGACCATCTTCCATGCGCGAACGGTCTTCAAATTCCAATGGTGAAAGCGGTCCTTGTGCCTCGATTGTCGCCAGTACACTCGCTGCGAACTCAGCATCCGCCTGCAATATCTCTCGATCATGGTAAGGACGGTACTTGTCACGAATCAGCGCGCGTTTCGACCAATCACTGATCGGCACAAGACAAGCCATTTTGTCCCAGGCATCATAGATCAAGCGGTCTGTATATGCCGCCTTTTGCCAATCATCCACCTGGTAGCCAGGTACACGCGCCTGAAAAACAAGGTCGGGATTGCGTCCAACAGGACTCAGCGGATCGTACTGTACCGTCCCAAGACGATCAAGCACGCCTGGCAGATCGGTGGGAGTGAAGTGGTAAAGGGCAAGGAAACGGCGCGCCTGTTCACGAGATATATGCAGCGTCATAAATAACTTTCCTACTTACAGAAACATGCTCAGGATTTTTTTGCCTGGTTCACTAGCTCCTTGATAGACTCAGTATGTTCTTGGTAGTGTTCATAGGTATCGCTGGCGACTAAATGCCAGAATGGATCACCATCCATCCATGCAAGCCGTTGGGGGTCGAAGAGGTCCTCGTCTGCCATCGTCTGCACCGCTTCTATCACCTGTGCATGCGAAGTACGCAAGCCAGACAGTATCTCATTGAGTGAACGAGGCTTATTCTCCTCATTGAATTGCGCATTAAGTTTATCGATCTGCTCATTGGTCACACCTGAAATAAGAAGTGCCGGTTCCTCGTTCCGAGAAATTGCACCTATCCGATCAAGTAAGCGGTACTGCCACATCATAATGTGAGCAAGAATATCCTTGATTGACCATCCTCCATCTGTGCCAGGGGTGGTCATTTGGGTTTCGTTTAAGAGAGCAAGTTGCGCCTCAAGAGCAGCATAGCCACTACGTATCTTGTCGAGCAATGTAGCTTTGTCCATCTGTTCCTCCTATAAATAGACATTTGGAGGACTTGCAGTCATTCTAAGCGCAGTGAAGGACCTGGTTCGCCGGACGCAGAGATCCTTCGTTTCACTCAGGATGACAGTAGGGCCTCTCTTAGATAGATGGCTTGAGTCTAACACAGAAAGAGGCTATAATTCGCCCTGAATATGACGAAATTTGCCAGCAAAGGAAAATCTCAATGTATTTCCCAACGACACGCGTACTAACCGTACTCGAACTGCTGCAATCTCATCAGCAACTCAGCGGACCAGAACTCGCCGAGCGTCTGGAAGTCAACATTCGGACAGTGCGCCGGTATATCACAATGTTGCAAGACCTCGGTATTCCCGTCGAAGGCGGACGCGGTCGTCACGGTGCTTATCGGTTGCGCCCCGGCTTCAAACTACCACCACTCATGTTCACAGAAGACGAGGCGCTTGCCCTGACCCTCGGGCTACTCGCCGCCCGCAAATTAGGTTTGACAATCGCTGCTCCTGCTGTCGAAGGAGCGCTGGCTAAGATTGAGCGGGTACTGCCTGATGCACTGCGAGAGCGTGTCCAGGCAGTGCAGGAAACTCTGATACTTGATGTCACACCTTCGGGAATAACTCCCACTACAGAGATTGTAAGCACACTCTCTACGGCTGCTCAGCAGGGACGCAAGGTCTGGATACGTTATCAGTCCTGGCAATCCGAGCAGACAGAGCGTATTGTCGATCTCTATGGCCTCGTCTATCGCTCCGGCTTCTGGTACGCGGTTGGTTACTGTCATCTACGTCAAGCGTTACGCGTATTCCGCCTAGATCGCGTGCTACACACTCGCATGCTCGATGAAACATTTCTTCGCCCCGAAGGATTCGATAGTGTTGGCCATGTATCACGTTCAATTGCAATGACACCTGCAACATGGTCGGTCGATGTGTTGCTCGAAACAACGTTGGAGGAAGCACAAAGCTCAGTGCCCTCTACCCTCGCGGCTTTAGAGCAAGTCGCTGGTGGAGTCGTATTGCGCTGTTACGTCGAACATCTCGACTGGATAGCGCGTTTCCTTGTCGGTTTAGGATACCCTTTCATCGTGCGCCAGCCAACTGAACTGCGGGAAGCATTACAGAGGCTGGCACACGAGATCGTCAGGATGGCAGAACGCTCAAGTGAAGATTTATCATAAATCCACGTTCTACAAAGTCTGCCTCTCACCCTTCGGAATACGGTCTCTACTATCGAATCCCCACTTCCATGCCGCTAAATCAAGCGCAATCCATAGAACAACCAGAATGATAATAGTTTCCATTAAAGTGCTCCTTATCTCAATGATGTGGTGAAGCCGGAACCGAATTCGATGTCTTCCTGAGAGTGCGAACGTGTTCTGGCTTTTGATCTGCCCTCACTAAATGAATACTCACCCGCGTAATGAATTGCCAAATTGTCCTCAAGACGCTCGACTTTCGCAGTCTTGCCACTCGGGCTAACCGTTCGCGCTCTGCTTGCCGTCGCATTTCCTCTAATCCCCTTTGAATAGTGGGATAGTTATCAATCGGATGCATAACGCACCTTCCTTCCTGCATTTACCTCAACCAATTGTAGGGCTCATGTATCGATCACATCCTTGACAACATCAATCCTAACTAGCTAAAATGATTTTGATAGTTAAATTATACCGTATGCAAATTAACCTGTCAAGAGAACTTTGCAAGTTAGCATATCTTGTGATAAACTATCAGAGGAGGATTGCTATGGTTGAAACCACAACACAAACACCAATTTTTGAGTTCACAGGCAACTGGTTATGCCTGGACTTTGTCAATACAGTCAATGACCGCTCCCTGCCCCATCCAAGAGAAATGCTCAATAGCTACTCGGACCTTGTAGCCTGGAGCCAGCAAGCGCATATAGTGACCGACGACCTGGCGCAACGTCTCCTTGAAAATGCGACACATCATCCAGAGGAGGCATCTGCCATACTCCAACGGGCCATCGCCGTACGGGAAGCTATTTATGCCACCTTTTTAGCTATTGCGGAAGATGCTCCACCAACGGCAGGAGACCTTGCACTCTTCAATACTGAACTTGCAGCAGCTATGTCGCGGGGGCGTATTGTGCCGCAGGCAAATGGCTATGTATGGGATTGGACAGAAAATGGAGATGCGCTTGAGTACATCCTCTGGATCGTAGCGAAGTCCGCGGCCGATCTGTTGATTTCGGGAGAATTGCACGATGTGCGAGTATGTTCGGCTCCTGATTGTAGATGGCTGTTTTTAGACACAAGCAAGAACCATAGCCGCCGCTGGTGCGACATGAAGGGCTGTGGCAACCGAGCCAAAGTTCGCCGTCACTACGAGCGGAAAAAGCAAACGTCTGCTTGATTGCTCTTCTGTCATCGCTCCTGAGCGCGAATCGCTAGCTACGCACAAGCGACGTTGGAGAATGTATTGATGCCGGCGCGTCATTTTGTGACGTAATCACCCCTTTTGCCGTTGTAAGATGCATGCCGAGAAAAATTCCTCTCGGTAATCTCATACGAAGGCAAGGGGAAGCGTATGAAACAATCGCCTGTATTGATGCAGAGTATTTCAGTAGAGCAACAGCATACGCCCATTCGTTATCAATGGATGCGTCTCTTCTTACGATGGATGCATCTCTTTTTGATAGAAGGTGTATGGCCGAGCAATCGCCAGATTGTCGAATTGCAGCGACGAGCGATCTGGATTGGCCTTGCTATGCTTGAACTCACGGCGATTGAATTTGGCTATGGTTTTTTACACTTTCTCTACGGACTTCAAGCGAACGGCCAGGAAGTCTGGGGAACTTCTTCCATCTCGCTTTTGCTAAGCATTGGCTCGGTGATACTCTTGGCCCTGGTAATAGCAAGCTTTCTTACCTTGTGGATGGCATTTCGTCCCCGAACTCCGAAGCAGCAGGTGCTGCGTTTACAACGTACCACTATTTGGCAGCGCTTGATGCTTCTTGCTACGCTAGGTCTGGCTATTGGAGGTATGGTTGGAGTTACTCGGACGGTTGTGATGAGCGTTTTGCCCGCACAATTCTACAATGATGGCAACACGCTCGACGTGAATGCCGCTTTCCTACTTATACAGGGGCGCAATCCTTACACCGATTCCAATATTATGGACCTGATACGCCACTTCCCGATTCAATCGGACTGGACTACCCCACTGCGCGAAGGGCAGTTCGCTCATCGCTTGGATTATCCCACGAACAGCGAACTCCAAGCAGCCATTAATAACGACCTTAAGACAGGTCAGGCACCCAATTTTGAATCAAAGGTAAGCTATCCTGCTCTCTCGTTTCTCACGCTGATGCCCTTTGCCTGGCTCAACGACTACAATATTTTGCCTTTCTATCTCCTCTGTCACCTGTTGCTGATTGGGGTTGCCTGGATGTTTGCGAGAAAAGCACTGCGCCCATGGGTTCTCTTGCTTGGCGTAGCTAGCGTCTACATGTGGACTCCTACCTTCGGTGACACCCTTGACATGTTGTATACCCTGTTTGTCGTTGTATCCTGGCTGTTACGAGATCATCGTTGGCGATCATCAATCTTTTTAGGGTTAGCGATAGCGAGCAAGCAAATTGCGTGGCTTTTCGTTCCATTCTACTTCATTATGATCTGGCGTCACTACAGTTTGAAGGAAGCATTTCGCCGCTTGATCATTGCTGGTGGAATTGGTCTCGCCATCAATCTGCCATTCATTTTGTGGAACCCGCATGCCTGGCTTGCCGGTGTACTTGCACCCGTGGTGGATCCTATGTTCCCACTGGGCATCGGAGTCATCAACTTGAGTATCAATCACCTCTTGCCGTTCTTCCCTACCTGGGTCTACACTGTGATGGAAATACTTGCTTTGGTTGCTTCCCTCGCCTGGTACTGGCGTCTCAGCAAAGAGCATCCAGAATCTGCCTTGCTGCTCGCTGTTGTGCCATTCTTCTTCGCCTGGCGCAGCCTGCCCTCGTATTTCTACAGCGCAGCTTATGGACTCTTTATCGTCATGGTTGCCAAGCGACCGCGTGATGAAATTTCCACTTCCCAAAAGATTTTGGCGGAGAGCAGTATATGAAAAAGGCGGGGACCTGTCCCCGCCGTGATAATGGTCTCTATGCATTCACTTATTCCAGTGCCTCCATCAGCTCCCTCAAAAACAACTCTGCATCCGTCACTAACCCCGCCGCCTGGAAGCTCCCACGGTCCGCAAGCTTTGTGACAACGGCAGGATTAATGTCCACAACAACGGTACGCACCGTCGATGGAAGTAAATTGCCCGTAGCGATAGCATGCAGCATCGAAGCAACAATGATAGCCATCTCCACACCTGGTAATGCCTCACGCATGCGCTTCTGCGCCTCCTGCATATCATTGATAACCCCAGGCATCGGACCATCGTCCCGAATTGAACCCGCCAGAACCATTGTAATGTTATGCTTCAGAGCCTCGTAAGTAATACCCTCGCGTAACAGACCGGTCTCCACTGCCTTCTCCAGGGAACCAACCGCTCGGATGGCATTGATGGCACGTAAGTGATTGCGATGCCCACCTTCAACTTGCTCGCCACTGCGCAGATCAACGCCCAGCGATGTGCCAAACATTGCCGACTCAACATCGTGAGTCACAATAGCATTGCCTCCGAAAATCACCTGTACATAGTCGCGACGAATTAGCTCCGCAACATATCGACCCGCTCCCGTATGAATAACCGCCGGACCAAGCACAAAAAGTATCTTGCCACCCTTCACACGCGTAGCCTTCATCTGGCGTGCGATCTCGTGAATTGCCAGAACCTTGACTTTTTCGGAAGAAACGCTGCTCTGCATAAAGGCAAATGACTCGCGTTCGCGAGCACGTTCAAATGGCTGCACGCGAATACCATCATGACCAATCACCACCTGCTCGCCTACTTTCACTTCATGCATTGGCTTGCCATAAGCCCGATGAGAAGCCTTATCGATGACAACGGCAACATCCATCTCGATATTTTCAACTGTCACCCATTGCCCATTCAAACGTGCCTGTGTAGGCAAATTAGTCGTAGAATAAAATTTGGTCGGTAAAACGCCATCCTGCTCGACCATCGCTGTTTGCACATCGTTCCCATGCAAAAGCACAGCGCCAAATTGCTGAAGCTCAGAAAGAATTAACTCCAACGTCTCATCATCCGGTGCCACCACCTTCAGGCGAGCATAACTAGGTTCAGTTTTACTTGTACCGACACGCATTTCCTCCACCGCGAAATTCCCACCCCGATCCATAATCACGTCCCACGCCCTCGGTAATGTCCATGAGTCAATAATATGTCCACTCAATTCTATCACTTCACTTGGCATATCAGCTTCCTTTCTACTACTTATCTCTTCCTACGGGGCACATCGCCTGGAACACACAAGCACGGCATTTAGCTGCCTTTTGTTTCGTTAAAGGTGGCGGTTCTTTCTCACTACATCGAGCCATCTCTGTGAGCAGCCGTATAACCTTCTTGCGCAAAGCAGGTGTATACTCCACTGTAAATTCACGATCTGCATAACGCAGAATGCCATGTGTAGGAGCCTGCTCAAAATAATCTTCCAGAATAAGACAATAGGCCACCACTTGCATTATATGGTTGCTGTATGGCGAGGTAACATCGTGTACATTAGGTTTGAGTTCAACCGGAACCGGGCGACCATCAGGCGTCTTTACAACATAATCAGGCTTGCCCACCAATGGATAAGCATTCGAAACCAATGGCTCACCTAGCCCATCGGCATCCTCGTAAACCAGCTCACCATCTGGCAAACCCAATGCGCGGCGACGTTCCGCAATCAAACGAGCTGCGCCGATTGTCGTCGTTCATTGAGGAGCAGGATACCTAAAGCAATTGCGGCCAACAACAGACCAAGTCCTATAGAGAGCAGAATGCTATTCAGCATACATTATCCTCTGGCAACATCTCTATGATTCATCGTACCAGCAGCGCCGCTAGAATGAGCAATATCGCGATAACCAGTATCATCGTAATAACCACCACCAGTATCTGCATACGTCGCGTAGTTGTCATGCCCACGGGAATTTCCTGAGCCTCTTCAACCTCTTCCGCGTGTTCCATATGCTGTTGTCGGCCCTCGTCAAATGCCCCTTTACGCACAAGTAGCTGCTCAATCACCTGGTATTCAGGCAAAGCCGGAGCTTGCGCACCATGTTCATGCTCTAGTTCTACCAGGTGGGCAAATTGTTCCTCTGTATCAGCCTGAGCCAATGGTTCAAATTGCTGATACCACCACGCCAGGGGACAGTATTCAAATTCCGCAACCTCACTTGCCGTGAAGAGACGATCCCGCGATTGGAGTTTTTGTTGCTGTTGCATATAAATAGAATGCTAAATGTAACTTAGCCTAGCGGTGCCGATTCCTGCACTCCTGCTAATCCAAGCGTATCGGCTATACTTGACATAGCTTCAATAACAAATGCAATATGTTCATCCAGGTCTACACCAAGCTCTGCTGCACCTTTCACCAGGTCATCCCGACTGACACCAGCGGCAAAGCCCTTCGTCTTCATCTTCTTGCGAACAGAGCTAACCTCCAGGCCAATAATACTCTTGTTAGGGCGCACCAAAGCCGTTGCCGTAATCATTCCCGTCACCTCATCGCAAGCATACAGCGCGTGTGAGAGTAGATCATTGCGTGGATGTGTCTCTATATTCAGATCATTATGTGCCAGAATCGCATAAATAATACGCTCGTCATAACCATCCTCGCGCAACCAGCCAGCCAGAACACGCGTATGCTCATGCAGATCGGGATATTCCTCATAATCGCAATCGTGAAGCAAGCCCGTCATCCCCCAGAGTTCCACATCTTCTCCATACTTGCGCGCATAAAAACGCAGAGCCACTTCAACAGCAAGCATATGCTTTTGTAAATTCACATTTTTCACGTGGCTAGTCATCAGCCGATAAGCGTCATCCCGTGTTGGCATTTCTTATATAATCTCCATCATAGTCTTTATGGCCCTTGTTGAGCCGCATATCGATGATTATAACATACATGCAAAACCCCGGATTTTCTCAAATTGGAGCAAATTTTCTCGTAAATCAGAAATTCGTTTAGGAAATAGTGCTTTTGGCAGAAATGTGTGATATACTTGGCGGCGTTGTATGGTGCATCGTTGCTCAGAAAAACTACCTCTCAGCAAGCTTGAGTACTTCCGCTCAGATCGGCTGACCCGAAGGGTAGACGCGAAGCGTCGTTGCTGATCTGCATAAGAACTATTCGAAGCACTAGACGCGAAGCGCCGTTAGCTTGCTGGATAAGAGAAAAACAGCCTCTGTTGCAAGCCGCGCGATACACACGAGTTTATTAAGTTTAACACAGGAATTGAGAAAGAAACATGGCATTGAGTGACCAGACCCTGTATTGTCGCGACTGCAATCAGGAATTTATTTTCACCATAGGCGAACAGGAATTTTACGCAAGTCACAATCTGATGAACGCCCCTACCCGTTGTCCATCGTGCCGAGCTGCACGCAAGAATCAATCCAGTGGTGGATACGGCGGCGGACGTAGTGGCGGCTCCCGCGAACCCCGCCAGATGTATACCGCAATCTGCTCCAACTGTGGCAACGAAGCCCAGGTGCCTTTCCAGCCGCGAGGTGACAAGCCAGTCTATTGCAGCGATTGCTATCAACCACAGAAGACCGGTCGTAGTAGTGACCGCAGATCGCGCTGGTAACCTCCATGAGTGAAGTAAAAGTGAACCCCGGTGACTCGTTTGAGCAGGCCCTCAAGCGTTTCAACCGCAAGGTTCAACAGGATGGCGTACTATCCGAAGCCCGACGTCGCACCCACTACGAAAGTCCTCAGGCCCGGCGCAAGCGTAAAGCAGCAGCCCAGCGCCGCAAACAACGCCGCTCCTCCCGCCCAACGAGCTAATCAAAACCACAAACCTATATAACCAGGGGCGCATTCATCAATGCGCCCCAAACTCTATCCCTTTGCCTGCACTCCCAACCCAGGTGCATCCGGCAACTCTAACTTCCCATTTACCACCTTAACACCCTCATAAGGATCATTATCGATCAACAAATTCCCATCCAGATCGGCATAATCTACAAGCGGCGTCAGATGTGCCGCTGCCGTAATAGCCAGCGAACTCTCAATCATGCATCCGATCATAACGCGCAGATTATGTGCTCTCGCAACATGGATCATCTTTAATGCCTGACTCACGCCGCCGCACTTCATTAGCTTGATATTAATTCCATCAACGCAACCCGCAACGCGTGGAATATCTTCAACCGTCACACAACTTTCATCGGCGATCACCGGCACGGGCACGTTATCGCGCACCAACTTCAGCCCCGTCAGGTCGTGTGCAGGAACAGGCTGCTCCACAAACTCAATATTGTATGGAGCCAGAGCATTGATCATCCGGATCGCCTCTTTTGGTGTCCAGCCCGTATTCGCATCGACGCGGATCACAGCGTTTGAAACCTCACGGATAGCCGTGATAATCTCCAGGTCGTGTCGAGTGCCCACCTTGATTTTGAGAATAGGATAATCTTTTGCCAGCAGCGCCTTTCTTGCCATCTCTGCCGGAGTGTCAATGCCAATCGTGAAAGAGGTAGAGGGAGTGTGCTTCGCATTCAGCCCGAGCAACTTGTAGAGCGGCACGTTCAGCATCTTCCCTACAAGATCGTAGAGTGCCATATCCACCGCCGCCTTTGCCGAAGGATTCAGCCCAATGATCTTATCCAAACGATGCAGAATATCTTCAACCACAAATGGATCATCGCCAAGATTCCCTGCAAACAACGTAATGCAAGCAAGCACCGTTTCCACACTTTCCCCATAATACCCATCAGGCGAGGCTTCACCATAACCAGTATGCCCATTGGTATTGATCTGCACTATAACGTTGGGCGAACTGGCCTGAACACCTCTTGAAATACGAAATGGCGTTGTAAGTTTTAGATCAATGGGCTTAGCGTCAATGTGAAGCATGCTCTTCTCCCTTAAAAAACCTAATTATTGATAGTCGTTTGGGTTTTCAATATTCAACCCTTCCGCAGAGGCAATGGCTAAAAGGTCCGTGTCGGCACTCACAAAGGTAGGAGCTTGTATTCCGAGTAGAGCAAGTTTATTACGTACAGCGAGAGCACATGCTAACTGTACAGCATCGTAAGCACGTAGACGGTGTAAACGGCAAAGATCCCCTGCACGAGTATATAGTGTGGCTGTCACTCGTACCACGTTATATTGCTGTCGTACATCCTGGCGAAAGAGGGTAATATTCCAATCTCTGTCGGCTTCGCTTATGTGCTGGCTGATATTTTGTTCCCGTGCTTTGCGACAAAACGTGGCGACTACTTCTACTAATGTCGCCTGTGAAATGATGATCGTGTTCTCTGCTGCCTGTTGGCATTGGGCTTCTACCCAGTCGCTACCAGGCTCAGTTACATATCGCTTAGCCAAGGCCGACGTATCGAGAAAATAACTTCCCATTACCTTGGGCCTCGATCTTCGATCACCATCTCAGAAGCAAGTTTCCCTTGGCCGAAGATGTGAGCCAGGCGCTTACGCTCAGCTTCAGTTTCATCGGTATCTGCTTCGCCAGTTGGAATATGCTCGATGATACCTTCACGATAGAGGTACTCTGCTATTTCGCGGCTGTTAAGGGGGGGTGTCTCCGCCACTGCTGGTGGGAGGTGTTGGACCAGCACTTCATGGAGGAACGATTCAAGAGGTTTGCCCCGCTTAGCAGCCTCTGTAGAGAGCGCTGCATATTCTGCCTCGTTCAATGTGACTGTCATTCGGTAAACCATGAGATTGTTCCTCCTAACAAAGGCAGGGTGCTTTCATATGAGCTAGTCTCTGGTGCTAATAGGTCGCTTAAATCTGATCCCGTTATGAGGATTATTCTATCATATCAGGCAGGTTCTTACTAGCCATTAGACTTACCTGACAGACGTTGTATGGATCAAGCCAAATTGGCGGATGGTGTTGTAACCTTCAACCGAATCTCATTATGCCACGGATCGGCCACCACAATCTCATCTCCCTGCTCAGTAAACGCAATACCGTGTGCAGCAAGCCGTCCCCGTACCTCCATCAGCGAGTCTGAATTAGGTAGCGCAATTACGAATGTTTGCAGTCCCACCGTATTCTCCGGTGCGGGTCCCGCTCCACGCGATTGCCAGGTGTTCATCCCGATATGATGGTGATAGCCACCCGCGCTCACGAAAAGGGCGCTTGGTAGGCGAGCAGTAATATCGAACCCTAGAATTGTATGATAAAAACGTTCAGCCTGTGGAATATCGCCCACCCGCAAGTGCATGTGTCCAACGCGTGTCCCCGCTGGAAGTACCTCCCATGGAGCCGCATCGCGTTGACCTTCCTCTATCAGTCCATACATATCAACGGGATCGGTTGCCATCTGAACCATACCTTGAGTCCAGTGCCATGACTCACGCGGACGATCTCGATAAATTTCCAGCCCATTGCCATCAGGATCAGAGATATAAAGCGCTTCGCTGACAAGGTGATCTCCCTGTCCAATCTCCAAACCCGCCTGGGCCATACGCAAGAGGGCTCGTCCAAGATCCGCTCGGCTTGGTAAAACGATAGCAACATGATACAGACCAGTTGATCTCCAAGGTTGGGGTTGTGCGTCCGGCAATTCATGTAGTTCCAAAAGCGGTATACCATCCTGACTCCCTAGAACAGCATTCCCATCAGTACGTTTGATGCTTCGGAATCCCAACACTCCCTCATAAAAGCGTAGCGAACGATTCAGGTTAGAGACCCGCAACGTCACCATCCCAATTGCGGTATCGGGATGAATCGAGGTTGGAGTTGGCTGTGTAGATGTGCTCATATTTGTCCTCTCCTGTTAGTCAGGAATAATAAATTATACTAAACTTAAGTAAGTTACTTACTCTCTTTTAATAAAAACAAAGCAGCAATGTGTGTTATTCCTTTTTCAAAATATTGACTCGTTGTTTTACTGAAAGTGAAGCATAACAGCGGGCTATCGTCAAGGTTGTAATCGCTCTTTATCGCCTGATGTTTCTTCCCCTTCGCTTTGCAAGGAAAGCTACAAACGTGCCTCCTATCCCGAGACCTGCAAGAATGAATATGATAGAAGAAATAGGTGAACCTGTCTGTCTAGCAACAAGTCGTGATTGCGGTTCTGAGGATGATTTTTTCTGCCCGTTCGCGGATGAGTTTATTGAGATGCTGCTTGAAAGACCTTGAGGGCTGTTTAGCTCTGCTTGAATATCTTCAGGGAACCTGATCATGATATCGTGCTCCCAGGCAGCAATTCCAGGTACATCAAACATCCATGCTCCCACAGTTGGTTTGCCTTTTATAAGTTGGTTCCACCGAGGATCTGGTCTGCAAATTTTCTCCTTGTTTGGTGTGCTTCCACTCGAAGGTCCATTCGCTCCCTTTAGACAATTTTTATCTTTCTCCTTGAGGTGTATATATGGGCTGAATCCCTCACGTATGTATCCTGGCCAAGGAGCTCCTTCGTTCCAGATACTAAATAGGTCATCGGCTGCCCGACCATCGGTATTCTTCAGCTTTTCTACTTGCTTTTTTACTTGCTCCTCTAAATGAGGATATTTGATGACAAACTCCTTTAACCATCGCTCACGGATCTCATTAGAGACCTTCGCTTTAAAGAAGACAAAAAAATCTTTATTGGTTGCGTACAAGCCCAATAAAAATGAGATGAGACACAGTGACTTGAGCATGAGCAGCAGCCATTGCTTGGCTTGCATAGGAGCCAGGGCCGCTAAACAAAATCCTGAATGCTGTGAGCCGCAGAGCTGAGTAAGGATGGTGTCTGAAGCGAAGAGAAGAATTCCTGCTAGCAGAACCAAAAAGATTATCTCTCCAAGAGCCCAAAGGCGCTCATCGCGAGTTCGGTAGGTGCTAAGACGTAGGTACTGTGTATGTCTCACCAAAAGACTAAAAAACAGAGTTCCCCAGAATGCCGCAAGTTCGCAACCTATTACCCACAGGTTATCAAGGTTTGGGCTGATTAACGTGAGAGAGATCACAAGAGGAACCAAGTAGAAATTCCAACTAACCGCAGTAGCAAACGCCATGAAGACAATAAGTGGATTTCCATCAAATAGCTGGTAATCAGTAACATCGTAAGGAGATCGTTGCCTCTCAATCTCATCAGGCCGAGCCTGCTTCTTATCAGGGTAATCTAACAACTCGAATTGAGGACCAGACTTTATTTTTCGGGAAGTGTTTAGGGCCTGACTAGTACCTTGTCGTTTGAACATATTCCTGAATAGAATCGACCATTTACCCTTATGAAGACGTTGATAGCGCTCCTCATCTGAGTAAACAGGCATTTTGAAGTTATTATAGCGATCAAAAACGCTGTTTATGAAGAAATTCAGTGCGAGATAGCTCAGACCCAGAAGCGTAGCCGCAATTGCGGCCAGGGTGATGAAAAATTCTGATTCGGAACCATTAGACAACCCAAGATTCATGCACAACCTCCTCACTTACTGTATCAAGGAAGTTCTCTATTGTCAATTGTTCAGGAAGTGATAAATGATGGATTTCCTCCAGAGTTTTGTAAAAAGCGACAAAGCTGACTTACCTCACTAAAAGCAGGTTTTCGCTCCAACGAGCCTGAGCGTAAAAGCCCAAAATGGGCCTCGGGATCAAGAAAGGCGGAGCTATCGGCATCACAAAGCTCATAAAAGCCCACCAGAGCAAGTGATGGAGAGTCAGATGGATCAAAGGTACGTAAGGCCTGACTGAAATGTTGGAAATATTGCACTTGCTCCGAATCGTCACGTAGCCACGCTACATTTGTAGCGTACCCTGTTTCAAGAATGGCGAGCGTACGATTATGCCAGATAGATTGATGACCGCCGCTTTTAATCTCAGTCAGCAAATCAGTAACAGCATCCCAGTTCGATTGCCAGGAAAAAGCCCAGGTATCTGGATAATGATCCAGTCCGATAATATCGATGGAATTGCCCGCAGCATGCAATACATCTTCTATAAACTCTTTCCATCCCCATAGCTCCATTAAGAAATTTACAATGATTTGTGCCTGCGGAACCTGTTTACGGATAATAGTAGCGGCAGAGGAAATCGCGGCTCCATTCTGCTGCTGGCTAAAGATGCTATAGACAGGGTTATTGGGTTCGTTGAGCACCTGGTAATACTCACAAAGGTCGCCAAGATGCATCACTACTTGCTCGATATAGTAATTCCAGGACTTGAGTAACATTTGAGGGTTATTTCCATAACGATCTTTCACGATTGCCGGTGGTGAAGAGAGCACAATCAGCGGGCGAAGTCCATACCAATCACGAGCAGCTTGAAAGTACGCTCGATACCAGGCAAACGCTGACTCGTCAGGGGTGATCCCATCTGGAATGACATCGCTCCAACGAACATCACTGCGTACGTAGGTTGCTCCTAAAGCGGTAATCTCTGAGAGACACTTATTTGCAGGGTCTGCATGAAAGTTTTGATACCAAGGATGGTACGTCACTACCGCGCGTGAGATAGTTTGAGAGAAGGGGGTTGATGGTGGCTGAAGTTCATACCACTCTTTAGCGGCAGTAGCCGGGCTTGTGTTTGAAGAAGAAGAGAACCACCTGCTCAGTGCGGCGGCCGCTAGGAAGATTACAACCTGTATGATATTCAATCGGCAAGCGATTCCTCCAAGAAGAAGCAGTATTAGACCAGGAATGCCTACTTTAGTAGCTCTTTTCAATAAAGTACGCCTACTTAATGTTTTACTCATAGCAGGAGTATCTTAGCATAAAAGGCATGGTTTAAGCTAGAGTTTTTTCATTAGCTAAGCACAAGGGACAAAGCAGAAGAGTTTCTCTTAACTTCCCTTATGAGCCTACTTCATAACCAGCAAAATATTTACTGAGGGCATCCATCAATATCCCCGTCCCGAAACGTATCGCGTCGGTAGCCGGTAAACCCGTCTCGTCCTCCGCCCGTTTCAGCGCATCTCGGGCCTCCTGCTCGCTCAAACCAATCGTCATAATCGAAAGACCAACAACCTTACACGGCCGTTCTGGTCTCACCCAACTTACCGTATCCTCATTAAGAGCAATCATCCGCTTCAACGAAGGCAAAGGGCAATATGCATAGCCTTCAATAGTTGTCGCGCCGGCCTTATGAGAAAAGATCATCGCATCCGGCATTGAGCCATGAATGAGGCCAAGCGTCACAGGCGAGTAACCCGGATGATTAAGCGCTCCCTGACCCTCGACAAACACCCAATCATGCTTGTTTGTAAAATCCAGTACCATCTCTTCCACCATGCCCGCCACAAAATCGCTAATGATGCGATCAACCGGCAAGCCATTGCCTGAAATCATGATACCCGTTTGACCGGTCGCAACAAAAGCGCTGTTCAGTCCCCGGCTCGTTGCCTCCCGATCAAGCTCTAGCGCTGTAGACATTTTCCCCGTAGCACAGTCCGAACCCACCAGAAGGATTGTATGGCTCCCAGCTCGATGTGGCAGAAATTGAGCTACGCGATTCTGCGCTGGTGGACGCCGTACATCCCAAATAGTTACGCCTCGCTTTTCAGCAGCCGCACGTAGTTCCTCGTCCTCAGAAAGAAAGAAATGCAATCCACTAATAATATCCAACCCCGCCTCGATAGCCCGTAAAAGTTGCCAGCGCCACGCCTCTGGCAAAGCGCCTCCCATAGGAGCAATGCCAATCAAAAGCGTATCTGGCTGGTACTGTAGGGTCTCATTAATATCCCTGACCACAGGAATACCTCTACCGATTGTATCTCCCAGCGCCTGTGATACATCTTGTCCTGCCTTAGTACTATCAATCACCGCCACAACCGTATCTTTCCCATACCGAATCACACCCGTGGCTGTCTTGCCATAATGCCACTCAAAAGCGCCCTCTGCCAATATTGCTATTCGTCGCATACTCTTATCGTCCTTTAAACAGTGAGGAATCAAAAAAGAAAACCTGAGTAGTGACATTATACGACACTTCTCCCAAAGGTAGTGGAAACTATAGACTCTTTGCCATAACCGTGCTATCATTGTCACGATGTAGATACACGAACTTAAGAAGGGGGCGGGAACGCATGCACTTCAATCTAATCCAATGGTTATTTACCGATCCATGTACCGCGACAAACTGTGCGCCAGCGTCAAGCGGTGTAGCAGCAGTTCCACCTGAAACATTCCATTTTTATATTCCCTGGCTCATCTTTTGTAGTATAGGAGTCTTAATCGCCTTCTACTATTCCGTAGAAGGTCGGAAGCGCTTTGTCAAAAGTAGGCCTATCATCAAAGGCATGCTTGATCGCTATCTTGGATGGCTAGCCATCATCTGCATAATCGGCTACCCCTTGATTTTTTCACGTGCCTACCTCTACGAATACTTCTTCGCATGGCGTTTCTGGCGCTACCTCTGGTTGCTTGGTTTCCTTGCCTGGGCAATTGTCTGGGTCATCTACCTCGTGCGTAAATATCCAAAAGAACGAGCAAACTTCATAGCATACCAGAATTGTCAACAATACATTCCCAAAGGCAACAGGCGTAGGACTGCCTCATCTAGTAGATCAAAATAATCATCCAGGGAGAAAACAGCTCGGTTGTTCAATACAACAGCAAGTATCATCCTTACCGGGGGACGCAGCAGGCGAATGGGTAAAAATAAAGCCCTGCTGCCCCTTCCCAGCAATCCATCTCATACCTTCATTGAGCACCTCTCAACTACACTCACTTCACTATGTCCAGAGGTACTCATCGTTGCCCGCGATAAGGCAGATGCCGCAAATTATGCGCTACCTGGTATAGATGTCATAACTGACAAAGTCCCGGATCATGGACCCCTTATGGGTCTATACAGCGGCTTGAGCACAATTCATGCCCAACAAGCCCTGGTCATAGCGGTAGATATGCCATTTGTGCAACCTGCACTCCTATCATTCCTCCTATCCCAACCTCCTTCCGATTCCCTACTCGTTCCCCTTGTGAACAATATTCCCCAGGTACTTTTAGCCATCTATTCACGCGTCATCTTACCCTCGATTGAAGAGCGTTTGCAGCAGGGACGACACGATCTGCGTTCTTTGCTAGATATTGCGCCTGTACGCTATATTGAAGAGGCGCAGCTGCGAAAAATTGACCCTGAATTGCGCTCGTTTGTGAATGTGAATACGCCTGAAGAACTAGCTGAGATGATCTAATAAGCCCGATTGCATCTTCCTCCACCGTCTTTGCGCCATTGATTTCAACGTCTCCTCGAATCCCCGTGTAGTCAGCCAGTTACGCGTCTCCCCTGTCACCACAACATCCACCTGCTGCAACTGCGCAATGCTAGTTGCACCACTCAATTGCATCGCTACTTTCAGCTCAGCCACAACCGTTTCCAATAGCTCACACACGGCCTCAAAACTTTCACTGGCAGCCTTGAGAAACGGAAAACCCATCCCAACCAGCGTGGCACCCAGGGCAAGTGCGCGTGCCACATCCAGACCATTACGCACCCCACCGGTAGAAATTAGTGGAAGTCCCGCGAGACTTGCCTCCACAACAGCAATAGGCGTGGCTATGCCCCAATCTCGAAAGAGCATGCCGATATTTCGATTTCGCTCATCACCTCGAGATTCAGAACGTGCAGCTTCCATCGCCGACATACTGCTTCCTCCCGCTCCTCCAACATCGATTGCCGCAACCCCACAAGAACGCAACAAAAGCGCCTGTTCACGGCAGACTCCTGCGCCGGTCTCTTTAGCAATCACCGGCAGAGCAATCTGGCTCGTAAGGGTCTTAAGTGCTGCCGCCTCACCTACTGCGCGTCGATCACCTTCCGGCTGCGCCGCTTCTTGCAAACTGTTCAGATGTACGGCCAGAGCATTTGCCCCTATCATATTAATCGCTCGTTCTACCTGTTCAAGCGTAAAAGCTGGATGTCGCGGTTGGACAATCAACTGTGGTGCACCTATATTAGCGATTAAAAACGCGTTGGGTGCGTGTTGGCGCGTCACAGCATAACTCGCCGCAACATCAGGGTTGACGATGCCAGCGCGTTGGCTACCCACACCAAGTGCTAGCCCATAGCGTTCAGCCGCACGTGCCAAATTGCGATTAATCGACGTAACATCTGAATGACCGCCTGTTAATGAGGACATAAAGATGGGATAACGCAGCGAACGACCAAGGAAGTTCACCGAGGTATCAATCTCATCCAGATCTACCTCGGGCAGCGCTTGATGCACAAACTGTATGTCGCCCCAGCTTGCCCGTTGGGGTACCGAAACATCCTGTCCTAGAGCGACGCTCACATGCTCAATCTTGCGTTGCTTCACTTCATCAGTCATAGAAGTGCTTATCCCTTTCCTATAGTCCCAGTCTTGTAAATGCCGTATCGATGTACTTAACGTAATAGTCCGTATCAGTCAACTCTGCCAACTCGTCAGATGAGAGGTACTCAGTCACCTCTGGATCGTCCTTAAGCGCCTCAACAAAGCGAGACTCCGTTAATTTTGTAGGGGCACCCCTTGCGGGTGCCCTGTCTCTCTCTACATCTCTCTTGCTTGCCATACTCCAAACCTTCTTCGCATTGCGCTGCACCATCTTATACGCCTCTTGCCGACCCACTCCCTTATCAATCAGAGCCAGCAGAATGCGCTGCGAGAAAACCAGCCCTCCCGTCATATTTAGATTGGCCTGCATGCGTTCTTCATCTACCTGTAGTCCGCTCATAACACCATTGAAGATGTGCAGCATATAGTGCAACAAAGTGCAACCGTCAGGAATAATGATGCGCTCTGCGGAAGAGTGACTGATATCGCGTTCGTGCCACAACGCTACATCTTCCATTGAGGTAATCGCAAAACCACGCAGCACACGTGCCAATCCGCAAATGCGCTCGCATAGTTCAGGATTGCGTTTGTGTGGCATGGCCGATGAACCTTGTTGACCAGCAGCAAAAGGCTCGAAAGCCTCACTTAATTCTGTGCGCTGCAAGTGACGAATCTCCTGCGCCATCTTTTCCAGTGAACTGCCCAGTAGTGCCAATGTAGTGATAAAATGCGCATGTCGGTCACGTTGCACAATCTGGCTAGAAACCGGGGCCACGCCCAATCCCATCGCTTCGCACACAAACTCCTCTATCTGCGGTGGAACCGTCGCATGCGTACCGACAGCACCAGAAATTTTGCCCACAGTCACCTGCTCAAGTGCCGCTCCGAGTCGTTGTTGCCCACGCCTCAACTCATCCACCCACAGCGCCAATTTCAAACCAAAAGTAATCGGCTCGGCGTGAATGCCATGCGTGCGTCCGGCCATCAACGTATATTTGTACTGCACTGCTGCCCGCTCCACCGTCGCAATTAGATCGGCTAGAGACGTAGTGAGCAACACCCCCGCCTCTTTGAGTTGTGCTGCCAGTCCAGTATCAAGTACATCAGAAGAGGTAAGTCCAAGATGGATGAAGCGACCTTCCGGCCCTAAGCGTTCCTGGATAGAACGTAAAAATGAAATGATATCGTGATGCGTTTCCTGCTCGATCTCTTGCATGCGCTCAGCATTATAGGTAGCATTGCGTATCTTCTCTAGCGCATCCTGTGGAATGACTCCCTCACGTGCCCATCCTTCGCACACAAGCAGTTCAACCTGTAACCACATGTCCGCTTTATGCGTCGCGGACCAGATACTTGCCATCTCTGGCAACGAATAACGTTCAATCGTCATTTGATTGTTCCTAAGCCAATCCGAATGTGTTAAACTTCAGCGAAAAGCGCAAATTCCCTGGCTCTAGTGTACCACACGAACGTTGTTGATATAAGGAGTATAGTAGGGGCAGGGCTTGCCCCTGACCTGGAGGTGTAATGAACATTTTTGATTTGAGGAGTATCGTATGAATGCTTCCGTAGCGGCTCGCTATCGTTTTGCCCAGCACACCCGACGCATCTCGCGTCTCACCCTTGCCTCCCTTCTTATAGTCCTTGTATTTGGCTCAATAGCGTTATTACCGTTCATTAAAATCTCAGGTATAGTGATTGGTATTTCCTACATACTTGCAGTGCTTGGACTGATCGTTCTGTTGCCAATGCTCTACTTCCAATACAGCTATGGACGTTCCGGAGTATGGATTGAACCTGACGGCGTGCGCGTACAATTCCCAGGGGAAAATGAGCAACAAATGCCCTGGTCGGAGGCACGCTTTGCAGTAGATGAAGGGGAAGAGTATCTCCTAGCCAGCAAAGGGAAGGAGGGTTTAGGCCATCTTTTTGGCACCACACGCTATATTCGCCTGCACCTTGAAGGAATGACGCCCCAGCAACGTGGGCAGGTAGAGCAGCAATTAGCGGAACACATTGAGATTCGCCATCCCCGCCGCTTTACCTTAATGACCCTCCTCAACACAAAGGGCGAGATAGTAGCTCGTGGACGACTCTACCTCTTCGATACCGACGTTTTGTGTGCTGAAAATCGGGGTGAGAAACGCGTCTTTTTTGACGCTCCCATCAAAGACCTGAGTTCCGTCAAGGAAAGAAATCCCTTCTATATCGGAAAATTAGAGTGCGAAGCAATCACTATTCGGTACAAAGGAAAAGACTATGTTGTCATGCTAGGCTATGAAACGACCATAACCAGTAATTTTGGGAGCAGCTCCCGCTGGGCCATCACTGGCAATGCAAAAGATTGGGTGGATGCGTTGACTCCTGTTGCTTGATCAGCCAAAGCCTCCTATTGGAAAATTTCGGGCATAAATATGCTCAAAAAGGTGTTATCTATGATAGAATAACGTAGCAGAAAGGTGTGGGGTCTCTTGACATGGAAACACCAGCCATGTACAATCATGCTCGCATCCAAAATTATAGACATTACCCGGGAGTAGCCATGAAAAAAGGAATTCATCCAAATTACGTTGAAGCCACAGTAAGTTGCGCCTGTGGCAACACCTTTAAAACAGTCAGTGTCAAACCAGTACTCAAGGTTGACGTTTGTTCAAAATGCCATCCATTCTTTACTGGTCAACAGCGCATCCTCGACTCAGCAGGTCGTGTAGAACGCTTCCGCAAGCGCTTCAACTTGCAGGAAGAATAAATCAGTTAATGAAATAACGGGGATAAAGGACAATCTCAAAAAGCCTTTGTCCCCGTTTGTTCATGTATGTAATAGTGTATGGGGGAGTTCTCGAATAAGCATGTCTCAGCGAACGATACTGTTCCTCATCGCTGACACTGGGGCAGGTCATCGAAGTGCCGCAAACGCCATTCGCAACGCTATCATGCTCATTTCTCAAAAAGAGCAGGAAGAATGGTATGCTCATCAGCAGAACAACCCTGAAGATATCAACCTAGCGCCTCCTCCAACTTACCGCATTGAAATTGTTGATGCATTTGAGGAGTACGGCCATTTTCCGTTGCGCGAATTCATGAAACTCTATGGCCCAACCATCCGCTATAACCCTAAGCTTTATGGGCAAGCTTTTAAACTAAGCAATCGCGCTCGTGGCGTTTCAACCGTTCAAACCGTCGCTACCCCTCTCATTCATAATGGCTTGTTACGCTTAATTACAAGTGTTCATCCCGACATTATCGTCTCCGTACATCCTTTGCTCAACCACCTCACCATAGATGCTTTGCAGGACCTGGGTCTGCATATTCCTTTTATCACCGTAGTCACCGACCTTGTCAGTGCCCATTATTCCTGGTTTGCTCCCGGTGCCGACTCCTACGTCGTGCCCACGGAACAGGCAAAACAACTGTATTTGAAACGTGGGCTTGACCCTCAGCACGTGCATGTGCTTGGTATGCCCATTGATCCAAAGTTTACGCTTCCCGTAGGGAGCAAAGAAGAGCTGCAACGCAAGCTAGGTCTGGAGGCTGGCATACCGGTGGTTTTATTAGTAAGTGGGGGAGAAGGGAGTGGCTTGTGGCCAACCATACATGCCATCTCAAAAGCGCGTTTGCAAGTCCAATTGCTCATTGTTACCGGTCGCAACAAACGACTGTATACCTACCTCCAACGTATACGTTCTAGCTTGCATGTCCCTGTAAAGGTTCTTGGCTTCGTACACAATATGCCAGAAATCATGCACGCCGCAGATGTTATCGTAACCAAGGCAGGACCAGGAACCATCTCCGAAGCTCTGGCATGCGAACTCCCTCTCATCCTTAACAGCTACCTTCCTGGACAGGAAGAGGGAAACGTGGCGTATGTGCTTGAAAATAATGTAGGATCGATAGCGCATAACTCGATTGAGCTAGTTGACGCATTACGCCGATTGGTGAAACCTGGATCGCAACTAATGAGTCAGCAACTGGGAAACGCCCAACGTATTAGCCGCCCCCGCACCTCTTTCGACATTGCCGACCATATTCTTAGTTACCTGCCTCCGCCCGGTAAGCCCGGAATATGGCACTCGGTGCAATCGCCTAAACAGGCTCGTACCAGACCAAAGCGATCAAAACGGCTCTCTTCTACCTTAGTAAGTGGCACGCGGCGTCCAACGAGGGGAACGCTTGCGGCGAACCAGCATCTCTCCTTTTTAGGGCAATCACGTATGCGTAATCTGCCAAGACCGCCCTCCCAATCACGTGCCAGGCGCATAATCGATCAGGCAAGGAGGTTTATTGCCCCTACAGACCCTTTTACGGATCTAAATAGTTTCTTTGATAATTCCCCTCACTAATGAGCTGAGTAAACAATAAAATTAATCGTAGTCAAAGTGGAAAGACATCGAAAGGAGAACTTAGCGCTATGGCAGCAAAATTCTATTACGGTGGTCAGGCTGTTATGGAAGGCGTAATGATGCGCGGGCGTAAATCGGTAGCTCTAGCAGTGCGGCGTCCAGATGACAGTATCTACCTCTATGAAGAAGCATTAACTCCCTACCTGTACCAGAATCGAGTATTTCGTCTCCCTTTCTTACGTGGAATACTCCTCCTATGGGAAATGTTAGTCCTAGGAACACGCCTGATGACCTTATCTGCAAATATCGCAACCGGAGCAGTAAATCCAGAGCCTTCTACCAATACACTGAATACTAATGATTTTGGTAATCCCAATGCCTTACAAGATGATCTAGCGCCTCCTCCCCAAATCGGAGGCATAACACTCGTTATAACCTTAATAATCTCATTAGGCTTTGCTATAGCGCTCTTCTTCCTGTTCCCACTCTTCATTGCAAGTCTGTTACACAGTCAAATAGGTAGTAGTTGGTTAAGTCTGATAGTTGAGGGCCTCATTCGTCTTGGACTGCTTATTGGTTACCTCTACCTGATTGGACGCATTCCTAGTATTCAACGCGTCTTTGGCTATCATGGCGCTGAACATAAAGCCATTAATGCTATGGAGCAGGGTTACCCACTTGATGTTCCACATGTACGTCAAGCCTCAAAAGTGCATACCCGCTGTGGCACAGGTTTTCTCTTGATAGTAATGGTCGTTTCAATTCTGGTCTTTGCATTGGTGCCCGCCCCTACTTCATTACTTATCAAAGTCATCTCGCGCATCCTGTTAGTACCCGTTGTAGCAGGTATCGCCTACGAACTCATGCGACTAGGCGCGGCAAATTATCGCTTTCGTATAGTCAGATGGCTACTTGCTCCTGGACTCGCACTGCAAGGTTTGACGACCCGCGAGCCAGATGATAGCATGATAGAGTGTGCGATTACCTCCTTGAAACGCGTAATGCAGCGTGACGAAGTGCAACCAATCGGCAGCACCAATACAACCGTTGCAGCCCTGCCTCCATTAGTTGCGTCAAAGTAAATGAAAAGAGCTATCCATGTCATCCGATCCAACGATTACGCCGCCACCTCCTGGTACTGAACCACTCGAAGCAGCGGTCGTAGAAGGTCCCCGTGTCCAATTTTCATTTATACGCTGGGCCTCAACTGGCATCATACGTGTCCTCTACCGGCGCTGGACACGTATCGCCGCTCATCTTTTTCCCGAGAATTCTCCAAGCGAGAAGGTCGCAAAAAGATTGCATATCCCCCTGCCTGACAAATTAAATATGAGCTGGGTGACGGATAACCTGGCCCTTGGTGGTCGGATTCACTCTACGGATATCAAGGCCTTGGCGCGTACAGGTATTACCTATGTGGTGGACACTCGCTCAGAATATTGCGATGATGCCTTGGCATTGGCAAAAGAACATATCGAGTTGCTGCATCTTCCAACCGCCGATACAAAACCACTTACAATTGAACAGATGATGCAGGGTGCCAGATGGGTCAATGAACGCATGAAGCGGGGTGGCCGGGTCTTGATTCACTGTGAGCATGGCGTCGGACGGAGCGCCTTACTCACCTGTGCTGTGCTTGTATATGACGGCATGCATGCTCAAGATGCCCTGATGTTGGTGCAGCAGAAACGCTGGCAAGCCGCTCCCAATCACAAGCAGATTGAGCGATTAAGAGAATTTGAGGCAGCACTCTCCTCAGAGCGGAGCGCGTAGCGCTCAATGGCTTGTGCGACACCATCTTCCCGGTTATTGGCAGTCACAGCCTTTGCTGCCGCCTTGACAGTTTCAGAGGCATGTCCCATCGCAACCCCCCAACCGGCAGTTCGTAGCATTTGTATATCATTATTGTTATCGCCAATGGCCATAACTTCCTCTAGCGGAATGTTCAGATAGCGTGCCAATGCTGCAACACCACTGGCCTTTGAACAAGCAGGATCCATAATAGTCAGTTCAGCACATCCATAGCTGCCCCTTTTTATCGTCGTCCATGAGCATGCAAGGGCAGAAACTTTCGGGATTACCTCAAGAATATGCTCTTCCTCTGTAAAGACACAGACCCGCAGCGGATCGGCATGCCCGATGCAGAGCGCCTCGTAAGGCATGCGACGCATTTGCTCAGGAAACGTCGTAAAGTAAGCCTCGAGCCACAGGTTATCGAAATCACAAGGCCCCGTCCAAATTTCTTCAACCGCTCCCATAGATGGATGAACTACTGGTTGGATATGATGCTCTACCAGCAGATTTATAGCTTGCTGAGCAACATCTGCTTTCAGCGTGTGCGTGTGTATAACCGTAGCATCAGGATGTTTTATAATCATAGCCCCATCATATATAATCAGCGGAATATCTAATCCCAGTTCTGTAGCAATCTTCGCGGTATTGCAATAGCGGCGAGCTGTTGCCAGCGTTACCACTATTCCTGCCTGCTGCGCAGCACGTACCGCTCCCAAGGTACGAGGAGTAATTTTCCCTTCTGGATTAAGCAGCGTACCATCGATATCAATCACGAGCATCCGTACGCTCGCTGGTACTTTTTCCATACCCATATCACCACATTCTTTTGTAATAAGGATGCGACGGGTGATACAATCCCGTCGCATTTTCTCCGGACTAGAGATGGTTACATTATACCACTTGTATGCTCCTTTATCCCAGGGCAATTTACAAGTTGCATCATTGCACGAGAACAAGTGCCACAAGTGTCACATTCCTTCATTCCCGATACCACAATAAAGCGCCTGGTAATCGCCATCACCAGGCGCTTTATTTAAAATGCCTACTAGAGGCTCGTAAAGAGATTACTTGCCATCATAGCCGATCACATCACTACCGCCTTGCGTACCGCTTGAGCCAGTGTTCCAGTACATGGGGCGCTCTACCATGAATAGGGCATTCGCTCCCGCCTGAGCAGTCAGTGAGACCTCATAACCTTTAAACGTGTCATTGGGCACGATCAGGTTATGGATAACCAGACCGGTGATGTCGATAGTTGTGCGACTATGCGCCAGCAAGGTGTAGGCCTGGCTGAAGCTGTGCCCATCAGCATTAACGATCTTGAGGTTCACTGTCCCAGTGTTTGCGGAAGGATTCTGTATCGTGAGCCACTCGTCATAGCCCACATTTGTGTAGCCTTCCGCGAAACTATAGCTGCTGACTGCTGTGGACTCGCCGATCACATCGGTTCCACCCGTAGCATTCAATGTGCGTCCATTACCAACATGATTGTACTGGAAGTACATTTCACGCTGTGCGATGAAGTTGCTACCCGCTGCGGAACTGATTTCTGCTGAGACATCTGGAGTAGGTTGGCATGGACTTGTGTCACATGTCCCCAGATTGTTAGCCACAATCGCGTTCACATTGACAAAGGTCTGATCCAACGGCTGAATGGTTTCAGGCACTGTTTCGGTATGACCATTGCTGAACTCCAGCACCACATTAGCAGTGACTGCTGTCGTTCCGAAGTTCGCCAGTACAAAGTACTCCTGGAATTTGCCGCCAGTATAGCCCTCAGCAAAGAGCCAGTCGTTCTTCAGGGTGCGTACTCCCACTACCGAAGAAGCTCCCGAAACAGTCTGTGCATTGCCCCCGTTGACATTGCTGAAGTAGTCAGGACGTTCGACTACCACCTGCTGGTCGGAGGTGACAGTAACCGCTGCATGGTGCAAGGTACCACTATTATTTGGGATGATTGTACCGCGCGTACCGCCAGCAACTGCGAGCGTCTGCGTGTTGACGGTAACGCCGCCAACCACAAAGGTCGCTGTGATGTTAGCAGTGGTAGTGCCAGGATTCAGGATGGTGAGGAAAGAGGCATAGCCGCCGCCAGTTGGTACATCTGCAAAGTAGAAGGTCGTGTCAGTATGCGTTGCGCCAAGCACATCACTCCCACTGCTGACGCCAATGAAGTTGGTAAAGTACATCGGTCGTTCAGCCACGATACCGTTACAATTGGGAGTGGAGGACGAGTTGACCGTGACAACGGCGGAGTCGGTCTGATAGTTGCCCGAACTGGCCGGAGTATTCAGATCAGTATTCACCGACTCAGTATAGCGAGTCGCGGGAGAGACTGTCACGGGAATGTTGATTGGGCTACCTGATCCCAACAGGTATTCAATATTCACCGCGCAACTATTAATAGTATCTGGATTTTCAAGTGTGAGGAATTCGGTGAAGCCCGTTCCCACCTTGCCTTCGGCGAAGTACCACGTCTTACTCACTGGCCCCGTTATCGTCGTTGATGGTGTCCCTGTCGGTGTAACCGTTGTTGTGCCCGTCGGTGTAACCGTTGTCGTGCCAGTGGCTGTAGGCGTGGGAGTTGGTCTTGTACCTGGAGGTATCAAAGCCAGTTTATTGCTACCATTCTTCTCAGTCGCCCAAACATTATTGGTCCCATCAGTGATGAGTCCATCAAATGGGCTTGAGATGATAGCACTTATTGTAATCTTTGCTGGAGTAGGAGTAGGTGAACTACTCGGAGTGGGTGTAGTGCCAGGGGTGACCGTAGTGGTGGGTGTGGGCGTTTTCTTCGGTGTTTTAGTTGGTGAAGGTGAAGGGATGGGCGTTGTTTTAGTCGGAGCAAAAGTACCGACAGGAGGAGTAATATATCCCACACTTCCAGTATGGACTTCGTCAAACCAGACCTTTCCGGTGCTATCGATAGCCACACCTGCAACATACGTGTTTGTGAGGCAACCTGCAGGAGACCCCACCGGACATATAGCTGAGGCCACCGAAAAATCCCTAAAATTGTTAGAAGTAATGCTATACTCACCAACAAAATCTCCAGGCCCCTCGCTGTACCAAAGATTTCCTGAAGCATCAATGGCAAGCATATGTGCCTTTGCTGTGCCAATAGGATGTTCTTTGATATTAATGGTTCCAGTTGTGTTAGGCACAAAACTCCCAAGCATTGTGTTGCCATTTTCTGCAAACCAGACCATATTCGTTGTAGCGTTATACACAATGCCGTATGGATCACTATTTGCGGTTACAAGCGGGGTTTCGACAGCAGTGTGTAAGGTGGTATTGAAAAAGCCGATCTTGTTTCCAATGGCTTCAGTAAACCAGATATTCCCATGCTTGTCAAAGACAAGATCACGCGGGACAGAGCCAGTAGTGATGCCATTAGCTTTTCCCCATTGCTGCCAGGTTGGCGTAGCGGTTGGTGTGGTTGGTGGAGTGAGTTCCCCAATCGCATCACTTGTTGGCTCAGTGAACCATATATTTCCCTTGCCGTCGAGTGCGACGAACCCTGGACTAGTAAAGCCGCCTGTCGAAGGCTCTGTAAAGTTCGCTACTAAAGTAGGAGTAGTCGTCTGAGTGTATTCACCGATGGTCCCAGGAAATTGCGTTGCGCACTTCGGGCTTAGATCACAGCCAGGTTCCGCAACCCAGATATGCGTGCCATCTTGAACCAGTCCCCATGGGTTTTTATTCGTTCCTACTTCAACTACCCCACTGGCTCGTGCATTGTCATGTGGGTTCAACAGGGTCAAGGCAAGTGCAATACTACCAACGGTTGCGAATAATGCTAAGGCAATACGCACGATCATTCCCACCTGTATCCCTGATGATCGCGTTCTCCCCCAGAAGTTGTTTTCATTCATGACAGTACTTTCAACTCCGCTGTACTAATGCTTACATACAAATGTACCGATATACGAGTGACAGTAAAACGCATCGGTTATGATGCTAAAGAGCACCTTACTGCAAGGGTTACTTGCCCTCCAGACAGGGTTCTCATAAAACCAGACAAGCTTTAGGTGTATATACTGATACTTGTCGATATATCAGGGTGGTAAAATACATCTCGTGACGCTCACCCCTTGAATGAAACAAGTCTCAAGCCTATATACCAAATACTTGCTAAATCGAACCGTTTCCTTCCACTTGTGTACAACGTAGAAAAGTTCTGATAATCACTTTGTGATTACCAGCCAACCAACAGTCCTATTACCCCATACTTAAAGAACCACTGTTATTAGGAACAATGTTCCGCGTGTGCCAGCCGCTACTGTTGTATGTAGCGTATTAATTTGATTTCTACCGTTCATAAATAGCACCCGCAGCTAAAATGCCATTTGTCGTTGGGGGGAAGCTTCCCAGCTTCGTATTACCATTTTCCGCAACCCAGATCGTATTTGTTGTAGCGTTATACACGATGCCATAGGGATCACTGCCTGCTGTTGGTAGAGCAGTTTCGACAGCAGTATGTGAGGTCGCCCGGTTCAGCCACCCATATAGCAGAGATAATCCTGAGGTAACCATCTATAGCCCTGTTAAACCCTTGCGGTCCCCCTGTTTTACTGCTAAAATCCTCTCATGGATATACAAGAACAACCTATCGTCCCACCCGATTGCACAACAATAAACATCAATGGCTTCCCGCTACTACCCGACGAACAACCAGTAAGTACAGTGCGCGACAGCCTATATGACCTCATTCCCCTTGGCCCTCGTGAAGAAAATCTAATCAGCACCGCCCCATTCCTGCGCCTGCAAAAAATAAAGCAGCTTGGCTTTGTCTATCGTGTCTGGCCAGGTGCAACACACACCCGCTACGAACACAGCCTTGGCTGTTACTACCTCGCCGTTCGTGCTCTACGCTTCCTACTTCAGCGCGGCAATGATGGAGGCCTCAACGGAGTATCGATCAGTAGCATACAAACCCTCGTCGTAGCAGCCCTACTCCACGACATTGGACACTATCCCTTTTCCCACACCATCGAAGAACTTGGCAACCCCATCATCATACACGAAAAAGTTGGACGTTCAATCATCGAAAAGAGCGAAATAGCCACCATCCTTGAACGTGACTACGCCCTTTCACCCGAACGCGTAGCTGACTTCATCGATCCCCCTAAAACAAAAGTCCTACCCCCCGATGATGAACTCTTACAAAGCTTATTGAGCGGAGCGCTTGATGTAGACAAGCTCGATTATCTGCCACGTGATGCTCGCGCCTGCAACGTCCCCTATGGCGGTGTCGACGTCTCTCGTTTGCAGAGCGCACTCCGAGTACATCCAAATGTCCAGGGGCAGCGCCGTCTTGTCGTAACCCACAAAGGCATAAGCCCCCTACACTCGCTGCTGCATGCTCGCCAGGAAATGTTCGACAACATCTACTGGCATCACACAAGCCGATCCCTCCAAACCATGTTAATGCGTGCTGTGCAGGACGCGCTATTGAACGGAACCCTTCAAGCCGAGCGACTGATGGGACTGGACGACGCCTCGCTGCTCTCCCTATTAGCAAACTCCACTATGCCAACCAGTTCCCGCGCCCTCACCGAAGCGTTAGAACTACGGCGACCGTATAAACGAGCAGCCGAAATCAGTCGGACAGCAGGTCGCCTCTTCAACCGCCTGGATGCACTCTTCTGGGACTCGCAACGTCGTCGTCGCCTCGAACAACAACTCGCCGCCGAAATGGCAACTGCCCTCGACACCGAAATCGCCGACTACGAAGTCTTACTAGACATCCCACGTCCAGAAAAATGGGAAATGGACGTACA
The DNA here is from genome assembly GCA_963778375.1 of uncultured Chloroflexia bacterium. Lineage (GTDB taxonomy): Bacteria > Chloroflexota > Ktedonobacteria > Ktedonobacterales > Ktedonobacteraceae > CAVZTX01. Next base: position 68,093 of record CAVZTX010000028.1, on the reverse strand, counting down.
CGTAACCTTCGCTAATCCCCCCGTTGGTATGGATGCACTCGTCACCTGGGTTCAGGCAACCGGCCTGCAACCCGATGATCTCGCCCGTTATGAACAACATCAACGCCGCATCTGCGTCGTCGTCCCTGATCGCCTCCGCCCGCTATTCCAGGTTCGTCGCGACGATTTACTCTTACCCACCCTAGAAAAACTCATAGAAATGTAAGTAGGGATTCCAAGAGGATCTAGCTGCCTCTTGGAATCCCTACTTACATTTCTACTTACTTCCTCTTCCCTTTATGCTGGTACATCAATCGCATCGCCTTCTCGTGAATGCGCCGCGCAGGAGGATACTCCTCATCAATATCCCTCGCCCGTTCTGCGGCACTCACCGCCTCGCGGTAGCGTTCCAGGCGATAGAGATTATCCGCCTTGATAGTCCAAAAACGCACATTCGTTGGGTCCAACTCCAAAACACGATCAATCGCATCGCAAGCATCCTCGAAGCGGCCCAGCCCCCTCAGGGCCGCCATATGACTCTCCCAGGCAAAAAGACTCTCAGGCTCAAGAAGCACAAGCTGTTCAGTAATGGGTCGCAAAGACTCATACTCTCCCAAAGTACGCAGGGCATGTGCCATCAAATTCAGCGCGGAAACATCATTTGGAGCAATATCTAAAGCATGACGCATCGTCACAACCACATCTTTTAGCCGTCCAAACCGCCGTAAAATCTCCCCCTTGATCTGCAGAGCAATCAAATAATCGGGATCGCACTTCAAGCTCTCGTCCATTGCCTTAAGCGCCTCAAATAATCGATTGAGATCAAGTAGCGCAAACCCCTTATTCGCCCACGCTCGTGCGTCAGTCGGATCAAGTTCAAGAGCGCGCTCAGCCGCACGCAGTGCCTCTGGAAATCGCTGTTGCAGTAACTGTTGCCCACTGCGGTTCAGCCATGCAAGCGCGAGATTCGTATCAAGCAACAACGCCTGGTCATTCGCAACCGTAGCCTCCGAAAGACGCTCAAGCTTTTGCAAAGCCCTCGCCTTACACGCTAAAGCCTGAGCAGAGCCAGGAGAGAGCTTGACAGCCTGTTGCGCTGTCTCATACATCTTTTGATACTCGCCAAGTCTATCTTGAGCCAAAGCAAGCCCAATCAAGGCATCTTCATCTTCCCCATCATGCTCGAGTAACAAAGTAAATGCCGTACTCGCCTCTTGCCCTCTTTTCGCCTCTAAATGCGCATGCGCCTCTCGTCTTAGCTGCTCCAAATTATTCCTCGTCATATATATCTCATCCACGCATATGAATTCACTGATGGCCGTCCACTACTGGCTTCCTATCTTTATCCAATAAATCACCTCTGTTGACTATCACGCGCCGTAGTATCTCATGTTTACCTACTATGGACAATGGGGAGAAATGCGGGCAAGAAATGACACCAGAGCCATTCACCCCTTTATAGTCGAGGCCTGGACTTGTGCCGCCGGTCTTACCGCTGCTGCACGGCGACTGGCAAGCAGCACACCAACAAAGAATGCCGTCCAGCCCACAGCCATGATCAACCAGAAGCTGCCCTCTAAGCCGAAAATGCGCAGCCCACTACCCGCGAGACCATTGAGCAAATCACCAACCACGATCAACACATTAGCCCACAGGAATTTGCTGGTATACAGACTAGCTGCGTTAGACTGTCGGCGCATCAATTTCCACCCTGAAAAGATAGCCACACCAACCACAGCCACCACTCCCAGCGTATTCATAACCGCGATCATTATCACCCACGCGCCCGGTTGGAGTACCTGGCTACCTGCATTTGATGCAATCTGCCCAAGTTTCACTGGATCAATACCGGCAGTCGCGATCAACACAATTGTCACTACACTCAGCACACACAAGACAAGAAGACTAATGCGTGTGACCCTGGCACTCGCCACCAATGCCAGGCTACCTAGACCAAGCCAGGCCGATGTAAGCGCGCCTCCTAGAATGTAGTAGACGCGAAAGAGCAATTCTCCAGCAGCAGTCGTAGGCCCTATCACAACCGAAAAGACAAAAGCCAGCGTAGCAAGAAAGGCCATCGTCAAAGCTATCGACCAGTACAGTTGGTAGATGCGGTGACGCCGTGTATATTGGCTCAGCACCACCCCTGCGAACAGCCCTGTAACCACCACATTGACGACAGCAAAGACAATAAAAATAGCAGTATTCGACATGGCTCACCACCTCAATGAAAAACAGCTAGAAAACAACATGCAAGCTTTCTAAAGAGAATACTGCAAGTGACCGACATCGTCAATACTGAAACTTCCTTAAAGCTATAGAAAACTCCAGGAAATTGTAGAAATCTAATAACCCATTCCGCCATGTCTCCCCTTGCAAGCGTATTGCCGTAGCCTTTATACTATGTCGGTAGGAGGCATATTGAATGACACAGAAACTCACCAAAGATAAAGAAGAAGAACAGATAGCACGTACACAGCGCCAGGACTTAAAAGCTGAGCTGACCGAAGAACTCGCGAAGCGACCGCGCAAACCATATAATCGACGGCGGCGCATCACATTCATCGTATTCGCATTAGTAGCTATACTCGCCGCAATCTTTAGCTGGCTTGTCTTCCTACCCTCCTCAACAGACGAACCCGGCGGAGGAATAGCGGTAGGAGCATCTGCCCCAGATTTTACTCTCCCAATCTACGGTGGAGCAGGAAATGGCTCGATCAACCTCCACGCATTACGCGGACATCCGGTCGTCATCAACTTCTGGTCCGAGTCCTGCCCTCCTTGCAAATTAGAGGTCCCCCTCTTACAACAAACCTACGCCCAATTTGGTGCAATCGGTGAATTTCACCTCCTCGGCATCAATCAAGCTGACCCAAAAGATGACATTCGTACATTCGGTACGCAATTTCGCCTCACATACCCACTCCTCTTTGATGCAGGTGGTCGCATCAACGAAACCTACGGGGTCACCGCCATTCCCACCACCTATTTTATCGATAGCGATGGCATTGTCCGTACCGTCTTCAGAACGCAAATGACTACCCAGATGATACAGCGAGGTCTGGCATCAATAGGAGTAGTCATCGAATAGTGTTCGCCTATCTCAATAAGTAGGCAAATCAGTATTCACTCTTTGCCCCCAGAACGTATAATTCTGAGGGGTTACTTTGTGTAATTTCTTAATATGCCCTTTGGCAACCATGCAGGGAGATAAACATGACACCAAATACCTCAACATCCCAACTGCCTACCACCGGCTCATATATTTCGATCGAGCAAGTTCGCCAGGAACACAACGACGAGCTAGATGCAATCGCTCGTTACTGCCGCGTTACCGATTACCTGGCAGCAGCACAGATTTATTTGAAAGACAACTTCATGCTCGAGCAACCCCTCAAGCCTGAGAACATCAAAGATCGCCTGCTAGGTCACTGGGGGACCAGTCCCGGCATCAACCTGATCTATGCCCACCTGAACCATCTCATCATGCGCCATAACATCGACATGTTCTTGGTCACCGGCCCTGGGCATGGCGCACCAGCGAACCTCGCCAATCTCTACATTGAAGGCACCCTGAAAGATTATTATCCCGAACTCACTCGTGACCGTGCCGGACTCAACAAATTTGTCAAACGCTTTTCCTGGCCCGGTGGCTTCCCAAGCCACCTGTACCCAGGTGTACCGGGCACAATCCACGAAGGAGGAGAACTGGGATATGCCCTTGCCACCGCATTTGGTGCCGCAATGGAAACCCCGACTTGATTGTTGCTTGCATCGTCGGGATGGGGAATCGGATACAGGACCCACGGCGACAGCCTGGCACAGCTACAAATTTCTTGACCCGGCCGAATCAGGCGCCATACTACCCATCGTACACATCAACGGCTACAAAATCTCCAATCCCACCATTTACGGCACCATGAGTGATGAAGAACTATTCGCCCTCTTTACAGGCTATGGCTATGCAGTGCAATTCGTAGAAGGCGACGATCTAGACGCTGCACTCTACGGAGCAATGGATTGGGCCTACCAGGAAATTCGCCGCATTCAACAAGCGGCCCGCTCAGGTCAGCCCATCGTCAAACCGCAATGGCCCGTCATCCTTATGCGCTCTCCCAAAGGCATGACTGGCCCTAAGGAAATGGACGGCGAACCTCTAGTAGGTTCTTATCGTTCCCACCAGGTACCCAGTTCCCTGATCCGAAGACGAATCCTGCCCATCTGCGCCTTCTTGGAAAACTGGCTCCGCTCTTATCATGTAGATGAACTGTCTCGACGACCAGGGCCGTCCCAAGCCAGAGATACTCGAACAATGCCCCACTGGAGATCGAAGAATGGGCAGCAATCCCCACACCTATGGCGGTCGCATACGTCAGAATCTCGATCTGCCCAATATCTTTGATTATGAAGTCCCTGTTGAGCGCGTAGCCGCGGGACAAAAGAGTCCACTCAAAGACAGTCTTGTCAGCAGCGTTGAGCAGGTAGCCAAATATCTGCGCGATGTCGTTGCCCGCAATTCACACACCTTCCGTATCTTCAGCCCCGATGAACTTGAATCCAACAAGCTCACTGCCGTGCTGGACGTGACAAAGCGCGACTACCAGCGGCCCATCCCACCTCATAACGAGAAGATCAGTTCCCATGATGGGCGAGTGCTAGAAATGCTCAGCGAACACACCTTACAGGCCTGGCTACAGGGATACCTGCTCACCGGTCGCCACGGCGTGTTCCCCTCGTACGAGGCATTCCTAAATATCATCGTCTCCATGATGGACCAGTACTCCAAATTCTTGAAAATGTCGCAGGATTTCCCCTGGCGCTTGCCCGTCGCCTCCTTGAACTACCTGGAAACCTCCACTTTATGGCGGCAAGAACACAACGGCTTCTCGCACCAGAGTCCTGGTTTTATCAACGACGTCTTGAATAGAAAAGCCGAGGTATCGCGAGTTTATCTACCCCCAGATGCCAACTGCTTGATCAGCACAGTAGACCATTGCTTGCGCAGTAAGGAGTACGTGAATCTCGTCATCGCCAACAAGCCTCCCATGCCCCAGTGGCTTTCCATGCAAGATGCCATTGCCCACTGCCGCGCTGGAGCCTCAGTATGGCAATGGGCCAGCACAGACAGCGGCGTCAATCCGGACATCGTCCTGGTAGGCATTGGCGATAACCCCACCCTGGAAATCATGGCTGCCGCCCACACCCTCCTCTCAGAAATGCCCGAACTACGTATACGCGTGGTGAACGTCACAGACCTCTTCGTATTAGAGGCAAATACCGCGCACCCTCACGGCCTCGATGAAGAGATGTTTGATGCACTGTTTACTCCAGATCGGTCTGTAATCATCAACTTCCACGGCTACCCCTCCGCAGTCAAACAGTTGCTCTTTGGTCGCCATCATAACCAGCGCTTCCACATCAACGGCTACCAGGAAGAGGGCACCACCACAACCCCCTTCGACATGAACGTCCGTAATGGCACCAGCCGCTTCCACATCATCATGCAAGCCATCCGCCTGGCATCGACCAACAATCCCTACGTAGCAGCACGAGCAAGTGAACGCGTCCATCACTACGAATACGTCCTCGCCGACTTCCGCCGCTACATCCAGGCCAACGGCGTCGACCCACAAGAGATCTCTAACTGGCAGTGGAGTTAACATGAAAATACTAGTCCTGAATGCCGGATCAAGCAGCCAGAAAAGCCGCCTATACGAACTCGCCAACTCCTTACCCGACCTCGCCCCCACCCCTCTTTGGGAAGCCGACGCCGACTGGAGTGAGCATCAAGGAAAAACCGAAATTCAAATCAAAACCGCTCACGGTGTACCACTCAAACAGGAACTCCCGACTGACTCGCGACCAGAAGTAATCTCCCACCTGCTCACAACCCTATGGAGCGGACCAACCCAAGTCATCTCGCGGCCCTCAGATATAAACATCGTCGGCCACCGCGTCGTCCACGGCGGACAAGAATACCGGGAGCCAACCATCATCACCCCGGCAGTAAAGGCCACCATTCAACGCCTCGCTCAATTCGCTCCGGCCCATAATCCGGCCAACCTCGAAGGTATCGAAGCCATTGAGCGCATATTGCCTTCAGTTACCCAGATCGCCGTATTTGACACCGCATTTCACAGCCAACTGCCCCTTGCTACCGCCGTCTATCCTGGCCCTTACGAATGGTTTGAGCAGGGCATTCGCCGCTACGGATTTCACGGCATCAGCCATCAATACTGTGCCCATCGCACAGCGCAGATTCTAGGCAAGGATCTGCAATCCCTACGACTCATCACCTGCCATCTCGGCAACGGCTGCTCCCTTGCCGCCATCCAGCAAGGGCATAGCATCGATACCACCATGGGCTTCACTCCGCTAGAAGGACTCATGATGGGAAGTCGATCCGGCACCATTGACCCTGGCATCCTGATCCACCTTCAGCGTCAAAAAGGAGCAACCTCTGACCAACTCGATACCATCCTCAACAAAAATTCCGGCCTTAAAGGAGTCTCCGGCATATCCAGCGACATGCGCTCAATCTTAAGCGCCATGGCCGAACGCAACGCACGCGCCCAACTGGCCTATGATGTCTACATCCATCGCCTACGTTCCTTCATTGGTGCCATGCTTGCAAGCTTAGGTGGACTCGATGCGCTAGTCTTCGCTGCTGGTGTAGGAGAAAACTCGCCCGCCGTACGAACCTCGGTCTGTGATGCCTTCAAATTCCTCGGTCTGAAACTCGACCAGCAAAAAAATGCCCGGTCTCCTTCCGATACCGATGTCTCCACCCCCGACTCACCGATCCGCGTCCTAATCGTTCACACGCAGGAAGACTGGCAAATCGCCAAAGAATGTTGGCAGCTTACCTCACATTAACTCCCTTGCCCCGTTGCCAATCCATAGAAAAACAGAGCAGCAGCAGCGACCAGAATAACGGCTGTCAACACGAGGAAGGTGAAACTATCAAAGCGAAAACAGCTTAACGTAGATCTAGTGGTCTCGTTTGGAAGATACAGATCTTTCCCTTATGTCCTTATATCTCTTCTGCGTGCAACCCTCATAACAATCAATCCCAAAAGTCCCAACACAAGCAGAATAAGCCCTATCCCTTCTAATCCTATAGGTTTGCTCAAGTCAAACACTGGAGGCAGGGACAAATTGTGATCTTGAACGGGAACAGGTGAGGGCACAGACCTCACCACCTCATTAGGAGTTTGTGTCACCTGAGGAGTAGCTGCACTTGGTCCCTCTGGCCCTGTTGATGTTGCATTAGCAGCTTGACTCGAAGGCTTTGTTCGTGGTGGATTGGCTGCGCCGCTAGCAGTTGTTTGGCCGCCTCCACTAGTGTTTGTTGCGTAAGTGCCGCCTCCGCCAATATGTGCACCAGCCAGAAAACCTGACACAATCAAAAGGAAACCCACCACAGCAGCAATTGTACTCAGAACACGTACAGAGCGTTGTACGATGGAAGGCCTCTTGCGATGCGCACGTGTAATCGGTGTAATAAACCCACCAGACTCGCTATCCCTCTCACCCTGGCTTACTGGATGCAGATGTCGTTCTGGGACAAATGCAGTACTGGTTGGCAAGACAAATGAGCGTGGCAACTCGGCTTGTGGCAATGCACGCAGCAGGGCTACCGTCTGCCGCAGATCTGCCAATCGCCTTTGACACAGTTGGCACGCCTTCAAATGAGGATTCCAGTCCAACTGCTCCTCATGAGAAAGCTGCCCATCAAGCATTGCTGAAAGCTGTTCAGTTGTCAAATGTCCATCGTACTGTTGTGCCACGCCTGTACTCCAACTCCAAAAATGTGTTTGTTTCTAGAGGATTACTCCCTATCAGTAAGTAGACGGTAACTACGTGGTAAAAGTTCCTTATGTCGGTACAAATAGCTGCGTAGACGTGCTCGCCCTCGTGCGATACGTGATCGTACCGTCCCCAATGTTGTTGAAGTGCTGGCCGCAATCTCTTCATAAGATAGCCCCTCCACATCGCACAGAATCACCGCCACGCGCTGGTCAAGTGGCAGTTCCTGCAACCCTCTTGCAATCAACTCCTGTAGCTCCTGGCTCAGCAAATGCTCTTCGGGATTGACCTCTTCATTCGTTGCTGCCAGCGCCCCAATTGTCTCAGCAGCATGTGGTTCGTCCTCATCGGTCAGTACCTCCAGCGACTCAACTGGATGCCTGTGCACCCTCCGCCAATGATCACAAGCCAGATTTGAGGCGATTCTCAGCAGCCACGCACGGAACGAAGCTCCACCATGAAACGAAGAAATGCTGCGAAAAGCAGCAATGAAAGCATCCTGCGTAATGTCGGCAGCAATATCACGATCTCCAACCATACGAAAAACCACATTATACGTGGTCTGCTGGTAATGGAGCACCAACACATTAAAAGCGTTGACATCCCCACTCTGACTGCGCGCAATGAGTTGAGACTCATCCTCTCGCATCAGCTCTGCCATACTGCTGCCTCTTTCTGGTCACATTTGCGCCAGTGTAACATATTTTAGAGACCTTGACTATGAACGAGAACACAGAGTTTACATTCTCGTAAGTGACTCTAGTGCCCGATGTATCGTGGTCATCGCCATTCTATCCCTACATAATTACGTTTATTACGGAATCATATCTCGCAACAACACGAAAAAAGTACGGAAGGATATCTTTTTTGGGCATTCATTCGTTAAAAGTAGTGTGCGCTTTAGTACATATATCCCGTATGCACAAAGAAAAACAGGAAAATGATCAACCCCACACAAAATAATCACGTTTCACACCGCCCATTAAAAGATACAATGCACCGCGTAGCTGAATGGATCAGTGCTCTGCTAGGAGATGGCAAACAGGATGGTAAGAACTCAATCGCCGTCCTGGATGGTGTACGCGCTGTGGCCATCCTCATGGTCATCATCTTTCACGTCAATCGCATCACGGGAGACAACCTTTGGAGCCAGCAATCCAATCCACTTGCCTCATCAATTTCAACCGCTGGGGGAACAGGGGTCACCCTTTTCTTTGTGCTCTCCGGCTTCCTGCTCTTTATGCCCTATGCTAAAGCACTGCTATTTAAAACTCCCTGGCCGCTGGCTCGTGTTTTCTATCTGCGCCGTGTACTGCGTATCATCCCTGCATACTATGTATCGCTTTTCCTCATCATCATATTCTTTCACCCAGAATATCTTCAACGCAGCCACTTACAAGACCTCGCACTTTTTCTCACCTTCTTTATGGACTCTTCCAGTTCAACCTTTCGCATGCTGAATGGGCCATACTGGACCCTGGCCACCGAATGGCAATTCTACATGATCTTACCTCTCATAGCACTGGTCATTGCCTTCCTGGTGAAGCGCGTTTCGCAGGAAAAACGTCTCAAAGCAGTCACCTTCTGTCTCCTCGGAATTATAGCGGGAGGATTATTTGTACGCTACTGGGGTATTTACTTTCAAAACAACTGGAACCAGACATTCCTGGTTCCGCGCTCAGTACTCAATGTGATCTCGTTCTTTGCCTATGGCATCACAGGAAAATATACCGAGGATTTTGCCGTTGGCATGCTTATAAGCCTTTGCTTTGTGTACTCGCAGCGACCTGATACCGGCGGCAAGCTACTCAATAGGGCGCGACGTCTCAGTTCCTGGCTATGGGCTGGAGGTATACTCCTACTGGTATTCAGCTACATGTGGCATTTTAACGACGCATCGCAGGGATGGTCGTTCCTAAATGGTATCCATCCCTATTATGATTGGTTGAGCGATATAATACTCGCGATTGGCTATGGTGCCTGCATAGTAGCTATTCTCTTTGGCCCTGCTTCACTCAAGCGTCCTTTCGAGTCTCGATGCCTTCGTTGGATAGGCTTGATTTCGTATAGCCTCTACATTTGGCATCTCCCACTACTCATCCTCTTGATGAACCACTTGCCAACCCTTTTACCTGCCATGAACCGCTATACTATCTATGGTATCTACTGGTTATGGGTGTTGCTCATTGTTGTGCCTGTTGCAGTTCTTTCCTACGTCCTGATTGAGAAACCCTGGATGAACCTCGGCGACATCTTGCGTCGCAAAATTGAGAAGCACCGCCGCGAAGCAAACACAACACGAGAGGTTGTTGCCCAACAAAGCAAGCTTTCTTGTTGACATTGAGCTTATCGAATGACTATAATACTTTACAGAACCGCATAGACTTTGTTGTGGTGAAAGTTGTCTGCTTCACTGGAGAAGCAGCAGTCGCCCGATAATAGTATCGGTCACCGATATGCCAACCTCAAGCGAAGCGTATATCCCCTCGGAGGAAACTCACATGCCAACCACAGACGGCCTTGAAGACATTGTAGCCGCGCACTCTCAAATCTGCGACCTCGACGGCAAACTTGGCAAACTAACATACTTTGGTGTTGATATTCACGATTTAGCGCGTAATTCAACCTTTGAAGAGACTGCTTACCTCCTCTGGCATGGAGCCTTGCCAACCCGTGCGCAACTCGAAGAAGTAAAGGCTCAGCTCTGTGCCAATCGTACTCTTCCTGGTCCTGTGAACGAGTTGATGCGACTCCTCCCCACAACAACAACTCCTATGGATGTCTTACGTACCGTTGTCTCTTCCCTTTCCTCTTTTGATCCTGATCTAGGCGACAATTCCACCGCAGCGAACGAACGCCGTGCAATCCGTCTCACATCCTTGATGCCAACCATAGTTGCAAGCTGGGATCGTATCCGCAATGGGAAAGAACCAGTAGCTCCCCTGCCCGATCATAATCTCGCAACCAACTTCCTCTACATGTTACGAGGCGAAATGCCCGATCCCTACAACGCGCATGTCATGGATGTAGTATTAATCCTCCATGCTGACCATGAACTCAATGCCTCCACCTTCGCTGCCCGTGTAGCGGCGGCTACATTGGCAAGTATGTATGCTGCCATCACAGCAGCTATCGGAGCACTTTCAGGTCCGCTTCATGGTGGAGCAAATGAACAAGTCATGCGTATGCTCCTGCGTATCGGAGACGTCAATAAAGCCGAGTCCTATATTGCAGGTGCGCTAGAGCGCAAAGAACGTATCATGGGATTTGGACACCGCGTCTATCGTACAGAAGATCCCCGCGCCACACATCTACGCGCCATGTCGGAGGAACTTGCTAAGCGTAGCGGGGACAGTCGTTGGTACGAAATGTCTCGCATCATCGAGCAATATATCAAGGAGCACAAAGGCCTCAACGCCAACGTCGATTTCTATTCTGCCTCAGTCTACTATATGCTAGGCATCCCAATCGATCTCGACACTCCCATCTTTGCCTGCAGCCGTGTCTCAGGCTGGACAGCCCATGTCCTCGAACAGTATAGCAATAACCGCCTCATCCGTCCTCGCGCCGAATACGTCGGTGCCAAAAACGTTAAATACACCCCGATTGATGAGCGAGGATAACATCCAAATAAATAGCCATCCTTACCGGTGCCGACGGCATAGTAAGGATGGCTATTTATTTATTTTGAACTTACACCATTCCAAGTTCCCACCTGGCATCCTCGGTCATGCGCTCAGTCGTCCAGGGCGGATCAAACGTCAGATCACACTTCGCCGACGTAACATTCTCAACCTCACCCACCCGCATCTCAACCTCCGATATCACATCGCCAGCCATAGGACATCCCATAGCCGTCAGCGTCATAGTAACAACCACATGACCTGTCTCATTATTGACATCTACATTATAAACAAGCCCAAGATCAACAATATTGACCGGAATTTCTGGGTCATAGCACTCTCGCAGCGCATCCATAACCTCAGCCTCATTAATCTCTGCCATCGCTTTGAACTCCTTCGCCTAGTAAACCAAGTAAATTAGTAGGAATTATTCCTCTTAACTATAGCGCATTCCTCACTCGCTTGTCAAAGTGACCGACGAAAAACCCTGCCTCACCGTCTCCAAATAATACGTAATGAACCGCTCGACATCTACGCCCATCGAAGCCTGTACATTTGAACGATGCAAGCGCTCAAACGCGGGATCAATATCCTCCGACTGCTCAAAATAAGCAACTGTCTCCCCTAAAGTGAGCGTTCCCGCCAGTTCAACATCAACATAAGCCGGTTTCCATGTAATCAATTCAGGATGCAAAGCCGCTGCCAGGCATAATGGATCGTGCATTGCAAATCCAGTAATGCCCCGTTGCTGGCCAAATGTATCGAGGTAATAATCCACCATCTGCTGAATAAGCCGCGTCACAGGGCTTCCATTAGCAGCCAGCATATCTACCTGCTGTGGTTGCATAACAGCCAGGTTTGTCACATCAAGCGAAACTAGCCGAATGGGCCAGCCCGCATGCAGTACCATGTGTGCAGCTTGAGGGTCCACATAAATATTAAATTCCGCTGCCGGGGTCACATTTCCCGGAACTCGCAGAGCGCCACCCATAATCACTACTTCGCGTACATATTGAGCAATGCGTGGCTCCTCGCGTACCGCCAGTGCAATATTCGTCAACGGTCCAATCGGCACAAGTGTAATTTCTCCTCGTGCCCCCATAATCTTCTCGATAATCACATCTACCGCATGCTGTCCCACTGGCCGTGATTCTGGCTCAGGAAGCTCCACATTGCCAAGTCCATTATCCCCATGTACGTAATCAGCAACAACAGATTGGCGCACAAGTGGCCTATCACAACCACGTGCCACAGGAATATCCGTACGCCCCGCCAGTTCCAGCAAAGCCAGGGCATTGCGCGTCGTCAGATCAACATGCACATTTCCGCTAACAGTCGTAATCGCCTCAAGCCGCACTTCCGGCGAAGCCAATGCTAAAAATAGCGCAAGAGCATCATCTATCCCAGGATCAGTATCCAGAATGATACGTTGCATAGAAACCTCTTTTCATCATACATTCCCCTTTAAAAACGCATCCACCTCTGCCCTCGTAGGCAGACCCGACTGTGCCCCAAACTTCGTCACCTTCAACGCACTGGCATGAACCGCGAACCGCAGCGCATCTTCCTGACTCAATCCCTCGGTCAAAGCAACCGTAAATGCACCTGCAAAGCAATCGCCAGCCGCGGTCGTATCAACAACCTGCACCTTAGGGGCCGCTTGATAGTTACTACGTGTCCCTCCCTTACCATCATCACTGGCAAGCATTGCCCCCTGCCCTCCTAAAGTGATAACAACAATCGGAATGCCCTGCTGATGCAAAATAGTTGCCACCTTACTAGCATCTTCCAACAAATTTGAACTCGAAATAGATTGCTCGCTAAGCAAACTCGCCTCGATCTCATTTACAATCAAAACCTGCAATTGCTGAAGCGTCTCCTTTGGCAATGCCTTAGCAGGTGCTAGATTCAGCACCACAGGTACCCCCGCGTTATGTCCTGCGGTAATCAGCGTACTCACTGTCTCTAAAGGAATCTCCAATTGCAGCACCAGTGCCCGCGCCTGAGCAATGGCCTCGAAAACAGTCGCAAGTTGTTCTCGGTCCCGTCCCACCTGCATATTAGCTCCTGAAGCGACCACAATAGCATTATCCCCATCAGGAGTCAAAAAAATAAACGCGGCCCCACTCGCCTCACTCTCATCCACCGCAACCAACCTCGTATCCACATTATCCGCCTGCAACGAATGAAGAAGCTGCTCCCCAAACGCATCCTTCCCTACCCTTCCCGCCATTACCACCGGAGCACCCAGCCGTGCCATCGCTACCGCCTGATTCGCCCCCTTCCCACCCGGAACCAGCCTCAGCGATCCCGCCCCCAGCAAGGTCTCCCCCAAAACCGGAACCCGCGGAACCCGTACCACCTGATCCATATTCAAGCTGCCAACAACCACGATGTCTCCATTCGCCATAGATATCTCCTTTGGCTTAACTGCCTTGTTCAGCCTGCTCATCAAACAACAACGGTTGTGAACGTTGCTCCAGGCTTTTCTGTTCTTCGCGCTGCAACTGTTGAATGCTCTTCTCAGGTGTCGGTAAATCTTCTGGCATCGTACCACCAAGTCGCTTGATCGTGTTACGTACTTCTCGCCCTACTTCATGATGCGTTCGATTAGCTGCCTCTTTGCCCTGCACTTCGTCCCGCTCTAGCTTCTGTTTGGTTTGTGATGCTCTAAAGATATTAGCGGCCAACTCATCACTTCCCATATAGTCAAGGATATGCTGAGATTTCTTCAGTCCTTTACGTGCATGTATACCTGTTGCACCCAGACCCCCATACAATCCCTTATAGCCGTGATCCTGAAAGATGGCAAAGTCGCGTGGTTCAATCACTCCAGCTTCTTGTGCGGCTTCGGCAAGCTGAGTGCTCCTGAACCTAATGTTACCATTTTGTTGAAGCCAACAAAATGGTCTGAAATGGCTTGTCCACTGTTTTCACAGGCATCTTTCGCCTTCTCAATAGCCGTAGTGAAGTTTCGCCACTCCTTGTAGCCAAGAATCTTTGATAAGTCGCGAGCACTCCAATACTCCTGGCCTTCTTCGTCTACGCGCCGGATAGCTTCAAATGGGGAGGTATGACTTGTTGTGGGTGGCTTAGAATTGCTCATCTGTTTTCCTCTCTTTATCATATTGAAATTGTTGAATTTATTATAGTCGACGTTAGAATTAAATATCAATTAGGACAAATGCCCACACACTCATAGGCACAAACTTCCTCTCACCTTCAACTATCTCCTGCTTCCTGCATGGCAAATTACCCGTCAGGTTAAGAACTCTTCGCCCAAATTGTCAAATCTTAACCTCCATGATAGTCCTATCTCAATCGAAGATTAACGATCAACGCTTATATATGAAAGGTGGGTAGAATACTTGATTTGCCAGTAAGGGGTAGGGTTATCGGAAATGTAGGGACAGTGCCTTGTGCCTGTCCGGCCTAGCTGTCGGAAATGTATTGGGCCTTGTGTCCGCCAATCGCAACTAGTAAGGAACGCAAAATAATGCTTGATGTGTTAGAGTCTCCTGATACACGTTTCGCCCAGGAAACTGAACGGCGGCGCATCGCACGCGAGTTGCATGACAGCGCCGTCCAATCTTTGACCGCACTCATTGCCGACCTGGAATACTTCCATACTCGTTGCCTTACTACCATAAACCAGTCAAACCACGAAGTAGCCGCAAAAGTAGAAACATGGCAAGAACTTGCTCGCGACAGCCTCATCTCAATGCGGCAAACACTGGGAGGGCTCCGTAGTCATACCGATCTCGATTTCGGCCTGGAACCTGCCATTGCACCTATTCTTGCTGAATTGCGTGAAGCTGGCTACCATGTCGTATATGAATGTACTGATTGGCCAACCATATTGCCATTTGAATACACGTCAAATCTGTATTGTATCGTCCGTGAAGCGCTAAACAATATTTGCAAACATTCCCAGGCATCTACCATTCGTGTCTATTTATTTACCTACGAGGGCTATCTACACATTAGTATCGGGGATGATGGTATAGGAATGCTAGCACAATCAACACCAACTACTGCGCATAGCGGCTACCATCAGGGATTAGTCGGAATGCGTGAACGAGCTGCTCTGCTTCGTGGCCGACTCTCCATCGAGAGTACCGCTGGGAGAGGTACCCGTATCGATATCGACGTGCCCTTACCTTGGAAAGAATAACTATTGCAAAACAATCGAACTGATAAGAATCCTGAAAACATATGTCTGGAGGAACGATCTTATGGCTACCCAAATAGAGGATTCGGTAAACGTACATATCAATAGTTGGCCCCGAAGTGAACAAAATCCACAAAAAATCCGCATCGTGGTAGCGGACGACCAGCGCCTCTTCCGCGAAAGCGTAGCTGGCATATTAAGTTCCGAATCATTCATCGAAGTCGTTGGAATAGCCGCCGACGGGTTAGAAGCCGTCGAATTAGTAGGCCAGTTGCAGCCTGACATAGTGTTGATGGACGTGAAAATGCCACACGTGGATGGTATCTCAGCAACTCGGCAGATCAAAGAACACTTTCCCCAGGTACGTGTAATGCTCTTGACGACATTCACCACCGATGATTATGTCCTTGATGGTCTGTCTGCTGGTGCCAATGGCTATATCCTCAAGGACACTTCTACTATAGGACTTGTCTCTGCTATTCGTGCAGTCTATAATGGGGAACAGGTAATTGCTCCCGATGTCACCAGTCGAATGATGCAATTACTGGATCGACAAAGTCCTGATAAAGGTCAGTACCATGATGGTTTAACCTCACGAGAATTGCAAATGTTGGTACTGGTTGCCAAAGGGATGATCGCCAAAGAAATCGCACGTACACTGGCCATTAGCGAGAAAACCGTACGCAATCATATTAGTAGTATCTATCGCAAACTTGACATCTATGATCGCTCGCAAGTGGTGATCTATGCCATGAAAAAGGGCCTCGTCGATATTCATGATGCTTTGTAGGGGGTAACGAGTGTCTACTATTTTTCTTGACCGTGATGGGGTCATTAATGAAAACCAATCAGATTACGTGAAAAGCTGGAGTGAGTTCCGCTTTTTACCTGGTTCACTAGAAGCCATTGCAAAACTAACACAAGCTGGACATCGCATCGTCGTTTGTACCAATCAAGCCGGAGTAGCACGTGGAAGTTTAACACTGGAAACAGTTGAAGAAATTCATCGCCACATGATAGCCGCAATTGCCGAGGCAGGTGGAGTAATAGAAAAGGTATATTATTGTCCTCATGGCAAAGACGAAAACTGTCCATGCCGCAAACCTCGTCCTGGCATGTTACTGCGTGCACGTGACGAGCTTGGTCTCGATATGAGCGATGCGGTATTCATTGGTGACAGCATCACCGATGTGCGGGCCGCCATCGCAGCGGGTATACGCGCTGTACTCGTGCTCACTGGCCTCGGCCTCGAGCAATTTCGCAAATACCACCATGAAGCAGAAGGCATATTTCGCATCACCATGAACCTGAAACAAGCCACCGAAGTTGTCTTGCAGGAACTCCATATGTCTAGAGCAACGCAAGCTTCTTTAAAGCGTGCAGGCTATCTCTTGTCGGTGTAACAGAACAATCGAACTTCTTGGGCTTATAGAGCATATTCATGGGCACCTGCAAGAGGTGCCCAATTTACGTCCTGAAGCAAAAGCTCATCAGCATTTCTAAGGATGAGTGCTAGTGGAAAGAATAAAATGTTTATCCTGCACTGAGCCGAAAATGAACACAAACAACGCAAACGCCCACAAGTATCCCTATGGATCTATGAACGGGATACGTGAGGAATAACCGTTTGCATCCCCTTGCAATACGCCAGTAAACGTTGAAAAATAGGCAACTCCGCAAGCGCAGGCGCGCAACCCACTAGAATTAACTTGCGCTGAGCACGTGTCAGAGCCACATTCAATCGATTGGGATTAGTGAGAAACTCCCGCTGTAAACTCTCCGCCTCTGGCGGCGTCGAAGTAGCAAACGACATAATAATCACCAACCGTTCCCCACCCTGAAAACGATCCACCGTATCAACACACAAAGGCGAATGAAACGAAAGCCCCTTCCATCCAATTGCAGCAGCATCACTGAAGAGATGCCTCCGCAAATTAGCCACCTGCGCTCGATAGGGGGCAATAACACCAATATCTGCCTCAGCAATCCCCCTCGCAAGTAGCCCTGCAACCACCTCTCGCACCGTACGAGCCTCAGCATTACTAATCTTCAGCGCCTCATGTTCTCCTCTACTCCTCACATCCAGAAAAACAAACTGATTAGTAGGATGAATAGCCTGGGTAATTGAAGTTGCTTCCACAACCTGTAGGGGCCGATTGATCGCGCCCACCGCCGATGTATCCGGTTCCGTTTCCTAAATTATCCTCCGGGACGTAACCTCTTCCAGGTACCCCCAACTTCAAAACTCGATCGGCCACCGAAGGATGTGGAACAAGCTTCCCTGCATAAAAATTCTCCGAAGCAAAATTCGAAATCTTCCTATGCATACGATATTGTACTCGCAACGGTACACACGCACTTGTCGCTTCACCATGTTCGTTCATATAGCCATCATCTACACGCTTCAGAAAACTGAAGAGCGACTCCGCCAACCCCGCTTCAGCCGCTTCCTTACTCAATACCAGAGGAGGCAATTGTTTCTCATCCCCCACAAGAATGAACCGTTTAGCAAATCGTAGTGCCCCCAAAATCGCCGGAACCGTCAATTGCCCCGCCTCATCGATAATCGCCACATCAAACCGAAGAAACGAATCCTCTCCATCATCTTCCGCTCCATCTCTTAAAGGAGGATTGTATTTATCCGATGACCACGTCGCCGTCGTCGAAGCAACCACCAGCGATCTCCTCAGCAATTCCCTCACCGGGAGCACATCCGTCCCTGTAGGGGCAGGGGCGGTGTAGTGTAGGGTGGGGCCCCTTGCGGGTGCCCTCTTGCCTCCTTCTAAGAGCATCATCCGTCCCTGTAGGGGCAGGGGTGGCCTGGTGCATGGCTGGGTCCCTTGCGGGAATCCTATCTGGGGGATAGGTAATCATCGTCCCTATTGTTGATTGTTCCCCCTCCACGATACGTTGCAAAAGTCGCCCCTGCACCGCCGCATCCACACTCCGTTCATGACCCAGCCTCACATAATCATGAAAGCCCTCTTTATCAAGCCGCTTGAGCATATTATCAACAGCCTGATTAGTAAAAGCCGCCAACATAACCCGCTGCCCCTGTTCGCATAATCGCTTAACGATCTCAGCAATTACAGCAGTCTTACCCGTCCCCGGAGGTCCATGAATCAGCAAATAATCCCGCATCTGCATCGCCCGCTCAACCGCCAGATTCTGCTCAGCATTCAGCTTCGGACTTGATGGAACCGCTATACTCTTAAACTCCGGTCGTAATACCCCCGCCACCAATCCACGCAAATGCGCATCAGCCTGTAACCAGCGCAACAAATTTTGCAGCGTCCGCACATGCACAATATTCGTATCATACCGATCAATCAACGTAGGATTATGAATGCGCTCGGGCGTCCAGACCTTCACCTCTTCAGCGCTAATGCTCACAATCGTCCCCGTCACCACCTCACCTGTAATCGGATCGCCATTACTGAGCAAAATTTCGTCATCCTGCCGTAACTCCGACTCATTATTACACTGAAATGTGTACCACCATTCCCCTTGCCCCGTCGGCTGCAATTCTTTGAGCTTCAAATCTTTGATAACCACACCCCGCTTGGCCCTCTCCTCCACACTTTCCTTCCACAGCAAAGCCTGCTGCCTCTCTCCCTCACGCCCCTCTACCTGTAACAACCCATAATACTTCGCAAAAAACTTCCGATCCTCCTCCCTGATCCATAGGGGCCGATTGATCGCGCCCATCGCCGATGTATCGGCTCCCTCCCCTAAATCACCCCCTCTATTCTCACCACCATTATCCGGCTCCGGCATCTGCCAATCCAGCAGCGAAGAAACCTGCTCGCACGCATTCAGCATCACGCACTTTGTGCAACGCGACGGCCCAGGCGGAGCCGGAGGAATCCCCGTAACATGACTCAAAGCCAGAATATTGCGCGTCTCATTCACCCGTTGCAGCTCTTTCACCGTAAAAGGAATCCCAAACGCCTGCGCCTCTCCAGGTGTCCCACTATAAAGCAGCGTTGCCAGCGCCTTCTTCATCTTCGAATCTCGCCGCACCATCAAAAGCTCATGATAACCCCGAACCTGCCAGCGATGCGCAGACCTCGGCAACTCCCCCTTCGCGCCTCCAGTTTTCAACTCAAGCAACTGTTGACGCTCCGTTCGTCTCCACAACAAGTCCAGCCTTCCCTTCAAACCAACCTCGGGAGCCAGCAAAAAAGTCTCAGCCCGCACAAGATTCCCATCTTGCTGGTCCTCCCGTTCATCCTCAATATCCTCCGTTTGTCCCTCCATATACCCCGTCGGCATATCCCACAAATTCGTTCGCTCCCTCTCATACCACGCAGCCAAACTCTCCAAATGGGGAGCCACCTCCGCCTGTATAGTCTCACGTGACACGTTCAGCAAAGCCAAATCAATACTGCTGCGTTCCAAAGCCTGCTCAAAATGACGATGCAAACTACCTAAAGGCGTTTCCTGTCCATGAGTCGCATGCCCCACCATAAGCTCCCCCCGATCATGTTCCTTCAGCAGTTCCTTAAAACAGTAATGCACCAGGTTCCCACGTATCGCCGCCTCCGACTGCGGCGAAGAAACCAACCTGTTCAGCAAATACTGCCGCGCACAATACTCAGCATGATTCAAATCAGTAATATTGAGAATAGTATCCGGCTCCAACACTGCCAGCGTATACGAATTAGCCCGGTATCGGTGTACAATCCGCCCCTTATTTTCAGTCGTATTTACAATAGCAGGCAAATGATACACCCGCAGCGTCAACTCCCGTTTATGTATCTCACTACCCAGATCCCTTAACCCCTTCACCAAACTGCGATAATAGCTCGTAAGGCTCAATGAAGCATACACCGTCCCCAAATTCAGCGTAATGAAAGGCACCATCTCGCCACCAGCATTCACCTCATAAGCCGCAATAATCCGCCCCTCGATCACTTTCTCCGTGCAAGGATGGGGATCGAGTGCACAGAGAAAACATTCCTGCCTCGTTTCGCTTTGTTCTCCGGCATCTGGTGTTGGCATCGAATGGTCCCCTTCTCAGATTTGTTAGAGCAAGTGTACGAGACACGTGAATGTTCGTCAAGTAATTAAATATCAATTAGGACAAATGCCCACACACTCATAGGCACAAACTTCCTCTCACCTTCAACTATCTCCTGCTTCCTGCATGGCAAATTACCCGTCAGGTTAAGAACTCTTCGCCCAAATTGTCAAATCTTAACCTCCATGATAGTCCTATCTCAATCGAAGATTAACGATCAACGCTTATATATGAAAGGTGGGTAGAATACTTGATTCGCCAGTAAGGGGTAGGGTTATCGGAAATGTAGGGACAGTGCCTTGTGCCTGTCCGGCCTAGCTGTCGGAAATGTATTGGGCCTTGTGTCCGCCAATCGCAACTAGTAAGGAACGCAAAATAATGCTTGATGTGTTAGAGTCTCCTGATACACGTTTCGCCCAGGAAACTGAACGGCGGCGCATCGCACGCGAGTTGCATGACAGCGCCGTCCAATCTTTGACCGCACTCATTGCCGACCTGGAATACTTCCATACTCGTTGCCTTACTACCACAAACCAGTCAAACCACGAAGTAGCCGCAAAAGTAGAAACATGGCAAGAACTTGCTCGCGACAGCCTCATCTCAATGCGGCAAACACTGGGAGGGCTCCGTAGTCATACCGATCTCGATTTCGGCCTGGAACCTGCCATTGCACCTATTCTTGCTGAATTGCGTGAAGCTGGCTACCATGTCGTATATGAATGTACTGATTGGCCAACCATATTGCCATTTGAATACACGTCAAATCTGTATTGTATCGTCCGTGAAGCGCTAAACAATATTTGCAAACATTCCCAGGCATCTACCATTCGTGTCTATTTATTTACCTACGAGGGCTATCTACACATTAGTATCGGGGATGATGGTATAGGAATGCTAGCACAATCAACACCAACTACTGCGCATAGCGGCTACCATCAGGGATTAGTCGGAATGCGTGAACGAGCTGCTCTGCTTCGTGGCCGACTCTCCATCGAGAGTACCGCTGGGAGAGGTACCCGTATCGATATCGACGTGCCCTTACCTTGGAAAGAATAACTATTGCAAAACAATCGAACTGATAAGAATCCTGAAAACATATGTCTGGAGGAACGATCTTATGGCTACCCAAATAGAGGATTCGGTAAACGTACATATCAATAGTTGGCCCCGAAGTGAACAAAATCCACAAAAAATCCGCATCGTGGTAGCGGACGACCAGCGCCTCTTCCGCGAAAGCGTAGCTGGCATATTAAGTTCCGAATCATTCATCGAAGTCGTTGGAATAGCCGCCGACGGGTTAGAAGCCGTCGAATTAGTAGGCCAGTTGCAGCCTGACATAGTGTTGATGGACGTGAAAATGCCACACGTGGATGGTATCTCAGCAACTCGGCAGATCAAAGAACACTTTCCCCAGGTACGTGTAATGCTCTTGACGACATTCACCACCGATGATTATGTCCTTGATGGTCTGTCTGCTGGTGCCAATGGCTATATCCTCAAGGACACTTCTACTATAGGACTTGTCTCTGCTATTCGTGCAGTCTATAATGGGGAACAGGTAATTGCTCCCGATGTCACCAGTCGAATGATGCAATTACTGGATCGACAAAGTCCTGATAAAGGTCAGTACCATGATGGTTTAACCTCACGAGAATTGCAAATGTTGGTACTGGTTGCCAAAGGGATGATCGCCAAAGAAATCGCACGTACACTGGCCATTAGCGAGAAAACCGTACGCAATCATATTAGTAGTATCTATCGCAAACTTGACATCTATGATCGCTCGCAAGTGGTGATCTATGCCATGAAAAAGGGCCTCGTCGATATTCATGATGCTTTGTAGGGGGTAACGAGTGTCTACTATTTTTCTTGACCGTGATGGGGTCATTAATGAAAACCAATCAGATTACGTGAAAAGCTGGAGTGAGTTCCGCTTTTTACCTGGTTCACTAGAAGCCATTGCAAAACTAACACAAGCTGGACATCGCATCGTCGTTTGTACCAATCAAGCCGGAGTAGCACGTGGAAGTTTAACACTGGAAACAGTTGAAGAAATTCATCGCCACATGATAGCCGCAATTGCCGAGGCAGGTGGAGTAATAGAAAAAGTATATTATTGTCCTCATGGCAAAGACGAAAACTGCCCATGCCGCAAACCTCGTCCTGGCATGTTACTGCGTGCACGTGACGAGCTTGGTCTCGATATGAGCGATGCGGTATTCATTGGTGACAGCATCACCGATGTGCGGGCCGCCATCGCAGCGGGTATACGCGCTGTACTCGTGCTCACTGGCCTCGGACTAGAGCAATTTCGCAAATACCACCACGAAGCAGAAGGCATATTTCGCATCACCATGAACCTGAAACAAGCCACCGAAGTTGTCTTGCAGGAACTACACATGTCCAAAGCTACGCAAGGCTCTTTAAAGCGTACAGGCTACCTCTTGTCTGTGTAAAAGAACAATCGAATTTCTTGGGCTTATAGGGCATATTCAAGGGCACCTGCAAGAGGTGCCCAATTTACGTCCTGAAGCAAAAGCTCATCACTATCTCTAAGGATGAGTGTGGTGGAAAGAAAAAATCTTCTATCATGCACTGAGCCGAAAAAGAGCACAAACAACGAAAACGCCGACAAATAGCTCTATATCTATGAACGGGATACATGAGGAATAACCGTTTGCATCCCTCTGCAATACGCCAGTAAACGTTGAAAAATAGGCAACTCCGCAAGCGCAGGCGCGCAACCCACTAGAATTAACTTGCGCTGAGCACGTGTCAGAGCCACATTCAATCGATTGGGATTAGTGAGAAACTCCCGCTGTAAACTCTCCGCCTCTGGCGGCGTCGAAGTAGCAAACGACATAATAATCACCAAACGTTCCCCACCCTGAAAACGATCCACCGTATCAACACACAAAGGCGAATGAAACGAAAGCCCCTTCCATCCAATTGCAGCAGCATCACTGAAGAGATGCCGCCGCAAATTAGCTACCTGCGCTCGATAGGGGGCAATAACACCAATATCTGCCTCAGCAATCCCCCTCGCAAGTAGCCCTGCAACCACCTCTCGCACCGTACGAGCCTCAGCATTACTAATCTTCAGCGCCTCATGTTCTCCTCTACTCCTCACATCTAGAAAAACAAACTGATTAGTAGGATGGATAGCCTGGGTAATTGAAGTTGCTTCCACAACCTGTAGGGGCCGATTGATCGCGCCCACCGCCGATGTATCCGTTCCGTTTCCTAAATTATCCTCCGGGACGTAACCTCTTCCAGGTACCCCCAACTTCAAAACTCGATCGGCCACAGAAGGATGTGGAACAAGCTTCCCTGCATAAAAATTCTCCGAAGCAAAATTCGAAATCTTCCTATGCATACGATATTGTACTCGCAACGGTACACACGCACTTGTCGCTTCACCATGTTCGTTCATATAGCCATCATCTGCACGCTTCAGAAAACTGAAGAGCGACTCCGCCAACCCCGCTTCAGCCGCTTCCTTACTCAATACCAGAGGAGGTAATTGTTTCTCATCCCCCACGAGAATGAACCGTTTAGCAAATCGCAGTGCCCCCAAAATCGCCGGAACCGTCAATTGCCCCGCCTCATCGATAATCGCCACATCAAACCGAAGAAACGAATCCTCTCCATCATCTTCCGCTCCATCTCTTAAAGGAGGATTGTATTTATCCGATGACCACGTCGCCGTCGTCGAAGCAACCACCAGCGATCTCCTCAGCAATTCCCTCACCGGGAGCACATCCGTCCCTGTAGGGGCAGGGGCGGTGTGGTGTAGGGTGGGGCCCCTTGCGGGTGCCCTCTTGCCTCCTTCTAAGAGATCATCCGTACCTGTAGGGGCAGGGGTGGCCTGGTGCATGGCTGGGTCCCTTGCGGGAATCCTATCTGGGGGATAGGTAATCATCGTCCCTATTGTTGATTGTTCCCCCTCCACGATACGTTGCAAAAGCCGCCCCTGCACCGCCGCATCCACACTCCGTTCATGACCCAGCCTCACATAATCATGAAAGCCCTCTTTATCAAGCCGCTTGAGCATATTATCAACAGCCTGATTAGTAAAAGCCGCCAACATAACCCGCTGCCCCTGTTCGCATAATCGCTTCACGATCTCAGCAATTACAGCAGTCTTACCCGTCCCCGGAGGTCCATGAATCAGCAAATAATCCCGCATCTGCATCGCCCGCTCAACCGCCAGATTCTGCTCTGCATTCAACTTCGGACTTGATGGAACCGCTATACTCTTAAACTCCGGTCGTAATACCCCCGCCACCAATCCACGCAAATGCGCATCAGCCTGTAACCAGCGCAACAAATTTTGCAGCGTCCGTACATGCACAATATTCGTATCATACCGATCAATCAACGTAGGATTATGAATGCGCTCGGGCGTCCAGACCTTCACCTCTTCAGCGCTAATGCTCACAATCGTCCCCGTCACCACCTCACCTGTAATCGGATCGCCATTACTGAGCAAAATTTCGTCATCTTGCCGTAACTCCGACTCATTATTACACTGAAATGTGTACCACCATTCCCCTTGTCCCGTCGGCTGCAATTCTTTGAGCTTCAAATCTTTGATAACCACACCCCGCTTGGCCCTCTCCTCCACACTTTCCTTCCACAGCAAAGCCTGTTGCCTCTCTCCCTCACGCCCCTCTACCTGTAACAACCCATAATACTTCGCAAAAAACTTCCGATCCTCCTCCCTGATCCATCCCCTTAGGGACCGATTTATCGCGCCCATCGCCGATGTATCCGCCTCTGGTAAATCACCCGCCTGGACCCCGCCTCTATTCTCACCACCATTATCCGGCTCCGGCATCTGCCAATCCAGCAGCGAAGAAACCTGCTCGCACGCATTCAGCATCACGCACTTTGTGCAACGCGACGGCCCAGGCGGAGCCGGAGGAATCCCCGTAACATGACTCAAAGCCAGAATATTGCGCGTCTCATTCACCCGTTGCAGCTCTTTCACCGTAAAAGGAATCCCAAACGCCTGCGCCTCTCCAGGTGTCCCACTATAAAGCAGCGTTGCCAGCGCCTTCTTCATCTTCGAATCTCGCCGCACCATCAAAAGCTCATGATAACCCCGAACCTGCCAGCGATGCGCAGACCTCGGCAACTCCCCCTTCGCGCCTCCAGTTTTCAACTCAAGCAACTGTTGACGCTCCGTTCGTCTCCACAACAAGTCCAGCCTTCCCTTCAAACCAACCTCGGGAGCCAGCAAAAAAGTCTCAGCCCGCACAAGATTCCCATCTTGCTGGTCCTCCCGTTCATCCTCAATATCCTCCGTTTGTCCCTCCATATACCCCGTCGGCATATCCCACAAATTCGTTCGCTCCCTCTCATACCACGCAGCCAAACTCTCCAAATGAGGAGCCACCTCCGCCTCAATCCTCTCACGTGACACATTCAGCAAAGCCAAATCAATACTGCTGCGTTCCAAAGCCTGCTCAAAATGACGATGCAAACTACCTAAAGGCGTTTCCTGTCCATGAGTCGCATGCCCCACCATAAGCTCCCCCCGATCATGTTCCTTCAGCAGTTCCTTAAAACAGTAATGCACCAGGTTCCCACGTATCGCCGCCTCCGACTGCGGCGAAGAAACCAACCTATTCAGCAAATACTGCCGCGCACAATACTCAGCATGATTCAAATCAGTAATATTGAGAATAGTATCCGGCTCCAACACTGCCAGCGTATACGAATTAGCCCGGTATCGGTGTACAATCCGCCCCTTATTTTCAGTCGTATTCACAATAGCAGGCAAATGGTACACCCGCAACGTCAACTCCCG
This sequence comes from uncultured Chloroflexia bacterium, assembly GCA_963778375.1. Classification (GTDB taxonomy): domain Bacteria; phylum Chloroflexota; class Ktedonobacteria; order Ktedonobacterales; family Ktedonobacteraceae; genus CAVZTX01. Next base: position 41,673 of record CAVZTX010000028.1, on the reverse strand, counting down.
TTTATGTATCTCACTACCCAGATCCCTTAACCCCTTCACCAAACTACGATAATAGCTCGTAAGGCTCAATGAAGCATACACCGTCCCCAAATTCAGCGTAATGAAAGGCACTATCTCACCACCAGCATTCACCTCATAAGCCGCAACAATCCGCCCCTCAATCATTCTCTCCGTGCAAGGATGCGGATCAAGTGCGCAAAGAAAACATTCCTGGCTAGTTGTCCCTACGTTTCCTGCTTGCTGTCCAGCTTCGTGGGTTGACATGTGAACTGCTCTCCTACGACCTTTTGTTGCAAGAAGTGTATGGGACGAACGGATTTTCGTCAAGTAGGTTGGGATAATAATACAAGTAGTCAGAAGTAAATTCGAGTTGATAATATAGAAGCTATCCAGCTTTGCAAGCCTTTAGGCTACTATCCCACCAATTAGAATTGATTAACTAGTTTGGTGTCTTTTCTGCTCCATTACTTTTAATTTGGGTGCTAGATTTATCCGGTAGAACCACACAAGATATTGTTGGCGAATTCAATTTTTACGCATGGAATATGGCAAGCTTATGCTCAAGATGAGTGTTCTTTTAGCATTCGCCAACAATATCAATAAGTGGGAGGTCTCAAATAGAGATTCCCGTATAGTTACTCACATTCATGGGTTGCGTTGTACTCCATAGACAAACTCAATTGAGAGTGTATAGTTTCACGTTGTAAGGGGGAAATATGCATTGGACAACATTCCGTTCGAAGACCAACTCGTAATAGATGAACTGGTCGAATTCTGGCGGACCCACAACGAGCCTCCTGACTTATTTGACCATGCTCGTAGCACATTGAGACAAGGATGCAACAGCCTCACCTTCTTCTTCCTAACGGTGCGTAGTGATTTGCGCACTGACAAACGTAACCAATATACTGCGTCTTCTGCATTAGAGTTCAGGCAATTTCTTGAGGTTGAGTGCCGCCGATTGTATCAACCATGTGCCGAGCGCCAAAAAGCTGAGGCCCAGGGGAAGGAAAAGGAACGTGAGGAGCGCAAAAGAAGGTTCCATGATAGGTTTAATGAAGCATGGAAAGCCATGGGGAAGGAAAAGGAACGTGAGGAGCGCAAAAGAAGAGCCAGAGAAGATTTTGATGCATTAGAAATTGTGATGGCGAAAGCGACTACTCGTGCAGAACTCGTCGAATTAGGACGGAAACGTGCAGAACTGGTGCCGTATACTGGCAGTAAATATGTTTACGAAAACGTTTGTTGGTGCTGTCACAGTCGTATCTCATCAGCCATACATGCTCGTTGCCCAGATTGCAGATGGTACATCTGTAGCAGTTGTGGTTCCTGTTCCCGTGATTGCGGCTGGACATACAATCCTGTCAATGTCGAAGATGTTGATCCTTTCCTAGGCATGCTCTAGAGGAAAGCTCCCTTCTAGCCCAATTTGGTAACTTATCCGAACTTGATCACCACTTACTGATATTGTTGGCGAATGCTAAAAGAACACTCATCTTGAGCATAAGCTTGCCATATTCCATGCGTAAAAATTGAATTCGCCAATAATATCTTGTGTGGTTCTACCGGCCTGAGAGCCACAAGTGCTTTCATTAACGCTGAAGAGGACTTCATCACAGTTTCTCACTAGATGGCTCTACGAACGAAGCTGTAGTGTAGTAGTGACAGGACTTGCCATTGTCAGGTGCTTCGCGCAAAAATCTTACGCGCACCCATAACCCAATCCCACTAACCACGTTGTATAATCCTCTCAAAACATCCAATCAGAAAAGAGGCCCAACCCATGCATACATCCCCAATTCGCACCATCACCCTCGGCATCGCCGAGCCTCACCCCCTCACCTCCGCTGTTATTCAGCATGCCGCCACCATCCTCCAAAAAGCCACCACCCGCTATAGCGAAGCAGGCTACGAAATACAGACCATCCGCCTCTCAACGCGCCCCATTTTTGATGACCTGGCCGACTGGACACCTGCCAATCTACTCAATTATGCTCAAGAATTGCAACATATGCTCGATGACATAGGCCTCACCTTCTGCTCGCTAGGCCCGGCGCAAGCATCTCAATCAGATTTTCCTCTCGAACGCATCACCCTCATCCCCGATCTACTGGCCTCAACAAGCGCACTCAACGCAACCGTACAAATTGCCACCGAGGAACATGGCCTGCGAGCAGAAGCAGCCTTACCTACCGCCCAGGTTATAACACGGCTCGCACATGAAACAGAGGAAGGTTTCGGCAATTTTCGCTTTGCCATGCTCGCCTGTGTAGCACCAGGAAGTCCCTTCTTTCCCGCCGCTTATCATAGTGGCCCCGCCAGTCTTTCCATTGGTCTGCAAGGAGCAAATATAGTTACCCAGGCGCTACGTCCACAGCGCAAGGAAAGACAACTCCCATCGATCTCACACGTATCAGCGAACTGGTGAAAATAGCACTGATCGACTACGCAGCACCAATCGTAACCTTAGGGCAGACCCTTGCTCATGAGCATGACCTGACCTTCGGCGGTATCGATCTTTCACCCGCACCAATGGGAGAAGATAGTATCGTTTCGGCTCTGGAATTATGTGGTTATGGAAAGATTGGTAGCCCTGGAACAGTAGCGGTAGCTGCTGCTCTTACCCACGCCCTCAAACACAGTGGATTACCTACTTGTGGCTACTGTGGCTTAATGCTGCCTGTGCTAGAAGACGCAGTTTTAGGACGACGCTGGGCAGAAGGACAATTAAGCGCCCATCAACTGTTGCTCTATTCCGCAATTTGTGGTACTGGGCTGGACACGCTTGCCGCTTCCAGGGAACATGCAGGCAGAAGAAATAGCCCATCTATTGTTGGATGTAGCTACCTTAGCGGTGCGATTAAACAAACCACTTTCTGCCCGTCTCTTCCCTGTTCCTGGCAAAAGCGCAGGGGATTACACGGAGTTTACTTCACCATACTTGACGAACACACGTGTGAGGTAAAAGACTAATATCCCTTATCTGCTTTCGGTATATTGCAGGCTGGTTCCCCAGAGGGCATCCATTACACCATCATAAGATCGTTTGAGGCTATCGTAAAGTCTCGCATTTTCAATCGTAAGTGCCGCAAGACTGGCAAGAACTGAGAGGAACTGAATATCATCCTCGTGAAAAGCACACGGCTCACCTGTATAGACGCGCATCACACCAATCGCTTCCCCATGTATCTCTAAGGGCACGCACAGTACAGAAACAATTCCTTCGCGCTTTGCTGCTTCCTTATATTGGAAGCGTGTATCGGTGCTCACATCCGGGATAATGACAGGTGTACCACAAAGCGCTTCCATATCAATAGGACTGTGCCCTACCTCAACAGGCCCTTTGGACAGATAGTCACTACTTAATCCATAAACAGCACTTAGTTGCAATTCCCCGCTGCGTTGATCGAGCAAGCGCAATCCGCAGGCCTTCACCTCCATCGCCTCCGTAGTGCTCCTCACAATGCTCTGCAACACCGAGTCCAATTCAAGGCTGGACGAAAAAGTTAGGGCAGCCTGGTAAAGCGCCTTATAATAATCTTTGTGAGTACGTGCTGGAGGTCCAGCAGAGTCTGCGTCAGTTGTCATGGTGCGTCCCTCCGAAGGTAGGCATGCGGGTAGCCGGTACAAAAGCTATACAAGAACAAACACGAATTATAGCGTCCCTATGTTTAATTATAACATAAGAAACAGTTTCGACACCAAAACTTATTCCGTCCTCAGACCGCTCAATGCTTGCTGTTGAACACCATTCGTACATATTCGAATACAGCCTCTTCCTGCTCCTCCGTCTCGACAGACCCTGGTCGCAGCATCCGAATATAATCAATAGCCTCCTGTGCAGAAAGTCCACGTGTAGTGAGATACCCAGCTATAACAGTCCCTGTGCGCCCTAGGCCCCGCTCACAGTGAACCACAACAGGCTGACTATTCTCCAAAGAGGTCTGTATAATTGAGACAGCTGCATGCATCTCATCAAACGTTGGCGGTTTATGGCCCCATTCCTTATGGTTGGCAATAGGGACGGAGTACACCTTAAAGGCGGAAAGAAGAGGCGCATCATCAACATATCCCGTCAGGTTGAGTATAACCTTTATCCCTAGCTGTTGTAGCACAGCATATGCATCTTCTGTCGAAGGAAACGGCATAGCCGCAAGCATATCCTCAATTATCCAGCTAAAGTGGGGTAAAACGATTTGCCGCTTTTCATCAAAGCTCAGATCAAAGTTAGCCAAAAACTGTAATGGATATGCCGCCAGCTTACGCCGCACAACTGGGTCTAATTGAGCGCGTATCTTTAATTCTCGAAACACGTTCACAGACATATACTTTAACCAGGCCAATGCTGCCTGCCCGATTTACCGAACTGGGTCCTGCACCAACCACACGCGGCACGGCGCATTTGCCAGCACGAACGGAATCGTCTTGCCTAGATCAGCATTCCGCGCATTATGCGTATCGCGCACCAATCCAAGCATAATCAGCGCACACGAATGATCTTTCGCCTCATCAACGATAGCGGGTCCAGCATCACGCGCCTGCACAACTTCAGCCACTGCATCACATCCAGCATCTTCGGCCACGGCCATAGCCTCATTCAGCAGCTTATCAGCCTGTTCAGACTCTTTGGTGAGCGTGGCTTTGAGAGGCAACGTACGGGGAACTTCAATGACATGGACGAGGTGAACTTTGCGACGGGCCTTTTTTGCCATCAGGCAAGCTAAACGTACTAATTCTATATCAAGTCTTTTGCCGTCAACAACGACGGCGATATCACCGGTAGCTCCTACCCCAGGAGCCGATTTACTCGTTTCAATTTCTTCTCTGGCTTTCGAACGCCATAGGTGAACCATTGTATCTCTCCTCCTGGCGGAACATGATAAAACAGCATCATTGTTTGCTTACAGTATCCTTATAACGGAACGTCGTCAACACATCCTCCAGGTTTACTATTGATTCTACTGCCAAAGCCCCATAGCGTCAATGGTGGAAGTGTACAATAACGGGCGGGGGTTTTGGTCAGGTAGGTTGGCTGTTTGAGTCATTCTCTCCAAATATTTGCGATGGGGATATCGAAAAATATTCATTGAATCTAACAAGCAGACCACATATATTAAACCACATAGCTGCAAACTCTGCTGATGTACAACTATGTGGTCTAATATATGTCAGAGTACATGCCTATTCTGGTTCGATCGTCGCGGTAAGCCCGTAACCCAGCAGCCGCTCCTGGTAACACTCCGCCGTCTCTTTCGGACAAACAACAACAACCGCGCTGCCCTGGAGGTGCGCCATCAACATAATGCGCGTGGCTTCCTGGCGAGAAAGATTGTTAATAGTATGTAGTAGTACGAGCACAACATAATCCATGTCATTGTAGTCGTCGTTAAACAGGACGACCCTATAAGGAGGGAAGAGTTTGTCACGGAGGCGTAGCAGCTCCTCTGTCTCCACCTCCGGCCGAGTTTGCGTCAATAAATCATGAGGCATGCAAATGTTCTCCGCTAAAATTGATAAATGAATAGTGTGAACCTACATCTATTGTAATCAAGACACCCGAATATTACTAGCCTTTTAACAACGAGTACTATCCTCGACTATAAACTCGGCAACCATCTGTTCCCAATAGAGATTTGACGTTCAAAGCCGCAAATTGTACTCTAACAACAACGGCTTTTTCATTCGTGACCCAACCAGATTGGAGTATACATGAACCAGAAACAAACAACCTTAGCCGAAGCTATCGCTTCCATAGATAACGGTTCAATTGTTGCCTTGGGGGGCAACACAATCCACCGTGCGCCTTGCGCCGCAGCGCATGAATTGGTTCGCCAGCAAAAACGGAGATTGGAACTTGTCAAAACAGCCGGCGCATATGATGTTGATCTGCTCGTGGGCACTGGTGTTGCAGATCGTGTATCCGCAGGTTTTATCGGCTTCGAGAACGTCTTTGGACTGGCGCCCCAGTATCGACAAGCCGCGGAGCAGGGACGCATCCAGGTAAAAGAGCATGCCTGCTATACCGTCATCACAGCCCTCCGTGCAGCCGCCCAGGGTGTATCTTTTCTACCTGTTGCAGGCATGTTAAACTCCGATCTCATGCAAGCCCGTGGCTTTAAAACCGTAATAGACCCTTACAGTGGGCAAGAGTTTGCAGCAGTGCAGGCTCTTCGTCCCGATATCGCTATCTTGCATGTTCAGGAGGCCGACGAACTGGGCAACGGACGTATCTACGGCTCCGTTTACGAAGACGAATTAATGGCACGCTCAGCTCGCCGCGTCATCCTCACCTGTGAGCGGCTCATCAGCCTCGAAGAAACCGAGCGCGTGCCCGAACTAACCACCATTCCAGGCTTTCTAGTCAGCCATGTCGTTGTCGTCCCGAATGGCGCTCACCCCTGTAGCTGCGGTGATCTCTACGACTACGATCACGACTATCTGGCACGCTATATCGAAGCATGCAGCAGCCCCGAACGTTTTCAAGCATGGTTAGATGAATACGTCTTGGGAAAGGTAGTGAGCCGATGACCCAGACCTCTCCCGCTTCAACTGGAAACGACATACTAACGCCAGATACTATGATGGTCATTGCAATGGCCCGATTGCTCCGTGATGGTGAACGCGTTTTTCACGGCGTGGCCTCTCCACTGCCCATGGTTGCTATCTTACTGGCCCAACGCCTCCACGCACCCAACCTGGTCTACATCAACATCACCGGTGGCATCAACCCTCATCCCGAATCCCTGCCACAAACAACAGTTGACCCCCGACTGATGCATGGTTCCCACGTAATTTTCAAGCTCATCGACATTTTTGACATGTCAGCCCGCGGCGATCTGGATACCGCCTTCCTTGGTGGCGTGCAAATCGATGCTCAGGGCCGCATCAACATGAGCGTCATTGGCCCCTATGACCACCCCAAAGTACGCCTCCCTGGTGGTGCGGGTAGTGCCGCCATACTTCCCACCGCTAAACGCACCATCCTCTGGCGCACAAAACACGACCCGCGCACCTTCGTCGAAAAACTTTCATTCGTAACCGCCAGCGGCAACGTCGACCGCGTGGTCACTCCCCTCTGCATCTTTGTGAAACGCAACAGTCGCCTGCAACTCGAAAGCATTCACCCCTACAGTTCCCCCGAAGAAGTGAAACAGCAAACGGGCTTCCCCATCGAAACTGAAGGTATACCCATAACCCCAGCTCCAACTCCTGAAGAGCTGACAACATTGGCGCAAGTTGATCCAGATCGAGTGCGATTAGTGGAATTTAAAGGCTAACCAAAACATCAAGCAGGCCGAATGTAGCTCACATTCGGCCTGCTTGATGTTTTGGTTTATCCCCCTACACTCCTATCTATCTTACCCTCATTCCTCAACAAAATAGCACGCGCACGAGATTTCCTAGCAATATCCTCGGCATCCAAAAAGCGAAGCGCCACTACAGTTCGCCCCTCCTCAATAGACCTTCTAGCAGGCGTATGCACCTTCGACATATCTTGTCCAATTGCCCCGCGCACACGCCGAGATCGCATAGATCCCAGAATTGCTCCCAGCACAATACCTACCCCCGCACCTTCCAAAGCTGTTTGTGGTTCCGGTAACGCCGCGAACGCAAAGTGCGCCAGAAACAGCACAACTCCAAGTATCACACCAAGAAGAACAGCGAACAGAATAATCGCTCTGGGATTAGGTCCCGATCGTGTCGTTTGCAAGAAAACAGCACTACGATTCACGTTAGGCCCATGCTCACGGAACTGACCACCACCCACCGAACCCTTTTCAAGGCGAAAGACCTCATCATCACTAAACCCTGCCTTATGCAGCCCAGTCTCCGCAGCATCTGCCTTACTCTCATCATTAAAAACCGCTAACAAATCATAGTTAGCATGTTCTTGTTGTTGCATCGAAAAACTCCTGAATTCGCATAGTAAAATTTTCTTGGTGTATTATAACCAATGTACGGATAGATGGGTAGAGTCCATAAACCTTCTGGTGGTTTTAAAAAAGATGAGCAAAAATATGAAATCAGCAGCATTTTGTCCCTACTGCGGAACCCAACTCCTTGAAAATGCCCTCTTCTGTCAAAATTGCGGCGAACCACAAAAAGACACTATCGTGTCCACACAACAGCCACCATCTCCACAGATCAGCACATCAACGCCTTCTACCCAAGATCCCATTACAACAATCTCAGATACTTCGTCGCAACCACCTATTACCTATGATCCCCTTCAACAAACCTTGCCCGAAGTACTTAAACCCACTAATCACCTTTCGCGCCGTACTGTCGTCTTAGGTCTCGCGGGAGCAGCCACAATAGTCATTGCAGGTGGTAGTCTTACCCTGGCAGCCCTCTCAGGAAAACTCCACCTTCCTTTTCTTAATGCAAATTTCGCTTCATCTCTTCCACCTCCCGTCAACTCCAACACCGCCATGTTCGGCTATGATGTGCAGCATACCCACTTCAATCCTTCTGAACGCATCCTCAACCCCACAAATGTCTCGCAACTGGTACCCTACTGGACCTTCCACGCAGGAGATTCCATCTACTCCTCGCCAGCAGTAAGCAATGGAATAGTCTATGCCGGCTCGAATGATGCCAAACTCTATGCACTGAACGCCAGAACCGGCGCAATTCTATGGTCAGTTCCCACTACAAACCTCATCCAATCATCGCCAGCTATAGCCAATGGCATTGTCTACATTGGTTCGCTTAACAATAACCTACAAGCATTCGATGCCAGAACAGGGAAAATCCTCTGGGTGTACAGCACCACTGGCCCCATCTACTCCTCTCCAACAGTCGCAAATGGAATCGTGTACTTTGGATCATTCGACCACAAACTCTACGCACTCAATGCCCGGGCAGGAGTAATCACCTGGACACTTCCCACCGGAAACTTCATCTTCTCTTCGCCAGTCGTAGCGAACGGCGTCGTCTACATCTCCTCATTTGATCAAAAACTCTATGCACTCAATGCTAAAACTGGAAGTATTCTGTGGACCGTTCTGGCAAATGATCGCATCTCCTCGCCAACCGTAGCCAACGGTGTCGTCTACGTTGGCTCCGATGACCACAAATTGCACGCCTTCGATGCCAAAACAGGAGCGTCCTTATGGAACGCTTCCACCAAAGACCGCATCTACTCCTCTCCAGCCGTAGCCAATGGTATCGTCTATGTCGGCTCAAATGACTCCAAACTCTACGCCTTCGACGCCAGAACAGGCACAACCCTGTGGACCTATACAACTGGAGACTCCATCGAATCCTCCCCTATCGTAGCCAATGGTATTGTCTACTTCGGCTCCTACGACTCCAAACTCTACGCATTGAATGCTAAAACAGGAAGCATGCTATGGAGCTATACTACCAAAGGTCTTATTCACTCCTCGCCCACAGTGATCAATGGGGTAGTCTATATTGGCTCAGATGATGGAAACCTGTATGCATTTCATTTATCGCACTAACGAATTTCCGCTTTTTTCAAGATGCCATGTATTGTAATACCATGATACCTGTTATGTTGGAAGGGTAGACAAAATATAACGGATATGTTATATTTTTAGTCGTGGAGGTCTCCTCGTATATCACATTAAAATTTTGCGTGTTAATGGTCTTATACATCTCAAAAGAGCTTATAGCACGCGGAAGGGTGGCCTCTTTGTGAGTTCGGAACGTGATACTGAATTCTTTTTTGGGCCTAAGTTTGAAAAAACCGTTAGAGACTTTGGGCCAAGTTCTGCCGCAGAAGTATTGAGTAATATCCAAGACTTCGAACTTGATTGGCAAAGTGGTATGGAGTATGAGCAATTGTTCGCTCGCTACAACTTCAAACCGTATAAAGGTCTACATCGGCCATATGGATTATTCCAGATACGTGTGGGACCCAATCGGAAACATCTCAGTTACCGTGCCGTAGTGATGTTCTACAATGGTCAAGCTAGTGCATGTTGGATCCACGTATTTAAGAAAGAGAGAATGAGTGAGCCCCAAGAAGTCAAACTCGCGATAGCACGAGCGGATGACTGTTGGAACGCAATCAGAGGGAGGTCATGATGGGAATATCTGAAAATACTCTGAGCATGAAGACTACATCTGAGTTCATCGTTCAAATGATGACGGATGAGAAGGACGGCGAGGAATTTACTCGGGAATATCTCAAAGCCAGATTCCTGTCCTCGGCAGTTCGGGCTCTATACAATGCTCGTCGAAAGGCAGGCTTCACGCAGGCACAAATTGCAGAGCGACTTCATACAAAGCAAGCAGCTATAGCACGACTTGAGGCTGATACTGAAGGTTCTATGTCTCTCCGTCGCTATGTTGATTTTACTCTAGCCTGTGGTATGGATCCGCTTGATATAACGCTCGAGCCAATGGAATCTGTTCGTGACTACATAATACATAACCCACAAGCACCTCGGACACAAGCTCTTTACAACGCTTGGCATGTTACAAAGGATCATTCAGTACCAATACCTGGGAGTGATGTGCTTCAAGTAGAGAGTAATTTTGAAGCTATAAGAAAAGCCCCCCTACAAGACATCTCACCAGGAGAGGGAATACAGGCATTTCAAGATGTAATAGTGGAAATCGTAAAACGTCGCTTTCCTGCTCTGCTTAAATTAGTGCAACGGCGGGTAGTAGAAATTAAGAAACTTGATGATTTAAAGCAATTGGTTGTACAACTCTCTATTGCACCTGATCAGATAGTAGCTCGTAGGCTCTTGATGCATGCATTTGCAGCGTGATATGAGATAATGGCATGTATAAACTGTCCCTGCCATCTAATAGAGTCAGACTCCTGTGGAATAAGAAACTATTGAAACCAAAGAGTAGCTAAAAGGTAGGAATGTCTCTTCTCATACCTGAACAAAAACATCGCACCGACAAAGACGCACCTCTGTGTCGTGACATTCGCACCTTAGGGCATGCGCTCGGACACGCAATACAACAGCATAGTGGAACCCCAGTCTTTGAAACCGAAGAGCGACTCCGCCGCAGTTGCAAGCGACTCCGTGAATGCGTAGAGGCCCTCGCTCATTCCTCCAAATTCAAAGCGCATCAAATTCATCAAGAACTATAGAAAAGAAGACCAAAACATGACCGTATTTGACATAATAAAAAGGCGTCGTAGCATCGGCAAAATGACCTCTGAACGCCCGACTCGTGAACAGATCGAACGCGTTCTGGAAGCTGCAACTCACGCCCCCAACCATCATAAAGTGCAGCCCTGGAAATTTATCGTCCTGGCAGGTCATGCTCGTGAAGAACTCGGTAAGATCATGGCTGAGTCCCTGGCACAGCGGTTAGGGGATACAACCAGTGACAAAGCTCAGGCGCTGCTCAATAAAGAGCGTGGCAAACTGCTGCGCTCACCCGTAGTAATAGCAGTAGCAGCAGAATTACCGAACTTACCCAACGTACTGGAAATTGAAAATATAGAAGCCACTGCCGCCGCAGTCCAGAATATGTTGCTCACTGCTGAAGAATTAGGATTGGCCGCCATGTGGCGTACCGGCGATGCTGCCTTTGACCCTCGTGTCAAGGAATGGCTCGGCCTTGCTCCAGGTGAGCATCTGGTAGCGTTTGTCTATCTAGGCTTCCCTGCCATTCCTCGACTCGAACGATCCCCAATCCCTATCGAGGAAAAAACGGTGTGGTTAGGTTGGGAAGAACCATCCTAATATTTAATCAACGCGAAGACATCATGTCCTTTTAATTGATCGCGTCCTCTAAGAAAGGTCAGTTCGACTAAGAAGGCGATGCCGGCGATATGGCCTCCCAGCTTCTCCACAAGCTCCATCGTCGCCGAAACAGTTCCTCCGGTCGCCAGCAAATCATCGACAATCAGCGTACGCTGGCCTGGACGAATGGCATCAGTATGCACTTCTACAACATTCGTACCGTACTCCAGAGCATATTCTACGCTTACTGTCTGATATGGCAATTTGCCAAATTTCCGCACTGGCACAAACCCACAGTTCAACAGGTAGGCTAAAGGAGCTCCAAAAATGAAGCCACGTGACTCAACGCCAACAACGGTTTGAATCCCAGCTCCTTGATAATGAGCGGCAAGTCGTTCCAATGCGGCGCGAAAGGCTGTAGCATCCTGCAACAACGGCGTAATGTCCTTAAAAAGGATCCCTCTTTGTGGAAAATCAGGAATATCGCGTATCCAGTCTTCCAGGTGAATAGACTCAGGTGTTGACGCCATTGATAGTTCTCCCCTCTGCATAAAAACAGGCAATATTATGGGGCAGCCAAGGTGCTTTTCCTGCTTGACATGCCCCTGTCGTACGTTGATCAAGGTTGGTCACGGCGGTAATAGGTCAGGGTTATTGCGCCACTGAAGTATACCGCAGCCCGCGCTTCCCTGCAAGCATTCTATTACCTATTTACCTATTGTTGTGCAGGTGGTATTGGCTGTGCTACCTGACCAGGAGGCGGTAGCGGTGATGTGCAGTAAGCACAACGCGTAGCATGCAGCGGCACACTACTCAAGCAGTAAGGGCAGTCACGAGTAGCAGGAGGAGCCTCCACTTCCTTTGGCTTGTAGTGAGCCATCAATGCATTCACTGGTTTCACAATAAAGAAGTAAATGACAAAGGCCAGGATCAAGAAACTAATCACTGCCTCGATAAATGTACCAAGCAGAATCGGCCTATGAGTATAAGTGGGAATTTGGAGTCCTGCCAAACTGCCCTTGCCAGCAGGAATAAGAGGTGTAATAACGTCTGTAACAAGTGCATTGACAACGCCACTGAACGCCGCACCTATCATGATACCGACTGCTAAGTCAACTACATTACCACGCAGAATGAAAGCTTTAAAACCACCCAATGTCCCACGAGTGCCCCTTGCTAATCCTTGTACATCTGCTCTCCATGAAGCCATAAAATTGTTCCTCCATCTTAAATTATCATTGGACAAGTACAAGCCGCTCTACTTGGCTCTTTTTATACAACGGGAAGCCCAGCACAATTGGTTACAAGCTAGAGGAAGCATGGTACTTATAATCACACATTCAGATTCACCAGCGTCACCCCATCCCCACCCTCCTGCGGAGGAGCCGACGTATACGACTTCACCAAAGCATGATGAGCCAGGTGTTCGCGCACAGCAGAACGCAGCGCACCCGTGCCTTTTCCATGCACGATACGTACAGAGCGCATACCCGACATAGCGGCATCATTCAGATAGTTTTCCAACTCCTCAAGCGCCTCCTCCACACGCCAACCGCGCATGTCAAGCTGTATCGCAACATCAGGACGATCTTCCAGGCGTGGTACCACAACTCCCGCTTCCGTCGTCGAACGCTTCTCCGTCTCGGTCTGCCGTTTGTTCAACCGCTCGATATTATCCACATGCACACGAAACCTCAAAGACCCCATCTGAACCTCCGCCTCGCTTCGATCAGCAGAAAGGCCAACCAGCTCCGCATTCTGACCGAAACTCAGCACCCGTACTGTATCCCCAATCTGTAACGGCCCTTCCAGTCTCTCCAACTGCGGCTCCGCTTTTTTGCGTGAACGATGTGGCTCAGCAATTGGCGCAACCTTCTCTTCAAGGCCTCGTACCCGCTCGCGTGCTTCACCCAACCGCTCGCGAGTCATATTCGCGCGATTAGCATCAATTCTTACCTTTGCCAGCGCTCTTTGCACTTCTTCCAGTTCGCGGCGAGCCTGCGCCCGTGCCTCGTTGAGAACTTGCACGCGCTGCTCTTCAAGCTTTTGTCGCTCCTGCTCAAGCTGCTTGCTTTGATACTCCGCCTCAGCACGCTCCATACTCAAATGGAAACGCTCATCCTCCGCTGCCTTCCGCTCTGACTGCAAACCCTCCAGCAAATTCTCCATGCGTACGCCTGCATTGCCAAGAAACTCCCGACTTCGCTCGATAATACCCTCATCAAGTCCCAATCGGTTAGCAATCGCTAAAGCATTGCTGCGTCCTGGCAAACCAATGTTTAGCCGGTACGTAGGTGACAACGTCTCCACATTAAACTCGACGGAAGCATTCACTACTCCTGGCTGCTCGTGTGCAAAGGCCTTTAGTTCCGAATAGTGTGTCGTAGCAACCGTTGTCACATGGCGTTCCAACAGAAACGTCAGAATCGCCCGTGCCAGTGCCGAACCTTCACTTGGATCGGTTCCCGCTCCCAATTCATCAAGCAGCACTAGCGCCCGTAAATGCCGCTGTTCTGGTTTGTCCACCAGCAATTCTGACAACTTGCCGCGTATATCCGGTGCCTCTCGCTGCCCCTCTTCCTCAACCCGTCGTAGAATCTCGATGATCCGACTCAAATGCGAAGAGAAGGTACTTAAGCTCTGCTCAATGCTCTGCTCATCCCCAATATCGGCAAAGATATCCTCGAAAACCGCAACCTCCGAGTGCTCTTCAACAGGAATATGCAGTCCCGCCTGTGCCATCAACGTCAGCAGTCCTACTGTCTTCAGCGCTACAGTTTTACCACCCGTATTAGGGCCTGTAATCACAACCATAAAAAACTCGCGCCCAAGATGAAAGTTGATCGGCACTACCTTGCCTGTGAGCAGTGGGTGCCTCGCATTGCGCAGATCGATACGTCCCTGATTGTTCAATGTGGCTCTGTAGAGCGTGTCAAGCGCCCATAACGTGCCTTCGCCAGGTGAAAATCAAACTCAGCCAGCAACTCGACATCCAGCCGCAACGCATCTGCCTCGTGACCGATCTCACCCGAAAGCACACGCAGAATACGCTCGATCTCCTGGCGTTCCTCAATCTGCAACTGGCGCAGCTTATTGTTCAATTCCACAACTACCATCGGCTCGATAAAGACCGTCGCCCCACTGGATGATTGGTCATGTACAATGCCGCGTACCTGGCTGCGATTCTCCGCCTTGACCGGCACCACATAGCGATCGCTGCGTATAGTAACAATCGGCTCCTGTAGCGCGTTCCCAAATTCACCCACCAGCGTACGTAAGCGATCCTGCAAGCGCTGATTGGCCCCTCGAATATCAAAGCGCAATTTCCGCAGTGTTGGACTTGCCGTATCAAGCACTTCCCCCTCTTGGCTGATCGTCTCTTCAATGCGTCGTGCAATATGCGGTCGTTGTGGAATATCAGCACCCAATTGATGCAGCAAAGGGAATCCTTCCGCATCAAGCTTCTCCAGCATATGTGCCACATAGATCGCACTCTGCGTTGTTGCCATCACCTCAAGTAGTTCACTCGGATTCAGCACCCCCTCGAGAGCAGCTCGTGCAAGCGGAGCGCGAATATCACGAGCGCCCTGCACACCCGCATCAGTGCGCAGCTCAATCAGTTGATAGGCCTCTGTTGTATAAGCAAGGCGACGACGCGCCTCATCCAGATTTGGTGTCGGCTCAAGCTCCATCACCAGTTCTTTACTGGCGGAAAAGGCAGCCTCTTTTGCTACCCTCTCCAAAATCTTTGGATACTCCAGCGTATGTATACTTTTCTCGTGCATATGAACATCAACAAAACATAATAGTGGCACCTCCAAGAGGTGCCAATTCCATAAAATCTTTGGGTAAGTAATCAGGCATACTAAGCCTCAATGCTGCCTCTATAAGCATACCACATTCGCAGGCAGATTGAAATGCGATGCGTAAGTGAGCTTGTTAGGTAAGCGATAGGTGAGTTCTGCTTTGGAACTTCGCCTCTCCTCCCTCGTATACTATAGTGTAACAACCAATGTAGTAAAGAATGGGAGCAAGAAGCTATGATCCTCCATCTTGGCGAGCGCGTCTACTGGGGCGCGCCTGAAGTAATCTACCTGGAAGGAACCATCATAAAGCTCGACGAAACCACTCAATCTGTACTGGTACATATCGACCGTGCAACACCAAACTCCGCCCATCTAATAGACACAGACATCTCATTTTTCGCGGACGGTCTGACCCCGCTAAAAGGTGCCAGTCCTTCCGGCACCACAACCGAGCATAGTACCGACCGCACATTAGTCCACAAGCTAACTGATAATGAAAAGATTCGCAATGCAGCCGCCGTAGCTGTCCATCAAAAATACGGTTACACACTTCCACCCGAACAAGAGCGTGCCATGATCGACCAGGTAGCCCAGGTAATCAACGACGACCCCGAAATGCGCAAGCGCATCATCACCTCAATGGACGAAATCCTCACCCGCGAAACGTAAACTTGAAACTTTTGAGAAAACCCTACGTTTGTGAACTAACGCATATACATCTCTATAGGATCAACGTATACTATAAGCAATGCTGAGCTGAATATATATACCCAACGGCAAAAAGGAAGTACCCATGAACTGTACAAACTGTAACGCCCCTTTGGCCCCAGACGCCCGTTTCTGCCGGAATTGCGGTGCCCAGATTTCTATCAGTGAGCCTACCAAAAGCACTACTCCTACCAGTGCATCTTCACAACCAAATCTCCCTCTCACTGCATATAATGCCCCTACATCGTTCGCCATACCTGCTCCCGAGCCACAATTACCTCCTCTACAACAAACATTGGCACAATCTCAGCAAGCGCCTCAACCCTTACAGCAACAATGGATACTGCCGCAGCCTCAGTCACCTCAAGCGCACCAACCATACTTTCAACCAACAGTATCCATCCGAACCTGGCACTATGCAGGCAGCAAACTTTTCAATCAGAGACCTCAAACTTTCGCATCAGGACAAAATAAATCAGCATCTCCTGTTCGTCGTCGAGGCAGAGGATTGATAATCACACTCATCACACTCGCCGTACTCATAATCGTCCTGGCCGGAGTGTGGTTCTTAGCACTACGTCCCTACCTGCATTCAGTAGCCCAGAGTCAGCTTGACTCAACCTTAACCAGCGCCGTGAATCAAATCAATTTTCCCCAGCTATCACAAGTGCCTGCCGGTGTTCCACTACCACCACTGAAAGTAACGGAAGATCAGATAAACAATTCCTATCTTCCATCCCTCCGTGACCCATCCAGCCCTGTACAGAACATGCACATACAGATCACACCAACGGAGTGCGCTTCGACTTTACCGTCTATGGATTCGCAAGCGACATCACAGGGCAACCTGCATTAATCAATGGCACTCTCACCGCAACCAATGTAAGCGTAGGAGGCATCGCGGGATCATCATGTCCTCCGACGAAATGACAGCCATCTTGAATACTCACCTCAAGGATGTACAGGCCCGCTTACATCGCCCTATTAGAGATGTATCTCTGCTAAATCATGAACTGGATATTATATTGGGCTAGCACCAGAACCCTTTATGTCTACCTATGCGAGATCCCATTGCCTTCTCGCCGACCACTTTGATTGCCAACATCCCTCGGGTCCTATTTCTGTCTGCGTCGCCGCGCAAAAACCATCGCCATTCCTGGTATTACCAACAACAATACCCCATCCACATCGACTCCATTTCCCACGCTTGGAGAAGCAGCTTTAACTCCCGTCTGGTGTACATTCGCAAAGATAGCCGACTCATTGGGCAAGAAACCATCATTATTTTGCCCCAGTGGCCAGTACACGAAAGCTGCACGTCCGATGATATTCTTACGCGGCACAAAACCCCAGTCTCGTGAATCAGAACTTCCTGCGCGATTATCACCTAACACAAAGTAATCATTAGCGGGAACAACCATATTGCTGATAACCTTATATGCATAGGGATTGCCTTGGCGAGCTGGATCAATATACGTCTCTTTCAACGTAGTGCCATCTACAATTACCGTCGTATTTTGGATAGTGATAACATCCCCTGGTAAACCAATTACGCGTTTAATATAATCCTGTGTGGGGTCCGGAGGAGCTACAAACACAATCACATCCCCGCGCTCAGGTGGATGAAAAAGATACGTCCACTTATCCACCAGAATCAGTTCCTTATTATGCAGGTTAGGTTCCATACTCATGCCATCTATATTAAAATTCTGCACAGCAAAACGGATAATCAAAAACATCAGTACGGTGAGCACAATCGTCTCAATCACCTCACGTACTAATCGATACCGCTTCTCAAAATCAAGCTCCGCACTGGCGTTCATGAACTTCCCCCATACACTGGTCCGACAAAAGAATACCCGCGAACGGGTATCAATACAGGAAATGTACCAGATATCTAGACAAGAAGGCAAGACCTTCCTTTAATATAACGCCCCTCAGTTTATTCTAATCTGGCTCTCCCTGCCCATTCATAAATATTTACATAGGAAATAAAGGCTATCCCCTTCTACAATAATAACCATCGTCTCAATGCGCTCTATTCTTTACGTTCTTGGTAGCTGTTAAGTTACATGGCCACGCCGATTTATCGCCCTTCTTGGGAAATAAAGCCTCCCCCAAAAGCGTTCTATAGTATAGAGAAACATGCCTATTACCCGTCTCGCAGTACCCTAACCTCTTGACTGTGGTAGTATAGTATAGTAGTGAATATCGAACGTTTGTATCAAAAAGTTGCTGGATCTATGCCCCAAGATAAAATCGTAGTGCGCGGTGCCCGCGAACACAACCTGAAAAATATCGACGTAACCATCCCGCGTGACCGTCTCGTTGTCATCACCGGCCTCTCCGGCTCAGGCAAAAGCAGCCTCGCCTTCGACACCATCTTTGCCGAAGGCCAGCGTCGCTATGTCGAGTCCTTATCGGCCTATGCACGCCAATTTCTGGACAAGATGGAAAAGCCCGATGTCGAACACATTGACGGCCTCTCTCCAGCCATCTCCATCGACCAGAAAGGTGCCACACACAACCCACGTTCCACCGTAGGTACCGTCACCGAGGTTTACGACTATCTGCGCCTCATGTACGCCCGTATCGGCCATCCTCACTGCCCAAATTGTGGCCGCGAGGTCAGCCAGCAGACCATCCAGCAGATCGTAGACTCCGTCCTCAACCTGCCCGATGGCTCACGCATCATGCTGCTCGCTCCCCTCGTCCAGGGACGTAAAGGCGAATACAAGAATATCTTCGAAGAAATGCGCCGCTCTGGCTACGTCCGTGTCCGCGTAGACGGCACAATTCACGACCTCAGCGACGAAATCGACCTCGACAAACAGAAAAAACACACCATCGAAGTCGTCGTCGACCGGCTCGTCATCCGCAAAAGCCAGAAAACACAAACCCATTCCGACGAGCAATCACCTATAATTGTGCCCCTACGCCCCCAACTCAAACAAGTAGCCGAGCGCCCCGCCTTATACGACGTCAACGCCCAACAGGATCCCTCGGATGGATCCGTAGGGGCCAGATTTATCGCGCCCCTGGATGGGGATGGGGCCAACCACGAGCCCGATTTCCCAATGGACCACAATGGCACCGAACCTATCCAATCCCAACAAGAACCCATCGATCCCGCGTTCCGCCAGCGTCTCAGTGATTCCCTGGAAACAACACTCAAACTCGGTAACGGAGTCGTACTCGTCTCCATCATTGGCGGCGAAGAAATTCTTTACTCCGAGAACTTCGCCTGTGTCTACTGTGGCATCAGTCTCCCAGAAATCGCGCCGCGCACCTTCAGCTTCAATAGCCCGCACGGTGCCTGTCCCACCTGTACCGGCCTTGGAACCCAACAAGAAATCGACGCGGAACTTGTAGTAACTCATCCCGAACTGAGCCTACGCGAAGGAGCCATCGCTCCATGGAGCAAAGTAGTCAACGGCAGTCAGTGGCACGCATCTATCTTGGAAGCCCTTGCGAAAAAATACAACTTCAGCCTCGACACCCCTTGGCGCAACCTGACCCAGGATCAGCAACAAAAAGTCCTCTATGGCGCGCCTGAATCCCTAACGATCAGCTACACGCCTCAACACGGCCATACCCGCAAATACACCATCAACTTTGAAGGCGTCATACCCAACCTTGATCGCCGTTACAAGCAAACCGACAGCGAGAGCATCCGCGAAGAGATCGAAGGCTACATGTCCGCCCGTGTCTGCCCCGATTGTCATGGCGCTCGTCTCAAGCCTGAGGCCCTTGGCGTCACCATCGGTGGACACAACATCGTCCAGGTCACCCGCCTCTCGATAGTCCAGGCCCAACGCTACTTCAATGAATTAGAAAATTTAGATCCTCGTTTGATTGTACCGAAACCAGTGCGTACCGATGGACCCAATGGAGGTCCCGGCGTTGGAGACCCATTGGAACCAATCTACACAAATGGCCCGCTCATTGAAGTAACCTTGACCGAGCGTGAACGCATCATCGCACGGCAGGTACTCAAAGAGATTCGCGCCCGCCTGCAATTCCTCGTAGATGTTGGCTTGGACTACCTCAGCCTCGACCGGGCAGCCGCCAGTCTTTCCGGCGGTGAAGCACAGCGTATTCGTCTCGCAACCCAAATCGGCTCCGGCCTGATGGGCGTCCTCTACATTCTCGACGAACCAAGCATCGGTCTCCACCAGCGCGATAACGCACGCCTGATCAAAACGTTAGTACGCTTGCGCGATCTTGGTAACACCTTGCTCGTAGTCGAGCACGATGAAGATACTATGCGCGCAGCCGATCATATTATTGACATTGGCCCCGGTGCCGGTGAACATGGTGGAAAAGTCATTGCGGAAGGCACATACGCTGATATTGTCGCCAACACCAATTCGATCACCGGAGATTACCTCTCAGGACGAAAGCGTATACCCTTACCTGAACAGCGCAGACCTGGCAACGGGCATTCACTCGTTATCAAAGGTGCACGCGAAAATAACCTGAAAAACATCACAGTCGAAGTTCCCCTCGGCAAGTTCGTAGTTGTCACAGGCGTTTCCGGCTCTGGCAAGAGTACGCTCATCACCGACATCCTCTACCGCAAGCTTGCCCATTCCTTCTTCCGTGCCCACGAGAGGCCCGGTGCGCATGATACTATCGAGGGACTGGAATACCTGGACAAAGTAATCGATATCGACCAGTCTCCAATTGGACGAACACCTCGTTCCAATCCTGCCACCTATACCAACGCCTTCACCGGCATACGTGAACTGTTTTCACAGGTGCCAGAATCGCGTATACGTGGCTACCTCCCAGGTCGTTTCTCATTCAATGTCAAGGGCGGTCGCTGCGAAGCCTGTAAAGGTGAAGGCATCGTCAAAATCGAAATGAACTTCTTGCCCGATGTCTACGTGCCATGCGAGATATGTAAAGGTAAACGTTACAACCGCGAAGCTTTGGAGATTCACTACAAAGGCAAAAACATCGCCGACGTACTCGATATGACGGTAGAGGAAGCAACCAGCTTCTTTGCAAACGTGCCCTCCATCTACAATAAAATGAAGACCTTGAACGATGTAGGTCTAGGCTATATGCGCCTGGGTCAACCCGCCACCACCCTTTCCGGTGGCGAAGCCCAACGTGTCAAACTCGCCACAGAACTCGCTCGTAGAGCCACTGGCCGCACCATGTATATTCTTGATGAACCAACAACTGGCCTGCACTTTGCCGACGTTGATCGTCTGCTCCATGTCTTACAGCGCCTCGTCGATGCCGGTAACTCCATCGTCGTCATCGAGCACAACCTCGAGGTAATCAAAAGCGCCGACTGGATCATCGATCTAGGCCCCGAAGGCGGCGAAGCCGGTGGCTATGTTATCGCCCAGGGCACTCCCGAAGACGTAGCCGAAAACGAACAGTCCTTCACCGGCTACTTCCTCAAACGTATGTTTACAGAGGAAGCCGCCACTGCAAACACCCATCCACAAGCGCAGGAAAACCAACAAATCGTGGTTGGCTAACAACCCGCATTTTGAGAAAAGCATCAACCTAAGAACCTGCTACCTCTCCTGTTCCGACCCCCTCAAACTATAATGCGCATCCTTCCGCTCACTAGACGCCTCCGCTCCCGCAATATACCCATTAACCGACGCCCTATCATGTCCATTCTCATCGGTATCTTTACCGTTCTCATGACTATCCCCATTTTCAGGGTCAGGCCCGCCCAGCTTTATACGCGACCCTTGTCGGCGCTGGCGATGATCGATCCAGAAAATCAGCCCTGCCATTGTTATTCCCACCAGAGCCACACCCACAAACTTGTAAAAATGTGCCGAATGTATCCCCGAAATACTCAGAGCCAGCAGTCCAAATAACAGCGACAGCCCATAGAGCACATAGCAGATTTGCCTCACACTCAGGCCCGTCGCCATCAATCGATGGTGTAGATGCGTCTTATCATAATGCAGAGGAGATTGTCCACGCCGTACACGGTTGATAATCACAATCGCCACATCGATGATTGGCACACCGAGCACCATCAAAGCAAGCGCGAGCTTTGCCCCTCCCATAATCGACAAAACTGCCAATCCTAACCCCAGGAACATTGAGCCGCTATCACCCATAAACATCTTTGCCGGATTCCAGTTAAATGGCAGGAAGCCGAAAACAGCACCCGTGAAAATCGCCGCTAGCACCGCGATACTCTGCTGGTTCAGCATAAAACTAATCAGGGTAATGAACAGCGACGTAATGCCCACAACCCCTGTCGCCAATCCATCCATCCCGTCAATCCAGTTCACCGTATTCATCATCCCAACCGTCCAAAACCACGTCAGCAACACAGCCGGAATAGCCGCCAAGGTAATCGCGCTGCTATGAATGAACAAAAACAGTGTCGGCTGAAGATACCAGGGCAACCCCGGATGTGCAAACTGCCTTCCAAAGGGATTATTAAACGTGAAGAGAAGAATACCATGAAATATCCCGCCCCACGGCCCAAGAATAATAATCACCGCAATCGTTTGCGCAAGTAACTTTGGCCACGGCCCAAGCCCAAAAACATCATCATACGCGTGCACAACTACCATCAAAGCCCCAGCCGCAATCAATAGCCAGTAAATAGCAATTTCATTCGCATTCGACTTAGGCCCAGGCGCATAAAAGAGGTACGAAACAATCGCGAACGCCAGATAGATAGCCACACCACCCAGGCGTGGCACCGCTTTCTGATGCACCCTCCGCTCCGCCGGATAATCAAGCCATCCGACCCGACGACACAATGCACCGACTCCCCATGACAACCCGTAAGCTGCCCCAAATGCACACACTCCACCAATCAACAATATTACCGCATCGGGAAGAGTAACGGGAAGAAGTAACAAAAGCTGAAGATGGATAATGCTTGCCTGGATCATAATAACGCTCCCTGCTACAGAAGTTATCAAAATTCCTTAGCGTTAAGTAGAATAAACTCAGCATATTGATTTTTGATTATACAATTTCTATGAAAAAAAACGCAAATGGCTAACCTCTTTACGGAAGATATAATCTACCTGAGAAACGAATCACACCCGCACCTGTAACAAACGATCCCAACCCACAAAATCCTTCTGAAACATCATAACCGCTCCTGGCCACAACTCACGTACCATCTCAGTTACCAATTCTCGCTGTCGGTAACCAATTTCCAATAAAAACACCGCTCCCTCCTTTACCACCCAAGATTGACGCGCCTGTAGAAACAAACGTTGTATTACATCTAATCCATCGGGACCAGCAAAAAGAGCGAGATGTGGTTCATAATTGAGCACATCCACATCCAATATATCCATCTCATTAGTCCCCACGTATGGCAGATTAGCAGTGAATACATCAACCGGTTCAGCTAATGGAGCCAACAGATCGCCATGCAGCAAGCGTATTCTTCCCTCAACATGGAACCGTTGACAGTTGAGACCTGCCACCTCCAGCGCATCCGTCGAAATATCAGTAGCATACAAATAGGGGAGTTGAGGCTCCTGCACCGCCAGCGTAATCGGAATCGCACCCGAACCCGTACCAATATCCGCCACAATTGGTGTTTGTCCGGCATCTAGCTTCTCTCGACACACGCTCAGCGCTTTTTCCACCAGCAATTCCGTCTCGGGGCGAGGTATCAGCACACGCTTATCCACAAGAAAATCCAGCCCATAAAACTCCTTATGTCCCACAAGGTAAGCTACAGGTTCACCCCGTCCACGTTGCTCTATCAGAGTAAAATATTGCCTCTCTTGCTCAGGAGTAAGTCCCGTTTCAGGATACGCGTACAGTGCTGTCCTCTCGACACCCAGCACAAAACCCAACAAAACCTGTACATCTAACCGGTCGCCATGTAAGAGAGCTATTCCCTGCTGCAACGCTTGCTGAACTGTCATCATATCTTCAGTGCTTAAAGAGGCTGTCGACCCTTAAAACCAGCATCAAGGTAATGCCAGAAATTGATACGCTCTTCGCCCAGATACCAACAAAGGTAAATTTCCCGCCCATTGCGCAGACTCAAAAAATCAATCAGGCCGATATCAGGATCCTTCAACTCGCAGCCGAAATCACTCAACTCATTGACCAGTTCTTGTAGCCCCTGGATATGCCGTGCCAAATCTTTTTGCAACCTGGCAATGCGTTCATGCAAATGGTGCCCGTTACCCATCGCCTGTGCATTGAGAACGCCAAGTTCCTCTTCGCTTTGCAGCATATCCTTGCGTCGCTCCTGAATCTTGAGAAGCACAACAGATACTTGAGGTAACAAAGCCTCTGCTTCTTCACGAGTAAAGTAATGAGCCATGCATTCCCTCTCTTTCTGCATCCCGGCTCGATAACATATCAGCATCATAACATGTTGCATGCCCTTTGCATAGCCATTCTTAACATTGACACAAGAAACAAAATATGTCATGCTTGATGAGTTATTTGTTTTTGTGGAAGATGTGAAATCGAATACTGTCCACTTTCTGATAGAAAAGCATTCTACAAGAAAAGGAGAAAGTGTAGTGGCCCGCAAATCTCGCTTCACATGGCAAATTCGTATCCCCGTAGTGCTAACCATCTCCCTCTTATTTGTCCTCTCATCCACCATTTCAGCTTTTGCTGCTGGTCTCGTCCAGCTTAGTACCGACCCTTATACCAACACCACCAGCCAGCATCAGACCGAGGTCGAGCCTGATACCTATTCCTTCGGCTCCACCATCGTTTCAGCATTCCAGGTTGGCCGTTTTACCGATGGTGGAGCCTCCAATATTGGTTGGGCAACTTCCACCAACAACGGATCAACCTGGACAAACGGCTTCTTACCTGGCACGACAGTTTACGCAACTCCGGCCGGTCCGTACGCTCGCGTCAGCGACCCCACAGTTGCTTATGATGCCGCACATAACACCTGGATGATCGCATCCCTCGCCATCAATAGTTCTGTAGCTGGCGTTGCGGTGATCGTCAACCTCTCGACGAATGGCGGCTTGACCTGGGGTAATCCAGTCGTGGTTCATGCAGCCACTGGAAGTCAAAGCCTCGATAAAGACTGGATTGTTTGTGATGATACATCCAGTAGCCCCTTCTATGGGCATTGCTACGCCGAATGGGATGACAATGGTGCTGGCAATCTCATTCATATGAGCACCTCCACCAATGGCGGAACAAGTTGGGGCGCTCAACAGAATACGGCCAACAATGCAACTGGCATAGGTGGGCAGCCGCTCGTTCAGCCCAACGGTACTGTGGTCGTGCCAATTGATAATGCAAACGAGACCGCTGTCCTCTCCTTCACCTCTACTAATGGTGGCACCAGTTGGGGTAGTACTGTCACTGCTGCATCTATTAGGTCCCATACCGATCCCGGCGGCATTCGCTCTGGTCCGTTGCCCACTGCCGAAATTGACGGCTCCGGCAAAGTCTATGTTGTCTGGGAAGATTGCCGCTTCGAAAGTAGCTGTAGGACCAATGACCTCGTGATGACCACTTCAACGAATGGCACAACCTGGTCCTCGGTCAAACGCATCCCATCTGATCCCGTTGGCAGTACTGTCGATCACTTCATCCCTGGCTTGGCCGTTGATAAGTCAACATCAGGCAGCACGGCTCATCTCGTAGTCGCCTTCTACTACTATCCGAATGTAAGCTGCTCCTCCTCAACCTGCCAGCTCGATGTCGGCTATTCGTCGTCAACCAATGGTGGATCTACCTGGACCGCCAGAAGCCAACTTGCCGGACCCATAACCCTGTCCTGGCTGGCCAACACAACCCAGGGCAGAATGGTAGGTGATTACATCTCAGCCTCGTTCGCTGCCGGAGCCGCCTTCCCCGTGTTCATGAATGCTACAGCCCCCACCGGAAGCACCTTCCACGAAGCAGCATTCACCGTAACACCGGGCCTGACCTCGAGGGGCGGTAGTAACACCTCAATAGGTGATCCTGTCCTCGCCACCCCTTCTTCGTCCGTACCGGCGACCACCGCGCTTACATCTTATTAGTGCATAATTCTATGCGTGGGGGGCTTTAACCAAAGCCCCCCACGGGTCAAAGTAACGAAAACCCGCTTCGATGAACTGATGTGGCCGCTGCTGACCAGCGGCGGTATAACTCTAAGCATCTGGATAGCGAAACCCGCTCGATGATCCGTAGGAGTGAGGGCGGCGAGGAGTGGCTGGGAGGGCCTTTATGGTCGCCCGCTGGGGAGGTGGGAGGTGGCTCGCTCTCCCCACAACCCTTGCATTAACAACCTTACCCTTTATGAGGCCTTTGACTTCACCTCACTCGTAACAGTCTGTGCCACCGCTGTCCGGCTGATAGTAAGCCCAATAACATCAACCAGTAAAGCCGCCACCGCCAGCACACAGAACAGCAGCACCTCCGGCAAGCCAATCCCAAAAAGAGCATCCAGAGAATAACTACCCGGCCCCATCAAACCCACCGCCACACCGATCGTCAACAGTGCCAACGGAAACTCCAACCCCCGATCCTTATTCCAAAAACCATTTTTCCAATGGCTCTTGAAAATAGCCATGAACATAGCGCCAAAAGCACCAGCAGCCCCCAACGGCGTCAAAAACCCAAGCGCCAACGACAACCCTCCACCAAACTCCCCCAAAATCACCAGACATGCCCACAACCACGCAGGTTTAAACCCCATCCTCTCCTGCATCTTGACCGTTCCCCCAAAACCACTTCCCCCAAACCACCCGAACAACTTTTGCATCCCATGTGCCGCCAGCGTCAATCCCGCAACCACACGCAGAATAAGTAATCCCAGACTAATCGTAATAGCCATAAATCATCACCTTTTCAAAACCAAATGACTGAGACCCTCTTGATTGCAATTTATTCCATACTCCCTAAAGAAGTCAAGATATGTCCATAGGGCAATGGCATTCGTGGGGGCGGGAGAGGCTGGAAAGGGCTGAGAAGGACCTTGTGTCCGCCAGCTGGAAAAGTGGGCAAAGCCCCCTCTCGTATATGGTAGAGGCACCCCTTGTGGGTGCCCTGGAAAGGTGCGGGTGTTCTGCCAGCTTGCGGCTGCCCTGTCCGCTCCTCTACTTGCATATGCCCTGTTTCCCCATCGCATCGCTACTCATCCCTTACCCCGGATGAGCCATCATCCCTCTCCCATTCTTTTCTCTTCCCCTCCTGCCCCATCGGCCTCACCCATAACGACACAAACCTCGGCTGCATCGTCTCCTCAACAACCCTCACCAGGTGCTCGCTTAACTCTCTCAAATCCACTTCTCCGCGTAGCGTAGCACTAAAAGCCTCCAACGTCTTAGCCGCATCATACTTCCGGCGATAGAAACGCCGGTCAATAACATTCTGAAGACGACGACGCAGTGGCTGAAAAAGTGCAGCAATCACCAATGTGGAACCAACAATAGCAATATCGTTCGATTGACTGATGATCCCACGTAACAGAAATTGCAGCGCAATAATAACGCCGACATAGACAAGAGCCAACGTCACCGTCAACGTCCCGTAAACCAATGTCCGGTTGATAATAATATCAATATCCCACAGCCGCGAGCGCAAAACCGCAATACCAATTGAGAAAGGAATGACGAGCAAAAGCAGAGGATAGGCGAGGTTGACAATCAAGTAATAAGGGCTATCGGGTTGATTGATCGTTGGAAAAAAGACCGTGAAGAGCAGACCGAACACAATAAATCCTGTGACCACGATGATAATGCCAAGAATCGCCCATTTCGTCTGTTGCCGCTCGACAGGAGTGGACATCCGTCTGTACCGGTAGATTTGCGAAAAGATGATCGCTCCATAGGAAGTGACAGCAACCAATCCATCGAGCCAGCCTGGCCAATTATTCTGATTCAAAGGTGACGCAGGAGGAAGGGCTGACGTAACTGGCTGGATGATAGCGAGCAGCAGAATCAGCCCCATCCAACGCGGCACGAGTCGTCCATTGGGAAAGAGCACGAGGAAAAAAACGATTGCAGCCTGTCCAAGCAAAGTCAAGAACCCGATAGGCAGATTGAGGGCTGGATATTTGATCGCAAGCACGGTCATGGGGCTTCCCGGGAAGGTCGCATTAAATATTACGAGAAAAAGCGCTACCAACAGCGCCAGCCAATCATCAGACCTGCGCCAGAAAATGAGGAACCCGGTCCCACTCCATATCGCTACAATGATTATGAGGAAAATCATGAAAAAAGTAGCATATCCACTCACAGAAAAGCCAATTGCCGGAAGCCCCTGTAGTCCCTTTGCAGTAAGTGCCCCGGTGATATTACATGTTACCGCATCAAAACAAGCTATCTGAAGCTGCTTGTAATAAGCTGGGAGACCAACAACAAAGAGCCCCAGACTGGAGACAACCAGCACCAACCACGCAACCCGCGCCATCACCAGCCAGGAGCCAGATATACGTGTATTTGTGTTACCGGAAACAGCAGAACCCCTTCCGCTTTCTCGTGGTGCATCCAATTGGCTCATGCAGCTTTCCTTCTACAGGACATTGCCTTTCCCGCTTATCTGATCTCGATCTTCACAATCACATAGCAACGGGAAAAGATCGCACGCCAATCCTGTATCCTCATTCTCCAGGAATATTACCACACAACCGTCCCAAAATCGTTACAGTAGCGTTACGAACTACTCAATCCTTTTCCTACTCACATGCTGATCTTGAAAACAATACTTTGATATTGTTTCCAGGCTAATTGTACACCGTTTGTAACTCTTCATTTTGTGCCATAATGGAGAGGAAAATACCTCTCGTATTTTCTATAATCAGAGAAAGAATACACCTCTTTTCCGCTCATATCGTGCTTGACGAGAAGATACAATCCAAATGGAGCACACCATGCCAAACCAATTCGACACACAAATACTCAACCAGCTAGCCAACACCAAAGAAATTGAAATTGAAACCTATTCCTCAACTGGACAAACGCACCGTACCATCATATGGGTCATGGTTGAGGACCAGAACGTCTACGTTCGCTCATGGCTTGGCCTCAAAGGCCGCTGGTATCAAGAGATCAAAGCAAACCCGGATGCTGCCATTATCATGGATGGGCAGCACCACCCCGTCCACGCAGTTCCAGTAACCGATGAAGCAGTCATCTCACGCATTAGTGACAACCTCTTACGCAAATACCATCGCTCATCCTCCGCCAATGGCATGGTACGCGAAGAAATCTTGTCCACAACCCTACAGCTAGAACCGGCATAATCGAATATGATACTTCCCCAAGCATTTTATGCCCAGGAAACTATCACCGTCGCCAAACAACTGCTCGGCTGTTACCTCGTCCACCTCCAGGGAGAGCAAACCACTCTCGGTCGCATCGTCGAGACAGAAGCCTATCTTGGTCGACATGATCCTGCATCCCACGCTTTCATAGGCAAAACTCCACGCAACCGCGTCCTATTTGGCCCTGTAGGACATAACTACGTCTACTTCATCTACGGTCTGCACTACTGCACCAACGCCGTCACCGGCACCGAAGGGAATGGAGAAGCCGTCCTCATCCGAGCACTCGAACCCCTCCAGTGGCATCCCCATCATGCAACATCGCCGCAACACCCAAAATCTCGCCCATCTCTGCAATGGCCCTGCACGTCTCACCCAATCCCTCGCTATCACCCTTGCCCACAACGGCCTTCCCCTCTTCGACAGCTCCCTCCAAATCTGGTCTCCCGATAGCCTCCCCTCCTTTGCCCCCATCGACTCCACCGACATCATCGAAACCACCCGTATCGGCATCACCAAAGCTCAGGAACTTCCCTTACGCTTCTATCTGAAAGGCAATGCCTATATTTCACGCAAATAATCTGAGAGGAACGTTACCTGTCCATCCATCTAACGAGGTACGGTTGAATGTCTCTGAGGGCTTGTCATTCCTGAGCAAGTAGGCAATATTGCTGAGATTCATAAGTAACTTGACATCTTTCAAATTTAATTATACAATCTATATAACTAAATTGGATGATCTGGCTATTCCATAGTTACTTCCGAAGCTACTCTAAAGGAGAATCACTATATGTCCCGACCATTTCGTTTCAGCGTAGTAGCAGCCTACGCCCCATCGCACACCGCCTGGATCACCACTGCCCGTCGAATCGAAGAGCTAGGCTACACCACCTTATTAATGCCAGATCGTACCAGTATAGGCAGCCTCGCACCCCTTCCCGCGTTAGCAGTAGCAGCCCAGGCAACCACATCCCTGCGCATCGGAACCTATGTGCTTTGTAATGAATACCGTCATCCCGTCCTCCTCGCCAGAGAAGCCGCAACCCTCGATCTACTCTCCCTGGGCCGCTTTGAACTCGGCCTCGGAGCCGGAGTCGGGCCACGCGAGCCTCAACAGATGGGCATTTCTTTCTCTAGTCCAGGTCAACGCGTCGGCCATCTTGAAGAGACCCTTCAAGTCATAAAACAACTCTTCACGCAGGAGACCGTCAACTTCATCGGCAAATACTACACGATCACAGAAATGAAAGGCAATCTCCCACCTATCCAGAAGCCCCACATGCCTATACTCATAGCAGGCGTAGGAGAACGTATGCTTAAGCTGGCAGCCAGAGAAGCTAACATCATCGCCATCGGATCAAAAATCATTGCCCAAGGTGCCGACCCAACAGACGCTCCATTAGAGCAAAAGATCGCCTGGATTCAAGAAGCCGCAGGTCAGCGCTTCACAGATCTCGAACTCAGTCAAACCATCTACGGTCTGGAAATCACCGACAGTCCAGCTCCACTCTCTACCCAGGCAGGGGGACCGCCCATTCCTAAAAGACCCATATCTACCGAGCAAGCCGTTACCCACCTTCTCGAACAACGTGAACGCTACGGCTTCTCCTACCTCCAGGTCTACGTAGGCCAGATGGAGAACTTTGCTCCTGTAGTTGCTCAACTCACCGGCAAATAAACCAGAACCCGTCTAAAACTCCGGCTTCTGTAAGTTGCTTGTATACAAGTAACTTAAGTATGAAGCACATGCTATACTTGTATGCATAGTAACACATTGTAAAGTGGGGATTGTTGTTATGCTCTTTGACACAAAAATTGCATTGGTCATTCGAGACGACCTGGCCTCATGGCAAAAAATGAATGTAGCAGCGTTCCTGGCAAGCGGCATTGCTGCATCCTACCCGGAAAGTATCGGAGAATCATATGAAGATGCGTCCGGGAATACGTACTTACGGCTCCTTGGTCAACCCATATTGATCTTCGGAGCTGATCGTGCCGCGTTAGCACGGGTGCTTGACCGTGCCCTCGCACGAGGAGTACAACCTGCTCTTTATACAGAAGAGATGTTCTCCACAGACCATGATGCCGCCAATCGGAATGTCGTGCGCGTTGTCGAACGAGAGAACCTGAACCTGGTCGGCCTTGCTATCAGAGCAGACAGAAAAGTCGTTGACAAAATCGTAGACAAGCTGAAATTCCATCAGTGAATTGATGAGAGTCCGCCACCATCGCGAACCACATGTCAATATCCCTCACTATACTCTTAATCCTATCTGGCGCAGGTCTGCAACTTCTTTAATAACCGTAGATCACATGATAGAGTGATACGATATAATAAGATCACTCAGTCTCTATCAACCCTGTAAAGCACAGAGGATAATCATGCAGAACCTGCCGACGGGCACGGTCACATTGCTTTTCACCGATATTGAGGGGTCTACACGCCTGCTTCAAAGCCTCGGCGAGCACTATGCCGACGTGCTGGCCGAGTATCGGCACCTGCTGCGTGGCATTTGGCAGCGTTGGCATGGCCACGAAGTAGATACGCAAGGAGATGCCTTCTTCGTGGTGTTTGCCCGTGCCGCAGATGCTGTCTCAGCAGCGGTCGAAGCGCAACGCACTCTTGCCGCTCACACTTGGCCTGAAGATGTGGAGGTATGTGCCCGTATGGGCTTACACACCGGCGAACCCTCCCTGGTTACTGAAGGCTACACCGGTATCGATGTGCACCACGCCGCACGCATCATGAGCGCTGCACACGGTGGACAGGTGCTGCTGTCCCGGGCAACACGGGAACTTGTGGAGCATAGCTTGCCAGACGGCATAGGATTACGAGATATGGGTGAGCATCGCCTCAAGGACTTACGGCGCCCCAGTCACCTCTACCAACTCGTCATCGCAGGTTTGCCCGTCGATTTCCCACCGCTCAACACCCTAAGTACCCATCTCAACAATTTGCCCATTCAGCCAACACCCTTCATTGGACGGGAGAAGGAAGTAGCTGCCA
Source organism: uncultured Chloroflexia bacterium (assembly GCA_963778375.1). Lineage (GTDB taxonomy): Bacteria > Chloroflexota > Ktedonobacteria > Ktedonobacterales > Ktedonobacteraceae > CAVZTX01. Next base: position 9,261 of record CAVZTX010000028.1, on the reverse strand, counting down.
TCAGACATCTCTTGTGCCGTGAGGATGTGCATCTGGTGACGCTGACAGGCCCCGGCGGAACAGGGAAAACGCGCCTGGCCTTGCAAGTGGCAGCAGAATTGAGCGACCTCTTCGCCGACGGCGTCTATTTCGTTGATTTGGCTCCCATAAGCGATCCAGCACTCGTCATCGCAGCTATCGCGCAGAACCTCAACATCCGTGAGGTGTCCGGTCAGCCTCTCTTGGAGCGCCTGAAGGACGAATTGCAGCGCAAGCAAATATTGCTGCTCCTGGACAATTTCGAGCAGATAGTCAGCGCGGCGGTGCACGTGGCAGACCTCCTTGTCACCTGCCCACAACTCAAAGTGATCGTAACCAGTCGGGAGGTGTTACACGTGCAAGCCGAGCAAGAGTTCTTCGTGCCATCTCTCTCACTACCCGATCCCAATCATATGCCTGAATTGGCCGCGCTCTCACAGTACGAAGCTGTCGCTCTCTTTATTCGACGAGCGCAAAGTGCCAAACCTGACTTTCAAGTGACCAATGCCAACGCACCTGCTGTAGCAGAGATTTGTGTGCGCCTGGATGGGTTGCCGCTTGCTATCGAGTTGGCGGCTTCGCGCATGAAACTGCTCTCACCCGAAGCGCTGCTCGCACGACTGCATCAACCCCTGCAGATATTGACAAGTGGGCCACGCGATGTAGTGACGCGGCAGCAGACCCTGCGAAATACCATCGAATGGAGCTACCAATTGCTGGATGCCCAGGAGCAACGACTCTTCCGGCGGCTCTCCATTTTTGTCGGTGGCTGCACCTTTGAGGCTATAGAGGCCCTCTACACTTCACTTGGTGACGAAGCAGAATCGGGTCTGGACACAATAGCTTCCCTCACCGACAAAAGTCTGCTGCGACGCATGGAGCAGCAAGCGGTCCAGGAGCCACGCTTCGCAATGCTGGAGACGATTCGTGAGTATGCGCGAGAGCGCCTGGCTGCCACTGGGGAAACAGAGGCGGCGCGATGGGCCCACGCTGCCTACTTCCTGCGACTTGCAGAGGAAGCAGAGCAGGGCATGGCCGGTTCCCAGCAAGCGGTCTTGTTGGAGCGATTAGAACAAGAGCACGACAACCTGCGCGAAGCCCTGGGGTGGGCGCTGGTGAAAGTGACAGACGAAAAGGCGGCAGAGCGCAGGGAGATCGGCTTGCGCTTGAGCGCCGCACTCAAGGAATTCTGGATGATGCATGGACACTATCGTGAGGCTCGTACGTTTCTAGAGCGCGCCCTCGCTTTGAGCGAAGGGACCAGTACTTCCATGCGTGCCAGGGTCTTACGGGCTATTGCATCTGTTGCTGATGTTCAGGGCGACATTGATCGGATAGAGGTGGTGGCCCAGCAAAGCCTGACCCTCTCCCGAGAACTGGAGGATACCTGCGGCATTGCTGACTCCCTCGGTTTACTAGCCGCCGCCGCCTGGTTGAGAGGAAAGATCGTCGAGGCCGTCTCGCTTCATGAAGAGCAGGTGAGACTCCTGCGACAAGTGGGTGAGCCAGGGAAAGTTGCCGATGCCCTCTTCGATTGGGCAGAGCAGGTCAGCTCGCTTGGGGAGTATGCCCGGGGACAGGCGCTCTTCGAGGAGGCGCTCCAGCTCTTTCGGCAAGCAGGCAACGAACTCTGGGTTGGTGTCATCCTCGTCCACTCGGCCTCCTGGCTCTGGTTTACTCTGGGCGATCTGGCAACCATGCGCCAGCGGCTCCATGAGGGACAGGCAATCATCACCAGGGTGGGCGACCGAGGCTGGAGTGCTGAATGCTTATGGGTTGCCGCACTGTTGGCCCTCTCTGAGGGAGAGCCGGTCAGAGCCTCCAGTCTGGCTCAAGAGAGCCTGAGCATCTATCGAGAAATGGGAGATCCCTGGTATAGTGCCTGGTCGCTGCACCTTTTAGGAAGGATTGAGACACAGCGGGGTGAGATGCCCGCAGCTCGTACATATTATCAGCAGAGTCTGGCGCTCAACCAGCAAGTAGGAGAGAAGTGGATGACCCCTTTCAATTTGGAGGGACTGGCCGATGTGGTCGCCACCCAAGGAGCGCTTCGCTGGGCAGCACAGTTGTGGGGAGCGGCAGAAGCCCTGCGCGAAGCAATAGACGTTCCCCGGCTGCCTGTTGATCGTCGCGGTTATGAGCAGGCGGTGGCCACTGTCCGAGCGCAACTGGGAGAGGAAGCCTTTGCCATTGCCTGGCAAGAGGGACGTACGATGTCGCCAGAGCAAGCCCTTGCCACAATGGGCTTTTCGCACGGATTTGCGAAATAGAGAAGAATGAATTGGAAAGGAGAACGAACATGAGAAAGATAGTGGTGAAGGAGTGGATGACCCTGGATGGTGTCTTTGACGCGGATACTATGGATCAATGGTGGAATCCTTATGACAGCGCTGAAAGGCAAAATTACATTATAGAGGGGTACTCGAGAGGCGATATTTACCTCCTCGGACGAACCACCTATGAAATGCTTTGGCCGTTCTGGTCCACCCAGACGAACGACGATGGTCCTGGGCAGATACTCAACCGCATGAAAAAATATGTGGTCTCTACAACGCTGAAAACAGCTCCATGGAAAGAATCAACCATCATCAAAGGAAATGTTGTGGAAGAAATCACCAAACTGAAGCATCAGCCGGGCAAGGACATTATTATAGATGGCAGTGCTAGCCTTGTCCAATCTCTGATGGGAACTGATCTTATCGATGAGTATCGGTTCTTAGTCCAGCCCGTTATCATGGGAAAGGGAAGGCGGTTCTTCACAGACAGGATGCCTCAGACGAAGCTGAGGCTTGTCGAAAGCAAAACGCTCAGTTTAGGAGTCCTCGCTCTTACCTACCAGTCTGACAAAAAATAACAGCTTAGTTTTAAGAAACTGTGGATGGAGCAATTGAAACAGGAAAGGAAAACGAATCTATGACAAGCACACTTTCCGATTGGGCCAGGGAATTTCTCCGTGAAGACCGTGTTGGAGTGGTCAGTTCGTTGAACTCAGACGGTAACGCCCACTTAACCACCATATGGTATCTACTTGCCGACGATGGCACACTCATCATGAGTACGCCGGACCGCACCCGCAAAGTCAAAAATCTGCGTCGTGATCCCCGCATCGGACTCTGTGTGGGAGATGCCGCCCGCTCGATCAGCCTCTATGGCACTGTCACCATCAGTGATAATCAGACACTCGTCCGGCAAGATATCGAGCGCCTCGTCGCACGCTACGTGAACGATGCGAGTATCAGACCGCAAGTGATTGCATCCTTAGTCCAACAATCTCGTGTTTCTCTGCATTTCACGCCAGAAAAAGTCACCGAGTTTTCCCTGTAACCAAAGGAGTGATTCATATGACTACCAACAAGGACCAGAAGGGCAGCTATGCAAAGGTCAACGGTCTGGATCTCTACTATGAACTACATGGCAACGGGCAGCCGCTCGTGGTGCTTCCCGGCTCCTTCTGGACCATCGAGGCGCTGGGGGAGCTGGTGCCGCAGCTTGCCACGACGCGACGCGTCATCGCCGTAGAACTGCAAGGACATGGTCATACCGCTGACATTGAGCGCCCCCTGCGCTACGAGTGGATGGCGGACGATATCGCCGCCCTCATCAGCCATCTTGGACTCGAACAAGCCGATATTTTCGGCTATTCCATGGGAGGTGGCGTCGCTCTACAAACCGCCATCCGGCATCCGGAGCTGGTGCGCAAGCTGGCGGTTGCCTCGACCGCCTTCAAAAGGGATGGCTGGTACCCCGAAGACCTGGCGGCCATGAGCGCAATCAGCGCTGAAGCGTTCGCCGGAACTCCGATCCATGACGCCTATCTCCGCACCTCGCCCAGGCCAGAAGCCTGGCCCACCTTCGTTGCTAAGGTCAGACAACTGGTGACATCCGACTACGACTGGACAGCAGGCGTAGCCGCCCTCAAAACTCCAACCCTGATCCTGGTCGGAGATGCCGATGGCCTGCGCCTCTCGCACGTGGTAGAGTTCTTTGGTCTGCTGGGCGGTGGCCAGGGGGACGGCGACCTGTCCGGTCTGCCTCGATCCTCGCTCGCAGTTCTCCCGGCCACCACGCATGTGGGCTGGGCGCCTCCCTATCATGGTATCCTGACGCGCACCCACCTGCTCCTACCAATCCTCACCGAATTCCTCGATGCACCCATGGAAGACGGCTAGTGGGCTGTCACTTCATGTGAGGGCTGGAACCATCCCATCGGTAGGGACAGTGCCTTGTGCCTGTCCGGCCTGCCGTCAGAATACTTTGAAGTGCAACCAACCGACGATAACATCGGTAGGGACAGTGCCTTGTGCCTGTCCGGCCTGCCTCTCACCTGCACGTTGGCAAACCACTAGATGAGCCGCACATCACGGAAATGAAAAGGAACCCGCTTTGCTACCTCCTGCATCCAAGAATCAGGCTGGTGAAATTAAAGGAGAGCGATACGCTCTCCTTGAGCATGGGCACTTGCTATTCAGGCATGATCCCGGGATTCCAGGCGATTTCCCAGACATGCTGATCTGGATCTTGGAAATAGCCAGCATACCCTCCATAGAACGTCTCTTGTGCGGCTTTGATGATCGTTGCCCCTGCTGCCCTGGCTTGTTGCATCACCAGGTCAACTTCTTCTTTGCTGCTGACATTCTGAGCCAGGGTAAATTCCGCCGCACTTGGCGCTTGAACAGGGAGGTGGGTATCCTGAGCAATGCTTGTTCGTGGCCAAAGAGCAAGCTTGACTCCGTTTTCTAAGTCAAAGAAAACGACCGCTCCATACTCAAATTCTTTCCCGATGATTCCTTGTGTTGGCAGACCAAGACCATCTCGATAGAAGGTCAGCGACTTGTCCAGATCATCGACGCCCAAGGTAATGATCGTAATGCGTGGTTTCATGGAGGCACTCTTCCCTTCCTCTCACTTTTTGGGGACTATTGCTGCCCCGAGCTGGCTTTGCTTCAGCTGAAGCAAAAGGTTGGCCAGACGGTATTAGACCTGTTTTTTCCCTCCTACATCTCCCATTTTATCACTACTTCCCCGAAACCTAACTGAACTGACCGCTAGACTTCCTGAAAAAGAGGGCATGCTACTATATTATTAAGGAGTAGCAAAAACAGATCAGGAGAAATACGATGCGTGCATTAGTCTACCGAAAAACTGGCCTTGTGCTTGACAGTAACTATCCTCAACCCAAGCCAATTGATGGTGAAGCCCTCATCCATGTCCTGCAAGCAGGCATCTGCAACACCGACCTTGAGATCGTGCGCGGCTATATGGATTTTCAAGGCGTGCTAGGCCATGAGTTTGTAGGCGTGGTGGAAGCAATTTACGGCGATGCACTACAAGAACAATACGGATACCTCATCGGGAAACGTGTCGTTGGTGAAATCAACGCCGCCTGCCATCGTCCCGATTGCCCATATTGTCAGCGAGGCATGCCCACCCACTGCCCCAACCGCACCACCCTCGGCATCGTCAACCGCAACGGCTCATTCGCCGACTACCTCACGCTCCCCCTTGAAAACCTCCATCCCGTCCCTGACAACATAACCGACGAAGAAGCCGTCTTCGTCGAACCCCTCGCCGCCAACTTTGAAATACTCGAACAAGTACATCTCAAGCCAACCGACCGCGTCATCATCCTCGGCGACGGCAAAATGGGCCAGCTCGCCGCTCAAGTCCTCGCTCTAACCGGCTGTGAAGTCACCATGTTAGGCAAACACGCAGAAAAACTAGCGTTCGCAGCACCACACGGCATCTCAACACGCCTCCTAAGGAATATCCTGGAAACCCAATCCATCGCTCCTACCGCTCGTGTCGACCTCGTCGTCGAATGCACCGGCACCCCGCAAGGACTCGAACTCGCTATACGACTTGTACGTCCACGCGGAACCATCATCCTAAAAAGTACGGTCGCAGACAGGAGTTCGTTATATCTGGCCCCAATTGTGATCGATGAAATTCATGTGCAAGGATCGCGTTGTGGCCCATTTTCACCCGCCATTCGCGCGTTGAGTCAGAAACTTGTCGATGTACATCCATTAATCAGCGCCCGCTATACCCTGAATGATGGGCTGGCTGCATTTCAATACGCAGCACAAAAAGGTGTGCTGAAAGTGCTGGTACAGGTATAGCCACTTTCAATCAGAGCCTGAAAAGCATATCAAAATTTTCCCCTTCTACCGTTATAGGGATGAGATTAGTTTGCTCCAATCTCTTATGAGAGAAAGTCATTGCACCAGCCGAACAGAAGGCAAAGGAGTTAAATCAAAGCTGATGTCGGAAACAAAACCTTCTGTGTCGCGAGATTATAGTGCTTGCCACACTTGCACAGTCTTATCACTGCTCCCAGAAGCGATACGTTTCCCTTCGGGTGACCACACCACTGAATTCACAGGGCCAGAATGGCCTTTATAGATAAAAGCATTGCTATCGGAAGCATTCCATATTCTTACGGTTTTATCGCTGCTTCCAGAAGCGATATACTTGCCATCAAGAGACCATGCCACAGTATTCACAGCATCAGAATGACCGCGATAGGTGAAGAGAGTACCGTTGCCAAACGTCCACACCTGCACAGTCTTATCAGTGCTCCCAGACATGATATAAGCATAATTAATATCATTTGATGCATCAGGTGTCATTGACACGGCACGTACTGCCCCTGAATGACCATGATAAGGAGCACTCATCCTCCCTTCAACATAACCATCTAATACTTGAGCAGTGCCGTCATCGCCACCAGCAACGATATATCCCCCTTCATTGGACCATGCCACTGCCCAAACTATGCTTCCATAATCATAGACGAGGATGGTGGTTGTTTTGTCAGGCGCATTATTCCACACCAGCACCTTCCCATCAGCACTCCCAGAGGTGATGTGTCTGCCATCAGGAGACCATGCTACAGAAGTTATAGGACCGCTGTGTTCACGATACGTAAGTATATTAGTCGCAGAAGCAGCATCCCATATCTGCACAGTCTTATCAGCACTTCCAGTAGCAATATACTTGCCATTAGGAGACCATGCTACAGAATTCACGGCATCAGAATGACCGCGATAGGTCAGAACATGATCTCCAGAAGTAGCATCCCATACCTGTACCGTCTTATCCTTGCTAGCTGAAGCGATTCTCTGTCCATTAGGTGACCAATCCACGCCATTTACAACATCTGAGTGCCCACGATAGGTGAATAAGGTAGTTCCCTGATGAGGCAATACAAGCCAAGTAATGCCACCTACCGCGGCTAGTCCTCCTAACCCCGCAAGTCCTAATACCACAGTACGCCGGGAGATTCTTCCTTTGGGTCTACCGGGTGTAGCCGTCCTTGTCTGTTGCTGGGTAGCTGGCCTGAAGCGTGTGACTTTGTCTGTCGGCTGGACTGAAGTGTTGAGACTAGATGAAAGGCTTTGCCTATTGGATGTGGCAGGTTGCACCATTGATAGGTTTGGGCTAGCAGGCAGTGTAGGAGGCAAACCAGGCGAAGTACTAGGATCAACTTGTACGGGAGATAACTTCGTTGGAGCAACTGAACTAGACTCCACGGAAGGCTGAGTCAGCAAAGGTGCTGATACAGAGGCGCGAGAAGACTGACTAGCCTGCTCAAGAGCAGTAGCGAAGGCGCGTATATTTCCAAAACGCTGATGTGGGTGTTTGGCAAGGGCTTTCATGACTACATTTTCTATTTGTGATGGTGTGCCCAAATCCCTCTTGAACGGCGGTGGAGGATCCATTATGTGTTGCATAGCAATGTCAATAGAAGTTGAGCCATCAAACGGACACATACCAGACAACCATTCATAAACGACTACTCCTAAGGAGTACTGATCGCTCGCGGGTTGTGCTTTCCCTCGAATTTGCTCAGGTGACATGTATGGCATTGTACCTATTGGTTCCTGAGTGCTTAAAGTTTCTTCTCGATGAGCAATTACAGCTATGCCAAAATCGCTCAGTAAGACGTTGTTGACTGACTCTAGCAACATATTCTCTGGCTTAATGTCTCTATGTACGACCCTTTGGTCATGAGCATATTGTAAGGCTTCTGCAATCTGTTTCACATAAGTTACGATAAGTGACAACGGCAAAGTTGCCCCTCTAGGATGTTTTTTGCGCAAAGAGCCTTCGGGAGTATAGGCCATAACTAAGAAGGGAATATTATTTTCAATGCCAAACTCTAACACTTGTACGATATGTGGGTGTTTTAATCGGGCAATAGTACGAGCTTCATTAGTAAATGCTTGTAGTTCTGTTTGTGAAACTTGATTTTTAAGGAGCTTTATAGCTGCATACGTGCCAAGATAAATGTGTTCGCCTTTATAGACATCAGCAAATCCACCGCCACCTAAGTACTCAACAAGACGATAATTACCAACTTGTTGTCCTATCAGACTTGTCATGCTCGCACCTCCTAATTCAGAGTCACTTTTATATTTCTGAGGGCGTTTCCTAACTCTCAAAAAGCTCTTCAAGGAATGCCAAAACACGCTCGGATAGAGTGAGCAATGACCAGAAAAATTTGGTTTTTGATGAGCTAGAAAAGTATATTCTCTGCATGTTCAAGCTCAGATATGCTCAGTTTATCTGAGTTACGAAACGCCCTCATTTCTGATAAATCAACGAGGCAAGAATTAATATAGTTTATTATGTTCTTTACAAAGAACGCAAGAGTATGCTACTGTACTATCTACTACTGAACAATAATATGGATGAGATATCTCAATTTCCACTTTGCAATTCGTTGAAACTGCACTTGTCCCTTGTTCGCGACATGTAGGTGTATGCACAAACCATCGAAGCGGAGGTAACTATACAAGCCCAAAAAGGAGTAACAACGATGAGTACGGATTCTGAATCAACCAACGTAGGGAATACCCAGTCCGCGAGTGAGAAGGAACAGCAAGCCGGAAATACTGGAAGGAAATCGTCCGGTGCCGGTCTGACCAACACCGCTGATCAGTCAACAGAACAACGCGTTGGCGATGCCGGTGACTACTCCTGAATCAACGCATGAGAACCACCAGACGACCCAAGCAGCCTTCAGTGCTGTTACCAAACCAGCTAAGGCGGGACAGACCCACACCCCTGCCGAAACGGAAACGACAGGAACTGATCACTCGGGCACAACGAACCAGTAAGATGAGTATTGCTGACCAGATAGTCATCAGCGTTGCTTTCTTCCCAGCAGTGCTTCTGTCCAGACTCCACATACCAAACGAGTAGCTATGTGTAACCAATGAATGTAGAAGAAAGAAAGTA
>CAVZTX010000027.1:0-350514 GCA_963778375.1 uncultured Chloroflexia bacterium | reverse complement strand
TTCTCGTCGAGCCAAGCCTGTAGCAGCGGCCGCAGCATATCGCGCACGATGTCTTCGAGAGTGCGATCGACGCCTCCGAGCGGAGCTTCCCCTCCCGGCGTCGCTCTCGCGGTAGCGCGCCGAGCTGGGCGAACGCGGCCGCAGCGGCTCCCGAGCTTGCCGACGACAAAATCCGTTCGCGGCCGAGTTCGAGTTTCGGCTCAATTTCGGCCTCAGGACGTAAAGCACCCGGACCGCTCCTTCGGGTCGCATTCACAATCGCCGAATCGGTGGCGACTGCGGACCCGGTAGGCCGTTCTCTGTACTACCCGCCTCGGGGGTGACGCGCCGCACCGAGCCGTCTTCATCGACGACCTCAGTCAGTTCGAAGACCTCGCCCTTCTCGGCGGGAACTGGACGGTCCGGTTCGACGATCTCTTTTCGTCGGTAATGATGCGGCTGATCGAGGCAATTATCTCTTCCATTGAGGGTTCCGACGGCGATTTGGCATTTTCCGGCATAGAGGCAGACCAAAAAGGCTTGGAACACTCTTTAACCTAGTTAAGGCGGCGAGGTTTTGCCAGCGGAACCGCCCGGCGCCAGCCGCCTCACTCGGAAAGACCGCCGCGGAACCCGGCCCATTTATCTTTCACCTCTTGTAGTGCCGCTCCATGTCGTAGAGCCTGACCGGCAGCTTTAGTTCTGGCGCGATCAACCGGCCCACGGCTGCCGCCAAGTTGAATTCGGCGAGAGCCGCGTCGTGCTGCGAGGTGACGAGCTGGGACTGGGTCGTGAACAGCTGTTGGTTCTGGATCAGAACGTCGAGCACGGTGCGGGTGCCGACCAGCGCTTCCTGCTGGGTGCCCTCGAGCGCGATCTGCGCCGCTCGCACCGCCGCGGCGAAGGAAGAAATACTCGCCCGCGCCGCCTCCAAGGTCGACCAGAACTGGGTCGCCGTCTGGACCGCCGCGCGGCGCGCATCGTCGACCTGGCTGCGCCGTTGCCCGACTGTCTGCTCGGCCTGCCGGGTCTGCGAGTAGATCGCCCCTCCTTCGTAGAGCGGCATCGTCATTTGTGCCATGATCGAGGCCGACTGTTCTAGTGCGCCGTTCAACGTGATTGAGGGAGCATATGAGCGGTTGAGACCGCCGACGAGCGAGATCTGCGGCAACAGCTGGCCGCGCACGACATCGATGTTGTCGCGGGCGGCGAGTTCGGCGAAGGTTGCCGAGATCACACTGAAATTATTGTTCGCCGCAAGGCTCAGCGCCTCTTCGCGCGTCGCGGGAAGCGCCGGACGGTCCCGCGGCAATACCAATCTGCCGGGCGGATGGCCGACGGCGCGAACATATTCGGCCCGGCTTATCTCGAGTGTCCCTTGCGGGGACGAGGGTGCCCTGGGCTTGCGCCAGCGACGGCTCGGCCTGCGCCACGTCGGTGCGGGTGACCTCGCCGACACGGAAGCGGTCCTGGGTCGCTTCGAGCTGCTTGCGCAGAACCTCCACGTTGTTGCGGTCGACCTCGACCAGTGCCTGGTCGCGAACGACGTCGAGATAGGCCATCGCAACCGCCTGGAATACCGTGGTCTCGACTGCGAGGGTCTGCGCTCGAGTCGACTCCACGGTATTGATCGCTTGGCGGGTCTGCGCCACGGTCCGGCCGCCCCGGTAAATCGGCTGGGTTACCTGGAAAGCGAGGCTGTTCGAATAAAAGGTCGAATAGGTGCTGCGCCCGCCAGGGCTGGGTAAACCAGTACTACCCGGCGTGAAAGCGCTTCGCGTCGCCGCCGACCTGGCCGGTGAAGGTGACCTGTGGGCGCCAGAACGACAGCGCTTGCGGAACCTGCTCGTCGGTCGCCCGTAACAAGGCGCGTTGGGCGAGGAGTTGTGGATTGGTGTTGTAGGCCTCGGCAAGAGCATCGGTAAGGGTCTGAGCCTGCGCAGAAACCGCTGTCAGAGCGACAACGACTCCGGCAGCCAATCCCCAAATCGCCATGCGGCGCGAGTTGCCGCCGCAGTTGGCCCGATCGAGGTTCGAGTGTAGGCGGGTCAGACCGGTGCACCGGTTCTCGGGCATTTTCCTCCGCTCCTGATCAGGGCGTCAGCAGAACTCGAAAGCGGGCTTCGGTGCAAAGCCCGGCAACAAGGGAGTAGCGGCGTCAAATATAACGCGCCGCGCTAGCACTCCGCCAGTCCGTGTCATCAGAGTGGCACGGCCTACAGCATTGGCGGGTTTGACGACGGCCAGTAGCCGACCGCCATCGGCGAGCTGGGCAGCGATCTCCGGCGGAATTTCGACGACCGCTCCGCCGAACAGGATTACATCGTACGGAGCACGCGGCCGATAGCCCTCGTGCAATGGACCTTCGACGACATTGACCGACGCGATAGCGTGCTCGACGAGAGCAGCGCGTGCACGCCGGGCCAGCTCGAGATCCTCTTCGAGAGCGAGGACATTCCGGGCGAGCATCGCGGCCATAGCCGCTTCGTATCCGGTTCCGGCACCGACGATCAGCACGGTGTCCGTGCGGGATCGCTGCCTGCCGCAGCAGCCGGGCAGCGACCATCGGCTCCATCAGGTAGCGCCCGCCGCCGAGCGGCAAATCCTCATCGATATAGGCAACCGGGCGAAGGCGCTCGGGTACAAAAAGCTCGCGCCTTATGCTGGCGAAGGCGTTGAGCACCCGATCGTCGGTAACTTTGTTGGGTCGAGCTGGCTCTCCACCATGTGAGAGCGGGCAACTTCAAATACGCTCATCCAGCATCCCGTTCGTGTCGCGCGTTTATATCCGCGGCGTCCGAGAGACACAATCGATGCAACCAGCACCGGTCAACACGGGAGGCGCTCGATCTCCGCCCGGGGGAGCCGGGCGAGCAGTTGCGCCGCGGTGAGCCCCAGAATCGGATGCCGCCACTCCGGCGCGATTTCGGCAATCGGCACCAAAACGAACGACGTTGGTGCAGTCTCGGGTGAGGCAGGATGAGCGACGTGTCGTTCGTCACCTCGCCCCGTAGTCGAGAATATCGAGGTCGAGCACGCGCGGCGCGTTGGGTTCCCCCGAACGCGCCAAACGCCTCTCGAGTGGCCTGCAGCACGCCGAGCAGGTCTTTCGCTGCAAGTTCGGCCGCCAAAGAGGCAACCGCGTTGACAAACCAGGGCTGGTCGGAGCGAGGCACCGGCTCGGTACGATACCATGCGGAGCGCGTCAGGATTCGACGCGTTTCTCTTCCATTGCCGGCAGTGCGGCGGACAGCATCTCGCGTGGCGGACCGTACGTGGCACTGTCCTGATTGCCGCCGATGCCGATCAGGATCACCGGAATTCCTCCATATGGTCGCCGCTTGACCCGGAATGCGCGGTGTAAGACACTTCTGCTAAATTATCATGTGACGGAGTATTTAGTCAGATGATTTTTATCCGGAAGAGCGCCTTGCCATTTTCATCGATGGAGCCAACCTCTATTCAGCCGCTCGGGGTCTCGCGTTCGATATAGACTATAAACGGCTGCTCGATTTGTTTAGCACCAAGGGACGCTTATTCGCGCATTCTACTACACTGCCTTGGTGGAAGATCAGAGTACTCACCAATCAGACCGCTTGTCGACTGGCTCGACTACAACGGCTATGCAATGGTGACCAAGCCGACGAAAGAGTTCACCGACGCGATGGGGCGCCGGCGGATCAAGGGCAATATGGATATCGAGCTGGCGATCGACATGCTCGAAATGGCGCATACATCGACCACGCGATCCTGTTCTCGGGCGACGGAGATTTTCGGCGGCTGGTGGAGGCGGTGCAGCGCAAGGGAGTCCGTGTGTCGGTGGTTTCGACCATCCGCTCGTCGCCGCCGATGGTCTCCGACGATCTGCGCCGCCAAGCGGATAATTTCATCGAGCTTCAGGATCTTGCGCCCAGCTTCATGCGCAACCATCAAACGCGGGAGGATATGAACCGCGCACGTACCGAACCGGTCGACGACGCGTGACCATTCCTCCCGCGGAGGTTCTCCCGCCGCGGCACTGTTGCCTCTGCCCCCGCCTCGCGGCCTTCCGGGAGATCCAGGTGGAGCCCACCCGGAATGGTTCAATGCGCCGGTTCCGCCCTTCGGCGATGCCCGAGCCGAATTGCTGATTGTCGGCCTGGCGCCGGGCTTGCGGGGCGCGAACCGGACCGGGCGCCCGTTCACCGGCGACTCTGCCGGCGAGCTGCTCTATGCGACCTTGCGCAAATACGGATTTGCCGAGGGCGATTATGACGCCCATCCGGATGACGGTCTCGAGCTCCGGCGGGCGCGGATCACCAATGCGGTCCGCTGCGTCCCCCCGCAAAACAAGCCCGAGCCGAGCGAGATCGCGAACTGCCGTCGGTTTTTGGCCGCCGAGATCAGCGCGTTGCCCCGGCTCCGTGCGATCTTGGCGCTGGGCGCGATTGCACATCACGCGGTGCTCGCGGCGCTCGGCTTTCGCCGGGCGGCCTTCCCTTTCGAGCACGGCCGGCTGCATCGATACCTTGCGGGCGACGCTGGCCGACAGCTATCATTGCTCCCGGCTGAACACCAATACCGGCAGCTCAGCCCGGCAATGTTCGAAGCGGTCTTCGCCGCGCTTATCGGCTGCCTCATGCGCCGCCAGGCGACGGAGGTTTTCCCGGCATCGGTGTGGATTTGGCGATCCGGCATTAGGCGTTTCGCTCGCGCAGGATGCGGGCCCGGCTGTGCTGCCAATCCCGCTGCTTCTCGGCTTCACGCTTGTCCGCCTTCCGCTTTCCTCGGGCGAGACCGAGCTCGACCTTGGCCCGCCCGCGGTCGTTGAAGTAGATCGAGAGCGGCACGACGGTTACGCCTTCGCGGCTGATCGCACCCAAGAGGCGGTTCATCTGCTTGCGGTGCAGGAGCAGCTTGCGCGGCCGCCGCGGCTGATGATTGAAGTGGGCGGAGGCGGAGTATTCCGGGATGTTCGCGTTGACGAAGTAGAGCTCGCCCGCGGTCTCGTCGGCATAAGCCTCGGCGATGCTGCCTGCCCCTGGCGCAGCACCTTTACCTCGGTGCCCTGGAGGACGACCCCGGCCTCCAGCGTGTCCTCGATCAGTATCGTGCCGCGCCCGCCGGTTCTGTGCGACATGTCGGTCGGCCGCCCTCATTACCTGATCTACCTGATCAGTTGAGCAGACCGGCGCTCCGCATCGCCCGCTGCACCTTTTCCTGTGTCTCCGGCATTGTCGCCCACAGCGGCTGCCGCACCTCCGCGGGGCAGCGGCCGAGCAGCGAGGCGGCATATTTGACCGGCGCCGGGCTCGTTTCGGCAAACAGAGCATCATGCAGCGGGTTGCCGTTTTCGTGGCGGGTGGAGAGGATGAGGCTGACGGCGGATAGGTCGGCGGTGGTTGTGAATGAGAGTTTGACGCTGGTGGGGGTGCCGCAGGAGTGTTTTGGGTATCGGTTGGGGAATCGGTCGGCTTTGGAGTGGGTGATTGATCAGTACCAGGTGAGTGTGGATAAGCGGAGTGGGATTGTGAGCGATCCGAATAATTTGGATGATGAGGAGTATATTGTGCGGTTGGTGGGGAGGGTGATTACGGTGAGTGTGGAGACGGTGCGGTTGGTGGGGGAGTTGGTGGAGGGGGTGAGGATGGAGGATTGGATGGGGGAGATGGTGGTGGGAGAGGGTTGATGGAGGGAGCTAACACCAGTCGACAAATAATATCGTATGTTGTCAATAAAGATCTGTTGCTGCTTTTACAAGCTAGCAGAAGATAGCAAATATGGTGAAGAGGGAAATGCTATGAGTATTCCTATTACTTTCGATGACTACCGTGAAGAATGGCTTGAGGATGTTCGTGCTGGTAAGCCTTCAACTACTGAATTGGGACACCGTTTTGCTCGAAAGCTGCTTACTCAGTGGCTAGATATTGAGGACTCTTCCGATGATTTAGTCTATTGTGATGGCGCAGGAGACGGGGGGATAGATATTGCTTATTTACAGCGAAGCGAAGATCGAGAGGCCGATGGCGACACCTGGTATTTGGTTCAGAGCAAATATGGTCGAGCTTTTCAGGGAGTACACACACTGATCGAAGAGGGTCAGAAGGTTATCAGCACCCTCGATGGAAAACGTGCAAAGCTGTCCTCATTGGCTGAAGGTTTACTGGAGCGTCTTACTAATTTTCGCCAAAGAGCATCAGATAATGATCATATAGTGCTAGTTTTCGGTGCGGAAGAGCCGCTTACCGACTCTGAGAAGCAGGCGCTCGATGACGTGAGAGTGTTGGGACGGAGTCATCTTGGACACATCTTCGATACAAAAGCAGTATCTATCGCTACTATATTTGAAAGCATGTATGCATTGAGCTTACCTCGCATAAGCGTATCAATCCATACGAACATGATTACGTCGGAAGAAGAAGAATTGGTAGTTATGCCTATTTCGCTACTGAGCATGTACGACTTTCTGAAGGCATACCGTGCAAAGACGGGTGATCTTGATCAACTCTATGAAAAGAATGTCCGGCGTTTCTTAGGTAGTCTTGGTAAAGTCAATAAGGGTATGCAGCAAACATTGCAGCAGGAACCTGAACGGTTCGGCTTGTACAATAATGGCATCACCATTGTGGTTGCAGACATTAAGCATAATGGCAACCAAGCACTTGAGCTTATCGAACCGTATGTGGTAAATGGCGCACAGACCACCCGAACACTGTGGGAGGTGTTTCAACGTAAGTTAGAAACTGGAGGTACAGGCACAAATTTAGAGTTAGAAGCTTGGAATGACCGAGTTCGCAAAGGGGTTGTAATCACAAAGATAGTTAAAGTTGGCGATCAAGGTGAGGATTTATTGCTAAAAATCACTCGCTTTACGAATAGTCAGAATGCAGTACGTGAGAAGGATTTTCTTGCCTTGACCTCAGACTTCAAGATGTGGGCTAAGCAAATGGAAGAGAAGTATGATGTGTTCCTTGAAACTCAGCGTGGTGGATGGGACTCGCGGCGAGCTTTACAAAACCAAAATCCAAGTATTAAGCAGTTTAAGGAGTTTGCAAATGCATTCGATTTACTCAAGGTATATGGTGCTGGCTGGTTAGGGGAAGCCGGTACAGCATTCGGTCGGAATATTGCTTTTCTACCTAATGGTACTATATATCGACGAATAGTGAATAACGAAACGAATGAGGATCCCTTTGGCGTTGATGATCTATACGCATCTTACAAACTGCAAAAAGCTGCGGATACGTATGAATTTGGTCGAGGAGCGTCTAAATCTAGTCGCAGACAAACTCGCTTTCTTTATTATATGATTGTATTAGAACTGTTGAAGGATACAGTTATGCGGGCTAATTTGCCCATGACGCAAAGGAGCCTGACTAATGCTTTAGTCAAACTTTTTCAACCTGGAAATGAGTCCGTAGCTGAATCACTTCTGAATGAAGCTATTGATACCGTGGACGAGTATTTACTACGCGAGGCTGATGATAGTGTGTTTGCCGAACCTGCATTTCAGAATACGTTTAACAATGATCTGAACGCTTACTTAAAGTGGGAGCAGCTAGGCAAGACAGATGATGCTTCACCACACTTGCGGGTTTTGCTTGCTCTGAATAAGAAAGCGTTGTCTCGAAAGGTGGGTGGACAACCATCACCGCGTGATCTAATCATTTCAGCAATCAAAGATCAATAACCTACAATCCGCAGTTTTGGAAAACGCTTTTCTGTTTATTATCTATTGCGTCTTCTGTGCGTATTGTCGCTCTATAAGAAGCTGAGGCTAGTGCAAAAATTGCACAGGACTTCACAAAATCTGCCGTTTCGATCACGCAATACGTGTATTTCGCGCATAATATCACTTCTTTTCTAGCGAATCACAATATTCTGAAAAGTTTCTTGCCAAACTGCGGAATGTTGGTTTCCAGGATGAGATTTGATGGTTCTTACCTCGTCGGACCATCTCGCTATGTACTGATCTCGAAAATGCACTCTTCTTTTCAGATCGGAAAAAGAAGGAAGGACGGGAGTCGGTGTCTACTCCCTAGTGTTCTCGTGTGTACCTGAAACCTATATTCTCAAGCAGACTGCACTTACCACAAGCGGAGAACTCGGCAGCATTACGCCACCTGGTTCTCCGCTTGTGATGTACTGCTCCGCTGTCCGTTTACTCGTGGAAAAGCACCTCATAGAGATCGCTGCTAGCTGGTCCAGCTAGTACGGAGGTAAGTTTTGCGAGTTGTTGCTGAACGAAGCCATTGCTCAAGCCCGCCTGCATATCGGCCTGGGTCTCAAAGCGCGAGATGAACACCACTTTGCCTGTCTCGCGATCAATTAAATCGGTAAAGCCAAGAAAGCCGTGCTGCTGTTTGATCGCTGGGATGATGGATTCTTGGGTGATGTGAATGGCCTCCTCCATCTTTGCTGGCTGGATCTGCGCGTTGGTGACTCGTGCGTACATGGGGTTACTCCTTTCAGATGAATTGTGATAAGCCCTGAGAGGGACAGGCACAAGGCACTGTCCCTACAGATCTGGTGAATTGTGACAAGCCCCGAAGGACAGGCACAAGGCACTGTCCCTACAGGTCTGATGAATTTTGACAATTGAAACGGTGAATGGGGAGTTCCCTACTCCTCTCGCTCCGAGAAGGACAGGCACAAGGCACTGTCCCTACAGGTCTGATGAATTTTGACAAGCGAAATGGGAACGAGGAGTTCTATACTCCTCTTGCCCCGAGAAGGACAGGCACAAGGCACTGTCCCTACAGGCATTTCCCATTCGGGTGGAAAAATTCATTAGGGTTGTTCAGCGTAAGAATTCCTTATGTTGTTTAAAGTATATGCAGGGGAAGGGAAAAATACGCCTGTTAAATTACCCGTTCTGATTACCTGTTTTTCTCTTTTTTGAGATTGACGGTGGGTGTACATTAGGAAGGTACTGCATGACTCCTGTGGCATCTGAACTCGTTGTGAGACCCGAGAGTTTTCTCACGTGGGTTCAGGCGACTATTTGGCTTTGGTAGCTGGACTTAAGATCGGGACTTCGTTTGTTCGGAGACGTTCTGAAAGGAGGAGGAGCAATGCCTCTCTATATGTCGCAATTTGCCTACACTTCTGAAGCGCTCACAGCATTTGTGAAAAACCCAGAGGATCGCACTACTGTCATTCGAGAACTGACAGAGAAGATGGGAGGGCGATTCGTCGCGTTATACTTTACGCTTGGCGAGTACGATGGGTTCGTGCTTTGGGAGTTTCCAGATGAAGTCACTGCGACTGCTGCTATCCTGGCGGCCATATCGCCCGGTCACCTCAAGGCGACCAAGACAACGCTGGCTATGACCGGGGCGGATGTGGCGGAGGCGATGCGTAAAGCGGGTGCAGTGACGTTTCGGGGACCAAGAAAGTAACTTTGGCTGAGAGCAATCGCCGTTGGAATGCTCGCTGAAAGGAAAAGCCAGGAGTGGACTGTTTTGATACGGTTCTGCTCCTGCTTTTTCGAGTACCAAGGATCTTGACTACCATCGTTCTCCTGTGTTTCCGATAATCGAAAAGTGACCGCTTGTTAACCGAAAAGTGTACCACTTGATTCCCCCACTATATTCTCAAGCAGTCCGCATGTCTTGAAATTACAAAGAACTCGGCATCTGTGAGCCACCGAGTTCCTCGCCTCGCAGTTTGAGTATTCACCCTGGGGAAGTGTTTACTCTTGGAGAGCGACCTCATACGTTTCGATGACAGGTGCTGCGGCCAAGAGGGAGGGGGCTTTGGCAATCTGTGCCTGCAAGTAGGGACTGGTTGCCCCACTGGCCTGTGCATCAGCTTCGGTCTGCCACAACGTGATTGAGATGGCCTTGCTTGTACTGTGGTCTACCAGGAACATAACCCCTTTGAACCCTCTTTGCTGCCTGGCTTCGGGCAGCATCGACTCGCGATAAATCTGGACTACTTCGTCCGCCTTACCTGGCTGAAACTGGCTTGTGATAACTCGTGCGTGCATTGGTTTGCTCCTTTCTTAACTCTCACCTCGTGAAGAGGTGAATTGCTTAAACTGCTCACAGTATACGCAGGAAAAAGGAGTAATACACCTGTTAAATTACCTGTTCTGATTACCTGTGTTTCTTGAAAACATTAGGGTGGAGAGCGAAGCTCAACCTTTGCGAGGCTACGCGGTCTACTTTTCAATTAACAAACTGCACGAAAAATGGCAATTGGCTACCAATTTCAACTAACACTTTTTGGGAAGTGGCCGGAATTTCGGCTAACGTTCGTGGGAGGGTGGTAAACAATTACATTATCAAAAACACTCCTGATCACAACTGTCCTCTTTCCTGGCTGGGAAGTGGGGCTATTTTGCGTCATTTATTGGTAGTGTTGGCGACCTCACCAGCGGTCCCAGTGGAGGACGGTGTCTAAGGGTTTGCGGGGGGCGGGTTTGAATTCGGTGCCGAGGGTGTAGGCGACGGGGATGAGGCCGGCTTGCATGATTTTTTCGTAGGGGATGCCGAGGAGTTGGGCGGCTTCTTGCTCGAAGGCGAGGTGGAAGCTAGTGAGGCTGGTGCCGAGGCCACGGGAGCGGGCGGCGAGCATGAAGCTCCAGGCAGCGGGCATGATGGAGCCCCAACTGGCGGCCTGGGCATTGGCGGGTTGGTTGTCGGTGCGACCATGGATGCAGGGGATGACGTGGACGGGTACTTCGTGCAGGTGGTCGATGAGGTATTGGGCGGATTTGACGATTCTGGACATGGCGGCGGCTTCTTGCTGGTTGGATGCGGATAGTTTCTGAAGGACTGAGGCCTGGCGCTGCATATATTGGGTTCCGCCTTTACGATAGAGTTCGGCGAGGGCCTGGCGTTGGGCGGGGTCGGTGACGACGACGAAGTGCCAGCCCTGGCTGTTGCTGCCGGTGGGGGCCTGCAGGGCAAGTTCGAGGCATTCACGGATGACTTCGGGCTCGACGGGGCGCGAGAGGTCGAGCCGCTTGCGGACTGAGCGGGTGGTGGTGAGCAGGGTGTCGGTGGAAAGTTCAAGGATGGGCATGGTGGTTTTCCTTTCTTGTGTTGGCAAAGTACAACTCTACCAGAGTACGATAGGCTCATTATACTTCTTCCTGGCCGCCAAACGCAGCAGAAGTTGGCCGGGGGTGCTTTTTGTGTGGCGTGATATGATGGGAACACTCTATTTTAGAGTAAAAGGAGGCTTGCTATGAGCATTGACGCAGCATTTACCCACTTTCCCTCTCTGACCACAAACCGCTTGCATCTTCGTCAAATTCAGCCAACGGATGCAGAAGCATTCTTTGCGATAAAGTCTGATCGGGAGGTGATGGACTTCTATGGAGATGAAACTCATCAGTCTCTCGAAGATACTCATGCGTTGCTTCAACATCTCCAGGATTCCTGATGATTGGCGCGAAGCGATATTCTGGGGTATCACGCTCAAAGGTGAGGATGCTATCATCGGTTCATGCGCTTTCGTTTCTTTTGGTCCAGACTTTCATTATGCCGAAACCGGCTACGAACTCCATCGTGCGTATTGGCGGCAGGGCATTATGGCTGAAGCGATGCCAGCCATCCTGACCTATGGATTTACCGAGCTTGGATTGCATCGCGTTGAAGCAGCCACTGATCCGAGGAATACGCGCTCTCAGAGTCTCTTACTCAAGCTTGGCTTCACGTATGAGGGAAATTTGCGCCAGCGTTTCTTCTTCCGCGACCAGTTTTTGGATGCCCATTACTTTGGATTGCTCAAAGATGAATGGCTGGCATCAGTGTAAGCAATGGTACGTTTCCAGTCTGAGGGGTCGCGAGGGGACAGGGGATGTGTTAGCTTTCTTCCTGAGAAAGTAGAGGAGGGTTGGTTCTCCAGGGAGCTTGACGTTTTTCGTCGTGTTGAGGTGGACGCAGCCAGAGCGAAATATGAGTGGGCTGCATGGTCTCCTGCACCACGGACAGCAAGTTATCGTGCAGTTGCGCCAAGTCCACTTCCTGGCGCAAGGTGGCGCTGAACGCTGCTACGGTCCTGGCAGCATCGTACTTGCTGCGATAGAAGCGGCGGTCGATAAGCTGCTGGATGCGCTTGCGAACTGGCTGAAACAATGCGGCAATGGCCAGGGTGGAGATGACGATAGCGACGCTGCTATCCTGGCTGATGATGCCACGCAGGAGCGCTTGCAGGACAATGATCAGGCCAACGTAGACCCCGGTCAGGATGATCGTCAGTGTGCCATAGACCAGAGTGCGGTTGATCAGGACATCGATGTCCCACAGGCGGTAGCGTAAAATGGCGATACCAAAGGTGAACGGGTAGAGTAACATCGTGCAGTTGAAGACGAGGAGAAAGACCAGGGGAGAGAGTGATCGAGGAAAGATCAGCGCAGGCAAGAACACTAGGACAGACACCACCATATTCGCTGTGAAGCCATAGACCACCCACTTGGTTTGTTGACGCTGGACGAGAGTGGACACGTGGCGATAGCGGTACATCTGAGCGATGACCAGGCCTGCATATAGGCTAAAGAACAGTAGAACAAACGGTACTCCGAGCCAGAGAGGGGTAGTGAAAAAGGCAGTGAAAAAGTTCGTGAAGAAGGTGAAGACTACTGACTCGATACTAAAGACCACGAGGAGCCAGCGTGTCCAGCGCGGCACAAACCGTCCGTCGGGAAAGAGGGTGAAGCCGAGGAAGAACGCGAGCAAGAGCAGTTCGGCTACGAACAGGATCGGCAACCGCCATACTGAGTGACTCGTTCCCACCGTAAAGAGGACGGGGAACGTGCCAGCCATCACGCAAATGAGCGCAAAGAGCAACGCCATCCAGTCGTCGGACTTGCGCCAGTAGATCAGGCCGCCAGTCCCGAAAACGACCAAAGCGACGATGGTGGCGAGTGCAACCATGAAGGTAGCGTAGCTGCCAACAGAAAGGCCGAAGTGCTGTAACGTCACTACCTGGTCGGGGGAGAGTTGCCCTAAGGAGCAGGCAGCGAACCGACACACCGTTTGGAGTTCGGTAACATACTCTGGCAGGCTGGCCATATAGATACTCAGCGTGAGGGCAACCAGTGCAAACCACACCATCCTGGCAAGCAGCAGCCAGCGACCATGTAACCGTGTATCAGCTTCGTGATGCTGTTCATGGCTCGATGTGATGTGGGTCGCTGCATGGTGCAGGTTCATCGCTGTTCTCCTTGTGCTGTTCTTGAAGCAACCAGTGAAGCTTGCAAACACCAAGAAGCATGAAACGACGGTGAGTAGACGTTTTCATCTTCCATGATACCATCATAGCATATGATCGTCTCCCAATCGTTACGAAAAGCGTTACGAACTACCCTGACTTCACGACTTCACCGACAACCTCGGGACGGTAAAACCTTCGATAGAAATCGGCATCAAGGTGATGAGCCTGATAGGCCATCAAGGTACGGAATGGCCCGTTGGTCGCTGGGATACGGCCATAGCGTGAGTAGAGGTACTCGCAGCAAGCGATCGTTGCCGCGATGGCCTGGTCGGAGTAGCGAGGAATACCTGCCTGTACCTTAGCCCCGTCCTGCCAGTTGGTGGCTGCTCCACCATCACGCAACGTGCCTTGTCCCTGGGCATATTTATAGTCCACAAACGCCAGGACCGCCTCTTCCATGCTGCGATAGTACGGTGGGCAGAACGGCTTGATGAGTACTTGACCATCCCGTTCCAGCCCAACCGCTGTTGGGATAGGGATGTCTTTTTTAAGCACCCGCAGCAGCCCCTTCATGAGAAGTCCAGCTCCAATGGTGCGTGAAAACGGTATATTCGTCATGCGAAAGTTGAGTGCCTGAAACCAGCCAAACGGATGAGATGCCAGATGAGGAAATCCGCCGAGTCCCAGTGCCGCAGTCACGAGGGCCAGGTTCTGGAGCATAGCCCCTTGCTCAACGGCAGCAAACTCATACAGCCAGGTGTTGAGTAAGCCTACAGTTGCCACGCGGCCTTCTGCGAGATTGTCGTGCAGGTAGCCACCCTTTGAACGGCCAAATTTAGTGATTCCTGCGGGTTGGAAGTTATTGCGCTCATCCATGACGAAATATGCCACCTCTTCGCTAAACGCTGCCAGCAGGATATTGAGAAAGAGGCCACTGAGTTCAGCAATGGGCAGGAAGTAGGTGGTGCCAGGGACGTTGGCCGACCACTTATTGAAGGGGGGCACAAATGGGGGTTCGCGGGGTACGTCCAGCCGTCGATCCGCTATCTGCACGCGGCTCTTTGTATATACATCCAGCCAGCGATGTTCGCGTGCCGCCTTGACCAGTTCGGGCACCTCCAGACGAGGATAGTCTTGAGGTCGCTTGAGCAGCCAGACGCCATCGTTGTTGAGCACAAAGACGGTCACCAGGTGCGCGGCGTCCGCGCTGAAGACCGTTCGGCCAACAAAGTTCATGATAATATTCCCACCGCCAGCCTCAGCAACATCGCCTGTCTCATATGGCAACTCTGCCATGGTATAGCCGGTAATGCCGCAGGCGGCAAAAGCGAGGGTCGCCTCCTCTGCCAGGCTCAATGGTGCAGGCTCGTGCCCGCTTTCGTAGGCCAGGGGCCCACCGTTCAACCGCATGCCTTTGCCGAAGCGGCGTGAGCGGCGGGCGAGCAGCGCATCGAGCAGGGAATAGTGCGCGAATTGCTGCTCGGGTTCTGGTGTTGAGCGAAACACTTCTGCTGCCATGGTAGTCTCCTTTGTAGGTATCCTATTTCAGGTCAGGCATAACACAGGATAGGCTTGTTGCTTCGTTTCATCTCGCTTGTGTGGAGCATTCTATACTGTGAGTTCACGTGCCTGAAGATGCTCCTCCACTTGCGCTCCTCAATAAGATGCGATACCAGGTGTACGTTAGAAAGCGGTGTCTGGATCAGTATGTCTTCTGTGATGCTTCATTAAGGATTGATTGAAGATGCAACGCCTTTTGCCTATGCTGTGTTGGCGGCTATAGAGGCGGTGATTGGACTGTTTATTGAGATTAATTTTAATGCGACGTTTACGAAGCTTTGTATACACCAAGAACTCGACGACGATTTGAAAGACATTGCCGTGAAACAAACGTGTCTTCCTTTCACTCTTACTACCATACCATCTTATACATGAACTGTTGGAAGGAGCACATTCGATGACGAAAGAGAGTACGCGTTCACGCCCATACTCCATGGCACTTAGATCAAAGGGGATGTACAGCGGAAAGGCAGCAGAACTGGATATACCTGCTGCACGTTCCCTCGCAGATACTGACCCTAGCCGCTCTAAAGTGAGCATTGGTGGGCCTCCGGCTGGCAACGACTTTGCCGCGTTGAAACGCCTGATCAAGCAAAGGGGCTTGTTAGAGAAGCACCCGACGTACTATATAGCCAAGATTCTGCTGACGCTCAGCCTATTACTACTAAGTCTGACCTTCTTGATGCTTGTCCGTCCTTTTTGGCTTCAGGTTCTCAATGCCGCCTTTCTGGCCTTTGTCACTACGCAACTTGGTTTACTGGGTCATGATGCTGGACATCGGCAACCGTTTCGCAGGACCTGGAAAAATGATCTTATGAGCCTGGTTATGGGTGACTTGTTGATGGGAATAAGTCATGGATGGTGGATTGAGAAGCATAATCAACACCACAGTCATCCCAATCAAGAAGACCTTGACCCTGATATTGACATTCCGGTGCTCGCCTTTTCGCAGGACCATCTTCCTCGCAAGGGAAAGCTCAGGAAGTTTATGGTGAAGTATCAGGCCTTTTTCTTCTTCCCTCTCTTGTTACTCGCCTTGTTGAATCTGAAGTTCTACAGCATACTCTTCCTGGTGCGAAAAAAGGAAAAATATCATCTTGTTGAAGTGGCGCTCCTGCTGATCCATTATCTAGGCTACCTGGGCCTGGTGTTCTACTCCCTGCAGGTGTGGCAAGCGATCTTGTTCATAATCATCCATCAGGGACTCTCGGGTCTGTATTTGGGGTCGATCTTCGCTCCAAATCATAAAGGGATGCCGGTGTTGGACAAGGAGAGCACCATGGACTTTTTGCATCGTCAGGTAGAGACGGCTCGCAACGTGAAAGGACATCCCTTCACTGACTTCTGGTATGGAGGATTAAACTATCAGATCGAGCATCACCTGTTCCCCAGTATGCCCCGCAATCGTTTGAAAGAAGCACAGGACATCATCAAACCCTTCTGCCAAGCATGCTCTATCCCCTATAGTGAGACGAGCTGGCTACAGTCGTATCAAGCAATTCTGCACCACTTGCATGCAGTCAGTGCTCCACTCCGTTTGAGGGGATATCAGGATTAGTGGGCGTATAGTGGAGATTTTAGGGGAAAAGAATAGAATAGAATGGTTCCGCTTCTTCCCTGTGGTTTAAGAATGGGTGAGTGTCTGCATTTGTAAATTGCAAGCAGATTTTGTTTCCACAAGAGGAGAATCATCGTGAGAAAAGTGATTGTATCTGAGTTCGTGTCTTTGGACGGGGTGATGGAAAACCCGGCGTGGACGTTTCAATTTGGGAGTAAGGAGCAGGAGCAGTTTAAATTTGCTGAACTGTTTGCGTGCGATGCGCTTCTGTTGGGACGAGTGACGTATCAGGGTTTTGCTGCTGCGTGGCCGAATATGGAAGGGACGGGGGAATATGGTGAGCGCATGAATAGCATGCCCAAGTATGTGGCTTCTCGGACCCTCACCCAGATGGAGTGGAATGCGAGCTTGATTACGGGCGATCTCGCGGAGGAGGTCAACAGATTCAAGGGGGAGCCGGGTCAGGATATTCTGGTTTTCGGGAGTTGCGAGCTGGTGCATACGTTGACACAGTTGGATCTCGTTGATGAATACAGGCTGATGGTTTTTCCTATAGTCGTAGGGAGTGGAAAGCGTGTTTTTAGGGATGGGGGTGAGAAGAAGATATTGAAACTTGTGGAGACAAAGACGTTTGCTTCGGGGGTGGTTGTGCTTTCGTATGAGCCGGTGAGTAAGGCTGGTAGATGAGCCCCTTTAGGATGAGAACGAGGTAGGGCAGGCACAAGGCACTGCCCCTACAGGACGATAAGGATGACGATGAGGGCAGGCGCAAGGCACTGCCCCTACAGGATGAGAACATGCTGGGGATTCAGGAGGCAGGGCAGGCGCAAGGCACTGCCCCTACATTTCGGGTGGTCCTGCCCCTTACCTTTTCTCCCTGGGGTATCTGATCCACATCTGAACACATGTGTCGGGGAGAGAGGGGGTCTTTCAAGTATAGGTTTTTGGGAGCAGTCAAACCGCAGTTCGCGCCCGTGCGCGTGCGCGGCGTTTCTGCTCCCGTTGGTGCAAGGCGGAGGCCGAAGGCAGTTTCCTGGGAGCTGTGATGTCTCAGGCCAAGCTTCTGCTCGCAATTTGCCGCACGGCAAGACCTCTGCGTTGAACCGGGCCGCGATTAACCCCAGGCGTCCGCGCAGATACCATTCGCGCAAGCGCTGAAACACTGCCTGTTCCTGTTGTTCCAGCACCAGCGCAAGCAGAGTACTGATTTGCGTGATCCCTGCTGTTCCTGCACTCCAAAGCAGCAGCTCCTAGACTTGCGGTTTGCTCAAATGGGTAAAAGCCGTTGACACTTCCTGTGACCACTGCGATAACCGATCCGGGCAAGGCATGTTTCTCTCCTGTCCATGCGAGAGCGTCATCTGTGTTTCTCCATCAGCATCGTGTTGCTCCTTGCACCTGCAGCTAACGCACCGCCATCACGACCCGATTATCCAGGTGCTGCCAGATCACGCCAACTTCGCGAAACCCCGCATCGCGCAGCGCCGCCTGATGTACTTCTGCCAGAGTATGAGAATCGTGATGCGCTTTGCTGCTGAAGCGGCTCTCACTTTCCGCGAAGAGCGGCCCCATCCCTGGCTCGCGCCTCAGCGCCTCCCACCAGGTTTTCCAATCTTCCCTGTCCGTTTGCCTGGAAGCCTCAGCGCTCCAACGCGCATGTCCGCTCTCACTTACCGCATTGAAGCTCGGCATGTGTGGGGCAAACGCGAAGTTATCTCCATTGAGGAAGATCCCGCCGGGGCGAATGAGGGTTCCTAACTGGTGATATAACTCCACCAGTTCGCCAGCGGACAGCCAGTGGAGGGCTGTTGTGCTTAACACAGCATCCACCTGCTTCTCTCCAAGTTGGGTTTGCCATGAAGGCTCACTGATGTCCGCGTCCAACCAGCGCAAACGCCCGTGCATCTCACCCAGGACTTGCTGTCCGAGCAGCAGCAGAATAGGATCAAAGTCTATAGCGATGGAGCGTGCCTGTGGGAAGCGAGATAAGAGGCGCTGGCTGATTGAACCAGGACCACA
This sequence comes from uncultured Chloroflexia bacterium, assembly GCA_963778375.1. Lineage (GTDB taxonomy): Bacteria > Chloroflexota > Ktedonobacteria > Ktedonobacterales > Ktedonobacteraceae > CAVZTX01. The sequence goes on along the minus strand of CAVZTX010000027.1, from coordinate 332,252 downwards.
GGCCAGGTCAAGCGCTACAAATTGCTCAGGCAGCAGTGCTTCCAACACGTCGAGCATAGCGGTAAAGCGCCCTTCACGATCAGGCAGGTAGCTGCTCTGCTGCCGGTCCCAGCGTTGCATCCAGTTATGCCAGTTCAATTGAGGAATGTCCATGTGCATCTTTTGTTGCCTTTCTCTTTCTTTGTGACCCCTTTCAGATGAAGAGCTGATTGTCTATTCATGAGTCTACTTGATGTGATAGTATAGTTCAAGCCAATACTATCTATAATAGCTATCGAATTTTTTTATGATTCAGCAGGATAGAGGTGTTATGGACATCAATCAATTGCTGGCTTTTGAACGGATTGTGCGCGCGGGAAGCTTCAGCCGGGCCGCGCGTCAGCTAGATATTACCCAGCCGACGATCAGCGCACGCATTCAGAACATCGAACTGGAGATCGGCGGGCCGCTTTTTGTGCGTGGGGGACATCGGCTCGCTCTTACCGAGCGAGGCGAGAGCTTCCTAAGCTATGTGCGGCGAGTACTGGAGGTATTGAACGAGGGCATTGAGGCTGCGCGCCTGAGCGAGGAGGGTCAGCGTGGGCGCATTACGATTGGAACTCTGCAATCGCTGGCAGGCGGTTTCCTGGCCGAGACAATTGTGGAGTTTCACGACACCCATCCACGGGTGGATTTCTTTGTACTCACCGGTCACAGCGAGCAGGTCATCGAGATGCTCTACGATGGCCTCGTCAAACTGGGCCTGGTAAGCTGGCCCTTTTATAATTCTGATCTTGCCGAACTCTTGCGCTTCCGCGAACCATTGGTGCTAGTGGCTCCAGCAAACAGCGCGTTAGCCAGACAGGGCAAAGCGCGCCTGGAAGAGGTCAAGAAAGCGCGTGGGCATCTACTCATAGTCCCCTGGGGTCCCTCGGCACACGACTTCACTGCGCGCATCAAAGAGCAGGCCGGTCCCATGACCACACTGCCCATTGAAACTGTTCGCTATATCCTCCTGCACGATCTGGGTGCCGCCTTCCTCACTCGCGCTACAGTGGCCGAAGAACTCCAAACGGGCAGATTGGTTGAAGTGGAAGTTGAGGATCTTCCTCCAGGCTATCGAGAAAGCGCATTAGTCTGCCTGAAACGGAACATGCCCCTGAACAAGGTGTTGCAAGATTTTGTTGATGAGGTAGATATGCAGGCAAAAGATACACGTATAAACCAGGGGTAGCTCGGGGATTCGGAAAAACCTATACTTGAAAGAGAGAGAGGGCGAGACCGGGTGGGCCTCTTGACAGCGTACCGCCTGACCTCGACAAGAAGTCCTTTAAAAGGTTCATTATTATGATATGCTTCTGGATGTACATCTGAGTCAAAACGGATTTTAAGAGGGAGATTAGTTCGATGGAAGAACGGCTGAAGTATGCCAAAGTGGCTCCCCAGGGCTACAGGGCGATGGCGGGACTGCAAAGATATGTCGATGATTGCGGACTGGAGCCTTTGATGATGGAACTGGTGAAGATGCGGGCTTCGCAGATCAATGGCTGCGCGTATTGTCTTGATATGCACAGCAAGGATGCGCGTGCTCTGGGTGAGAGCGAGCAGCGTCTCTACATGCTCAACGCGTGGCGGGAGGCACCATTCTACAGCGAACGGGAACGTGCTGCGCTACTCTGGACGGAGGAGTTGACGCTGGTTAGCGAGGGACACGCTTCGGATGCTGTCTATGAAGAGGTGCGTCGGCAGTTTAGCGAGGAGGAGCTGGTGAATCTGACACTGGCTATTGTGGCGATCAATGGTTGGAACCGGCTTGCGATTGGCTTTCGCTCTCAGCCTGGGGTCTATCAGTCTAGAAAGAAGCCGCTTTCGTAGTTAGCTATTCGCATAAGCTTATACATTCGTATATACTTCTCATATGGTGGATGCTATTTTTCTCTTCAAACTACTCATCAGTTTCGTTATTGGGAGTCTTTGGATCACTGGCTCAACCATCCTCGCTGAAAAAATGGGCCGAAAGTCGGCGGTGTCATAGCCGGTATGCCTTCCTCGATAGTGATTGGCTTATTCTTTATTGGGTGGACGCAAACTCCTTTGCTTGCTGCCCAAGCCACAGTCATTGTTCCCACTGCTCAAGGGATTAGTGCACTGCTTGTGATAGAAAAGGATTGGGTAATTTCACATAGTCAACCATATGAATACCAGCTCTTTGCTGAATATATCTCCGAAGTGGATGCCAGTGCTGCACAAGGGGGATAATCAATCAGCAGCAATTTCGTAACGCTTTTCGTAACGTTTTTTGGACGGGTGTATGGTAAGATAAGGAGCAGAGGTTAGGGTATAGATATGGCCTGTCAGGCGTTTGGCAGCGGTTTGAGCAGGAGCTTGGATGACTTTGGACAAGGTGTCATCAAGAATCAAGATGAATAGTGAATCCAGAAGGGAAAGCAATACGCGATTGTCGGGGCGTTGGCTCGTCCTAGCGCGTGTGGGGTGGGTTGCTGTGGTGGTCTTCATTCTGATTGTCTTCTTTGGCAGTTTGCCGGATACACTTTCAGTTCTACACCAGCCCTGTAGTAGTGTATGGTGTGGAAGCTCTGTTGGTCAACTGAGCGCGAATCAGATACAGACACTTCCACTACAAGGCTTTTCGCTCGATGCCTATGCCTGGTTCTGGCTCGCGCTTAATGTTGGCACGGCGTTCGTCTGGTTTGCTGTTGGTGGTATTCTCTTCTGGCGTAAATCTGACGATTGGATGGCTCTTCTGGTGTCACTCATGCTCATCAGTTTTGGCGCGAACAATGCGACAGGTGTCCTACTCTACAGCTCATCTAGCTGGCGCATTCCAGAGAATGGCGTGCAAGTGGTTAATGGATTGAGTATTCTGTTCACACTCGCACTCTTTCCCAATGGGCGGTTTGTGCCACGCTGGACCTTGTGGGTTACGCTGATCAATCCTGTATATGAGGTTGTTTACATACTCTTCCTGCGCCAGTTGCGTATTCCCGGTTGGGCGCTAGATAACAATCCGTTCAATGCGATCGCCTGGTTTGGCTGCTGGATTGTTTTGACACTGGCGCAACTCTATCGCTATTTCCGGGGGGCCGATGTGCTAGAGCGCCAGCAGATTAAATGGGTGGCCTACAGCTTCTTTATCGTTATGGTGGTTGGTTTCTTTGGAGAGGTGCTCATACAGAGCCTGTCGATTCAACTCAATGGCTTCCTTGCTGTGTTGTTCAACAATAGTTTTTCCATCATTAGCCTGCTTATTCCGATCTCGCTTGGGCTGGCTATGTTCCGCTACCGGTTGTGGGATATCGATATCATCATCAACCGCACGCTGGTCTATGGGACGCTCACTCTTATCCTGACGGGGGTCTATGTTGGCTTGATCGTTGGACTGCAAGTGCTGCTGGCGGGTGTCGTTAGACAGAACAACAGTGTAGCGATTGTCGTCTCTACTCTGGTTATAGCTGCGCTGTTCCAACCTTTGCGACGACGTATTCAGCGTGTGATTGATCGCCGCTTCTACCGCAGCAAGTATGATAGTACGAAGATTGTGGCAGCGTTCAGTGCAACGCTGCGCCAGGAGGTTGATCTGGATACGTTGCGTGAACGGTTGGTGGGAGTCGTGCAGGAGACGATGCAGCCGACACATGTCTCACTGTGGCTGCGTCCAACTCCACAAGATGGAAAAGGTACTTCTTGGAGGGCCAATCCACCTGTTTTGTCTGATGAAAGATAGGGGTTGGTTGGCAAGGGTTAAGATCCTAACGCATGAGGTGTTGTTGCTCGGTGTGGGCTTTGCGGGTGGTGATGGTGTCAGGGTGGTCGGGACCGAAAGATTGTTCGAAGATGGCGAGGGCTTGCTGGTAGAGGGGTTCGGCTTCTTCGTATCTGCTCTGGAGGGTGAGGGTCTGGGCAAGGTTGCTGAGGGTTTGGGCTACTCGTGGATGCTCAGGACCAAGGGTTTGTTGGCGAATCTTCAAGGCGCGCTGGTAGAGGGAATTGGCTTGCTCGTACTTGCCCTGATGGCGATAGAGAAGCGCCAGGTTACTTAGACTGTACGATATGGCGGAATGATCGGATCCCAGCGCTTGCTCCCAGATTCTCAAGGCGCGCAGGTGGAGCAGTTCGGCCTGTTCGTACTTGCCCTGGAGCGTGAAGATGTTCGCAAGATTGCCGAGGCTTCTGGCTACGTCTGGATGCTCAGGACCCAGGCCCTGCTCCTGAACGCTGATGGCTCTTTGTAGAAGCAGTTCGGCTTGCTCATACTTCTCTATCTTTCCGTAAAGGTATGCGAGGTTATTCAGGCTTTCGGCAGTGTCGGGGTGCTCAGGCCCTAGCGCTTGCTCCCTGATTTTCAGGGCGCGCAGGTGGAGCGGCTCTGATTGTTCATAGTGGCCCTGGTGGTCATAGAGGAGCGCAAGGTTGTTGAGGACGAAGCCCAGGCCCTCTTGGGCATCCAGGCGTCCTGATCCGGAGGGATTTTCCCAGATGGCAAGAGCGCGCGAGTAGAGCGACTCAGCTTGCTGGTATTTACCCTGGTAGTGATAGAGTTGGCCCAAATGGGTGAGGCTTTCCGCCACATCGGGATGATAATCAGCGAGGGTTTGCTCACGGATGGCCAGTGAGCGATTGAAGAGTGTTTCGGCTTTTGCATCGCTGCCAAGACCGACGTAGTTTTCTGCCAGATCATGGAGAACATTCGCCATCTGGGGATGAAGTGTATCGAGTATCTGTTCACTGATGCGGAGGGCCTGCTGCAAGAATGGGTTGGCTTGTGCATGGTGCGCACGCTTGTTCAGGTAGATGCCCATCTGGTGGAGGAGGTGCGCGGCTTCGGGGAAGCTCAGGTGATACTCTTCGATGAGGCTGGCGCAGGCCTGTGCATGAGGCAGGTAGCGTTCACAACGGTTCAAGTGGGCGAAACTCGCTTCGGGAAATGCGGCGTTGACCATTCGTACGGTGCGCTCAGCCCATTGTTGTCTCGTCACGGTATCCAGATTTTCTTTGAGCACGACCTGCACGAGGCGATGGATGCTGAGCAGGCGGGCCTCTGGGTCTCGCTTGACTAAGGAGTAGCGACGCAGTACCTGGATGGCTTCGTTCAACAGATAGGGGTCTGCCACTACCGGCCCGAGGATGGAACCTAGCTCCGCGGCCCCTTCGGCAAGCATTGTTTCTGGGATGGCATCTGGGGCGAGAAACGCGCATAGACGTAGCAGTTCGGCGGCAGATGGGTCCGCCTGCTCAATTTGCTCGAGGGAGAGCGCCCAGGTGCTGGCGACGGTGTGTGGATAGTCGGAGGAGACGAGGCTTTCACGCTTGAGCAGGGCGAGCCGGCGTTTCTGGTAGAGTGCGAGGTACTCGGCAAGATTGCAGCTCGTTTCTTCGATGTAGGCCCCAGCCTGATCAAGAGCGAGGGGCAAGCAGTCCAGTTCTTCAACCAGGGTTTGCGCTTGAATGCGTAGTGCTCGCGGGACATTGTTGAGGGGTGCATCGGGAATAAGCAACTTTGCGCGACGCAACAGCAGCAGTGTGCCTTCGCTCATGTCCATCTTCTCGACGATCAGGCTTTCGGCAATCCTTCCCGTTGCTTGTGCACGCGTCGTTAGTAGTATGTGCGCCTGGTCGCCGGTGGGCAAAAAGTCGGAGAGCATGGCAAGATCATCCGCGTTATCCAGGATGAGCAGCCAGCCTGTACGTTGAGCAAGGTGACGCTTGACTGCTGCCACGATAGTCATCTGGTCCGGGGCATCACGTCCTGGTAAGGCGAGCAAAGCAGCCAGGTTTACAAAATCGGTGATCAGTGTTTCCCGGCTGGCGGCGCGTACCCAGAAGATGGCGTTGTAGTCGGCGCGGTAGCGGTAGGCGTACTCGACCGCGATTTGCGTTTTGCCGACTCCGCCCAGACCTGAAAGAGCTATGCTGCCGGTGGAGGTGAGTCGCTGATGCAATGTGGAGAGTAAGTGCGTGCGGCCTGTAAAGAAGGGATTGCGCCGGAAAGGGACGTTCCAAAGGGACTTTGATTCGGGTGGTATGGAGGTAGGTTCTGGTGTGTTGCTTGTAGCGGTCTCTGAAGGTGCTGGCTGCGATTGGTTGGATGGTAGAAAGCCCAACTCGATGGCGCTCTTGCCGAAGACTTCGCATAGTCGCTGCATATAGTAGGCGCTGGGGAGGGCTGTGCCGCGTTCCCAGCGGTTGATGTTCACGTTTATAGGGGAGCCGATGCGATCTGCCAGGTCTTTCTGGGTCCAGCCATGTTCGAGTCTGGCGTGACGCAACAGTGTGTTAGGGGTTGCTTGAGCTGCCTTTTTGACCATGCCTGCTCCGATATACTGCCGAGATGACAATGAAGTTTCTCAGCAGTATATCATAATTGCAGATGTGGTAATTGTGCGGTGCTATCTGGTGATTACTCAGAAATTCGCAAGAGATCCTTCGTGATGTGTTTTTCTTTGTCAAATCCCTGCACTCACTTCATGCCGAGCCGGATTCTGTAACTAAAGTACCAAGGGATCGGTTCGGACCCGATATATTGGAACGCGGCGTGTGTGAGGCGATCAAAGCCGATCTCTTGTTTGGTGATAGTTTTCAGCTTGAACTGGTGTCTGTACGCATTGGTCAGAATCATCTTAATGAAGCGTGCAGCGTCTCCTTGCTCGATATGATGAAGAAACAATTCGCGTGTAAAGCGGAAGTGAGCACTGTCACGCATGCGCTCGAGATGCGTGTCTTTCGACCATCTCTGGAGGTTCTGAGTAAGCTTGCGCTCCTTGAGAAGCTCATCGAAGCGTTCATCCACCTCCTGATATATCTGCTCAAGCTCCCAATTGAGTGTTGGCGGCCAGTCATAGTCGTAGGCAGCGAAGAGTCCACCGGGACGCAGAATACGTGCGACCTCTGCCAGGGTCGAAGTCGGTTCCATCCAGTGCAGCGATTGAGCACAGGTGACGATATCAGCACATCCCTCGGGTAGGCCGGTTCGATGAGCAACCCCCTTGCGATACTCGATATGTGCCGTGTAGGGATGATGCTCGATCTTACGTATGGCCTGAGTACGCATGTCATCATTGGGTTCGATCCCGATCACCCGTTGCGCCCGCTCACCCCAGATTACAGTTGAAAGCCCTGTCCCGCTCCCCAAGTCCACCACCAGGGCGGGATGTGGCATGTGAATCAACTGCGTGAGCAGATCGAGCAGAGCCGAGGGCGGCGTAGGGCGCGTCCGATCATAGCTGATGGCTTCCCCAGTCCAGATTTCACTCGTTTCTGTCATGCCGTTCTCCTTGCTCTTCCTTGTTGTTTCCTCGCTGCCTGTCGCACCGCTCTTCGCTAGAAAAGGACGTGATGAATGGGTGCTAGTCATGAATGAACTCATTGCGTTCTATTGAAGAATATATTACTCACTTTTTGCTGCTGAGACAAGATCAATCTTTCTCACTCCGAAACCTTCGCTGCGAGATGCTGCGAAGTTCCCAATAGCCTCCGCAGGCATTCACAAGGTTAGTAATCTGCTGTTGGGTCTGTTGATCGACCATTGGTAGCATCACCGATCGGTGTGAGCAGTCCTGGTTGGTGGTCGATGTCGATGGAACCCGCAAAGTCGCTCGCCAACGCGCCTTGCCCCAAACCGAAGCGCTGCCTGCCCCGCATCTGAGCTGCTGCCGCCACCCTTGCCTCCGTCTGCTCCTCTCCTGTGGCGGGATTGGCCTCGCCGCTCCCTGCGTCGCCATTGGCTTCAGCTCATTCGCAGGGAAACCGTCACCTTCTCCTGGGAACCTTTCCCTCCGCCTCGTCTCCCAGAGCTTCCCGTTGAACAGGGCGAGATCGTGTCCTCGCGCGAGCAGCGTGCCCACTCCCGACTTTCCTGGTCACAGCGCCTGGATCGCAATGCCCGTCCCGCTGATGCTCCTCGACTCTCGATCCTCTTCCATGGCCTGCCAGCGCGCTTCTTTGAGACTTGTGGCTCTCCTGCTCAGGCCGTCGCGTCATCCTCATACGCGCTCGCGGCTTCGGCTCGAAGCGCTTGTTGGGCAGTGCTGGCACACGCCAGTCGCCCATCAGCAGTCGAAGACCGACCAGCAGATGTCGTTTCGCACCCGCTGATCGTCCAGGACAAGCTCGCGAATCGCATCCGGCAACTGGTCGCGCTGCCAGCGGCACTCTCGCCGGCCAGCACTCTCGCCCTCACCTTCAGGCGCAGCCGCGCGTGCGGCCTTGATCGCATAGGCTGCGGCTCCGAGCTCATGCGCGGCGACATGCGCGACGACCGCCGCCTGACCGGCAGCATACGCGGCATGCCGTGCTGCTCCACTCAGGTCTCTGGCCGCACCCATTGCGTGGCCGCCCGCCGCGCGGGCCTGGGACATCGTGATCTCGCCGCGCGCCCATGCCCGAGCCTGCTCAATGGCGTGACGCGGTCGCGAGTCCGAAGGCTGAGCCTCCTCGAAGAAGTGCAGGACGTGCTCCGCACATGCCGTCGCCCACGAGGCGAGAAGGTGATGGTCTGAATCCGTGAGCGTCCCACCACGGCGGATGGTGATGAAGCGAGGGTCGCGATCTTTGGGAAGGATCATATGGTACCTTTCATGAACAGAGATTTTCACATTCCTTACATTCATCTCTATTGTAACCCATTCATGTTGTAGCCTTTGAGATGAACCTGCTGGAATGTAGCCTTTTCTTCTGTTGAGAGACGATGCTCTCAAGAGTCAAGAGAGTTGATGCGCATGAGGATGGAGAGAACAACTCATCCACAGAACAATCACCAAGATTCCAGCAGGTTCATCTCAAAATTTACACCTGGTTGAGATTTTCACACCATCCCATTCCCTGAGTTTCCCTCGTTGCGTAACTCGTGGGTGTGTGGACTTCGGCATCAACCTGCCGCGAGGGCGAAGCCGAGGGTGCCGTCGGTGGTATAGCCTTCACAGTTAGGGTCGGCGGAGACATAATCGTCTCGGCCGGTTGGGCGCAGGAGGTGACAGCGATAGAGCTGCACGGTGGCAACGCCTGCTGGCTGGGAGGTGTAGATGTAGCCTTCCTGCATCAGGACAGTTTGCCCATTGCAGGCAGAGTCGCTGGAGAGGAAGTGATCCTGGGTGCCGGTGGTGACGCAGCCGTACAGTAGTTGGGTGTTGACCTGGCTGGTGCTCAGTAAGCTGCCCAGCGTGCGCTCATACTGGTAGCTGCTCGTCACTGCGCCGGTGGTGATCCAGTGGGTGAAGCTGCTATAGCTGAAGTAGCGCTGGAGCGCTGTGGCCAGGGCGAAGCCAAGGGTGCCGTCGTTGGTGTAACCTTCGCAGTTAGGATCGGCGGAGACATAGTCATCGCGGCCGGTTGAGCGCTGAAGGTGGCAGCGGTAGAGCTGGATAGTGGCAATACCCGCTGGCTGGGAGGTGTAGATGTAGCCTTCCTGCATCAGGACGGTCTGTCCTCCACACGTAGAATCGCTGGAGAGGAAGTGATCCTGGGTGCCGGTCGCGACACAACCGTAGATGGCCTGGGTGCCGGATTGCGCTGTACTGAGCAGGCTGCCGAGCGTGCGCTCGTACTGGTAGCTGCTGGTGACCTGACCGGTGGTGATCCAATGTGTGAAGCTGCTATAGTTGAAGTAGCGCCTGAGCGGAAGTTCCGTGGGGGCTGGCGTGCCTGAAGGGCACGAACCGCCGCTTGCCGTACAGTCTTTGTAGTTGCCGCTGCCGTCGACAGCCACTGCATGCAGGGTGGTTGGGTCGCTTGCGGATAGGGTAGCTGTCCAGGTGCCAGGGGACGTTTGGGTCGCGGCGACGGTCTGGAAGGTGCCGTTGGAAGCTACAGCAGAGCCGACATAGAAAACGACGCCGGTCACGCCTGCTGCTCCTGAGGCACCTCCATCGCTATTGTCCTGCACGCCGGTCACTTGCACCGTGTTCGAGCTGACAATTGTCGGAGCGTTCATGCTTGGCGGCTGGGTATCTGTGTTGCTGGGCGGTGTATAGGGCGTGGTACTGGAGTCCTCAAGAAAATCGATACCATAGTAGACCCCGTACTGGCCACCCGTAGCAACTCCGATCCCTACCCAGGTATAATGGCCGAAGGTCGGGGAGCTACCACAGCAATAGCCAAGGACGTTTTGGCGATGGCCCCAGTTTGAGGCACTGTCCTGATACATGAAGCGATAGACGCTATCGGCAGCCGACCCACCGCCGGGAACATTGCTGCTGCCAGCAGCGAGATTTTCACCACAGCAGAGCGTATTGTGACCATTGACCGCAGGATTTGCCATGTCGCGAGCGGTGGGAGGAGAAGCTGCTCCAAGCTGGTTGATCGGACTGGGGTGGGCGAAGTAGTTGTACTGCACCATTTCCTTGTCATGGTTCTGCACGATCTGGGAGAGCAAAGTGCTGTCTAGCTGAAGTGTACCCAGGCCACGGTCCTGGCGCTCGGCATTGAGCAACATCAGCACTTGCATCTGGGGTGTTGCGGCGGCATAGGCTGTGGGGTCGATGCTCAAGGAAACGGTACATCCCTCTTGCTGCCGGGCGGTATTGAAGGTGGCAATCACATGTGCGACCGTATCGAATGCTTCATTAGGATCGGACACATTGGCCGGAAGCGTGGCGAGAGGCGTACAGGTTGTTAAGCTGGCCGCAGAAGCGATACCGCTGGGGATGCTCAACAGGATGAGCGAGGCCGTCAGAACGGCGAATGCCAGGACGCTGGCAGCTCGTCGAAGGTGCCGGGTGAGCATACTGGGAGGACGGGCAGTAGCGCGCTGTCTACTGGCAGCGCTGGGTGGGAAGGGTGGATGGTTCAACATGCGGAAGTTCCTTTCTTAGGCATTGTCCACTAGCTTTTAGATTGCCGAAAGCTTGCTTTTGCTTATCAGGGCAGTTCCTTGCTGCCCTGTAGAGGGGTGAGCACGTAATCGACTTACTCGTAGTATGCCTGAGATGGGAGGGAGAAAAAATATCACCGATTATCACGAAGTTATCACGTTCAGCTATGCTTAGTAGGTTATGTGTGAGATGTGGGTGTTGTGTTTCAGGTAGAAACGTAGGGGGAAGTTTTGAGCTTTGGTGTTGTCAATGCGGGTGGTTTGGTGACGATGATGGTATCTTCGGTTCTAGGTGATGAGTTGCAGGTTGCTTGATAATGTCTGCTGGGTGAGCTGACGGGCTACTCTGCTGATGACCGTTCCATGTTGATTGATGAAGATGGTGACGGGTAGAGATGTTATGCCGTATTTGAAGGCGACTGTTCCACTGGTGTCTAGCACGATGGGGTAGGTGATGCTGAATTGCTGTAGAAAGCTGATACCATCCTTGTTGAGGTCTTGAAAGTCAATGCCGAGGAAGACGACATTTTTCCCTTGCGTTTGCATTTGTTTCCAGGTGTTTTCCAGGAGCGGCATTTCCTGCTTACATGGGTCGCACCAGGAGGCCCAGAAGTTGAGGACGACGGGTTTGCCTTGGAAGTTCGAGAGCGAAAGCTGACTCTGTTGAGTACTGGGCCGGAGCGTTGCCAGTGAAAAATTTGGGGCTGGATGGCCGATCAGCGGATCCGATACGGCAGCATTTGGTGCTGGCGTGAGCAGTAGCTTTAAGAGCAGTGCAAGCAATGCCAGGTTTAACAGGCTGATTATGCTAAATATGAGTATTCTACGCCTACGCTTATTTTTACGGGCTGGCTCTTGAACTGGTGCATTTTCGGCGAGTTCGGGCATGTGACGGTCCATTTCTATGAGTACGCCGTTTTTACGTTGCATGTAGAGTATAGCATAGATGCGGATGGGTACCTAGAGGTTCTCCATTTGAAAGAGTCTAGAGTCACTTGCGTTGGGAACGTTGAGCAGCAAGCCGCTTCTGGTAAGAGTTCCAAAAGAGCCAGAGCGTGATGAGCAAGAGTATTCCGGCCAGCACGATCAGGACAATGAGAAGGGAATGGTTAACGGATGTTGCCGACAAGGGAGTGGTTGTTACCTGCCGCGGGGGAGATGTAGGAGTGTTGGTCGGTGGGTAGAGGCCAGTGATGATGAAGTGGGGAGTGCCGCCGACTGAGATGCTGGTGACTATGCTTCGTCCTGGGATGTTGAGCATAAGTACTTGACCGTTGGAGAGCGCTACGAAGCCGAGTTGCCCGTCGTTGGTGATGGCGACCGATTGTGGAGAACTGCTGAGAGGGAGAACGCGTGCTGGTTCACGCGGCGCTGGAGATGTGCTTGCTGTGATAGGGGCAAGGACATCGAGTTGGTTGTGCAGTTGATCGGGGACGTAGACTTCGCCGGTGATTGCGTTGTAATCCATGGGTCCAAATTGTCCTCCAGCGAGTAGGGTCCGGATGACTTGGCGTGTATTGAGGTCAACGCCAACGACGGTACCCTGGCGGGTAGTAACGTAGGCGGTAAAACTGCCGGGGATGGTGATGTTTTGGGGTCCACCGGCAATAGGCACAGTGCCAAGCAGGTGTCCGGTCACCTCGAAGACCGTGATAGAGGTGGTTCCGGTGATCCAGAGCTGGTTGGGAGTTGAGGGTGTGGCGTTTGGAGCGGTTGAGGCGGTTACGGCCAGCCCATAGACAGGTTCATGGGTCTCGAAGGTCTGCTGGACCGCGCAGGTACTGGGGTTGAGGGCGCGGACGCGGGTATCTCCCTGACCGGCAGCGTACAGGACCGTTGTATCCAAGCTGAGTGCGAGCAGTGAGGGTTGACCTGGGAGATTGGCGGTGCAGAGAATCTTGCCTGTTTTCGCAATGATTACGGCAACTCGTCCTAATGTGGGTTGTGTGACGTAGAGCGCATGACCATCCAGACTGAGTAAAGCTGTGCGTGGATTCCCTGTCAGGGCGATTGTCCCAGTTGCGCGACGTTGCGCGATATCAATGATGCTGATGCCTTGCGCAGCTCCTGCCACGTAGGCGAGTTGAGGAGCGCCACCATCCGCGTGGACTGAAGGAGTGCTTATTACGACAAGTAATAACAATATGATCAGTAAACAGAAGCGGTAGCAATATGTGCGTGAGATGGAGATCACAATCCCATTTCCCCTTTAATGTGTTTTCCCTGGTGCCCTTCGAGTCATTAATATATCCCGACACATATGATACAATAATTATGCAGGATGGTGAACTGTAATGTGAGCAATTTAAGGAATCTCCGCTACTGCGACCTGTCAGTGGACCTGGAATGGACAGTGAGTGAGTATATGCTACCAGGAGATGATGTAACGGTCGCCACCAGGCGAGAAACAGAACGGAGAAGGCGTTGGTACAAACCTGAACGCTGTTCTATCTGCTTGAGATTGATCTGGTCCCGTCCCATTGCACTGAAGGAGCCGGTTGATGCACCGGAGCCGCGCCAGGAATGGGTTCTCTGTAAATCTTGCTATAAGGCTCTGGTTGTAGAAATCTACCACTCCACCATACAATCACCAGCACGTTTGCGCATTGCTATGGGTCTTGCGGCAGCCGGACGCTCTCCGAGAGCTTACCCTCCTCGTAGGAATGTACCGACCGGCGAGTGGGAATTCCAGAGAGATTTCAAATACGTCATGTGGTTTCTTGTTCTTTTTACCCTCTTTCACCTGGTCATATTTGTCATTTTGTTCGCGGTGCCAAGATAAGACGGTTTTAAGGAAGAAGTTCAGCAATCGTCCAGGTATCGATATATTTCATGAGGTGTGTGTGGTAGGGAGCGAGTAGATCGCGCACTTGCTCCATTTGTTGATACCGAGAGAGACGTACCGCGAGGAAATGATGTCCCCGGCACGCATGGTGCAGGTATGTGTTGCAAAAGCCAGAATTGATAAAGAGGTGCATGAGCGCCCGTGACAGACGGCTTTTCTGCTGATATCTCCGTTCGATGGCTTCCACAAAATCCCAACTCGCCATGACATGGATATCTTTGGTGTCGAAGCCATCTGCTCGCAATGCGTGAACGGCCTGAACAGCATTATGAAGATCGTCAATGATACAGTGGATGTACTTGCGAGGGAAGGGAGCCGCTGGAAATGTCCTTTGAGAGGACACTGAGAACTGTTCGTATATGTCATCTGTCTTTACATATTCCACAATGATTAACCTCCACGTTGTTGCTGGTGTGTACTACTTTGATGGGCGCAATGGTTGACGGAGAGCTGCTCTCCCGACCTGGATAAGGTAACATCAACTCATTGAAACTGAATTAGAAAAAAATGAGAATGTTCTCATCTTGATTTCTGCGTTATGTGCTTGCTTCATCTACAATGCTTCTCGCCGCCTATGATGCCTCACTTATGCGGATTGTGCTACTTTTGGGCGACATAGTCTGCACCATCGAAAGGCTCTTGGAACTGCCTGGGGGATGAGGAGTCAAGAGAAGGAGTCATTCGCAAAGAGTATATGGTACATAAAGAGAATTGATATACAGGACATTTGGTATGATGATATGAGCTAATGATCATGCTATATTCTCAAATAGGTAATTATATGGTATACTTCTGGTAACTGATTGTACGAGAAAGGAGGATTGCTTTTAGCATACCTGCTCTGATCTTTTGCAGTGCCTCATTGTTCCTTACATATAAATAGAGTAATCATTGCAGGAGATCGGGTAACATTTGAATACAGTAGACATCTGGGTGTAGGAATCAACCACTCAGATAGCCAACTGTGACAATGCATCGAGCCGCACTCATTAGCTGAACAGAAGGGAACAAGGAAGTCTCTTCTGGTTTTTCGTGTTTAAACCCAGACTAAGGAGGACTGCATTGAAACAGCACTCAGCAGGCTTTTATATTGGCCTGATAGTATCAATTATTTTAGGTTTTGGTATAGTAGCAGGGATCGCGCTCGCTCTACGAGCAAATTGGGGACTTGGTTACGAGCCGCCAACTGTATTACGAGCGACCAAAACTGGTCCCAACAGCGCATCACTTGATCTTGCTACGTTTCCCGACAGTATGGTCTGTCACCCCAATGCAAATGATCAGGCAAGTCAATGGGTAACCTACTGCCCAACTACGAACTTCGAACTTCCCGCGAACAGCACCATCACGGTTACGATTAAGCAATATGATAGTGCATCGGGCCTGTACAACGATTTCTTCGACAAAGTGCAGGGGACTTTGGGTGGCATGGCTATGTACAACAATAAGCCGATGAGCCAGATCAACCCGGATGATGCCGCCCACACGTTCACCATCCAATCACAACCGAACGAGACAAATCCCATCTTTGTGAGTGTCCCGCTGCTTGGAGTTGCAGACAACGCTCCCACAAACCAGACGATTAACGGTAACCAGTACCCGACGCCCAACGTCATTGTGTTCCAGTTCCAGACGGGACCTGCTGGCCATACCTATATCTGGCACTGCTATGTTCCTTGTGGCAATGATCGCCTAAGTCCATATGGATTTAGCGGGCCGATGGCTACCACAGGATACATGGCTGGGACGATAAACGTGACAAATTATTAAGGGAGGGATAAGATGGCTGAGAATATCGAAGGGGGGCTGATCAGTCCTTCACCAGCAGCAGTAGGACATGAACCGCGTCATTTTCGTAATGTCGTGATTGCCTGGGTAGTACTCTCAATTATTGGGATTGTGGCATGGATTTTCCTTGCCCCATTTGTTCTCCCGACGGTAGCAAGCGATATTGACGCTGTCGATGATCTTACGCTTGTCGTGCTTACGGCCCTGGCTATACCGGTGGCCTTGTTCGTCTTTGTCTTCCTTGCTTACAGCATGATCTTCTTTCGGACAAGGGAGATGCCCACGGAGGACCCCGTTCCCTTGAAGCCCAGACCGGGGCTGCAAATCGGATGGTTAGGGGTCACAAGTCTGCTTTGTCTCTTTCTTTTCATCTGGGGAATGGTGGCCATCTACCAGGAAACCTCTGCTGCACCTGCTAACGCTCTGGTTGTGCAGGTAACTGCGCAACAATGGCAGTGGACGTTTGACTATCCACAATATGGTGCTACCAGCCAGGGAGCGCAGGTGATAGAACTGCCAGTGAATTGTCCGGTGAAGTTCGTCGTCACCTCGAAAGATGTACTGCACGGGTTTGCCATCCGTTCATTCGGGGTACGCATTGATGCGAACCCAGGGGAAGTGACGTCCACGCCAATCGTCACACCGACGGTGATAGGCGACTATACAGTGAACTGCGTGGAATTGTGCGGTCTCTTACATTCCTACATGTGGGAAGCAGTGAAAGTGGTCAACACGAATGACTTTAATACCTGGATAACTAGCCAAGGAGGGCACCCATGAGCGAACAAGTAGTGATGGTACACCCCACCCCACCCGAGGCCAGACGACGGAGCCTGATGCAACAGCTTTTCCCAAGTGTGGTTTCTGGGATTATTTTCGGCGCGATAGGTGCTGCTGTACTTGGCATCATCGTGCAGCTTGCCACACAGGGCAATAACTGGGATGGGACCGTTGCAGCTATTTACACAGGCTGGGCGTTCTTCTTCATGGTGGGTATTGGAGCTTTCAACGATGTGGTGAAGTGGGGTTTTGGGCGCCGGGAACCAACATTTGCCGAAGAACAAGATCTAGCAGGCAAGGGCAAGGGACTGTGGCGGTACTTCCAGTGGACTACCGATCACAAAGTGGTTGGGAATCAATACCTGTTCACAACGCTTTTGCTCTTTTTTGTAGGCTCAATGGGAGCCTTCATGATTTGGCTGGAGCAATCGAGGCCTGGAGCGATTTTCTTCAATCCCTCCACGTACAACACGATTGTGGGTATGCACGGGATCATCATGGTTGTCGCGGCAGTCATTATGGTCGCGGGTCCGTTCGGTAACTTCGTTGTTCCCATCATGATTGGGGCGCGTGACATGGCGTTTCCCCGACTCAATGCGTTGAGCTACTGGCTGCTTTTCCTTGACATTCCTATCATCATTTCTACGCTTTTCCTGGGCGGATTCCAGACAGGATGGACCGGCTACGCCCCACTTGCGGATCAGCAGTTGACGCCAGGCATGCTTGCGTACTGTTTCTTCATCATTGTCTTTTCGATTTCAACGACGGTGGCGGCCCTGAATATCATCTCGACTGTGTTGATTTTGCGTACGAGGGGCATGACCTGGGGACGACTGCCGATTCTTGTATGGGGTGTTATACTCTCGGTATTCCTGAGTTTGACAGCGTTCCCCACGTTCATGATGTCTCAGATCATGGTTGCGATGGATCGAATCTTCCAGACATCCTTCTTTGTAGCCTCCTACGGTGGGAATAACTGGGTGTACGAGCACCTGTTCTGGTTTTTTGGACACCCTGAGGTGTATGTGGTAGTCTTACCATCTCTCGCTGTAGCTGCTGAGGTGGCTGCTGTTTTTTCGCGCAAGGCGATCTTTGGCCGTCGCATGATGATCGGCAGTCTCGTGGGGATCAGTCTCCTGAGCGTGGTCGTGTGGGGGCATCACCTGTACTTTAGTGGCTCGAATAACCCATTGGATGCCCCGTTCATGCTCGATACAGAATTAATTTCGATTCCGACTGGTTTCTTCTTCCTGGCGATAGTAGGTACGATCTGGCGTGGGAAGATCTGGGCCACGGTTCCAATGTTGTTTGTGTGCGCCGTACTGGTCAACTTTGTGATCGGAGGAATTACCGGAATCTACCTGGCAGACCTGCCGACGGATGAAATTTTGCATGGCGGCATGTTTGTCACGGCGCACTTCCATTTCACGCTGGTCGGGGCAGGGGTCTTCGGGTTTTTCGCCGGCTTCTACTATTGGTTCCCCAAAATGGTGGGGAAGCGACTCAACCCATTTCTAAGCAGGCTACATTTCTGGCTGTTTGAAATCGGTTTTCTGGGGACCTTCATGTTCCTGTTCTATGCGGGTCTGATAGGTGAACCCCGTTGGTCGGCGAATGTTGCAGCGCCGTTTGTCACGGCCAACACGATTGCCAGTCTGTTTGCCATTCTGATCGCAGCGTCGGTGTTTGTTGCTGCCTACAATGTGATTATCACGCTCAGGAGTGGCGAGCCTGCGGTTGCCAACGAGTGGGGGGGCAAGACGCTGGAATGGACTGTGCCAACACCGGTACCTCTTGAGAATTTTGAAGAGCTGCCTGTGGTGACATCAACACCTTACGACTACGGAGAGTCTGCAGCGCACCCGTCAGATATTGAAGGTGCCTTGTTGGAAAGCCAGGGACTGCAACAACAAACACAACCAGAGGGTTGATAGCACAGTAGGAGAAAGAAGATGGATGCATCATTAGAGCATGTGCACGGAGAGCACGTGCACGAACTTGAGCCGTATGTTCGGGTTGGGAGAGCGCGAGCGGCTACGATCATGTTCATTCTGTCAGATGTTTTGGCAGTCTTCGCCATCATTGCTGCGGGTAGTTACCTGAGGGGACTCAATACGGAGAACCAATTCAGGATTGCGGGGGATCATGCTCCCGCTTTGCTGCCAGGAGTGGTGGTAGCTATTGTATTGGTGCTGAGCGGGCTCTTCTACTTCTTGTGGGAGCGAAGAGTGCGAGCGAATGACGGGACGGGTCCATCGGCATTCTTTGTACTGTCCCTGCTCTGTGTGGTCGTGGCACTGGTCGCTCAAATTTGGGCGGCGTTGAGCCTGGGATATAGTTATGATAATGCACCCTTCCATGCCTATGAAAGTGTCCTCATGTTGATTACCTGGTATACATGGGTCCACTTCCTGTTGTTGACGATTATCGGTATACTGCTGCTGGGACGGATTCTACGTGGCAGGTTAGTCGGATTTGGTTTTATTCCTGAGGTGACGGGTTACTGGTGGTACTATACGGTGCTTTCTGCCCTGCTTTTGTGGGGGTTCAGTTTCATTCTTTAGGATACTGGTGGCGAATTCGCGAGTTTCCCCACCCCGCCCGGAAGCCGATACATCGGCGATGGGCACGATAAATCGGCCCCTACGGACATGTGGGCAATTCTTCGTTAAGTTGGAGGTATTGCAATGAGCATCTGGGTGTATGCAGATGGGTGGCCGATTCCACCCGTTGTGTTGCTCGGATGTCTTGTTGTTGATGTTCTGTACTTCCGAGGATTGCGTGTACTTTTAGAGGAGGAGAAGAACTCCGGGAGTCGCAAATTCACCGAAATTGACAAGTACCGAATGGTATCGATGGGACAGTTGGCGCTGGCGAGGTGTGTACTTCGTCGGCGCGATTGTGCTTGCCCTTGTCGGTGATTCTGCCCCGGTTGACTTATTTTCTGGACGGCTTTTCTGGGTGCATATGATCCAGCATCTCCTCTTGCTGGTTATCATAGCCCCACTGCTCGTGATGGCAGCCCCGTTCCAACCGTTGTGGTTGGGATTACCTGGGCGGGTTCGTAGGATGATCGAGGTGACGGCAAAGCTGAAGGTAGGACAGGTTGTGTACCGGTTAGGATATCGGGTAGGCCATTGGCTGCGGCAGCCGACTGTTTCATGCGTGCTGTTGATTGTGGGTATGTGGGTGTGGCATTGGCCGACGCTCTATGATCTTGCTTTGACGAACGAGACTATCCACGATTGGTGCGAGCATTTGACATTTCTGGCGGTGAGTGTGCTATTCTGGACGCAGGTGATTCCGTCGCCACCGCTGCGCCCTCGTGTGGGCTATATTGGGCAACTGCTATGTCTGGGAGTTGCTATGTTCCAAAACATTGTTCTGGCGATACTACTTGCATTTTCCCAGGTAGCGCTGTATGCTCCTTATGCCCACCTGGCCACTGTATCGGGCGGGTTCACAGCATTGCAAGATCAACAGCTTGGAGCGGGTATTATGTGGACTTTCGGCGACGTGCCATTTTTCATTGCGGTTGGTATTCTCTTTGTGAGGTGGTTTGCTGCTCACACGGACGATGCGAGTATGGCGATACAATCGCAGCACAGGGAGTAACTGTATTTATTTCGGTCAGGGGCGAATATACATTCCTTGAAAGGAAACGACTATGGGGCATCCTGATGAGAAGAGGTTGAGGGACCTTTTTATGCACAGATTGGCCCTTGCTTCCATAATCGCTACTACAGCACTTGTGGTTATTGTCGGGGCTATATGGGGAATGCGGCTGCTTACTATGCGGCTGAGTACGATAAACCACAACTCGACTACTACGCAGGCGACTGGTAACGGACTTGGGGGCTTTCCATTGTCAGGCTCTGCTGCACCTGACTTTAAACTGATCAACCAGTTCGGCCAGCCGGTCACGCTCTCTGCAATGCGCGGCCACGAGGTCGTGCTGGCTTTCATTGATTTGCGGTGTACGACGCTCTGTCCATTAACTGCTGAGATTATGTATTATGCCAAATCGCACCTGGCAACTTCGGCAGCCAGTCAGGTAGAACTGGTGGCAATCAATGCTAATCCTTCTGCAACGAGCATCAATGAGGTACAGTCGTGGTCAATCAAGCATGGGATGTTGCACCAGTGGTTGTTTCTGACGGGGACTGCGCAGCAACTCCAGTCGGTTTATAAGTCGTACGGTGTATATAATCAGGTTGAGGCGGGAGGAAGTGTGGTGCATGATCCAGCAACGTATATTATAGACGCTCAGGGGCATGAGCGACTCTTTTACGAGACACTCGATACAAATAATTCTTCTGATCTGAGCAGTGAAGAACTGGGGCTGGAGGCTGGAATGCAGCAGTGGTTACCGAAGTGATAGGAGTGAGGATGGTGGTGAAAGTAGAGTTTTGGAGCAAATTTATTTAGGTCTTAACATACATTAGTCAGGAGCCGTCTTATGGCATTCATACGTCGTATTGCGTGGGTCGCGACCGCCGTGACCTATTTTTTGATCGCGCTAGGTGGTACTGTACTCGCAACGGGATCTGGGTTGAGTTGCCCAGATTGGCCGTTGTGTGATGGTCAGGCATATTCTTCGGGAACGTATCACGTGTTTCTTGAGCAATTCCATCGCTTTACAGCGGTAACGGTTAGTGTGTTGATTGTGCTGCTGGTGATTGGGATTATCGTGTGGGCGCGCAAAGATCGCACGCTGCTGTTGCTGGCGATTGCTGCTCCAATATTGCTGGCGGTGCAGATTGTGTTGGGGGGACTGACGGTTCTCTGGAAGCTGCCGCCGCAGATCATTACAGCGCACCTGGCGACCGCGCTAGCAATCCTGGCGATTGTGGTTACAATCGCTGTGCTGAGCAGCAAGCCTGCACAGAGTAAAGAGCTTCCGGCGAAAACGCGCAAATTCGCGCAATTAGCGATCTCGAATGCGCTGCTTGTCTACATCCTGATGTTGTTTGGTTCGTATGTAACGGGTAGTGGCGCGGCGCTGGCATGTCCTGGCTGGCCACTGTGTACGCCCGCATCGTGGGCAACGAGCAATCACCTCGCGGATATCAATATTTTGCATAGGATTTTCGCTGTCTTCGTAGGTCTTGTGACGTTGTGGACGGTCGTCTCAGCGCTGCGGCGCTGGCGCGTGGCACGGGGGCAGGCGATTGTTGGGTTGCTGGGTGGTGTGCTCTTCGTGTGGCAGGCAATTGTGGGCGGATTGATTGTGCTACTTAAGGAACCTGCATTTGTGGCGGGGCTACATCTCGCGCTTGCCACGGCCGTATGGGGGACGCTGGTACTGCTGGCTGTGCTTGCTGCCAATCAACTGCGTGCTGTACCAGAGCAGCAGGAGATTGAGCAGATGGAGCTGGCAGAGGTTGAGGCGAGAAAAGAGATGAGCGTGGTGCGGCAAACGATCGCGAACTACGTCGATCTGATGAAGCCGCACGTGACGGTGCTGCTGCTGGGAGTGACGGCAGCGGCGATGTCAATTGCCAAGCAGGGATTCCCTCCACTGGGCCTGCTTATCCCGACGCTGGTTGGCGGGGCGATGGCGGCTGGCAGCGCGAACTGCATCAACTGCTATATCGACCGCGATATCGATCAGATTATGGGACGTACGCAGCGACGCTCGCTGCCCTCAGGGCGTGTGGAACCGCAACAGGCGCTGGTTTTTGGAATCGTGCTGGGGATCGCTTCTTTCATTGTGCTGTATGCGTTCGTGAATTTGCTAAGTGCGGTGCTGGCGTTTTCTGCTATTCTGTTCTACGTCTTCGTATATACGCTTGGCCTCAAGCGCACCACGACGCAGAATATCGTGATTGGTGGGGCTGCCGGAGCGGTGCCGGTGCTGGTGGGCTGGGCGGCGGTGACGAACAGCTTGAGCCTGTCGGCGATATGGATGTTCGCGATCATCTTCTTCTGGACGCCTCCGCACTTCTGGGCACTGTCATTGCTGATCTCGAAAGATTATGAGAAGGCGGGTATACCGATGCTGCCGGTGGTCAAGGGCGAGGCGGAGACGCGGCGGCAGATTTTGCTCTACTCGGTGTTCTTACTGGCTCTGACAGTCGCGATGTTCGTGCTGGGTATGATGGGATACTTGTACCTGGTCGGTGCTGGCTTACTGGGCGCAGGGTTGGTTTATCTGGCAATTCGTTTGTGGCGTGAGCGATCGAAGAAGCTGGCGCGGACGCTGTTCTGGTATTCGAATATGTACCTGGCAGCGATTTTCGCGATTATGGTGCTGGATAGAGTGATACATTAGTATCACTCGACCATGGCCCTGCGTATCTCGATGATCTGGTCGCGAAGCTGCGCGGCTTTCTCGAACTCGAGTTGTTTGGCGGCGGTGCGCATTTGCGACTCAAGGTCTTTGATCAGGCGCAGGGCTTCGTCTTTAGGGATACCGGCGAGGGCGACTGAGACAGATTTGCCGTCCAGGGTTTCGGCAGCTACTCCACTCATTTCCTTGATGCGCTCGGAGAGAGTTTTTACGTCCTTCTTGATGCCACGCGGTGTGATGTGGTTGCTCTCGTTAAAGGCGGTCTGGATTTTGCGGCGGCGGTAGGTTTCGTCGATGGCACGCTGCATTGAGCGGGTGACGTTATCAGCGTACATGATTACGCTGCCTTCTATGTGGCGAGCGGCTCGGCCAATCATCTGGATCAGTGATCCCTCTGAACGCAAGAAGCCTTCTTTATCAGCGTTGAGAATGGCGACGAGCGATACTTCTGGTAAGTCGAGGCCCTCGCGCAGGAGGTTGATACCGACGACTACGTCGTAGACGCCAAGGCGTAAATCACGAAGAATATCGACGCGTTCAATAGTGTCGATTTCGGAGTGTAAGTAGTGGACTTTGATGCTTAGCTCTTGCATATAGTCAGCCAGGTCTTCGGCCATCTTTTTCGTGAGCGTGGTGACGAGGACGCGCTGGCCCTTTTCGACGCGCTTGCGAATCTCTGCCAGCAGATCATCGATTTGTCCCTTGGTGGGTCGAACGCTGATCTCGGGATCGAGTAGGCCTGTTGGACGGATTACTTGCTGCACAATTGCCTGACTATGTTCATGTTCATAGGGACCAGGCGTGGCGGAGACGAAGAGCGCCTGGTTGATTTCCTGCTCGAATTCTGAGAACGTTAATGGACGGTTGTCCATCGCGGAAGGAAGGCGGAAACCGTAGTCAACCAACACTTGCTTGCGGGAGCGGTCACCCGCGAACATGCCACGTACCTGGGGTAAGGCTACGTGCGATTCGTCCACGACCAGCAGGTATTCTTCGGGTAGATAGTCCATTAAGGTCCAGGGTTGTTCTCCAGGTCCACGCCCTGCTAAGTGGCGCGAGTAGTTCTCGACGCCTGAGCAGAAGCCAGTTTCACGGAGCATCTCGATATCGAAGTTGGTGCGCTGCTTCAAGCGTGCGGCTTCGAGCAGTTTGCCGTCTCTTTCCAATTCTGCCAATCGCTCTTCCAGTTCGGCTTCGATCAGGCCGATTGCTGTGTTGAGGCGATCCTGGGTGGTTACCCAGTGTTTGGCGGGATAGATGTTGAGGCGCTGGCGTTTGCCCAGGACTTCACCTGTGAGTGGGTCAATCTCGGTCATACGCTCGATCTCGTCGCCGAAAAATTCGATGCGTACCGCTACATCTTCGTAGGCAGGGAAGATTTCCAGCACGTCGCCGCGCACCCGGAAGCGGCCACGGATGAAGTTGGCGTCGTTGCGCTCGTATTGAATTTCTGTGAGGTGACGCAGTATTTTGTCCCGGCGGCGCTCTTCGCCTACCTTGAGCGTGAGGACGACTTCGCCATATTCCTCTGGACTACCCAGGCCGTAGATGCAGGAAACGGAGGCGACGATCAGTACGTCACGGCGCTCAAAGAGGCTACGGGTAGCGGAGAGGCGCAGCTTCTCGATTTCTTCGTTCAACATGCTTTCTTTTTCGACGTAAGTGTCGGTGCGAGGGATGTAAGCCTCCGGCTGATAATAGTCGTAGTAGGAGACGAAGTATTCAACAGCGTTGTTGGGAAAGAACTCTTTGAATTCACTGAAGAGCTGGGCCGCGAGCGTTTTATTAGGTGCGAGTACGAGAGTGGGCCTTTGTATTTGTTCGACGATTTTTGCGACGGTGTATGTTTTGCCACTGCCTGTTACACCGAGCAGCGTTTGTTTTTTGTGGCCCTTGTTTATGCCTTCAACCAGTTCTTGAATGGCTTCGGGTTGGTCTCCGGTTGGTTGGAATGGGGCTTCGACTTTGAATGGTGGCATGGGTTCTTTCCTTGTTTAGAATATACTTTCCAATCTCCTCCTTATTATATCACTTTATGGGTTTGGGAGTGAATTGATTTCCATCACCTTATCGTGATAGAAGCAGGAATATATTGGTTTTGTCTTTGGAGGTTCGATCTATGAAGTTTAAAGATATGTTTTCTCGCCAGATATGCGGTCGGATGGTGGCGAGCGTGCTTGGATTGCTCATCTTGCTGCTCCCGCTAACGAGTTGCGGGCCTACGTCTCTGCAGCTTGTTCCGATTGATTTGGGATTGCCTGCACAGGCTCTCAATGCGCCGGTTGTTGGGCCGTTGCCAGATACAAAGGTGCTGCATGTGCGTATTACATTCAAGATTAGCCAGAGTGTGCTCAATAAGCTGGGCAGCCAGAAAGTGCAGCCAAAGCAGCCTTCCCACCTGGAGAATTTAGCGAATCAACTAGGTATCAGTGATGCTACCTATCAACAGATTAAAAGTTTCTTCAATTTGGGTGGTATTGCGCTCAATTTGAGTAAATTGCGTACAAATCTTTCCATTGATGCAAAGGCTAAGACTTTTGCTACGCTGATGCAGACGCACTTTGTTATGCATAAATTAAATGGGCGCACCTACTTTGCACCTGCGACAGCGCCTAAATTGCCGAAATTCCTGGTTGATAGTATTGCCGCGATTACGGGTCTTGATAACTATAGTGTGCCACCGCAGCATATGGGTACGGTTGTGACACAGCATCCCAAGGCTGCAAGTACAAGCAGTCGTCCGGCACAGGATTGTAGTCCTCAAGGAGGTACGTTGTTGCCGAAAGAGGTAGCGCACGCGTATGGGTTTGATCAGCTCTGGAATTCGGGCTGGCATGGCGAGAATATGACGGTCAACCTGGTCGAGATCGATGGATTTTACCAGCAGGATGTGCAGAACTACTTCGACTGCATCAATTTTCAGGGCCACCTGCAAGTGGCGGATGTCGATGGTTCGCCGAGCGAGGCTTTGGGGGAGTCTACACTGGATATTCAGATGATCGCTGGCCTGGCGCGTTCGATCAACATTGTTGATTATGAAACGGATGGCGATTTTGGCTATGACATTTGGACGCAGGTAAATGATGAGCTTCAGCAGATCATCAACGATAATACCAATAATGCCAATTCAGGCAATGTGGTGAGTATCAGCCTTGGGGCTGCTGAAAGTGATCTCACTTCGGATGATTTCAGAGCGATTGACCAGAGTTTACAGGTATTGTCACAAGGCGAACACATGCGGGTTTTTATCGCGAGCGGCGATTGTGGAGCGTTTACTGATCGTGTCTATCGTAGTTTGTCGGTGAGTTTCCCTGCAAGTGATCCCTGGGCAACTTCGGTAGGGGGCACGGTATTGAGCATCGATGGAGGTCAGAACCGGTCGAATGAGATAGTTTGGTCTGATGGATCGAATCCATTTAAGTGTACGAATGATTGGGGAAGTGGTGGAGGCAATAGTCAGGTGTATGCACGGCCAAATTGGCAGAATGCAACAGGGGTAAACAACCAGTTCTCGGGCGGCAATCACCGACAGATGCCCGATATCTCGGCGGTGGCCTTTAATCTGGCTGTGTACTTTCAGGGGCAATGGGGGGCAGTTGGTGGTACAAGCGCGGCCGCGCCTATCTGGGCGGCTGGACTGGCTCTGGTGAATGAGGGGTTGTTACAGCAAGTTGGTAAGTTTATCGCTTCCCCTGATCTGTTCTACATGGTCTCTAATAATGCCAATGGTCTGCATCCTTATTACGACGTGACGCGTGGAAATAATCTGTATTATCCCGCGACTTCTGGCTGGGATTACGCGAGCGGGTTGGGTACGCCGAATCTGATGGATTTCTATAAGGTGCTGTCAAGCAATTTAGGATGAACTTAGACATTTGGAGATTAGGCCTGTCATCCTGAGCGAAGCGAAGGATCTCGGCGTCCGGCGACTCAGATCCTTCGCTCTCGCTCAGGATGACAAATGGCGGAACGAAGGATGACAGGCGGTGAGGCGACGTTATAGGTAATATAGATCATAGACATTCTCCCTGGTTGCTGCTACAATGGGACGTGGTTGAGATATAGATAGTGTTTGGTAGCAGCAATTATTTGTAGTTCTCCTTAAGGAGAGTGGATATGACCCAGACGTCTCCTCGTTTCTGTCCGAACTGCGGAAGCTCTGTGCCCGCGGGCCAGCGTTTCTGCTCAAATTGTGGGACAGTGATCAGTCCTAATGCTAACAATCCTACGGTTTCTGCAGGGGATAATCAAGCGTATATAGCGAACGCTAATATGCAGAATCCACCTGCCTATGGTTCGACAATCCTGTCACCCGATAATCAATCGTATCAGTCGCAGGGCAGCTTTTCAGGTTCGTCCTATCCATCTCCAATCCCGGCTTCCGGTAATCCAGTTTATCGAGAGAACCCAACTGAGCAGAGTGTACCCCCACCTCCGCCAGCTGATTCCATGGTGCAGATGCCTCAGCAGGTGCCTTATGCTCCTCCTTTGCAGTCCCAGTCATCGTCGTATTATTCGTCGCCAACTCAGCAGAGCACTCCTCCGTTGCCTGATTATGCGAGAGTGCAGAAACGTTCGCCACTTCGGCGTCTTATCACTTCTGTAAGTATTTTGCTGATTTTGGCCTTGCTCGTTGGTGGTTTCCTGCTTTTGAGGCCAAAATCTGGATCGAATGGGGGGAATACGACTTCAACTAATCCTGGTGGACAGAGTACAAGCGCGGCTAACGAGACTGCTACTGCTGGCAGCGGGCAGAATACAACCGCGACTACTAGTAGTGGCTCACCTGTGACTGCATCGGAACAACTAAACTTGATGGTAACCTACGCTAGTATTGATATGACGATTAGTTCTGTCCAGCAAGCAAATAGCTTTCCTGACGATACTGATATTTCGCAGCCGGGGGTGGTGCGTGTTAACTTGCAGGAGCACAATCCGACTACGCGTTCCGGGAGCTTTTTGTATTCTGATGCTACCCGCTTAATCTTGCCCGACGGATCAACCATTGTTGCACCTGCTAATGAACTACATGATGTTGGCCCCGATGCTTCCGTATCGCGAACCAATTGGCTCGATTTTCCTGTGTCTAGCCAGGTTGTTCCCAATAAGCTTGTTCTGCGTCTTGGTACGCCAACTGAGAATCAGATGGATATTCCACTGAGTCCAAATGCTAATTTGAGTCAGTATCAACCTAAGACGGTTAGCCCAAATGTGAAGTTCCAATACGCGGGATTAAATTGGACGGTGACAACTGCTACAGCGAGCCTGAGTGACAATGCAACGCAGGCCACGAAAGGCATGCGCTATGTTGTGGTGACACTGAGCGTTGACAATCCGACGTCAAGTGATTTTAACGCGTATTGGGGAGATTACATTCGCTTGAAATCTGGAAGTGTCACGAACTCGCCCTCGACAGACACAAATTTCCCTACTAGTTTCCCTGCCGGTTCAGCAGGGACAACTGGAAGCGTGATTTTTCTGATGCCGCAGGACAGCACGTCATTTACGTTGATTATGCTGGCTCAGAGTAGTAGCCCGCCAATTAGCCAGGCTACGGCTAATTTCCAGATTTAGTAGGGAACGTAGGCTTATTCTAGCAGGAAGTTATCGACCCGCAGATCCTTGGCGAGGGCAGGCACAAGGCGCTGCCCCTACGGACGATAGTACAGATCCTACGTGAGGGCAGGCACAAGGCGCTGCCCCTACGGGATGATAATCGGGGATCAGGCTGCTTATTCTAGCAAGAAGCTATCGACCAGTTCACGACGTAGGGAGGCTTTCTGCTCTTCTTCGTTGGCGGGTGTCGATTTTTTAGCCGAACCAGGCCAGATGGCCATAGGGCTAGTGGCGACGGAAGAGAATTCATCGAGCAGCATTTCTTCCAGGAACGAAGATGAGGGTAAAAGCGAACCTTCTTCAGGTGCCTCTTCCTGTACCTCCTCTGTCTCTGGTAGCGATGCTTCAGGGATAGGAGTTGTGGGTATCTCGATAGTACTTGTGGGTTGCTGCTCCACAGCGGGAACGAGTTCTTGTGTTGGGGTGCTATCAGAGGAAGCGACAACCGGTTCCATATTCAAGGAAAATCGTGTACCGTGAATCTCTACGAAGATGCCACGGCCTTCGCGCAGTTCTGCGAGCTGGCGGCGTAATTCACGATTTTCTGTTTCTAATTCGTCCATAAGTTTTTGTTGGCTAAGTACCTCTTGCATAATAAGCTCAAAGCCATTACCATTTGTATTCATGGTTTCTCCTTTATAGTATGCTTTCCTGGATACCCGTTGACAAAACCTTTGTCAGCGGGTATACGAGTTTCTACTCTTATGAAGAATTAACGTAGTCGCTTCGCACCTTTGTATAGAAACGTATCAATGTGTATGAAGTAACAATAGCCGTGCTTCAACTGCATGTAAAGCATTTAGAAGTAGATGTTTCCGCTTCTCACGCTAGATCAGCAGCAGTATATGAAAGGGGTATGCACTTTTGTCTTTACCAAGGCGATTGCTTGCTAGTCTTATTCTGCCTATGCTACACTTATGTAGTGGTTTCGTTGACACTACTGAGGGGTAGCAGACGTGTTCTTCTTAGTAATATCCCTTCTAATTTACTATTTACCTTTCATGATAAGAGATGTTTATGGCGCATGAATTGGTGGTACAAAAAGCATCAAATACTGCTCAGGGAGATGAGCATGGCAACGGTAAGAATTTGCTAGGACCTCTCCTTTGCTGGGCAGTTGTCTTTGCGGATATTGGTACTTCTGTCTACTACACACCTGGTATCCTCTATGGGACTCATGGAATAACAACCCTGGCAGGGTTCTTTGTGTTATTGACGATGTCGGTGTTCGTGCTACTCACACTGAAATATGCAGAAGTGACCCATCGCTTCCCACAAGGTGGGGGAGTTGTGACGGTTGCAGCGCAGGCCATCAATCACTGGGTGGGAGCCTTGGGTGGTATGTTTATCCTGGTGGATTACTTCTTAACTGCTGCGATTAGTTGTCTTTCGGGGATCCTCTATTTTAGCGTCGTTGTTCCTGGAATAGGGCCATTGGTGCTATGGATTACGGTTGGTATTCTGGTACTGCTCGGTATCCTTAATTGGGTGGGCATCAGCGAAAGTGCAAAGGTGAGCCTGGTAGGAGCTGTTATTGCGTTTATAAGTGATATTGCTATTCTTGTAACAGTTTTCACACATATTTCCTTCTCGTATTTCTTGTCGCTTTTCCCTAAGATGTTTGAGAACCATACTCTCGCGCCGGTCTCTATACTTGTAGGATTTGCAAGCTCTTTTCTTGCCTTTTCCGGCCTGGAAAGTATATCGCAACTCTCGCCGGTAATGAAAACACCGCGCAAGAGGGTAGCGGGGATTGCACTTTTGCTCGTTGTATTAACGATTGGTCTAACAAGTCCTCTGCTGACCATGCTTTCGACGCTTTTACTGCCGAGTGCCGCTGCTAACTCCATCCAGAATGCTCAACTTATTTCGCTGCTTGGTGGAAAGTTCGGAGGTATATTCTTGCAGACGGAGGTGGCGATTAGCGCGAGTGCGCTGCTGGTGTTTGCCAGCAATACTGCGATTATCGGCGCCTATCACGTGTTTTTAGCGCTTTCCCGCATGGAGTTCTTTCCCGCATTTGTCCTGAAACGCAATACGACGCGTGGCACGCCTCACTATTCGATTGCGCTCGCTACCGGTATTCCTATTGCAGTGCTGCTAATTGTGCAGGGAAATATTAATATCCTCGGTGATATGTATGCCTTTGGCTTGCTAGGTGCCTTTACCCTGACGTGCTTAGGGCTGGATATTGTGCGTTATCGTGAGCGGAAAGCAGCGCGAGAGGTTGCGAATCACTTACCCATAATGGCTGAGCAGCACGATCATGCAGGTGTGACAACGCCGTATGGAGATGTGATTAGTAGCGCACTCCCCACTCCAACGACTTTAAATGCCGGTGATATGCAGCCAGAGGGAATTGAATTTGCATCTCGGGGGGGAATTGAGTCGAATGAAGTAATGGCTCTGGCTACTGCCTATCGTGGAGGGCGAGGGAGGCTACGTACTCTCTGGTATAGTATTGATTTCTGGCTTGGTATATTGACTACCGTATTGGTTGCGACTGCGTGGTCAACTAATCTAGTCGCCAAGCCATTAGCGACCGTGTTTGGTGGCACTGTGGCGGGCCTGGGGATGGGAGTAGCGTACCTCAACTACATGCTGCATTATAAGAGGACGGGGCGTATTCCGGTTGTCACGACGGGGGTCGAAGGTCGCCTGCCAGATTCTGTTCTGGCTGTGCTCACGGCTGGGAATGAACACAATGACGCAGTTATCCGTAATGCGATTAGTAATGCTGATGGTAAACCGGTAGTATTCCTGTATGTCGGTGATCGTAAGTCCACAGCGGGCCGAACGCCGCGCATGTTTGAGGTGGTTGATCCTTATCTGGAGGATCAGCAGGCGAAGGAGACTTTTAGTAGGGCAGAGAATTTAGCAAAAAAGTCGAAGATTCCTCGTCGCTTCGTCTACCGAATGCAGAAACCAGATACCGCCGCGCAAGTCTGGCAGGTGGTTCATCCTCGCGATACTGTGGTTGCGGCTGAGAATGCCTCACAGTTTGAGGATATCAACCCCGATCGTATTCGTTACGAGTTGACGCCAGGTGGCAAAGTGGCACACCTGCTCAAGCGCTGGTAGCATATTTGGAGGCATTCGGATCCCATTTCGTGTGATACAATACAAGTAGTCGCGCCGCTTGTAATCAGTAGTGGCGCTTGATGAGGAGTGAAAAGGAACAAAACGATGAATGAGCGCATCCGTGAAATTTTAAGCTGGTATGATAGTGAAAACCCTGGTGTTCGTACAAATCTGGCTCGTATGCTCAATCATGGTCGCCTGGGGGGCAGCGGGAAGATGGTAATTTTGCCGGTAGATCAGGGCTTTGAGCATGGTCCGGCACGCAGCTTTGCACCAAATCCGGCTGGATATGATCCGCGCTATTTTTTCCAATTGGCGATAGAGTCGGGCTGTAATGCTTACGCTGCCCCGTTAGGCATGCTGGAGGCGGGTGTCTCCGAGTATATCGGTGATATTCCCCTTATTCTGAAGTGCAATAACCATGACCTACTCCTGGATGAGAAAGATCCGATTTCAGCCGTAACCTCTGGCGTGGGCGATGCATTGCGTCTGGGATGCGTGGCGGTAGGCTTCACGATTTACCCGGGGTCGGCCGAGCGCACAACACTGTATCAGGAGTTGCGAGAGATTGCTGAGGAGGCAAAGGCGGCTGGATTAGCAGTGGTTGTCTGGTCCTATCCACGTGGCAGTGGCTTAAGTAAAGAGGGTGAAACCGCTATTGATGTCGTGGCTTATGCTGCTCAGATTGCTGCTCAACTAGGGGCTGATATCATTAAGGTGAAACTACCTAGCGCGAAGGTGGAACTGGGTGAGGCGCAGAAGGTCTACCAGAAGTATGAAATTCCGATATCGACGCTGGCTGAACGTGTACATCACGTTGTTCAGAGCGCTTTCGATGGCCGTCGCATCGTAATTTTTTCTGGTGGCAATTTCTCCTCTGACGATAATCAATTCTTCAACGAGATACGCGCGATTCGTGATGGTGGCGGGTTCGGCTCGATTATTGGCCGCAACTCCTTCCAGCGAAGAAAAGATGAGGCGCTGAAGTTCCTTGGTACCGTGATGGGTATCTACGAGGGGTCGGTTCAGTAGAGGGATCATGGGGCGAAGGCAAGCCGCTCTTCGCTCCACCAGGGCACCCGCAAGCGCATCCCACCAGGGCACCCGCAAGGGGTGCCCCTACTATACACGGCTTTGGCCTTGATTTGTAGTGATGACTGAGATTTGAAAAAATATGTGGGCGCAATTGATTGTGTCACTTTTGGAAAGACATAATCAATTGCGCCCTTTAATCCTTTGATGGCTGAACTTAAAGGACCACAAAGTGTGAGTAAGAAACAGGCACGATTACAAGCGATCGAACGGCAAATAGGGCGTTTGAAACGACGGCTGGAACTTTTAGAAGGTCGCAGTAATCGTTATTCGTGGGTGCGAGTGGCGATTTTTGTTGCTGGGTTTGCGCTAAGCGTCGTTGCTTTTTTCCTGGTGGGATGGTGGTCAGGGCTGGTCATGGTTGTGCTCACGCTGGTTGTATTTAACGTTGTTGCTTATTATCATCGCAAGATTGAGAGAAGCATTACGCGCCACAAAGTCTGGCTGCGGATACAATCGACGCATATAGCTCGAATGCAGTTGGATTGGGAAGCTATTCCGGCGGTACACGCGAAAGAACCCGAAGCGGATCATCCATTTGCAAGCGATCTCGATATTACGGGCGAACGTTCGCTGCACCGGCTGCTCAATACGGCTGTCTCACGGGAAGGCACCCAACGATTACAGGAGTGGTTATTACAAACGACGCCCGATATGCAGGCAATTCGCGAGCGACAGGCGCTTGTTCAGGAACTTACTCCCCTGGCCCTTTTTCGTGACAAACTGCTCATGAAATCTATCCTCGCTTCGAGAAATGTTGCTGAGCAATGGGAGGGGAAGAAGTTGCTTGGGTGGCTCGGCCAGCAGCAAGTTTCATCTCAATCGCTGCGCTCGTTGTTATTGATAGCTTCCGCTCTCTCAGGTCTGACTATTCTGCTCTTTGTTCTGAATTTTTTTGCACTCATTCCGCAGTTCTGGGTGATTTCTCTGCTGCTCTCGATTGGATTTTTCTTTGGGAAGAGAAAAGCGAGGGGTGATCTGTTTGAAGATGCCTACTATCTACGAGACGCGTTTGTCCAACTGAGCACCATTTTTGAGTACCTGGAAACCTATCCATATGGAAAGCATCTACGTCTGAAAAAGTTGTGCGAGCCATTTTTCCGAGATCGTGAGCATAGCCCTTCCGGTTTACTCAGACGAATTGGACATATTGCTTACGCGGCAACGCTGGAAAAGAATCAGCTACTGTGGGTGGTGGTCAACGCGATTGTGCCGTGGGATTTCTATGTGGCGTATCGCTTCAGTCAGTATAGAGAGCAAGTGGCCGGTCTTTTACCAGTCTGGCTGGAGACATGGTTCCAGCTTGAAGCTCTTTGCTCGCTGGCAACTTTTGCCTATCTGAACCTTGATTATGTGATGCCAGAAGTCCTGCCAGGTGTGGCGGAGGGAGATGAAGATTGTGCTATTCTGTTGCGTGCCAGCGCCATTGGGCATCCGCTCATTGCGGAACAGAGCAAGGTTGTGAATGATTTTGCCGTGGATGAAATGGGAGAGGTCGTGATTGTTACAGGTTCAAATATGTCGGGGAAGAGTACATTTTTGAGGACGTTGGGTATTAATCTTTGCCTTGCGTATGCGGGTGGTCCTGTGAATGCCAGCCGTTTGCAGACATCTTTGTTTCGCGTATTTACCAGTATGAAGATCAGCGATTCGGTAGTTGAAGGCTATTCCTACTTTTATGCGGAGGTAAGGCGTCTGAAAGCATTGTTAACGGAGGTGGAAAGGACTGATAGTTTCCCAGTGTTCTTCCTGATCGATGAAATCTTTCGGGGTACGAACAATCGAGAACGACGCATTGGCAGCCGTTCTTATATCAAGGCGCTGGTTGGGCGAAACTGTGTAGGCGTGATTTCGACACATGACCTGGAATTGGTTAAGCTTGCCGATACGCTTCTAGAGATTCAGAATTATCACTTTCAGGAAGATGTGGTGAATGGGGAAATGGTATTCGATTATATCCTGCGTCCTGGCCCTTGTCCGACGACGAATGCGTTGAAGATCATGCGGATGGAGGGGTTGCCGGTTGAGGATTTTGGGGTGGAAGAATGATGAAAAGCCATTTCCTTATTTCACGCCTCTCACCTGCCGAATCACCAACGTTCCCAGGCCGAAATACACAATCGTCACGATAAACAGCGACTGTATAGCCGAAATTGTTGGGGAGGTGGCGCAGGAGTTGCAAGATTACTCCGGCGATGGCGATACCGACCACCTGTGGCAGGATGCCCATTGCCGACCAGATGCCCATGAATTTGCCCGCTTCATCGGTTGGGGGCAAGGCGTCGGTGGCGAGCGCCCAGTCTACGCTGGTGTAAGCTCCGTAGCCGATGCCGAAGAATACCGCGTTGATCAGCGCGGCGGTTGGATTCTGGAAAAGAATGAAGATCAGGCAGACGACTGTCATCATTGCGCCGGAAATGTAGACCAGGCCTTTGCGTCCCCAGTGATCTGATGCCCATCCGGCGAGTATAGAGGTAGGCAGAGCTGCGACCAGGAGGATAGGTAGGAAGAGGCCACCAATGAACTTTTCACCGGTGACGTGCAGCACATCATCGGCATAGTACTGGAGGAAGTAGAAAACGCTCCAGATGCCCATCATCACAAGCAGGCGAGCCAGCAATACCCAGGAGAGGTCGGGGTAGCGCGAGGGTTTGAAGAAGAATCTTTTGAGGAATGGTCCGATCTGGAAGCTGGCACTTTGCTGCGGTGGAAGAGGCTCCTCTTTGACGGTGAGGATGGTATAGACGACGAAGAGAATTTGTACAACGGCAATCAGCAGGAATATCTGCACAATCTCGTTGTTGTACATAGCTAAGGGCGTCTTTACGGTAATGGTGTGGCCCGCTTGTGTCGTGTCAATGGTTTTGCTGACGAGTACGCCAGCTACGACTGATCCGGCTGCTGTGCCAAGCAGGTTAAAGAGGCCATTCAGGCCAGCGGTGAAGCCGCGTTGATTCTGGGGTACTTTGTCCGCGATGATGGCGCTCCAGGGGGAATTGGCCAGGTTGTTGGTGAACTGCAATAAGAGGAAGAGGATGGCAAAGGTCAAGAGCAGAGCGCTGGCAGGGAACCAGGACGGGGAAAAGGCGAAGATTACAAGCACGATGATGTTGAAGACGGTGCCGATAATCATGAAAGGACGACGGCGTCCCATGCGGAAGGTGGCGTAATCGGAGATGGCTCCAACCAACGGATTGACGAAGAAGGCGACGAGTGTGCCCCATGCGACGACCAGTGTGAGATTTATGTCCTTGTTGGCGTCACCAAGATAATATGCCACCATACTGGGGATGACGACGGCGAGCAACGCATTCCAGTGAAACTGGTTTGCCATCCAGAAGACGTTTATGTTGATCTGTTCGAAGAGGGAGAGGCGTCGGTGGGTTGCGGTTTTGGGAGGCGTAATGGTAACTTCACCGGAACCGGGGTTGTCGATGATTTCCATGATGGACGCATTCCTTTTAGCCAGCCAGTCTTTCTGCTTTGATCTTGCGCAGTCTTTGAATTTCAGCAGAAGGATGGGCAGCTTGTTGCTTGCGCATCTCCCTTCCCCATTCCATCCAATCAGACAGGTATTTTGAGACCATTTCTTGATTGTGCAGATAATACAAGATGGTCGCATAAACCTGCTCTAGACTCAGTGAGGGATAGGTACTGATAATCTCCTCAGGAGAACGCGACCGATGGATAAAATCGTAGAGCACCGTTTCAATACCAATCCTCGTACCCTTAATTCTAATGTCGTTCTTATCAAAAAAGTCAAAGTAATCTTCTAGCCGCATTGTTTTGGCCTCCCACTGGTTCAAGAGCTTCTTACTCAGGTTATTCATACTTTCTTACACTATAACATATACGAAAACAAAATGGAGAGCCTACTTGCCATGCAATTGATACTGTGCAATTTCTAAAAAGCTGTTCCTAACGGTTGATCTCGACGAGCAGGACCCAGGCATCGAGAATTGCTTTGATAAATGAGAAGATGGCGGCGGGGACTAACCAGTAGAGGCCACCAACACCACTTATGAGGAGTGTGAACCGGCGATTACGTAGGGTAATGATGGCTCTTTCGGGTGGAACCTTTTCCTGCTCGCTCGACATTCTTCCGCTTACTTACTGCTAGCGCTCGGCTGATTCTGCTTTGCAAGGAACGGGTTGCATATTGGTTAGCATATTGACTATCCAATAGATCAATGTGCTATGGTATTTGCATGAAGATATCCAGTGCAACATCAGGAAAGCAAACGTCCTTATCGTTCGCCGATGCGGCAGCGCCAGGCTGAAGAGACGCGGCAACGCATTCTGGCTGTAGCACGTGAATTACTCACAACCCAGGGCTACGTGGGCATGACGATGGAGGCAATTGCCGCGGCCGCTGAAGTCTCGCCGAAAACGGTTGCAGCCGTTGTTGGGTCCAAACGTGAAATCCTTGCCAACCTCGTGAATCCTGATGCTTTTGATGCTCCTATTCAGGATCTCCTTAGTCAGCTTCGTACAGGCCAGGAGCCAGAGCAGAGGGTAAAACTGGTCGTACTGATCATTCGACGTGTGTATGAATCACTTCGCACAGAGTTTGAACTGCTGCGCACGGCTGGCGTTGTGGACCCCGAACTGGCAGATCTGGCACGGCGGATCGAGGCGAGACGGCACCAGAGGCAGAGTTATTTGATTACCGACCTGCACGAAATGGGGAGACTACGCCATAATCTTTCACCTGAAGAAGCTATTGATATCCTCTGGTCGCTGACAGGCTACGATCTTTACCGCATGCTTGTCATAGAATGTGGCTGGGAAGCCGAACACTACGAAAACTGGCTGGAGCAGCTCCTGATCCAGCATCTGCTTGCGTACCGTTGAGTGATGGCCTTTCAGGCGCGATGGATCGAAAGAAAGGATATGTATCATGGATCCCTCCTATCAAGCCAACCAGCAACAAAGCGCTGCGCCCCGAGGAGGAAGTATGCATACAAAGACGCAGTCCTTAACCAGACTCCTATTGCTCTGCGGTGCCATTGCCGGGCCACTATTTATTTTTGTTTTACTCGTACAGGATTATACCCGTCCAGGGTTTGACCCACGGCTCGATCTGCTTAGCCTTCTCTCGCTAGGCGACTGGGGGTGGGTTCAGATTGTAAACTTTATACTGGTCGGTCTCCTTAATCTGCTGTATGCAGTTGGCCTCTGGCGGCGGTTGCATCCTGGACGGGGAGGCACATGGGGACCTATCTTGATAGCCGTGTATGGGTTGGGCCTTGTATTGGTTGGTATCTTTAGGACTGACCCTGCCAACGGGTTCCCGCCGGGCGTACCGGCAGCCACTCATCCTTCCTGGCACGGCGCTATCCATGCCTTAGGCGCTCTTTTTGTCTTTCTTATGTTGGCGGCTGCTCTGCTGGTATTCGTCCGGCTATTCTTGGCGCGGAAGGAGCGCTGGTGGGCTGTCTACTGCCTGGCAAGCGCCGTACTTTCCCTGCTCATCTTTTTTACAGGCTTTACTAATGCAGCATTGATGGCACGAACCTTACGGCTGGCAGTACTCATTGGCTGGATGGCCGCATCCTTGGTGGCTATAAAGCTTTTAGGCACTCCGGATACTGCTCCACATGCCCAGGTGCATTAGCCCTCTGCCTCAATGTACTAGTGTGCGTCTTGCTTGTGCGTGGCAATGTACCAGACGTTGCCGAACGAGTCCTTTATCCCTGCGAGGCGATCTCCAAAGGGTTGGTCTGATGGTTCCATTATCGAGACTGCACCGGCTTGAAGGGCTTGCGGGTAGACAGTGTCAACATCCTCTATATAGAGATAGAGTGTTGCTGGGCTTGGTTCTCCGTGCCAGATGCTGTCGCCAGCTCCACCACCGATCATTACTATCGAATTGCCAATTCTGACCTCGGCATGTAGGCCTCCAGCTGATCCTCTACTACGAGTTAACTCCGTTGCGCCAAACGCTTGTTTCACGAACTCGATGAGATTGCTGGCTTCTTGAACAATCAGGTAGGGAGTGACGGTGTGGAAACCTTCTGGGATTGGTTTGACGGTCATAGTTACTTTCTCCTTTTGATGTTGTAGGAGTCTGACGCTCAAGATCATCTCTAATGCATTGTCTGCTAGTATCATCGTAGCAGATGAGGTCGGGTGTTGTCAAACAAATGTTCTGATTTGTTGGCACTGCTGGAGAAATTAACCAAAAAGGCCAACACGATAAAAACGTGTTGGCCTTCAATAATTGTGAGCTTAGTTCCAGTTCTCGACTCCAACATCTTCGCCCTGGCTCTCAAGCCAGCGTTCGAGGTCGATGGCGGCGCGACATCCATCACCGGCGGCGGTTACTGCCTGACGGTAGCGATGGTCGGTTACATCGCCTGCCGCGAAGACGCCTGGAATGTTGGTCATGGTATGCTCAACCGGAACAATGTAGCCGGCTTTATCCATGTCGATGACGCCTTTGAATAAGTCCGTGTTGGGCTTATGGCCAATTGCCAGGAACAGGCCCTGGACCGGTAGCTCGCTCTCTTCGCCTGTTTTGACATTGCGTAGGCGCAGACCTGTCATTGCATCGTCGCCTAGCACCTCGACCACGTCGGTATCCCAGATGAAGCTGATCTTGGGATTTTTGAATGCGCGGTCCTGCATGATCTTGCTGGCGCGGAGGGAGTCGCGGCGGTGAATAACCGTGACGTGACTAACATAGCGGGTCAAGAAGATCGCTTCTTCCATCGCCGTGTCCCCACCACCAATAACTGCCACATCCTTGTTCTTAAAGAAAAAGCCGTCACAGGTGGCACATGCGGTTACGCCCCGTCCCTGCAAGCGCGTCTCGCTCGGCAACCCCAACCATTTTGCGCTGGCACCGGTAGAGATGATGATGGTGCGTCCATAATAATCGCCGGAGTCGGTGGTTATTTTAAAGGGCCGTTTGCTGAAATCGATAGCAGATACATCTTCAGGGAATCATTTCGGTACCGAAGCGACGAGCCTGTGCTTCAAATTTCTCCATCATGGGCGGACCCAGAATGCCATCTTCAAAGCCAGGATAATTCTCCACTTCGCTTGTGAGCATCAACTGACCACCTACCTGGTAGCCCTGAAACATTAGCACCGAAAGATTGGCGCGTGCAGCATAAATGGCCGCGGTATAGCCTGATGGGCCTGAGCCAATAATGATAACGTCGTATAATTTTTCCATGATTGCGTATCCCTCGCTTCTCCACCTGAATAGTATATTCGCTTATGATAACGTATAAAGGGTGAGGTTTATTCCTGTACACTGCGTCAATCAAGGGATATAATAGAAAGCAAGAAATCTATATTGTGGGTAAGGAAATGAACAAACGGAGGTTGCTTGAGAAAGCTCTATCAAGCTCGAATAATATCTCGTTCAAGGACATGATTACACTTGTTGAGTCTTTTGGCTTTCATTTATCACGAGTGAGAGGAAGCCATTTTATCTTCGCCCATCCGCAAATTCCTGAACTCGTCAACTTACAAGAGAAAAATGGGAAGGCTAAGTCTTATCAAGTTCGTGAATTTCTGCAGTTAGTTGAACAGTACCACCTTGAATTAGAGGATTAGATATGAATGATTACCACCTCAACATCTTCTACCCTAAACCCTTGTATCTTTATACACAGGGGCGTATAATTTAGATATGAGAGATTACCACATCAACATCTTCTACAGCGAAGAGGACGAGGGATATATTGCAGATATTCCTGATTTAAGGTTTTGTTCTGCTTTCGGGGAGACTCCTGAAGAGGCCCTTCAGGAAGTTCTGATTGCTAAGTCAGCCTGGCTTGAGGCAGCTCTTGCAGAAGGAAAACCAATACCCCCGCCTAAGTATAAACCTGTGATCTATCAAGTAGCATCTTGAGTGGGATTGTTGCGCTTCCCAACAGGCAGCCAGAAGAGCTATAGCTTCCACCTCTATGGAAACAACGACTACTATCTAAAAACTTACCTGAGTTGGCAAAGTCTGCATGGTTTGCGCGTGACTACACTTGCCTCATGAGTGGTCTGCGCAAGTTTCCATTCGTCTTATGTATATCTTCTTGAACCTGCGAAGATATGAAAGGTCGGCCTGCTCGTTGGATTTAGACCATTTTTTCTTCATAGAGCACACATACTTCCTAAACCTGGCGAGTGAAATGCAGAGCTATTCTTAATTTACAAATGTGTGTAACCTATTCCCTTGCCCGTGTAAATGCGTTAGTGAGAGGGAGCAGAAATGAAAGCGCTGTTAAGGCAAGGGCCAGAGTGGGTAGAATGATATACGTGAATCCTATATTCAATGTATCCGTCGAGGAATGGATGAGATTGTAATAGGGAATGTCAGGATGCCAGGCGTTGCTGATGATAAGGAGACTGAGGCCAACGAGTATAGCGATGGAACTGAAGAGTTCTGCCAGGGCGATCCTGCCGAATGTGACGTATCTTCCTCGTGTGAAGATCATGGCAAGACCGGCAATGAAACCGATGAAGGCGTTGCTCAATATCCATATCCAGTTTGTATTGGTGCCAGGGATGAAACCGAGCCAGAGAGAGACGTTGGTCAGAGGAGAGCCATGCCAGATGCCGTTATTGAGGATAGAGGCGCTGGCATAGTGATCGAGATAAAACACGAACATGTAGTCGCCGATGAAGGCACCAAGTCCTCCCGTAATGGCCCCGACCCAGGGACCGAAGAGCGCTCCGAAGAATAGGGAGATGACAATAGCCGGAAGAACGAAGCTATTGTTCAGGAAATTACTGCCGCTCGTATTGAAGGACCAGTAGGCGATTACGTGGCTGAGTGCGCCGAAGAGGGACGCTCCGATAAGCACTGCCACAATTTGAGGTATACGGATGCTCCATACTCGCACCTTGCTGGCAGTGACCGCTGGCCGAGGTGCGGTAAGCCTTGACCATAGAGAAGGTGAATCTGCCGCTGGTGATTCATTGGCTGGATAACTATTATTAAACGCAGGTCTTGTGCCTATAGAAGGGGCAGTTCCGGGATATTGTGATGGGGGAAATGCTGCCATCATAGAGGGCTGTGGCTGGATGTATGGTGCGTTTCCCGTAGATTGCTGTTGTGGGTATGGCGAGAAATCGGCAGACGGCTGTGATGGTGGGTACAATGTACCTGCCTTAGGTTGTTGTGGCGGGTATGGCGAGCCTATCACAGGTTGTTGCGGGAGGGATGAGGAAAAGCCCATGGGTTGTTGTGACAAGGGGGGTGTGATCACATGTGGCTCTGATAAAGATGGTGAAGGGTTTCCAGATGGCTGTATGGAGAATGAAGGGCCACTTATGGGTTGTTGTAACGGATATGTTGGAAATACTGGGGCGGTTGTGTGCTGGCTCTCCATATCTACTTGTGGTTGATGCGAGAAAGGCAATACATCAGCAGTAGGCGAGATAAATTGGCTTCTACGGGATGGATCGCTCGTCTTCTGTGGAAGAGGTATTGTTCCGGGAGGCTGCGTTGAAGTAAACTGTGAAATGGTGGCAAATTGAGAGAGGCGTTGAGGAGATCGGTCGTATTGTGGTGATGAAATTTGTGGATTAGGGGTTAATGGCAAGTGCATGGCCTGCTGGAACTGGGAGGCATGCTCAAAGGCGCTGGCAAAGTCCTGGATGGTTGCGAAGCGTTGGTGCGGGTCTTTCGAGAGCGCTCTTTGTACCACTTGCTCAACAAGCGGGGAGATTGTTGGCACTTTTTCACGCAGAGGTGGAGGGGTTGCGTATATCTGCTGGGTGCATAACTCGGTAAAAGACCCATGAAAGGGGCGGTTGCCACTGAGCCATTCGTAGACGACGATGCCAAGTGAATATTGGTCGCTAGCCGGGCGGGCTTTGCCCTGGATTTGCTCTGGTGCCATATATGCTACTGTACCCACAACCTCCTGAGTGCTCTGGTAGCGCGAACTCTGGGCAACGAGAGCGATACCAAAGTCGCTGAGTAGGATTGTATTGTTGCGACCCACGAGCATGTTTTCCGGTTTGATATCGCGGTGAATGAGCTTTTGATCGTGCGCATACTGTAAGGCCGAGGCGATCTGATTGACATAAGATACGATATCATTGGGTAGCAGGCGGGAGCCGGTTGGGTAGTGCTGGCGCAGCGTGCCATTGGGAGCATAATCCATGACCAGGAAAGGGATTTCATGTTCGACACCGAAGTCTATGACACGCACGATATTAAGGTGGATAAGATGGGCGATTATGCGCGCTTCGGTGAGGAAACTTTGCATATCGTGTTCCGCAAGCCGCATGTGCAGGATTTTGATGGCGGCTTGCGTCCGCAGGTAGATGTGTTCGCCGAGATAGACCTCTGCGAACCCTCCTTGCCCTATTTTACGAACCAGGCGATAGTTGCCAATCTGTTCGCCCAGACGGTTGATCATGAAAACCTCTCTCCTTGAGGAGCGAATTACCCAGTAACTCATTGGTGGGTTAATTGTAGGGGCATAGAATGGGGTTGTCAAGGAGATTGGTGGAACTCCCATGTAGAGAGAAGTTGACAAGACTGTTGAGACAGGGTAGAGTACGAGGAGAAAGGTATGGAGGAGACAAAAATGAACCACGGTGAGAGCACGAACACTGATCAAACACGGCACCTCTATCCTCGTATTGTGAGTAAGCCAGGCATCCTCTATGGCAAGCCGGTGATAGAAGGCACCCGTCTGAGTGTTGAGACCATCCTCCAAAATCTTGCCAGTGGCTATACGCCTGACGACTTGCTTGATGCCTACCCGTTCCTGACGCCTGAAGA
Organism: uncultured Chloroflexia bacterium; assembly: GCA_963778375.1. GTDB lineage: Bacteria > Chloroflexota > Ktedonobacteria > Ktedonobacterales > Ktedonobacteraceae > CAVZTX01. Next base: position 289,204 of record CAVZTX010000027.1, on the reverse strand, counting down.
CATTATCGCCGCGATCGAGTACGCTGCACGGCTTGCTGCCAATCCCCCTAGCTCTTCAGATGATAAAGAGCGCGCTGTCTCATGAAGTTGCTGGCAGATGTGAACATTGATCGGCGAATCATTGATCGCCTGCGTACAGAGGGGCATGACGTGCTGTGGGTCGCCGATATAAACCGTGAGCTTGATGATATTGCTCTGCTCCGCCTGGCATGGCAGGAAGGAGCCATCATCCTGACCAATGATAAAGACCTTCAGAGGCACATCCTCAGAGAGAATCACCAAACCCATGGTCTCATCTGGCTTCGTTTTGGACTTGTCAGGATGCCCCGTGTTCAGCAGATTGAGAGTACGCTTCAAGCTATCCGTACCCATCAGGATCGACTCTCAAGCCGGGTCACCACGATCTATCCTGACCATGTTGAGCAAGAAAGCATACCCATTCGTCATCGTAGAGAGTCAGAATAGTCAGAACATGACTAGCCAGCCTTTTTGCTCGCTTTGAACGATATTGAAGCCTTCTGTACCTTATTCAAAGACCAGTATGACGGCGACCGTTAACGTGCAGTAAGCCGGGGCCTGGCTATGGCGTTGTAGACGCTGAGCAGGATAGGGAGCAGGATCAGGCCAAAGAGAAGCTCATAAAGAGAGAAAATGAGAAAGTTGCCTGCCGCTGCCAGGAAGGGATATTGTGCAACTCCAACACTGCCGCAGTCAGCGAAACCTTCACCAACGATCACGCCCATAGCGGCGAAAAATTCCGCTATTACGATGGAACGGGTACTATTATAGTGCCCTCGTGTTTGAAGCCAGGCAAGGCCGGCAACTAAGCCGGTCAGAGCGATACCTATTCCATTGTACCAGTAGAAGGGAGAGCCGCTCAGATAGTGACCAAGGAAGTAACCAATGCCTGTGACAAGCCCGACGAAGGGACCAAAGACAACTCCGAAAAACATGGGAATGACAACTGAGACATCAAACAAGGCGTAACTGGCAAAGCTTTGCTGCTGGAGAGACAGTATGTTGATGAAGTAGCCGACGCCTGCATAGAGTGCTGCGCCAAATATCATGGCTATGAACTGGCGTAGACCGAAGATTTTCCCTGAAGTTTTGTTGCGCCAATCACGAGTGGGAAAAAGCTTTCCACTGGGTGATTCTGCTAGCGGTTTACGCCAGGCACGATAGTTATTGGCAGCGCGAGGTTGCATTGCAAATTGTTGTGTGGCCATGCTAGATTGTTGTGATGAAGGTAAAACCATCGCTGGCTGTCCTGAAGGAAGCGGTGGAGATGAAGTTGTAGTGGGTTGTGGAGGCGAATACCTGGGCGAAGTTGGGGCGGTAGCCCATAGTGCCCTCGGAGTTGAATGCTCGGATTTTGAAGCCTGTTCCAAGGCGTCGGCAAACGCTTCTACACTTGGGAAGCGTGCGTGCGGGTCCTTGGCAAGCGCTTTGATTACGACATTTTCGACTTCAGGTGAGATAGATGTGACTTTCGCATGCAAGAGATGGAGGAGGGACAGCTAACTGCTGGGTGACAATTTCTGTCAGCGATCCTTGGAAAGGACGTTCTCCGCATAACCATTCGTACACAACGATGCCTAAAGAGTACTGGTCACTTGCTGCACGTGGCTTACCCTCGATCTGCTCCGGTGCCATATAGGCTATCGTGCCTACGGTATCTTGCGTGCTCTGAGAATGCGAACTCTGAGCGATGAGGGCAGTGCCGAAATCACTCAGTAGGATCTCTCCATTCCTTCCCACTAACATGTTTCCTGGTTTGACATCGCGATGAACGAGGTTCTGATCGTGTGCATATTGCAGGGCTGAGGCAATTTGCTTGACATAAGATAGGATGGTAGTTAAAGGTACTGGCTTGCGCCTTTGACATGACGTTCGCGCAAGGTGCCGTTGGGAGCGTAGTCCATGACCAGGAAAGGCATATAGCCCGCAACGCCAAAATCCAGGACGCGTACGATATGGGGATGTACCAGGTGTGCTATCGTGCGGGCCTCGGCGAGGAAGCTATTGCGTTCATCATCTCCAAGTTGCACTTGTAGCACTTTGATGGCAGCTTCTGTATTGAGGTACATATGCTCGCCGAGGTAGACATTGGCGAACCCACCATGTCCCAGCAGACGAGTTAAACGATAATTGCCAAGTTGCTGTCCTACACTGTCGGCCATTTTGAAATCCCTTCCAGGGATCATTTATCTACGTTAGTTTGTTCAAATTGGATGCCTCTCTAAGATACACGAGTGGAGGGTGTAGGAAGGTGCCAAATACGCAGAATTTCTAACGTATCTTGCACTATCTGTTCCAGGGGTTTCAGTGGGACATATTCTTCTGTGGAGTGTTCGTTGACGGCTCCGGTTGAGAGCGTGAAGGCTTTGACACGAGGACGGAAGCCACTGGTATCGCTGCCAATGAATGTTGGTCGCATCTGGAGTTCTGCCCCGCGTTGTGACAGGACTGTGCGATAGGTGTTGAGGAGTGGTTCGTCGTTGCTCAGTGTATAGTTTGTGCAGTGCGAATCAAAGCGAATTTCGACGGTGCCGCCATGGCGTTGTGCTGCTTGCTCGAAGGTGGTGCGTAGGGCCGCAATATAACGTTGGCGGGCCTCTAGAGGTTCGAAGCTGCGTATTTCACCCTGGAGTTGGACGATGGCCGGTATGGCGTTGCGGGCACTCCCACCAGTGATGCGGCTGATGAGGATGCGCGTCTGGTCATTTGCAAGCGATCCATGTGGGTAGTTTGCTTCGCGAAATATCTCGATGGCGTTTACTGTATGCGTGAGGTCTTTGCCGGGATGGCCTGTACGGCCTGTGATCGTGATGTCAAATGCCTCATGGTTGGCGGCCTGAGAGACGACGACGCCTGCTTCAAAGGCGTTATCAAAGACAATGCCATCCGTTACATGCCAGGGAGTGGGGTCGAAGGCGGAAGCTCCACGCAGTCCAACTTCTTCTTGAACGGTGAAAACGGCAACTATTGGTGGATGCGGTAGTTGCTGCTCGGTGACATGCGTCAATACTTCCAGAATGATGGCGATTCCGGCTGCGTCGTCGGCACCGAGGTTTGTTGTGCCATCGCTGTAGAGTACGTCGTCACGTAGGATTGGCCGGTGACCGAGGCCCGGCGGTACGCGGTCCATATGTGCATTGAGCAGGAGTGGCTTACCTTCGCCTGGAAGAGTGGCAATTAAATTGCCTGCGCTATCAACTTGTGTGGTGAGTCCCAGTTGTTTTAGTCGGTGCTCTAGAAAGCTGCGAATGTGTTCTTCATGGCCGGATGTACTGGGGATGCCTACGAGTTCGATGAGTGTATTATTGAGATGTTCGGAATTCGAGTGCATGTTATGGTCTCCTTATGTAGCTAACTGTTTTGTCTGCATTATAACAAATGTCTGACCCGAAGTTTTGCTGATTGCTAGTTGGACTGAGATCAGCTATAATGCGTGTTGGCAAGAGCATTCGCTTCAATTTATTCTGCATTTGTACGAGCAGCAACACTAAGGGTTAGGCATTCACAAAACGCACTTCGTCTAGGGGGAAATATGCATGTCTCGTAATTCCATTGAGTCAACGGGGGCACCTGAGGGGTTGTTTCATTGGATACCGGGTGAGATGGTGGTAGTAGTTCGACTACACCGGCGTCCAGTTGCAGATGCGCAGGATGCACTGGTGGAACAGATACGTGCCCAGTTGAACTCGTTGCTTGGACAATATAAACTTGCTTTAGAGCCTTATGGCACCAGCAGCCGGTGGCGGAATGGGCAAACCGTGCGTCGTCGTTCATTTATTTTTGGCTTGCATAGACAACAACCGCTGATTGCCATCTTCTTTCATGTACGCCATGCAGATCCCACGGTTCGGGATCCGGTACCAATGGCCATTTCATATCTCCAGGGAAAACTTGAGCAACTGGTGCAGGCCGGACTGCAAGTTGTCTCCGCGATGCCAAACTGGTTGGTTACGGCTGCTCCCTTGCTTTATGGTGAGGGTGGACCTGCTTCGCTTCCTCGACCAGCCCCCAGGCTAACTATTCAGCCACCGGGAAATTCTCCGGCAGGCTGGCATGTCTCATTGCTTGAGTCAGGTATTCCGCTTGATCCGAAGCAAGCTGAAGAGGTTATCGTTGCTGTGCTGGATACTGCTCAGCCCCAGAATCAGTTACTGGCTGCCGCAGAACAGTTTGACAATGTGTTATTGCGGCAGCTTGCCAATGAGTTGAGCAGCGAAAATGGCTCGTTTGAAATTGAGTACGGCCGCTATCCAGTAATAAGGGATGTATGTACCGGACGTGACAATTATGGTGAAGCGCGCTATTACTCGATGCCGGATCATGGTCTTTTTGTGTCCGGACTGATTCGCGATATTGCGCCAGGAGCACGCATCCGGCTGATTTGCGTGCTCGATGATTTCGGGGGTGGTGACCTGTACAATCTTTTTGCTGCGTTGACCGACCTGGAACAGGAGCTTGTTTCAGGGACTATTCGCCGCCTCGTCATCAACCTCAGCCTGACGGTTATGCCTGATATTCGCCGTCTTCCTTATATCTGGTTTGATAATCGACAGTGGCCAAGCGCGCAGTTGTCGCGAGTGACACGCGTTCTGGCATATATCGAAGAGGGATTGCGCCTGCTTTTTGAAAGCCTCTATGCGCATGGTGCGTTAATAGTAGCTGCTGCCGGTAACGATTCAATGCATGTCAACAAGCAAGGTCTGCCGCCACAGCCACCACGCGCTCCCGCACGTTATGAGACGACATTGAGTGTGACCTCGGTCAACAGCCGTTTTGCTCCGGCACGCTATGCTAATATGGCGTGTATGCCTCCACTGAATGCAGGTGTTGCAACCTTTGGTGGCGACGGTTATGGATCGGTAGATGCAAATAGATTGCCAGATGCGGTGCGAGGGATCTATATTTCGCCCAGTTTCCCAGGTGGCGAGCAAAATACGTCTGGTTGGGCGGACTGGAGCGGAACGTCGTTTGCAACGGCTATTATCAGTGCACTTGGTGCGCACCTGATGGCGCTAGGTCGATCAACTCCCGATGTTATTGCTCGCATTGCCGCGGGTCGCGAACGCCGTACCGATTTTCTGTTTGGCTCCCATCCCGATGTTCCAGCTTTGCTGACGAATGTGATACGGGTGCAGCAGCAATTTGCCTATCAACAAGCTGAATAGCAGGGCAGGGGCAAGCCCAGCCCCTACTATATCAGGCTGTGCCAGTCCTTGACGCTTCACTTTTTACAGTATATAATACTGACAAGCGGAAACGTAATTTACGTCCGATGGATACTACTGAATGAGCATGGAGTAGAATAAATGCTCCGACTTAGAGAGGCATAAATAATGATTGAGCAGAACCAGGATACGGCGGTCGAAACAACCTTCATTTCTATGACGCCCGCCGCCACAGACAAAGTGCGTGATCTTTTGAAGCAGGAAAATGATCCCACCCTCGCTCTGCGCATCTTCGTCGCCGGTGGTGGTTGCTCGGGTCTCCAGTATGGTATGACCCTTGACGAAGAGCAGGATGGCGACACCGTCATCTCTCAGGGTGATTTTAGTGTGCTAGTGGACGAGATGAGCCTGGGTTATATCTCTGGCAGCGAAGTTGACTATGTTGACAGTTTGATGGGTGCAGGTTTCACCGTCAACAATCCCAATGCGGTGTCAAGCTGCGGGTGCGGTCATTCCTTCAAAACTGCCGGTGGCGGTGGCGATGCTCGTAGCTGCGGGTGCGGTCACTAATACCCCAACATCAAAGTTGTATGAGAATAAAGAGGCCTTTCCAACGTATATATAAGTAGGAAAGACCTCTTTTGTGTTGTCTGTTTGTTCGCACTGAAGGAGAATGCATGAGCAGACGTATTGCACATCGTCCGCGTTATCAAAGTATGCGGCACCTGCCGCAACCTCAACTCCGCTCCCATAAAGATTTTCTCCGCAATCGTTGGACCTACCGTCGTTTAACCGTTCCTTACCAGAAGCATCCATTGGGGCAAGGCTTATTACTCATCCCATTCGGTCGAATTTTACGGAATATTGCTCTACGCTGATGCAGGTAAAAGGGGAAAAATAAGCGATCTTACTCGCCTGTGCCCTCTTCATCGGAGGGTGTGACAGACGATTCGCTGAGCATGCGCTGCACCAGTCCCGGCATATCGCTGGTAAATTTGGAGTTTGCGACAACACGCAAAGCACCCGCCGAAAGCGCTTTTTCTCGCGCCTCTAAATCCATGTGCGAACCAAAGGCCAGCACCGGCAAATCATGCGCCCGCGCCTGGCGAATCGCAGCTTCCCAGTCAACCCCTTGAGTCGCTGTATTCACAATGACCAGTGCAGGTCGCTCTTCCCCACCTGCTGCTAATTGCTGCTCGAAGGCAGGGAGTGTACGTACTGTCGTCACTTCCATCTCGTGATGACGTAGTGTATCGCGCATCTTCACGGAGAAGAAGAGGTCTTTTTCCAGAGCAAGGATACGCTTTGTCACGTTGATCTCGCTTACTATTCAAGGTCTGCTAAACATCGTTCGATTGTCATAACGGGCGAGCGCAAGGCTCCCTACCCTGCACCACACAACCTCCGCTCCTACAGAGTTAATCGCTGGTCGTTTCCTGTACAGGTCGGCGGAAGAGATCACCCAGTTCCTGGTTCACTACATCCAGGTTGGTGTACAGGTCGCGGTTCAAAACATGGTGAGTACCGGTGCAGTAGGATTTATCACATTTTTTAAAGTGGCTGGTCTCAAAGACCAGGTTGCCATCCTCGACGCTGGCCCAGATATGTTTGCGCGAGTAACCATCGCCCCATTTAAAGATCAGCCCGTCCCGATATTCGTCAAAACGCCCCTGCCCATAGACGTAGTCGCGATTGAACATCTGTAAGATGGTACGCACTCTACTATCCGCGATGACCTGAGCTGCTTCGGGTGACATATGCGTTGTGGCTTCCTGCGACAGGTCTTGCTGGGGAATATATAGTTCACGCGCCGAGTGAGACTCCTCGCGGATCATCTGTTGGATCATCTGGCCCTCTTCGTCAGAAAGTCCATGCCCCTGCCCTAAAATAGGATCCTTGTTTGGTTGCTGTCTACTCTGGTTGGAATTATTGGCCAAGATAGTGCTCCTTGCTAGCATATTGAATTATCGTTATTCTTACTGTACCACGCCGCGAGGAAGATTTTCCATAGGATAGACTTTGAACATCTGCTCTTGACAAATGTTCTCATTCCCTACTATACTTTCTTTATAGAAAGTGCCTTTAGCGTTCCTGTATCTGTTGCTGTGGACATGTTCTATATGGAACATATGTTCTACTTAAATACTAGAATGTATCGCTACAAGTGCCAGGCCTTCCATGAAAAGAAACAAGAGCGTCGCTATTGCATTGGAGATTGCTGGAAGTAGGGCTACGGTTGCGCTAGTTGATCGCCGGGGGCAAATACACCATCGCTGTTATGCGAAGACGCTGTGGGGACGTCCTGCTGCTGCCACACTCCAGCCGTATTTGCGTGCGGTAGAAGAGATGCTTGACTATGCTCGTTCTGAGGATTTTACCGTATCTGGCCTGGGTGTGTGTATTCCAGGCTCGCTTGACTCGACATCTCGTCGTTCTCTCCTGATTCCTACACTCCCCGCATTGAATGACTTCCCGTTATGCGATCTTCTAGAGGCTCATTTTCATTTACCCACCCGCCTGCATGTTGATGTTGATGCGGCGCTGCTGGGCGAACATCGTTTTGGAGCGGGTCAGGGTTTTCGCCGCCTGCTCTTTTTGACCGTCAATGCTGTGGTCGGCGCGGCACTGGTTGTAGATGGTAAAATAGAGCGACCCCTCGAACAATATGTGGGCCATGTCTGCCATATGCTTGTCTCAACGAATGGCCCGCGCTGTAGCTGCGGCAAGCGCGGCTGCATCAACACCCTGATTTCGGTGGAGGCTATACAGAAGATGGTACAGCGTGCTGTCCGTCGAGGGGAGCAGACGAATCTCATCCAGCGTCTGAGCAATCGTGAGTATTTGAGTCCGCAATTGCTTGCGGAAGAGGCTGGGCGGGGCGATAGCGTGGCGTTGCAGGTCTATGGCGAGGTAGGTCGTTGGCTAGGCGCTGCTGTCATCAAATATATCAGTATGTTTGAACCAAATCGGCTCATTCTGGGTGGAGGTGTGTTGAGCACAAGCGAGTTGTTGCTCGCGCAGGTGCGCAATGCGCTCGTTACACATTCCTCGGCGAGAGTGTGCAGTATGGTTGAGGTCGTCCCTGCCCGCCTGGGCGTTGATGCAGCTTTGATTGGTGCAGCGGTGCCTCTACTGTAAGAAGGAGGGCACATGCCGCCTACTGCATTAGGATTGCTGCTGGTAGCTGCTGTGCTGCACGCGAGCTGGAATCTGCTCGTGAAGCGTGCTCGCGAGAAGCAGGTTTTCACCTGGTGGTCGTTGATTGTTGGGACAATTGGTTTTGCGCCGCTTGTGGTGATCAACTGGCCGCTCCCACTCTATATATGGCCATATGTTGTCTGTAGCGGTCTGATGGAGGCGGCCTACGTCATTACTTTGATTCGTGCTTATGAGCATGGGGATTTCTCGCTTGTCTATCCAATAGCGCGTGGGTCTGCGCCTGTATTTCTAACGATCTGGGCAGTAATCTTCCTCGGTGACCAGCCACGGCCCTTCGGGCTGGTTGGCATAGCTTTGCTCGTGCTTGGACTGATTGTGGTAGGAGGTAAATCCTGGTGGTCTCTAAGGAAGAAAGCTGTTCTGACTTCGAGTGCAATCGTGCTGGCATTGGGAACCGCTTTCTGTATTTCTGTTTACTCGGCGATTGATGGCGCGGCTGTGCGTAGGGTTGATCCTCTTCCTTATACAGTGGTTATCCTTGGTCTATCTGCAGTTCTTATCACCCCGATAGTGCTGATGCGCTATGGAGGACAAGGTGCGATTGCTGAATGGCGCATGAATTGGTTGCGCATCATCCTGGTTGGTATCTTGTCTCAGTTGTCGTATATGTTAGTGCTGCAAGTGTATTCGATAGCGCATGTGAGCTATGCGGGGGCTATCCGCGAGATAAGTGTGGTGATTGGTGCTTTTCTGGGGTGGCGTTTGTTGGGCGAGGATTTTGGCATGGTACGGGTAGTGGGGGCGGTTTTGATATTTGCTGGGATTGTGGTGATTGCTGTTGCCGGGTAAGGCTACTATTTAGATATCAAATGCGCTATTTCCGCACCTGCTCAGTATACCCAAGTCTCGGCCTCCAGTAACCCTTATAAATGTCCGACCAGAGCTTGTTCATTACGTCTAGCTCATGTTTCACGTAAGCCACATCACGTGGCCTTTTGCTCACATCCATGTCGAGCATGCTAGCGATAAGTATTTCAAGTTTGTTCGCCAATACATCTACCATACTCATGGGAAGCGATGTATGGTTGGAGTTGTTTTGGAGGCCTTTGGGACGAAGTGGCATAAAGCGAAAAGGTGCTTCTGAAGGATCATTCGTCGTAAGTAATTGATGTAAGACGGCCCCCAGACTGTATATATCGGCGCGGGGAGTGGTTTGTGCTTTGCCATACTGCTCTGGCGCGGCATATCCAGGTGAACCAAGGGCAATGGTATCTTTCGGCTGTCCCGGCTTGAAGTAACGCGCAATTCCGAAATCGATCAAGTAGATCTGGCCTGAGGGAGTGCGCATGATATTGGCAGGTTTGAGGTCGCGAAAGATGATGGGAGGTTGTTGTGAATGCAGGTAATCCAGGACGATGCAGAGTTGCAATCCGATACCGAGTACTTCACTTAAGGGAAGGCGTCGATTGGGTGCTTTACTCTGGTATTCCTCAAGTGTTTCGCCAGCAATGAAGTCCATGACCAGGTACCAGTATCCAGGAGTCTCAAAATGTTCATATAGACGTGGCAGGTTGGGATGATCCAGTTGCGCTAACAAGCTGACTTCGCGCTGAAAAGTGGTAGTAGCTTCAATCGTTGCCTTCGGAGGCAATCCCAGTAGACTCACTTCCTTGATGGCAACAAGGCGATCTCCGCTCTGTGTATCCCTGGCCTTGTAGACTGAACCGAAGCCGCCTGCTCCAACCTTGCTGATGATGAAGTAACGATTTCTGAAAAATGTATGAGGAGGTAGCTCTGATGGGAAAGAAGGCTGATTGAGAGCCATAGCGTTTGCTCCTTCACTCGCTCAGGTGTGAAGATAAGTCCAGCATAGTCGATCTAAAAAGGGACGCTATATGTTACTCTTCTATTACAATCGTAGTATACAGGCAAGAGCAGGATGTCGCAAGTGACAAAGGACGAGCTATTTACCCATCGGGATCGCTGAAGCCCTAGAAGTTTTAATTACAAGGATGTCGCAAGTGACAGAGGACGAGCTATTTACCCAGCAGGTTATACTAGCGATACATCATCAGGGATGAAAAAGAGCGTGGGGATACCCTAATTGATGTAGCTTCCGTCGCGATCAACAGTTGCTAGTTCCGCTTTTTCTATGTTAGACTACAGGTAAGTCTAAGTATGGAGAAGCCTGTGGATGTGTACCAAATCATTTATCAGCGTCATGCAGTTGAACGTATGGCACAGCGAGGAGTACGTGAGGAAGATGTCGAGCATGTGCTTCGTACAGGACAGACTATAGAAGTCTATGCGGATGATACTCCTTATCCTAGCGAGTTAGTCTTCGGTTGGTGCGCTATTGGACCACTTCACGTGGTTGTTGCCACCGATACAGCAATCTGGAAGAAGATGGTGATCACGGTATATGTGCCCGATCCCAATAAATGGGAGGCAAATTTTAGGAGAAGAAAGCCATGAAGTGTGTCATGTGCAAGCAGGGAGAAACCCAGCCAGGAACAACGACAATGACACTTGAGCGTGGTGTGACAACCGTCGTCTTTAAGAATGTGCCTGCTGAGGTCTGTCAAACATGTGGTGAAGCGTATCTGGATGCCGCAACTACCAGGCACTTACTTCATATTGTTGAAGAGGCTGCCAGAGTGGGAGTTCAGGTCGATGTTCGTTCGTATGTTGCTGCCTAGCTCTTCGAACGTACAATCTTGCAGAGGACGTTTGGGGACAGTATGCAAGACACACCCATTCCAGTCATCGTTATCGACGATACGCCTGTCAAGCTGCGCGGAGTAAGCGAGTTTGTGGAGGAGACACCCGGGCTACGTCTGCATGCTCAGATCGCTGATGCCGATAGCGCTGTTCGTTTGATAGAGGCAAGTAGCGAGAAGCAGTCTGAGGACGCTGCTTTGACCGATTGGCTCATTCTGTCTGACCTGCGTCTTGGGAATCACAATGGGGTTGAGCTTGGGCGTACCTTGCTTGAGATAGCGCCGGGGCTGCGAGTTGTCATCTATACGCAGGATCCAAGCTGGACGCTCGCGGCTGAAATCTTTAAACGCGAGTATACACGGCGCGGCACTCCTCGCCGGAATGGAAAATCGCAGGGATTGCATGGCTATGGCCTCTTCAGCAATATGGAACCGGCCTATCTTGAGCGTATTGCGATAACCGTGGTAGGACGGCATGAGATATTTATTGACCAGGAGATACTAAATTACCTGCTCAAGAAGCTACGAGGACGACGATTAACCCCGCGCCAGGAGGAGTGCGCCTCATTGATCGCTACGGGACTGAGCAATGATGATATTGCGCTGCGTATGGGATTTTTCAATGCTAAGGGCAAGCCAAATATGGGGCCGCTCGAAAATCTGGTCAGCGAGCTATATAACTTTTTTTCAATTGATGGTGCTCCAAGTGATCCGGGTAGGCGAGTGCTGTTGGCGCACGCTTATGAAGCCTATGCAGGCTTAAGGCCAGGATAGTCTGCTGAGTTTCAATATCCTTGTACCCTTGAGCTTGAAAGTGGGCCGGAGTGAGGAGCTCGCTCTGTCGGCGGGACGGGGAGGCGCAATATGATAGTGGTGCCATGTTGCGCCAGCGGGCGGGGTGCCGAGCGAATCTCAAGTGTGCCACCTGCCTCGCGGGCCTTCAAATCGGCTTTGAAGAGGCTTGTTTTCTCTGGTGGGATAGCGTGTATGTCGAAGCCGCGTCCGTCATCGATGATGTAGACCTCGAGCGTACCATTGGTGCGCACGGTACGGACGGTGGCATATGTCGCTCCGGCATGGTTATAGATATTCAGCAGTGCCTGGGTGACGGTATATGAGATGGCTTCGGCGATCTTTTCGCCCTGCTCTGTCTGCTCGAAGTCGTAGCTGAGTCCGTCGAGTTCCCAGAGGTCTGGCTGAACCTTGAGCGGCGATTCTGGATGGAGTCCGGGCAGGTCTTCACGGATCAATTTCTCCAGGTGCAATTTCAGTCCCAGGCTGCGTCGTTGGTACGCATCTTCGACCAGCAGTTGGAGTCCACGCAGATCGCCTTCTAGCTCTTCGCTGATTTTGCGCACTTTACCTAGCGCGTCGATGATCGGTTGAACGGCAACTTTACCGGAAGGATCATGTTCGGCCTCTACTTTGAGTTTGTGCTGCCAGTGGCCGAGCAGCGAACGAATACGCAGGGCTTGCTGCTTGGGCTGATCGTGAATGCGCTGCGAGAGCAGCGAACGCAGGTGCGCATCGGCATGCAGCAGCAGCGAGGTGGCTCGCGAGAGTTCGGTGTTGGTCTGGCGCAAGTTCTCAGCCGTTTGTTGTAGCTGTTGTGCCGTCTTCTGTTGTTCGCTCAGGGCCTCCTCGCGTTGTTCCAGTGTGACATGCAGTTGTTCGATCAGGCGCAGTGAGCGCAGAGCGTACAGCAGTAGTAGTGGATAGATGGTTGCCAGTACATCGAAGATAGGCAGCGGCAAGAGAGTTTTGCCTGTCAGCAGAATTGGCAAAATCCCCAGGCAAAACCCAAGACCTACTCCGCCAATCCAGAGCGTTAAGAGATCGATCAAACGGCGGCGTACCTGAGCAGGAATGGGTGCTCCCGAAAGCCAACCGGTAGCTCGTAAGAATGAGGTAATACCGATTGAGAAGCTTATCAAGCCCCCGATTGCTGCGTAGCCAAGACAAACCAGCAAATTCAGGCGCGTAGGCACCGAACCTCTAATCAGATAGGTACCCCATTCAAAGGCAATAATAGCGATCAGTGGCAGATAGGGAAAGCCGTCTATCACTAAACTAGGTCTGCGAGATACACCAACGGCTTGAGGTCGGTACGTCAAACTGAGATGAATAAATGCTGCTCCAAGTAAAGCGAAGGAGGGTACCCATAATAACTGGAAGACGATATCCGCGGGATAGGCCTCCTGAACGTTTCCCCAATGACTATAGAGTAAGAAGAGCATCGCGGCTGGCAGCAGTGTAAGGCCCTCTACCGCTCCGACCCAGTTCTGCGCCCGAGCAAGCAATATCGCTCCAACCAGCAGCCAGCTTATGCCCGCGATTAGTGCCAGACCGTAGTTTTGCCACCACATATCCAGAGTAAATAGTACAACAGGGCGCATAACTGGTGGCGCTGGCTTGCCATTATGATTGATAGTATAAGTAACTGAATGATTGACCTGCGCGTTTTTGTATATGCCAGGCAATGCCGTTGCTAGATGGGTATCGCCATTTACCGCAGTAATCTGATCGGTGCTAGTGAGCGAACTCGCGGAGACCTCAAAAGGAGGCAATTGAGCCGGTGTGGAGACAACAACAACCTGTTTATCGGTGTCGATGGCCCAGAAAAATCCGCCAAATTTTTGCCCAACCTGGCTTAATAAGCGTACATGCCCTATGGCGCTTATAACGAATAGAGCTACGGCAACGACCAGATAAAATAATATGAGGCGGAACCTGAGTCGCTTCCACCAATTTTGGGTTGTCTGCGCAGATGAAATAAACACACCCTAGTGTAACATGCCATTGAGCGGCATGCAAGGCAAAAATCAGCCTCATTTGCAAATGCTTCGATTTGGTGCTATACTACATGCAGAATAGCTGCATGGTTGTGCAGCTATGCAAGGAAGAGAAGGATGTGGATATGCCAATGCAGTCCCCAGGAGCCGCGGAAGCTCGTATCAGTTCTTTTACGTCTGCGGATGCTCTGCAGGAGGATATGTGTCAGGGACGCTGCATTCATCCTGAGCATGTGCTGGCCGTCCGGCAGAATCTTCTCGCCAGCGATAAAGCAGCACGCACTGCTGCACTTTTTGCTGTGCTGAGTGATCCCACGCGCCTGCAGGTGGTCTACGCATTATTACGCGCTCCAACCGGTGAGTTGTGTGTCTGTGACCTGGCTATTGGGCTAGGACGAGACGATACGACAATCTCGCATCAACTGCGCGTTTTACGAAATCAGCAGGTTGTTGCGACCCGCAAAGTTGGGCGCGTTGTCTACTATCGCCTGACGGATGAGCACATTCGCCTGTTGCTTGAACTAGGTATGACCCATGCAACCGAGGCGTCCTTGAAAAGAGATATAGAGGTGTCGGCATGAAAGACAGCCATGTTGGACACAATCATACGCACGGCATGGCAAAACAGAGCCTGCGCCTAGCCTTCTTCCTGACAATAATTATTCTCGCTGCGGAGTTGATAGGTGGCTTCCTGGCCAATTCGCTAGCCCTGCTTTCGGATGCTGGCCATGTCGTTACCGATATCTTTGCGCTTGGTCTGGCATGGTTTGCTATTGCGCAGGCGGAACGGCCATCGAACGCGAGCAAGACCTTTGGCTACCATTGAGTGGGCATCCTGGCGGCACTGATCAATGCTGTAACGCTGATTGTGATTGCACTTGTCATTGTCTGGGAGGCAATTTCGCGCTTCCAACATCCCGAACCCGTGCAGCCCCTGGTTATGTTCATCTCGGCTGCGATTGGTATCGCCGTGAATCTTTTCATTGGATTTGGCTTGCGCAAAGAAGGGGATAATCTGAATGTGCGTGCGGCTATGCTCCACGTGTTTGGTGATGTAGGCGCTTCTGTTGCGGTAATTGTAGCGGGCGTAATTATCCTTCTCACTGGCCTGACAATCTTCGACCCCATCCTCTCAATCGGTATCGCCGTACTCGTGGCAGTTGGAGCATGGCGTATTCTTCGCGAAACCACCGATATACTGCTTGAATCTGCTCCACGCGGCATTTCGATGCCCCAGTCTTGTAGATGATATGGTGCATATTCAGGGCATTCAAGCTGTACATGATTTACATGTCTGGAGCATCACCAACAATATGTATGCCTTGTCATGCCACGCGCTCATTGACGACCTTCCTCCCAGTGGTAGTTCGTCCATCCTGCAATCGCTGAACAATATGCTCGACGAGAAGTATCACATTGGTCATGCGACCGTCCAGTTTGAGTGTGGCGCTCATTCGGAACCATGCTGCACGGTTGAAGGTCTCTATTGTCATATGGCGACGATCAAGGACTCGTGTAACGGGCATACACATCCTCATTCTCATGCTCGTGAATTCAG
Source organism: uncultured Chloroflexia bacterium (assembly GCA_963778375.1). GTDB lineage: Bacteria > Chloroflexota > Ktedonobacteria > Ktedonobacterales > Ktedonobacteraceae > CAVZTX01. Next base: position 273,792 of record CAVZTX010000027.1, on the reverse strand, counting down.
TTCTTCCCAAGATAAGCCCCGGCAAATTCCTGTACATCTAAAGGAAGTTAAGTGATGGCGCAGCCAGCCAGAACCTTAAAGGATACAGAGCATTTTCCAATTCAGAGCCGTGTCAGGCAGCTACGCCTGGGGATAGAGATCGAGCTGATCTCCCTAATCTGGATGGTTATCGAGGCAAGTATTGCTATCATTGCAGGCTTCGCAACGCGCAGCGTCTCCCTCGAAGGTTTTGGCATAGATAGCATCATTGAACTCGTCGCTGGGAGTATCTTGTTGTGGCGGTTGTGGGTTGAACAGCGGGGGAGTACGCACGAACGAGTTGAGCGAGCGGAGCGCCGAGCTTCCTGGATAACAGCCTTAAGCCTGTTTGGACTTGCTATCTACATTGTAGGTGATAGCGCTTTCGCGATTATTACGCAGAGCCGCCCCGAAGCCTCCTGGTGGGGAATTGGGCTGGCAATAGCTGCTGCAATCATTATGCCGCTGCTCTGGCAAGGCAAGCTGCGTGTGGCTAAACGCATTGGAAGCGCCGCACTTAAAGCCGATGCCGCATGTAGCGTTACCTGCGCCTACATGTCTTTTACGCTGCTGACAGGTCTTCTCCTCAATAAATTCTTCGGTCTATGGTGGGCCGATCCTCTGGCTGCTCTAGCCTTGGTCTATTTCATTGTGCGAGAGGGGAGAGAAGCGCTGCACGAGGCAAGGACGGGGGAGACGTGCAGTTGTGGTGACGAGTAGAGGTTTACTTATCTAGTCTATCCTCTTGAGCGATTTCTTGCATTTGTTGCCAGGATAACGGTTCCTTCAGTGTACCAGCCGCACCACGAAGTGAAGCAATATTTGGATAGCGAGGAACTCTTAACCGTACTGTTCCCTCTGATTCAATCACAAAGGCAATCTTGTCATTGGTTTTGATGCCGAGATACTTGCGAACCTCACTGGGAATGGTCACTTGTCCTCTGCTGTTGATAGTGGAAATGAATTCTTTCATACGAGCTCCATTTGGATGCTGTTCCCATATCGGTAGGGAAATAGTATCATTTTTCCTTACATTTTGTCGAATGAGGAAAGACTCTGGTTCTGCTTTGAGGCCGATTCGTTATGGTAGGGGGAATTCCTTGCGGTTGCCGTGGCGGGGGGGTGGCTATTTTTACCCCTCATTCGCCCGCAACTTATACACCTTAATAGCCACCTGCAAGGTCAACCAATTACTGCGTTCCTGTAAATCGATGTCGCAGAGGGATTGCAGGCGCTCCAGGCGCTGGATCAGGGTGTTGCGATGCACGAAGAGGCGACTGGAGGTTTTAGTGAGATTGCCTGCACACTCGAGGTACGTTTCTAATGTCGTGAGCAGATCGGTGCCTTTGCGTTGATCGTAGTTAGCAATGCGTGCAACTTGATCCTGGTAGATGTCGCGCAGATCATCCATGTGTGCGATCTTGTAGAGGTAGCGATAGACTCCTAGATCGTTGAAGTGAGTGATCCCACCATCTTGATTCAGCTCTTGTCCCATTTGCAGGGCTTCACGAGCCTCCGCAAACCCGCGCCGGTAGTCGGCAATGCTGTGGCAGGAATTGCCGATACTGATCGCCAGGTCTACATGATGCTCAGTGCGCACCTGCCGTGAGAGGTCGTGCAGCCACGTTTTCAGCCGCCCGCCTGATGGATCTTTGCTGAGGCAGATGATGCAGGTCAGCAGATTCTCGTGTTCATACACTAATGAACCTGGATAGCTATCCTGGATGCGCCGTCGAATCTGGTTACTGATGCGTTTGTGCGCTGCAAGGCGATCATCATCGTTCGGCATAGGTATTTCCTGTTGGCGTCTGCCTTCATCGGCAACTTCATCCATATGCGAGATTTCGATCATAGCGACGGCATGGGGCCGGGATAGGTCACAGCCAAGAAAGTTTGCGCGTTGACGTAGCGAATCTTCCAAATCGTAAGTGCTATTCATCAGGTCATCGAAGAAGCCTTTGACGAGATTCTTTTGTGCCAGCATATCAACCAGATGACTATTTTTGATCGCCAGCGCTACCTGATTGGCGATAGTGCCAAGTAACGTCGAATCCTCGGAAGTATAACGATGCGTTTTGCTGAAGTAGCAGTTGATCAGGCCCAAATGTTCGCTACCGGAAATGAGTGGGACAGAGAGCAAGGTCTTATAATGTGAGTCTTTGAGTGGATTGAGACGTTCTAGCGAGTGAGCATTCATTTCAGGCAACTGTTCACGTACACTGTTAGCATGCTGGGAAGCTTCACCTAATTCTCGCAACTTCTCCCACACATTGCGATCTACATCGATGGATTGGAAGTTTAACACTCGGTCATTGAAATGGGGCGAAGACGCTCGAACCGTCAAATGCCCTTTCGACTGATCCAGCAGCATAATCACGCACAGGTCCGCCTCCATAATCTGTACCGTGAGCGTAGCCAGCGAACGCAGCATCTCATCGAGATAGAGGCCAGAGCTGATTGTCTGACTTAAAACTGAGAGCGTTGTCAGAATGTTGAGTTTGCGCTGCGTGTTTTCATAGAGTTGCGCATTCTCAATCGCTCCTGCTACCAGGGCGGCAGTGTTGCTGACAAAGGTTTGATGCTGCTCGGTAAATTCATAGGGGGCCACGGCATGCATGGTAATTATACCAATGAGATGCCGGTCCTTAGCAAGGATCGGCACCGTCATCACTGATTGAAACTTCTCTTCTTCGAGTTCAGGAAAGTAGCGGAAGCGCGGGTCATTCATCGCCTCATCTTTAAGGATAACGGGCGCGAGATGCATAGCGACCCAGCCGCTGATGCCCTCACCTAAAGCCATGCTAATATTGCCGACCTGGTGCTGGTACTGTTCACTGGCACTTGCGAGGATGAGGCGCTCTTTTTCTTTTTCATAGAGATAGATAAAGGCGGCATGACAGGAGGTGGCGCGGGCAACGGTATCCACCAGGTGGTGCAGCACTTCATCGAGCTTGAGTGTCGAGCCGACGGTCGAGATCACCTCGTTGAGCAGGACGTTCTCTTGGGTGCGAGCTTCGAGTGCTGTTCGCAATGCCGCATTTTCGTTAAGGAGTTCTTCTAGTGGTTGCTCTGTTGAGTCGCCGATTGCTAACGGAATTTGATTGCTCGTACTCACTTTGGACGAGACCGTTTTGGAAGACATGCCGACTCCTTCCTGACCTGCTCTGCGATGATTGTTGCCGTCAATGCCAACGCTATTTCTAGGCCTGGTTGTCATCCTGAACGGAGTGAAGGATCTCGCGATGATCAATGCCGTCAAAGCCAATCCTGTTCCTGGGATGTCAAACTTCGTATGTATGAAATGCACATGTATATAGATGCTATTGTACCCATTTTCGAGACGCTAGTCTAGAGTTTTGCACATAAATTTCAGGGCTTCTCAAAAGTCCGGTGTGGATGAAAAAGACGAGTCAATCCAGTAGAATGAAAGTTATCAGAAGCAACTTCATGAAGGAGAGACTCGTTATGGACTATACTACACTGCTACCCGAAGTCAAGGAAAGCCAGGATCAAGGACAGCAGCACTTGCAATCGTTGTATGCCGTTTGCCACCAGTTGGTGGATGGGCGGGCAGCCCGTGGAAAGCGGTATGAGCTGGCAGCCTTGTTGCTGCTGCTGGTGCTGGCGAAACTAGCGGGCATGAAGAGCCTGCTGGGGGCCAGCGAATGGGTTGAGCATCAGGAAGCATTGCTGCGCGAGGTTCTGCCCTTGCCATGGAAACGGATGCCTTGTGCCAATACCTATAGGTATGCCCTTGCTCATCTGGACAGTCAGCAGGTCAATGCCGACTTGGCAGCTTGGTTTGTGCGACAAGCGAAAGAAAAGCGGTCTGCCGAAGGAAGAGAGACAGGAGCAGCCCAGCCCAGTTCGCATCTGGCGATCGATGGCAAAGCCCTCAAAGGTACGGGGAAGCAGATGTATGGCGGGGAGAATCCGCAACAGCATCTGCTGCATGTCTATGAAGTGCAAACAGGCATTGTCTTAGAGCAGTGTCCCATTGGCGAGAAGTGCAACGAAGTCAGTGCCCTCAAACCCTTGCTCACTGAAGTGTTGTGCAAGGGGCGCATTCTGACGACGGATGCAGCTCAGAGCTACCACGAGTTTGGGCGTCTAGTCAAGCGGGCTGGAGGGGACGTGATCCTCATCGTGAAAGACAATACCCCGGCCACACGGGCTGATCTAGAACTCTTTTTTGAAGATCCACAAGCCGACCGCAGCACGTGGCACTCTTTTGAACAGATCGAGAAAGGTCATGGACGTCTGGAGCGTCGTCACATCCTAACCAGTCCCGATCTCAATGAGTTTCTCTACCGCGAGTGGGGTGAGGTGGGACAAGTCTTTCGGGTGCAACGCGAACGCACTTGCAAAGAGAAACACAGCGTGGAAGTGGTCTATGGCTGGACGACTCTGTCCCGACAGCATTGTTCTGCCGAACGCCTTCTCGGCTTGAACCGGGCGCATTGGGCCGTGGAGAATCGACTCCACTGGCGTCGCGATGCCACCTTGGGAGAGGATCGCTGTTGCGTGCGTCTGGATCCGGTAGCTGAAATGTTGGCGGTTCTCAACACCGTCGTGCTTTCCTTGATGGATTTGCACCACGTCTCCAACGTGGCCAGCCAACTGCGCCGCTTCTCGGCTCATCCGCGTGAGGCCCTCGCTTGGTTGTTGGCTTCTTGACCTCGACTTTTGAGAAGCCCTGAGATAAATTTACTGATCTATGAGCTAACAGCCCAAAAAGATACGATCTTTTATCAGAACAGGGGATGGTCTTTGATTTCTTCGTGAAAAATGGGGCGCATTTGCGCATTTTTCATATTTACGATGTCAGGATGTTGACCGCTCGCGCAGCCAGCAACACGATGATCGCCATTGAGAGTATCGCCTCTAACACCATGAGTCCTTTCGCTCTGCGTGTGAGTGGGAAAGTATCAGCCGGACTCAGAGCCGTGGCGCCGGTAAAGGCCAGGAAGAGATAATCGACAAAAAGTGGCACCCAGCCGGTTGTGTTGCCATCTGCCTGCTGCGGGAACATGAAGTCAGCGGCTTTATGCTTTGCTAGATGGCGTTGATATGGGCCGTCACCGTCAATTTCAAAATACCATAATGCAAATACCAGGACGTTGAAAACCCACAGGAGCGCAGCGGAGCGTAGGAGGACCGTCCCCTGTGTATCTTTCGTAAGTGTGGTAACCAGCAGGATAACTCCCGCTGCCAGGGCGAGAGTGATTATTCCTAGCAATATTATGGTAAACATGCGTATCGTGTGATGACTAAGTCTTCGATTGATTAGTATGAGGGGGAGCAGCAGCACCGCTTCAATTACCAGGAGCAGCCAGTTGGGTTCAATGACTCTTAGCTTCGATGGCAAGAAGGCATAGATGATACCAATAGCTAGTACTGCAACGATAGCTAACCATCTTGGACGCATACCAGCCTTATGATAGGCAGATGTAGTAAGTTCTGTTGAAACACCAAATTGTTCTGTTTCATTGACCGGTTTCATCTACGCACCTCGGAAACCTTGTATTCGGTACTAATACCTATGCTTAGTTGTATTGTACGATAGTGTGTCTAGAGGTCATGGCTCTGTCATCCTGAGCGAAGCGAAGGATCTCTAGGCATGGCGAACCAGATCCTTCGCTTCGCTCAGGATGACAGCCCGTGACTTTCCAATCGGCTCATGGGAAATCCTATCTCCCAATGTCTAGCTCACGCGCCAGGTCTATATTCTGCTCTTAAAAGATGCTATACTGCTCCTGAAAGTTAGCGCATGTAGACATCTTATCTTTTCTAGCACTGATGCGCTACAACTACTGTTCAAGAGGAAACTAGCTATGGCCAAACGCAGTACATCGCAGAACGTTCCCAAAGAAATGCAGGCGCGTTTCGACGAAATCACACAAATCACGGATGCTTACAGTGATGCCTATTTGAATGACGAGTACAAGGAAATCTGCCGTCAGTTGACAGCATCGCTCTGCCGGAAACGTCTATCACCGCTGCTCCAGGGCAAGGTCAACACCTGGGCATGTGCGATCATTCATGCGATAGGCATTGTGAACTTTCTCGGCGACTCATCACAGAAACCCTATGTCCCTGCCCGTGAGCTAGCGAGCCACTTCGGTATCAGTACGAGTACGATGCAGGCGAAATCCAAGGAAATCCGAGATATGTTTGGCATGTATCAAATGGACCCCGATTGGACGCTCCCCTCAAGAGTCGACACCAACCCCATTATCTGGATGGTTCAAGTCAACGGTCTAATCGTCGATGTCCGCCATATGCCCCGCTACATTCAGGAAGAGGCGTTTGAGAAGGGATTGATCCCGTATATTCCTGATGACAGGTGAGATGGTGCCTTCGCAACCTAAACAGGTCGTGCTCTCCCCATCCCCATAGCTGTCTTGTACCCAACACCAGTATAGAACGCAAGCTGAGCCAACAACAGTAGTTGCTGACGTATCGTTAATGGAGCTTCATCTGTCGTTGGATCGTCAGGCCCGCGCAGAAGATACTTGCATGTTCCAATGAACCCCTCCTGCCAGTGATTGGTAAATTTTACCTCGTGTGGTTTGAGGTCGTAATCGTTAATAATAATACCTTCATTCAGCGCATATGCTTCGACGCGCTCTTTCTGCACAATACTCACCAGCTCAGGAGGAGCCAACTCTTGCCAGCGTTTCGCCAGAAAAGGAAAGACATATTGGGGAAAGGGTAGACGAGCATAATAGTTGCCGTACGTGCTATTCTTCACGCTCCCTCGATTGAACGTGGTAAGCGAAGCGAATTCAAGTTTCAGAGGCTCAACACCACCCAACTTCTTTGCCTTCATCGCCTCTACGAGTTCGGCAAATGAAGTGAAACCCATCCAACCCGAAGCATCATCGTTGTCTGAGATCACCTCTTCGAGCGTGAAAAGCTGTTTGCCGATCTGTATAAAGGGTTGATTTTTAGCTGCCGTCTCTTTCGTGTTGAAACGCATGAGGGCGTTGTGAAAGAGCGGAAGGAGTTCGCCAAGCAACAAGGTGATACGCACCGTGTAGGTCTTTTCAGGGTCCAGTGGCATATGCACATTCGTGCGCTCCGCCTCGAGCATGCGCTGCACCGGTATGGGGAACTGGAGACTGGAGCAGGTGAAGAGTCGAGGCTTGTTGCCATCGTGTAGCCATGTCGCCACATCTGGTGCGGCATGCTTTAACCAGTGCAGGAACGCGCCATGCACCAGTTCGCCCGAGAAGGCCATCAATGTGCCGCGTTGCAGTGGCCGCAGTTTGAGCAGCAGGGCATAGAGTCTGGAGGGAGCAGTGACAGAGTATGCTGTGTTCATAAGAAAATATATCCTTTCACCTTCCAAAAAATCGCTGAGTAAATGTGGCAATGAAGCTGATTTCGATGAAGAGGCCCACGACCGCTTCCAGAGCAGCAAGTGCCGTGACGGGATCGCTGAGCATAAAAGGGCCTGGGAAGAAGCCGCGTCCGTGAAATGCAGTGACGCTGAAGATCAAGGCTTCTCGAAGTGGGAGGCGTCCAAGCGCAAGGTAGCAGACGGTGAAGCTCGTGATCATAAGGAGATAGATAGCGAGGCTTCGCACCGGCTTATAACCATGGCCTGCCAGCACATCGAGGAACCACGAGAAGATATAAGCTCCAAATTTTAGCATTCTCCAACGCAACTCCCGTATCCGTTCCCACAGTCCAGGCTCTTGTTTCGCCTGGATTGAGTCTGCCACCGCTTTGCCCCATACTACTTGCCGCCAGAGCACCTTTCGCTGCAACTTCTGTGCGCGATAGGCGAAATGAACAGACTCCTCGTTCATCCCCTGCGCCCGCAGAGCATTAGCCAGTTGACGATACGCCCGCACTGCTTCGTGGTAATCTTCTAGCAACCTGCTTTTGTCTTGCGCTGTCTTCGGCGGTGTGCTTCTCTCCCTCCGGCGTGCCTTGGTTTCATCCCCCAGAATTCTGATGTGCTGCCAGTTCACAACCGAGAGATTGACGCTACTCCATTGGACATCTGCGAGCAACGCACACCCATACTTCTCATCACGCAAAGTAATTCTTTCCAGGTTAGTCCCGTTATCGAAAAAGGCATTGCGCAGGTCGGCTCCCTGCACGTGTGCCTCGGGCAGATAGGCCCCTTCCATACGCGTGAATCTCAATCTAGCGTTCTCCAGACGTGCCCCGCGCAGGTACGCATCTTTCAGATATGCCCGAAACAGATTAGCCTCTTCGAGGTACGTACCTCTCAACGTAGCACCATCCAGGTGCGCCCCCTGCAAGACAGCCCCCTCCAAATGTGCCTGGCTAAGGTCCGCTCCTTGCAAATGCACTCCCGCCATTGAGCGCTGCTCAAGTGTCGTGAGATTCCACTCCTCCCGACCCAGCCCGCTGCGCATGCGCGCTAACGGCAAGTTACGCAGGTCTACCCGTTGCAAGTCAGCGCCACGCAGGTCCAATCCTATACGACTCCTTTGCTGTAGATCGTTCCAATCGACCGGCCCACGTCCACCTTCATGATTTGTCAGCATCCATTCGATGTCAGCCCGGCTCAGCTTCACATCCTTGAAAGGATAGATGCCCCGTTGAATGTCAGGGATGATGGCGAGTCGCTCGATAAGGATTTTTGGCGCTCGGCGTTGATTTCTGGTTCGGTACGCCAGGAAGGGGGCATAGGCGGAGATTGTGCTGTTATTGAAGAAAGTTGCTGCTTATTCATTAAGAGGTACCACCTGTTTTTCTATCATCTGACTAGCAATTTCTATCCATAACTACTCGTTTTTAACTGACGATTGTGCTATACTCTACCACAGTATCTAGCAACTTTCTACTCTGCGAGTTTTGGCAGTATTTTACCGATAGGATGAGAGTCTACTCGTGAGTAGGTGACAACGGGCCGATTTTCACGGGCATCATTCAGAGCGATCCAGGGCACATTCCTTTGCATGTAAAAGCGGGCTAGGGCCGTGAACAGCCAGAGTGGAAGTTTGCCGCTCACAACTACTCCGCGATGAGGTGGCGGTTCTGGAAACACTAATTGATCCGTCTCTCGATAGTCGAGGTAGTTGTGGATGGCGTGAATGAGAATAACGTACGAATTGTTGTAATTCTCTTCATTGATGTAGATGAGTCGCTGTGATGATTGCTCAGATGTGTGAGCTTCTAGTGTGGGTGGGGTCACCCAACCAAGTCGTGCATCGAACTGCTGGAATGGCTGCGTTCCTGCGTGGGTTGCCAATGCACCGTACACCCAAGTGGGCGCACGTCCGTACACGGCCATTGCGGTCTGTGCGGGTAGCTTCGTGAGCAGTGGTCGCAGCATATCTGGTGTCCACTCCCACTCATCAGTGATGTCAGGAGCCAATTCATGCAGTTCATGAGGGAGGTGAACCACAGGCTTTATCGGCGCTCTATCCATATGGAGTTTTTCTAGTTCAGCAGGCTCAAATGAACTAAAAAGTTTACGGACTCGCTCAAGTAGTATGTCAAACACGGGGTTGGTGCGCAGACGTGCTCCGCGTACTAGTCCCGTGATAGTGCCGGTGATCGTTGGCTCCTCCGTTGTGAGGAAAGAATCTCCTTCCAGTTGAGAGCGAAGCTCCGCGAGTGGCTTAAGGTTGGGGTTCGCTGTGGTATAACGATGCCAGGTCTGGGTGGCTTCCTCGTCTTCATCCCTGAGAAGGAGGATAGAGTTTGTACAAACCTGGAAAATGCATTTATCCGCATCTCGGGGAAGGCCACCAAGATCGACAATCAGTGGCACATAACGGTCTGCAAGATCACGGCACACAAATTCTCTGAATATTTCGGTCCAGCAACGGTAGTCCCAAACCCTAAGCTGGATCTGGCGAACCGTCTCTACATCACCTTGAAGGAACCAATCACCTTCAATGTCTGGATTGGCGCGAAACACATAGTGAGGAATTTCAAGACGGCGCAACTCTCGTGTGAGGTTATATGTCAGGGTGGATTTACCTGCATTGGGTGGTCCTCCCATGAGAATGGCGGGAAGCGATTTGGTTATGTTATCTGTGATGATCATCTACTTTCTCCTGAATGATAATTTTTTACTGTTCGATGAGAAAACGAGAAAACGGTGATGCAAGGGAACAAAGGGTATAAACATACGCTTGTGGCAACGCTTGGAGGGCAACCCCAAATCGTCACCTTCACGCTGGACCTGCTCCTCAAGCGTGGCATTCCAATCTACGAGGTCATCGTTGTGCATCCAGCAAGCTCGCCTCGTATTCAACAATCGCTTGAACGGCTCAATGCCGAATTCGCCGAGGATCGCTATATGTTTGAAGGTCGCAGCCTGACCATTCACTTCCGTCAGCAGGTCCTCAGCCACTACGATAGCGTTATTAACGACATCATTGATGAGCCAACTGCAAGCGGTGCGCTCGATACTATCGGTGAGTTAATTCGTAGCTTGAAGCGGCAGCAGCGTATCATTCACTTCTCCATCTCTGGCGGACGACGTTTGATGACTTTTCTCTCATTCTCAGCGGCCCTCCTATACTTCGAGACTCCTGATGAACTCTTGCACCTCTACACGCCAGAACATGTAAAGGAGCGCGTCGATAAGAGTGGAGTCATGCATCTTACGTCAGAAGATGGTAGACGCCTGATCGAAGTGCCCTTCGCACGTGCCGCTCAACCGTTCCTTGCCTTGATGCTCAACCGCTCACCCTCTGATACTATTCAATCACAACGCGAACAACAGAAGGCACAGGAGCAAAAGCATTGCCAGCAGGTCGTGGATGCACTCAATGCCCGTTCCTGTGAAGTTCTGCGAGATCTCGCACAAGGACTCCACCCCCGTGATGTTGCGGAAACATTGCACCTGGATTTATCAACCATCAGTTACTATACAAACAAGATTTATCGAGAATGCCGCAATGTTTGGAATGTGCCAGAAAACTTGCGTTTGGACTACCATTTTGTCCAGGCAAAGTTTGCCAACTATCCGTTTGATAAGTGAAGTATATCCCAGCCATGAAAAAAAGTCATCAGAGCTAGTTCGAGAAAATTGGCAAGTAATTTGAATGTATTTCGGAAGGAGACGTGCTATTATTGTGACCATCAAAGAAAATATGAGTAGAAAGGGGAACGACGGTGGCCCAATCATTGATAGCGTTTGATACCGATCATATTAAAGGCTATGTTTTCGGTACCAACAGACTCAAAGAGATTCGCGGCGCAAGCTCCATACTCGATAGACTCAACCGCGAAGAAACTGTAAGGATAGCTGCTAAAGAAGAATTTAAAGCGACACGCATCTTCGCATATGGTGGCTCGGCCCTCTTCATCGTTGACTCAGATCGGGCACAAGCGCTAGGGAAAGCAGTGCAAAAGCTCTATCATGAGGAAACGGGAGGTGGGGCCTCGATCACTTATGCTATACAGGACATTCCAGACTATGGCACACAAGACATAATGACCGTTAAGGAATTGAGTGGGAACATTGCAATGGCGGATGTACGGAAACTACTTCGTTCGCGTCTCCATCTAGCAAAAGATAGTCTGCAAATGGATATGTCGCCGGGGGATAATGTACAACAGAAAGATGCGGCACCGGAGAATGATACGCAACGAGGTGACGCGTTAGCATACGTCGCGCTGCCCTCGCATGCGCTGCTATGCACGTGTGAGTCATGCGGCGTCGCCTATGCGCAAGATCTTGGGAGAGACGTTGAAGATGCAGATGAGGGTGAAGAACGTTATTGCTGCGTATGTACTGGCAAGCGTGAAGAGGATATGGATGTGAAGAAGAAGCTTCGTAACGCACGAAACGCTCCTCTGGCGAGCGGGTCGCTTTGGGGGCATATCCTGAAATCGCTAGGTGAGAGCTATCTGCCTCCTCGATCGCCGGTGCCAGAGCGTCCAAAGGACTTCAACGCCTTTCGTGAATTTTCCCATGGAAAAGAGTATCTAGGCCTGATTTATGCGGATGCGAACAGCATGGGAACAGCATTTAATGACCTCGAAACACTAGAAGAGGAGCAAGTCCTCGCGAAGAAGATTGATGATGCGGTGTTTGCGGCCATGGGATACGCCATTCGAACGCATCTTCCCATACAGGGAAACACATTTCCTTTCGATATTCTCTTGGTGGGCGGCGATGATATCGTGATGGTAGTGCCCGCTGACAAAGCCATACAGGTTGCACATACACTCGCTGAAGAGTTTCACCGGCTTGCGGGGAAATATACCCTTTCCATTGGTGTCGTACTTGCTCCGGTAACCTACCCCTTCAGCCTGCAATATGAGCTGGTTGGAGAGACGCTCAAGGCGGCAAAGATGTCTGGAGCGAGGCAGGTGCCTAATAGCAGCAATGACGAGCAAGAGCAGTCGCGCGTTAACTTTGTTGTGCTCACAGGCAATACCAGTCAGAGTTACGAGAAACAATATGGAGAACTATACAACAAAAGAACTCGTACTAACAATGCGTTCTATGCAACGCTGCGCCCCTACACACTCTCGGATCTCAAATGGTTGCTGGAGCAACTCAAACAGGGAAATGAGAAGCGATTGGGACGCACGAAACTTCACCAGTTGCGTGAGGCCATTCTGAAATTGAATTCAACCACCACTATTCTCGAATTGCTTGCGTTGTTCCGCAATTGGAAAAAAGATGAGCGTGATTTTGTGAAGCAGATAGCACAAAAGTTTGATACGCGTCTGACAACGCGACAACAGCAGATGGGAACGCTCTTCCCCTGGTCTCTTGATGGCAAGGAAAGTAGCGATAGCCTCACCATCTACCGTACACCCTTGCTCGATTTCATTGAACTCTACGATTTTGTTACATCATAGGAAGGGTACAATGAGGAAATGCTTGTTCAAATAGACTACGAACTCCAATTCGCCGCGCCATTTCATCTTGGAACCGGCGTCACCTCGGGCGCAATTGATCGCACAGTAGTCCGGGATGCCAACCGCGACCTCTATGTGCCAGCCTCGACATTCAAGGGTGTCTTGCGCGAGCATTGTGAGCAATTGTGTCTCTTCTATCTACCCAATGCACAGGTCGCCAGCCCTCACAATGCTTATGCAGCGCTGACCCAATTTGGGAAAGCTCCTACGCTCATTAGCCGTATCTTTGGTTCTCCGCTCTATCCTGGATGTCTACGCTTCAATGATGCAAGGCAGGAAGAGGAGACCTATAAGATGTATAGAGAGGTACAAACGAGTGTTGCGACACAGGTGCGCATTGATCGTGTGACGCGTACCGCCGCGAATGAGGCTCTCTATACCAGCGAGTTTGGTACCCGTTACCTCATTTTTGAGGGAACTATTAAGGGAGTGCTCGACTGCACACCTATTGAGAGGCTGGCAAAGACAATACAAGACAAAGAGACATACACACTTACTCCAACCTACTCGTTGCTCATCTTACTAGCTGGTCTCTTGATGATTGAGCGACTCGGTGGCAACAAATCGGTGGGTAAGGGACAATGCCGTTGTTCCATCACAAATGTACAGCTCGACAGGTACAAATGTCCAAAGGAGCAGTGGCAGTCTTGGATAGAACAACTGGACGTTTTGAAAGACTATCCTGAGAAAGGAGGCTCGGCGTGAAGCGTTTCTATCTTCGAGTCACTGCTCGCTCACCACTGACAATACGCTCCGATCACGCGGAGGGAGGCGTGAAGACGACGCAATATATTCCGGGGGCAACGCTCCTAGGAAGTCTTGCTGCCAGCCATCGCATATTACATCCAGAGCAAGAGGATGAATTCGCAGCATTCTTCCTCAATGAGCAGGTGTACTTCCCTCATCTCTATCCCGCTCAGTTCGGCACAACGAATTTTCACAATCGGAATCTACCGGTGACGCCTTTCCCTAAAACGGCTCAAACATGCAAACGCTTCTCTGGTTTTCTACATACGCCGGACGAAGATAACGATGATGAGCGGCATGGAGTACGTGATAGCTTGCTGGAGTGGGCTGCCTTTTCTCTCTTGAACAAGGAACGATCGGATATTCTCACGTTACTGACACCTCTCGATCATCACGATACTTGTACCTACCCAAGTGGGAAATATAGCAACGGTGCCTGCGGTCGAGTTATGGATCATATAAGCGGCTACTATAGGCGTGGCGGTTCCAACCCCAAACAACGCATGAAGGCCAAAGTTGAAACAAGAGTACAAACGCGAACCGGCATCAACCGGAATTGGGGTGTGGTTGAGGAGGGCATTCTCTACAATCGCGAGGTGTTTGATGAGGGTATGACTTTCTGGGGAGAAGTGATTCTTCTGGAAGAACTCGTCAATACCTTCACAAAATTTGTCGAAGAAGTCACCGAAGAAGATGTCATTCGCATGGGGACCGGGCGCACTCGTGGCCTGGGCCGAGTCGAGATAAAAATGGCCGATGCGCTGCAGGAGGACACCACTAAGTTTGCGAACAGGCTCTATGAGTTCAATACAGCCGTTAAGGAGCAAGCGCAAGCGGCGAATGTACAGCAAATCGCTCCTTTTTACTTTGCTATTACGCTGCAATCGTCGGCCATTCTCTGTGATGAGTTCCTGCGCTATCAAAAAACGCTCGATCCTGCATCGCTTCCCAGCTTGTTAAAGCTTCCCGCGTATACATTCCGGAGGGAGTACCAGTCCGTTGGCATACAACGCATCACCGGTTGGAACGAACTGTGGGGAACGCCACGTCCTAACGACTACGCAATAGAGGGTGGCTCGACCTTCCTGTTTGCCTGTAAACAGCAACCAGGAGAGGATCTCATACCAGCACTTCGCGCCCTCGAGGAGACGGGCATTGGGCATCGTTGTTCAGAGGGGTTCGGGCGTATCTCTATCTCTGACCCCTTTCATTTAGAAAGAGAGCAAGCATGAAAACACGCATGGAGCTTATCATACGAGTCAATAAGGTAGCCGGGTCTGAAGATTTCTACCAGAAATCACAGGATTTAGGGATACTGGCCGCTCAGTCCTTTCGAGAAGAGCAGGGGCGTGAAAGACAGCAGCGGCATAGGGCGCAGATGACGGGCCTGGAAAATATCGCCGAAACGACGCTTAAAGTAACCGACGTATTGGACTATATCAAGAAACAGACGGCACGCCAAAGGGGATGGCAGAAGAGAGTGGGAGCTAAGGGAGAGCTCTTCGGTGAATTACTAAAAAAGGAAGTAGAGAGCGGGCTTAAAACGTTTGTTGATCGCGTGTGTAATGGCTTCATCGAAGGCACGACCGATGAAGCCAAGCAAGATCGACAGGAGGCGTACCTACTACTTGTCCGCCAATTTATTCGCCAGCTTGTCGTGAGGTATGAGTACGACGTGAGCCAGGTAGAGGAAAGAGTTCGATCATGATAACTGAGCAAGAGCAAGAGAAGATACGGCTCCTGAGCGATTTAGAACTCTATCCACAAGCGGTTGAGTTCATGCACGGCGTTGCCAGACAGCTTCCACCGGCGCAAATCAATGGTCTGCTCAACGTCTCGCTGGCAAATACCTATAACGAGTTGGAGAGTTTCATTGAGCATCAGCGAGCACGCACGACATGGCGTCGTGAAGATACACATATTCCCGATTTCTACAAAAGACTCACGCAGAAACTTAAACAGTTGGAGGCATACGCGCTGTCTATCATCAAATCGAGAGCGGGCCAACCTTCACAAGAGGATATGCAGACACTTAAAATGCTACTCGCACGGGAATTTATCCAGCATCTTCTGGCCGAGAATGCCTATATGGGAGCTACTCGGGCTTTCCAGAATCCAGATCGCGACAACACAAGAATTTCGGGTAGACCTCAAGGAAACTATCGAGGTCCGGCAGCACCACAGGGGAGGGCATAATGACACAGGATTTGACGAAACACACACAATCTACACAGCCGATGCGCTATGAGTTACGCAATCGCTATGTTTTCGATGGTAAACTAGAGATGCAGACGGGCCTGCACATCGGCGGTGGCAAGGCAACATTGAGCTACACTGATAGCCCCGTCGTGTTGACGCCAGAAGGCTTACCCTTTATCCCGGGTTCAAGCTTTAAAGGAACGCTGCGTAGCACAATAGAGAAGATAGTGACAAGTCTTCCTTCCGATCTCGGTTTGCATTCATGTGGACTGCCCAGCAAAGAAGTACCGGGTGAGACGTGTCCGACGGCGCGTCAGGATGAAATCAGGAGGCAGCGTCGTGAGCGTCCTAACGATATAGATAGCATTATGGAAGATGCGCGCAATCATCTTTGCAATACTTGCCAGCTTTTCGGCTCGCCCTTCGCTGCAGCCCGTATCACCATCAATGACCTCTATCTCATCAACGATGAGTGGAGTGGAACAACACAGATACGCGATGGTGTCGCCATTGATCGGGATAGCGAGACGGCAAAAAGCGGCGCAAAATATGATTTCGAGGTCGTACCATCCACAACGGTCTTTCGCCTTCATCTGGTGATCGAGAATGCTACCTCTCAGGACTTACAACTTATTAGTATTGGACTTGGTGAGTTCGTGAGTGGTTTCGGTGGCGTCGGCGGTTTACGTTCACGTGGTCTGGGTGCGTGTATCCTCAACGGTTTGGAGATCCGCTACCTGGAGCTTACAGGGAATGGTGATGCGGAGCGTCGGCAACGGCTGCAACAGTACCTATTGCATCGAGAAAAGGGACTTATGCCTGTCGAAAACGTATCTACCTTCTTCGAGGACCATATCAACTCGCTGTTTAGTCACACAGTAACCAATTCGTAGAGGAGGAAAAATATGTTAAAAGCACTGGTAAACGAAGCGCGTCTACGCCTAAACATTACCACCCAAGGACCATTGCTGATCAAGACAGGTTATGCAACCGTGATTGGTGCGGATATGGCCCCCGTACAAACTTATCGCAACAATCAGCAGGAGATCTATCTGCCTGGCAGTTCACTAAAGGGCGTTTTCCGCAGCCATCTAGAGAAGGTTGTCAATAGCATTCAATCACGGGTAGCATGTAATCCACTGATGCGATCAAATGATGGCGATGCAAGAGACGATAGACAACTGTATCGCGTATCGTGCGGTAGCCGATTCAATGATAGAACGCCTCAATATGAAGTATATGCATACTCATGCCCAACCTGCCGTCTCTTCGGGTCAACCTCGTTCGGCAGCCGTATCGCGATAGAGGATGCGTATTTGCCTGTGGGATCCGTTGGAAAGGAATCCTTGATTGAGCACCGTGATGGGATTGCCATCGACAGGCTCACAGGTGGCACGGGAGGTGGTGCCAAATTCGACCTGGAAGTGGTGACTGAGGGAACGGCGTTCAGCACAGACATACACTTGCGCAACTTTGAAATCTGGCAACTTGGAATGCTCTTCATCGTTATCCAGGATATGGAAGATCAACTGATTCGTATCGGCTCGGGTCGTTCACGAGGACTAGGCAAGGTTAAGGCCAGCATCAACGAGCAGGATCAGGAGTCACATAAGGGCGGTGTATTGCTGAGTACAGCACGCACAGGCAAGAAGGGAGAAGAGGACGACGAACTATGGGGCCTCGGACGCTGGCTGGGTGAAGAGGCGACAACCTATGGCACACGACGCGATGACATGCTCAAGTTGTCTCTGCCGGTGGTACACACGCCGAGCGGCATTCGGAATACACGCGTCTTCAGAGGTGAGGCACTGAATAGCCTCAAAGGACAAAGTATCGAAGCCTTCGTCACTCGAATACAAGAATGGAAGAGCGCGTCGGAGACTACGACTGGCGCGTCGCAAAGGAGCTAGCGATGGCACAGGCAACACAAACCAATTTGGCGATAGGCGAATTACTACTGGCAGGGAAAATAGGAGAAGAGGATTTCGCGGCCTTCATTCAAGCCTATAATAAGGCCATTCCGCCTAACACATCCCCCGACGATCCCTCGTTGATGCTATTAGAGGCACAGCCCCGTCGTGTTATCAAACAAGATGCGCGACAAGACTTGTTGTGCTTTGCACTCTTTGATCCTAGCTTTGATTTCAGTTCCTATACATCGGGCCGTATCTTTCATGCTCTTGGCGAGTTGCGCTGGGAGCGACACCATTCAAACGTACAGATTGTCTATACTGGCCGCAAGGAATACAAACCGGCACTGCCGAATGCCCGCGAAATTCCGTTAGATACCTGCCTTTATGAACACAGGGAATACTTCCTGTTTGGGAAAAGGCTGGACAAGGAAGAGTTAAATTCTATTGGTACGGCAGCACAACACGGAGACTTTGCCGAGATCCGTATACCGCGCCTATTGCGCTATCCGCAGTTACCCAAGCTGACAGATGCTGAACGAGTACGACTGGTTATGTGCGAATATGTAGACCCTGCGACAGCAATCAATGTTGCGTATCGTTTCAAGCAACTTGTACCTTTTCCGAAGCATTCAAAGATGACAGGAGCAAATAGAGCATGAATCCCTACGATTTTGTACCCTTAGACACTGTGCATCCTCCAGAGCGGCGTAGGCCTGTCTGGCACAACGCTCTCACACATGATAAGGCACATCCTGGTAAATTATATTCTGGCTATCTCTACCTGTATATTAAGACAGAGACGCCCATTTTCATCCGTCATGCTGACTCATCTATGCAGGATCCTACTCAGCCAGGGGAACACATTTACAATAAGGATGGAGACTACATCATTCCTGGGACATCCATCAAAGGAATGTTGCGTACTGTCGTCGAAACGCTCTGTCGCGGCTGCCTGACAGTTATTAATCGAGACAGTCCCGTACCCCGAGACTTTGCCCCTTGTGATAACAATACGCTGCTCTGCATCTCCTGCCGTCTCTTTGGTATGATGCAGAGACAGAGGCAGGCTGAGGTGTTTCTTGGCAAGATCAATATTGGAGATGCGGTAGCTTATGATCGCAACCCCGAGTATCACGAGCCGATCTATACTGCTGTATTGGATGCCCCTAAACCGCGTCACCGTGCCTTCTATCTTGACACACATGGACGCTTTATCGCAGGCCGAAAATTCTACTTTCATAATGAGCAGTTGCTTACTGAGAAACGCTTGATACCGATAGCTGATAGAGGTATATACCGGAATCAGTATATTCAACCACTCGCTGTCGGAACGGACTTTTCGTCACGTATTGACTTTACCAATCTCGAGGCTGATGAGTTTGCAGCTCTGCTGTTCGCCATAGTGTTGCAAGAGAATACGCGTCACAAAATCGGCTATGGCAAACCAATTGGCCTGGGCAGTGTCCAACTATCCATCACAGCACTACAACTCGTCGATTACAGCGAACGCTACAGAAACTTTCAAGCTGGTCGTGGCCTTGCATACTTCGAAGGTGATAATCTCTACGAATTGCTCGCCAATCAAATGACTCCAATCGATCACCAGATCAAGGCCGCGTGGGATGCCTTCAAGTCGCTACCCACATTGGGCCAACTTCAGAGCATCTGGCAATGGCCTCCCGACACATCTGTCGAATATGCTTATCCGAGCCAACGTTGGTTTAAGGAGCATTCACAGGCACGCATCAAAGATACGAGAGCTTTGTATCGGGGGGAATAAGTATCAAGAGATAAAAGAAACACTGGAGATAACATAATGCTCGTCCTAAATTTCGCCCATCCGCTGACCAACGAACACATCGTCCAGATCGAGGGGATCTCAGCTAGTAGCATCGAGGGCATCCAGACCATGCCTGTGCAGATTAACCAGGACGAGCCGCTTGAAGCTCAAATTCGTGCTATTATCGATGCCGTGCCACTCACTTCTCAAGAGTGGCAAACGCGCTCACTGCTCATTAATCCGCCCGGATATACGCCTGCTGCCTGCGCCCTTCTCGCCGAACTTCATGGGCGTATGGGTCACTTCCCGACGATTATTCACCTGCGCCCAATACCTGATCCTGTGACGACTTACGAAGTAGTGGAAGTGCTCAACCTGCAAACTATTCGTGAGGCGGCACGCAAGAGCCGGTAAGACTATAATGGTCATCATCTATAAACTATAATACTCCATCTAGAAGGGTTCGTCGAATGAAATGATTGCACCCATTGATTTGCACATTTCAAGTTGGCTTTCTGTAAGGCCCTTGACTTTTTGTATCTTGGTGCCGCTGAGGATAGCGTTACTAAGGTTGGCACCGCTAAGGTTGGCACCGCTAAGGTTGGCACCGCTAAGGTCGGCTCTATTGAAGGGTTCCCCATTGAGGTCAACGTTACTGAGGTCGGTTCCTCTAAGGTCAGCTTCACTCAGATCGGATCCAAGGAAATTGGTGTTCCTGAGGTCGGCATTGGTCAGAATAGCTCCATTGAGATCGGCATTGGTCAGAATAGCTCCATTGAGATCGGCATTGGTCAGAATAGCTCCATTGAGATTGGCATTGGTCAGGATAGCTCTATTGAGATTGGTACCGCTGAGATTGGTACCGCTGAGATTGGTACCGCTGAGATTGGCACCGCTGAGATTGGCACCGCTGAGATTGGCACCGCTGAGATTGGCTTCGCTCAGGTCAGCGGTGCTGAGGCGCGCACCGCTGAGGTCGGCATTGCCGAGATCAACTTTGCTCAGGCTGATCTCGCTCAAATCGGCGAGAGACAAATTGGCTCCACTGGAGTGAAGATACATTGACCCATTGGGCATGATTGTGCCTCTAAGTGATTTAGCCTTCATTTCTAGCTCTTCAACAACAACTTTAGCTTCCCTTAAGTCGGCACCGCTCAAGTCGGCCCTCTCTAGGTTGGCACCACGCAGGTCAGCATTTTTCAGATTAGCTCTACTTTGATTGGTTTCACTCAGATTGGCTTCGCTAAGGTCTGCTCCATGCAGATCAGCATTGGACAGATTGGCTCCACGCAAATTGGCTCCACGCAGGCTAACCCCACTCAGATTAGCAAGAAATAGCTTGGCACCACCGAGGTTGATGTTGCTGAGATTAGTGTTGCTAAGGTTGATCCTGCCCAGGCTAGCTTCGCTCAAGTTAGCTCTGTTGAGATTGGCCCCACTGAGGATGGCTCCACTGAGGATAGCTCTGTTGAGATTGGCCCCACTGAGGATGGCTCCACTGAGGTCAGCACCGCCTAATTTAGCTTCGCTGAGGTTAGCGTTGCTGAGAGTGGCTCCACTGAGGCTAGCTTCGCTGAGGTTGGCGTTGCTAAGATTGGCGTTGCTGAGGATGGCACTGTTGAGGTGAGTTCTGCTGAGGATGGCATTGCTGAGGTCCGCACCGTTGAGGATAGCTCCATTGAGATCGGCATTGCTGAGATCGGCATTGCTGAGATCGGCATTGCTGAGATCGGCATTGCTGAGATTAGCTGTGTTGAGATTGGCACCGCTGAGGATGGCATCGCTGAGGATAGCATTGCTGAGGTCAGCATCGCTGAGGATGGCATTGTTGAGGTTAGCATTGCTGAGGTTAGCATTGCTGAGGTTAGCGTTACTCAGGCGTGCGCCGTTGAGGTTAGCGTTGCTGAGGTCGACTTTGCTCAGCTTAATCCCACCCAAATCGGCAAGAGCTAGATTAGCACCACTGGAGTGGGGATACATTGACCCATTAGGCATTATCGTACCTCTGAGTGATTTGGCTTTCGTCTCTAGCTCTTCAATAACAACTCTAGCTTCCCTTAGGTCGGTTCCACTCAAATCGGCCTTATCCAGTTGGCCCCTCGCAGGTCGGCCTTATTCAGGTTGGCTCTCCTTAGATCGGTTTCACTCAGGTTGGCTCCGCTAAGGTCAGTTCCCTGCATATCGGCCTTATTCAGATTGGCACCCTGCAGATCGACTCCACGCAAGCTGACCCCACTCAAATTGGCAAGAAATAGCTTGGCACCGCTGAGGCTGGCTCTGCTAAGCTTGGCCCCAGTGAGGTCAGCGTTGCTGAGAGTGGCTCCATTGAGAGTGGCTTCACTGAAATCAGTGTTGCTAAGATCAGTGTTGCTAAGATCAGTGTTGCTAAGATCAGTGTTGCTAAGATTGGCGTTGCTAAGATTGGCGTTACTGAGGGTGGCTCCGTTCAGATCAGCATTGCTAAGATTGGCCCTATTGAGGATGGCCCCACTCAGGACAGCGTTACTCAGATCGGCCCTACTGAGGATGGCTTCACTGAGATCAGCATTTTTCAGGATGACTTCACTAAGAGTGGCTTCACTGAGATCAGCATTGCGGAGATCAGCTCTATTGAGGCTAGTTCCACTGAGGGTGGCCCCGCTCAGATTAGCTCCACTGAGGTCGGCGTCACTGAGGTCGGCGTCACTGAGGTCGGCGTCACTGAGGGTGGCTCCGCTCAGATTAGCTCCACTGAGGTCGGCGTCACTGAGGTCGGCGTCACTGAGGTCGGCGTCACTGAGGGTGGCTCCGCTCAGATTAGCTCCACTGAGGTCGGCGTCACTGAGAATGGTACCATTGAGGTCCGTATTGCTAAGGGTGGACCCGCTCAGGTTAGCTCCACTGAAGTCAGCGTTGCTGAGAATGGCGTTGTCGATGTCGGTATCCATAGGGTCGGTTCTGCTAAAGGCGGCTCTGTTGAGATTGGCTCCACTAAGTTTGACCCTACTAAGGTCGGCTCCGATGAAGCTAGCTCCAATGCAGCTAGCTCTGCTTAGATCGGCTCCGCCGAGTTTGGCTTTGCTAAGGTTAACTCCATTAAGGTCAACACCACTGAGAGTAGCTCCACTGAGAGTAGCTCCACTGAAATCAGTTCCGCTGAGGGTAGCTCTACTGAGGTCAACACCACTAAGAATAGCACCATTAAGAATAGCACCACTAAGGTCTGTCCCCGTGAGGTCAGCTCCACTAAAGATGGCGTTGCTGAGGTCAGCATTGCTGAGAATGGCGTTGTTGAGTTGAGCTCTGCTAAGGGTGGCCCCACTGAGGTTGGTTTCTCGGAGGTTTGTTCCACTGAGGATGGCTTCCCCGAGGTAAGCTTCTCTCAAATCAGCTCTATCAATGACTGCCTTACTTAAATTGACTTTGTTCAAGTTGGCTTTTTTTAAACTGACGATGCTGCCTTCTTCGGCAGTTGACATCAGACCAGCATCACATAAAAAGGCAAACACGTGTCCAATGCGTGCGACATCGGCATCTAGCTGAAACAAAATTCTAATGGTTAGCACACGTGCTACAGTACGAACCTCACTATCGGGAGGTGAAGTACGAAGATCTTTTTCAAGCAATAGCTCGAACATAAAGTCAAGATAAGTCTGTAAAAAATCATCCATTTGCTTTTCTAAAGCAATTTGCTTGTCTTGTTCGTAGTGTTGTTCAGCAATTTCCTTATCCTGTTTGTAGCGTTGAGCAGCAATATTCCGTTCAGTTCGAGTATTTTCGCGATTGTATAGGATCGCAATAATTGCTAAAGCAAGTGGTACGATCAGGAGTTGGAGCCAGTCCCAAAGACTTTTTCCTGGTTGGTACACTTCATTTCTGATGATTGTGCCAGCCGATGGACCACTAATCGTGCGATCTGTTGTGATTTGATTGTATCCGTTGAAGCCAATTCCATCGCAGTAGCCATTGATAATCAGCGTAATGACTATCACGAAAGCAATTCCAACAACTCCAATTGCTACCCAATGCTGCTTTATTTGTTGCCATCGCGAACGAAGCTTTACTCTCATTGCAACCTCTCCTCCGTTGTTCGCTGCATACCAAACTGCTCTTAGACCGACTGCAGTAGGAATAGTAGATACGCTGAGATGGAACCAACTTCAAGCGTTTTCCCAACATAGAAGTGGCTATCCTTAGAATGAAGGAGGACTTATATAAGTCCTTAGCCGCCAGTTTCAGTTAAAGATATAACCGCTGATAATCCCCATAATCAGCAAAGATCCTCTGATTTTGATGGTTAATTCTCTCCATGCTGCTTACATAGCAATAATTAAATTCATCACTCGTATTGTAAACGGAATGGGATAAAAAGTCTACAATTGATTTTGGTATCGCCATGAGATAGCCTTCGTAGTGCGATATACTGTAGTGTTATTTTATAGCATGATTCTTCTCGTTAAGGGAAGTGATGTGCCTATCTATCTTTGTCTGTATATCTGGTAATTGGTCATAAGTGACAGCTGAATTGCATAGGCGGACTTCACTTACTTGAGGTGCCGAGAGTATATACTGGGGTGTAATGACCTTGCTCTTCCATGTAGTGGTAAAGTGTAATCGCTCTCAAGGCATTGAGTTGATGACCAAGCATGACTGCCAGAGGGGCAGGACAGGCGAGAAAGAGATGGATATGGGCAATACTATCGCGGTCACAGAGGCGCTTGAGTTCGCGGCTGATTTGACGAGCCATTGACGCTGCCTGTGCCGCATCCTTCACGCTCTCTTCACTCGGCTCAGCAAGGGCAATAAATTGTACACGGTGACCAAACGAGAGGCCCAGTGATGAAAGACTTCGAGCTACAGCAGATGGAATATGACGAGAGATTGCTACCTCTACCACTGCAATCTGTGGATCCCCTTTATCCCGGAATGAATTGTATCGGAGCAGCGGCGTTTCAGAGGCAGTAGTGGCTGTACTCCAGTCACCATGCCTTCCCTCAAGCACAATTGTAAAGTGCGCGGCTGCTGGAAAGTTGAATCCAAGAACAAAGGCCGTTGGAAGGCGTGCCTGCACAATCATATGCGGTGTGCGACTTGAGGTACTCGCGCTTAGTACGTTCTTTACGTTACGCAGTGCGGGAAGCAACTCCTCCAGCCACTCCTCCTGTGTTGGCCATCGATCGGTGAAAAGCTCTGTCCAATTCAAGTCAAGATCAAGGCTGGTTGTTTGCGGCACATAAGGGAAGGTATGCAGGCACAGACGCGGCTCGTAGCTCGAGTTCGCTCTCACGCGTCGTAGCCGCAGGACAAACGAGGACTCCAAGATGCGCTCAGCGACTTCCCGAAGTTTCTCGTTGGCAGCTTTCGTTTCGTCCTTGCCGTACTCAGGCAGCGGAATGCCATTGAAATCGGTCAAGGAAGGGTATCCGCGCTCGGCGCACATTTGCTGTACCTGTGAGAAGGTGACGCCATGCAGGATGGGTACAATACTGAAAGAATGATCGCGTTCCCAGCGCTCTAGAGCAGCGGGTACTTCAATATCCCAGATGAAAGAAGAATTCAGGCAATGCGGCGTGATGTACAGAACAAAGATATCGGATTCTTGCGCAATCGCCTGAACAATCTCATCCCGAGTATACCTTCCAAGGGCCAGATCGGTTACATCGCGCCAAGCTCGTATGCCACGCAGGTGAAGAAGTCGCTGGAGATATCGGACCTTTTCAACATCCTCTCGCGCATAGCTTAAAAACGCGGTAGCAGGGCGTTCAGGCGCTAGAATTTGCTGCCTGGCTCCTGTGTGTTCCTCTGTCATAGGCAAGGTCCCCTACTAACTTCTTTCGTTCACTTATATCAATTATTCTGCTCACTTCAAGCAGTAGCAACTGGGAATAAGTTTCTCGCGCTTCCTAAGCGCACCAACCGTCTTCTTGTCGGCAGTGCTTGTACGAACGATTGTAGCAGAGATTCCACTGTCTTTCAATGCCAGGCGGGGCTTTTTCTACATTCAGGTCAGAAGTTTCAATTCTCCAAGCGAGGGGTGGAAGGCCAGAATGGTCTCAGACGCCTCACTATGTTGGAGGTTTCCCCCTAAAAGGGGAGTTTCAATCCCGAACGAGAGGCTGAGACCACTCTGGTTTACTCCTCTAGTGTAGCATGAAGGGACGTTAAAAGCAAGTGACCACTCCCTCCTGGCAGCTCGCTTGCTTCATCATATCCTTAGATCAAGGAGTGCATTGGACTGAACCCATTAGAGCGGACAGAGATCAAAGTCAACTTCTCCAAGATGTCGTAAACTAGAGAGAAGACAAGGAGAAGAAGCCATGCAAAAACGAAACCATAGCCGAGAGTTTAAGCTGGAAGTGGTGCGTCAAGTGACCACAGGCCAAAAGCGACCAGCACAAGTGTGCCGTGAATATGGCCTGGCAGACAGTATCCTCTCGCGCTGGCGCAAAGAATATCATGAGCGTGGAGAAGCTGCCTTTTTGCCACCGGCTTCCGAGCAAGCCAGCACTCAGGAGCAACGAATCATTGAGTTAGAGCGCTTTTGTGGTCAGCTCGCCTTGGAGAACCAGGTGTTAAAAAAAGCGCTACAGAGCATGGGATCGCGGAGCGTCACCTCATGATTACACAGGCGCATCAAGCCCATCCAGAACTTTCCGTGCAGCGGCTCTGTGAGATGTTTGAGCTCAGTCGAAGCTGGTACTATGAGCATTTAAAGCAACCCGAGGACGATGCGGAAGAGATTGCGTTGCGTGATCGGATTGAAGAGATCATCCTGGAATTTGCTGGCTATGGCTATCGGCGTGTGGCCCATGCTCTGGCTCGTGAAGGGTGGCGAGTCAATCACAAGCGTGTACTGCGCATTATGCAAGAAGAATCCTTGCTGTGCCATCTCAAAAAACGCTTTGTGATTGCGACCACCAATTCGCGGCATCGTTTTCCGGTCTATCCCAATGTGCTTGCAGGGGCCGTATTGAATGCGCCTGATCAAGCCTGGGTGGCGGATCTGACCTATATTCGTTTGCGGAGTGCGTTTGTGTACCTGGCCTGTATTCTGGATGCGTTTTCCCGTCGCTGTGTTGGCTGGTATCTCTCACGTGAGATGACCACGCAGCTGACGCTGGCGGCACTCACGCATGCAATTGGAGAACGCCGCCCACAGCCTGGATTGATCCATCATTCTGATCGTGGAGTCCAGTATGCCAGCTATGACTACACTGAGCAATTGCAGCAGATCGGAGCGCAAATCAGCATGTCATCGGTGAGTAATCCGTATGACAATGCCAAGGCAGAAAGTTTTTTTAAGACCCTTAAGCAAGAGGAAGTGTATCTCAAGGAGTACGAATTTTTTGCCGATGCAGAGGCGAATTTGGCAGTCTTCATCGAACAGGTGTATAATACCAAAAGACTCCATTCCAGTTTAGGATATCTGCCTCCTGCTGAGTTTGAAGCTACCTACATTTCAGTGCCGGGAAGTTGACTTTCCCCGTGTCCGGCAAAATGGGTTCACGCCGGAACTTAGCAAGATGTGGGCGTTGCTGCTCTGGGGAGGGCATGACGGTGAGTTCTATGCAGTTAATTGGGTAAAAATCATTTTTATCGAATGCCAGGGAAATGATATCACTGAAGGTACCCAGCAGTGCCAGTCGTTGTTGTGAAAAATAACCGAGCTGTGTGCTGGAAACCAGAAGGCACCCGGCAATGCGCCCATCCAGCCAGATGGGATTGGCCGCGGCGCTCATTTCAAATTCGGACTGATAGGAAGGAACTAAATTATCCTGGCTCAAGTCTTCAATACTCATTGGATGTTGATGTTGCACAACATAGCCAGCCAGTGTCTCGATACCTAAAAAGGTAGAAAGGTGTTCAAGTTCAGTCGTCCAGGGAAGCGTTCCTTTACCGACGCGTTCGCGGAGGCTGCGAATTTTTCCATCTCGCGATGGAGCCATACATTGTACCAGTGTAATCGACATACCTAATCGATTGGGATCCAACTGAGTGAGGGCTTGTTTCAACACCATATCAGTGATATGCCAGGAGCGCAAGGATTCGATGATCGTAGCGCGCGCATTCAAAACCTGTGCAAAGAAGTCAGGAGGAATTTGTTCGGCACTTTCTTCATATAGTCCAGACTGGATTTCAGGAAACTCTGGTGCGAGGGCTTCAAGTAACTCTGCTCGATGTTGAGGTGGGATTAGTTGCACAAGACGGATAAGATGTGATCGCTGCGGTCGAGAGGTTCCATTTGTCCAACGCATGAGCGTCATTGTCGTGACCCCGAGGGCTGGGGCTAAACGTTGGCGTTCTGCAGGTGTCGAAATAATACGCTTTAAGATTTCTTGCCAGGAAGGAGACGAGGGCATACCTTCCCCCTTTACAACATAATAGGCGGACAACAAGGCCATCTACCTCCCTCTTCTCTATTCCCGCCTCTACAATGGTACTTCTGTGCTATATGATAGCAGGGTTAGCGAGCAGAGTCAACGGTTTTGCGTGCCTTTCGTGCATTCGCATAGAAAACAGATAACTTTCACATATCGGTAGAGAAGATGCTCCAGTAACTAGTGGCCCTGAGTGGTTACAAATTTCTCTGGAATGTAAAATGTATATTAGGATATACGCTGCGGATAACTCTATCTTCACAAGGTAATCATTATGACGGCCCATGCCGAAAATATTTATGAACGCATCAGTGTTGACCTGGGGGCGGCGGATCACCTTACCAAGCCATTTCATCCATTGGATCTGGTTGAGAAAGTTCGCACGCTTCTAGGCGTGACAACATAAACAAAAAGAGTTACAAAATTGAGATCACAAACACTTGTCTCTAGGCTCAGAAGTTGGTATCATTAAGGATAAGAGTGTTTCGGCGAGTTCGGAGGAAGAGAACGGCATGCCAAACAAATACGAGCGCGAGATCGAAGAAATCCTGCGTAATATGGAACGTACCGAGCCTAAGGCAAGTCTAGGTCAGAAATTTGGTGGACGACTCCGTCAAAAATCGGATCAGCGCATGAACGCTCGTAGACGCAGTTCCCTATCTTTCAATTTCAATTTGAGTACTTCAGCATGGTTGCTGATCATTGCATGGGTGGCAGCGCTCATCGCAGGTGGCTATGCTTTTGCGGCGGGTGATCCTAATATTATTACCGGCGTATTGGCAATTGTAGCTACGATCTCTTTGATAGTGATTGTGCTTTTACCGTTCCTATCTCGGCGTTACCCCGCGCAATCGTCTCGCTATGGAAATGTAACTCCGCTCCGCCGTAACCCTTTGAGTAGTCTTGCGACTCGCTGGAATCTCTTCTTACTCAAGCTGCGCTACCGCCGCAAACGGGATCATTAGTGCTTGACGTATAGCCAAACGTGTGCTATAGTTTCCATGCGTTCGGGATGGACGCAGTAGTGTAACGGGGTGTAGCGCAGTTGGTAGCGCGCATGGTTTGGGACCATGAGGTCCGCGGTTCAAGTCCGCGCACCCCGACCTGCCAGTGTAATTGGCGGTCGGTCTTCTCCAAGTATAACCCATAAGCGGGAGTAACTCAGTGGTAGAGTTCCTGCCTTCCAAGCAGGCTGTCGCGGGTTCGAGCCCCGTCTCCCGCTCTTATGCATGAACCGTCTCTTTACTGGCTCACCACAGGCCGCTTCGTGGCAAGCAAGCGGTGAGAGAGTCAGCAAGCAGGCGGTTTTATGTTGTGTCAAAAGGTGTACAGCGACATCCTGCCTCGATTTGCGCATTGCCTCACGAAAAATCTGCCTTTGGTCTCTTCAGCAAACCACCTCCACTCGAGCAAGTTCCACCTCTACATCAACATCTCCTCTTGGCTCATGTTCCTTTGCACAAGAGAAGGAAGTGGCTATGATGCGTTCACTAAGACAGATTTTTCATGAGGCAATTGGCGGACATGTACTGTCGTTTTAACAGAACCGTTCCGCATCAGCCCATTTCAGAGGAGGCAAACGTGGGAGCAAGTGTGAATTTTCAAGGCAGACGCGCCTTGCTCAAGCAGTTCGCCCAGCAGTATCGTGAGGCCTTGCCAGCCCAGAAACCAATGCTGTTGGATACCTTTGCCGCAGTCCACGGGCTATCACCGGCGCTATGGGATGTGGCTGCTCAACCATGCGGAGGACGTGTTGCACGCGCCGGCGTACACGCGTGCGAGCCATTACGGACCGGAAGTCAGACACGCGCTCTTTCTGGTCTGGCACGCTGCCAACCGCATCTGCGCCAAACGGCTCATCCCGTATCTCCCCACGCTTGTCGAAGCCCTGGAGCGTCATGAGCATCTCCACCTGACAGAGGAATGCCGCAGCCAACTGCTAACTATGAGCGCTGCAACGGCGGATCGCCTCCTGCATGCACAGCGCGCATGTAGTCTGCGTGGGATCTCCACCACCAAAGCGGGACCTCTGCTCAAACAACACATCCCCATCCGCACCTACCACCAATGGAATGAAACGCAACCCGGCTTCCTGGAAGCCGATCTAGTCGCGCATTGTGGCATGGACCTCCAGGGAAGTTATCTGTACACACTCACGCTCACCGATGTGGCCACGGGCTGGACCGAGTGCCTCCCACTGCTCAACAAAAGCCAGGAGATGGTTTTAGCCGCCTTCCACCATGCCCGCACGCTGTTTCCTTTTCCGATTCTGGGCATCGATACTGATTGCGGCACCGAGTTTATCAATGAGTCCATTGCGACGTATTGTGCTGACGAGCACATTACCTTTACGAGGGGTCGCCCGGATCTGAAGAACGATCAATGTTTTGTTGAGCAGAAAAATGGTGCCGTTGTTCGCCAGGTGGTCGGCTATGATCGCCTGGAAGGGGCACACACCTCTGAGCAACTCGTGCAACTGTATCGCGCGCTGCGCCTGTATGTCAATTATTTCCAGCCGTCTATGAAGCTGCTCTCGAAGCAACGGGAGGGCAAACATGTGCGTCGTGTCTATGATCCAGCGAAAACACCGCTGCTGCGCCTCCTGCTCTCAGGGGTTCTTGCTGAAGAGAGGCAACGTGAACTCATCGAGAACAGCCATGCGCTCGACCCCGTCCGACTCTTTGCGCAATTGAGGCAGTTGCAACAAGTGGTATTCCGCTGCGCTGGCGGTGCTTCTCCTTGCCCCCAAAGCACTCCCACCGGATCCATCGTGCGGTTTTCGCTTGGGAACTGCACCGTAGGAACGCTACCAGGAGAACCAGAGCCTGACCAGAACGCCTACTTTATGCCTGCTTCTGCTCCTGTCCCTCCAATGGCCCTCCCCCAAGAACCAGCAGGAGCCAGACCGGTACGCTATCGTTCCACTGCCGAGGAAGAGACCAGGAGCCCGCAAGCAACTGCGACCACCTGCCTTGCCACCACTCTGGGAACTGCACAGCGAGGCCTGGAGCAGTCCCCGGAACTACAGGAGCGCCATACGCCTCTCCCCACGGCCCTGACGATGGAGCGCGCGATACAGTCCTACCTGCAGGAGCAGTGGGAAAAGGGACGGAGCCCCAAAACCATAGAATGGCACCAGACGGCCCTAGGGCTGTTCCAGCACTATCTGCTGACTGAACACCACCTCAGCGAACCCAAAGAGATAACCGAGACGATGATCCATGGGTGGCTAATGTTCCTGCGCACCACGCCGACCGCCACCGGAGGGCTCCGCTCGCTCAGCACAATGGCCACTTACGCTCGCTCCGCTCGCGCCTTCTGTCATTGGTTAGTTCGGCAGGGGCATCTGGAGCACTCACCCATTGCCCATGGCACCATTCCCAGGGTCGGTCCGACTCCCAAACCGTCCATCCACATCCTCGAAGCGAAGGAGTTTGGACGCTTGCTGCTAGCCTGTCGTCCACCGGGCGAGGGCAGTCCCCTTCAGGAGCAGGCGACGGCGCGCAACCGCGCCATCCTCTGGGTCCTGCTGGAAACCGGGATAAGTGTCCGCGAACTGTGTGAACTCCGCCTAGTGGATGTGGACCGCAAGCACGGGATGCTGCGGATACCTGGAAAAGGGGGCAAACAGGGCCGGATCACGCTTTCGTCAGATGGGCTTGGTCATCTCCTCGCTTACCTGGATCAGCATCGCCTCAATGGGAAGGGGTGGGAGGAAGATCATGCCGGGGAAAATCACCTGTTCCTCTCCGAGAGGGGGCATCCGCTCACCACCAATGCCATCACGCTCTTGCTGGCTCGGCTCAGGAAACGCGTAGGGATCACCAGCAAACATATCGGCGTATCCCTGCTTCGCCAGACCTTTGCCGCTCGCACTCTGCAAGCGGGAGGGGAACTAGAAGCGTTCCAGGACAGAGTCCTCGGGGGCAACAACGCCCCATGAGCAGAAAGACACAGGCTTGGTTAGAAGCCCCCTCGGCAGAGGAAGCTCCTCAGGCAACGCTCCGTTTGGCATGCCCCTGGTGCCCTGTGCTCTTGCGCCATAGAGGAAACACACAGATAGGTCAGTGGCTCACTCTTATGATAGCGTTCACACCCCCACCAGTTTCGCCAGCAGAGAATCCGAGCCAAGCGTTCCTGATCGCCGCCATTTGAACGAGCCGTTGGGGAAGACTTTTGGTGAGGCAATGCAGTAGCCAGCACAGCGTCGATGAGATGTACGTGAAAGTGAAAAAGGAGATACCATGGAGCAGGTGGCATTGATTGCCAGCTTGTTTGGAGTGGAAGTCTAGCATGAACAGGAGCATGAGCTTTACCTCCCGCATCCTCTCAGATTCAGCCTGTACTCATGCCTCCGAGCATATCACCTGTTTCCTGTTGACGCATTAGTTTGTACGAACTGTGTGGCTACGTACAACGCCTTGGCCCGCGCAGCAAGTACCGAACTCACAGGCTCATCGGGAAGTGGGATCAGAAGCGCTGCCTCCAACCACTGGCGTCCTTCAGAGATAGCACCCTGCCATTCCCAGTAGGGATAAAGGGCGGCAGCCAGCCGCAAATGCAGTTCAATGGCAGATAGTTGAATATTGGGCACGATCACTTGATTACTGGCACCCTTTTTTGACTCTACACAGCCGCTTATCATTGTGCCTGTTGTGGCCTTCTGGTACGACCATTGTAAGGCTGCGCGGAAATTCTCCTGCTCTGCTACTAGATCTGCAAGCCGGGAAGCTTGGCTGTTGACTCGCAAATCCTCCTCGGCATCCTCAGCAAGAGCCAGGTAATAGCAGGCATGCCAATCTCTTAGCTGGTTATACTCATCTTTTACCACTAATCGTGTCAGGACATATTCACGCAGTGTCCCTAGCATTGTAAAGCGCACCTGCCCTCCTGGCGTCTTTTGCCAAATGATCAGGCTTTTGTCCACCAGTGCCTCTAGCACATCTGAAGCAGGGGAGGAATTGGCCTTATAAGCTTCACTTGTAGTCGTCCTTTGCTCCGTTACTTCGCCGATTGCATCCAAAGAATTCATCATGGCTTTTGCTCCCTCAAATGTCCAACTTCCACTGAATATTCCCAGGCGAGCCAGGCTCTGCTGCTCAGCGGGAGAGAGCAAGTTGAAACTCCACTCAAAAGTATTGTGCAATGTCTGCAACTTCCAGGATAAGTTCCTGGCTCCCCCGATCAACACAGGAAGTCGCGCCTCGAGCAGCCGTTCAAGGAGCTGCTCTAGCGATAACATCTTAACCCGAGCTGCTGCTAGCTCTAATGCCAGCGGCAAACCTTCCAACCTAGCGCAAATCTGCGCAATGATGGTCCCGTTTTCAGGACTCAAGACAATATCGGGCATCATTGCCTGGACCCGTTCCATGAAGAGCTGAATGGACGAGTACTCCGAAAGCAGCGTAGTGTTTGGCAAAGTATTGAGATTGGGGACATCCAGAGGTGGTACATTGAACAGATGCTCACCATATAGATGTAATACTCGTCGACTCGTCACGAGCAACTTGAGACGAGGAGCAACTGCCAGCAAATCTCCAAGGACTGGTGCAGCTTCTTCTACCTGCTCGAAATTATCCAGCACCAGCAGCAACTGCTTGTCTCGTAAATAATTGGTCAGCGTATGCATTGGTAAGACTTCAGGCGCAGATAGCAAGTCTAATGCCTGCATAATCCTCATCGGTACCTGGTCGGCGTCAGTCACTTTTGTTAGCCTCACCAACCAGGCGCCCTGAGCGAATGCAGATATCAGGTCTGTTGCAACGTGCAATGCGAGACGCGTCTTACCACTGCCACCGGGCCCGACAAGCGTGACCAGCCGCACTTCTTCTCGTCCTAGTAGGTGTTGAAGTCGCTCCACAGCCCATTCCCTTCCGATGAGCCGTGTAACCGGGGCGGGAATATTATGAAGATCAGGAGAAATAACGGGTCTAGAGATGGTGGGATGAGTAGACTCGTCGACAAGCTGATTGAGGGGTGGCTCTTGCCACTCTTCAATACTCAAACTTGTCTGCTTTAGATTCACCAACTTTAGCAGTTGGAAGGCTTCCTCTCGGGTAGTGATTATGTTCCACTGTGCCAGTGTCTTGATAATGCGTCCTACCTCAAGCTTCGTTAAATGTCCTTGCGTGCTCCCATTCAGCTTGCGGCTGAGGACTCCTGGATGCAGACCAAGTGCGTTGGCTAGATTCTGCTGTGAGTAGCCACTTCCACGAAGGTACTCTTGTACGCGTTCTCCAAATGTATGTTCATCCATACGTATGTCCCCCTTCCATACGCATTCCTGCTAGAAGCTATCAAGACAATGACTTGTTTCAGTAATGACTCGGCAGGGCATGCAGAGGCGGCACCCCAGCTAGCACAAGACAACAGCCTAAGGAATTATCTGTTTTGTGGATGTTATCGTGAATGAAGAAGAAACTTTGCGTTAACAGTCAGTACACTTTGCGTACACTTTAAGTTATTGAAACTACAAAAAGCAGAACCTTGTTTAAGTATACTTAAAACGATGTGGTAAATCAACAGACAAGCAGTAAAGCATGCAAAACTGGATTCAATACTCAATACTTTGTAGGGGCGTACTTAATTAAAGCTTATGGAGCAGGGCTTATCCTTGCCCTTCAAAAAGTGTCCAATTTGATATTCACAGGGCTTATCGTCGTTGCGAGAGGAGTGGGGCAAGTCTTGAGTGAGTTGAAAGTCCAGCAAAGTGTTGTCATCAATCTACCCGCCGAGGATAGCTTCACCTATGTGACCGACCTTGAGAATCTGGTCGAATGGTTGAGTATGGTAATCGCGGCAAAAAAAACTTCGCAGGGTGAAATGCAAATTGGGACAATATGGCGTGTGACGATTTGGTTTTTAGGCAGATGGCTGGAAAATACATATGTGGTAGTCGAATGGGAAGCGGGTCGTCAAATCACTCTCAAAAGTACTTCTGGGATCACTCCTTGTCACTTCTCCTTCACATTCGAGTCCCTTGTAGGGGGAAAGACCAATTTGTTGCGGGAGGCGGTGATCAATCTAAGGATAAAAGGAGGTTTTATGGATGTGGCGGAGCCAGTACTCACAAGCGTACTGCGCCGCCAGGTTGAGCATGATCTGCTGACATTGAAGGACCTGCTGGAGGCACGGATTACCTACCCTCCTGTGTAGGGTTCTCAGTCTGGGTACAGCTCATCAATAGCTTGATTGTTACCATGTGCTGAGACAAGCGAGAAGGTCATTTTGAGAACGGAGGATTTCGTATGCCAATTAACCCAACCTACCCCGGTGTGTACGTGCAGGAAATTCCTAGCGGTGTACATACCATAACTGGGGTTGCAACTTCAATAACTGCATTTGTTGGGGTTGCAAAACGTGGTCCAGTCAATCAACCTGTTTCGATATTTAGTTTCAGTGATTATGAACGCGCATTCGGCGGCCTTGACCCGGATTCGGATATTAGCTATGCCGTCAACCAGTTCTTCTTGAATGGAGGATCCCAGGCCTATGTAGTGCGGCTTGCTAAAGGTGCTAAAAGAGCCTGGATGACCTTGGGAGATGACAATAATACCCCGGTACTCTACATCTGGGCGCTTGATGAAGGTACATCAGGCAACGCTATTCAGGTCTATATCGATACAAAAGAGGTGATTGATCCCGCGAATTTTAACATCACCTTCTCCTACGCCTCTATAGACAATCCAATGGATAACGTCATAGAGACGTTCAAAAATGTCTCGTTGGATTCTAACAATCCACGTTATGTGGTAGACGCGATACACAACATCTCCACACTTGTTGATGTCTCGCAAGATCCGAGCGAGCTCATTTTCAATGCGCCAGATGCGAATCCACAACCGGGCTCCAGTACATCGATTGCGGGTCCATCTAGCAGTACTGCGCTGGTGCCGGTGGGTTCTAATGTAGTAGGCGGTATGGGACCTACTTCTGGCACGCTCACCAGTGGCGCATTTGGGGCGAATGACCTTGCTTCTCTTCCCAGCACCACGGTCAACAATTTTACGATTGGCCTGGATGGCGACCCTGCAACAAAATACAAAGTCACCTTTGATGCGACGAAGCCCTTTACTGGAAGCGACCTGGCGAGTGGGCTTGCAAATGCCGCCGCGACTATCCAGACACTCGTGCAAAAGTTATCTGCCTTACCCGCTTACAAGAATTTTACTTGCACCGTCGATCCTACGAAAACGAAGCTGGTGCTCACTTCAGGGACAACCGGCCCCAATTCACAAGTCGCAGTGGCTGCTGGAGACAAAGATATTGCCGGGGCCTTGCACCTCCTAGATGGAGCGACAGCGACTCCAGGAACAGGTGGGAAACTACCTAAGCTCTTGATTGCCATCGGCGGGAGTCTCACCAGTGATGTGTTCGGAACGAATGAGCTGGCCTCTTTTCCCAGCGCCACAGCAAACAATTTCAAGATTGGCCTCGACGGCGACAGCGCAACGACACCCAATACAGTCACCTTTGATCCTTCTACGCCTTTTGCTGGAACTGACTTGGCCAGCAGACTTACGTCTATCGCCGCGAATATCCAGAAGCAAGTGCAAGCTTTCAGCAAAGTTGCCGGAGATGCTTACAGTGGCTTTACCTGCGCAGTGGACTCTTCGAAAACGAAGCTGGTGCTCACTTCAGGAACAACCGGCTCCAATTCGCAGGTCGCAGTGGCTGCTGGAGACAAAGATATTGCCGGGGCCTTGCACCTCCTGTCGCCGGATGCAACGCCAACACACGGGGCAGCGGCTGGATCTGGAAAGGGGGCGACGGCGGCAACAAATGGTAGTCTTACCAGCGGTGCCTTTGGAACGAACGATTTCGCTCCACTTCCCGCCACTTCCAACAGTTTTAATATCAGCCTTGATGGCGACACACCCTCTCCGGTAAATATTGGTGGCTCGCCCTTTGCTGGGAACAGCCTGACGGATAGGCTTGCCGATGTTGCCGGGCGCATTAAGCAGAAGGTAAGGAAGGTCAAGCCGAGCTTATCTGCCTATAATGCTTTCACCTGTACAGTCGATCCAACGAATACGAAGCTTGTCCTCACTTCGGGTTCAACTGACCCCAATATATCTTCTGTTGTAGTAACTCCTGGCCCTGCCGGAAGCGATATTGCTAACGCATTACACCTTCTGAACGGTGTAAACTCATCGGCCCACATTCCCAGCCTGAGTGACGGTGCCGGGGATTCATTTACGGAAGATGACCCAGACTACACGAGCATTTATCTCGGCCTTGATGACCCGTTGCAGACGAGTGGAATTTATGCCCTTGAAAGAGTTGATCTCTTCAACTTGCTGTGTCTGCCGGGGGTCAAGGATGGTGGGATACTTACCGCCGCCCTTCAGTATTGCCAGCAGCGGCGTGCTTTCCTCATTGTTGATGCGCCGCAGGGTCCAGACGGAAAAAGCATGAAACCGGCCGAAATCAGTGCAAAACTGACCGGACCTACATTGCTGCCTAAGGCTGATATTGGTACCTATGCAGCCGTCTACTACCCCTGGGTCAAGCTACCTGATCCGTTGAAGGGTAATCGCTTGCGCTCGTTCCCTCCAAGCGGGATGATCGCGGGACTGTACGCACGTACCGATACCGCTCGCGGGGTTTGGAAAGCTCCGGCTGGTATTGAAGCGAATCTGGTAGGTGCGCAAGACCTCGACTATGTGATGACCGACAACGAAAATGGGTTGCTCAATCCCCACGGCATCAACTGTATACGTGCCTTTCCGGTCTATGGCATTGTCTGCTGGGGAGCACGTACGGTAAGTGGCGATGATCAAATCGGCTCTGATTACAAATACGTGCCGGTCCGGCGCCTGGCGCTCTATATCGAAGAGAGTCTCTATCGTGGGAGCAAGTGGATCGTGTTTGAACCAAACGATGAGCCCCTTTGGGCGCAGATTCGCTTAAACTTTGGTTCGTTCATGCACGATCTCTTCCTCAAAGGTGCCTTCCAGGGCCAAACGCCGACGGATGCCTACTTCGTCAAGTGTGACAAGGACACAACTACCCAGAGCGATATAAACCACGGCATCGTCAACATCCTGGTTGGTTTTGCACCGCTCAAACCCGCAGAGTTCGTGATCATTTCACTCCAGCAGATGGCTGGTCAAATTGAAGTATAGAGGGGGGTCCTATGGCCGAATTTACTGTCAATACAAGTCGCTTTGATCCGTACAAGAACTTTAAGTTCCGCCTCAAATGGGATGGCAAATATGTTGCTGGCATCAGCAAGGTTGGTGCGCTGAAGCGCTCGACCGAGGTGGTGGAGCATCGCGAAGGTGGTGATCCTAGCACCAGTCGCAAATCGCCTGGACGGACCAAGTACGAAGCTATTACTCTGGAGCGCGGCGTAACGCACGATAAGGAATTTGAGCAGTGGGCGAATAAGGCCTGGCAATTTGGAGTGAAGCTGGGCCAGGAGGTTTCACTCAAGGACTTTCGCAAGGATGTCATCCTCGAAGTGTATAACGAGGCTGGCCAGTTAGTGATTGCCTACAACATCTATCGCTGCTGGGTTTCGGA
Source organism: uncultured Chloroflexia bacterium (assembly GCA_963778375.1). Lineage (GTDB taxonomy): Bacteria > Chloroflexota > Ktedonobacteria > Ktedonobacterales > Ktedonobacteraceae > CAVZTX01. Next base: position 235,375 of record CAVZTX010000027.1, on the reverse strand, counting down.
GTTTCAGGCTATACCTGATCTGGACGCAAATGCAAACGCAGTGGCTATTGAATTGATTAAGCTGGAGAACGAGGGTTGGATGCGTGACACATCGGTACAAGAGCCAACTGAGCCATCTTACACTGTACCCTCCTAACATTATATGCGTACCCTGACAGAATTAGACCTGGTACAGATATGGGAGGCTGGCCACAAGCAACATCTACTCGATCGTGCTTTGACCGTGATGATGGCCGCCTTCCCAGGAATATCACGAGACACGCTGGCCTTGCTCAGTATTGGGCAGCGCGATGCCTGCCTGCTGGCCGTACGTCAACAGGTATTTGGATCACTGCTGCTCGGACTGACTGCCTGTCCCGTATGTTCAGAGCAGATTGAATTTCGTCTGAATGCGGTCGAGATGCCAATTTCGCCGCACATTTCACCGCCCAGTGGTCTTTTAGCGATGGATATTTCTAACGGAACACTCCAGTTTCGGTTACCGAATAGCCGGGACTTGGCTGCGATTGTGAGTTATCGAGATATTTCTGTTGCTCGTAACGTTTTGGCCCGGCGTTGTATTGTCCAGTATATACAGAATGGCGAAGTAGTACCTGCGGAAAATCTGCCGGATGAGCTGATCTCAACGATTGCGAACGAGATGGAACAGCGCGATCCACTGGCAGAAATAACCGTTCACCTGAGCTGTTCAAGCTGTGAGAAACACTGGCAGATGCCCTTTGATATTGTGTCGTTTTTTTGGACTGAGATTTCCGCGTTGGTAAAACGTTTACTGCGCGATATACATACACTCGCACGGGCCTATGGCTGGCGTGAAGCTGATATCCTGGCAATGAATCCCGTGCGACGGCAATTGTACCTGGAAATGGTGACCAATGGGTGACTTCCTTGCTCGACTAGCCGAACGAACGCTGAGAACGGTGCCGGTGGCACAACCTGTCCTTGCTTCTCGTTTTGCTCCTGGGCAGGTTATGGCTGCGTCAATATTAGAGACTGAAGCATGGAGTACAGTGGCGGCGCAGGATGTGGCGACTGCTCAACGCGCCGAGACAGGCGATATCACTTTGATGCAAGGCAGGCAAGCGACGGGCATAGCAACCGCAAGACCAGCCACTACCAATCCGGTGGAGACAAGTAGTATCGTAGGTGGTCAGATGGCTAACAATGAGGTAGGGATGACGCAAGCGAGGACAGACATGCCAGCCACAAGTGCTACCACTACTCACCTGCCAATGACAAAGAATGTTATGCCCGAGAGTGATCTGGCCCTTGCTGAGACATCCTCCGAAGTCCATGTGCCCCAGGCCAATACATCAGGGGCGGGCACGACGCCTCGGCCCCTCCATTTTGTTGAGGAGAGCAAGGACGCAATGGAAGTAGGTGCGATACATCGGCCTTTGGGATTCGCCGGGGAAGGTGAGGGCTCAAAAGAAGCTTCAACCATTGTAGCAGGAAATCCGGAATTACCTATTCCCTTAGCAAAGAATCCTACATTTGTCGAGGAACCGCACGAACGAGAGATTGAGTTATCGCTTCCTTCGCCCGAATCTGAGGTTATCAATTCCTTGTCTACAAAGCACCATTCTTCGCATAGAGCTTCTGCATCTGGGATGCCATTGCGACAGAATGAGCCTGTAGCTTTAGAACAGGAGGAAGCTGTATCTTTCCAACCCCTGGTGAAGCATAACACTGTTGTTCCTCTTGGAGAGGAGGACCGGGTTGGCGCGTCTTTTGAGCGAGACATTTCTCTACAACCTGAGGAGACTTTATTGCCTCTTGCCTCGATTCCTGTCGATTTCATTAATGGAGATGCCGTCTGGTAGTGCAATATCACAGAATGTAGAACATAAAGATGAACGCTGGGCAGGCATACGGGATGATGGCGATATTGTCCCCCAGATGGCAGTCGGCAAGGAGTCAGACGATCGCAAGGAATCGTCTCTACGATACCACGAAGCGGCGAGTAAGGGGTATAAAGCAGGTGTGGAGCTTGCCCTCACCCTTCCAACCATCCACACCATTCCCCATATGGTTTCTAGTAAGAAGTTGCTCCATAGGCGTCAAGAAGGGACTGGCCCTACGTCTACCACAGATGACCAGAAAGGCCAGATCAGCCATCCTCAGTCACCATCACCCTTACAGACACTTGAGCAGAAGGAAACCCTACTTCTTGAGGAATATGCAGAGGAGGCACAACTCAGTAGCCCAGGAAACATTGCTCCCGAGGGGCACACAATAGGGCCGGATACTAAACAAGGATATAACGCATCCGCAAACAAAAAAGGAGATCTGTTGACGGTAGAGCAACATTTGCTTGTTGCGCAAGCGCAGTTACCGCAGGGAATTGCTCCTCAAGAGCAGACGGACGGCTCGCTCATCAACGTTTTTACATCAGGATCAGCAAGAAACTTATCTCCTGTACCTCTGGCGCAGCACAACTCGACAGATCTCCATTCAGGTTCGGTGAGAGCATCAGCAACAGAGGCAGCTCCGACTCCACCTTCTATCCACATTACGATTGGTCGTATAGATGTACGCGCTGTCACGTCACCTGGGCCGACTCCTCCTTCTAAACCGGCACGTCCCAGTCCTCTGTTATCCCTGGATGACTACCTTAAGCAGGAGAAAGGAGGAAGGCAATGAGCAATTTCCTGGCGATTGCCACTGTGACAGCAGCGTTGAGTAATCTCCTACAGGAGAGCGCAAATTATGATGTGCCGGACCATTTTATAGATTACGCAACCTTACCCCCTGGTCAAGCAGCCGATAACGTTCAGGACGCAAGGATCAATATCTATTTATACCAGGTCACTCCCAATGGAGCATGGCGCAACGCCGACTTGCCTACACGCAGGGGTGATGGAACGGTGATGCAACGTCCGCAAGTTGCCCTCGATTTACACTATATTATTAGCTTCTATGGGGATGAGAAACAGTTGGTGCCACAGCGTTTGCTGGGAAGTGTTGTTCGTACGCTCCATACACAACCCGTCCTCTCACGCGAGAAGATTAGCAACATCGTCAATCCTCAGAAGAATGGAGCTACCCCTACAACCTATCTGGCTCAGTCTAACCTGGCTGACCAGGTTGAACTCGTCAGATTCTTGCCCCTCTATCTCTCGCTGGAAGATCTCTCCAAAATCTGGTTGGTGTTTTTCCAGGTACAGTATGCGCTCACTGTTGCCTATCAGGGAAGCGTTGTTTTGATTGAAAGTGACGATACGCCGCAGAGTACGCTACCTGTACGTGCATATAGCGTGAACGCAATACCCTTCAATCAACCCGTGATTGAGCAGATTACTGCCCAGGCAGCCGTAAATTCGTTTAGCCAGTTTAATTTGCCTATCATTCTGGGAAATGTATTGCGCATTCGTGGGAGGCAACTGCTCGGCGCAGATGGAACATTACTACGTATCGGGAGTACCGAGGTAACGCCGACGGCTAAAAATGTAACCAGTACGCAGATCACGTTACCACTGACTGTGAACCCCCAGGAAAGCGATTTGCAGGTGAGTAACCTGCGTGCCGGAGTGCAGGGGGTGCAGGTGATCCAGCCCAGGCTACTCGGTATTCCTCCAACGCCGCATAGGGGCGTCGAATTGAACGTAGCAGATTTTGTGCTGCGGCCAACGATAGACTTGCAAGGGAACACAACCTTTACCTTCCCGCATAATCCAGATGGCACCGTCGATGGGAGTATCGCTATAACCGTCAGCAGTCCGCCTGTTGGCATGATGCAGCGAGTTATTTTGTTACTGAACGAATTTCGTGCGACCGAACTCGCCGAGGATGCTGCTCCTGAGCGAGCGTATACTTTTGAAGCGAACCCGCGGCTAGAAGATCCAGCCACGACGGTATCATTTCCTATCAAGGCGGTACAACCAGGCACGTACCTTGTACGCATTTCTGTAGATGGGGCTGAAAGCCTGCTCAATGTCAACGCGAATGGACAGTATGCCGAACCGCAGGTGACCATCCAATGAATGCAACAACTGCCAACAACTGGTATGAACTCAATCAGCGCTACCTTGCGGCGGCGTTAGCCGGTGTACGCTCTGCATTAGAGCGATGTGTAAAACCTGGGGAGACCGGGCGAACGCAAGGATCGCCTCTACAATTTCAAGATGCGCAGTCAGAGGCAATGGAAGCTGCCAGTTCCCCACAGGTCCTCACCTCTACGGAGAAGTCTGATCTACCGCATATCCCTGATGATAGCGATACCATTTCGGGCAGCATGTCAGCCCTATCACCCCATCAGGCGGACACAAGGGATACCTCTACATTTCTATCAGCGCTCGAAGCATTGTGTGTGGCGTTCAGACTTTCTGCATTTGAGCGGGATGTATTGCTTATGTGCGCGGGAGTTGAACTTGACTCCACTTTTGTCTCGTTATGTGCGGCTGCCCAAGGCGATGCGCAGCGAACCTATCCGACCTTCAGCCTTGCGCTGGCTGCACTGCCGAATTCCCACTGGAGCGCTCTCATGCTGAACGCGCCTTTGAGGCATTGGCGACTCCTGGAAGTTGGGACGGGCAATACACTCACGACGAGTCAGTTGCGCATTGACGAGCGTATATTGCACTATCTCGTGGGCCTTTCGCATCTCGATGCGCGCCTGGCAACTGTGGTCGAACCGGTACGCGCCGCCGGTGACCTTGTACCGTCTCATGCAGCGCTGAAAGAAGAGATTCTAGCGCAGTGGACCCAGGCGGAAGAGACCGCAACTTTTCCTGCCGTGCAGTTGTGTGGGAATGAGGTGCCCAGCAAACGTGCTATAGCGGCGGCCGTCTGCGAGGCGTTGGGATTGAACCTGAGTGTGATCTCTGCTTATGCTCTACCGCTTGATCCGGCCGAGTTTGAGATATTCACTCGCCTATGGGAGCGTGAGGTGATCCTGAGCGGAAGTGCCTTGCTGCTTGACTGCGATGATTTGGATCCTGTCGATGGCGCTCGTGAAAGAAGTATTATGCATCTGATCGAATCCGCACGTGGCGCAATAATAGTGAGCAGCCGTGAGCGATGGCGCACGCGAGAGCGGCCCCTGCTTACTTTTGAGGTGCGCAAACCGACTGCGGGTGAGCAGCGCACTATCTGGCAGCGTGCTCTGGGAAGCGCCGCGCCCAATCTGAATGGAAAAGTGGAGGCACTGGTATCTCAGTTCAATCTGGATACTGCATCCATTGTTGCTGCCAGCTCTCGGGCATTGGGACGATGCGCATCTATTCATGCACAGCCCGCTTTTGTGGGAGCATCACTCCCAACCGCATCTCTTGCATCTGAGCGCGAACTGCCATCACCAGAGGAAGATGATGTTGCGGAGGTGATATGGGATAGCTGCCGGTTGCACGCGCGGCCTCAGTTGGATGATCTTGCAGAGCGTAGCGAGTCGACAGCATGCTGGGAGGACCTCGTACTGCCGGAACTGCAACGACGGCTGTTACGCGACATTGCTGCTCATGTCAGGCAGCGCAGCAAGGTCTATGAGACATGGGGATTCGCAGCCAGGGGAGCACGCGGACTGGGGATCAGCGCGCTCTTTGCCGGAGCCAGTGGTACTGGTAAGACGATGGCGGCTGAGGTGCTTGCTAACGAACTGCGACTGGACGTATACAGGATTGATCTAAGTCAGGTCGTCAGCAAATACATTGGCGAGACGGAGAAGAACTTGAAGCGCGTCTTCGATGCGGCAGAAGAGGGCGGAGCAATTCTCCTGTTCGACGAGGCGGACGCGCTCTTTGGCAAGCGCAGTGAGGTCAAGGATAGTCACGATCGCTATGCCAATATTGAGGTAAGTTACCTCCTGCAACGCATGGAAGCGTATCGCGGGATGGCGATTCTGACCACGAATATGAAGAGCGCGCTGGACAACGCCTTCCTGCGGCGTATTCGCTTCATCGTTCAGTTTCCTTTTCCCGATGCCACTCAGCGTATGGAAATCTGGCGGCGTATCTTCCCGACCAGCACGCCAACGGAGGGATTGGAGATGACGAAGCTGGCAAAGCTCAACGTGACAGGCGGCAATATCCGCAATATCGCCCTCAATGCGGCATTTCTCGCCGCGGATGCGCAAGAGCCTGTGCGGATGACTCACCTGCTGCAAGCAGCACGCAGCGAATACGGGAAACTCGAAAAATCTCTCACCGATGCCGAAATCGGAGGTTGGATATGATCCCACCAAACATCGAAGTGCATATTGAGGAACTGGTATTGCATGGGTTTGCGTCTAAAGATCGCTATGCTATAGGTGAGGCGGTGCAGCGAGAATTGCAGCGATTGTTCACCGAGCAAGGCTTGCCGGAGTCGCTCGCTGCTGGATATGAGGTTACTACGTTGAATGCCGGTGCCTTTACTGTGAAGCCGGGCACCAAAGCCAATAAAATGGGCGCTCAGGTAGCGCAGTCAGTCTATGCAGGTCTTGCCGCTGGCTCACGCCAGCAGAGCAGCAGAAAGGAAGAAAGAGATGGCTGAATTTCCTGGCGCACCTGAACTGCTTAAAGGCAGCATCGTCGCAATATATCAGACCTCAAATCAGCGCAGGGAGATACCGTTCCAATACAACCCCGACACGCTCACACGCAAATTGACGGCGCAAAGTGCCTCAGGCGGGGACAATTCAGATCGAGGCGAACCTTTGCGTTTGAAAGGGCCGCCGCAAGAAACCTTCTCACTTGAGATAGAAATCGACGCGACCAGCCAAGTAACAGAAGGGGCGAGCGCAAGCGATGTGGACATCTATCCTGCGCTTGCCGCGCTAGAAGCTTTGCTCTATCCACAGTACTCGAAGGTAACGGACAACGAGCAGTCGGCAAAGCAAGGGAAGATCGAGATCATTCCACTTGAGGCTCCTTTGACGCTGTTCGTGTGGGGCAAAAAGCGTACCGCACCCGTGCGCTTGATCAGTTTCAGTATCACGGAGGAAGCGTTTAACCCACAATTGAATCCCATCCGGGCAAAGGTTAGCCTGGAGTTACAGGTACTTACCTACTATGACCTGGGCTTCAATAATGATGGCGGCAAGACCTTTGTCACATACCACCAGAATATCGAGGACAGAGCCCGCAAGTACCAGCCCAAGCGTCAGTAGCTCACCAGCACATACATAGAGGAGGCAACGATGTTTGATGAGACAAGTCGCTATTATGGAATCCCAACATCAACAACCGACATACAGGATAGCGATGGCACAAGCCGCACAGTCAGCTATGTCCAAAGGAGAATCATTCCCCAGAGTAGTGAGTCGCTGAACGTCGTTGAACACACTGTGATACAAGGCGATCGCATTGATAACATCACAAATCACTACCTGGGAAATCCACTGCTTTTCTGGAAAATCTGTGATGACAACAATGTCATCAGTCCGAAAGAGCTTGAAGTTCCCGGCACCAGTATTAAAATTAACTCATCAATTGTGTAATGTCTTTGGCAACCCATAAGGAGTAAGTTATGGCGAGTGCCCTCAGAAAAATCCAGCTCTATCTGAAGATAGGAAAAGGGAAAAGTCCGCCCAAAACTGTCCCATACGCAATAGTAACAGCGCTGAACAGCGTTGAGGTAAATGATGACATAGAGGAACGCGGCGATGGTTTTCAGATGAACTTTGTACTCGGGAAACAGCAGGCAAAGGACTATGACCTGCTGCAAACAGGACTGTTCGTTCCAAATGCAAGGGTAGTGCTTGGCGTCTACCTCGATACCATGCAGTACGTACTCATCTCAGGCGTGATTACGCTCCTTCAACTCAATTCCTCGAATTCGCCCGGGACATCCACGTTCTCAGTCACCGGAAAAAGTATCACTCAGCAGCTCAATCGTAAAGCAGCAAGTGCTTCCTTCGAGCACCTCTCGGATGCTCAAATCGTCAAACAGTTAGTGGGTAACTATGCCGAATATGGATTGTCGTTAGCACAGACGAAGTCGATGGAGCAGCCGCTGACCGCCTATCGTATTCCAAGCAAGGCCAAGTGCATCACTGATCTGGCATATATTCATGCACTGGCAACGCGCAATGGATACGTGTTTTATAGCGAACCGCAGGATGACGGCAGTTGTGTGCTCTATTGGGGGCCAGAGAATCGCAAAAAGGTGGCGCTGCCCGCTTTAACCATGAATATGGGCGACGCCACCAACGTGAAAGAACTCACCTTTGCTCAGAACTCAGACCTGCCGAAAAAAGTGCAAGGCACCTTTCTGGATGTAGAGAACAAGCAGAGTAAGACTGTAGCGCCGGAAGCCCAGGAGGAGGATCCACTGGCGGAAAATCCGCTGCAACCACTCGATACGGAGCAGTTGTGCGATACCGCCCGTTACACCTCATCGCAACTGGCCAATGCGCTGCGTGCTGGGGCAGTACCGGGCCTGCGATCGGTAACCGGTTCGAGGAACCGTCGATACCATGCGCTATCCACATGTCCTGGCGGCCGGGAAGGTTGTCGAAGTGCGTGGTGCCGGATACCTCTACGATGGCAAGTACATTCTCAAGTCGGTCAAGCACTCGCTTGAACGAGGCAAATACACACAGGGGTTCGAGCTAGCAAGGGATGGTACCGGCGCGGGCGAACAGGCGGTGAGACAACTATGACGACAGTACAGAAATTCTATGGCAAATATCGTGGAGTGGTGACCGACAATAGTGACCCATTGAATATCGGGCGCATACGCGCGAAGGTACCGGATGTGATGGATGACTTTGAAACTGGCTGGGCCTTGCCCTGTGCCCCTTTCGGTGGGAAGGGTATGGGTTTCTTTGCCCTGCCACAAACCAATGCCGGAGTATGGATTGAATTTGAACAGGGTGACCCGGACTACCCAATCTGGTCGGGCTGCTGGTGGGGCACAAAAGAAGAGATACCTCAAGAGTTTCAGACTGACCCAAATAAGAAAGTGCTGATCAAGACCGAAGGAGGACACAGTATCCTGCTCGACGACACGGGAAGCAAGAAGATCACCATCGCCACAACAGGAGGGCAGCAGTTCATACTCGACGATGCAGGTGGCGGATCGGTGACCTTGCAAACAAAAGGCGGTCAAAAGATTGTGCTCAATGATGCTGGTGGAGGCGAAATCACCATCAAAACTGCATCCAGACAAACGATCTCGATGAAAGCTTTAACCGTGAAAATCGACAATGGATCTGCTGCTACTGTTGAGTTGAGCGGCCCGAAGGTCGCTCTGAACCAATCAGCATTGGAGGTGACTTGATGCCAGGATTTTTGTTGCATGTTGGCGCAGTGGTGCAATGTGCGCATGGTGGGGTGGCACAGCCGGTAGTGCCATATCCCCGTGTCACTGTCAGCGGTCAGCCCATCGTTTTACAGACCGGGCCATATGCTATTGCGGGTTGTCCCTACGTCGTGGTTCTCGTCCCTGTGCCATGTGTAATAGGAAGCTGGGTCATGGGAGCCATCCGCGTCAAGGCCAATGGCATGCCAGTCTTGTTGCAGGATAGCCAGGCAATATGTACGCCGAACGGCACGCCGTTAGAGATCATCTCAACTCAGGTTCGTGTAAAGGGGACATGATGCAGATTAATTATCCCTATCATTTTGATAATAACGGACGTACGGCGAGCTGCTCCTCTTATGAGCAACACATTCGTGACATGATCGAGCAAATCCTCTTCACCTCGCCCGGCGAGAGAGTCAACCAGCCGGATTTTGGCTGTGGTGTCCGGCAGTTGCTCTTCATGCAGAATAGCGAGGCGCTTGTAACGGCAACGCAGTTCCTGATCCAGGGAGCATTGCAACTGGAGATGGGCAATTTGATAGAGATTGAGACGATAGATGTGCAAAACATTGAGTCCTCGTTAGTTGTGGAGGTGCACTACACGGTCATCCGCACGCAGCAGCGGAAAGTAGATTTGTTTGTACAGGGAGTATAGCAGCATGATCTACTCGTGTCATGACGAACGTCGACGCCAGGCGGTATCTGCCTTGAAGGAGACCGGCATCAATGGCATTGATTTCCTGGATGTGGTGGATACGCACACATTGCAGGTCTCCTTGATCCATCCGCTCAAGGCCGATGCGCTGGACAAAGAGCATGTGAGTATCGAGGGAGGAGAACGCATCCGGGATGTGGCCGTCACCAGTGTTGATATTTCGGGGGGACGCGTGCTCTCGGTGAAGGTGAACAAACCAGGCGATTATGCAATGTATACGCTGCGGCTGAACCCGGATGCTCGTCGCCTGAAACTCGATCCGCTGCTTCGAGCGGTAAGTTTTACCTTTACTTCTCCCGAAAATTTCGACTGCCAGGCAGAGGCTGCCCTGCCTGCGGTTGCTTCTACCCCTGTAATTGACTACCTTGTGAAGGATTATACAAGCTTCCGCCAGTTGATGTTAGATCGCCTGTCTGCACTGCTGCCCGGCTGGCGTGCCCAGAGTGAAGCTGATGTTGGCGTGATGCTGGTTGAAATTCTAGCATATGTCGCTGATCACCTGAGCTACCAACAGGATGTTATTGCGACTGAGTCGTACATGAGTACAGCGCGTCGCCGTATCTCCGTGCGACGCCATGCACGGTTGCTCGATTATTTTGTTGGTGAAGGCTGCAACGCTCGCCTGTGGGTACAGGTGCGAGTCAGTTCGGATATTGGAAGACGGCATACCGATGAACAACATGCGGACAAGAGCCATAGCGGCAAAGAGGTTGCCTTGCCAAAGGGCACGAAACTGCTCACGCGTGTTTTTGGAGAGCAGAAGATCTTTGTGACTGAAGATTGGGCATGGGATCAATTGCAGAGTGCACAGACAGAAGTGTTTGAAACCATGTATGACGTGGATGGGCTGTTTGTAGACATGAATGAGATATATTTCTATACCTGGGGAGCACGTGAGTGTTATTTACCCCAGGGTGCCACGAGCGCGACATTGTATGGCGCTTGCAAACACCTGCAAGTAGGAGATGTATTGATCCTCAAGGAGGTGCTTGGTGCAGGCACGGGTAGCCCCGATGATGCCGACCCTACGCGCCGCCAGGCCGTCCGCCTGACGAAGGTCACACATGACACGGATCCACTTGGCGCCTGGTTTACTGTTGAAGGTGGAAAAGAATTCCTTGAAGAGGAAGAGGCTTTGCCGGATGAAGAAGAGGATAAGCAAGCGCATAAGCATAAGAAATCCGAACCAAACTATTCCCTGGATATTACTCACATTGAGTGGCACTACCAGGATGCGCTACTCTTTCCACTATGCATCTCAGCGATGATACCAGATAGCCAGAGCAATGGTGAAACTGATCTACGCTATTGTGATCGCATAAGTGTAGCGCTGGGTAATATTGTGCTGGCGGATCATGGGTGTACCATTAACGAACATGCGGTCGCGATTGTTCCGCAGAACGAGGGGACGGCAAGCCTGTTAGTAGGCGAGGACGACCTTGCCATTAGCTTCCCACGCTTCTCCCCATGCCTCACGTATACGCCACTGACCCACGTTGATGTCAATAATAATGGAAGAGATAAAACTACATCGGCAAGTGTATCCGGACAGCTACCTACTCATGAGGGTAGGCCTCCTACAACGCTACCTGCCATTACATTGAATAGTCGTCACGGTGGCGGCCCTGTGCGCTCAGTCTGGCACCCACAGCTTGATCTACTCAGCAGTAAGCCAACGGATCGGCAGTTTGTGGTGGAGATAGATGATAGTGGAAAAGCCTATCTACGTTTCGGCGATAATACACATGGTTTGCGTCCGGCCGCTGGTACGGAGTTTAGCGCTACGTATCGCGTAGGCAATGGCATGCAGGGCAATATAGGACGAGAAACGCTCTATCACATCGCACTGAAAAACAACCGCATCACAAAGGTGGACAATCCCATGCCTGCTTCAGGTGGGATTGATCCTCAGAGCATTGATGATGTGCGGCAATCAATTTCACAAACCTTTAGCACGCAGGAACGCGGGGTCAGGCCGGAGGATTATAAGGAGATTGCCGAACGTGACCCGGAGGTGGAGCGAGCCAACGCAATATTGCGCTGGACGGGGAGCCGGTACACGGTCTTTCTAACGGTGGAACGTGTAGGCGGAGCGCCTGTTGACGATGTTTTTCGCTATGCACTGCGCAAGCGCATGGAACGTTTTCGGATGGCGGGTGCTGACCTCGTGATTGTTGCCCCTGTCTTCGTGTCGTTAGAGATCGAGATGGAGGTGCAGATTCAAGCCACCTTCATTGCTACGAAGGTAAAGGCTGCTCTAATGGAGGTCTTTAGCAATCGTCGCTGGCCAGACGGACAACAGGGTATTTTTTACCAAGGAAGCTATTCATTTGGCACGCCGGTCTACCTGAGTGATCTCTACAGCGCGGCCTACGCGATTGTGGGTGTGCAGGCAGTGACGATTACAAAATTTCAGCGTCAAGGCATCCCTGGTTCTTCCGGATTGGAGGATGGTGTGCTAGAAATGGACTGGTTGGAGATTGCGCGCATGGAAAATGACCCAAGCGCTCCATCGCATGGCGTTTTCGGAGTGATTACAAGGGGCGGTGTGATATGATGAGCGATTTAAATTTAGATACTTGTGGCTCTTGCCTGGACACAGGAGTACAACAGACGCCCGTAACGATTACTAACCCACCTGGGCAGCCAGCAATCGCTTATCGTGTGGGAACCTATGCACAATTTAAATCGAGCATGTTGGCGCGTTTGAAGGATTCTCGTCTGCCAGCTTTGCGGGACTTGCGTACGCGCGATGATGCTGATTTCTCAATTGCCCTGCTTGATGCCTGGGCAATGGCGGCTGACGTACTGACATTCTACTCTGAGCGCATCGTGAATGAATCATACAGAAGCACTGCGACAGAACGTAGCTCCTTGCGAGAGCTGGCACGCCTGGTGAATTATCCCTTGCGGCCAGGCGTTGCTGCTAATACCTACCTGGCATTTACCGTAGAAGATGCACCGGGCGCTCCTCAGTACGCAAACATTGATATTGGGACGAAGGTGCAAAGCCTGCCGAATCCAGGTGAGGAGCCTCAACTATTTGAGACCATTGAACCGATTGAGGCACGTGCTGAATGGAATGCCATGACACCCCCTCCTCAAATCATCCCGCTTGTGCCACAGCAGCTTTATAAGGGCAAACCCTCTCTCCTACTTGCGGGAACGACTGCAAACCTGCAGCCAGGCGACGCTCTCTTAATCATTGAGCAGGTTGGAGGCAACCAGGACTACATGTTCCGCCGCGTGAAGGAAGCGAAGGTCGATACTCTCGCACAATCGACCCAGGTCACCCTTGAGGACGATCCCCGGCAACCCGAACAGCCTGAAGCGGGGTTCGACGCGCCTCGCGTCTTCGTCATGCGCACACGTGCCGGTCTGTTCGGCTCCAATGCCCCGGACTGGAAGGTTATGCCAGACCAGGTGCATAAAGCATACATCGCCACCTATAATGATGTCGTCAATGCTTACAATAGAAGGCCCGGCGCCGGTCCCAGGCTACCTAATCAAAACAATTTCAGCGATTGGCCCTTCCCTTTCATTCCTTCGGCCTCCTCGCTCGAGCTAGACAGGGTCTACCCGCAGTTGCTGAGCGGGAGCTGGTGCATCGTCGTCCGCCGCGATGGCACAACCGTTGCTGCCACGATCGCATCGGTCGCGGAAGTTAGTGTCGTGGAATATGCTACCAGCGCGCGAGTGACGCGGTTGACACTGAATGCGACATCGAGGTATACGCCTGCATCGATGGATGATGTTCGCTCGATGACTATCTATGTGCAGAGCGAAGAGTTATTGCTCGCCAATGTTCCCCCAAGCCCACCACCACCCCCCACCCTGGTCGCGGGAGAAAGCATTCGCGTTCTCGGCAGTAGCGCCAGCTTTCAGCGGCTCGAAGGACGCACCATCGTCGTCACAGGTATGCCCTCAACTACTCCTGGAACCATAAGCAGTGAAATTGCCCAGGTGAACCGTATCGACACTGACCAGCAGAGTAGTGTGCTGACCTTGCACTCCTCCCTTGCAAATCAGTACATCGCTGAAACAGTCACCATTAATGCAAATCTCGCAATGGCTACCCAAGGCGAAACGGTCCAGGATGAGATACTTGGCAGCGGCGATGCAAGTCAACCTTATCAGCGCTTTACCCTGCGTCAGGCCCCACTCACCTATATCCAGGACTCAACACAACCAACCGGCAACCTATCAACATTGACCGTACAGGTGGATGGTATTGTCTGGAAGGAAGTTCCTACGCTCTTTGGATGTGGCCCGCGTGAGCACGTCTACGTGACCTCTATTGCTGATGATGGGATCGTAACCGTGCAGTTTGGGAATGGATATAACGCCGGTTCGCGCCTGACTACCGGAGAAGATAATGTGATTGCAAGCTACCGCAAGGGTATTGGGAAGCAAGGACTCGTGCAAGCAGGCCAGCTTAGCCTGCTTATAACCCGCCCGCTGGGTGTCAAAGGGGTGACCAATCCGTTTCCAGCGAGCGGTGCCATCGACCCAGAAACTGCTGAGGATGCCAGGCTCTATGCCGATAACACTGTGCTCACACTCGGTCTCATCGTATCCATCAAGGACTACGAAACCTTTGCCGTTTCTTATGCCAGCGTCGCCAAGGCTCAAGCTACTGAAATCTGGAATTATCGCAGAAAGTGCATCGTCGTGACTATCGCCGGGCCACCCACCCCCGATTACCCCTATGGGACAGTCATCGAGACCGACAGCGGGCTCTACGAGAAAATCTATACCGGAATGTACCTGGCCAGTGATCCCAGCATCCCCCTCACCTTGCAGTCCTATAACCCGGCATCCTTTCAAATTGATGCTCGCATTAACGTGAATCCAACCGCTCCACAGGATCGCGTATTGAGGGATGTTGAGCAGGCTCTCCGCTCGAAGTTTTCTTTCTCAGCACGTGCCTTTGGCCAGGATGTGACGTCGGAGGAAGTCACGGCAGCGCTACAGAGAGTGCCGGACGTTGCTGCTGTGCTTGTCAAAAAGTTGTATCGCCGCGATCCATCTTCCAACCATACGCACCTGGACACGGATACCCACCTGTATGCAGCAAGGCCCCTCTTGCAGCAAGACGGCTCCATCTCTCAGGCAGAGTTGCTGCTCGTGGACCCAATTCTGCCAATTGGCCAACTGGAGGTGATCTGGTGAGTTTTGACCTCGAAACGCTCTATAACCTGCTTCCGGCTGTGTATCGCATACGAGATCTGGAGCAGTGTAGCAGCCCGGATGAATGCGATCAGCCTTTACGGTCGCTGCTCTCTGTGATTGTCGAGCAAATCGGCATACTTGAGGAAAACCTTGCCCAGCTCTATGATGATCAATTCATCGAAACCTGTGCAGATTGGGTCGTCCCTTACATTGGCGACCTCGTCGGCTATAAAATGCCCCACCTCATTTCATCCCATAACCTGCGTAGCGATGTTGCTAACACCCTCAACTACCGCAAGCGCAAGGGTACTGCTTTGCTCATGGAGGAGTTGCTACAAGGCGTCACCGGCTGGTGCGTGCATATCGTTGAATACTTTCCGCTGCTTGCCGCGTCACAGCATGTCAATCGTCCTTCTCCGCAGAACCAGTTGATCGATGTGAGCCGACGGGGTGCGCAGGAACTTGAATTACTCGGAACGCCTTTCGAGCGTTCTGTTCATAGCGTGGATGTGCGCGCCACCTCTAGCAAGTATGAGCGTTATAACGTAGCCAACATCGGTGTCTTTGTGTGGCGACTTGGCGCCTATTCTCTGACTGAGGCAACTGCCGCACGCGCCTTTGCGAACGATGCTCATCGCTACCGTTTCAGTCCATTGGGAAACGACCTGCAACTGTTCTGTCATCCTGAGCGGAACGAAGGATCTGCGACACAACTTGCGGGGCCGCTTGCGGTTCCGATGCCTATCGACCGCAGCATGTTGGCGCGCTCGCTGTCCGACTACTACGGGCAAGGCAAAAGTCTTCGGCTGACGATCATCGATGAAGAGGGCAAAAGAACGCATGCCCACGAGGATTCCATCATCGTCGGCGATTTGAGCGATAGCAAAGATAGCGATGGTCACGCCATTGAAGATGCTGAGGGCAACCCCTCCTGGGCAACTACACCCGCAGATTCCATTGTAATTGACCCCATTTTGGGCCGCATTGCCCTTCCGAAGCATATAAAGCATGCGTCTCTTTGCAGTACCTTCCATTATGGCTTCAGTGCAGATATTGGAGGGGGTGAATATACTCGCGACACTTCATTTACCAGGAGCTTGCGCGTGATCGAACATGTCCCCAGGCTGCATACATCTATCTCTCAGGCACTGAAAACTTTGCATGCTCATGCAGAGCATGTAGTCTCGCTTCGCAGTGCGAGAGATGCGTCCTTGAAGGCATTAGATGTCGTGCCTGTCCATGCCGGGCATGTAACGCTTCGCAGCACAAGTGAGGCATCCTTGAAGGTGTTGGATACCGTGCCTGCTCATACAGAGGACGGTGCAGTGGAAATCGCTGATAGTGGAAGCTATGTAGAATTGCCGACAATTCGCGCGATTGGCAAACAATGCATCGAACTGCGCGCTGCCGATTCTTGTCGCCCGCTGCTCATACTGGATGCTCCAACCGGAATCGCAGAAATGCAGATCAGTGGCGAAGAACAGTGCCACGTGATACTGAATGGCCTGGTCATTAGCAATGGCATCTTGCGAGTCACCGGCAATCTGGGCCGCTTGAGCCTGCGGCATTGCACGCTGGTTCCAGGACTATCTCTCTCTGAGAACGGTGAGCCCCAACACCCACATCGGCCGAGCCTGGTCATTGACTCGCCTCATACGCTTGTTGAGATCGACCATTGCATCGTTGGCGCATTGCACGTGCAAGAAAGCGCGCAGGTCCGCATCACCAACAGTATTGTAGACGCCACCAGCAAACACAACGTAGCCTATGCAGCCCATGTCGAGTCAAGCGCCCATCCTACGCCTCCTGGCGGTTCATTGTCTATACAGAACAGCACGATCATCGGCAGAGTTGCTACAGTCTCACTGGAGTTAGCATCAAACACTATCTTCCTGGCAAGTCCGAGAGCGCCTCGGGAGCCACCTCTCTACGTGGAAAGACGGCAGGAAGGCTGCGTGCGTTATAGCTACGTGCCACCTGGTTCCCGAACACCGCGCTGCTACCAATGCCAGCCGCAAGAAAGCGTACAAGGAGGCCAGGCAGAGGATATGGAACCTATCTTTACCTCCCTGCGCTATGGTAATCCTGGCTATTGCCAGTTGCTTCTGCGCTCCCCTGCCAATATTCGCATGAATATTCGCAAGGGAGCCGACGATCAGTCCGAGATGGGAGTATTTCATGATCTCCTTCAACCCCAACGGGCAGCAAATCTGCACTTGCGTCTCAGAGAATACTTACCATTAACGATGAAACCAGGGGTTGTCTATATGACCTAGCAGCCTGTAACAGGAGGATGCCTATGAAAGGCGATATTAGCCGCCAAACGTTCGACCCCAAAAAGCACTATACCCAGGTCGTAATGCAGCAGGGCCGTGTACAACTGGATGCCGACTGGAATGAACAGCAAGCAATCCTCCAGCACCGCGCTGAGAGTCAGGCTAGAGATATCTTCGGGCGGCATGGAGCGCCTCAGCACGGTGGGGGGTTCGCAATAAAGCTATTGCCAGGTGAGCGGGATTTCTTGATCACCCCCGGACGTATCTATGTAGACGGCATTCTATGCGAATTGGAAGAAGGAACCGCCGTTGAGGTGCAAAGCCCTCCGGGAAATGACAACGTAGTGGTGAAATACTGGGTAGCAGACGATCAGGAATGGGATGTGGGTCAATGGGTTGAATTGCTTGACGACAATGGGCAGCAGATACGTTACTTCCAGATCAAATCCGTCAGTGCTGAAGCGCACATGCTGACTTTCCATACTGACCCTGAAAACCCGCGTATCTCAAATGCCGATAAGGGCCGTATTCATGCGGTACGGCGTATCATGACCTACACAAGTCAACCGCACTATCCTTCGCCACGCTTTACGAAGGGATATGCCAGCGCCAAAGACTACTCCACCGGGCGAGAACTTCATCTGAATGACCAGAACCTGCTGCTGGTGTATCTCGACGTGTGGCAGCGCGATGTCACTGCCCTTGATGACCCGCGTATAAGCGAGGTCGCTTTAAATGGACTCGATACCACCACTCGTCTGCAAACAGTCTGGCAGGTAAAAATCCTCCCAATTACCCTGCCGGATGACCTTCAGAAGCTGATCAAGGAAGATGAAGACAAGTCAAAAGGGGTGGATTTCAAGGCCCTGCAAGACCTGGCTCGCGGCACGGCTCCTGGAAGTCAAAGCAACCGCGCCCTGCAAGAATTCAGACGGCTTGAGGATGAGGTCGTTGATAGGATGCGCACCTATGATTGCGCCTATCCATACCCTGAATGGGAGCAACTCATTGCGCCTCCAACGGGAACGCTCAATGTCACTACGTACGATCCCACATCTGCTGTGGCTTCAGGCTACCAGGAACATGAGAATCAACTCTTCCGGGTGGAGGTTCACTCGGGGACAAACACCGTAGCTCCAACCTTTAAGTGGGCTCGTAATAATGCATCGATTGTTACTAGCGGTGAGATTCACAAAGATAATCCAAACATAGTCACCATCCATAGCACCGGACAGGGCGGCATCCTGCAGTTCGATAGAGGCCAGTACGTCGAGGTGGTAAGCGATGAATTAGAACTCAATGGACGGCCAGCGAGTTTAATCAGGATCGCTCGCGTAGAAAAAGATCGGCTTACTCTCGATGCAGACCTTTCCATTGGCAATGATGGGAGCCAGAACACCAATGTGACACTCCGGCTCTGGGATGGGCAGGGGGAAATTGACCGCACTGGCAAGCAATGGATATCACTTGCTAAGAGCGGCATCAACATACAATTCTCGAATGGAACGTACAATACCGGCGACTACTGGCAAATTCCGGCGCGTACCGAAACGCAGGAGGTCGAATGGCCTCCATATCACATTCCCAATACCGATCCACTTCCACAACCTCCGCAGGGCATACAACATCACTACACCCGCCTTGCTCGCGCACTCTGGTACAGGGCGCGCAGCCAGGATGTTCCTCGTAGCATAGATGATTGCCGCAGGCAATTTACAACCTTGCCCGAGGTGGTAGTGATCGACGCAATGCATATCATGAATATCAACTGGAACAACGATACGACCAATCCCCGCCGTATCTTACGCAACGGCCTGCAAATCACGCTTGATGCTGAACCCGACTCACGACATGCCCGCGCAATGGCAGAAGATGCTTTAGTCGTAACCCTCGAGTCACATATCCCAGGGGGAGCAGAGGGCATCTTCATCCTGAACGGCGATAGCGAGATACGCGGCAACATTATTTCATGGCATTGGAATTGGACAGAAAAAGAAGGCATAGTCGCCCGCCTCTTCAAAGATATAGACCGCGTAGGAAACAGGGTATTTGGAAATCCTAGACACTTTTTACGTGTGCGCGTAAGCTTGAAAGGCCATGTCATCTGGCGCTATGTCAACGGTCGCCCTATCTACCTCGACGGTCAAGCATTCGCCATGCCCGGCGGGGATCGTGGCGACGGCCGGCATCTTTTACACTTGCAATTTCCATCAGGCGGCGGAGTACGGGCTAGCGATTTTGAAAGTTGGTTTTATATAAGGGAGTAAGGCTATCAGAAGTCAGGGAGACGCTCATGAAAACATTCCAAAAAAAGGGGACGAATCAGAAAAGTGGTATTTCGCCTACTACATTTCCTGGGTTAGCGCAGCTTTCTCGACCATTTGCGGCTGTACCTACGCCTGCTTTTGAGCAAGAGCCTCGTGTGCTGGAAGCGCAGTCTGATCATACTAGTCCTGTGGGATATTCTATTGCCACTCTTCCACTCTTCCCTCCAATGGCGCCTTCTTCTGAACAATCGGAACCCGTTCAGCGTTCTCTTGCGTTCAGAAGAGGAAATACAAATGCCATTCCATTGTCAGAAGGATTACCGTTACAACGGGAGATGAGTGCGAAGGATGCCTCGGTGAGGGAAATTTCTCAAGGGGCAGAACCTCTGCAAAGAGAAACCGAATCCATTCAAAACAAGGAAAACACAACCGGCCTGCCCGATCGGCTGAAAGCAGGTATCGAGACCCTCTCTGGCCTATCAATGGATGATGTGAAAGTTCACTACAATTCCTCCAACCCCCCTCAAGTGCAGGCGTTGGCATATACGCAGGGTACAGATATCCACGTGGGTTCGGGGCAGGAAAGGCATCTGCCACATGAGGCGTGGCATGTGGTGCAGCAAAAGCAGGGGCGAGTGAAGCCGACCTTGCAGGCAAAGGGGGTGACTATTAATGATGATGCGAAGTTGGAGCGAGAAGCAGATGTGATGGGGGACAGGACAAATAAGGTGGGTCATCTGAGTTTGCAGAGAAAAAAGTTAACAGGCTCGGAGTTAGTTCAGGCTCCTACGTTTACCAGCAAGCTCATTCAGCGTATGCGTAACATCTCATTCGATGCCTCCCCTTACGCTGATGGCTTGAACAATGCCTACGACGCTACGCAGACTCATTTCACTTATCTCGAAGATAATGAAATCAAGGGAGGAGGCCTTTGGCTGGCACAACCGGGTGAAAATCTCCATGTTACTATTCAAAACACTGAACATATCATCGTCGCGCACTATTTTTACGACCGTACAACCCGAAATTGGCGGTATCATGCCTATGGTGGAGGCCCCATTCCTTATGGTACGCATACTCATGCCAATCTCCAAAATCTCCAGACGAGGGCAATCGAATTTGCCTGGCCCTCACCTGTGGCGTTTAAGACCAAATCATCACAAAGAGAGAAGAAGACAAAGAACCTGAAACAAGAGGCCAAAAAAGCCAAGGAAGAAGCTAACCTCAAACTTATGGACGAATTC
This sequence comes from uncultured Chloroflexia bacterium, assembly GCA_963778375.1. GTDB lineage: Bacteria > Chloroflexota > Ktedonobacteria > Ktedonobacterales > Ktedonobacteraceae > CAVZTX01. The sequence continues at coordinate 214,479 of CAVZTX010000027.1, read as the reverse complement.
TTTCCTCAAAAAAAGAAAACCCTGATCCAGTTGCCTCCAGGAGACCACATCACAGAGCAATATGTATCAACCTTAATCAACGCAAATGACGAAGCCTCCCTAGAATACATCTTCAGAAGTCCGGACTGGCCGTTAACAAAGTGGGATATGGAGGCATGGTCAAGCTTTTTGAACTGGCTGGCAACGTGAGTTGTTGAGTCAAGTAATCGGTCAGGAATAGATTAGGGCGTGCGATCGCTTGGTCAGAGAAATAAAATATCAGAGCGAGCCAGGCCATACAGAACATATTCCGGGTAATATGTTACACTTACATATGGATGGCATTGTCGTCTGAATTGCACAAAGGAGACAATATATCGGTACCTCCAGCTCACTTCAACATCAGAAACGCGAACAATCTGCTGCTTCAACTTCATCTTTTGCTCGACCCACTCGTTCGTTTGTACCTGTATCTTCGTCTGCCACCGAGTCACTGCCTCATGGGGTGTCGGCTAGCCTTCAGCAAGCTGCGCGTTTGGGGCATTCCTTCGACCGAATTTCGCTCCTTCCTCCTGGGAAGAAAAACGACACCGGTCTACCTGATACCCTGAGAGCCGGTATTAAATCCCTCTCCGGCCTATCAATGGATGACGTGCACGTCCACTACAATTCTTCCAAATCCGCCCAGATGCAGGCGTTGGCGTATACTCAGGGAACAGATATTCATGTGGGTCCGAGGCAGGAAAGGCACCTGGCACATGAGGCGTGGCATGTGGTGCAGCAGATGCAAGGACGAGTGAAGCCGACAATGCAAGCTAAGAATATGCCGATTAATGATGATCAGGGGTTGGAGAGAGAAGCAGATCTGATGGGGCGGAAAGCTGAGAACATTGGGCAAAGGTCAATAGCCTATCAGTTGACGCATATGGTGCAGCAAGTTAGCGCAGTAGAGGGCCAAAACAAAATAGGTCATAATCCGAGTAACATTGAACCTCTAGCAGATTTTTCAGTTGTTTCTGCCCCTCTGATTGAGTCGGTAAATGTACAACGCGTGATTCAGCGGGTAGCAAATTTTCAGCAATTCGTGAATACGAAGGTCCCCGCGCTTCATGCTAACTATCAAGAAGCACATTCGATAGCAGTACTACTAGACTACAATGAATACCAACGCCGTGTAACTATTGAAGGACAAGATCTATATCAAGACCTAACAACTGCGGTTAATTGGTTAAGGGCAAACGCTGCTGGCACGGCACCCCCCGATGCCCCTTCCCATCAACTGATGCAACGTTTAAACACATTGATGAATGCGGCAACTCCAGGCGCCTACAGTGATATTCGATGGGGCCTAGCTACCCTGTGGGGAGCAGGTACAGAAGTTCGAGCGATCTTGCATAGAGGTGGCCATGCGGAAGGATCGGATGCTGGTGGCGACCCGTATTGGATGCTGAACTTACAGCAACGTGTGGACCGCCATGGTACAAGTCTGTACGTGCGTGGCCATCTGCTGAACAGGCACTTGGGAGGTCCAGGGTTAGACTACAACATGGTTCCTCTCACTCAATCAGGTGATTGGGGAGCAAATGATGCTAATGGTGCGCATTCATCATCCATCGAAGAGACTGTTAAACGAATGGAAGCAAAATTAGAAACTGGACTCGCCGATCAAGTCACGAATTTGGCGTATCATGTTAAAGCTGTTTATCCCCGACCTCAACGGACTCAAACAATTCAAATTGCAATGCTGCTAACTCAGTTGAAGACCATCGTTAACGAATTCCAAAAAAAAGTCAGTGAATTAAAGGACGTTGGTATGGTCAATATTGAGACACAGAATGATGTGGATATTCAGCAATTATGGAACCGGATATTTGGGATACCTCATTTTCCCACTCCAAATGGGCTTTATGAGAGGAATGCCACCATAGAGGCACTTAGAACAGGCTTGTCTCGAGCAGATTTGAATACCCAGATCATGAAATTGCCTATGGGGCAGGGAGAGATTGGAACATGGCTCTTAAATCAACTTACTGCTAATACAACCCTTGCGTCAGTACTGAGAGCCGTATCACCAAACCACAATTACCAGTCCACCAGTTTAAATAATCTAAATCACCTTATGAGAGAAAACGCTGCACTATGGGATGCAGAAGACAAATTGGTTCCACTAAGGCTTGAGTTAGACGCATCCTGGGATCAGTTTGGCAATCATGAAGCGGTAGATGATACAGTCAAGATTCGTCTTCCAAGTTCTTTGAATGCTGACATGAAATTACGTGAGTAGGATACGCATTGCCTCACGGGAAATCTTCCTTTCTCCGCTTCAAAGCCCTCTTTTCCTCCGCCTCTGCACTGGTCTCTCCTCCAAGGCCGCAACGTCGCTCATCAGCTCTGGAGCAGCAGAGAAACATGGCCTCCGTTAAAGAAAAAGAAGAAGATGTTTCATGAGGCAAACAGGTGGAGGAGTCTGTCGCCTCCGCACACCGATCGCCTGCTGCGCGTTTCCAAAGGAGGGGAGCGTGGAACAGTCATTGAGTTATCAGGCAAGACGCTCATTGCTCCAACAGGCTGTACCTCAGTACCGTGAGGCATCGCCGTTACAGAAACGGACGCTGCTGGATGCCTTTGTGGCAGCGACTGGATACCATCGTACCTACGCGAGGTGGCTGCTCAACCATGCCGAAGAGGTGCAGCCGACACTGCAACGCCCTCGCCCACGCCATTATGGGCCAGAAGTCCAACACGCGCTTGTTCCTGGCCTGGCACGCCGCCAACCGCATCTGTGCCAAACGCCTCATCCCTTTTCTCCCCACGCTGGTCGAAGCGCTGGAGCGGCATGAGCATCTCCACCTCACTGAGGAGTGCCGCAGCCAACTGCTCTCCATGAGCGCAGCTACCGCCGATCGCCTCCTGCGTTCCCAGCGTAAACGAGGTCAGCGTGGCCTCTCCACGACGCGAGCTGGAACACTGCTGAAGCAGCAGATTCCCGTCCGTACCTTCGAGGAGTGGGAGGAGACCCGACCTGGCTTTCTGGAGGCGGACCTGGTGGCCCATTGTGGCACCGACATTGAGGGCGGCTACCTGTACACGCTGACGCTCACGGACGTGGCAACCGGCTGGACGGAGTGCTTGCCTCTCTTGTACCGGAGTCGGGAAACGGTGCTAGCAGCGCTTGAGCAGGCGCGCCTGCTATTCCCTTTTCCCATGCTGGGGATCGATACCGACAACGGCGGGGAATTCATCAACGACTCGTTGATCGCATACTGCGAACAAGAGCACATTACCTTTACCCGAGGACGGCCCTATCAAAAAAGAGATCAGTGTTTTGTGGAACAGAAAAATGGAGCCATTGTACGCCAGGTGGTGGGCTATGACCGCCTGGTGGGAGAACAGGCCTATCGGCAACTCACCGAGCTCTATCGTGCGCTGCGCCTGTATGTCAACTGCTTCCAGCCTTCCATGAAATTGCTCTCCAAACAGCATGACGGGAAAAAAGTGCGCTACGTCTACGATCCGGCGAAGACCCCGCTGCAACGCCTCCTGCAATCAGGAGTATTGTCTGCCCAGAAGCAACAAGAACTGACCGAGGTGGCGCAGGCGCTTGACCCCATCCGCCTGTTTGAACAACTCGAGCAGTTGCAACAGGCTGTGTTCCGCTGCGCTGTCGGTTGCTCTCCTTTTGTCTCATCCCCCCTCTCTACCCCTCTCCGCGTCTTTTCGGTCGAACGGTGTATAGCGGGAACGCTTCCTGAAGAGAGGAAGACTCCCGCTCCACCAGCAGGACTCGAGACCTTGTACCGCGAGCAGGAGCGGAGAAAACGAGTGCTGGGCTGGCGGCGCACCCACAAAGACCCTTTTGAAGGGGAGTGGGAACAGATCATCTCCTGGCTGATTGCCAACCCCGAACGGAGCAGCGGCGACATTTTCCGGGAGCTGCAGCGCCGTTCTCCCGGACGCTATCAGCCCTTACAAATCCGCACGCTGCAGCGGGGGATGCGGAAAATCAGAGCCTACCTGCAGGAAACCGTTCAGGACGGATGGCAGGAGGAAGTGATCCGGGGACCATCGCCCTCGCGAGTTTCCGTGGGATGCTCCACCGAAATACACTGACCACTGCCAATTGAGGGAACCTCAGGTTAGATTTTGGTGAGGCAATGCGCTATCACGATCAGCTCGACAGGCGAGGTTTCGCCCTTCAAACATGGTCCCTTGCCTGGCACTGAAGGTCTACTGGCAGACCTTCCATTGGGAACGTTCTCGTTTTTCCGCCATACCTGACGATCGTCTTAGCTCCTCCCTGTCCTCTTGCAGGGCAGGCGCGCGTTCTGGCAGAATAGCTGCGACGCATCGGTGAGTAATCTGTTTTGTTTCATACATCACAGCATACTGATCGATGCTCTTTCTCAAAGCGAAGCCGGACCAGGCTCCACCAGTGAGGGGAGTCCTACTGATAACCTAATCCACTGCATCCCCACAGGTCACATTGGCGATCGCGCCGGTCATGGCGCCTGCGTAATCCGACGCCATCAAGGCCGCCATATTTGCCACCTCGGCGATTCTCGGCATCCGCTTGAGCATGGTGCTCTGCGCAAGATCGGCCTCTAACGCTTCCCGAGAAACGCCGATCCGATTGGCCAGACGGTGGAAAAACGCATCCAGTCCAGGCGCATCAGGAGAGCCAGCCGAGCGCAGACAGACCACCCGTACGCCCCGAGGTCCAAGCTCTCCCGCCATCTGGCGACAGAGATTTTCGATCGCCGCGCACGCGACCCCAAAGTTGCCAGTGTTCGTCGGCACAAACCGGCCAGCTGGAGTCGCGGTGATCGCCAGGATCACCCCCGAGCCTTGTCGGCTCATCTGCCGCCCCGCCGCCGTCATGGTCAAGAACTGAGTTTGCATGACATCGGTAATCCCCCTGGTGAACTGCTCCAGCTTCATCTCAATCAGCGGAGCGCCCTGCACATATCCTATCCCGATCACATTAAAAGAAATATCGATGCTCCCCGCCTTCTGTACCACCTCGTCCATATGCTGCTCAACCGCCTGCCCATCGAGCGCATCCACCTGCGCCACCTCGGCCATTCCACTGCCCTGCGTAATCTCCTCCGCCACCGCCTCAAGCGGCCTCAGAGTGCGCCCAACCAGAAACACCCTCGCCCCCTCACGAGCAAAGGCCCGAGCAACTGCACTGCCCACATCTCCTCCCGCTCCGTAGATCACCGCGTTTTTGTTCTCAAGTAGCATATCCTTCCTCCTGATGGATTTTCAGCGACGACGCTGAATAGGTGTAGTAGTAGAGAGCAACGGCTACCATCCCAGACGGGAGCGACCAGCTCTTTCAACAAAGAGGCTGTCCAGTTTGGCCCGCACCCGCTGCAATGGTAACCATCACAAACGGGCATTCCTATGCATTGCAATAGGTATACGAAAATAAGTACCACTTTATCACAGATTGGTAGCCATCCCAAACGAGAGAGTGGGTATGGGAAATTGAACGCGGATCTCCCTGGCTGATGGTCAGTTCAGCAAGGGGTCAAACTTACCACTCTCCACCAGTTAAGGTGGCTCTACCATCAGAAGAGTTCAGTAGCACATTGGCCTCTGAGTATTAGCGGTACGAAAAACAACGTTAAGCCACAAGACCATTCCGAACCGGGTGCTGGCTAGCTGGCCCCCTCCTGTTCAAGAGGGGACGCTGTTTCTGACAGATGAGGAGACCAGCGGCAAAAGGTTTCTCGGAGCGTGTTGTTAAGCACCTGGATGCGCACCTGCAGAAGTTGCTGGGCTCCTTTTCGGCTTCACTTCATGCTGGGATCTCCAAGCAATGGTCTTCTGTAGCGTGGTACAATTGGCGTATGGACAACATCACTGCTCAAAACAATGGCTCAGTCAAAGACTACCTTGCTTCACTCGACGAGCAAACGGGAAAAGAGAGCCAAGTGCTGATTGAAATGATGCAACGAATCAGTGGGCATGAGCCAAAGCTGTGGAATGTAGGTACGATTGGGTTTGATACCTACCATTACAAATACGACAGCGGGCGCGAAGGCGATGGTCATGTTCTTGGCTTTTATCCAAGAAAAGGGAAGATCACCGTTTACCTTATGGACGGTACGGTACGCTACGCTGAATTGCTGGCGAAGTTAGGGAAACATACGACTACTGGGTATTGTGTGTACATCAAGCGGCTCAGCGATGTAGAGCTGCCAATCCTTGAGCAAATCGTGCAACAGTCTTATGAGTACATAAAGTCAAAGTCCCAAGACGGGCCTATAGACCGAATAGTATGGCAAACTGAAAAATAGGCGTTTCTGCCTAAATGGAACTCCCGCCTCTTCTTGGTTTTCTGTAAATTACAAAATTCTGTGTCGTAATTTTTTGATAATTGTTTGTCGTATCGAGGTGGTTCAGCAAGCGAGCTGATTGTCAGCACGCTCCATCATTGCCTCTCTGCGTTCACCACATATTTATAAAAGGTATTTCTGCTTTTGAAGCCAGTCATCTGCATAATTTCCTGAGAAACTGTTTTGGAATGCGAAGCGGTCATGCTGCATGGCCAAAAGAGCAAGATAGGAGAAGTTTTTGCGCTGGTTTGGCGGTAGAATGTCTTGCATGCAATGAGGGAGCGGAAGACCGTTGTGCGCAAGACTGACAGGCCCGGCGTTAGCGCATCTCGTCACGCGCATCTCATGGACCCGATAACGGGCAAGCATGCTCTGATCGGGGCCGCATCAATTCAGGCTTTGCCGCTCTCCTTGGTCAAGCCCATCGAGGCCGATTCTCGCGCATGAGCCCAGAAGAGGCGATCAGCTTCGGCCCGCTCATAGAGCGGGCCAACGTGAGCTGTGAGATGGTGTGAGCAGAAAGCGAACGCCGGGCCGATACGAACGCCAACACGATTGATGTGATAGAATATATATTTCAATTCCGAGGAGGAGCTTATGAGCCAGAATGCCATGAAGCGTCTGTATCTGATGCAGGTTGGGTCCATGCCGGAATACCAGATTCCGATTGTGTGCTATCTGGTGCAAACGGGTGACGGCAAGCATATTCTGATTGACAGTGGTCTACCGGAGATGATGCCTGAAGGCGAATCGGAGTTCGAGAATGGGCAGGACGTGATCGAGCAGTTGGCGAGCATTGGCTTAAAACCGGACGATATTGATACAGTCATTTCGACGCATTATGATATCGACCATGCCGGAAGACACGCGGCATTCACGAAGGCGCACTATGTTGTGCAGCGTGTGCATCATTTAGATGCGGCGAGCAACCCACGTTTTGCTGCCAATCGACCCCAATGGGATCAGCCAATGGAGCGCATTCGGCTGGTGGACGGGGACACGGAACTGCTGCCGGGGCTGGAGCTGATTGAGACGAGCGGGCATGTGCCGGGACATCAATCGGTGCTGGTGCGGCTGCCCAAAACGGGGGCGATTTTATTGCCGATTGACGCGGTCCCCTTCGGCGAGGGCTTTACCCGTGACGAGCAGGACGACGGGAGCAACCCGGACGCCGAAGCGATCCGCGCCAGTACGATGAAACTGCTTGATCTGGTCGAACGGGAGCAGATCGGGCTGGTGATTTTCGGTCATGACAAGGAGCAGTGGGAAGGGCTGAAAAAGCTGCCGGAGTATTACGAGTGAGGATGCAAGCACCCCTGGCTCCTGGTCTCTGGTTCGTTGACAGGACGGACGACACAGGATAGAATGGACCCATGGCGCTGACACGAATGGACAACGTCGGCATCGTGGTGGAATCCCTCGATGCCGCAATCGCTTTTTTCGCTGAGCTCGGCCTCGAGCTCGAAGGGCGAGCCATGGTAGAAGGCGAGTGGGCAGGGCGCGTCACGGGACTGGGCGACCAGCGCGTGGAGATCGCCATGATGCGCACGCCAGACGGCCACAGCCGGCTCGAGCTCTCGCGCTTTCTCACGCCTCCGGTGGCCGCTGATCACCGGAACGCCCCAGTGAACGCTCTGGGCTACCTGCGCGTCATGTTTGCCGTGGACGACCTCGACGAGACGCTCGCCCGGCTCCGCAAGCACGGCGCAGAGCTGGAAAGCAGCGAAGTGGTCCAGTACCAAGACGCATATCGGCTCTGCTATATCCGCGGACCGGAAGGACTGCTCATCGGGCTGGCCCAAGAACTCGGCTGAGTCGCCGCGGTTTCACGTGGATCGCGGTTGGACCAGCCGAGGACATGGGCGGAAAAGGGGTTGACCCATACATTCGCCAATTTCTACTCATGACGCATATCTCCCCGTTTCGGCGAACTTATGGCTCTGGCAACCCACACGTCTTCAATGTGCCTGTCTTCTCCCGTGCCGAATTGACCAAATGGGATGCAACTGTTCGCTTGTGGAGCGGCTTGATATGAGGCCCTTGGCTGTGCTGCTCATCAGTGGTGGCAAACTGCCCGCGAAGACGGACAAAATCCGTTCACTTCGTAGGGCATTTACCATGTGATGGCGCGCATTGAGTAAGAAGAGTTGAGCTTTGGTGAAACTGTGCAGACGGTGATAAAAGGGTAGACCTCCTGCCTCACTTGAACTTGTACAAAAGTTCTGGTAATCTTGTTCTAGAGCGCTCTGAGCTTGGGAAATCCTGCCTTCGTCAGAACGCAACACTTTTTTCCGAAGGCACCCAAATTTGCACGTGACATCTTTTGCCAAAGGCGCCCAAAAATGCGCTTGACATCTTTTGTCAGGGATGCTCATATTTGAAGTGTATGGTATACACGAGCCAGTCAAGCCGGTTCGTAGCAAGCTGGCAGCGAGAGAGTGACACCCTGCCTTCCAAGCAGGCTGTCGCGGGTTCGAGCCCCGTCTCCCGCTCCAAATCGTACATCGTCTCTTTGCAGGCACTTCTCACGCCCGTTGGGAACAACCAGGCGGTGAAGAGGAAAGCAAGCAGGCGGTGTTTTTATATGCAAAAAGGCGTACAGTGACATCCTGCCTCGCAAAACAGGCGACATCCTTGTGCTGGCTACTTGGGTCATCTGTTCTCAAAATCGGCATCTTCAGCTTGATTTGACAAGCCCCCTCCTTGCAGAAAAACGTGAGATGAGCGTACAAGCAACAATGTTTGCCTTGCCTCATGCTCTTACAACCCACCAATTTTCAAGAAGGAGAAGTTCATCCTCTGTCTCGTGTCTTCATCTCCATCAAACACCTGGTATGTTCCTGCTTTCACATCCTCCAAGATGGCGTCTTGCGTTGGACAAGATCGCTGAATACTTCCTTGCTCCTCGAAGCGCTGGCCGATCTTGCCAGAGGGAAATCCGATCTGGTTGCTGAAAATGCGCTCTTACGCCAACAACTTATCATCCTTCGTCGACAGAGCAAACCAGTGTGCAGCAAGAGGGATCGCATTCTGCTGGTGCTTCTGGCAAAGGCCGTTCGAGCGTGATAACGATTGCAGGTTTGGACCCTGTTTCGCTCGCGTGGCAGCAACGAGCGGTATTGAGATACTTAAAACACCGTATCACACTCCGCGTGCCAATGCCATCTGTGAACGCTTTCTGGGGAGTGTTCGGCGAGAGTGCCTGGATCACATATCAGTCCCGGTTCTGTGTGGGTTACACCACGAGTACCGAAGAGTGGCCTGAGCACTTCAAAAGCTAAGCCGCAATACCTGAAGAGATTGTGTTCCGCATACCATCGTGTTTTTGAAGTGTCTGAAAGAACCTTCCACCCTCTCGTCTCTCACTGAAGGAGAGGTTGAATAGCGTATATGTCTGCATGATGGATAGTGACACACAAAATGCTCTTGCATCCTTTCATCGGTGAATGTTACATCTCCAAGAAAAATGAGTAAACCAAGAGCAAAATCATCGATGTAAGACCGGGTCTCTCAAGTAGCCAGCACAATTCTGAGGCAAGCTATTGTGATCAATTCTTGCTAGCCTTGCGCAAAAGCGTCATCCTCTTCAAGCAAAGGATGGATTTTGTACTCAAGCTGTAACTCTTTGAGCAATTCAATTGCGCGCTCAGTCACCAGTTCCAATGGGACACCAAGTATCATAGCAGGCTTACGTTCATGCAAAGTGGGAATAGCGGCTTTTAGTTTATCCAGATGTTCCAGATTCTCCTGGTAAAGATGTATTTCCAGCAGCTTATCACTTGCTTGTTCCACAGCAGCGTCCTTGTGCGCGAGATCATACAATGCGTCCCTGTGATCGTATAACCAGCGCAGTAGATCTAAAGCCTCTTGTGGGCTCAGTTCCAGCCTATGATCAGCGTCATCAAAAATCGATATGTGTTCGCTATTGAAATCGAACCTGGCCATAAGTCTGCCTCGCTTTCTGCAATCCGTTTGGGATCACTAGGACCCGCTCATCACCAGTTTATCTCGCAGTACAACCGTCACTACTGTCACTTTCGCAATCCACTCTTGGCCTCTAGAGGCTTATGAGTGGATGTCATTGGGTTCACACTTGACAATGTTTATTGTATTATATACCCGGCTTCTCTGATTGCCCTTTAGACGCCTCTGTTTGAAGGTATGCTGAACCAAAAAGAATGTGCACTGTGACGGTGACTGAAACGAAGGACATCTCATCTCAATCACATGTCTCACTACATGCTTGCTTTTTGGGCGAGATTACTCTATGCTATCTACACGTAGAAAGATTATAGAGGCCTCACCATGTGGCAAGAATTTTCATACAAAGGCCCGGCTGGCAGTTGCCCATATTTTGTTTATACTCCACAAAATTACCAGGTTGGAATAGCCGCGCCGCTTGTTGTCATGTTGCATGGATGCACCCAGACGGCTTTAGACTTTGCGACTGGTACACAGATGAATGTGTTGGCGGATCAGTATCAGTTCATTGTCGCTTATCCGCAGCAGATTAGTTCCTCTAACCGTAATCTTTGTTGGAACTGGTTCAGATCTTCAAATCAATTCCGCGGTCAAGGAGAACCGGCTATACTTGCTGGCATCGTCTGGGCTATAAAGCAGCAGAGCGCCCAATGGACGATTGATGCCAGCCGGATATATGTTGCGGGTATATCTGCTGGTGGAGCTATGACTGTTATACTGGGAGCAACTTATCCCGACCTCTTTGCGGCCATCGGTGTGCATTCAGGAATAGAGTACGGAGCAGCAACTAATACAGTTAACGGGTTAAAAGCGATGCGTCAAGGGGGACCAGACCCACTGAAGCAAGGGCAGGCAGCATATGATGCAATGGCACCAATAGTGCGTGCCATTCCCACCATTGTTTTTCAAGGTACAAATGATGCTATCGTTAACCCGCTCAATGGCGATCAAGTGGTGCAGCAATGGATGCAAACAGATCGTCTCGCATCAAATGGCACCTATGATGCTGATTTTAACAGTCCCACCGGAACCAGGGTTGGCCAGGTTCCGGCGGGGCGCTCATATACTGTGTCTCAATGGAATGATGACAATGGGAGTGAACTACAAGAGTACTGGAGAGTTGATGGTATGGGGCATGCATGGTCTGGCGGCAATCCAGCCAGCTCCTATACTGATCCCCTCGGCCCCAGCGCGAGTCTTGCCATATATCAATTTTTTATGAATTACCCGATGGGAGTATATAAGACTTCTAGAGTCCTGTCTCGGCAGAATTGGCAGACGATGCATGAAAGGCTTCTGAAACGTCTAAGGCAACTATAGCTTACCAATGACGAGACGTTTGCAGGAAGTTTGATCGTCCAGGAGAAGTTTCTCGTTACTGTGGCCAAAACGAACTGCCGAATACCTTGATATGCTATGTGAGATTTTCGTGAATGTAAATATATACAACTGTGATAAGTTTGTGACAAAATTAGAGTATGCTTCTCCCATTGGTGGGAGTTTGTCGCGCTGTGGTCGTATACTTGAAATGTATTGCGACCGGTGCAAGTTGTTACCTTCAGTTGTTTAGTCAGTGTGAGAAAGGAGACTCAGCTAGTATGGCCAGCCTCAGTTTTGAGGATACCGACAGTGTCCTGATTGAAGAGCGGATTTTTCCCCCAAGCCAAGACGTTGTAGAAAAGGCTAATATCAGTGCCTACATGAAGTCCAAGGGTTTTGATAACTACGAGGACTTTTACAGGTGGTCGTTGGCTCACAGAAACGAGTTCTGGGAAGACATGGCAAAGGAACTGCACTGGTTTGAACCCTGGCAGACAACCTTCGCCTGGAATGAGAAACCTTTCTTCAAGTGGTTCGACGGTGGCAAGTTCAACATCGTCTATAACTGCCTTGACCGGCACATGCAAACCCCGACGCGTTCCAAAGTCGCATACTACTGGGAAGGTGATGATGGTTCGACCCGCACCATTACCTATGAAGAACTATACATTATGACCAACCGGTTGGCAAAAGGTCTGCAAAATCTAGGTGTTAAGAAGGGTGACCGGGTAGCAATCTATATGCCGATGATACCCGAACTGGTGGCGGCTGCATTAGCCACAGCTCGACTGGGCGCGGTGCATATGGTGGTATTTGGTGGCTTTGCAGCTAGCGCCCTGCGCGATCGCATCATTGACTGTCAGGCCAAGGTGCTTATCACAGCGGATGGCAATCATCGTGGCAGTAAAGCGATTGAACTCAAGAAAATTGCCGATGAGGCCGTTGCCGAAACCCCTACTATCGAAAAGGTTGTTGTAGTCCAGCACGGCGGCATGGAAGTGTCAATGAAGGAAGGCCGCGATATTTACTGGCGCGATCTGCTGGCAGATATTCCTGAAGATACCGTTGTCCCTTGCGAACCTGTGAATAGCGAGGATCCCCTCTACATCCTTTACACCAGCGGCAGTACGGGCAAACCAAAGGGTGTGGTACATGTCCAGGGTGGTTACGCTGTGGGAGTATATACAACCACCAAATTCGTATTCGATATCAAGCCGGATGATGTTTATTGGTGTACCGCTGATATAGGTTGGGTCACCGGCCACAGTTATATCATTTATGGGCCGCTAATGAATGCGACAACGGGTATTCTGTTTGAGGGCATACCGACCTACCCCGCCGCTGATAGATTCTGGTCGATTGTTGAGCGGTACAAGGCAACAATCTTTTACACGGCTCCGACCGCTATTCGCAACCTGATGCGATTTGGTGAGGACTTGCCAGCCAAACATGATCTTTCGAGCTTGCGACTGATCGGAACAGTGGGAGAGCCAATCAACCCAGAAGCCTGGATGTGGTATCGCAAGAATATCGGACGCAGTGAGCTTCCGATCATGGATACCTGGTGGCAGACAGAAACGGGAATGATTATGATCAGTCCGACGCCTATTCTGCCGCTCAAGCCAGGCAGCGCAAGCCGTCCATTACCGACGATTGAAGCTGATGTCGTTGACAAGAGCGGAAACACAGTCCCTAAGGGGAAAGGCGGTTTTCTCATTATTCGGCACCCATGGCCGGCTTCGATGCGTACAATCTTTGGCGATCCTGACCGCTACCGGACGTACTGGGAAACTATTGAGAACGTCTACTTTGCCGGTGATGCTGCTACTATGGACAGCGATGGCTATATAAGAGTTCAAGGCCGAGTGGATGATGTAATCAAAGTCAGCGGCCATCGACTCGGTTCAATGGAAATCGAATCGAGCCTGGTGAGTCATCCAGCCGTTGCAGAAGCGGCTGCCATCGGTAAGCCTGATCCGATAAAAGGGGAACATATCAAAGTGTTCGTCATCCTCAAAAACGGCATCGAGGCCTCTGACAATCTGGCAATGGAACTGAAGCAGCACGTACGTACCGTTGTTGGCGCTCTCGCGACGCCCGACGAGCTTGAGTTTGTACCTAGTCTGCCTAAAACACGCTCAGGCAAAATAATGCGGCGCGTTGTGCGAGCGAGGGAACTTGGCGAGCCCGTCGGTGATATCAGCACGCTTGACGGCTAATACGGGTCAAAGTGAGGATCCTTCGTTGCACTCAGGATGAGAGCTTTTCGATTGTCATCCTGAGTGCAACGAAGGATCTTTTCTAGGCGGAGCATAATCCTTCACTGTGCTCAAGATGACAATGTTGCGTTCAGGATAAAAATGCTTCACTATGGACGCCGAGGCTAGGCTCAGGATAAAAATGCTTCACTGAGATACCAATACTCTGCATAGTAAGGAAATCTCATATGATTGTAAGTGAAGTAATGACGACCCAGTTAGTGACGGTTACACCTAACGACTCTTTGAGCCACGCCACAAGTCTATTACGCCAACATCAATTTCACCGCTGCGCCAGCTCTTGCTCTCTGCTCCTGTGCGTAAAGCCTTAGAAGATATGATTCTTTTTGCTATAGGATTATTCTGGCATTGGGATACAGAGAGATTAAAAATTCTGTTCATCGCTATCGTAAATTGATTGCCCAGCTTTTTGGGTCACAAGGGTTTAAAGAATACGAGACGATTGAGCCAGATATAAGTATGGAGCCTGGAAACATCCTGCTTGTGCGTATTCGGTAAAAACGTTGACCAGCACACTGTTAGCCGCTTCCTCAATCGCCTGCAAAGCGCGCCAAATTTTCTTACTCTGTCAGGAAGAGTAAGAGACGCGTGAGACTAAGGCGGAAACGCTTGAGGCTTCTAAGGCATAAGGGAACGTGAGGGAGGCCCCTGCGAGCGCCGGTTCATGAATGAATTGGAGAGCGGAGGCAAGAGTTTCAAAAAACGTTCGTTATTTGCAATGAGTTCCTCCATTTCCTTAAGAAGTTTATGAGGAGGCACAGAAGGAAGAGGGAGAGCGGTGTTTCTCCTCTCCCTCAAAAGCAAGCGACAAGGAAAACCTTTTTTAGTTCTCTTCATTCGATAGCAATGCGGTCTCTTGTTCACCGAGCGTTTGCTTTTTCGCCTCGTACCTCTGTAGGCGCGGAAGAGCGATCCATACACAGACAATGGCGAGGACAATAATGAACGAAGCTGAGGCATATACTTGAAAATGCCCCCACGCTGTGTACATGAAACCGCCAATAAGTGGTCCGATAACCCATCCAAGCGATTGCAACGATTGCGTCGCTCCACTCACACGACCTTGTTCGCGCCGTCCAACCGTTTCAGAAATGAGACCTCGCAGAGCATTTTCGACAAGGCTACCTGAACCTGCGAAGAGTATAATACCGACAAGTAAGAGAATTGGTGTGGCGAGAAACGCGATGGAACCAAGCACAAGGTAGCTGATGCCGACCAGCACTAAGGCTATGAGACCGAGCCGGATGTTTCCCAGCATTGTAAGCAACCAGCTAACCAGCACACCCTGGACGAGAATGTCTACCGCGCCGAGCACGGTGACCACGAGACTGGCCTGCGTGACATTGAAGCCAAGGTTGTCTTTCATCAAGACGGTGACCGTCGCCTGCAACATGCCCACTGGGAAAGCATAGAAGAACCAAGCCAGCAGTAACCAGCGCAAATTTGCCCAACGAAACATGGACACCAGTTGTTTCAAGGGATTGAGTTCGCTCACAGCAATCGAGGTGATGCGGTACTCTTTCTCCAAACTCTCTGGCAACAAGAAGTACCCACAGACGAGCGTAAGCAGGAGAAGGCCAGCAGCGGCAAGAAATGGTGCACTGTAGTTGATCGTTGCCAGCAGTCCACCAACAGCGGGGCCAATGAGAGAACCGACACCTGCCGCAGCACCTAGCATGCCGAAGTACTTGCCACGGTCCTTTGGTTCCGTGATATCAGCGACATAGCCAAACAAGACACTGATGTTGCCGCCTGTCAAGCCATCGATGATGCGTCCGAGGAAGAGCAACCAGAGCGCACCGCCAAGGCCCAAGATGAGATAGCCTACCGCGGAACCAAGGAGACAGATGAAGAGAATGGGGCGTCGCCCAAAACGGTCGCTCAGAACGCCTAAACCTGGCGCGGCGATCAACTGGCAGATCCCATAGGCTGCGAACAGCCATCCCACAATAGCTGCGAGATTATTCGGATGAGCCAGGTACCGTAGCGTGAGAAACGGAACAATAGGTACAATGATCGTTATACCTATCGTATTCAAAAGTGCGATAACGAGAAGAAGCACGAGAGACGTGCGTCCTACAGATGTGTTCGAGTTCGTAGGACCTGCTGACTTGTTCATGGAGGTGTTCTACCTTTTCAAAAAAATTCTAGCCTACTCCTTCACGGATGGAGGAGTAGCATGAACCTTTTCAAACAAGTTCGAGCTTTTTTCGCGCGGTAGATACGCTGCACGTCTGTTTACGAACTGTATTCATGAGAAGAAGATGTGATTTGTGCCCAAAAAGAGTGGGAATGGTAGAGATTATATTTCTGCTCTCTCTCCTCGCCGTGCGCCACATGCTGCGCGAATACATTCGTACGATGAGTAAGAACACTGACAATGAACATTCGTTGGAGGAGTTGTCAACGCTTCACCCTTGCTTCATCGATATACTTGCTGTGATATACTTGCTGTTTGCTTTTTGAAAAAGATGTGCTCACTTTATCACAGGGCGTTTCTGTCTGTCAAGCGTCGTTTTCTCTATCATACCTTCCTTGACAAACTCAGTATCTAGATGTAAAGTACACTTAGATGCTGATAAGATATTCAATCGATATGCATCTAGATGCAATGTAGCATCTATCGGCGAAACTGCGCAGAAACATGGGTAAGGAAGGGATGGGCCATGGAAGATGCTCAGTTCATGAGTGAAAGAATGCAGCAAATGAGTACTAACGAGAAATTTTTGGCAAAACTCCCTTCAGTTGGAACGCACGCGTCCCTCTCTCGCACCATCACCGAAGATGATATTCTCCTCTTTGCTCTGGTCAGCGGTGACCACAATCCCATTCACCTTGATGCTGAATATGCCGAGCGATCTTTTTTGGGAAGCGTATTGCACATGGCTTTCTGATAGGTTCGCTGATCTCAGCGGTCTTAGGCAATGAACTTCCTGGACCCGGCAGCATTTATCTGGGTCAAACCTTGAAGTTTCTTGCTCCCATTCATATCGGCGATACCGTTACTGTCACCGTTAAGGTAGTGGAGTTACGCGAGGACAAACGCATTGTCACACTGCATACCGAATGCACTAATCAACATGGTACACTCGTGTTGAGTGGCGAAGCAGTTGTCAAGTATATGCGAGAATTAGAGGCAGCATAAAGCCGCCCCTCCAGGATTTCATAATGGAGCTACCTGGGATTGAAGAAACTGTGATGATTTTGTAATAATGAGAGCATATTCGTGATCGCCTTGTGAGGCCAATACTACATACTTTGAGTAAGGTTTTCACCTGTATTGGCAGAGAAAGAGGAAAGACATGGATATTCTCCTAATTGGCCCGCCAGGGGCCGGCAAAGGAACACAGGCCGAGAGGCTTTCTCCGATCTGCGCACTTCGGCATATAGCGAGTGGAGACTTGTTCTACAAAGCCTACGAAGAGCAGACAGAGCTTGGCCTTAAGGCTCGCAGGTATGTTGACTTGGGCGAACTGGTCCCCGATGAAATCACCATCCCGATGGTGATGCGTTACATTGAAGAACCTGAAAGTGAGCAGTGTGTGTTGTTGGATGGCTTCCCACGCACGCTTGCGCAAGCACAGGCGTTAGATACAGAGCTTTCGCAGATCAACCGGCAAATTGATCTCGCAATCCACCTCAAGGTTTCCCGCGAAAAATTACTTTCGCGGCTTGCTGGCAGAGTCTTCTGCCAGGCTAATCAACACGTATATCACCTCAAATTTCATCCCTCGATAGTGCCTGATCGATGTAACGTGGATGGAAGTAAGCTTTACCAGCGCCCAGACGATGTCGGTGAAGCGATACGAAGACGGCTCGTCATCTACTTCAATCAAACCGTCCAACTGCTCGACTACTATAGACAGCAGAATAAGCTCCGGGAAGTAGATGGCAACGCCAGTATTGAACAGGTTCAGGAAAAGCTTTTGAGCGTCATAAACGACTACGTGAGAAGAGAAATCAAGGTTTAACACACGAAGACACCTCACTGATATCCCATCAGCGAGGTGTCTTCGTGTGTTAGTACCTGGACCGGCCTATTTGCTTATTTGCGCCTTGAGATGATGCCAGGCTTCCTTTGCCTCTTCGACCGAGCCTTCATCCTCAATCGTTGAGATGTCGCCCGGTTCGCGATCCTGAGCCACTGCTTTCAGTACACGGCGCATAATCTTGCCACTCCGTGTCTTGGGCAAGGTATTGACGAAGTTCAGCTCGCCGATGACGACCACCGGCCCCATTTCATTGCGTACGGTCTCTAACAGTTCCTTGCGCAATGCTTCCGATGGCTCGTGGCCCTGCTTGAGGACGACAAAGGCGGCAATCACCTCGCCGCGCAATTCATCCGGTCGCCCGATCACCCCCGACTCTGCTACAGAGGGATGGGTCAAGAACGCAGTCTCTACCTCGATGGTGCCGATACGATGACCCGCAATCTTGATGATCTCGTCCGCACGGCCAGCAAACCAGACATAGCCATCATCATCGATATGCGCCGAGTCGCCGGTGTAGTACACGCCCGGCAACACGCCCCAATAGTCGCGGCCATAGCGATCAGGCTCGCCCCAGAGTGCGGGTATCAGGCCTGGGAAGGGCCGCTTGATGACCATAATGCCCTTTTCGTTCGGCGGGACCGGCTCCCCAGTCCCTGGCGTCACCACCTGGGCCTCGATACCTGGGAGTGGAATTGTAGCCGACCCTGGTTTGATCGGTAGCATTCCCAGGCCATAGGGATTGCCAAAGACGGGACCGCCGGTTTCGGTCTGCCACATATGGTCGATTACGGGGATGCGGTTGTGCAACACGGTCTGCTGCAGCCATTGCCATGCCGGCGCATTCAACACCTCGCCCGCACAGAAGACACGTTCGAGCGAGGACAGGTCAGAGGAGCGAGCCGACTCTTCGCCATACTTCATTAACAATCGCACGGCAGTCGGCGACGTGAACACGCTCGTCACGCCGAACTCCTCGATCACCTGCCAGAACACGGCAGGACTGGGATAATCCAGTGCCCCCTCGTAGGCCAAGGTTGTCGCCCCCACAATGAGTGGAGCATAGACGATATAACTGTGGCCGACCACCCAGCCGATGTCTGAGGTAGACCACCACACATCGGTCGGCTTCAAACCAAAGACCCACTTCGCCATGCTATTGATGTGCACCTGGTAGCCACCGTGCGTATGAATGGCGAGTTTGGGTTTGGCCGTCGTGCCCGACGTTGCCAGGATATAGGCTGGCTCATTCGACTCCATTGGCACGTAGGTTCCATCCTGGCCTTTCCCACGACTGAGGAACTCATCCCAACTGATATCGCGTCCCGGCTGCATTGAGAGGGGTGCTGCAGTGCGTTGAAGCACAATCACGTGTTCGACTTCGCCTGGGTCAAGCTCCAAGGCAGAATCCACGATCTCTTTGAGTTGCGTGTCCTTCCCTTTGCGATAGGTTACATCGGCCGTGAAGACCAGGCGCGATCCACTGGCCTGCACGCGATCAGCGAGGGCTCTGCCACCAAAGCCGGCAAAGACGACAATATGCATCGCGCCAACGCGAACAGCAGCTAGCATCAGCATGATCGCCTCGGGGAAGGTCGGCAGGTAAATCGTGATACGGTCACCTTTCTGGATGCCCATACCACGGAGAGCGGCTGCGATGCGCTCCACCTCATGCAGCAGTTGAGCATACGTGAATACACGTCGCTCTCCACGTTCGTTGAGATAGACTAATGCGGTGTGTCCTCCCCAGCCGCGTTTGACATGGTAGTCGAGGGCATTGTACGCTAGATTCGTTTGGCCACCGACGAACCAGCGGAAGGTGGGAGGTGTCCACTCAAATACACGATCCCATGGCCGTAGCCAGGGCAGTTGCTCGGCAGCTCGTCCCCAGAAGGTATCAGGGTCCTCTTGAGCCTCTTCTATCCAACGACGCACTATTGGGCTGATCAAATCCATGAAAATACCTCCTTGTGTCACTGCTTGTCTTTTCACTTCATATGCGTACTTAATACATCACAGACGGCTAAAAAGGCTGCCGCTACAATACGGATGGGAACAGATCCCATCCTACTCACTCCGAGCGGGCCGCCAGCCATTCGTTGATATGCGGCCAGGTAAACTTCTGCGCACCGCTGCCAGCCATCATCCCAATATGGCCTCCCTTCACCTTTAACATCAACTGATCCTGACTGCTGACCTTCGTCATAATGCTCTCCGATTGACAGACCGGCGAGATATGATCGGCCAGGGCAATCACATTGAGCAGGTTCGCGTGGATGCGACTCAAATCCACCCGCTCGCCGCGAATGATCAATTTCCCCTGGATCAGTCGATTCTCCTGATAGAAGTCTTTGATGAGCTGCCGGTAGGTAGCTCCGGCCATGGGAATGAGATCAGTGACCCAGGTATTCATCGCATGCCACGACTCCACCACCTTGGGATTATCCAGGTTATCCCACAACGTCAGATAGGAACCGATATAGTTCTCGACCGGCTTGAGCGCTTTCGCCCCATAGTCAATCAATTCCCCTGGCATGTTGCCCAAGGCGTTGATGATCCTATCGGGATCAAAGGCGGCATCGTTGACCCAACGCACAAACCCGCCCGCCTGCTTATCGCTGAAATCCAATGGTGCCGTCAAGAGCAAGAGATTTTTCAAGCCATCGTCGGGTCGCAAGGCGGCATAGATCGTCGAGAGAATGGCCCCAATGCACCAGCCCAGTATACTAAACTGCTCGGAACCAGAAACCGCTTTCACTTTGCGGATGGCGCGGGTCAGATAGTCCAGCACATAATCATCGAACTTCAGGTCGGTATCTTCTGGCCCAGGCGCGCCCCAGTCCAGCAGATACACATCATAGCCCTCTTTGAGCATGTACTCTACGAAACTATGGCCTGCTCGTAGATCCAGGATGTAGGGTCGGTTCATCAGTGCAAACACCAGCAACAGCGGTATCTTGTGGCGCTGCTCGGCTGGCACCACAGGAATGTAGCGGTAGAGTTTGGCCTTGTTGAGCGTCCAGATCACCTCTTTAGGCGTCTGGGCCACATTGGCGCGCGTTGTGCTGACGCGTACCAAGGTACGCGCGTTCTCTTCGATCCGCTTCAACTCGCTCTCAAGTTCGGGTGGGACTCCAGGTAAGGAGGGAGGTGACATTAGTGGGTCTCCTTTGCTTTTCCTTGGTTTCCGCCCGACTGGGAAGAAGAGGTCTTTTTCCGTTCCCTCTGGGAGGCAGTGGACGCATGGGTATTGTTGGAAGCACTGGCACTCTCAGAGTCGCTTGCATGTGTAGCCGTTGCATCTTTGAATGCAGAGAGCGCCTCTAGAGCATGTTGAACGTCGTTGAGGGTAGCATCCAGATCGTCCAAACGCATCTCGATATTCGTCAGTCGCGTCGCCAGGCTGATCACGTCAGCGCGGGTCGGCATATTCAGTCCAGTCAGCGCCTGGGTCATCGTCTTTTCAAGCGCTTGCTGAAATGGGTGTGATACCGTCAGGTACGTATTCAACCATTGCGCGGTTGCCTGGCTGTAAGCCTCCGAATGAACGAAGTCGATCATCATTTTGGACCAGCTTTCCATGCCGGCATCACGCAGAGAGCGCAAGCTTTCCATGCTAGCATCGCGTGCGGTACGCCACGCTTCAAAGGGATCGAATGGCGCGGACCCGGCAGAGCGTGTTTCTTCAGATTGTGGCTTTTCAGATTCTGTGCTCATAGTCGTTTCTTTCTTCCGTAACGTTGCAAGGTGTCTCGTTGCCGTCAACGGCAAAACATATGACAATCGTCAAAGGGATCACTGAGCGCTCCTACCATGGCGTCAACCATCTTGCCATCGCCTATGCGCTGACCCCAGCGTGCGCTCGGAATCCAGTAGGGGCTTCGACTCATAACTTCAGCTCCTCCACCTATCGCTATCGCGCATCGCCCATGTAGATAGTCTGGCCATTCATCGAGCTGATATTGATGATTTTACCACTTTTCTGTTGCATGAAGTAGGGCAGTGCGGCTTTCACAGTGTAGAAGTAACTGCTCAAGTCTGACTTGATCACATGATCCCAGTCCTCTATGCTGAGATTCTTCATTGAGCGATCAACATTCTTGCCAGCATTATTAACTAGCACATCAATGTGGCCAAATCGGTTAACGACTGTTTCGATCAGATCAGTAGTTTGCTCTGCTTAGGATCAAGTCATGATGGGCGATAAAGATCTACTTGCGCTTTCGATTCATCAGAGGTTAGTGATACATAACTGCGTACAGCCGCACTAACAAAAGGAATCTTGCTGGCAACGACCGATGAGAGTTGTTCGCCGATGCTGAAATTTGCGCCAGTCATAGTAACCAATGTTGCTAGTTGTCCGCTTTGCCGGGTTTGCATCTATACCCAACAGCAATCGGGGACGGATAAGTGGAAAAAGCTGAGCGCGTGGGATTGATACTGGCAATCAGCGCAGTTTTTTCATCGCAAACAAATGCGCCAGCGCCTAAGCGAATGTGTAGATTGAGGTTAAAGGCAGTTCCCAGAATGCCATTGCCTAACAGTTTTGCCTGCTCTGCCTAGCAGATGGCATTGTGCAATCGCTTGACTGCAAGAGGATATTCCGCGCGAACATGGATGTAACCTTCACTTGCGCCAGCCGCATAGACAGCTATTGCCATGCTTTCCAGCACACTGCGATCTATAAAAGCGCCTGGATCACCTTCGCCTGCATTACAGATGACGAATTTACGCGATCCATAGAAGATTACTTGTACCAGTTGTGATGCAAATGTGAGAGAAGGGGCACTTGCTGTGATAGGAAAGATACACCTATCGGATACTCTTTTTCTATGGATTTAGCCAACTTGCCGTACGAGGCAGCGTAGCATGGTACCGAACTATTTGTTTGTACTGAGGATGCCACCATAGTTGCTGAAACTGGACTGAGAGCTTTCGGAAGCGGTTGCCGATGCGGTGAGCCGCAACATTGATGAGTAGGATTAGTTGTGTTTTCACTGAAAGACCTCGTAGAAGGAGAGTAGTCATGCAAGAAGTAACAGCGATGAAAGGCATAGTATGTACTGTACTAGAATGCATGCGGCAGGCTCATGGATCCCGTGTGACGAATGTGCAACTAGTTCTGGGTGCATCAAGACAGTTTACAGCGGACGTTGCCTATCGATATTTTGAAGCGCTAACAGCAGGGACACCAATTGCTGATGCATCTCTCACGATCCAGTGGCTTCCAGCAAAGTATCTATGTCTTGAATGCCTGTATCGTTTCGAGAGCGGCGAGCCAGCAACGTATGTGATCTGTCCCGTTTGTGGAGAAGTTGCGTTGGAGATCGAGCATACAGATGTCTGTTACGTTAGCGCTATCGATATTGTCGTCGATGGTGCATGCGATACTGGCGAGTTGATCCTAACAGAAGAGGCTTTGTCAGGTATGCATGTATTAGCTAATGAGTGTTACATTGCTGCATCTCCACTTTGATTTGCTCTTAAAAAAGAAGATACCGCAGCTTAAGGTCTAACTTATCTTGAGTGTCAGGCAAGATATTGGACAATAGGTGCGGATAGTTCCGCTTCCTCTTGCTTAATCCTTATTGGATCAGCAGACTTCGGTCTGGTATGACTTCCTTTTTTCGTGTTTCTGCAAGATTTGAGGTAGAATATGCGGGTGAGGTGTTCACGTGCTATATCTTTCGCAGATTAAGAAAGGAAAACGAAATGGCAGAAAGTGTGTACAAAGTCATCGCGCTGGTAGGGACCAGTAATGAGTCGTGGGAGAAGGCTGCAGCCGCTTCCATTGAGCGGGCGTCACAGACGTTGCGGGATCTGCGGGTCGCTCGCGTCGTTGAGCAAGACGTGCATATCGAATCAGGGAAACCGCTGACCTATCGTGTGAAATTGGAAGTCTCCTTTAAGTACGAGGAGGGTGAGTAATTCTCACAGGATTCCTCGTTACTGTTTGCTAACATCGATTAGGCTTCGTGGGTGTTGATTTCTCTCTGACGGCTATAGTACAGCCTTCGCCTGGGTTGAGGATGCCTTTGGTTTGTGCTTCCTGGATCCAGGCACTCATCTGGTATTTGTTCTGATAGCTGAAGAAAATGGTGTCAACTCATTGTCTCCATAAGTCAAACATGGTATTCTTTGGAAAAAATGGAGGATAGTAGTAATGAGCGAATACCAGCGGTACGAATTCATGACGGTCGAACGGCCTCTGACACGGGCGCAGCTCGATGCCGTCAATGACCTTTCCAGTCACATTGAAGCGTCTGCCACCCACGCACTGATCGAATATAGCTGGGGTGACTTCAAGCACGACCCAATCGATGTGCTTCACGAGTTCTTCGATGGTTTTCTTTATTGGGCCAACTGGGGCTCGCCCCAATTGGCATTCCGTTTTCCACGTGGAATCTTGCCGACCGATCTCATTGATGGCTACGATCTCGAAGATTTTATCACGTTCACCCGGTACCCGGATTATGATATCCTCAATATCCAATTTGGCGAAATGGAGGCACCAGACGAGTGGACTGAATACGATCTCGGGTCACTTATTGCCATTCGCGATGAATTGATGGAAGGCGATCTGCGGGCGCTGTATATCGTCTGGTTGGCTGCTCAACGCATGATGGAGGGTTATGATGATGACGAAAACGAAGAAGAGGACGAGGATGGAGAAGAAGACTATGAGATAGATGTGCCACCAGTTCCGCCCGCTTTTGGTAAGCTGACGGCGGCACAGCACTCGCTGACAGAATTGTTGCAGATGCCGCAAGAACTGCTCGTCGCGGCGGCTCGCCATAGCAAAGGGGTGGCACCGTCGACTGACGTTGATGTTACCGCGTGGATCAAGTTGCTGCCACTCGATCGCCAATATGATTATCTGGTTCGGTTAGCTCAAAATGAACCAGGTCTGAGCCGCATGTTCGTCAGGGAGTTGCGCGAACTGGGTCAAGACAAGAGCCAGGCAAGACTGTCAACGGGTGAACGGGTTACCTACGCTACGTTGCTCGCTGAAAGCAAGGCGGTTAAAACCCAACTGGAACGCGAGAGGCGGGAGCAGGAGCGATTGGCACGCGAGCGTCATCTACAAGATATTCACGATCACCAGGAAAATTACTGGCGTCAAGTCGATGAGGCGGTAATGCGCAGTTCAGGCTCAGGCTATGACGAAGCTCTTCGCCTGTTGGTTGAGTTGCGGGATGTCGCCGATCATTTCAAAGAGACCCAGAAGTTTCAAGCCCGTTTCCGTGATTGGGTGCAGCCTCAACTGCGCCGACCCGCTTTCGTCAAGCGCTTGCAGGCTCACAAATTTAGATTGCCAGAAGCGTGAGAAGAGGTAAAACTCTCCATCGCTTCATAAGCCGTTGGATCGGGGACATCGGCAAGCTCGAAAGCTTCTTTGCGTTCAAAACAAGTGCCGCATGTGCCGCAGTGCTTCTCGCCGCCTTTGTAGCAACTCCAGGTATCGGCATAGGGAACGTGTAGGGCTGTACCCAGTTGAACAATTTGGTGCTTGCCGAGATGGACGAAAGGAGCTTCGAGTTTCAGTTGCGGGTCTCCAAATCCTTCGACTGCAAGCCGTTGCATAGTATCAAATGATGTAATAAACTCGGGTCGGCAATCGGGATAAATAAAGTGGTCGCCAGCGTGGACACCGATAGCAACAATCTGAGCCTTCTCGGCAACCGCAACTGCATAGGCGATTGAGAGCATCATGGCATTACGATTAGGTACGACTGTGATTGCCATGTTGGGGGCGGCATAGTGGCCATCTGGAACGGGAATAGCATCTGTAAGGGCCGAACCTGTGAGAAACCGACCAATATTACTGAGATCGATGATGTCAAATGCCGCGCTAAGTCGGTTAGCGCAGCGTTCGGCGTAGACCAGCTCTTTCTTGTGTCGTTGTCCGTAGTCAAAGGACAACAGGTGTAATTCATATCCCTCTGCGTGCAGGAGATAGGCCAGTGTGACACTATCGAGGCCACCGCTAACTATGGCTATAGCTTTGGACATGTAAAAATCCTCCTGCAAAGATTTTAGCATGTTACGTGTTTAATTTCATCATTTTATTTCAGATAGCGACTGACAAAAAAGTGGGATTCTTTGAAGGATAGGTGAGAAATGGCTAAAACAAGCTATGTAGAGATTTGTGTGAGCGACTTCGAGCAATCGATTCAGTGGTTCGAGAAGGTTCTGGGTTTTCGCGTGTCTGCTCGTGATGCAGATGAGTATGCTGAATTGATTAGCGGAGACACTTCTATCCAACTGGCTGCGGACGATGCACCGTACTGGGAAGGTGAACGCTCTCGGCTTCTCCCACCGGGACAACGCGGCAGTGGCGTCGAGATTGTCCTTGTTGTAGATAATGTGGAGGCTGTCTATCAACAGGCTCAGCAGGCTAAGGCAGATATTGTGCGTCCACTCACTGAGTATCCCTGGCATATGCGGCAGTTTTGGGTGCGCCATCCCGATGGCTACTTGATACGTCCTGCCCAGAGGATTCTTGCTGTTAATCCAGTTACTTATCGCCGCCAAGTCACCGATGCATTTCAACATAATGCGCCGCGCATTGCTCAGGAATTGCTCACGGTGAAACAGACTGCGGATAAACTTGTGCAGCAAGGAGACTATCTCGAAGCGGCAACGATCTATGAAACTCTGGTGCAGGAGATATTCGATCAATCCCACCTGTACTTTGATGAGGAAGCAGAGTACGACAATTACTACGAAGAAGAGGGGTATTATCCAGAAGAGGAAGGATTAGAGGAGTTTGTCAGCGAATGTATTGAAGCACTGGGCAATTGTTTGGCTGACGAACGGACCGATAGGGTAGCGCGTGAGAAAATCATTGAGGTGCTTTATGATATCTACGAACGCGATTTGAATGCCTACGAAGGTCACGGCTTTGCTACCAGCACATCGGATCTGCTCGTGAAATACACAACGCCGCTGGAGCGACAAACTATTGTGGAGTGGATTCGTGATGCTCTGGACAACGAAGAGGAAAAGACCACAGGCTCGGTGCGCAGGGCGTATGGTAAGTTCTTGCTAGACCTGGAGAAAGATACTCTCGACGATGAAGCTTATCTGGAAATTTGCCGTGAGACCGGTCGTACGTCTGACATGGTAGATAGGCTGTTGGCACTTGGGCGTGTTGAGGAAGCTGTGAAAGAGACGCAACAAGTTGGCGATGAGGTATTTTTTGGATTGGTTGATCTCTTTATTCAGCATGGGCAGGATGAGTGTAGCCGAGCGTCTGGTAAGAGAACGTAACAAAGAGAGACCCAACCAGCGCTCTATGGAATGGCTTAGAAAGTACTATCAGGCCAGGGGCAACAAGGAAGCCGAATTTGAGATGCTCGAAACGTTGTTCCGCACGCAGCCCTATCTCGGACGTTACGAGGAGCTACGTGATCTTGCGGGGCAACTTGGTCGCTGGGAGACTCTACGATCGGAGTTGCTTGCTTTCCTGGAGCAGACTAAGAACACTACGCTCTTGATCCAGATTGCGCTGAACGAAGATGAAATCGATACAGCTTTGCAACTGCTCAAAGGAATGGCTAAGAAGGATGCCTATGGCTATACCTACGGTGATAGCTATGGGTATTATGGATATAGTAACATTGCCTTCGAAGTCGCTGTAGCTGTTGAAGAGACACGGCCGCGTGAGTCAATAGAGCTATACCGACAGTATGCCGAACGGCTGATCGCCTTGCGAGACCGAAAGAACTACCAGGCAGCTACCAACTACCTCAAAAAGATGCGAACATTGTACGAGAAGCTTGGCGAGAGTGAGGCTTGGACGAGCTATATCACAACATTGCGTGAGCAGAACCGCAATCTTCGTGCGTTGAAGGAAGAACTGGCGAAAGCCGGATTGTGAATGACTATGTCGATAGAGATGAACCTGGGTTTTGAGCGAAACTATTGGGAGAGCAGATTGCATTCTCCTGACTGGTATATCCGATTGGAAGACAAGCTTGACCAATTGTTTTTCCCGGTTGTCCATGATAATCCTCAACTGAAAGCTTTCAGGAATCAGGTCTATGAGCTGGTGGAAGAACTGCTTGAAAGCAAGGCTATTCCTCTGGCTGAGGAAGGTCCGGATCTTGATTCGGAGAGAAGACCTGTTGATACGATTGTTATTCATCATACAGAGGAAGCGGCGGATATGAGGCTGGGGAAGCTTTCTGCCATTGGTTTGGTGAGGCAGTATGCGCGCCAGTACCTGAGCGATAATGTTTTGGGAAAACATGTTCGCGGTGAACCAATGTGGTCAGGGCATTTCCGCAATGGTGAGATGGTCTTTTTTGCCTACCATTGGCTGATTCGAGCGAATGGAGTGGCGGAGAGATTATTGGAAGATAGGTATATAGGTTGGCATGCTGGAAACTGGGATGTGAATACGAGAAGTGTTGGTATCGCTTTGTCAGGCAATTATGAAAATGGCACTCCTCCAATTACTCAAATTGAGGCAACGGCCAGGGTCATTCGAGAATATTATGCTCATGTAGCTAAAAGCGGCATTGTGGGGCATAGGGAGGTTACTGAGGGGATAACTTGTCCTGGAGCAGATTTTCTTGAGGAGTGGAAAGAGAAGCTTATCAACGCGGCTTTATTTCGGGATAAATCTGCCTGATTGGGTCGATGTATAATAAAACTCAACGGGGAACAAAAGTTTTCACATTGAGTGATGGAGCGATGGGATCACTCCCATCGCCTATAGTTGTTTCCCTGAGGTAGCAGCCCCTTGAAACGGAGCCTGTTGTGCCACACTGGTTCGCTCAGCGAGGTACTGCTGTAGGCGTTCTTCTCCGCTGGGGCTTACCAGGAAGGTGACGACATCTCCTGGTTGGATGATGGCGCTGCCGCGAGGGAAGATCAATTCACCCTGCCGACGAATCGAGACGACGAGGCTTTCTTGTGGCAAGCGGGCGTCGCGCAGAGGCTTGTCGGTAATACTCATTCCTGGTTCGATCTTCACTTCTAGCATTACGGTTCCTTCAACCAGGCCGCGCATACGGCGCGAAGATTTTGTGAGTGTCTCACGATAGGCTCGGACGATATCGGATGCCGAAAGTAGCCCTTCTACGTGTTGTCCTCCAGAAGCAGATTCAACGTCCACAACTGGTGCCCAACTGACACGGTGGCTGGTGAGTTGTTCAAGCGCTTCGTCCAATGTCTCATCGGGATAGACTTTCAGCACTTCGCGATTTATTGCATCACCGGCATGGCGATTTTCACGCTCGTTAAGCGGTATGCGTTGAATGTCGGCAAGGGTCAGGACTCCCAGGAGGTTACCATGTTCGTCAAGGACTGGCCCTCCACTCTCTACTTGATTGGCGAGCAACGCCTCTGCTTCTGCCACGGTTTGGTGAGGTGAGAAACGCAGGGAGATACCTACCATTGCTTGCCGGACAGCCAGGGTTGAAAGCAGTGGGAACGACATTTGAAGTCGATGAGCAGGCGAGTCAGCACGTGTATCGACCTGGCTAGTGTAGATGGTTCCTTCTCCAACTATAATTGAGGAAATGCCAACGGCAATCATGGCAGGAGCGAGCATCGAAAGGCTACCCGTCATCTCTGCCACCATGAGCATTACAGCCAGTGGCGCATGGGCAATACCGCCAAAGAGGGCCATCATGCCGACGATTACGAAGGGAGCAGGGGTGTCGGGAATGCCGGGTACTACATGATAACAGAGTCGCCAGATGGTTGCTCCTAGCATGCCGCCGATTACCATGCCGGGACCAAAAATACCGCCGGAGCCACCGGAGCCGATGGATAATCCGGTCGTCACAATCTTGATAAAAGGCAGCACAAGGATAACCCAGAGAGGTAGATCTAGTAGACCAGGTCCCATGCTCACTTGTACCCAGCCATATCCCATGCCTAGCGCCTGGGGCAGTACCAATCCAATCAGACCAACACATAGCCCTCCGATACCTGGCTTGAGCCAGTTCGGTAGATGTAGTCGATGAAATACATGGGTTATGCCATAGAATCCGCGTGCATAGAGCAGTCCAACTAATCCACAGAGGATGCCGAGGACGACATAGTAGAGTAACTGAGGTGGGGAAGTGAATGCCAGGTTGCCATGTGTATCGAAAATAGGATTCCAGCCCGACCAGAGGCCGAAGACACTATAGCCGATAATAGAGGCCATCAAGGCAGGGATGATGGCTTCGACCTCAAGGTCATGCTTGTAGAGGATTTCAGCGGCGAGAATTGCTCCCCCAAGGGGTGCGCGGAAGATTGCACCGATGCCCGCACCAATACCTGTTGCTATGGCGATGCGTCGATCCTGTATATTTAAATGTAGCAAGTTGCCTAACAGTGAGCCAAAGCCTGCACTGATTTGTGCTGCGGGACCCTCTCGTCCGGCGGATCCACCGGAGCCGATGGTAATAGCCGAGGCCACTAACTTGATCAGAGGGATGCGGGCGCGGATTGGTTTGCCCTGGTGGAAGGCCGCTATCGCTGCATCGGTACCATGTCCTTCAGCCTCTGGTGCCAGACTAAATACGATGATTCCCGCGACTAATCCTCCAAGGGTGGTAATCACGGGCAAAAGCCATGGATGAGCGGCTGCCCATAACGGCATCACCACAGTCGCTCCTTCGCCTGCTGGATTGGGAGGTAAGTAACCAACCAATCTCCCTAAAAGGATTTGCGTGGCGAAATGAATAGCCGCATAGAAAGCGATGGCTCCTCCTCCGGCAACCAATCCAATCAAGGTACTGATAAGTAGCCATTTGAGTAAGTAGCGTGGGCTTTCAAAGCTGCGATGTGTGCGTCGGATATGAAACAAACGTCGCAAGAACGTGATAAAGGCAGCAGACTTCATGGGATAAGCTCCTCAAGTAAAATAAATATGCT
This sequence comes from uncultured Chloroflexia bacterium, assembly GCA_963778375.1. Taxonomy (GTDB): domain Bacteria; phylum Chloroflexota; class Ktedonobacteria; order Ktedonobacterales; family Ktedonobacteraceae; genus CAVZTX01. The sequence goes on along the minus strand of CAVZTX010000027.1, from coordinate 183,708 downwards.
CTATCGATACTATGAAACTTCGATACCGTGCAAGATAAGATGTGCAACGTTACCTGCTTGCTGGATGATTTCTTGCTCTGATTCTGCCAACACACGAGCCGATAACACATATGATTTGGTGAGTGAGAGTACCATTAAAGCGGTGGCCTCTATATTGGAACAGCGTATCTCGCCGCGGGCCTGGCTTTCTTCCAATATCAATGCTATGACTGCCACATAATCACGTAATAGTTTGGTGGCCTCGGATTGAAATGCGCGGTTTACTCCATAGAGTGCGCTCATGTACACATTGAAGTTATCGCTCTCTTCCCTGGCTAGACGTGCAAAGGCACGAAATAAACGTTCCAATCGTTCCTGTAATGACCCTTCAGTTGCGAGCGCTGTGCGAATGGAAGCCAGTTGTGTCTGTGCAATGTGGCGCAACATTGCTAGAAACAGTTCGCGTTTATTCTCAAAGTACAGGTAAATAGTACCTTTGCCGATGCCTGCATGTTCGGCGATCGTGGTCATATTCGCCTGATCAAATCCCAGGCGAGCGAACTCGCTTGCTGCATCATGCATAATGCGATGACGCGTTGCTTCTCGTATCTGTTCATCGACGATTTTAGGCATACTTTCTCCTGATGATAAATGGATGCGATGTTTCCTGGTCAAAGCTAAACATGACCGCCAGGTCAACAATAATAAAAGTATGAGTTGTGCTTTTCAAGATAATTTCATTTGGATATCCGCCTATATTATAGCAGTTAGATGACTCATTGGTCAATATAAACGTTAAAGAAAGATACTTCATCAGATTGGCGACTTGCTATTGCGTTTGTGCGACAAAAGAATAGCCCTGTACGTATTACTTGTGTCCGACGCGCTGTCGGGCCGTGGTGTAAGCAACGTGTTGCATCCTGTAAGTTGGGAAACGCCAGTTCCAGTTCGTTCTGGTGAAACCGGCTTGTGGCGTGTGGAATCGATGCTTCACTCCACTTCCGGGTCATCCAATCCTTTCATAGATTGGTGATCTGCACGAGCTTCCAGGGCGTTCCAGCCGTGTGTAATTGTATGGCTGGTATCCTGGAAGCTCTCCATTTGTTTGTGGGTTTTAGTGAGGAGAACTGCAACAATTGATCCAATCTCAGGATAGGAAAGAAGAGAGGTGTATAAGAAGCTGTTTTGTCTTTCATTTGTCTTCTATAATTTTCTATAGAAGACTTTCTGGGGGGAAAGCTTTGCTATATTTCAACTCATTTCTCCTCATTCAGCCGTTTTTCTTTATGTGGTGAAGTCTGATGGAAGTGAATGAGCATATATTGGTATATAATTGCGCTTGGGTCTCCACACAGACTTATCAGCAGAGGAGCTAGATTAAGGATTGCATTATGCAACAGGTAGATAGACAGGCAGTGAAGAGAAGGAAGGACGGCTCTAGCATGGAGCGTGACGATAAGCAAAAGGTGGAGCAATCACCATACAAAAGAAGCCATCTTTTAGCGCTCGTTGGGTTACTGGTCTTGCTTTTTGCAATAATCAGCCCCTCGGCAGCTCCTGCACAGGGGCTGCGCACTCCACCTCCTCCAGTACGTTCAAAAGTAAAGCCCACCGTAGTAGCAACGCCTACTCCTACAGTGCCAGCGCAGGCTATACCGGTATTGACGGTGCATAACACTGCCGATTCAGGTGATTGGACAAGTTATTTGGGTAGTCAACGACAAGGAGCCAATACCGCCGAGAATCTCATCGATGCATCAACCGCTTCCAAACTCACGCTTTTCTGGTCTGCTCATGCAAAAGGCTCTATTTCCTCGCAGCCTGTGGTGGCTAATGGACTGATTTATTGGGGTTCATGGGATGGGTTGGAGCATGCTACGGATGTGAATGGCAATCAGGTCTGGGCAACCAACTTGGGTACCACAACCGATGGGGACTGCGATCCTTCATCGGCTGGTGTGGCTAGTACACCGGTAGTTACCTCTGTAACCATCCGTGGCACAACCACTCCTGTAGTTTTTGTGGGTGGTGGTAATGCCCATTTTTATGCATTGAATGCTGCGAATGGAAAAGTGATCTGGAGCGTTTCATTAGGTGATTCACCCAGCCATTTCATCTGGAGTTCGCCAGCATTTTATAGGGGAAGTGTCTATGTTGGCATTTCATCCTTCGGTGATTGCCCAGAAGTTGCCGGGCAGCTTTTCCAGATGAATGCTTCAACAGGCGCATTTCAGAATGTAATAACTTTTGTACCCAATGGTTGTGCTGGCGCTACCGTGTGGAGCTCACCAACCATAAATACTAGCACTGGAGAACTTTTCATTGCCACCGCTAACCCTGATAGATGTAACACGAAAGAGCCTTTTGCGACCTCACTTATTGAATTTCGTGCAGCAGATCTCTCCCTTGTAAGCTCCTGGCAGGTGCCACGCTATCAGTGGGTTATTGATGCCGATTTTGGAGCCACACCGACACTTTTTACGGCGAAAATTGGAGGTATTACGACTCCTATGGTGGGAGTTGCGCATAAAAATGGCATCTTTTATGCTTTTATTCAAGGCGCTATTAGTGATGGTCCAGTATGGGAAGACCATATAGCCGTTGGAGGAAGCTGTCCAAACTGTGGAGATGGTAGTATCTCACCTGCTGCGTGGGATGGGAGCCAGCTTTATGCGGCCGGTGGTAACACCTACATTAATGGTAACTATTGCCCGGGTAGTGTACGCGCACTCAATCCGGCTACGGGTGCATTTATCTGGCAACGTTGCCTGGTGAATGGAGCAGTGCTCGCACCTGTTACAACGGTACCCGGCATTGTAGTGGTTGAACAAGGTTCTGAGTTTGATATATTCAGTGCTGCTACCGGTAAAACCCTCTTCAGTTATAATGATCCCAGTAGCTATTCGCTTTTCTGGGGCGCTGCTTCTATCTCGCATGGTGTTCTCTACATAGGCAACTTTGATGGTAACCTCTACGCCTTTGGACTCAAAAAGAGTCCTGGTATACTTATGAAACATTAGCGACCTTTTCTGTAAGAAGTTTCTTCAAAAAAAGTGCCGCGGAGAGAGATGCTCATAGGGGACATCAGGTTAGTGGGTAAGATATGAAACGTATCCACTCCTTTCTAGCAAACGTGATAGATGATGACAGGCCTTCTTTGAGACGTATTTCCTACTAGTGGAAGAGCTTGTCAAGCGATTTTCTACATGACAGGAGGAATTACGTGTCTTCAGCGTCTACTTCGCAGCAAAGTCAGCAGGGATTAGGGGAGATAGAGGTTTGTGATGCCAGCGATCCAATTGAGGCAGCGAAGGCTGCGGGTCTGCGTTACGTTACCGATACCTCACCGGGTATTCGACGCAAACGTGCCGGGCGGCACTTCAGCTATATTGGTCTCGATAGGAAACCCATTCGCGATCCCAAGGAGCTAGAACGTATCAAATCGCTAGGTATTCCACCAGCATGGACTAATGTCTGGATCTGTCCCAAGAAAAATGGTCACATCCAGGCGACCGGGCGCGATGCGAAGGGACGTAAGCAATATCGTTATCATCCCCGTTGGCGCGAAGTGCGAGACGCGACAAAATACGACCATATTATTGCCTTTGGAGAGGCCCTGCCGCTCATCCGTGAGCGCACCTCTAAGGATCTCTCACTGCCGGGTTTACCGTATGAAAAGGTACTTGCAACCGTCGTGCAACTGCTTGATGCGACACTCATTCGCGTCGGTAACGAAGAGTATGCACGCGAGAACGACTCCTATGGCTTAACTACACTGCGCAGCGACCATGTCGATGTTTCCGGTTCTAAGGTGCAATTCCATTTTCGTGGCAAGAGCGGCAAAGAACATGTCATCGATATCAAAGATCGTCAGCTTGCCAGGATTGTGAAACGCTGCCAGGAACTTCCAGGCCATGAACTCTTCCAGTATTACGACGATGATGGAGTGCCGCGCACGATTGAGTCAAGTGATGTGAATGATTACTTGCGGGAGATTACGCATCAAGACTTTACAGCGAAGGATTTCCGCACCTGGGGCGGCACTGTCGTTGCGACTCGCACTCTGGAGGAAGTGGGACCTTTCGAATCAGAGACGCAGGGCAAGAAGAATGTTGTACAAGCGATCAAAGCAGCGGCAGGGAAACTTGGCAATACACCCGCTATTTGCCGTAAGTGCTATGTGCATCCAGGAGTGATCGATGCCTATTTGAATGGCTCGCTGCTCAACTTCCTGAAACAACATTCTGAAAAAGAGGTGGCAAAGTTAGAGAATGGTCGGCGAGCGGACGAGGCAATTGTCCTGGCATTCCTTCACCAATTATCCACTGACTAGTACGGGCAACGCATGAAAACAAAACGAAAAGAAATGCACCGCTTATATGAACTTGCCCAGGAGAAGCTAGGCTATGAGAGCCTGCGCCCTGGCCAGGAAGCGGCAATCCAGGCCCTGCTAGACGGCCATGATACGTTGGCAGTCATGCCAACCGGTTCGGGCAAATCGATGATCTACCAGGCGGCTGCACTTTTAATCTCCGGTTCAACAATCGTCGTTTCTCCCCTAATTGCCTTGCAGCGCGACCAGGTTGAGGCCATTGAGGAGCAGGAAATGGGCGGAGCCGTTCTCGTAAATTCTACTATCAAGGCTAGTGAATTTCGGGAGGCATTTGAAGACCTGAAGAATGGTAACGTGGAGTTCCTATTCCTTGCCCCCGAACAGTTCAACAATGAGGAAACGCTCGATTCCCTGCGAGATGCAAAGCCCTCACTCTTCGTTGTTGACGAGGCGCATTGCATCAGCGAGTGGGGACACGATTTTCGTCCTGAGTATCTGCGGCTTGGTGCCGTGATTGAGGCCCTTGGACATCCAAGAGTGCTTGCATTAACAGCCACCGCCTCGCAGCCTGTGCGTGAAGAAATCTTGGAACGCCTGGATATGCAGAACCCCCGCATGGTGGTCCGAGGATTTAACCGCCCTAATATCTGGCTGGGCGTTGAGACCTTCCAGAGCGAATCTGAAAAGAAACGCGCCCTGGTAGAGCGCGTTGCTGAGGCAGAGAAGCCAGGTATCGTCTATGTTGCAACTCGCAAACACGCCGAAGACGTTGCCGAAGCGCTTAACGAACGAGGCGTGAAGGCGGTTTTTTACCATGCGGGTATGAAGGCACGAGATCGGGAGCAGACACAAGAAGCGTTTATGAATGATAAGGTTGAGGTCATCGTTGCGACAACCGCTTTTGGTATGGGAGTCAATAAAGAGAATGTGCGCTTTGTCTACCACTACGATATCAGCGATTCTGTTGACTCTTACTATCAGGAGATCGGACGCGCGGGACGTGATGGAGAGAAGGCAGAAGCAATTCTGTTCTATCGCTCGCAAGACCTCGGTGTCCGACATTTTCTAGCCAGCAGTGGCAAAGTTGAGGCGGACCAGGCGGAACTGGTTGCAAGGGTGATTCACGAGCATGGAGACCCACTGAGTCCGGCGGAACTGCGGGAGGAACTGGATATTTCGCAGACAAAACTGACGCAAATCCTCAGCCGCCTGGAGGAATTGAATGTGATCGAGGTGCTTCCATCAGGAGAGGTAATCCCTCACGAGCAACCTCTCGATCTGGAGGAAACGGCGCAAGAGGTGGCAGAAATGAATGAGAGTCGCCGCCAATTCGTGCGCTCGCGTATTGAAATGATCCGAGGGTATGCTGAATTGCTTGGTTGCCGACGCGAATATCTACTCAATTACTTCGGTGAAGAGTTTGAAGGACCTTGTGGGTTCTGCGATAACTGTGATGCCGGTTTCACTGCTTCCAGTGGGGATGAAGGCGAGGAGAATCGGCCATTTACACTGAACAGCCGCGTGCACCACAAGACCTGGGGTGAGGGAATAGTGCTGCGCTACGAAGATGATAAGATGGTTGTTCTGTTTGACGAAGTTGGCTACAAGACGCTTTCGGTCGATATAGTGACCGAGCGAGGACTGCTCGAGCAAGTACAGGAGGAATAGATGGCTCACCAGGCATATGATTTATTGGTCATCGGAGCAGGAGCCGCTGGAAGTGCAGCAGTATCGGCGGTTGAAAAGCAGAAGATGCGTGTAGGACTGGTAGAACGAAACCTCCTTGGCGGTACCTGCCTCAACTATGGTTGTGATCCAACCAAGACAATGATCCATATTGCGCAACTGCTTTATTCGGCCCAGCATGCGAAGCGGTTTGGTTTACGCATACCACAGGCAACATTTGATTGGCAGGCTGTGATGGATGAGGTTCAGCAAGTAATCAATCGTCTGCGAGGCGGTACACTTGAAGAGGCTCAAGCGAAGCTTGTCGATGAAGGTGTTGACCTGTTGCATGGGGAAGCTCGATTTGTTTCGCCGCATGAAGTCTCTGTTTCAGGCCAAACGATCACTGCTGAACATATTCTGATAGCTGTTGGACTTGAGACGACTGTGCCGCCGGTCGAAGGGCTGAAAGAGGCAGGCTTCATTACGAATGTGCAGGCGGTATCGCTACCGAAGCTTCCTCGTCGCCTGGCTGTTATAGGTGGGGGCGCTATTGGTATCGAGTTCGCTCAAATGTTTTCGCGTTTCGGCGTTGAAATTACTGTGCTGGAGCGCAGCACAAATATACTTGAGACGGAAGATCGCGAACTGGCCGAGCGCCTCTGTCAATTACTGACCGATCAAGGTATTCGACTGGAAACTAATGCTGAACTAAAACGCGTACAGTATGATGATGACGGCAAGCGGTTGACCGTCAAATGTGGCGAACGTGAGGAGGAGCAACTAGTTGTCGATGAAGTGCTGATGGCGGTCGGTCGCAGTCCATCGCTTGACTCGCTCAACCTGGAAGCCGCCGGTGTGCAGAGAGGGAAAAAGGGTATTCCTGTAGATGCCACATTGCGTACGAATGTGTCGCATATCTGGGCAGCGGGCGATGTAACGGGTGGTCTACAGTTCACTCATGTTGCGTCCGAACAGGGGAAGCTGGTTGCTCACAATGCCTTTGCCAAAGAGCCAAAGCCTTTCGATGGTCGCGTCATTCCCTGGGTAACCTTCACACACCCTCCTCTGGCGCATGTCGGCAAAACGGAAGACGAATTGCGTGAAGATGGCGTTGAGTATCATGTTGCGAAGTCTTCGTTCAGCGAGAATGAACGAGCCATTACGTTGGGAGAAACTGAGGGACTGGTCAAATTGCTGGTAGATCCAAAGGGAATGATTCTCGGCGGACATATTCTTGGCGCTCGTGCGGATGAGTTACTGGCTACGATTACTTTTGCTATGCATGCTAATGTGCCTGTTGCGGAGCTGGCTTCAACGATTATAGCGTATCCGACGATGGCTGAGGCGTTGAGGTTGGCAGCACAGGAGGGATGATTCTTAGAGCTATCGTTTGCCAGATAGAGAACGGTAGAACCCTGAGTTAATGTATCACTTGTATCTAATGTTTCAGTTGTTTCCGATGTTTCACTTGTTTTCGCCGCATGGAGGAGGCCGAAGGTACCCACAAAGGGCTGACACAGGTAGGTTATTTTACGACAGGACCAGGACAGTGGAGCATGCAAGGCATCCGCAAGGGGCCCCACCTCTGCTCCCAACTGCCCCTGCCTCTACATTTCTAGAACGTCCTTTCAAAATACCTACCTGTGTCAGCCCTTGGTCGCCCTCCCAGGATACACTACCGCTTCCTGGCAGTCACAACCGGCTGAAAAAACTCCGTACTCATGGGGCATGTGCCACCGAATATCATTGAATCCTGCCTCCTCTAGAAAATGTGTAAGTTCACCTTGGTGCAGCGCTCTATAATGCGTCTGATGATAAAGCGTCTCCCATGCAGTACCAGCTTGCTTGATAATGAAGTGGTGAACGATATAGGTTATACCGCTGGCATCCCAGTCCCACACTTGAAAAGTAATGCGCCTTCCCTCATCGCTATCAAAAATACGCGGCAAATCAACACGCAGCTTTTCCCGAACAATCTGATCATAATCGCGAATGCTGATTAGCAGCAGCCCATCTTTTTCTAGCTTTGCATTCATACTTCTTATAGCCATTAGAATATCGTCATTGGTTAACAGATGTGGTAGGGAATTATCACATGAAAGAACAACCGTAGCTGACTGACGGTGAAGGAGTTCGAGACACTCTTGGAGTCATTCTCCAGCCAATACGATCAACTGGTGATCCAGCCGCGTGTGAAAGCCCCAGATCGCCACCGTGCGGCGGGAGGCGGACAAAAAGGAGCACTCCCCGAAGTGGCAGATAAACTGCTGTTTATCCTGGTGTATACGAGGATCTACCCATTGCTCTTCATCCAAGGGATGTTCTTTGGGATGGCGGAGAGTAAGGCCTGTAAATGGGTAGGGATTCTGCTGCCGGTTTTGGAGGCAGCCTTAGGGCAAAATCACATGCGCCCCAAACTAGCGAAAGGCCGCTCGTTGGAAGAGATCATTAAGGAGTTTCCCGAACTCCAGGAACTGGGAGTGCTGACCGATGGAACGGAGAGGCCCATCCGCCGTCCCAAAGAGGAGAGGAAGCAGAAAGAGCACTATTCTGGCAAGAAGAAGCGCCACACCAGCAAGCATGTCACCATCACCCATCCCAAGACCCAAATATGTACCTGCTATTTGCTTATCCAGATAACGAAAATCTGCAACGCTAAACGTTACCAGGGCATTGAGCGCCTGCGCCTCTTTTTTCGCCCGTTCAACAGCCTTCGCACTGATGTCGCTTACATGTACCCTATACCTCCTCAAAGCAAGACCAATAGCCTGAGTACCGATGCCACATGAACAATCCAGCAAGGAAGTGGTAGAAGAAACGTTGATGTGAGTTCTAATCAGCTTATCCAGGATTTCGCCGTGGTGAATGACGGCATCTTGCCAGTGGGCGAAGATAAGGTGATAGTGAGGAGATAAGGAGTCGTAGAATTCAGTGACTGGGTCTGGCATGGTTTGTTGCTCCTTATATTTGCGAGGACTTCTAGGAAGAAGATTTGGCTCGGATTGCTTTGGCACGAGCTTCTAGCTTGAGCAGCTTCCTCTGTTCGGTTCATTTTGCGGAGTAAATCGGCATAGGCCTTCGGGACTGTGACGACTTCCTTATGCTGCGGACCGAACACTTTCTCATGATAGCAAGCGCACGTTGGTAAAGAGGTTCAGCTTGCTCGTACTGATCTTCCTCTTTGAAAGTGCTGCTAGGTTAAACAGGGTGATGGCGATTTCTGGATGATCAGGAGGAAATGATTTCTCTTTGATCGCCAGTGCTCGTTGAAAGAGGGATTTAGCTTGTGCATTCTGCCCTTGTTTAGAGTAGAGTTGTGCTAGGTTATCGAGAGTAGTAGCGATCTCGGGGTGGTCAGGTGGGAGGGCATTCTCATAGATGGTCAAGGCACGCAAGATAGAGTGGTTCGGCTTGAGCGTACTGATCCTGATCCGTGATAGAGACATGCCAAATTATTAAAGGTGATGCCGGTATCGAGGGTGGTCAAGACCAAGCGATTTCTCTCTAATAGAGAGGGCACGCTGGTATAAAGGTTCAGCTTGTGCGTACTGCCCCTGAGTATGGTAGAGTTGTGCCAGGTTATCCAGAATGAAAGCAATGGAAGGATGATCAGGCGAGAGAGTTTTCTCTTTGATAGTCAGAGCACGCTAGGTAAAGAGGTTCAGCTTGTGCATACTGCCCCTGATCCTTGTAGAGGTTTGCCAGATTATTGAGGGTAATGGCAGTTTCAGGTGGTCAGGAGAGAGGGCTTTCTCGTTGATAGCCAAGGCACGCTGGTATAAAGGTTCAGCTTGAGCGTACTGACCCTGATTCATGTAGCAGCGTGCCAGGTTATTAAGACTGACACCGGTATCAGCATGCTCTGAACCGAGTACTTTTTCTTTAATGGCCAGGGCTTGCTTGTAGAGTGATTCAGCTTGCGAGAACTGAGCATGATCGTCCAAGTAAGATGCGGCTTTATCAAGCAGCTTTGCTGCTTCTGTGAAAGTGAATTCGTACTGCTCGATAAGTGTTGCGCATGCCAGTGCATGTGGCAAGCAGCGTAGGCATTGCGGCCAAGTTTCTACTTTGACTTCGGGAAAAACTTGGTTGACGGCTCGTACGGTTCGTTCTGCCCAGATTTGTTGGGTGTCTGCGTCCATGCCATCTCTGATAACCGCCTGGACTAAACGATGGATGTTGAGAAGCTTTGCGCCAGGATTACGCCGGATCAGCGAGAACCTGCGCAGTTCTTCAATCGCTTCATTTAGCTTATAAGGATCGGCTGCTACTGGACCAAGTGTGGGACCAAGTTCAGATGCCCCTTCAGTAATGATCTCTTCAGGAATGGCATCGGGATCGAGGAATGCGCATAGGAGCAATAGATCGGCGGCAGCGGAGTTGGCTTGCTCGACTTGCTGAAACGACAATGACCAGGTGGTGGCGACGGGTTCGGGATGGTCGGTGCGTAGTCTGCTGCGGCGCTTTAGGAGTTCAGTCGCGGCGTGTACGGTAGAGTTCGAGGTACCCAGCCAATCCGCATTGGGTTTCCTCGATGTAAGCCCCTGCCTGGTCGAGCGCCAATGGAAGGCCATCCAGCACTTTCACGATAGCTTCGGCTGTGGCTCGTTCTTCACTATTGACTTGATCGAGTTGAGCATCCTTGGCAAGTACTCTGGCTCGCCTCAATAACAGGAGGGTTCCTTCTGCTAAGTCCATCTTCTCCAGGTCAATGCCATTGGCAATCGTTCCTGTGAACTGAGCACGTGTGGTGAGCAGTATATGGCCAGTATATTCTATGGGCAAGAAGTCAGAGGCCATTTCCAGGTCGTCAGCATTGTCGAGGATGAGTAGCCAGTCTTTGTTGCTTGATAACCAGTGTTTGACGGCGGCAACTGCTCTGTCTTGCTTCTGGGCGTTTTGCTCAGGCAGGTTCAATAACGTTGCTATCTTCACGAAGTCGGCGATGAGTGACTCGCGGGTGGCTGCTGTTGCCCAGAGGATGGGGTGATATTCGTCTCGGTGGCGATAGGCGTACTCTACGGCGGTCTGGGTTTTGCCGATACCACCAAGACCATTGATGGCTTGCGGCTGAGTCAAAGCTGCGGGTTTGCCTGTTTGCAATTGGTTGTGGAGGGTGGTGAGGATGTCTTCGCGGCCTGTGAAGAAGGGGTTTCGACGATAGGGGATGTTCCAGAGTTGGGGGGAGGATTGAGTGGCTGAAGAGGTGGCGGTCAGGTCTGAGATGGCTTTGCGGATGCCTTCGGCAACGTTTAGAAATGCCTCATCGCGATCTTTCCATCTTGTGATCGGTTTGGCGTCTTTTGGTAAGGCCTGGAGTTTGCTGAATGGTGAATTTTTCAGGTCGGTTGGACGGAGGATGATGGGGATGACGCGGGCTTCTCCGGCCTGGTGTCTTTCCAGGGCACGGGTCATTTCGATGCTGTAGCAGTAGTCGGAGGCGATGAAGTCGGGGCTGATGAGCAGGAGGATGATGCGGGCGGTGTTGAGGCGGGTGTTGATTTCGTTTGCCCATTCGGTTCCCGCGCCGATATTGCGGTCGTGCCATTGGGAGATAAGTCTCTGGCGCTTCATGAGGGATAGGTGTTTTTCGAGTTCGTTGCGCAGGCGTTCGTCTTCGTGGGCGTAGGAGTAGAAGAGTTCGATGGGTTGTGTTGGTTCTGCTGTCATCGCTCTGCCACCTGTGTATGCTTTTCACTCAACCGCAAAGCCGCCTTCTACCCATTTGCCCTCATGAAATTGCCGCATTGCTTCTTCCTCAAGTCGCGCTAAACCTGCTTGCACATGAGGTTGGGCGAATAAGGTATCCCATTCCAATTCTTCTTCTGTCCAATCATCGTCGATTTCTGAGAGTGTGAGAGCATCAAGATCGTTCATATGAGCTTCTCGTATGATGGGAAGCGGGATGCCTTGTGATGGCTGATCTTCGTGCTCTACTTCACTCATGAGTATCTCTTTCTCAATTAAAGTCTGGTTTGTTGTAACTATAAACCATATCGGCGTAAATCGCAATCATTGCTCAAGATGCATTGATTGTTGAGATGTCATCATTTCGATGAAGGGCCACTATCGTTACGTCGTCTTCTTGCTCCCAGTTGGGGCCGGTGAAGGCGGTCAATTGGCTGAGGAGGAAGTCGATGAGCGGGGTTCCTCCTGAGTGCTGGCTGAGCAGTTCTTGTAGATGGTCGAAGCCGAACATTTCTCGGTTTGGGTTGTGGGCTTCGACGAGGCCGTCGCTGTAGAAGAGGATGCTTTCGTCGGGGGAGATAGTTGTTTCGTTTTCCTCGTAGCACATACCTGGCATGAGGCCAAGGGGCATACCGGTTGCGCGTAGTTCGCAGACTCCGTCGTGGGATCGTCGATAGGGCAGGTCGTGTCCGGCGTTGGCGTAGCGGAGGTGGCCAGTGGTGGGGTTGAGGATGGCATAGAAGCATGTTACGAAGTGATTGGGCGGCATATCGACGCAGAGGAGTTCGTTGACTCGCGACAGGACTTTGCCGGGGGAAGTTGTCGTTTGAGCAGCGGCACGCAGCATACTTTGGGTTGTTGCCATCACCAGGGCTGCTGGTATGCCTTTGCCGGAAACGTCACCGATTACGAGGCCCAATTGGCCGTCTTCGAATGTCAGGAAGTCGTAGAGATCGCCGCCGACTTCCCTGGCGGGCCGGTAGTAGGGGACTATTTGCCAGCCGGGGAGGGTGGGTACGTCTTTGGGCAGCAGGGAATGTTGAATGAGTTGGGCGGTGTGCAGCTCCTGTTCAATACGGGCGCGTTCTTCCAGGCGGGCGTTTTGCTCAGCAAGGGTCTGGCGCTGGGCCATGCTTTCAACCAATTGTCCTGCCATGCGGTTAAATTGCTGTTCGAGTTGACCGACTTCGTCTCGGCGTGAGACCTGGACACGCTGGCTGTAATCACCATCAGCGAACTGGGTCGTAGCACTTACCAGGTGGCGCAGTCGGCGTACCAATTTACGGGTGCTGAGAAGTCCGAATACCAGGCCAACAAGCAGCATCAGCACCAACCAGAATACCCCGGTTACGAGTATGATTCCTGTAAATCCTGGTAGGAAATTCCCACCAAAAGATGTCGGTATCTGTACATAGACCGCTCCGATGGGCTTTCCACGGCTCAAGACAGGCTCGACTGCACTGGCAAAACGGGCCTGTGAGGTCTGGTTAAATGTGCTTCCCGGCGTACCTGTCAGAGCGTTCATGACCAGGTGAGATTCACCTGGAAGCAATTGAGCGACAGACTGTGATGTAGGGTATCGCGCAGGATAGGAGCTGGCAACTATCTGACCATTGGGAGCGATGAGCAGGGCAAATGGAGCATCCTGCGTATTAGGTGAGTTTGGGCTGATGTATGTAATGCTTTGCCCAGAGTTAGAAAAATTCTGATTTGAGAGAGCAATTGAAGAAGGTTGTCCTGGCTGAAATGTGGCATGAGGATCAAGCGCAGGTCCTCCAGCCTGAGCAGCAGCCGCAAGTGCATATAATTTTGCAGTCTGGCTCGCATTTGTGGTATATACAAGGCTTGCTACTGGGCTAAAGGTTATCGCTACCCACCACGCAGTCCCTACCAGGATTTCTAGCAAGAGCATTGCTGCGACGGTGGTGAGTGCATAAGAGACGGTCATACGAAATCGCAGTCCTGACCATCTCATAGAGCGGTCTTTGTTGGATTTGGTGGCCTTGCTCTTCATAGTGTCTAGTTTAGCTTTTTCCTGGTTCATATACAGTTTATGTTAACACAAAGCGCAAGTTTTTGCGCTGACTGTGGAGAGATAGCCGCTGCTGTCATCCTTCGTGAGGGCAGGCACAAGGCGCTGTCCCTACAGTATTTCACTATTTGGGTGGAAAAATTTATCAGGATGACAGGTTTAGCGAGGGTTGGCAGGTGGATGGTGATGCAACGCGAACATAAAAAGAAGAGATGCTGGGAGGCGTTGAATGGACCCGCCAGCATCTCTTGCTTAATAAGCAATCCATACCTAACTTTTACGAATGGATTGGTTCCTCTTCGAGGGAGCGGCCTGTGAACTGGCTGTTGTAGAGGTCGGCGTAGAAGCCGTTCTTCGCGAGCAGTTCCTCGTGGGTACCCTTCTCTATGATGGTGCCATGATTTATGACAAGGATCAACTCGGCGTCACGAATTGTGGAGAGCCTATGAGCAATCACGAAGCTCGTTCTGCCCTTCATCAGTTCGGTCATGGCTTTCTGGATCTGCATCTCGGTTCGGGTATCAACGCTGCTGGTCGCTTCGTTGAGGATCAGGATTTCGGGATCGGCCAGGAATGCGCGGGCAATGGTCAGCAACTGCTTTTGTCCCTGCGAGATGTTGGTGGCATCCTCATTTAGAACGGTGTTATAGCCATCTGGCAGCGTTCGAATGAAGTGATCTGCGTTGGCAGCCTTTGCTGCCCGGACGATCTCTTCTTCCGTGGCGTTCTCTCGTCCATAGGCGATATTCGCCCGGATGGTTCCCTGGAAGAGCCATGTATCCTGGAGCACCATGCCGAACATGCGGCGTAAGGCTCCGCGCTTGATCTCCTTGATGTCCACACCATCAACGAGAATTTTGCCGCTGTTGACCTCGTAGAAACGCATCAGCAGGTTGACCAGGGTCGTTTTGCCAGCACCGGTTGGACCAACAATCGCGATCATCTGCCCTGGTTTGACATCGATATTCATGTCCTCCATGAGAATATTATCCGGTGAGTAGCCGAACTGAACATGCTCAAACTCGACCGCGCCATCTGGATGCTCAATAACTTTGACATCCACGGCCTCTGGAACTTCCTCCTGCTCATCGAGCAGTTCAAAGATACGCTCGGCCGATGCTATCGATGATTGAATCACGTTTGCGATATTGGCTAGCTGGGTGATCGGCATCGTAAACTGCTGGGCGTATTGAATAAACGCCTGCACATCTCCGATGGAGATTGCTCGCTGCGTGACCATGATCCCGCCTACCACTGCAACGAATACGTAGCCAATGTTGCCGATAAAGCGCATTAGTGGCATGATAATGCCCGACACAAACTGCGCTCTCCAACTCGCGTTATACAATTTCTCGTTGCGCTCGTTAAATTCGGCAACGGATTGCTCTTCGCGCCCAAATGCTTTCACGATCTTGTGCCCGGCATACATTTCCTCAACATGACCATTGAGTTCACCGAGTGCTCTCTGTTGCGTCCGAAAGTAGGTTTGCGAGCGTTTCGCAATCCCTGTCGTGACGAACAAACTCAGCGGGAGAGTCAGTACGACGATCAAGCTGAGGAGCGGGCTGATCAATAACATCATCACAATTACACCTAACAGCGTCACCGCCGAGGTGATCAACTGAGTAATGCTCTGCTGGAGCGTGGTGCTGAGGTTATCCATATCGTTGACCGCGCGGCTCATGATTTCACCGTGCGTGCGCGAGTCGAAGTACTTCAGCGGTAGGCGCGAGAGCTTTTCATCCACCTCTTTGCGCAACTGATACATTGTGCGTTGCGCCACACCTGCCATCACGTACTGCTGAATGTACAGGAAGATCGCGCTGATAATGTACAACCCGAGCAAAATGAGCAAGACTGTCGCGATATAGCCGAAATCAACTTTCGCACCCGGCACATGTTCGAGTTTTGCCACAATGCCCTCGAAAAGTTTGGTGGTTGCTAAACCCAGTATCTTCGGACCGACGATGTTGAACGCGGTTCCAATAATAGCCGTAGCAAGCACGATCATCAGGAGGAATTTCTGCGGTAGGAAGTAGCTAAGCAAACGCTTGAGCGTTCCTCGAAAGTCTTTGGCTTTCTGCACTGGCATGCCCATGGCGCCCCAGCCACCTCTACCCATCGGTCCACCCTGCGGAGTCTTTGTTCTCTACGTTCTACACTCATGCTATTTCCTCCGCGATTTCTTCTATTGAAAGCTGTGAGGACACGATTTCGCGGTAGACCTCACTTGACCTCATCAATTCTCGATGGGTGCCGATTCCGGCAATCTTTCCTTCATCTAAGACAATAATCTGATCCGCGTCCATAATCGTGCTGACGCGTTGTGAGACGATCAGCACCGTTGAATTCCGCGTTTCCTTTTTGAGTGCGGTTCGTAACCTGGCATCGGTTTTAAAGTCCAGTGCCGAGAAGCTATCATCAAACACATACACCTCAGGCTTTCTCACCAGAGCACGAGCAATCGAGAGACGCTGCTTCTGTCCGCCCGACACATTTGTACCTCCCTGGGCAATCGCGGAATCGAAGCCGTCCTTCATCTGTGAGATAAACTCGCTGGCTTGCGCGACCTCGGCAGCGTGCCTCACTTCTTCGTCGGTTGCATCCTCTTTGCCATAGCGGATGTTTTCCGCAATTGTTCCCGAAAAGAGGACGGCCCTTTGGGGCACAAACCCGATTTTTGCACGCAAATGCTCCTGCGACATCTCGCGCACATCTACATCGTCAACCAGAATGTGACCGCTGTCGATATCATAAAAGCGCGGGATCAGGCTTACTAGCGTCGATTTACCAGCACCGGTACTACCGATGATCGCGGTAACTTCGCCAGGAACGGCACTGAAAGAAATGTGAGAGAGAGCGGGCTCTTCTGCTCCAGGATAGCTGAAGGTCACGTCCTGGAACTCCACGTATCCGCTTGCATCTTCTGCTCGCTTCGCCTGCTCTGGATCGTTAATTTCTGGCACTACCGCAAGCACCTGGTTGATACGTGCAGCCGAAGCTGTGGCACGTGGAAGCATAATAAACATCATTGAGAGCATGAGCAGCGAGAAAAGAATCTGCATGGCATATTGCAGGAACGCGATCATCGCCCCGACCTGCATCTGTCCGTTGTTGATGCGGATACCGCCGAACCAGATGATCGCAATGCTTGAAAGGTTGAGTACGAGCATCATCATTGGCATCATTGCCGCCACAATCCGGTTTACCCGAATGGTAATATCCGTCAGATCGAGGTTGGCTTCGTCAAAGCGCTGCTCTTCGTAGCGCTGGCGATCAAATGCTCGCACTACACGCACACCGGTCAAACCCTCATCCAAAATGAGATTGAGTTTATCCAGCTTCACCTGTACTTTGCGAAAGAGCGGAATGGCCTTGCTCATAATGAGCGCGATAGCTCCTATAAGGACAGGAATGATCACTACCAGAATCCAGGAGAGTCCGACATCCTGATTAAGCGCCAGGATAATTCCGACAACCAGCGTGACAGGGGCGGTGATCATCATATTCAGCATGATGATCATGACCTGCTGTACCTGCGTCGTGTCGTTGGTGGTTCTAGTAATCAGCGAGGATGTGCCCAAGGTGTCGAACTCGTGCAGCGAAAATTGTTCCACGCGGGTAAACAGTTTGGCCCGGATAATTTTGCCAAAACCCGTTGCCACCTGGGAAGAAAAGAAAATGCCAATGACCGCGGCAACGGTACCACCGAGAGTGACCAGCATCATGAGGCCACCTAAACGCCAAATGTAGCCCGTATCACCTTTAACAATACCGTTATCGACAATATTGGCAAACAAGGTGGGCAGATACAGGTTTGCCAGGGCCTGCGCAAAGGCAAGCACCACGACAAGAACGAGAACAGCCCGATACGGTTTCATAAAACGCAATAATTTGATCATACCTTATTCTCCATTCCAATTACCGATATATCGCATTCTTATTTTCAGTATAACGATATATCGTAATTTGTCAAGGGATTCATACCATAAATTATGAGTAGGACAGGTCTTTTTCCAGTTCCCGTTCTTGCTCTGCTGGGGCCTCTTGTATCTCAAGCCCTACCTGTACAAATTCTTCTAATCCGCTCATCAATGAGGTGCGTCCCTCGGCACTCATGGCGAGAAAAATTGAGCGAACCCGCGCGATAAATTGTTGATGGGTTTCCAGGAGTGCGGCGCGTCCTGAGTCGGTAAATTCAACGAAGACCTGGCGACGATCCTGTCGATCCCGGCGACGTTCTACCATTCTGCGCTTTTCAAGGCTGTCGACAGTGCGTACCACTGTTGTGGGGTCAATGCCCAGGCGGCTGGCAATACCGCTAATAGTACAGGGTTCTGCGTCAGTAGACTGACATCTCTCAAGCAAGCCCATCACCATAAATTGCGTCGTGCTAAATCCTTGCTGGTGTGCATGCTTGAAGCCGGCTCCCATAACTTTGCGCAGGTCCGAGAAGATTGTAAAAAAGCGTTCAATCTGCTCATTGAGCAATGATTGCTTCTGTTCATGATATATCATGTCTGACATTTATCCTCACTTCTTTTCGAGGAAATGGTTGTTATTAACAATAACTGTTAGTGACAATAATGTGTACTGACAATAGAATACAACGAAATTGAGCAATTGTCAAGAGCAACTGCTGTGCTTGACTGTCTTGCTATCATACTTCCATACTATAGTGGCTTTGTTACTTCTACGTAGGAAGTTCTTTTTAGGAAGGTTATATATGGCAAACAAGCAATTCATGACATTGAATAAAGATGAAAACGCGTATTATGGTGTAACTACGGATGGGCAGAAGGTTCGGGTTGAAGCTAATGCTTATGCCGAAGCTCTGCGAGATACACATACTACAAAAGAGGAAGTCGACGATCCAGATTGGTGGGCGTTGCTCGTGGCGGATAATCCACGTGTGACAGTTGTTGATGATGTGATCTAAAAGCGCTGGTTGGCGTGAAAATGGCGATCTTCTAGCTCCTTAATCCGTTCCATTTGCTGACGGTTCCATTCGTCGTCCGAATAGGGTGTGGCAAACCAGGCGTCGAGAATCTCTTTGGCAATTGCCTCTGGTGTGGCACGTAAGCTGAATGCTAGCACGTTAGCATGGTTCCAGATGCGTGCTCCGCGGGCAGTTTCGGCATCGTGGCAGAGCGCGGCACGAATGCCGGGAACTTTGTTGGCGGCGATGGAGGCACCGGTACCTGTCCAACAACAGACGATGCCTTCGTCTACTTGACCGGCTGCTACAGCTTCACCGACTTTGCTGGAGACTAGCGGCCAATCTACGTCTGTATCGTTCTCTATTAGAGGCCCGAAAAGTGTGAGTTCGTGGCCTCGTTTTCGGAGTTCCTCGATGAGCATATCAGTGAGATGAGTGCGTTCGTCGCTACCAACGGCAATTTTCATTGGGTCCTCCTGGATCAAAGCATAAAATCTTCCTCTGTAGATGCTTCAAGCATACTATACCTCTTTCATGATGCCACTTTAGATGGGGTTTCGCAAGGCAGGGCAAGCTGTATCTTTACCATGACACGAAGGGGCATGTTAAGGCGTGTCATAGTAGAAAGGGTTTGTCCCTATTCTGTCAGGTTCTGTCATGCGGGCCTTCCTGGACTGCTGACTTTGCCCTATTGCTCTATGATTGTGTTATGGCCTCATTCTAGTAGCGTGGTGCAACAAACCAACTGACAGAGTGATGGGCATCCTTATTTATCGAATTCAGGTGTTCTAGTAAGCGATACAAAGGAGGATGTATTATGTGCATGAGTTGTGGTTGTGGCAGTCCCAATGACGATCATGGTGATAGCCGCAACATCACGTTGAACGATCTTGATCAGGCAGCTCAGGCGGCAGGCACGAGTGTCGGACAGGTTTCCCAAAATATTTCGACTGGCTGGAACCAGATGGCTGGCGCTTCTGGAGAGCGGGGATTAGCTGGTGCCTCCTCGCAGCAGGGTAATGCCGATCAATCTGTGGGCCAGCAGACAGACACTTCTACCTGGCAGCAGCAGAACACTACGCAACCTCAACGCCAGCCTGGTCAGTATGCAGATGCACCAGGGCAGGAGTCGGGTACTGACTGGCAAGAGAGCCAACAGGCGGGTTATACCGGGCAGACAGGAGTACAGAATCCGCAGGAACAGTAGGCTCTATTAGTGTGCCACATGAGTTATGCGTGAGCAATGAGAGGTGAAGTATATGCAAGAGCAGCCTAAAATACAGCAAATCCCTGTCAAAGTTTATCGAACGGCGGATCGCCTGATGGTTGCTGCACCAATGCCAGGGCTTCAACCTGAGGATATCATGGTCGAAGTTACCGACTCTGGTCGCTTAATTTTGCAAGGAGAGGTGCGTGGTCTCCTCAAGGATGTCAAAGAGCTATTGCTTGACGAGTGGAGTGTTGGCGGCTACTACCGTGAGGTGGGTCTACCAGCCGGGATTGCGGTGGATGGCGAACAGGCTACTGTTACCTATGGTAATGGCGTGCTCGTGGTGGCACTGCCTTCTAGTGAGCAAAATCGACCGGCACGCCTGACGTTGCAGAATACTGGCGTTGACCATGGTATCGGTGGTGTTGGCGGGGAGGAGCCACGTCACTGAGTGATCCCTCTAGTTCTAGAGTAGAAATTGCTGGCGATGAAGTTCGCCTAACGTCTTGTGCTGATAGCTTCTAGCAACCGAACGTGGAGATGACGGACTGCTAGAAGCGTTTTTGTTATGGTAAGTTTCCACTCTGATCGGTACTGGTTGAAGCTGATTATAGCAGCCAGTGCCAAGCCTCCCACCATTATGCCAAAACTTACTCCATAGTAGATCATCCAGTTCGATACTGTAAAGTATTGCCTCAAGCCTGGAAAGTAGCTTAAGACGACTATGCAAGTGAAATACCAGACCATTGTAACAGACAGACCGGTAGCGCTGATTCCTTCATTGCGTGTCCAGACGGGTGTTACGAGTATCGCTATCCAGGGTAGAAGTGCAGTTGCATACCAGGGGAAAACATGTGCGTATACCATCAGCACAACTGCAATGAGGAGCAATGCAGCCCCTTCTATACTGATGCGCCTCCTCAGGCGTTGTATGCATACCAACAACACGGTGATACCCGCTACTGCCATCTCTAATAGATGTGTCACTGAAAGTACCGATCTCAACTGGATCTTGATGCCCAATCCATTTGCAAGATAGTAAGGTACCATGTCTAGCACACCGGGATGCAAGTCTTGTTGACCGGTGAAAGAGAGGAGGACTGAACGAATATTTCCCTGACTCAGCAGAATGAAGGGCAAGTAGCCCAGTACAATAGTAGTAGCGCAGGCACCGACTATACGCCAATCACGTCGATGTACTAATGCTAAAAGCAGGAGGATGGGATAGAGTCTGGAAAGTGTAGCTAGCCCAATGCATACGCCTGCGAGTAGTCGTATGCCCTGTCTGGAACTCAGAGTACAGAGTACTGCCAGTACCATAAAGCTGATAGCAAGTACGTCGCTATGTCCGGCGATGGCAAACTCAACGATGGGTAATGGGCACCATGCATAGATAACCACACGGCGTGGATCAAGTCCTTTACGTGCCAGGATTACGGCCAAAGCTCCGCACGTCACCGAGTCAAGCGTCACAAAGAGACCTTTGAGGGCCACCGGGTTTGTTGGATTGAACAAGTATCCCAGTATGAAGAACACCTGTGCTCCTGGCGGATATACCGTAGGGGACTGGCGATAAATGGCATTAGCAAACACAATGTTGCGCAGCGCAACCAGGATCTGATCAGAGGGGGCGTACGTATATGGGCTATAGCCGTGCAGTGTAACCCGCGCATCCCATAGGTAACGCCAGGCATCCGGTGACAAGCCCACTGGCAGGTTGATCAGCATGAAGCGGAAGACGATAGCTCCGCCTAAGATCAATCCCAGTTCAATCCAGAGCCAGTGTCCTTTTAATGGGCTGGTCATCATTACCCAGATAGAGGCTACAATATACAAGCAAAAACATGCCCCCCAGACTGCCATAAAGGTTACAAGTTGCCCAATGGGGGCATTCAGGGGTAACGCAACTGCTAACAGTACGCTATAGAGCACCAAAAAACCGAGTACAAAGCCACATACGATCACAATTTGCCTATGTGGATGCTTCATTGAGAATTTGTGTCTCTTTTGATGGGGATGGGCTATGAGTTATTTGTTTGGGCACTATAGTTATCCTTTTTCATCGGTGCCTTTTAAAGATACAATATTCTGATATAGGATGGATACAGAGAAGCATATCGAAAGAGGAGTGAGACGATGAGTGTAGCAAACGAAGACCCGCTCCGCTACCTCACTGAGCCATTACGTGAGGTGGCACAGCGCCATCTCAATCCTGATGAAACCATCTTGACTGCTATCTACATCCAGCATAACGTCTATCATGTTCCTAAGAGGTGGCTCGGATTCACGGTAGAAAAACACATTGAGCTGCCAACACGCGGGTTTCTTCTCACTCAGAAGCGGGTTGTGATTTTAGATGATCCAACCGATCGCGTAACATCTACCAGCGATCGCGAGTATCTCGTTGCCTCTTGCCAACTTGACCGCATCATGTTCTTTGAGCTGCGTTCACATCTGCTTGACTGCGCCCTCACGCTCATCATGGCCACCTCGAACGGGCCTGAGAGGGTTACCATCGAATATAGTGGTGTCAGCGAGAACGCGTTCCTTGGAGCCGTTGCATGCATGCGTGCGCTGTTAGAGCACCTGCCGCTCCCCTCTTCCGTGCGGCCCGATGAGACCTATGCGAGGGAACGTACAGCTGCATGGGTGGGTTGGCATGCCATGCTATCCAGGCTGGGGATACGGCTGGAAAATGCTGTCACACGCTACCTGATCGCAGGCGAGCATGTACAGGAGTACGTGGCTATACCCACAATCGACGAGAGCAAATGGTGGCAACGGTTCGGTTTAGGTGCTCATGAACAGCCAGCAGCGGTTCTGGTTCGGACTGAAAGGCAAATTCTGCTGGTCAAGGAAGTGAAACGGATTGTGCGCGGAGTGACGAGCTATGGAAGCGACGCCTGGATCATGCCAGGAATGCATCTGCAAACGGCAACTATTATCTCTAGAGAGCATGGACGGGAACTGGAACTTACGCTGGGATACCTCGAAGTGATCGATACGGTGCATGTGCCTATCCAGCCTGAGCAGGCAGAGCGTGCATTGGCACTCGTCTTAGCATACATTTCCACAACTAGATAGTCATTGGAGAATGAGCCCTTTGGAAACGGCTATTCTATCGGACAAGCAGGACGGTACATGGCACGTGTCGGCTCACTTTCTCAGCCGTCGTCCCCAAAAACATAGCCCATACTTTTGAGTGCCCACTACTTCCCATCACAACAAGGTCGAAACTGCCTTCGATGGTGAAGTCAATAATGGTGCGAGCCGCATGCCCGGCTCGTATCTCTGTTTTGAGTTCTACTCCAACCTTGAGCGCATACAGGTACGCAACAGAGAGAGACCTCTTGAAAGTAGTGGTTGGCGAACTCTTTTGCTTCTTGCGCCTCGCCTACAGTGGCGGTGTAGTGCGGCAATCGCTCTTCAACCGCAAGTGCCCATAGTTCAGCATGAGAGAGGCTGGCAAGTTCGAGCGCGACGTCCAATGCACGTTTGGCTCCTGCCGAGCCGTCATAGGCCAACAAGATTTTCCGAAACATTGTAAGCTCCCCTACAGTCAACTGAAGGGTTGTTGATGCTGACTACTTCAGAAATTGCTCGTTGGCCGTTGCTGCTCCCTTTCCCTATCGCTAGTTCCGATGTGGCTTCCTCAGCATCCTTCAACACATCTGAGCTTTCCTGCTCTGGGACTGATCCTTGAAGTAGATGTTGTCCGCTTGGGCAGAAACCAGGTCTGAGCGATAAAGGTGGGCACGACCGCCGAGCCGATCACGACTGATACCAGAATTGTATATTGTACCTGGTTGATTATATCATGTGTGAGTCCATACAATGCTGAGATACTGCCGAATGTAAGGCCGGTTGACATGAGCAGTGTTGTATAGTTTCCTTCACGTGGAGTCATTTTAAAGGCACGCGTTAAAGGCCAGACGCCAATGAATTTGGTGAGGACCTTGACCCCTAACAGTACGATAATCAGGAACCAACCGGTAAGGAGAGCCGGTAGTAAAATCAATGTACCCGCTTTGATGAAGAAAAAGGGTGTCAACAATGCGAAAGCAATCGTGCGTATACGGTGCACGACGATCTTGTCATGAGTGAAGACGCCTGCAATGACCAGGCCTATAAGGTAAGCTGGGAGTACGGCCTCGCTTTGAGCAAGGGTTGCCAGCCCACCGAGAAAAAAGAGCAGCAGGAAGAGAAGCTTGACTTCCAGTTCGCTGACTCTGCCTCCGAACCTGTCGATCAACCAACGGGTGATGGGCTGCAACTTCCAGAGAACAGCGAGGAGGATAGCAACGAATGCCAGCAGCCAGATATTGAAGCTGGCAAAGAGGACTCCAAGCGCTACCACCGTGCCAAGATCAGTGACGAAGCAGGCGGCAAGGATCAGTTTGCCGAGTTGGGTTCTGTTGAGTCCTGTTTCTACCATGACCGAGTAGACGACCGCTACTGACGTCGTTGAAAGGGCGATGCCTGCAATCTCGGCAGCACGCAGGTTCCAGTGAGCGATGAACAACGCAAAGGCGAAGGCACCCAGAAACGGAATGAGGAAGGAAATGCTTCCGATGGCAAGGCTTGGCTTGAGGTGCTTGCGAAATGATTCTGGCTCGATTTCGGCTCCCGCGAGGAAGGTGAGCAGGATCGACCTAAAACTTGCCAGAAAATCGATCCAAGGGGCGGTGTGGAAGCTCAGGAAGTTTCCCCCGATCACACCGAGGAAGATTTCGATCAGCGCGGCCGAGATACCAAGGCGGATTGAGATGAAACTAGCGGTTAGTGCAACTGCCCTCCAGGAGGCTGCAATAAACCAAATGTTCTCCATATGTCTCCTCTAACTATTTGTGTTATCAATTGTCCAGATTGCGGAGACAGGAAAACATGAAAAAGCTCCTGACCACGCATCCAGGTGGAATCAGGAGCCATTAGCATCAATGCGGTTCGGCCAAATCTATTGCTTGACTAGGCGAACTCCATCGCCTTTGTTTCTTTCGGTGTACTGTAGTAAGTATAGCACAGGTGTTCAACGTATTGGTACTTGATGACCTATTCAGTAGCCACTTAGTAGTATCAAGAGGCTAAAGAGGCGCTATCTGTACAAGAACAGGATAAAAGCCCGTACTCTATCCTCGCAATGTTGCCACTAATCGTTTGGAATTCAGCACCAGGTCTATGGCATCCACCGGACCAAGTGCCAGCACGTCAGCAGCTTGTATTGCACCAATTGCCACACCCTCTCCTGCCAGGATTGCCACACCGATAGCGGCCATATGCAGCATGCCAACATCGTTCATGCCATTGCCAAAGGCGATTACGTTTGCTGGGCCAAGCTGTTCTACATAGTGCGTTTTGTCCTCTCCACTACCGATGATTTGTAGCGGGATGCCTAACATTTTTTGCAGCTCCGCAATGTTGCCATGAGTGCCCGCAGTCAGAGCATGCAGGGAGAGATGCTCTCCTAACGCTTGCAAACGATCCACCACTCCTGAAATCGGAGTTCCATCAACGGCAAGTGTACCGTTAACATCAAAAACCGCGTGATGGAGTTCAATCATCCCCCTCTGGGGAATGTCTATACGTATCATCTTTGTTCCTCCATTCTACAAGGCCAGTTTTCCTATTTCAAGAAAATAGGAAAATGATGTACAATCAGTTTAACATAGATATATCCGCATGCAGTCTGTGTAGGCCTGCCACTGTTAATTAGTGGATAGCAAAGGAGCAATCATTGGACAGCAATCAAGTTAAAAACAGCGTAGGTATCTGGGCGTTTGGTCCTAACGTCACTCGCTTTGTTCCTCCTGGCTACCATCCGGAGGTGACTGACGAAGATATGGTGACTCGGACGCACCGGGTTGTTGATGGTTTGGCCGACCTGGTTGACGGACTGGAATATCATTATCCTGGTGAGATCAATGAGGATAATGTTGCAGCGATTAAGGCAGCGCTTGGGCCGATGGATATTTACTGCGTGGCGGCTGGCCTGCATCCTGATCCTACCTACAAGCTCGGTGCTTTCATTAATCCTGATTCCGCGTTGCGGCGTAAGGGCATTGAAACGCTTAAAAGTGGCGTAGACCTCGCTGCTCAGATTGGAGCACACTTCATCATCTGGCCTGGGGCTGAGGGCTACAACTACAACTTCCAGCGCGACTATGCCGAGACCTGGAATCTATTTGTTGATGGTGTGGGTGAGGTTGTGGAGCATGCGGTATCGAAGGGGGTCACGGTTTTCCTGGAGCATAAGAACAGCGAACCGGCCATGAATATTCTGATGCGCAATATTTCTGCGACCCTCTACACGATTGATCGCGTCCGTCGGCTGGGAGTCGATACCTCGCGACTTCAGGTCAATATGGACTGGCAGCATCTGATTATGAATGGTGAGAACCTCGCGGAGTACGCAGCACTTTTACATACGGAGGGTAAGCTTGGCCACCAGCATGGCTAATTCGGGTTGGGGAACATTCGATGATGACAATATGGTGGGCGCAGCCTTCTTTATGCAAACGCTCGAACTGGCGATGACCCTGCAAGATGTGAATTATGGCGCTCAGGGGCAGCGCATTGGCTATGATCTGTATCCCTATACCGAGGATCAGATAGCGGCGGTGCGGCGTTCGGTGATCCAATGGGCGTTTATTGATGACCTGGCACGCAAAATTGACCGAAATGCGCTGAATGAGGCACGTGCTCGTGCCGATGCTGTAGAGGGCTATCGCGTGGTTTACGAAACCTTGGGTCTGGATAAGGCTTATATAGAGCAGATTATCGCACGTCGCAAGCGGTAGGAGCACATTATGCAGGCACTCCTGGGTATTGATCTAGGTACCACTGGCGTGAAGGCGGCGCTTTTTGCGGTGGATGATGGTCATGTGCTGTCCTCAGCCTTTTTCGACTATCCACTTATGCACCCTCAGCCGGGATGGGCAGAGCAGAATCCCAGCGATTGGTGGCAGGCGACTATTGCAGCCATTCGTACCTGCATCGCCCAGGCGGCATTACAAGGAGTTCAATCTGCGGATGTGCGGGGGGTTGGGCTTTCAGGGCAGATGCATGGCGTGATACTACTGGATGAGGCATCAGTGGTATTGCGACCATGCATTATCTGGGCGGATCAGCGGAGTGAGATGCAGTGCCGTTGGATGACTGAACGGGTAGGGGCCGAGCGCCTGATCGAATATGTGAGTAATCCGGCACTGCCTGGTTTTTCGGCTCCCAAGGCACTATGGATACGTGATAACGAACCGGAAATCTTTGCTCGTGCGCGCACAATTATCCTGCCAAAGGACTATATCCGATATCGTCTGACAGGTGTGCTGGCGATGGAGATTTCGGACGCCGCAGGTACTTGTTTGTTGGATGTGAAGCATGGAAGATGGTCTAGCGAGGTTTTGGAGGCAATTGAACTGGACCCAGCGTTATTGCCGCCTATAGTGGCTGCTGATGCTGTATGCGGTACTATAACCGATGAGGTGGCAGCACTTACAGGGTTGTTAGTGGGAATTCCTGTAGCAGGTGGGGGAGCAGATAATGCCTGCGGCGCTGTTGGCAACGGTGTCGTGCAGTCGGGATTGGCGCTCGTTTCAATTGGAACGAGCGGTGTGGTCCTAGCCTATGCGGGTAGTCCCCAGGTTGATAGGTCTGGGCCTGTTCCCAGGGTGCATACCTTTAACCATGCCGTTCCTGATGCCTGGTATCTTATGGGAGTGACACAGGGAGCTGGTCTGTCACTTCGTTGGGTGCGTGATAACATCGGCCTGCCAGAACATGCTCTGGAACGCTGGACTGGTTTCGATGCCTATGAATTGCTTGCAAAAGAGGCTGAGAGCATCCCGCCAGGGTGCAACGGTCTGTTATTTTTACCCTATCTCCAGGGTGAGCGCACGCCACATCTGGATGCATTTGCACGCGGCGGTTGGATTGGACTGACGGCAAGTCATGACCGACGACATCTCGTGCGGGCGGTACTTGAGGGTGTGGCATTTAGCTTGAAGGATTGTTTTCGTATTATTGGTGAGCAAGGACTGCCGCTTGAGCAGGTGCGAGCTACCGGCGGCGGCGCAAAGAGTCCACTGTGGCGTCAGATCATTGCGGATGTGCTGGGTGTGGAGCTAGTTACGATGAATGCGCAGGAAGGACCTGCTTTTGGGGCCGCGTTGCTGGCGGGGGTAGCCAGTGGAGTTTATCCTTCGGTGCAACAGGCTTGCGAGGCAACGGTGCGAATTGGAGAGCATACTGAGCCACGACGAGAAGTCGAACCAATCTATGCTCGAGCGTATGAGAACTATCGAGCGCTTTATCCTGCCCTAAAACCAATTTTTGGCCAGTTGATATAAAAAAGTCTACAATTCTGTCAGAAACACTAGTTCTGTTCGTCTATAATAAGTAAGTAGTAATACCTAATTATGATTATAGATATTTTTGGATAAAGTTATGACTACACAACCACCAGAAAAACGTATAATAGTCCCACGGCTATCTTTGGCGACGGTCGTGAGGCAAGAAAATGTGGCGCAACAGTCACTCTTATCTATGGTTGTAGAGCAACAGGGCAGCGTGGAGCAGCAATTAACGATGCTCATGCCTGCACATTCAGGCGAGGTAGCGCGACAGGAGACGAAGGCAAGCGTTATGGAACGTCAGGAAGAGGTGAACCGGCAGCTCACACTGACAGAGCTTGTGCAACAAGAAGTAGCCCAACAGCCAACGCAGGCTATTGTCTTGGAGCGGGATAAGGTAGCTGAGCAGCCTACATGCGCAATGGTTGTAAAACAGCATATTCATTCAGGCCGGTTGGGGCAATGGTTTGTTCCCGCGCTGATATGTCTTGTGCTCCTCAGTGGAACTGGGGTCGGAATAGTCGCATTACGTACACTACATATTCGAATACCTATTTTTTCTACGATCCACAGAATACTCATACCCAACACTCAACTCCATAACCCAAATTCTGCCTTGTCGAAGGCTCATGATCTTAGCGGGCAGTTTATGGATGCGATGATGCATAAAGATTGGTCCGCAATGTGGTCAATGCTTCATCCAGATGCGCAGCAAGCCTGGCAGGGTGAGAAGGATTTCATTCATTTTGAGCAGGCTAAGTTTGGCTCGTTGAACTTCAAGAGCTATAGTGTGAGTACAGCCAGCGTACAACAATCGTGGCTTGATCCGAATACGACCCAGCTTTATCCATCCGCCGCAATTATGCACATCTCGCTTGTGGCAAGTGCACCAAAGGGACTGCTTTCGGTGCCCTCTAACATGGCGCTGGATCAAGGACTTTTCAACAACTCGCTATTTGCGGTGGCGAGGGATAAAGGTGTGTGGGAGGTACTTGTTGCCGGGCCTGCCGATCTTGAAGCGCCTATTCTTGTGCCTGCGTCACCACCCGCGGTAAAAGTGCAGGTTCCAATCTTTATGTATCATCATATTTCCAATAAGCCGACACATAACTCACTTGATTATAGCTTGACGGTGACAACGACCGATTTTAATCAACAACTGGACTGGCTCGCGCAACATGGTTTTCATAGTATCGATCAAACGGAGCTATTTGATGCGCTCTACTATGGCAAAGCTTTGCCTCCCCATCCGATGATACTCACGTTTGATGACGGTTACGAGGATGTTTATATTAATGCGTTACCTGCGTTGAAGGCTCATCACTATCGCGCTGTGTTCTACATTATTACTGGCATGATTGGTGGGAACTATATGACCTGGGGGCAGGTACATAATCTCTTCCTGGATGGTATGCAAATATCCTCCCATACGGTTCATCATATAAATATTGGGGAGCCACCTGCACCATATACGACGCAGGAGGAACTTACCGTATCGAAGCAAACATTAGAGAAGTTCCTTGGCCAGCCAGTACAGTTCTTCTGTTATCCTAGCGGGGAACCTTTTCATAGTGACAGTGTTGCTGAGCAGAAGATAGTTCTGAAAGACCTTTTTGATGATGGTTATGTGAGCGCGACACTTGATCCATTCTATGTGTTCTCTCCTATTCAAGATGCTCGGATGCCATACGAACTGAACCGTGTCCGTGTTAGTGGTGGAGAGCCTCTGGATGCATTTATCGGGATTTTGAATTATACGCTGGATGTGGGGACGGGGTTACTTCAAGCGTCAGCTTGAATGGTAGTGGTATAAGGGGACGAGTACGTCGAGGTGAAAGAACTCCTTTAGCTAATGGTATCACTTCTGCATGTTGGACCGTAATCTATGTAGACGCAAGATACATGGAACAATACGATCAGGAGATAAGCATGACCACGGCTCCAACAACACCAGACCTGGTACACCAGAAGTTGCAGGCATTCGAACATCTTCAATCCGAATTTGAGGCGAGCTTTCTTTTTGTACAGAATGTGCATGGGCAGCAGCGTTTCCCATTATTTCCGATAGCTGAATTGGTACATTATCTGCATGCCTTGTGGATTTGTGAATGCAAGGATCGCTTGCTCAGCGTGTACAAGAATATCGGGCGGTATGAAGGTGGACATTGCCTGGAACTGTTGCGATTGTGGCAAGAGGGAGATACTGCTAGCGCTGTGGCATTTCTGCAGCGCAAGTTAGATACGTTGCCTTTTGGGGATCTTACACGCCAGATTCAGGAAGCCCGGTATCATCATAAGGGGGATGGCTTAGAGCAGCGGCTGATCGATGGCAGACGCGTCTTACTCAATCGAGGTATGAACCTGATACAGGCGCTGGATGCTATTTTCGCTCTATCTGAAGATGAACTGCTGAAAGAGGTACGGGTAGCGTGCGCTCGGTACGGGCATCACCTCAGCCAGATCGAGAGACAGTTGGCAGAAATGGATACCCCACTCTACTCATATGTGCCTCATCAGATGCTGGCACAACACAATATAGCTGTGATGAATAAGATGGGTGTAGGTGCGATGACTCGGCCTTCCGATGAACCGGGCCAACGGTCCTGGCGGGTGCTTGAACCTACGGAGCCACCGGGGCCATATGCTGAGCACGTCATTGCGGGCTATGTGGAACTCACTTCGCCTCAGCACAATAACTTGAAGGGCGATCGTTTCGTTGATCGACCTGAGCCTGGTGAAACTGACGAAGTACAGCGCGACGTGCAAATGCTGTAAGAAATAGGCCGTAGAAAGGCCGAATCAGAAAAAGAAAGACGCATGAAGACTCCAACGGGGAGATAGGTGGTGCAACTCAGCAGCTATCTCCCCGTATATTATGCAGTAACTTTTCGCATCAAATAGCGTAGTATTATACGATGTAGCTCTGATAGCGTTGTGACTGGATAAAGCAGACGGAAGGAACAGACGGCCATGTATCAACAACAGATGCCTCATGACGAGCGTGACTGGCAGGCCCCGGGCTATCGTGGACCTGGCCCCGAATATGAAGAAGGTTACAAGAGCAATCCGCAGTATAACGATCAGTTGGCCGAAGCTATTCTGCATCGATTACGCTTAGAACTGCGGGGTGGATTGCGGTCAGCATCATCGGCCACGTCTGGTATGCGCCTGGCACTGGCAATTGTTTCAATATGTGTACTGATACCACTAGCTGCTATCATTTTAAGCACAGCTGGGAATTTCTTCGCTGGATTGCTCGGGTTGGGGCTGGTTTGTCTAGCCATCATAGTGGTTAATATTATGTTCAACATTCGGAATTAGCAGGCCGTTTACGAATCCAGGAATTTTCTGAACCAGTTCACGAAGCGAGGTATCCAGATGGGAGCCTCTGCATGGATATATGGATTGCCCGAACGGAGCATGTAGTTTGTGGTGATCATGAAGCGGATTGCCAGAAATACCTGCAGATGCTGTTCGTACACTGTTGATAGGGGTCGAAAACGATCGTAGCCTTTGAAGAATGCATTACGCATGGCTGGATTGGCAGGTTGGTCTGCATCTTCGACTTCGAACCGTGAAATTGCTTTGGCTATGTCAAACAAGTAATAGCCCCAGCCACATTCCGCGAAATCTATCATTCGTATCTGGCCTTTGTGAAATAGATAGTTTGTTTGCTGGAAATCGCCGTGGATAAGTCCGTGATTTTCCGCGTTCTTGGATAAAGCTTGCATTTTAGGACGAACCTTCTGTGCAATGACTTTGAAGAGAGCGATTTCCCTTTCTGAAATGAGTCCATTGCCTTTCTCTGCGACAAATGCAGGGTCCATTACTGTTTCTTGACCGAAGACGCGTTCCCAGTTCAGGTGTGGTCGGGTGAAATCGGCGGGGAGAACGAAATGCTGTCCGTGCTGGTGTAACCGGCCCATAAATCTGCCAACTTGCTCCATTCTTGCTGATGTTAACCCCTTATTCATGAAACGACCTTCGACCCAGTGGAAAAGCACACAGAGCCGAGGTTCCGGTATCTCCTCAACTGATACTTCGGTTAAAAGCGAGCCGTCCTGAGTCGGTACGGGTTCTGGCACGACAAGATCTGTATCCTGTCGTATCGCAGATAGCCAGAGAAGTTCGGAACGTATGATTGCCGGGCTGGGTGCTCTGGGGCCATATAGCCGCAGGACAAATTTCTTACTTTCGGTAGCGAGGTTGTTGTGTCCGGTCTGTGGTGGAACGGTGACGCGGAACATAGTGTTTTCGCGATGAGTGAGCAGATTGATGCTGGCGTCGTAGAGACCATACCGAGTTACCGCAGTCTCGGCCAGCTTCCGCAGGCGCGTGATTTGACCTTTATAGCTCAGGTGCTCAAATGGAGTAAGCTTCCTTGAGGTGGCAAATTTTCCCATTGCTGGAATCTCTTTCTACTGCTGAGGACGAGGTGTATACGTTTTCTGTCAGGGGCTAGCTTTTCAAGTATAGGTTGGGGATGTGCGCCTGTCAATAAGAAAAGTATATTGCTTTGTTTAGTCAAGCCATTTCGTGTCATCGAACTTAGAGAAATGGTAAAGAAGTATCTCTCGCTTTCCTCCAGTACTCCTCTTTAGTGCCAACGGGCATAAAAATTATCCTCTTCGCATTAGAAATGAATCCTTCATTCTGCTCAGATACGCTTGCAAAGTCGAGAATAAAATGAGATGATATTCATGGCAGAGATTGCTTCAAACTCGTGTTATGCTACCAACTCTTGAGGAGGGCGTATATGGGTATGACCAACAATGGGCTATCCTATTGGCAGGCGGACACTGCTGACGAACCTTTACTTGAAATGACAATTGGTGATCTTTTAGATCGTCAGGCTGATAGGTTTCCGGATCGGGAGGCGGTTGTCTATTCCTGTTATCCCGAGTTTGGCGGTGCGCTCGATATTCGTTGGATGTACCGAGAGTATCGTGAGCGTGCTGATGCCGTTGCGAAGGGATTGTTAGCCCTGGGGTTGAGTAAAGGTGATCATATAGCGGTTTGGGCTGTGAATTTGCCGGAGTGGCTCTTAATCCAGATGGGTGCTGCTAAGGCTGGCCTGGTACTGGTGACGATTAACCCACTGCTGCGTGGCGCTGAAATTGAGTATATTTTGAAGCAGGGAGATATTCAGGCCCTGTTCTTCATGGCGAATATTCGCGATCATGATTGTCTGGCAACGATCCGTTCCATGACTACTTCAGGCGAAAAGAACGGAGTGGTGAGCGGTGAACGATTGCCGATGCTGCGCTATGTGAGCTTAATTGGTGCAACGCCAGCCAGTATACCTGGGCAAGAGGGTTGGCGACCTACGTTCTTGACTGAAATGGTTGCGGGTGGTGCACAGGTCAGCGATGATGCATTGCGCGAGAGGCAGGCAGCGGTTACGCCCTTTGATCCCGCGATGATGCTCTATACCTCTGGTACGACCGGCTTCCCCAAGGGAGCTTTACTGACGCATCGCAGCCTGCTCAATGATGGGGCGTTTTTTATCAACCGTATGAAGTTGAACACAACTTTTAAAGCCTGCGAGCTTGTCCCATTCTTTCATGTATTTGGATGTATGGGATACAATCTAGGCGCTCTTTATTCCGGTGGTACTCTTTATCCGTTGCTGGCTTTCGACGCATTGAAGGCAATGCAGGTCATCAGCAGTGAGCGCTGCAATTTTACCGGTGGGGTGCCGACGATGCTGATTGCCATGTTGCAGCATCCTGACTTTGCTAAGTATGACCTTTCATCGCTTGAACGAGTTGTGTGCGCGGGTGCGCCTGTGCCTGTTTCTTTGATGGAGCAAGTGAAGAAGCGGATAGGTGCGGATGTGGTGATCGCCTTTGGTCAGACGGAAAACTCCGGGGCCATTACTCTGACTTTGCCTGATGATCCGTTTGAACTGAAAGCGGCAACGGTTGGGATCCCATATCCCTATATCGATGTTAAGATCATTGATCCGGTATCTAATGAAATGGTGCCGGTCGGTGAGCGCGGTGAAATTTGCTGCCGGGGAGTTATTGTAATGCAGGGGTATTACAAAATGCCAGAGAAAACCGCAGAGACCGTTGATAGCGAGGGATGGTTGCATACTGGTGATCTGGCCACGATGAATGCACAAGGCTATATCAATATTGTGGGCCGTATCAAAGATATGGTTATTCGCGCTGGTGAGAATATCTTCCCACGGGAAATTGAGGAATTCCTGATCCGCCATCCCAAGGTTGCCGATGTGCAGGTGCTTGGTGTGCCTGACAAATTCTTTGGCGAGGAACTACTGGCGGTGATTTTGCCGCAAGAAGGCGCACAGATGACAGAGGAAGAGCTGCGCGAATATTGCACGGGGCACATTAGCCGCCAGAAGATACCGCGTTACTTCCAGTTTGTATCATCCTATCCTATGACGGGCAGTGGTAAGGTGCAAAAGTTTGTTTTGCGCGAACGGGCGATTAAGACGCTGGGATTGGAAGAGGCAGCAGGCATTCGAACGGCGTAATAAAACTAATCCAGAGGGCGACCGCAAGGGATCGCCTCCATAGGCGTTTCCATAAGTCATCCCGCTCCAGCAGGGCGACCGCAAGGATCGCCCCTACCCTATACGTGGGTTTGCCTCGTCCGGGATCCATGAAGTTTAATAAGGTGAACAAGGAGACCAATAATGAGTGATCGGATAGGCCAACAGGTAGGGAATTATCGCCTGGTGCAGCTTCTGGGGAGTGGAGGGTTTGCGGATCTCTACCCTGGTCAATAGGTCTATATCGACAGCCCCGCGGCAATCAAGATGCTGCGTACCAACCTTTTACAGGATGATAGGAGAGCGTCCGTGCAGAGGCACGGACGCTTGTGCGGCTCATTCATCCTCATATTGTGCGCCTTTTAGACTTTGCAAGGGATCGCACCTACATTTCCTGCGTCAAACGAACCTTGACAGATTATTGCCAGGGCAGATCCTTCCCCTTCACTTCTCTCAGGTGCTCACGCTCACTTCGCTCAGGATGACGAAGCTCTTCTCAGTCGGGATGATAAGATTATGTTCGCGATCGAACACAAGATTCAGTATGGAGCAACTCTGGATGGGTATTCGGCTCAGTGGAGGATGCTCCCAGAGAGGGAAGGTCACTGCCAGAGGAGGACAAGCAGGAGCAATTTTTGCTCTTCTGGTTTCAGTATACACTGAAGCAAGCGAGCTGCCAAGGTTTTGGCTGATGAGATAGTTATTTGGAGATAAGTGCTGTCATGCTTCCACTTTCTTCAGGGCAAGTTCTGTGTTCTGCGAGGGAGATCCTTGGCGAGGGCAGGCACAAGGCACTGCCCCTACAGGGCGACGGATAGAACCACAGGATGGAAGATTGGACCTTGGGATGGTAGTATATTCTTTGGCGAGGGAGATCCTTGGCGAGGGCAGGCACAAGGCACTGCCCCTACAGGATGACAGGTAGCGAGGGCAGGCACAAGGCGCTGCCCCTACAGGATGATAGCAGAATCTTGCAAAGAATATTGTGATAGAGGAAAAGAGTAATGACAGATATAATAGGGGCTTCTCCTGACTACCGGCGTGAGTTGGGCAGGGGGCTGATTCAGCGTTGGTCTACTCAAGAGGATACAGAAAAAATTGCGCAATTATGTGGTGTGGTTTTTAGGGATGGGGAGGATGAGCCGCTCAATCTTTTTGTGATGGATGAGGTGCGCCAGCATATGAGTGGCGATTTTCCGTTGATGGGGCCGGGG
Organism: uncultured Chloroflexia bacterium; assembly: GCA_963778375.1. Taxonomy (GTDB): domain Bacteria; phylum Chloroflexota; class Ktedonobacteria; order Ktedonobacterales; family Ktedonobacteraceae; genus CAVZTX01. The sequence goes on along the minus strand of CAVZTX010000027.1, from coordinate 147,780 downwards.
GACTACGCGGTGATAGAGGATACGGGCAAAGAGGGCAATCCGCTTGTGGCGTGCACGTGCCTGTGGCGACGGGAATGGGAATACGAGGGTATTGCGTTTGGCGTGGGGCAGCCGGAATTTGTTGCTACGCACCCGGATTATCGCAATCGCGGGCTGATCCGCGCGCTGTTTGATATGGTGCATGCACGTAGCGAGGCGGAAGGGCATCTTGTGCAGGGGATTACGGGTATTCCTTACTTCTATCGTCAGTTTGGCTATGAGTATGCGCTGGAATTGGAGGGGCGTAGGGTTACGTACCTTTCACTGATACCTAAGGCAGAAGGGTCTGCTCCTGAGGCATATGCGCTGCGAGCGGCGACGAATGAAGATATTCCTGTGTTGATGGAGTTGTATAACCGGCAGCGAGTAGAGAGTATGGTGTGGTGGGTTACTTCGGAAGGCTTCTGGCACTATCAGGTTGATGCACCTGTTGCTGGTAAGCGAATGTGTGTGAGGATGATTGTTGATGATGGAGGCGCTGTACAAGGGTATGTGATGCTGGCAACAGGACGATGGGGCAAGAGTCTGAATGTGTATGGGCTGAATGTTGCAGCTGATGTCAGTTGGCAGGCGGTGGTGCCCCCACTTTTGCGGGCGTTGAAAATTTATGGGATGCAGATGCCGGTGATGGAGCGTGATGCGCCAGCGCTCAATGAAATAAGTTTCTTGTTGGGAAGCGCACATCCTGTGTATGAGGTGTTGGGTGAGGCTCTGGCTCCGTTCTATGAGCCGCCGTATGCATGGTATGTACGGGTACCTGATGTGCTAGGGTTTCTCCGGCATATTGCTCCGGTTTTAGAGAGGCGGCTAGCAAATTCCGCGGCTGCGAGCTATACAGGAGAATTTCGGCTTGATTTGTTTCGGGGTGGCTTGCATATGGTTTTTGAGAGGGGACGGATTACGGGGATTGAGCCGTGGCGAGCGCCGGTCTATAAGAGCGATGCGGATGCGACGTGCCCGCCGCTGGTTTTTTTGCAGTTGCTGTTTGGGTATCGGGGTTTGGATGAGCTGCGCTATGCTTTTCCTGATGTGCGGGTGGAGAATAGCAAGGCGGAGGTGTTGATTAAGACGCTTTTTCCGAAGAGGTTTTCGTGGGTTCCGCAATGATGGTGGTCGAGGACGGAAGGTTACCTGTCCCCAGACAGGGTTCCCGCAAGAGTAGCAGCCTGTTGAAAAACCCTTCCACAAAACTCATCACTAAGATGGGCTAAGCACGGATATCAGCAAATACTCTTGTATTCTCACACTCTAGAGGTTATACTCATAATTAATGAGGAATGTGTTGTCGTGGTCTTTGTCCTACTCTTCTTATTTTTTTGGAGGGATGCATGGAACGAGCGATGTCGCGTCATCGACCACTGGGAGTCACGATCATCTCCATTGTGCTCGGTATTGAGGGCATCTTTGAGCTTCTGCTCGGGGTCTTGATTCTGGTGGGCATCTTCACTCTTGGTCACGAAATCAGTGTGCATGGACACGTCGTGGTTGGTTCAATCGTCGATGTGGTAGGCGGTGTGCTGGGGGGCATCCTGGCCGGTGCTGCCTTGCTGATAGGCATCTGCTCGCTGATCTTTGCTAGTGGGTTGTGGAGGCTCAAACGCTGGGCCTTCTGGTTGACGGTGATCTTAGAGGTCATCAGCATCGTACGCCATCTGGTCGAATTTACGCACCCGGTGCATAGCACGCCAAGCATCATTATCGGTCTGATCCTGCCTGTTTTTATCCTACTCTACTTCCTCTTAGACTCCAACGTACGGAGAGCTTTCCGCGTGTAATAGTCAGAAAGCGGCAATACGCAGTGAGCGAGATCATGGGTACTAGCTTGTGATCAGGCAAGTGGTATGATTTGAAATACTGGCCATTCCTCTTTGCCATTCTATATCTGAAAGGTTAATGAATACCCTTCTCGTATCCGGTCCATTCCTTGTTGCGCAACACGAACTTCTGTATCTTCCCGGTGGAGGTCTTGGGAAGGTCGCCGAATTCGACGGCTGCGGGGCACTTGAAGTGGGCCAATCGTCCTCGACAGAATTCGATGATCTCTGCTTCGGTCGCATGCTGGTCTGGCTTGAGTGTGACGAAGGCCTTGGGTCGCTCCCCCCATTGCTCATCAGGGATGGCGATGACCGCGCACTCCATGACGGCAGGATGTTTGGCAACCGCCTGCTCGACTTCAATGGTCGAAATATTCTCACCTCCGGAGATGATGATATCTTTCTTACGGTCGCGCAGTTCGATGTAGCCGTCGGGATGCCAGGCAGCGATATCCCCAGAGTGGAACCAGCCTCCTTTGAACGCCGTGGCCGTTGCCTCTGGATTATCAAAGTAGCCCCACATCACATTGTTGCCATGCATGACGACCTCCCCCATCGTTTCTCCATCACGTGGGATGTCGTTCATGGCCTCATCCACAACGCGCACGCGATCAGCCGTAACGTATCCTTGTCCCTGCCGTGACAGCAAATGGGCCTGTTCGTCCTGTGGGAGATGGTCCCACTCTGCATGCCACTCGCAGACCGTATATGGCCCGTAGGTCTCCGTTAGCCCATAGACGTGAATCGGGTGCAGATTCAAGGCTTTCATTTGCGCAAGCAGTGTTGGGGAAGGAGGGGCGGCAGCGACGGTGACGGTGATTTGTTGGTCAAGACGATGGGCCTTGGGATGGTTGAGCAGGAAAATTTGCACCGTTGGGGCTCCATTATAGTGCGTGACTCCTTCGCTCTCAAAGAGGTCCCAGACCAGACCTGGATCGAATTTGCGCAGGCAGACATGGCTAGCTCCTACCGCAGTCACAGCCCAGGTGAAGCACCAGCCATTGCAATGAAACATCGGGAGCGTCCACAGGTAGACACTCTCGCTAGTCATGCTTGTTTCGATGATTTCTCCAAGGGCATTGAGATAACATCCACGATAGGTATAGACTACCCCTTTCGGGTTGCCAGTAGTGCCCGAGGTGTAGTTGATCGCAATCGGTTCTTCCTCGTCCTCGAGCCAACTAGCAGGTGGTTCTGCTGACCCTGCTTGAAGAAAGGCTTCGTAGGGGTCTTCGGGGCTGCCAGTATCATCGATACGGATCACCTGATACCCTTTGAGGTCGAGGGGCTCGATCAGGGGGGAAAACTCGGCATCGACGAAGAGAAACCTGGAACCGGAATGCTTCAGAATAGAATCAATCTCCTGGGAAGTTAAGCGTGGGTTGACCGCAACGAGAATACCGCCTGCAGCAGGTACTCCGTAGTGGGCCTCAAGTAAAGCGGGAGCGTTTGGTGAGAGAAAGGCGACTCGATCGTGCTTTTGTAGACCACTGGCACGCAAGTGAGAAGCCAGACGGTTCACGCGCTCGGCAAATTCGCGATAGGTATACCTGCGGTCACCATGAATAACCGCTACCTTCTCTGGAAAGATGGAGGCACTTCGATACAAAAAATCGACGGGAGTCAGTTCGGTGCGGTAGACTTTCTCTTCCATCGTGAAATCCTTTCGGCGTGAAAATTGGCAATTGATTCTCCATTGCTTCAGGTAGGTTGCTCAGGAGTTCCAGATGCCCTTATCTTAAGCATGCTCTCAGGGAAACGTCAAGAGAATTGCAACTTCCTACGTCAGAATTCAAACTTCATCTATGAATTAGCCACCAATATCAATTTGGGGAAGAGCCCCATGGTGATGATCAAAAACAAGAGTTGCCCGGAAATGATGTTTCGTTCCCTTGACAAGTACTTGAGTTTTTGATAAGTTTGCGCTACGTTGCCCCTTGATGGCTGATGGAAGTGAAGGAAATAAAGATAAGTTGGCCCGAGATTTGATAATTTAGTGGAGGCTATATCCTATGGGTAAGGTGAGCATTCATGGTGCAGAGTATCCAATCAAGAAAATCTTTAGTGATGACTTTGTTTTTACTATCCCTCTTTACCAGCGTCCCTATGCTTGGACTACTGAACATGCTGGAGAGTTATTAGATGATCTGTTAGCATATGTGAAGGATGCTGAAGAATTAGCTGACGAACAGAACCCCTATTTCCTGGGTAGTATTGTGCTAATCAAGGGTGACGGGCCAGATGCCCAGGTAGTTGATGGTCAGCAACGACTTACAACCCTTGCAATACTGCTTGCAACTCTGCGAACGTTGATACCACCTGAATATGCTAAAGATCTAACATCTTTTCTTTACGAGAAGGGTAATGTAATTGCAGGCACTCCCGACCGTTATCGTTTGAAATTGCGTGAGCGAGATGCACTCTTTTTCCAAAGATGTATCCAGGACGAAAAGGGCATCGAAAGATTGAAAATGTTAAATCCAGCAACACTTTCGGATAGCCAGAGAAATGTCCGCGATAATGCGGTGTTGTTCTTGCAACACCTGCAAAAGCTCACTGAAGCTCAGCGTCTAGCACTTGCGCAGTTCGTCATCAATCATTGCTTCCTAGTAGTTGTCTCTACTCCCGATCTTGACTCTGCATATCGCATCTTTTCTGTCTTAAATGACCGGGGATTAGACCTATCTCATACTGATATCCTCAAAGCAGAGATCATTGGCAGAATTGCCTCCCAGCAGCAGGACAAATATACAGAAAAGTGGGAGGAAATGGAGGCTTCGCTAGGCCGTGAGGATTTCGAGGATCTATTTACTAACATCCGCACAATTTATCGTAAGATAAAGCCCATGAAGACTGTGCTTGAAGAGTTTCGTGAATATGTATACCCAACGCGCCGACCTACTTGTACTCCTCAAGAGTTCATTGATGAAGTACTGTTGCCTTATGCAGATGCACTGGATACGGTCACTAAGGCAGACTACGAAAGTGATAGATATGCAAAAGAGATCAATATTTTGCTGAAATGGCTCAACCGTATTGATAATAGTAATTGGATACCACCTGCAATGCTCTACCTCTCGCGGAATCAGAATAGTCCTGACTTGCTGTTTCGTTTCTTCACCTATCTAGAACGTCTAGCTGTCAGTTTCATGATTCGAAAAATGAATTTCAATAAACGCATTGAACGTTATGGTCGATTAATGCATGTCATCGAAAGAGGAGAAGATGTGTTTGGATTGAGTTCTCCTCTGCACCTCATGCCTGGAGAACGGCGCGAAATCTTCGAAATTCTTAATGGAGATATTTACCTGATACGGGGAGTTTATACGTATGTTTTATTGCGCTTAGATGCTGCACTTTCTGATGGTTCAGCCTCTTATGACTACCCTATCATTAGTGTTGAGCATGTACTTCCACAAACTCCCGATGCTAAGAGTGAGTGGATGAGGTGGTTCCCTACTAAAGAGCAGCGTGAAAACTGTATGCATCGTCTGGGCAATCTGGTTTTACTTTCTAAAAGGAAGAATTCCCAAGCACAAAACTACGATTTCACATTGAAAAAGCAGAAGTACTTTACAACGGGGCAAGCTATTTCTCCTTTTGCGCTGACCTCGCAGGTTCTACAGTATCGAGAGTGGACCCCAGCAGTAATCGAGCAGCGGCAGAAGATGCTAATGAATGTTCTCGTAAGAATATGGAGTTTATAGCAGGCGAGCGATTAGACAAGTTGATATCCTCTTAAGTCAAGCCAACAAGAGTCAGGTCAACGATGATCCAGCGTTTGCGAAGACGTTCCTGGATTGGTTGTTTGAGCGATACGTGGGTAGATCAGCGGTGGGCTGAAAACTCAACCCGTGAAGAGGCGGGTGATCAAAGCGGGAATGAGAAGTAGTACGCCTGAAACTATGAAGATGAGCTGAACACGGATCCAGCCACGCCTGAATTTAATTGTGGCATTATGGTTAGAGTATGCAGCATTGGCAACAATCGAGGAAGACAATTTTTTTAGGAGTTCGACCTCACTCAGGTCGGCATCGTTCCGGATCTTGGCTGGATCCAGGAAGTAGTCTACTTCGTCTGTTTTTACACCACTGTGTGGGGCAATTTTGTTCCACGGCACCGAGATAGGCATGGACAAGATTTTACCTAACTTCGGCAAGAATTGCTTCGTTTTGTGCTCTGCCCGCGAGGTACTCAGGGGATCAATTAAAGGCCATAGCGCAGCGACGGCTGCGACTAAGCCCAGGGCAAGGGAGCACATCGAAGCCACATACAGGATCGATGTAGGCCATTTTGGTACTTTTGAATCAAAGAAAATACCCGCACTGGCTCCGAGAAACCCAAAGATCAAGCCGTTGGCGAATAGGACATTTGCGATCCTCTGTTGCTGAGCATTAATATTTGCAACACGAAAGTCGAATGCTGCGCGGACTTCTTTGTAGACTGTCCTCCACTTATCGACTTCCTGCTCCTGCTGGCCCATAATTAACCTCCTTCTATGGGTTTTCCCAGAAAAGTGTGGTTTTTTTAGACGGGACGAAAAGAGGGTTCGTCAAATCCGGTCAATAGATGGACGAGCTGCGAGTGGAGCACCGTATTGGAGTTAATGCGCATGGACCACTCTCCGGTGGGATGAACTGAGGTGTGCCCGCCTGCTTCCGAAAGAAGTAGTTCGCCAGCGGCGATATCCCACGGATATCCCATGTGCATTACAAAGCTGTCAATGGCCCCAAATGCGAGCAAGGCAAGATCACAAGAGGAGGAGCCAGCTACTCGGATGCGTTCGGCATGATTGGCAAGCCTGGCAAATGCCTCCAACTGCTGTCCGGGGACCTGGCCGCTGTTGTCCCTGCCGAATTCACCAAAGTGGATCATGGCTTGCTCAAGGGTAGCCGTCGAGGAGACATGGATTGGCTGCCCGTTGCAAAGAGCTCCCTCACCGCGAATGGCAGAGAACATCCATTCCCTGGCAGGAAGAGAGATGATGCTTGCCTGGACTTGCTGATCGAGGACGAGTGCAATAGCTATGGCGAAATGGGCGCTCTTGTGGAAGTAGTTGTGGCTTCCATCAAGAGGATCGATGATCCAATAATCGCGGGCACCATGACGCTGATCTTCGGCCTCTTCCGAGAGAAATCCTAACTGGGGGAAACTCGGACTGAAGCGTTTGTAAAATCAAGCGTTGCGCCTCCAGATCGGCTTCCAGGAGAGGATCATCAGGGGCCTTGTGCGTGATAATGCGCGTCTGGTCCTGGTGAGCAAGAAGGTAGTCTCCGGCGATGCGTGCGGCCTGTTTAGCCAGCGCGACTGCTCGCCTCAGATCTTCCATGTTTCTCTCCTTTCGTTCGTCTTGTGCATGCTTTCTTTAGTATACACTGCTGTGGTGCTCTTGAGGTAGGCGGCTTCAGTAACATTTTCAATTGAGTGAACTGTGCTTCCCCGGTAATACATTTTTATTTGGTTGACGATGTTTTCAAGACAGGGAGCCAGCGCAGGTAGCCGGCCATCATAAGATGGTTTTCAAGGTCTCTAAGCTGATGTTGGCACCGCAGATCACAAGAACAAGGTTCTTACCCTGGAAAAGGTCTCTCCTTTTCAGGAAAGATGCGATCACAACGCCCGCCGCTCCCTCAATTAACATGTGATGGGTTTCCATGAATAGCCGCATGGCATCTTTAATCTCTTCCTCTGATACAAGGATGTATTCATCGACAAGTCTTTGACAGAGAGGGAATGTGATGGCGCCTGGTTCGATCCCGCCAGCCGTTCCATCCGATAGGGTAGGGAGCGAATCTCTTGTTAGGATGTGTTGCGCCTTCACCGATTCGCTCATAATGGGCGAGTTCTCTGGTTGACATCCAATTACCGTCGTCGCATTGGAAATAGACTTGAGGTACCCGGCAATACCTGATATTAAGCCGCCACCACCAACAGCTACCAGGACCACATCGATTTGCTTTAGTTGCCGGGAGAGTTCCACTGCGATGGTTCCCTGCCCACCTATTATTTGAGGATCGTTATAAGGTGAGATGTAGATCAGGCCGTGATCCTTTGCATACTCTCGCGCGTATACCTCGGTCGTGCCACCGTCGATCCCATAGAAGCGAACTTCCGCACCGAGACGTCGAATGGCCTCTACTTTTGTGGGAGATGCATGCTCAGGGACAAAGATTGTTCCCTTCATCTTCAGTAAGCGCAATCCCAAGGCAAGCGCGGCTCCATGATTTCCAGAGGAGGCGGCTACAACGCCCTGCTCTCGTTGCTTTAGCGTTAAGTAAAGCAGTTTATTCATAGCGCCGCGAAACTTAAATGAGCCTGTGTATTGTAGATTTTCAAGTTTTAAGAATACGTTGCTGCCAGTTATATTGCTCAAGTAGAAGGAATGGTTGAGCGGTGTTTCTCGTATGTGAGGACGAATGCAGTGTTCTGCTTGCAGTACCTCTGTTTTAATGTCCACGCGGGAGCTCCTTTTATTATGATGATTAACGAATTAATGAGGGAATAGATTACTCTACCTTAGAGGCCGATACATCGGCGGTGGGCGCTCATTGCCTGTCCCCCAGACAGGACTGCTCGGGCCTTACGGAGATTTCGTTCCTGGATTAGTATACATCAGTGTGATGGTTCAACGAGAAGGTGTTTGTGTTGGAAGGAGATATTTAGAGATGCTGGCTGTCATCCTGAGCGAGGTGAAGGATATCGGTATTCGATGGGTCAGATCCTTTCGCTCCGCTCAGGATGACAAGCGAGTGGAGCGAAGGATGACAGCCAGGACAGAGCTCAAGGAAACTCTTATCTCCAAATGTCTGTGGACAGCCGGAGGGTTGACAACCACGAGGAAAACAGAAGAGAATGGAGAGGCAGCTTCTATTATTCTCGCGATTTCAGAAGGACATTGGTGAACAATGCCAGATGTCCCAGTCATAGAAGGAAGTAGTAAGGACCGATGGCACGTTATCTTTTTCGCAACGCACAGATCCTGGATACCGAGCGCGGCGACTATCTTGCTGATGGCTCGGTCCTCGTCGAGGGAGACCGCATTCTGGAGGTCGGAGGGGCCGAAGTTCAAGCCAGCGATGTGCAGAGCTTTGATCTGCGTGGCATGACCTTGATGCCCGGCTTGATCGATGCCCATGTGCATGTGACCGCCGTCACCGCAGACCTTGCCGCGCTGGCCGAGTGGTCCTCTACCTATGTTACGGCGCGAGCGGCCCGTGTACTGGTGGGCATGCTGCAGCGCGGCTTCACGACGGTGCGCGATGTGGGTGGAGCCGAGTATGGGCTGGCGCAGGCGATTGAAGAGGGTTACCTGGAGGGGCCGCGCCTCCTCTTTGGCGGCAAAGCGCTCTCGCAGACGGGAGGGCATGGCGATGTTCGCGGCCCGGGCAGGCAGGCGTACGATCTCTGTTACTGCTGCCCCAGCCTGGGAGTCATCTGCGATGGAGTGGATGAAGTGCGTAAGGCAGCCCGCGAGGAGATTCGGCGCGGTGCATATCATCTCAAGCTCATGCTGAGTGGTGGGGTGGCTTCCCCAACGGATCGCGTTGATTCGGTCCAGTTCTCACGCGAGGAGATCCGTGCCGCTGTCGAGGAAGCCGAAGCCGCCAACCTCTATGTCGCCGGACACGCCTATACTTCGCGGGCGATCAATCGAGGTTTGGAGTGTGGCGTGCGCAGTATCGAGCATGGCAACCTCATGGACGAAAGCAGCCTGCCGCTCTTCCAAGAGAGCGGAGCCTTTTATGTGCCGACCCTGGCGACCTATTCTGCCCTTGCCTCGCGCGGACGCGAGTTCGGGCTGCCTGAACATAGTCATCGGAAGGTGTTCGATGTCCTGGATGCGGGTCTACATGCGCTTGAGTTAGCACATCGAGCCCATATTCCGATGGTGTATGGGACAGATTTACTGGGTGGCATGCACGAAGATCAACTCAACGAATTCACGCTCCGCCGTCAGGTGCAGCCGCCCGCCGATATTCTGCGCTCGGCAACGACGGTGGCAGCACGCTTACTGCGGATGGAGGGACAGGTGGGCGTGGTGGCACCTGGAGCGTCTGCAGACCTGCTCGTTGTCGATGGAGATCCTTTGCAAGATATTGCTGTTCTCACCGATCCGCAGCGTCGGCTCAAGTTGGTTATGGCGCGTGGTCGGCTGTGCATCAATTCCATCGTGTAGAGTCCTTCACGAGGGCAGGCACAAGGCACTGCCCCTACAGGATGACAGGCTTTATCTCCAAATGTCTTCATTTGTCTTTTGGTGGGAGAGAGGGTATAGTGAGCAGTGGAGAAGAGAAAAATGCATGGAGAAGGAAAGCGACAGCACGCGTTGGCTCGCTTTTTTCAGAGTGAAAAGAGGTAGGTTTTTCTATGGCAACCAATCCGGTATCAACAGGATCATCGTGGAACTGGCCAAGCAGAGGTGGAGTAATGTCAGAGACAGAGTTTCATCAACTCGAACGACTCTCGCCCGACCGCAAATATGAATACCTGGATGGAATGGCATATCTCATGAGTGGTGGCAGCGTCGCCCATGACCGCATCACGCGCAATGTTGGCTATGCCCTGGATAGCCAGCTTCGATTGGGGCCATGTAGAGCCTTTGGCGTGGATGTGCAGGTGCTTTTGGGAACGAAAAAAAACAGCAAGAAGCACTATGCCTTTCCCGATGCGACGGTTTCCTGCAATGCTGCGGATTGGCGCCCAGAGAATACCTTAATTGAATCGCCGCGGGTCGTTATTGAAGTGTTATCACCCAGCACCGAGGCGCGTGATCGCGGCGTGAAGTTCAAAGCCTACCAGGGATGTCCAACGATGCAAGAAATAGTGCTGATGAGTCAGTTTGCGCAATATGTTGAAATATGGCAACGTGATAATCAGGACAGCAATACCTGGCACTATCGTCATTATGGCCCTGGGGAGATTGTTGAGATTCAGAGCATTGATGTACGGATTGACATTGTAGATATCTATTCAGGGCTGGATTTTGAGGAAGCCGAGCCAGGGGAAGAGTAGCGAGAAATTTTGGGATGGAGGGCTCCGAAACTGGCGGGGAGCTTGCAGTTGTGCGCCTCGAAGTTGGTTCCGTTTTATGAGTGCTGAAGAAGGAAGCTCCTGCCCTCCTTTCGTAACAAGGGTTTGTCCAGAAGATAACTTTGATATTCGTTGAAACGAGGGTCGATTCTGTCCTTCTTCTTGGGTATACTTAAAGAAGTAGAACAGTAAATCATAAAGAAAGAGGAGAGCAACAATGAATACTATGCAGATGAAACTTGAATTGGTGGCGGTGCCGGTTACGGATGTTGACCGCGCAAAGGCTTTTTATACGGAGAAGATTGGCTTTCACGCTGATCATGATTACCAGGTGAGAGATGATCTACGCTTTGTCCAGTTGACCCCTCCCGGTTCGGCTTGCTCCATCGTGATTGGGGTGGGGATTACAGAGATGCCGCCAGGATCACAAAAAGGTTTGCAAATGGTGGTAGAGGATGTGAAAGCGGTACGCGAGGAATTGGTTAGACGAGGTGCTGAGGTGAGCGAGATCGATGTGCAGCCGTGGGGGTCTTTTGTGTACTTTAGTGATCCTGATGGCAATGGCTGGTCGTTGCAGCAATTGCCGAGTCGCGGCTAGCTTCTAGTTATAGGCTCGTTTGGTAATTTCAGGCGTTGAAGCGGACAGTGCTGCTGCTCTCGCGCCGATAAAGGCTCATGAAGAATATCAGAGTATGTATTCCTGCTCAGGTGTTCTTCATGGGCCTATCTTTTGTGGATAAGCAAACTGGCTCATTATGATCCGAAGTATGGTGGCAGTGGGGAACATATGGCTGCGTTGGAATGCCGCTGTCATCAGCCGCATGGCTCTAGAACTGGGCACCTATCGGTACGATTGTGCAGATCAAGCGGTGATATGCAGAAGCGCGAGCCAATATTAGCATGTTAATGATTCTATTCCCCTGCTCTTTGCAGTCGGGGAGCGCTTGATCCACGTACTTGCAACTGGCCTTTGAGGATTACCTGGCGGGTGGGGCGGGTTGGATCGGCGATGCGTTGTAAGAGGAGTTCGGCAGCAGTTTTGCCGATTTCGTAAGTGGGTTGAGCAATGAGGGTGATGGCGGGTTGCACGAGGGTAGCCCAGGTGGTTTCGTCGAAGGTGACGAGGGCGATATCATCGGGGATGGTGAGATTGCGTTCTTGAATAGCTTGCAAGGCACCGGCTGCGAGGAGGCTGTTGATCGTGAAGAGGGCATCGGGAGGTTCGGGCAGATCAAGCATTTTCAATGTGGCTGCATAGCCAGTCTCGATCCTAGGTAGTATATATTTCATATAGTCAGAACGTAGAGTGAGACCATGTGCTCGTAGGGCTTTTTCATAGCCTAACTGTCGATCCATCCCTGTACTCATTTCGCTACAGAGGGCAGCAATACGTTGATAACCTTGCTCGATGAGATGCGTGGTGAGGCGATATGCAGCATCGACGTTGTCAAGCAGCACGGCATCGACATCGAGATTGGGAATGGAACGGTCAACAGCTACAGTAGGAAAGGAAAGGTTGGTTCCGATGAAGTTGGAGGATGTTTGACGCGTTGGCGATATAATGATTCCAGCGACGCTGGTATCACGCATCAGGTTGAGGTAAATAGCTTCCTTTTCGGGGTTTTCGTCTGTATTGCATAGGACGATGCTGAAGCCTTGCTCATAGGCGGCATCTTCGACGGCTCGACTGATGGAGGTGAAGAATGGGTTGCGGATATCGGAGACGATGAGGCCGATTGTAGCGGACTGTTGGGAGCGCAGGCTGCGAGCCACCAGATTCGGTCGATAACCCAAGCGTTCCACCGCAGACATTACGCGTTCGCGCACTTCGGGGCGCACGTGCAGGCCGTTGGTGAGGACTCGCGATACTGTGGCGGTTGATACTCCAGCGGCTTCGGCGACGTCTTTGATGCTGGCCATAAATGCTCCTTTTCATCCTTTCTAGAAGTATTTGTTTGAATGCGAGGGACAACGGATATTATTGTAAACGTTTCCAATAGAAGTATAGCATATTTTCGTTAGATGTGGCAAGATCTTGTAAACGATTTCTTTACGTTGGACATATACGGAATAGGTACAAGGGCAATACATTCAAACAAGGCGTTTTGTGAGGCATCCAAAGCCAATTCAAGAGTGTCATCCTGAGCGATGGCGAACCAGATCCTTCGCTATCACTCAGGATGACACAGCGAAATGTATCGGCCAGATTCCATTTGAACTACAGCGAAATGATCCTTCGCTATCGCTCAGGATGACACAGCGAAATGGTCGCTTATTTGAATGTGTTGGGCACAAGGCTCCCAGAATGCGTCCATAAAGGCACACCCAACCGAGCCCAACTGTTCCTCGCCCATACGGAGTTTGGAGGCAATTTTTTCGGAATTCCGAAAAAATTGCCTTTTGGCATGGTAGGCTATTGACAAATGGATTGTAATCGATTACAATACTTATATCAAGAACGTTCCTTTCGTTGAGATTGAAGCGTTTGAGAGAGCGATTGAATGAGAAGGATAGGTTCTTCTGAGAGATGCGATACACTGATGTTTCGATGCGTAGAGGGACTTTGCTCCGATTGCTGTGAAAGGATGAGGTGGTAGATTGAAATACATCCTTAATCTCGGTGAAGTGCTTATTGATGTTATTCCGACTACAGAGGTACGGCTAGGGAAGACTTGCTATGCTCCTCATCCGGGAGGGGCGATAGCGAATGTTGCGGTGGCGATTGCGCGGCTTGGAGGGGCATCACGATTTGTTGGTGGGGTGTCGGAAGACGAGTTTGGGCAGCTTTTGATGCAGGTACTGGCCGATAATTCGGTAGATACGCAGTACGTGCGTGTGGTCAAGGAGGCGTCTACGGCGGTAGCGCTTGTAACGTTACAGGGCTGATGGGCAACGGCACTTTACTTTTTTTCGTCAGGGGACTGCTGATATCCTACTACAAGCTGAATATTTGAATTGGAATGCCTGGCAAGATGTGGCGGTTTGCCACGTGGGAGGTGTCTTACTTTCGGGCGAGCCGGCCCGGTCCGCAACATTTGCAGCGATGGAGCATACACGACAAATTGGATCCATCGTTTCGTTCGATGTGAATATTCGTCCGATGTTATGGGCGTCCCATGCCGAGATTCGAGAAACGGTAGCGGAGGCTATAGCGCGAGCAGACATTGTCAAGCTGAGTGCCGATGAGGTTGAGTTTGTAGGTGATGCGAAAAGTTTGGCAGTGGAGCACATGGAAATAGGTCGAATGTACAAGTTGGGAGAAGCTCTTTTAGAGAGAGGCCCTCGCCTTGTGATTATTACGTCGGGTGCCCAGGGTGCATTGCTGCTGACGGGCAGGAACCGGGTAGAGGTACCACCTTTGCCGGTTCGTCCTGTCGATACGACGGGAGCTGGCGATGCGTTTATAGGGGCTGTCTTGTATCAGTTGGTGCAGCAAGGATGCAATATGCCTTCGGACCTTCAAGTTCTTTCAGAGGATGATCTGACCAAACTGGGAAATTTTGCTAATTCGGTGGCAGCAGTGAGCGTGACTCGTTATGGAGGTATTCCGTCGTTCCCATCTATGATTGAAGTCAGTCGCTTTTTTGCTTCCCAGCATACCAGTTAAGATAGCTTATTTCGTTCCTCGTATTTTGTTTCCGTAGGATTCCTCGTGTTTTGTTTCCGTACCATTTCCCCTTTTATGATGAGTCTTCAATGTTGGAGACTCGTGTGTCGTCTTGTTCTTTTGCATGCATCGATGCTGGTGTATGCACATGCCTACTTTCAAGGAAGGAGTACGTATGTCTCGATTTTTTAGAACACCGTTCACACTCTCTACTGTTGCGGCACTGGCTCTGGTGACACTCATTGTGGGTGTCCTGGTTGGTCGCCTGTTCGCTCCTACATCGACTCGGGCAAATGCAAATGCGCCTGCTTCAAGCAAGCGAATTGACGTAATCGTCAAGGCGACCGATTCGCAGTTCTGGCAGGCAATGCTGGCAGGCGCTCAGGCGGCGGGGAAAGACTGGGGCGTCCAGGTCGGCCTCTTTGGAGCTACGTCCGAGGCGGATGTCTCTGACCAGGTGAGCCTGGTTGAAAATTCGATCTCTCGTAACGTCAATGCGATTGTCCTGGCTGCCTCCTCTTCGCAGGCGCTCAACAGCGCGATTGACCGGGCACGCAATCAGGGTATAAAGGTGATCACGGTTGACACCAAGGTTACCACAGCCAGCGATGGCTTTATCGGAACCGATAACGTCAAAGCGGGCTCGCAGGCTGCCGACCGTCTTGGACAAGACCTACAAAAGAGGGGCGTCACTTCTGGACAGGTCTTCATTGAATCGTCTGTTGCTGGCGTCCAGTCGCTTGTGGATCGAGATAGCGGGTTTGTGACCGAACTGCAAGCACGCTTTCCGAGCTTGAAAATCATTGCGCACCGTTATAACAACAATGATACGCCGACCGCGCTCTCACAGACGAATGATATGCTCTCTGCCAATCCTGGGCTCGTGGGGATTTACGCTGACAACAACGTTTCGGGGGATGGAGTAGCGCAGTCACTTCAGGAGAATAAGGTAACGAATCGCGTTGTCGCGGTTGGGTTCGATTCTGATCCTCAAGAGATTGGTGCCGTAAAGAACGGTTCATTACAGGCAATAGTGGTTCAGAACCCTTACTTCTTTGGCTATCAGGGTGTGATTGCTGCCGCTATGAGTACTGAGGGAAGATTTGCGCCACCAAGCCTTGATCCGGGAGCTGTTTTGGTAGACGCTACTGATATGAACGATCCCGCAGTGCAGAAGCTGTTGAATCCTCCTACAACCAAAGGAGGAGCATAAGATGGAAACGGGCACTCCGCTTGTCCAACTAAGCCATGTGACAAAATCGTTTGGCCCGGTTCAGGTACTCAAGGATGTTTCGCTCGAGATGAATGCAGGTGAGGTGCTCTGCCTAGCAGGAGAGAACGGCGCTGGCAAGTCTACGCTAATCAAGATCCTGACAGGGGCTATTTCCCGCGATGGCGGCGAGTACCGTATCGATGGACAGGATGTGGGTTCTCCGACTCCTGCGCAGGCGCGTGCGCTCGGCGTTGGCGTCGTCTACCAGGAGTTGAGCCTGTTGCCAGAGGTCTCTGTGGAGGAAAATCTGCTCATGGGCCGTCTTCCTGCCGCAGGAGGGGTTGTCAACAAGCGTGAACTACGCGCGAAGGCGATTTCGATGCTCGAGCGAGTTGGCTTGAATCGAGTTGATCCAGGTGTACTCGTCTCGGAATTGCCGGTTGCCACTCGTCAGATGGTGGAGATTGCTAAGGTGTTGGGAGCGAATGCGCGCATCGTGATTTTTGATGAGCCGACGACGGCCCTCTCCGAAGAAGATGCGCATCACCTCCTGGGGCTGATTAACCGGCTCAAGAAGGAGGAAGGTGTTGCTGTGCTGTACGTGACGCACCGCCTCGAAGAGATCTTCGAAATCGGTGATCGCATTACAGTGTTGCGCGATGGTCAATTCATCACAACGGCACCTACCGACAAATTCACGCATGATAGTTTGATCCGTTCGATGGTAGGGCGACAGATCGAGGCGCTCTACCCGAAGAGAGAGCAAAAACAATTTGGGAAGGTTGTGTTAGCGGTTCAGGAACTGCGCTTGCAAGGTAGCCCCTATCCAATTAGCTTTGATGTGCATGCAGGTGAGATTCTTGGGCTTGGGGGACTGGTGGGTGCAGGTCGAACTGAGACGGTACGCGCCATTTTCGGGGCTGATCCAATGGCCGCAGGAAAGGTGGTCGTCGATGGTGTTCCTCTGCGTTCAGGGTCTCCACAGCAATCTGTCAACGCGGGGCTGGGACTACTCACTGAAGATCGCAAGGAGCTGGGATTACTGGGGGCGCTTTCAATTCGAGAGAATGTGACCATCGCAGATATGGCTGCTGTCTCACGTTTAAGCGTCATCTCGCGCAAGCAGGAATCTTCCCTGGTTACTCGACTGGTACCTCGCCTGCGCTTGAAATACCACTCGATTGAACAGCCTATCTCATCGCTCTCCGGTGGGAACCAGCAGAAAGTCTTATTGAGTCGTTGGCTGGCGACGAAGGCGAAGGTTTTGTTGCTGGACGAGCCGACGAAGGGTGTTGACGTAGGAGCGAAGGCAGATATCTACACAATCATCGGCGATCTGGCGGCTCAGGGATTAGGCATCGTCGTGGTGTCGTCGTATCTGCCGGAGTTACTCGGCATTTGTGACCGCGTTATCGTCCTGCACGATTTCGGGGTCACGGGTGAACTACCTATTGAAGAAGCGACCGAGGAAGCGGTGCTACAACTGGCTAGCAGTGCTCCCGTTTCTACAAAAGCATAACAGAAAGGAGATTTCTTATGGCAACCACTTCTAGTGCTCAACAGCCTTCTCAACAACCTTTGGCCACGCCACAGGCAGTAGAAGAACAGCGAACGCCGATCAGCCTGGGTCGTGAAAGCGGCGGCATTCTAGTCCTGCTGATTTTCATCGCTGTGCTCATTTTGACGACCACCGACTTTCTGACGTTGACGAATCTTGACAACCTCATTCGTCAGGTTGCGGTGTTTGCGGTCCTCTCGGTTGGAGAGCTATTCGTGATTTTGACGGGCGGTATCGATCTTTCTGTCGGCTCCGTCCTGGGCCTGAGTGGAGGCGTGACCGCGCTACTGCTGGCAAGCGGAATGTCTGTCCCGCTCACCATCCTGATTGGGTTACTCGTTGGGCTAGGCATTGGTTTGATTAACGGTTTGCTCGTGACACGAATGGGCTTGCCTCCATTCATTGCCACACTGGGCATGCTTGGGGCAGCGCGGGGATTAGTGCTGCTGCTGACAGGGGCCAGTACGATTGCACCGCTTCCCGCTGCCTTCAACGTCATCGCAAATGGATACTTCCTCGGCCTGCCGAGCCTATTCTGGATCCTTGTGCTGGTAGCAGTGATAGCAGCCTTTGTGCTTGGGCGGACAGTCTTTGGTCGCTATGTGTATGCCGTTGGCTCCAATGCGGAATCGTCACGACTTTCGGGCGTTCCGGTGAACTGGGTGCTGCTGGCGGTGTATAGCATCAGCGGTCTGTTGGCAGGTTTTGCCGGTATCTTAACCTCCTCGCGACTGGGAGCTGGCATTCCTACAGCGGGAACCGGGTACGAGTTGCAGGCGATTGCCGGTGCGGTAATTGGTGGAGCGAGTCTGTCTGGGGCAAAGGGTCGGGCTATCGGGGCTGTTCTGGGTGCTTTGATTATGGGTCTGCTGAACAATGGAGGCAACTTGCTCGGCGTTGATCCGTTCTACCTGCAGATTGCTATCGGCTTGCTGATCATCCTGGCGGTGTACTTCGATAACTTGCAAGGGAAGAGCTTCAAGTTCATGCATCGAGCTGCATAGCTTATACGGAAGTGGTGAGGTCCTTCCAGAGAGGTTCATCACAAATCGAGGGTCTATTGGGCATCGGCGGAGATGCCCAGTAGACCTTCAATTTTGGAGTAGAGTTATGAGGGTACAAGCAAGACCGGCTCGCCCCGCCTCCCTAGCGGGTGGACATAAAGTTCACCCCTACGGAATGGATTTTCGGCGGGCTAGATCGCGTTCCCAACCGTGGGCGAAGGTGCGATCTTCAATCGTCTGGCCGCTGGCTAGTGTATCGGTTGGGAAGTCCTCTGGGTGCAGGTCGGTGCCGATTTTGCAGTTGCGGCCAACTTTCAGGTTGTCGGGCAGGTGCGTGCGTTTGCCGATGAGTGTGATGCCGGTGTTTAGGCGGGTGGGTTCGAGTTTATTTGGTGTCATATCATCACCGTAACCAATCTGGGAGTTCTTGCCGACGATGACCTCTTTATCCAGGATGGCACGGTCGACCACGCTGCCAGCACCGATGTGAGAATCGAAGAGTATGATGGAGTCGCGGACAACTGCGTCTTCTTCGACAATCACGCCTGGCGAGAGTACGCTGCGCTCGACTCGCCCCTTGATGATGCAGCCATGAGAGATCATACTGCTTACGACCTGCGCTCCGTTGTATACATGGGCGGGTGGGCGTTCCTCGCTACGGGTGTGAATGACCCACGAGGGATCATAGAGGTCGAAGGCTGGACGGTCAGTCAGCAGATCCATATGGGTCTCCCAGTAGGATTGGATGGTACCGACATCTTGCCAGTATCCTGTGAAGGGGTAGGCATAGACGAGTTCATCTTGTGATAGCATTGAGGGGATAATGTTGCGACCGAAGTCATGCTGGCTGGAAGGATTGTTTGCTCCATCGGAACGTGCGTCCTCAATCAGGACGCGGGTCAATGTGTCGCGATTAAATACATAAATGCCCATTGAACCGAGTGTGCCGCGCGGCTCCTGCGGTTTTTCCTCGAAAGAGATGACGCGTCCCTCGGCATCGGTTTCCAGAATGCCGAAGCGCTTGCCTTCTTCGATAGGTATCACTACGGCACCAAGAGTGACATCGGCGTTGCGTTGCTGATGGAATTCGATCATCGGTCTATAATCCATACGATAGATGTGGTCACCGGCAAGGATGAGGACGTAGTCGTAGCGGTCTTCCATAATGAAGTCCAGGTTTTGGTAGACGGCATCGGCGGTGCCAAGGTACCATTCTGACTCTGGTCGTCCTATATATGGCTGGAGCAGGTGAATTCCACCTTTCTGGCGGTTGAGGTCCCAGGGTCTGCCAATACCGATATGGTTGTGCAGTGAGTGGGGGCGATACTGTGTAAGTACAGCAACATCCGAGATGCCGGAGTTGACGCAGTTGCTCAGGGCAAAATCGATAATGCGGTACTTGCCAGCGAACGGGACCGCGGGCTTAGCACGTTTTTGGGAGAGGAGGCTTAGGCGTTCGCCTTGACCTCCAGCCAGAATGACTGCTAGCACTTTGCTCATATGTTGGCTCATCCTTTCTATGTAGGATTGTTACTCTTCATGTTGCAGAGGGTATAGTTTATTATATCGCATAATCTGGCTTCTCAAGATGGGCAAATGATATGATTAAGATAAGTACCAATTTCCTGAAAATGTCGATATCCTCTATATAATTGTGAGGTCGTATGACAGATGATGGACGTTTGAAGATTCTGATGGTTGCTGCCGAGGCGGTTCCATTTGCGAAAGAGGGCGGGGTAGCTGATGTGATGGGAAGTTTGCCGAAAGAACTGGCAGCTCTAGGGCACGACGTTCGTATCTTTCTGCCGCGCTACGGAAGTATCGATCCGACCAGGTGGGAGCTTCAACCTACTGGGGTTGTGCGCACGCTCTCTATGGGAGGATTCGACCAGACATTCTCTATCTTGCAAACTACGCTTCCCAATTCTCAGGTCACCGTCTATCTGTTTGAGCATTGGTGGCTTTTTGGGCAGCATGCGCGGATCTACTTAGGGCTGGATCAGCGTGATGAGCAGCGGCGCTTCCTGCTGTTTTGCCGGGGATTACTAGAGGCATTGCCGGAACTTGGCTTTTTCCCCGATATCTTTCACCTCAATGATTGGCAGACGGCTCCATGCGCTGTGTACCTGCGGACGAATTACCGCCATCTCTTGCGACAGGATGAGGCTCGCATT
Source organism: uncultured Chloroflexia bacterium (assembly GCA_963778375.1). Lineage (GTDB taxonomy): Bacteria > Chloroflexota > Ktedonobacteria > Ktedonobacterales > Ktedonobacteraceae > CAVZTX01. Next base: position 127,341 of record CAVZTX010000027.1, on the reverse strand, counting down.
GTGTATACAGTGCATAACCTGCAATATCAGGGGCGTTGGGATGCTTCTATTTTGTATGAGGCGGGGCTGGACCCTGGACGTGTTTTCACTCCTGAGGGCCTGGAATTTTGGGGTGATGTGAACTGGATGAAGGCCGGCATTGTGTACTCGGATGTCATGACGACCGTTTCGCAGCGTTATGCCGAGGAGATTTCGACGCCGAATTATGGTTGGGGTCTTGACGGAGTTCTCTTGCAACGCCGTTCGCGCGTCTTTGGCATTCCCAATGGGATTGATTGGGATGCCTGGAATCCTGCAACCGATGAAGACATAGCGGTTCGGTTTACGGTTTCGGATGCAGTGTCTGCCAAAGTGCGCAATCGCACGGTGCTGCGACAGGAGTTTAGGCTGCCGGATGATCTCGATTTGCCACTGGTGGGCATCGTTAGCCGACTGGTGGATCAGAAGGGCTTTGATCTTCTTGCTGCAATCGCTGGCGAACTGCGGGAGTTGCCGCTGCAACTGGTGGTGCTGGGTACAGGGCATCATCAGTATGAGGAGATGTTTCGGTATCTTGCTATGAACACAGGCAATATTCGTGCCCGCATCGGTTTCGATGTTGCACTCTCCCACCGCATCTACGCGGGTTCGGATTTCTTTTTGATGCCGAGCGCTTTCGAGCCGGGTGGTCTGGGACAGTTAATCGCGCTGCGTTATGGTACGCTGCCTATTGTGCACGCGACGGGGGGACTGGCTGATACCGTGATGGATATCGATGCTGATCCTGATAATGGGAATGGATTGAGCTTCGTGGAGTATACAGGGCCTGCCCTGCTCTATACATTACTGCGAGCGTTGCGTCTGTACGAGGAGCGTGACCGCTGGCCTGATCTCGTCGCACGCGCAATGGCATACGATTCACGCTGGGAGACGAGCGCTCGTGTCTACAGTGATTTGTATCAGTACGTATTACATCTGTCACCTTTGTGAATATAATGTATGTGTAAAGGAATGCAAAAATGCGGACTGTGCTGCGAATAGAGCAAGCATGTTCTTGAGGGGAGGGATAACCTTGAGTGTAGCGAAGAATAAGGCATTTCATCAACGGACAAATCAACAGTCCCCGGAGCAGCAGCGGGGTGGGCGGAGTGATGAACGAGCACAAGCGGAAGAGGTAATACAGGAAAGCGAGCGGCGCTTTCGTACGGTCTGGGAGGTTGCCTCCGATGCTATGGCGCTCTCAACGCCCGACGGAGTAGTGTTTGATGCCAATCCGGCCTATTATCACCTGTTTGGTTATACACCTGAAGAGATTCTGGGGAAAAATTATTCTATTATCTTTCCTGAAGAGGAGCGGGCCAAGGCGCAAGAACTCTATACATATATTTTTCAGAGTCCGGTCATCAGTCCTGCTTTTGAGGCGGAGATTCAGAGAGCGGATGGAACCCAGCGTATTGTTGAGTCTAAGTATAGCTTTATTACAAGCAATGGCAGAAGAACGGCCATGATTTCCGTCATTCGTGATGTTACTGAACGAAAAAGGGCAGAGGAGGCGCTGCGGGAGAGTGAGTTAAAGCTGGATCTGGCCCTTAAACTCGGTCGTATGGGCACGTGGAATTGGGACATTGTAGCGAATACAATAAATTGGTCGGCTAACCTTGCAATGATCTTTGGGTATGCTCCCGGTACCTTTACTGCCAGTTATAAAGATTTTCTGGAACTGATTCATCCCGAAGATCGCAGCCGGGTCGATCAGGAAGTAAAGCGCGCGCTTGAGGAGGGAATTGACTACAGGGTTGAATTTCGCACGGTTCTGCCTGATGGTACTGTACGCTGGACGAGTGCCTATGGAGAGGCTCTTTATGATGAGGCGGGCAAGCCGGTACGCATGATCGGCGTCACGATGGACGGCAGGAAACATAAGGAATGACTGCTCAAATGCATGTGCGCTCTTATCCATAATTTAAGAGCAAGAGGAACGGATGAGTGAGTTTTCCCTACAAGAAGTTACGCGAGAGAACTGGCGTGCGACGCTTGCCCTCGCTGTCTTTCCTGAACAGCAACGGTTCATTGCGGATTATGTCCCTATCACTGCTATCGCCCTTGCAAAGGCTTATATTCGTCCAGCAGAACTTGTCTGGTTGCCCTACGCTTTTTATGCGGGAATGGAGATGGTGGGATTTACCGAACTCGCCTATAAGCCGGGAAGCGCAGACGACTACTGGATCTTTCACTTTTTTATCGATCACCACTACCAGGGACGAGGGTATGGGACACAAGCGCTGCACCTCTTTCTTCAGTTTATCAGAGAGCATCATCCAGGATGTCAAGCGCTCCAGTTAACGGTCCATCCAGAAAATGTGCATGCTCAGCACCTTTACGCTTGTGCAGGATTTCGACCGACAGGGGCGGTATTTGGTGGAGAGCCAGTTTATCGGCTCTCGCTGAAGATGTAAGGGAAATGAGGGAACTTATAAAAGGTAAAATCACATGCAAGAGATATGTACTGTTCGTCTTCGCGGTCCATCCAACTCAACAAGGATAACACGTTGCCATGTTCCGAGAAGTAGTTTGGAGTTGATGAATGGAATTGCAAGGGATGGGCCGATGATTGAAGATAGGATATGGTCGGGCGTGTGGGTGGGATCGTGCGGATGGCGGTAGGAAAGCTTTGGCAGCAGGTGGCGCAGGGCATCTAATAGATCGCGGTCGGTGCCCGGGTCCAGGTCTGCTGTGGTGAGTGCGCAAGTGGTGTGGGCTACAAAGATAAAACAGACTCCGTTTTCGGTGTTCATTTCCCGCAATTGGGTTTCTATGGTTTCGGTGATATCGACTATTTCGTCTTTTCGTTTTGTGGTGATGGTGATTGTTTTCATGGGCTGGCTCCAATATCCTTGCTTTCCTTTGTCTGATTTGGTAAATCGTTCTATACTATAGATCATAACAACGTCAGGAGCAAATGAAGATGGCAGGATATATACTTTTAGAGGGTGGTGCTGAATTTGGGGGTTTGATGTCAGAACCGGACCGGCGGGCGATTGAGCTTGCTGGTGGGTCTGATGCGCCGATTAGCATTATTCCTACGGCAGCCGCGCCGGACAATAATGATCAACGGGCGGGTCAAAATGGGTTGGACTGGTTTCAGAGCCTGGGTGCGAGGCAGATTGAAGTGCTGCCAATTATTGATGTGGCCTCGGCCAATGATGCTGAGATTGTGGCAAGGTTGAGCCGGTCACGTTTGATTTACATGCTGGGTGGGTTTACGGGTTATCTTGGGCAGGTGCTTGCCAATAGCGCGAGCTGGCAGGCGATGTTGCAAGCGTACGAGGCCGGGGCAGTAATTGGCGGTAGTAGCGCGGGCGCGATGGTTTTGTGCCAGTATTACTATGACCCCGGCCCGGCTAAAGTGGTTTCAGGGATTGGGATTGGTGCCCAATGCATGTGTGCTGCCCCACCATAATACCTTTGGTAAGGGATGGGCCAAGTTGATGACGGTCAATTTGCCGAATGCTGTTTTGATTGGCATTGATGAGCGGACGGGCATGCTGGATGATGGTGATGCTGGCAGAAAGGTTGGATGGCGTGTGTATGGTGAGGGGGCAGTCACGACCTATCGCAATGGTGAGCCAACCATCTACGAAGCAGGCGAGAGTTTTCAGGATGATTTTAGTGCGGGGTGATGAGGTCAGGTTTCCAGGGCGAGGGCAATCCATCAGGCAGGGACAATCCATCAGGCAGGGGCAATCCACCAGGCAGAGGCAATTCACCAGGCAGAGGCAATCCACCAGGGCACCCGCAAGGGGTGCCCCTACTATATACGGGCCTATGAGGGCGTGTCTATGTTGAAGATGTGGAAGAGGAAGGCGTACACATCGCGTACTTCTTCGATTACTTTGGCGGTTGGTTTGCCGAGTCCGTGACCGGCTTTTATTTCGACGCGTAGTAGGATGGGATTGGGACCGTCATTGGCTGCCTGAAGGGTTGCGGCAAATTTTCTGGCGTGGGCGGGTACGACGCGGTCGTCGGTATCGGCGGTGAGAATGAGGGTGGGAGGATAGGCTATTCCTGCTTTGACGTTGTGTAGGGGTGAGTAGGCATAAAGAAATTTGAAGTGCTCTGGGCTGCTTTCGGCGTTGCCATATTCGGGTATCCAGTAGCGTCCAACAGTGAATTTATGGTAGCGCAGCATGTCGATCACCGGCACTCCGCATAAGATAGCTCCAAAGAGGCCAGGACGTTGGACTAAAGTGGCGGCTACGAGCAAACCCCCATTGCTGCGGCCATTAGTGGCGAGTTTGGTAGGGTTGGTATAGTTATTTGTGATGAGCCATTCGGCGGCGGAGATGAAATCATCGAAGACGTTTTGCTTTTTTTCTAGCATGCCTGCCTGGTGCCATTCCTCGCCGTATTCTCCGCCTCCACGCAGGTTGGCGACGGCATATACGCCACCGTTTTCTAGCCATACAAGGGTGCCAACAGCAAAACTCGGGGTCAGGCTGACGTCGAAGCCGCCATAGCCGTATAAGAGCGTCGGGTTATTGCCATCCAGTTGCAGGCCTTTTTTGTGGGTGAGGAACATGGGTACGCGGGTGCCATCTTTCGAGGTGTAAAAAACCTGCTTTGTCTCGTAGCTTGTGGCGTCAAAGTTTAGTTCTGAAGCATGCCATAGTACGAGCATGCTGCTGGTAAAGTCGTAGCGGAAAATTGTAGAAGGGTACAGATAGGAGGTGAAGCTGATAAACATCTCCGTGCCTTCGGGTTTGCCGGAAATTTCAAGGATTGAGCCGAGTTCAGGCAGTTCAATCTCGTGCAGATAGCTGCCGTTGAGGTCAAAAAGCTTCATACGGTGGTGGGCGTCGTGCATGTAGGTCACGACAAACTGGTTGTTGACCATCAGTACAAAAGCAATAACGTCATCCTGCTGAGGTACGACTTCTTTCCAATTTGTTCGTTCGGGATGTTGGAGGTCAATGGCGATAATGCGACCACGTGGCGCGTCAAGGGTAGTTTGGAAGTAGAAAGTTGATCCGCTGTTGCCGATGAAGTTATAGCTGGCATCGGCGTCGTCCAGCAGGCGAATGAACGAATCGTTACTGTCGGCTTTGCGATAGTAGAAACGGTTATTGGGATCGGTGCCGTGCCAGACGAAAAGCGCTAGATACGTGCCATCATCGGTGATAAAGGGACTGAAACTTAGCTCTTTGGCATCAGGGCGCTCGTAGACAAGCTGATCTTGGGATTGTGGTGTGTGGAGCGCGTGCCAGTATACGCGATTGAAGTTGCTCTGGTCTTCTTGTGGGACTGTGCCGGGTTGTGGGTAGCGATTATAAAAAAAGCCAGAGTTGTCATGCTGCCATGCTATACTGCTGAATTTGCACCATTGTAGAACTTCGGGGTAATCGGTACCACTATCGACCTGGCGAATTTTGATTTCTTGCCAGTCGCTGCCACTGCTTGATGTGCCATATGCCAACAATGTTCCATCTTCACTGAAGACTGCATTGGTGAGGGAGACTGTGCCGTCCTCGCTTAGTGCGTTGGGGTCGATAACGGCCACCGGTTCGCTATCCAATGTTTTTTGCATGTAGAGGACAGATTGGTTTTGCAAACCGGCATTTTTATAGGAATAGTAACGGTCTCCTTCTTTATGGGGGACAGAATATTTGGGGTAGTTCCATAGTTCAGACAGGCGGGCTTCAATTTTTGTACGTGTTGGAATAGCTGCGAGATAATCGGTTGTGATAGCGTTTTGCGCTTCTACCCATGCTTGTGTTTCTGAGGAATCTGGATCTTCTAGCCAGCGGTAGGGGTCGGCAACCTTTGTACCATGATAGTCTTCAATGACATTATCTTTGCGCGTAACGATGTTTTTCAATGCAATTGCTCCTCCTGATTGTTTTGCTCATGGCTTGTCTCAAGTTTATCACAGAAAGCAGTTTCGATTCATTGCTCCGTCTCTCAGGGCTCTCTCGGTATCTCTACCTAGGCAAATGACCCAGATGTAGTAATCCTTTTGCTCATTTACTCGATTGCTTCTCGTGTTCTATAATCTTCGGTGCCTTATTGGTAGAAAGGAAGGAACCTTGAAGAGAAAATTCGGAGCTACCCTGGGAGCGGCAATTCTATTGCTACTGTCTGCAATGGTTTTCTTTCACTCAGCGCTTCCAGCACCTTCTCGTGTTGATGCAAAGGGCGGTCCCACTCCTTCGGTAAGCAATGCTCCTTATGGCATCACGGTTACGGGCACTCAGTTCTTGAATACTGCTACGGCGAACGATTATGCGCACAATTTGCATGTCAACTGGGTACGCATCCAAATTTATATGTGTGCCTTGTTCCCTTTGGGCGGCGCTAACTGCAACAGTACTTCTCCGGTCACCAATGTCGATCCCTCGAATCCCAACAATTATGATTGGACGGTCTTTGATGAGGATCTGGTCAATGCACAGGCTAATGGGCTGTTCGTTGATTTTCCATTACAGAGGGCACCTGCCGGAAGCTACAATGGCAATGCCTTCCAGGACCCCACCTGCTTGCAGCCAACAAAATATGTGTTCCAGCAGTATGCGAAGGCATTGCTGGCGCATATACAGAGCCTATTGTCGCAGGGACTAATTACGCAAGGTATTGTGCGTGCTATCGAAATTGGCAATGAAGATTGGTCCTTTTCGCCGCAAGGTTCCTCGTGTGAGAACAATGCTTCCGTTTATGCGCCAATTGTAGAAACTGTGGCGAGCACGCTTCGGAAGAACGATACATTCATGACTCCTGCGCCTCTGATTGGCACTTTTGGCTACACCCACTTTGGACTGGTGAATGATCCGAATGAGCCAGCAGCGCGCAATGTGCACACGTTTTGGACGACCTTCTTTCAATATCGAGACCCAACTAAACCTGGGGACCCGGGACCGGGGAAGTTGCTCGACTTCGTCAATTTCCACTATTATCACGACAACTTCGGTCCAGATGTCGTCATATCACCTACGCCGAGTAGCATGTATCCACATGGTCAGGACAGCTTTTCCAATGTTTATCAGGAGATTTTACAGGATGCTCAGACATTGAAGATCACTAACCATAGTAAGCAGCCTATGCCAATTTGGGTGACGGAGACTGGATGGGCGATTTCTAACTGTAATCAGACGAGTGCTGCCCCTGTGAGTCCGAATGATCAGGCCTTGTTTGAACAGGAGATGCAGGAAGAGGCGAGGCTAAGCAATGCTACGGCTATTCCCGGTCGTGGGGCGGTGACGCATCTGTTTCTTTTTACTGCTGATGAGTATTCTACGAGTTGTGGTGATAATGGGATGGATATTACCGATCGTGGAACTCCTCAACCAGAGGGTACAATGCTACCTGGATATATTCAGAGCCATCCTAGTTGGCCATAGAGCTTCATATGCTTCAGTTTTAAACATGTTCTAATTTGCAAATTGGAGTAGATAGTGTACACTTATACGAGGGTAATCGTGTATGTAATTGTAAGCGGAAGGAGAATATTACCTATGAGACTGAGATGCTCGCAAGCACTCTTTGTGCCCTTTACACCGGTCATTCTTTGTATGTTTGTCCTTCTCACGGTCTTTGGTACGCAGGCATCGGCTGCGCGTGCCGAGAGTCCCTCGTTCGTTCGCATTATACATGCCTCGCCTTTTGTTGGGACGGCGGATGTGTTTGTGGATGGGTCAAAGTTGCTCAGTAGTTTCGCGTTCGGGTCGGTCACGGATTATGCGTCGATACCTCCAGGGCCGCATAAGGTTCAGATTGCACTCGTCGGTAAAGGGATTAATGCGTCAGCTCTTAGCGAGACATTAACCGTCACTCCGGGCGTCGCCTACACGGTTGCAGCCATTGGGGCAACTGCGTCCAGTTTGTCACTGGAAGTCTTTGAAGATAATAACCTCAACGCCCCGAACTCAGCAAAATTACGTGTTTACCAACTTTCCCCCAATGCTGGGTCTATCAGTGTAGCTGCCGGAAGCAATATGCTTGTGAACGGAATAGCTTATCAGCAGGCAAGTGATTATCTTTCGCTTTCCGTTGGCTCGTATACCTTCAATGTGAATGCTAGCCAGGTGAACACGACGCTCTCGCTGTCGACGAGTCTCAAGGCAAATACGGTCACGAGCATTTTTACAGTGGGTATGTATAACGGGACCCCTAAGCTTGCGCTGGTACCTACACAAGTGAGTGCACTGCCAGGTTTGCCTGGGACGGGAAGCGATCCAAATGCAGTTCCGGCAGGAAATACGCAACCGCTGGCGCTGTGGCTTCCGTGGCTGCTGGGGGCTATGGCGCTGGTATGGATTGGTGCGATTGTGATAACTCGCCGACGAGTAGCCTGATGCTCAACGGTTGAATTCACTATGAGGTAATGTTTTATGCGGATGATGCAACAGTTGTTTTGCTGCATCGCTTTGATACTCGCTATTGCACTTGCCGGGTGCGGTCTTTCGACTGCTTCTCAGAGTCCGATGCTGCATTCATCATCCGCTCAGGTCGCTCGTCCAACTGCTACGCCTGTACCAACATTTCTTCCCACAAGCACGCCTGATGTGATGGCTAGCCCAACACGCTTAATCATTCCTACGATTGGTCTCAACGCCTCTATTGAGCAGGTAGGAATACTGTCTAACGGTGATTTGGCAACACCGACACAAAATCCGTGGGAGAATGTAGGTTGGTATAAGTCCGGTCCACGTCCGGGCGAACGAGGGAGTGCCGTGATTGATGGGCACCTTGATCGCCCGGGGGGATATCCGGCTGTTTTCTGGTTTTTGCGAAATTTGCATGCTGGCGATGAAGTGCTTGTCATGAATGCTGCTGGAAAAACACTGCATTTCCGTGTCACGAGTGTTGCATTTTACTCACCGCAGGATGCACCAATTCAGGATATTTTTGGCAATAAGGGTGGAATCTACCTCAATTTAATTACCTGCGCCGGCGATTGGATGCCTAGTCAGCATCAGACAACTTTACGGCTTGTGGTCTATACTACTTTAGAGTAGTGTGGATGATATACCGTCTTTCAGAAAAATCCCCGAGTTGCATTGGAGCGTATGCTCTCGCTATAATGTACCTCTATAGGTAATAGCTATAACTAACGAAAAGGAGATTTTTTTGAGCAATACCGTGATTGAAGAGCAGCCTGCTCCTGATTTTACTCTTCCTGCAGTGGGAAGTGACGATGTTGTGAAAAATGGTCAGGTACATTTGCAAGAGCTGAAGGGCCGACCAGTTGTATTATACTTCTATCCAAAGGATGATACGCCAGGCTGCACGAAAGAGGCTTGTAGTTTTCGTGATGCCAATCATGAAATGCAAAAACGAGGCGTTGTGGTGTTGGGAGTGAGTACGGATAACGTGGATTCGCATGAGAAGTTTGCCGAAAAGTATGGTTTGCCTTTTCCTCTGCTCTCCGATACCGACGCAAGCGTCTCACAGCTTTATGGCGCTTATGGAGAAAAGAGCATGTACGGTAAGACGTACACAGGCGTCTATCGCGAGACCTTTTTGATCGATAAAGATGGTGTTGTGCGTAAAGTCTGGGGCAAGGTGAATCCGGAGGGACATGCTGACGAGGTGCTGGAGGCTGTGGATGCATTGAACTCTTAATGGCTCTTCAGTTTCAGTAACTATTAGGCAGGACTTATGGTCGCCTAGAGCAACTTGTCAGTTTATATGAGTTGTGGATTTTCCGTTTTGCCGTGAGGAAAATTCGCAACTCATATATAAATGCCTGCGAACTGTTGGAGACAGTGAAAAGGACTGAAACGTTAGATTTGAAACTGGGAGCGTCATATGGTGGTGGTATTCCGCAAAAACGATATTCAGCGTGGTGTCAAGCTTGTACTGTGCAGTTTCCTTATGTTCGTTCTGGCTGCTTGTGAATTGGGTGGGGATTATACTCCTGTTGCTACCCCTGTGTCATCGCCTACTGTTCCCACTGCACATTTGCACATGTATAGAGGTCAAGGTTATTCAATCGGCTATCCTCAAAACTGGATTGTTACTCAAGCGAGTAATGGGTTTGTGACAATGAGGAATCCGCAAGGTCTTGCGTTTATGGTGATTGAAGTATTACCCAATCCTAAGGGGGCGTTGACGGCACATGACGAAATAGAGAACGCTCTGCGAACAAACACGTTCAACCTGATCGCCTATCAGAGGATTGATATTGCCCCGATCGTCGTTGTAGATGGTGATACCTGGAGTCAGGGGGCGGCAAATGGCGACATCGTTATCAAAGATCGTTCTCTTGCTCTTGCAGGAAAGATGGTGTTGATCGCTGATAATCATCCCGCAAATTCTCCCGCAACTCACCTGTTTATAATACGATACGCTGCCGCTCAGGTGATCTTTGATGTGGCGAATGTTAGCTATTTTCTGCCAATGCTGAGGTCATTCAGGTTTATTTGACAAATGTGGTAGATGGATACGGATATGGCTTTTTCGATAAAAATACCTACCGTTTTTTGAAACTATATTGAAGACAAAGTAGTGTTATTTGATGGAATAATATATTGGCAACCATTACAACTGATCTTTTACTTCCTGAGCCCATCCTCGGGGAAAGGTAGTAGCAAAAGAAGTTGGGTCCTATAGCTCCTGATTCTTGTCAGGAAGCAAGGAAGCCAAGCCCTTATCAAATCTGCAATCGGCGGCTAAGGTATTCAAAGGGGAAACCTATGCACTGGCAGTTCACACCTGATGTATTTCCTGTGATCGTCTCGGCAGTTATATCGGCTGTACTGGCCGGATTTTTGTGGCGACGGCGACCAGCGCCAGGTTCAATGCCTTTTTCCTTGCTCATGCTGGCAGTGGCTGTATGGTCGCTGGCGTACGCCGTGGAGCTAGTAAGCGCTAATTTGTCGGCCGCACTCTTTTGGGACAACCTTACCTGGCTTGGTGCTGCCATTGCGCCAACACTGTGGCTAGCCTTTGTGCTGCAATACACCGGGCGAGTGAGATGGCTGACGCGTAGCACCATAGCTATCCTGGCGATTGAACCTCTTGTCACGCTGCTGCTGGTCTGGACGGATCAGTTGCATGGTTTTGTCGAAAACAACTTCAGTATGGTTCCCAGCGGCTCAACCTTATTCTTGAATATGAAGTATGGTGTGTGGTACTGGATCAATATAGGATATTCTTACCTCTTGTTATTTGTCGGTGCTATCCTGATCTGCATGCTTATTCAGGCACATATACGTTCCACACGCCTATATCTTGGGCAAGCTGTGGCTTTGCTGGTTGCTGTGTTAGCGCCATGGGTGGGAAACGCATTAACGGTCTTTGGCTGGAATCCATTTCCTGAACTAGATCTTACTCCTTTCGCCTTTACGGTTACTGGCCTAGCTTTAGCCTGGAGTTTGTTTCGCTTCCGGCTGTTGGATATCGTACCAGTGGCACGCGAAGCTGTGTTTGAAAGTATGAGTGATGCTGTCATTGTACTGGACGAACAGAATCGTATCGTGGACCTCAACCTTGCTGCGCGACAATTTGCTGACAGCTCAGCCTCAAAGATAGTTGGTCAAACTTTCACACAGGTCTTCGCTAGCTGGCCTGAGTTAGTTGAACATTGCTGTGATAAGACTGGTACATATCCCGAGATCGCTTTAGGTGAAGGTGAGGCGCAACGTTACTTTGATCTGCACATCTCGTACTTGTTTAGGCGGAATGGTCATCTTAATGTTGCAGGTCGCTTGATTGTTTTGAATGAAATTACCGAGCGCGTGCAGGCAGAAAAGGTGCTCAAAGAAAGTGAAGAACGTTTCCGTAACGTTTTTGAGGAGGCTCCCATTGGTATGGCTGTTATTGGCCTTGATGGTATGTTGTTGCAAGTAAATAAAGCCTTCTGCGAAATGTTGGGATATGCTGAAGAAGAACTGACCGGACGCAGTCTTTCGGCTATCACTCATCCTGATGATGTTGGAAAGGATGGGCTGCTTGCGACGCAGATGTTCAAAGGAGCGATTACCAGCTATAAAGTGGAGAAACGATACCAAAAAAAGGGCCAGGAGACACTTTGGGCTGATCTCACTTCGACGATCCTTCGTAATCAAGAAGGACAGGCTATTTATGGTCTGATCATGCTTGAGAATATTATCGAGCGCAAGCGAGCCAAACTGCTGGAGGAAGAGAAGCATCATGTTGCCTATGAACTGCATGATGGGTTAGCCCAGGTAGCAGCGAGCGCTCATCAGCATTTGCAAGCGTTTGCAAGTCATTATCGCCCTAATTCTCATCAGGCCCGCATGGAGCTTTACCAAGCGTTAGAGCTGGCGCAGCGCTCGGTTAAGGAAGCCCGTCGGCTCATTGCCGGTTTACGGCCGACGGCCCTGGACGATTTTGGATTGGCGACGGCCCTGCGTCTGCAAGTTGAGGCGCAGCGCGCCGAGGGGTGGATGATTAGCTATGAAGAGACACTTGGTTCAGAGCGTCTGTCACCGACGATTGAAACTACGCTCTATGGTGTTGCGCGGGAGGCGCTCAATAATGCACGCAAGCATGCGCACACAACTCGGGCAAGTATCACACTTGAGCGTCAAGCATCGATGATTCGTTTGGAGGTAAAAGACTGGGGCCGCGGCTTTGAACCCCATGCTGTGCTTCACGAGGCTAGCCTTGGACAACACATTGGGCTACGTGAAATGCAAGAGCGAGTTGAGCTTGTCGGCGGACGTTTTATGATTTCCAGCCAACCAGATGTTGGTACACTGGTTGTGGCGGAGATACCATTGCTGTTATCGAATGAGGGGGACATATTCCATGAGCAATGATCTATTACTCTGGAGAAAGACTAAGCCAGCTCGTTTGGTGATTGCTGATGACCATGAGCTTGCTCGGGCTGGTTTACGTGCTATGCTTACCGGTCAAAGAGGAGTGGAGGTGGTAGGCGAGGCGGCAAATGGGCGTGAGGTGCTGGAGCTTTGCCGCCGATTGCAACCCAATCTGGCTCTTATTGATGTGCGTATGCCAGAGATGGATGGGCTGACTACGTGCCGGGCTATCAAACAGGAGTGCTCATCAACTAGCGTAATTCTCGTAACTATGCACGAAAATCCCGACTATCTCTATGAGGCGATTAAAGCAGGTGCCGTAGGCTATGTACTCAAAGATATTTCTCAACCCGAACTGATGAATGTAGTATATACCGTACTACGTGGAGAGTCTATGCTGAACAAAGAAATCGTGGTTCAGTTGTTCAGACATATGGAGAGCGAGATGTCACAAGAAGAGGAACTGCCCACAGGACGGCTATCTCGACGTGAGCGCGAAGTCCTGCAATTGCTCACACAAGGTCAGACCAACCGGGAAATTGCCCACAGCTTGATTTTGAGTGTGAGCACGGTTAAAATCCATGTGGAGCATATCCTTGCCAAGCTTGGTGTTTCTGACCGTACGCAGGCTGCTGTGCGAGCTATCGAACTAGGGTTACTGCATCCAGTCTCTGGGGAATGAAGCAATCGGCTTTCTTTCCGTGCGGTCCTGAAAATAGGCCATATGACCGATGACAAAGTGTACTACATATTCTAAAGTCTATTTATGGATAGCGTGTTGGGAACAAAGCTAGAAAACTAGATAGAGGTTGCCAATATAGTAATGGAGGAGCCATCAGAACACTAATAGGTTTCTAATCTATCTAATATTTAGCTAGTGATTCTTAACGCCAACTAATGGAGCAATGTAAATTGTTTGAAACTGTTGAAGAAGTTCTACTATTTTCGTTAAGGTAGTAGAGAAAGGAGCAATAAGTGAGCTTTGACATCGTACGCGCCTGGAAAGACGACGAGTATCGTGGGAGCTTGAGCGACGAGCAGCGCCGCAGCCTCCCGGTGAACCCGGTTGGCGAAATTGAACTGACCGATGCCGATCTGGAGCTTGTATATGGCGGTAGTGGTAGCCACAAAAAGGGTGGTAACAGTCACAATTGTAACAACAACAGTGACCATTGTAGCGGCTTTTGTGTCAGCTTCCAATGCAACAGCTTCTTCTGTAGTGCCGCTGCTATTTGCTAATAGCAGGGCACCGACGAAGTCACTAGCAGACGCAACAAACACTGTACGAACTGTGGCCTCGAATCCACAGTTCGTACAGTGTTTGTTGCCAGTGAATCTGTACAAACGATTTCCACTGCAGAGGTGCGTATACCTCTACAGTGGAAATCAGTCTGTTAGCGAGATTTATGCCAAAACTTCTATACGCTTTGTGCCTGTTCTTCTTTGCAAAAGAGCTAGCCAGCCAATGTGTGGCTGACCCGCTATATAGCTTGAGTCCGAAGTACTTCATGACTTTACTGCTACACACCTCATACTCTGCCATGCCCCCAAAGTGTCACCGGCTTGTTTCAGCCGTTTGTAGCCTCGGAGATCCTCTCAATAGCATCATTGACCCTCTTATCCTGTCAGCAACTCACGCAAAACGTAGATGATGGAAAACATAGAATACTACAAAATATAGAACGATTCCATAACGGAATGTCCTAAGTTTCCTAAAAATTCACTGACAGGCATAAAATGTAACTTTATCTTAACCGAATCTCCACCTTTTCTCTCTTTACTTATCTCTATATTAGAGGATAATAGATGCGGTGTATTCCTTGCTGTCTATTAATAAATAGAGAAAGTGAGATTTGTCTATGCGTCTCTCTTCACACTGGAAGCAAACGATTGCTGTTTGTTCCCTCCTTATCCTGGTTCTTTGTCTTACCATACTTGGTTCAGCACGATTGAACACCCATGCAGCCGGTAGCTCTTCCTCCGCAAGGCATGCTGCTGCGAGTCAGGCATCGAACTGTGGATCCTGGCATATCATTCCTAGCGCAAATGTTGCCTCAAGTGGGGATACCTTGCAGGCAGTAGCCGCTATTTCTGCTACTGATGTATGGGCTGTGGGCACTTCAGCCAATACTACCCCTAACCTTTCTACCTTGGTTGAGAACTGGAATGGCTCTTCTTGGAGCATCGTTACCAGTTCCAATCCTGGAACAAACAATGTCCTCAGGGGAGTAGCAGCTATCTCCACTGATGATGTATGGGCTGTGGGCTACTCCAACTCTGGAACATCCTCCAGCGACACTCCACTAGCTGAACAATGGGATGTCGCGAGCTTGAGCTGGAAGGTAGTATCCACTGCAAGCCTGCCTTCAGGCTACTCCGGAGGCTTCACCGGGGTCGCAGTGATTCCCGGCACGAACGAGCTCTGGGCAGTGGGAACCATGTTCAACAATGTGGGCACTCCTACCTTCCAGACACTCATCGAGCAATACGACGGCACGAACTGGACTATCATTCCCAGTCCTGATCCGACCACTTGGGGCTCTCAAACGCAAAGCTTTTTAGGCGGAATTGCTGTGAATAATGCAAATGATGCCTGGGCTGTTGGAGAGTACGGAGTGGTCGGCAACCCTAGTCAGGCCTACGGACTCTATAAGCACTGGGATGGTACCAGTTGGAGTAATGTTATCGGGCAGAGTACCGGGCGATTTGGCTCCATCGAGCAGCTATTTGGAGTCAGCCAGATACCTGGCACAGACCAGTTCGTTGAGGCCGGATCCAACATAACTGGATCAAGTTCCAAGACTGTGGTTGATCAATGGAATGGCATAAGCTGGAATCTCATTTCCAGCCCTAATCGCCGGTCTCACAATAACTATTACTCCTATCTCAATAGTGTTGCAGCCGTCTCTGCGACGAGTATGTGGGCTGTTGGGGGCTCCGATGGATACAAAGCTGCTAACGGCCATTATTACCCTAGCCGAACGCTTATCGAAGAGCGGTATGGCTCTAAATGGGGCATCGTCTCCAGCCCAAATGCTGGATCTGGAGATAACGTTCTGAATGGTGTGACACTGATTCCCGGCACCACTCAACTCTGGGCCGTGGGCTCTTATACTGGTAAGAGCGGCATTCAGACACTGACCGAATTCTATTGCTAATCAAGTCTTCTTGATACTGTTGTGATCTAAGTACAGGCGATCGTAAGGTTGTTCAGGTGCTGAGAGAGTAAGCATACTACCAATTTGGGACAAATTAAAGAACGATTTTATGAGAGCCTGTACATTGACGCAGCAGGTGGCCATAGGCGCAGAAGGCAACCGGTGAACCTGAAATGTGCTATGCGGTACTGCGTGGAGAATCGATGCTGAACAAAGTAATCGTGGTTCACTTGCTTCGGCACATGGAGATGAGATGTCACAAGAGGAACTGATGCCAGGACAGCTATCCCGGCGTGAGCGCGAAGTGCTGCAATTGCTTACGCAGGGGCAGACCAACCGGGAGATCGCCCAAAGTTTGATTTTGAGTGTGAGCACGGTCAAAATCCATGTGGAACATATCCTTGCTAAGCTGGATGTTTCTGATCGTACCCAGGCGGCTGTCCGAGCCATCGAACTAGGGTTAGTCCATAGAGTTTCCGGGAAGTGAAGCAATCGAATTTCTTCCTTCGGATCCTGAAGATAGGCCATTTGACCGATGACAACAGCTTATCCTTATTCTATATTATAAGTTGTAGTAATGGATGATGCGTTAGGACAAAGCTAGAAAACTCGATATAAATGGACACGCAAGCATTAAAAGAGCTTCTAGCTCACTAATCGGGTTTCCATCTATCTGGGATTTAGTTAAGTGGCCTTAACGCGCATCAATGACTAAAGGATCAATTGTTAGTATGTAGTTGAAAATGTTCTACTATTTTCATTAAGGTAGTAGAGAAAGGAGCAACAAGTGAGTTTTGACATCGTACGTGCATGGAAAGACGACGAGTATCGTGGAAGCTTGAGCGACGAGCAGCGCCGCAGCCTCCCGCTGAACCCGGTTGGCGAAATTGAACTGACCGATGCCGATCTGGAGCTTGTATATGGCGGTGGTAGCCACAAAAAGGGTGGTAACAGTCACAATTGTAACAACAACAGTGACCATTGTAGCGGCTTTTGTGTCAGCTTCCAATGCAACAGCTTCGGTTGTAGCTTCGCTTTCGTTTGCTAAGAGCGCGGCATCGACGAAGTTACTGACAGACGCAACAAATACTGGTTTGAATGGCTGCGGCCTCCAATTTGGAGTTTGGGCCAGTGTTTTGAGTCAACTAATCTGTACAAACGATTTCCACTGTAGAGGTAAACATACCTTTGCAGTGGAAATCAGTCTGTTAGCGGGATTTATACAAATCTTTTATGATTTATGGCTATTCAAAATCAGTGCAAATCTTACTTCCCAATACAGACTTAGGTGAAACTTCAAAGTCTTCTAAAGCGTTTTCTGATTGAATGTAGTAGCGTTTAACTGAAAGAATGCAGTTCGAGCCATAATGGGCTGTGAATCTGCAAAGGGAAGAGATCAATCAATGCAAGAAATGGCATCGAAATCAGGCGATCATCCTTTACTTTCCTGGCAAAAGGCCAACTGGTGGTATCGCGCAACTCCACTGATTGAGCGCATTGCCTTCAAGGGGAAAAACACAGAGGGGAATACCTTCCATGCAAGCGATAGGGCGAAGCAACGGCTCCAACGTTGGAAAGAGCAATCGCCATTTAACAAGGACGATTATTTTGCCAAACGCCTGGCCATGGATTCTCTTACCGAAGATGATCTGCTTACACTTCTAGATGAACCAATAGAAGCGATTTCAACCGATAATGCTTCACCGCCTGGTTGGTTCATAGAACTGCTCACAGCGTTTACCGAGCAAGATGCTGCTGATTTCACATTGTCACCCTCACATGGGGGTCAGGATGCACAGGGGGTGGCATTTTTCAATACACTCAGGTCATTGTTAAAGAGGAAATTGTTTCGCCTGGGAGCGAGAATACAAGAACTTATCCAGCAGTATAGCACTCTTCCTTTTGATCCACAGACGATCATTGCACTGCTCTTTGCGAATATACCGCCGATTATTTTCCCCATACTCAGCAAAACTATTGTTCTTGAAATGCATGTCGCCCGTATGCAAGGACGCCTGCAAGGCGAGACTCCTGAAGAACGCTTTCAGACCTTTTTAAAAGAGCTTAGTCAACCGGAGAAAATGCTGTTTCTACTGGAGGAATATGCCGTCCTTGCTCGTGTACTTGTGGAGACCCTTGATCGTTGGGTTGACTGTGAACAGGAATTATTAGAGCGTCTTTGTGCCGATTGGGAGGAGATACAGGGTGTATTTCTGCCAGGTGGTGATCCGGGTGTACTCGTAGAAATCAAGCAGGGGGCCGGTGATACCCATCGAGGTGGCCGTAGTGTGGCCATTCTGACATGGAGTTCTGGTTTTCGCTTGATCTATAAACCACGAGCAATGGCGCTTGATGTCCATTTTCAAGAGTTGCTTAGCTGGTTGAATGCACAGGGACAACAGCCTGCATTCCGCATGCTGACCATTATCGATAAGCAAACCTATGGTTGGTCCGAATTCGTACCTGCACGTGATTGCACTTCCCGAGAAGAGATCGAGCGTTTTTATCAGCGACAGGGGGGATACCTGGCTTTACTCTATGCATTAGAGGCGACGGACTTCCATGCAGAAAATCTGATTGCATCTGGCGAGCATCCCGTATTAGTGGACCTCGAGGCGCTCTTCCATCCACGTCTGGGTGAGGATGCGCCGCAAATCAATCCTGCTGATAAAGCTATCGGTCATTCTGTTCTGAGGATTGGTATGTTGCCTCAACGCATCTGGTCGA
Source organism: uncultured Chloroflexia bacterium (assembly GCA_963778375.1). Classification (GTDB taxonomy): domain Bacteria; phylum Chloroflexota; class Ktedonobacteria; order Ktedonobacterales; family Ktedonobacteraceae; genus CAVZTX01. Next base: position 108,698 of record CAVZTX010000027.1, on the reverse strand, counting down.
GTGATCAAGCGGAAGGCGTGGATATATCTGGTCTAGGAGGCTTTGCAGGGCAATTGACGCCGACTCCCGTTCCTATCTGGAAAGAACTGGGAACAGATCAGATGCGTATCATGCGTGAACGCGTGGCAATTCCGCTCAAGGAAAATCAACCAAAGTTAAACGGACAGGAGATCAATATCCTGGAGTATAGTGACAGCATTGCAACAGGCTTTGCCGCTACATATCGGCTGCTTATGCAACTTCGTCAACCGCTCATGACAGAAATCATTCCACGTTTTACTCATGACGAAGTACGTTGTTTGCTGCGCCCGACGAGAGCCTATTTTTTGCTGCTGACAGAGAGTTTCCATCCCAACCTTTTGCGCGATGCCCTTGATCGTGACCGTTTCTTTGATCGTCTATGGCTTGGGATCGAGCAACAGGCTTATTTATCTAGAGTCATTATGGCAGAGCGAGCCGATTTACTGGCTGGGGATATTCCCTTCTTCACAACTCGCCTGGACTCCCGTACCCTCATCACTAGCCGGGGTGAGATCATCGCTGATTTTTTTGAGGAGTCCGGACTGAATACGGTGAGCAAGCGCATCCAACAGCTTGACGAGCAAGACCTTGAGAAGCAACTATGGATCATACGAGCATCGTTCACAAGTGTGATTTTGGGAATCAAACAGGCGGCAATGCCGCAATTACACCTGCACCCATCGCAGCAGAGTAGTGTTAGCTATGAACAGTTGATCACAGCCGCTCGTTCCGTAGGAGACCGCCTCTGCCAGCTTGCCCTTCGTAATGAAGAGTCGGTGGGGTGGATAGGTGTTGACGTAATGATGGACCGGGAATGGTACCTAGTGCCGACTTTTACAGATTTATACAGCGGTACTCCAGGCATAGCACTCTTCCTTGCATATCTGGGTCAGTTGACAGGCGAGGAGCGTTATTCAACGTTAGCTAGAGGTGCTCTGGCAAGCACGCGGGCTCAAGTTGAGTGGCAAAAGCAGAGTCCTGAATTTGCTGGTATCGGTGCTTTTTCTGGATTTGGCTCCTTCATCTATCTTCTCTCCCATCTGGGAGCGATTTGGAACGACCCCGCACTGTATCAGGAGGCTGAGGAGATCGTCAAACTGCTCCCCGACGTGATTGCCAGGGATGAGATGATTGACATAAGTAGCGGTTCGGCCGGTTGTATAGCAGCTTTACTCAGCCTGTATGCAGTTGCGCCATCAGAGGCAACGCTAGCAACTGCTATCCAATGTGGAGATCATCTCATTAAGAAAGCCAAGCCCCAGAATAGTGGGATCGGCTGGAGCACAAAGCTGGAGGAAACGCCACTTACAGGGTTTGCGCATGGGAATGCTGGTATTGCCTTGAATTTGCTGCGTCTTGCAGCGGTGAGTGGGGAAGAACGCTTCCGCCAAACTGCGTTTGCTGCTATGGAATATGAGCGAAGCCTCTTTTCGCTAGAAAAACGCAACTGGCCTGATTTACGCAAGGAGTTTCGCCCACGAGCCACAAGCGATTCGCAAACAGAGGTAGAATCACTAGAGGACAACTCTTACATGATTGCCTGGTGCCATGGCGCTCCAGGAATTGGACTGGCTCGTTTAGATTCGCTACAGTATGTAGATGATCCGGCTCTCCGTCCAGAAATAGATGCAGCTCTTCAGACCACGTTTGCTCACGGCTTTGGCCTGAATCATTGCTTGTGTCACGGCGATATGGGCAATTTGGAGTTTGTCCAGAGCGCAGTCAGACTCCTTTCACTATCGCAGTATGAAGAACCGGTACAGCATCTCAAGTCGATGCTTCTGGATAGTATCGAGAAAGAGGGATGGGTGACCGGGGTGCCAATGGGTGTAGAGACGCCAGGACTCATGCTTGGAATAGCAGGAACAGGGTATCAATTACTAAGATTAGCGTCCCCTGAGCGAATTCCTTCGGTACTCCTGCTTGCTCCGTCATGTATTGCTGCACTCTAGACACATCTAAGACTTTAAGGTAATCTATTCTTAGAAGAATTCGGCTGATCGAGAAGGATGATAGATATGCCTCAGAAGACGATATTTCGTCAAAAAGCCATCATGGCATATAAGAGGAACATGGAAAAGGACGTTCTGCCGCGCCTTGTCTCCACGCCTATCATCGTCTGCTTATGGCTCTTGCTGGCAGTATTTCTCGCCGCCGGATTGTTTGCCTGGTATGCACAGGTTCCGACCTATGTAAGTGGGTCTGGCGTTATTCTTGCCGGAGGAGGCACACTTCAGCCTGAATATGGAAATATGGTGGGTGTCGTGTTCTTACCGGCGGATCAATCAGCACAAGTCCGGGTTGGGCAGCCTGTAGATATACAGATTGGGTCAGCGGATGTGCATGTGCAAAGCACGATAGCACAGGTTGAACCAGGGGTAATCAGCCCTGAGACAATCCGGCAACGTTATCAGCTAGATGCTGGAGATGCGGCCCTCGTAACACAACCTTCAATAGTTGCAATCATCAAACTTGATACAGTGCTGTCAGATACGACGTATGCTGGGAGTCTCTTGACTGCCAGCATACAGACAGGTTCCCAACGTCTTCTCGCACTCTTACTTGGATCCGGGCAGTTTCTAGGGAGTAGCTCATGAAACATGCTGAGCAGGAAACTCTTCACGCGAAGGATACGCCTTCCAGAGATGTAATGAAACCTACGCAGTCGAATACATCTGTGCGTCAAAAGCGGCATGCTCCATTCCTATTCCGTGTCTGGGCGTTCTTTTGGAATGCATTACACAGGAAACGCGTTCCCGAACTGAGGCAGCAGAGTCAGGTGGAGTGCGGCCTGGCTTGCCTGGCAATGATCCTGAGTTACTACGGACGCAAAACTTCCATTTCGGAACTCCGAACACGTTATAAAGTTAGCCGTGATGGTCTCTCTGCTCTGGGCATTGTAAGAGCGGCACGTGATTTCGGAATGCGAGTGAGGGCGATATCACTTCAGCAGAATGATTTCCGCTTCGTCAAGCTTCCTGCAATTGTCCACTGGGAGTTCAATCACTTTCTGGTTGTGGAGCGATGGTCGCGCAAGTGGGTTAAAGTTGTTGATCCTGCAAGAGGACGTTTGCGACTGACCTACGACGAGTTTGATGCAGGCTTTACAGGGGTTGTTATCACCCTTGAACCTGGCGATGCTTTTGATCGACACGCAGTCCCTTCCCCCCGGTCATTCCGTTCATATGTGCTCCAATCTATACGACAAGCTCCGGCAACGATCCTACAAATACTAGGAGCCTCACTGCTTCTTGAACTATTTGGACTCATTCTGCCTCTGGTGACGAAAGTGGTGATTGATCAGATCGTTCCATTTCGAATGAGTAATGTGATGGCCGTATTAGGAATGGGTATACTTGTACTCTTCCTCGCACAAACTATTGCCACCCTTTTGAGAGGATGGCTGGTTGTGTACCTGCAGGCACGTATTGATATGCACATGATGCTTGGCTTCGTTGAGCACTTGTTGAGGCTGCCGTATAGCTTTTTTCAGCAGCGTTCGGCCGGCGACCTGCTTACACGCATGGCAAGCAATGCGATGCTAAGAGATATTCTGGGCAACCAGCTTATTGCAACGCTGCTGGATAGTAGCCTGGTCATCTTTTACCTCATCATTCTCCTGTGGCTGTCGCTGCCATTTGGCCTGGTTACTCTAGGGATTGGCGTGCTGCAAGTGTTGCTTCTTCTCGGCAGCAGCCGTTCAATCAGTAACCTGGCGGGTCGAGAGCTAGCAGCACAAGGAAAAGCTCAGGGCTATCTCGCCGAGGTGCTAGAGGGCATAGCTACGCTCAAAGGGTCTGGTGCCGAACAACGAGCCTTTGAGCGTTGGTCAAACCTATTCTTCGACCAACTCAATATTTCAATGCGCTATAGCTACTTTTCATCCACCATGAGCATGATAATGACGGCATTAGGCACATTGGCGCCCCTGGCATTGCTCTGGGTAGGTGCAATACAAGTCCTGGATGGGTCAATTACTCTTGGCACAATGGTGGCATTAACCGCATTGGCTGGAACCTTCCTCACTCCACTTAGCTCAGTGGTAACTAGTGGACAGCGGTTTCAACTGATTGGCGCCCATCTTGACCGTATAGCTGATGTGACAGAGGCCGAACCAGAGCAAAAGGAACAGGAAGTACAACAGCCTCCTCAGCTCACCGGGAACATTCGCTTAGAACATGTGAGTTTTAGTTATGCGGCAGATGTTCCAGAAGTGCTGCATGGTATTGATTTGGCGGTTGAAGCGGGACAAAAAGTTGCTATTGTTGGGCCCTCGGGTTCCGGCAAAAGCACTCTAGGGAAGCTTTTACTTGGGCTCTACGTTCCGACAAAGGGTACTATTTTGTACGATGGCATCCCATTACAACAACTAAATTATCGGGAGGTACGGCGACAGTTTGGCGTTGTGCTGCAGGAATTTGCACTCTTCAGCGGATCGGTCTTGTCCAATATTGCCCTCAATAACCCTACAATTGACAAAGAACAGGTGGTCGAAGCTGCTGAAATAGCGGCCATCCACGAAGATATTATGGATATGCCGATGGGGTACGAAACCTTAGTGGCAGAAGGTGGAAGTGCTTTATCTGGAGGGCAGCGTCAACGACTGGCTATTGCACGTGCTATCGCACATAAGCCCTCGATTCTCTTGCTTGATGAAGCTACCAGCCACCTGGATGTCGCAACTGAGCAGCGGGTGGCAGAGCGTTTACAAAGCCTTGCCTGTACACAGATCATTATTGCTCACCGTTTGAGTACCATCCGCAACGCTGATGTGATTTTAGTAATGAACCGCGGAAACATCGTGGAGAGGGGGTCACATGAAGAACTGCTTCAGCGCAATGGCTACTATGCCAGACTTATGCATCAGCAATTGGAACGTGGCATTGTCACTCCGGATAAGGCAAAAGCGGAGGTAAATGAAGCTTCGATTATGGAAGAGCCAACAATACCCCGGATGAAAGCTCTTCGTACTCAAATACCTCATAAAGTAACGTTGGAGCCCTCTTCGCCTGCCTCTACTTCCAAAGAGCTATCTCCCCAATTCGCACAGACTTCAAGTAGCAATGGACATCTAGTTCTGCCACCTGAAAAGGACTCTTCTGAGGAAGAAACTCAGGCCCATCCACCTTCCCATGTGCCACCAACGGCTCTTGCTCCTTCATCTGTAATACCTGTCTCCTCGACAGCCACTGTAAGTGGTTTGGGAAAACGTGACACGTTGGTGATGGGTTTGATGGTGTTGCTACTCACCTGTGTCCTAAGTGCAGCTTTGTTGCTTGTGCTGATACATACCGAGAGTAAACCTACCATCCAGATGACATCTCCTCTTTCTACCCCAACGGTGGTGGCTTCCGCCACGCCGACTCCAGATGCTTCGATGTATCCATCTTTTGCCACGTCATATGCCGGAACAGTGGCTGATCTGAAGACGTCGAAGCATACACCCCTCTTGCTGACGAATATTCAGCAGAGCCAGGGGAATATTCTGGGTTCTTTCAAGGGCTTGGGCCTAGTCGGCCCGTTCAAGGGGAAGATCACACCTTCAGGGCAGGTGCAATTCACAGTGACGATCTTTGGCGGGAAGGAGACTCTTATGTTTGAAGGGAACATCAAAGTAGGTGGGGATATGGCTGGAAGTTTTACCGTTCTTAACCCACATGGTCAGAGCACAGGTGAAACCGGTCTTTGGAATGTAGCAGCAGGATCATAGTCTTTACGTTATGAAACATAGAATTACTCTTTGGTCTCTTCTGCTCGCGACAATTCCTCATCTAACTTTTTTAAGCGCATACGTCGAATACGTGCCCGTTCGATAATCGTTTTCTCCTCATCGTCAGCAGGTACAAGTGGGGGTACAGGAGTAGGCTTACCATTCTCATCAAGGGCCACGTAGATCACATAGCTGCTCGCGATATGGCGTATTTCTCCAGTGATGATATCTTCTGCCATAACCTCAACGCCAACTTCCATGCTGCTACGACCAACGTAGTTCATAGCGCAATGGATAGAGACGACGTTGCCTATGTAGGCGGGTGCCAGGAAATCAAATCTTTCTACCCGGGCTGTGACCACCTTGGGATTCTGGCTGTGCTTGAAAGCTACAATGGCAGCAGATTCATCGACCATACGCATGATAACGCCGCCATGTACATTGCCATGCCCGTTCGCGTCCATCAATTCCATGAGTCTCCTAGTAGTGCTTTGGGAGTAAGCAATGCTACGTCCTTGCGTTATATCTACTTTGGGCAGTGTTTGATATCTTTTTACTATTTTCTCGAAAGGGTTCATGGTGTAATCATCACTCCAACAAGGTATTTGTTGTGCAACTGTACTCCATTATGCCACAGAACGGGATTGTATTGATGGAGGGTTATCATGCATGTGTGGTATGATGATGGTAATTTACTGAATGAGGAGGGAAGCATGGAGCTTTCTCTACGGTTAGATACATTGGGAATGTTGGAACTGCGCTACTTACGCGGGCGGGATCGTTATCGCGATTGGCCGCCCTTTCTGCTGATTGCGGCATCACGGCAGGCACGCGTCTTTGCTTATATGACTCGTGAAGTGGTTGATCAATTGCATCAGCAGATATTGGCGGTGGAAGAGGCGGCAGGGTTGGCGCTGGACGATGATGAAGATGAGGACGAAGAGGAAGAGAATGGCGCAGACGAGGTAGGTGAGCAGGAAGGCTCCAAGCAAAGCGAGCGCGAAAGCGATACGTTTTCTCCTGCGTTTGCTCAGGCCCTCGAGCGACTTAATGATCTGGCACGCCAACGTTTGCCGGAAGCAGGAAGCGGTGCAAGCCAGGCAAGTGAGGAATTGGCGGAGACAAGCGAGGGTTCTCTGGGAGACGAAGAAGCTGCCCTGGAGCAGTTGCAGGAAGCCTTCATTCAAATGATGGAAGTCGTGCGTGAATTGGCTGAGGAGTTGTCAACTGATGCCCTTAAGCTTACCGGTCGCTTCCGTTGCGCACGTACCGATGTTTTCTTTACTCAAGCAGTATCTGATGATGAGGATGACAACGAAGATGATGAGGGGGAGGAGCAAGGGTTGGCGAGTGAGGAAGGTGGAGTAGTGGAGGTTGAGTTGGCGCTTGTGTTGCGCCTATTTGAAGAGGGTCGCTCTAAGCCAGACGATTTGCCTGTCGCAGAACTGCAACTTGATGTGGATGATTTCGAGCGCCTGCATGAAACACTCGATATTGCCCTGGAACGTGATAGACGTAGTAGCCGACGCCGACGCTCATAGTTGTACTTCTTTTAGCAACATCTAGGTGCAAAACACCACGTGTCTGTCAAAGTTCATTTGAGCGGTGGGGGCTTGGTATCCGCATGGGATGCCACTACATTTCCTTCGCAACATGACATTGCAAACCACCAGACGGGCCAGCGCCTGTGTCTTGCATAGCAAGAACGTCACTAACGAGGCATTACAGCATCTCTGTTGTCTGATCTTTCTATTGAAGGTGAAAGAGGTATATATTCATGCCAGATCCTATTGTCCACCAGGATTTTGATCCGAAAAACGGTATTCTCTCATTTTACACATATGATGTGCTGACGAAGCTGTTACGCGATTTGGTGGAGGAATATCCCCAACTCGCTCAGATCGAGTCGATTGGGAAGAGCCTGGAAGGTCGCGAAATATGGATGGTTACGCTGACTAACCAGGCTACGGGACCAGCACTTGAGAAGCCTGCCTACTGGATTGATGCGAATACGCACGCAGGTGAGGTGACGGGGTCAACCGTAGCACTCTATACCATCTGGTCGTACTTGGCGAACTACGGCAGTGATGAGACTGTGACCCGCGTGCTGGATCGAAGCGCTATCTATGTTCTTCCTCGCCTGAGTGTTGATGGAGCCGAACGTTATCTGACAACACCCTATTATCTGCGAAGCAGCACGCGCCTGTACCCTTATGAAGATGAGCGGGATGGGCTTTATCCAGAAGATATAGACCATGATGGAAACATCCTGGATATGCGTATAAAGAGTCCGGATGGTCCATGGAAGCCTTCAGAGAAAGAACCGCGCATTATGCGCCGTCGTGGTATTGACGAAGAGGGAGGCGAATACTACCATGTGCTGACCGAGGGCCTCATTCGCAATTTCGATGGTTTCACCATTCCGATTGCTCCCAGCCGTGAGGGACTTGATATCAACCGCAACTATCCTTTTGAATGGGCACCTGAAGGTACGGAATCGGGATCAGGTCCCTATCCTTTTTCGGAACCGGAGACACGAGCTGAGGCGGAGTTTTGGCGTACGCATCCGAATATTTCGGGCTTTCTTACCTATCATACGTCGGGTGGCGTGCTCTTGCGACCATACAGCACTCAAGCGGATGACAATCTGCCTCCCGGCGATTTGGATGTGTTTAAAATTCTGGGTGAGCGTGGTACAGAGATCACTGGCTATCCCTGTGTCTCAACCTATCATGGCTTTCGCTATCATCCGAAAGAAGTTACCCACGGTGCAATGGATGATTACGTCTATGACCATTTTGGGTGGTTCGGCTTCACGACGGAATTGTGGGATTTGCCGACAATCGCGGGCGTCGCACCGCGTGATTTTATTGCCTGGATCCGTTGGCATCCTGAAGAGGATGACCTGAAACTCATGCGTTGGAATGATGAGGTGATGGAGGGCAAAGCATTTCAGGACTGGAAACCTTTCGATCATCCACAACTGGGACCGGTTGAGATTGGGGGCTGGAACTATAAGCTCTATGAGCAGAACGCGCCTCTGAAGTACTTGCCCGAATTATGCGAGAAACATAGCCGCTTCACACTGGCGCACGCATCGCTTGACCCTTATCTTGGTATAAGTCGCTTGCTGGTCGAGCAGCAGAGTGAGGATGTTTTCCGCATAGTGGTGGTTGTGGAGAACCACGGTTTCTTGCCCACCTATAGCAGCAAGAAGGCCCAGGAACGTAAAGCTGTACGCCCCATAGAAGCCGAACTGAATCTGCCTGAAGGAGTCAGTCTTGTGAGTGGGCAGCGTCGCCAGGAGTTGGGCCAGCTTGAGGGACGTTCCAACAAGTTGTGGGTATGGTGGAGTAGCGCTTCTCCAACCGATAATCTGTGTAAAATAGAGTGGGTACTTAAAGGCCCACAAGGATCACAAATCGATCTAACCATTCGTTCACAAAGAGCCGGTGTCATCCATCAAACGATTGCCTTAGAGAAAGGAAAGTAATCATGTCGTCAAATCAACGAAGTATCACAATAGAGGACTTGTACTCATTCAAGTTTCTTGGCAAACCACGCATCTCGCCTGATGGACAGCGCGTAGCCTTTGCCGTCACCACTATCGATGAAAATAAGCATGAATACCGCACATCCATCTGGATGGTTCCGAGTGAAGGCGGCGAAGCAAGGCGCTTTACAAGTGGTATTGGTAAAGCATCTAATCCCAGTTGGTCCCCTGATGGGCGCTGGTTGGCCTTTGTTTCGGAGCGTGAAGGTGAACCTGCTGGCAAAGACGAGAAAGAGCAGAAACAGCACGGCAAAGGTAAATCACAAGTCTGGGTGATTCCAACTGATGGTGGCGAAGCTCGCCAATTGACGTTTATGCAGCATGGTGCCTCGAATCCTGTCTGGTCGCCCGATAGTAAACGATTGGTATTCAGTGCGGCCGTAGGCCCAGCCGACGAAGAAACTGAGGATGGTAAAACGCTGCCCAAGGCGCGTGTGATAGATCGACTGTGGTATCGACTCGATGGTGTGGGCTTTATCTATGAACGCCGTGACCATCTCTTCCTGATTGATGTTGCAGGCGGTGAACCAGAGCAGCTTACCGATGGTGATTGGGATGATAGCGATCCAGCCTGGTCCCCTGATGGAACAAAGATTGCCTTCGCCTCCAGTCGCGCCGAGGATCGCTGGCGTTTACCTGCGCCCGATGTCTATACACTGACGATCAACGATGGGAAAGCCGGTGACTTGCAATGCCTGACGGATGGCTCTCTTGTATGTTCTAACCCATCATGGTCGCCTGATGGTGAGACGATAGCTTTTCTGGGAGCGCTGAAACTACGTTCAGGTGGGCATGTCGATATCTATACTATTGCTGCGACGGCTGTGAAGGGTCAGGCGAAGTGTTTAACCTGGGATTTTGAAGGCAGCTTCCAGGACTGGACAAACAGCGATATGGGTGACGAACATCTTGCACCTACGCCGGTCTGGTCGTCAGATGGGAAAACGCTGTATGCGCTGGCATCGCATCGTGGCGCAACGCGTATCTTTGCTCTATCGGTCGATGGCGCAGGCACACAGCCTTCGACGCTTACGCCCGGTGATGTGCATGTACGAGACTTCAGCGCTGATCGATCGGCAAGCAAACTGGCTATGTTGATTGCAGGAGCAACCAAAGCGCCAGAGATCTATGTAGGTTCGACGGCATCTTCGGGTGAACTGCGTCGCTTGACTAGCTTTAATGATGCCCTCTTCAATGAAGTGTACCTGGCAACACCAGAATATATGCCCTATACAGGCGCGGACGGCTGGCCAATGGATAGCTGGATTCTCAAGCCGCAGGGGTTTGATCCCAAGAAGAAATACCCGTTGATCGTGGAAATTCACGGTGGACCTGCTACACAATATGGCTACGGCTTCTTCCACGAAATGCAGGTGCTGGTTGATGCTGGCTATGTTGTGCTCTATACCAACCCACGCGGTAGTATTGGCTATGGACGTGACTTTTCGCTGGCTGTGCGAGGAGCGTGGGGTGAGAAAGATTCACTGGACATTCTGGCCGGTGTGGATGCCTTGCTGCAAAAAGGCTATATTGACGAGCAGCGCATGGGGGTTACTGGTGGCAGCTACGGCGGCTTCATGACGAACTGGCTGGTGGGTCATACCGACCGTTTCAAGGCAGCCGTGACGCAGCGCAGTGTGGTCAATCTTGCATCTGACTTCGGCTCTGGCGACTTTGGTTGGGCCTTTGCCGACGATGAACTGGATACCACTCCCTGGGATGACCTTGACCGCTATATGCGCCTGTCGCCAATTACGTATGTGAAGAACATACACACGCCGCTCCTGATCCTGCATAGTGAACAGGATTTGCGCTGTAGCATCGAGCAGGCAGAGCAACTTTTCGCAGCCTTGAAATACATGGGGCGCGAGGTGCTGTTTGTGCGCTTTGAGGGTCAAAGCCACGGGTTTCGCGTGGTGGGCATCCAAAGCTTCGTTTGAAGCGTTTGCATTTGATTTTGGATTGGTTTGAGAAGTATCTGAAGTAAGATTACATTGCAAGTGAGGGTTGGTTGACAAGGTGGCATCCGTCTCCAGGGCAGGGGCAAGCCCTGCCCCTACTATACACGGCTTTTGTGGGCCATTTCGCATATGGCCAATTTTTACTTATGAATAGCGACCTGTGTGAGATGGCCTTCGGCTTGAAGAGCGTTGCAATTGCATATGGAAGAGGCGTCAAAATCGATGGTGGTTTTCACAACCCTCGAGACAACTAGATTGCGCTTGAGGCACTTTACGGATGCTGACCTTGCGCTCTTTATGGCCTATCGCAATGATCCCGAAGTCGCCAAATACCAGGGTTGGGAAGGGATCAGTGAACCGGAGGCGCGTGCGTTTATTCAAGAGCAAAAGGAGATCCAACCAGGTGTGCCTGGCCAATGGTTTCAAATTGCTATCGAACTCAAGGAAACGGGAATACTAGTTGGCGATTGTGCTTTGAAGATTGAGGAGCACGATGAGCGCCAGGCCGAAATCGGCTATACGCTCTCCCGCGCCTACCAGGGATGTGGTATTGCGTCAGAAGCCGTCTCGTGTGTCCTGGAATATGCATTTGTAGCGCTGGGACTGCATCGTGTGATCGCGATTACCGATTGTGAGAATGCCGCGTCTGTCGCATTACTTGAGCACCTTGGTCTGCGCCGCGAAGGGCATTTTCGTAAGAATGTGTGGTTTAAGGGTAAGTGGGCGGACGAGTATCTCTATGCTATGCTGCAAGAGGAATGGTGGAACATTCGCTTAGAGCAGGGATAGTGCAGGTCAAATACTTTTTCACTCCTCATGGCCTGGCCCGTTCTCAGGTTCTTCATCTGCTGGCTTTTTCAAAGGTGACTCTTTATAGACTTCTTGCGCTATCGCTTGTAGTGAACTAACGGCTTGGTCAAGAGCATCTTTCTTGCCGCGCCAGTATTCGATACTCTTCTGCTTACGAATTGCTACGAATGCAGCATCTATTAAGGTGGGACGTGTAGCACTATCCAGGAGGTTTGGAAGACCTGTAGCACGATCTCGTCCACCATATCGACTTGGCCATGTAGCTAAGTAACTGCCGTCTGGTTGATGCGTTATGTATATCTCTTCCTTTTCCAAGGCTTCTATGAGGGTCTGTTCTAGTTCGTTCATGTATTCGACTCCTGTCTCGTGGATGATTGATAATTGTAAAGCAACTGCCTCATCGCATTATCATGCTAACATGAAATCGATACTCTTCCTATAGCCATATAACGCTACATATCATAGGTGGGTTACGGCTGTAGCATCCCAATCTTATCAGTACCAGATTCTGTAAACCAGAAGGTGTGGTTTGTGCCCAAAACGATGCCCAATGGTAAACTGCCAGAGCTTGGAATGGGGTAGTAGGTGAAACGATTTGTCGCAACATCGAGGCGCGCAATTGCGTTTTGCGACGAAGCCGTAATCCAAATCTCTCCATCGGGAGTAATGGCTAGACCATAAAACCCATCTCCATTGCCGCTTGAAGATGGCAAGTAGTAGGGATGAAAGGTGTCGGTACCTGGGTCGAGACTAAGTAACATGCTGGAAGAGAACGAGGTTATCCAGAGCGTTCCATGTGCATCACTGACAATTTCCATAAGCGGTACGTTTGATCCTGGCATTGTGAAAAAACGAAGGGTGCCTGTTGCTGGATCAAGACGACCAACATGGTCGTTGGTGGCCTCGGTAAACCATATCATGCCCTTGGGATCAATAGTTATCCCATAGGGATCGAGTGTCTGCACGCTCTTTTTTGGCGAGAGTGGATATTGCTGGACGTGACCGGTGACTGGATCGAGCCGAGCAATTGAGTCGGCATTCAATTCGGTGAACCAGATATTGCTGCGGATATCCATTACCATATCATTTGGGGCACTTGGAAGTGTTAGCGTTTGACTTGGATTGCTGGGATTTGGCGTCGTTACAGTGGGCAATGGATAGATGTGGAATTGCCCGGTAGTAGGGAAGTAGTGGCCAATGTAGTTCGCATATTGTTCGGCAAACCAGATCGTATCGTCGGGTGCTACCAGGACTCCCATAATGCCAGAGCGACCTTGCGGCGGAGTGATCTGTTTGAAGGTCTGTGTACGCGGATCAAAGACTGCCAGATAATTACGACCCATTTCTCCGAACCAGAGTCGGCCTTCGTGGTCAATTGCTGGTCGCATCACTCCACTATTGGTCTGGGGAAGAGGATATTCTTGAAAACTTCCTATAGCCATTCTTGCTTGAGTAGTACTTGACTGAGTATGTGCAGTTGATGTGCTCGATCCATTCGACGATGGGAAGGTAGCGGTGTTGGTGGTATCGCTACAGGAGGTAAGAAGCAGCATCAGTAATAGGAAGGGAGATAGGTATACCAGGCGTTTCATGAAAATTCCCTCTGCTATTTTTAGGATGCGGCTCCCGTTATTTTCACGTTTGGTGTGAGACATATTTTCCGCGTATGCCGTCGTCAACAAGGTGGATCAGTTGAACATTCACCAGCGTATTTTGCCAGTTCCGGGTGTCTGTTTCGGGCAAATCATCTACTTCGACGCGCAAGTAATTGTCGGTCAACCCTTCCCAGTGCTCGTGTTTACGGGCCTCGATCAATACTTGCAGCGTTTGGCCCAGGAATTGCTGGCGAAAACGGTGGGCATCTTCGTCGTTGAGCTTAATTAAGCGCTCGCTGCGAGCTTTTTTGATCTCTTCTTTAATTTGCCCTTTCATGCGTGCTGCGGCTGTTCCCTGTCTGGGAGAAAAGCGAAAAACGTGCGATTTGGCGAATTGAAGTTCGGCGGCAAGCTGATAGGTTTGCTCAAAATCACTGTCGCTTTCACCTGGAAAGCCTGTGATGATGTCGGTTGAGATGGCGATGCCGGGGACGAGCCGCTTGGCGGTGGTGACGATGGTGTGATAGCGAGCGCTGTTATAGCGACGGGCCATACGGCGCAGGATTGTATCGGAGCCGCTTTGCATTGGAAGATGCAGGTGACGGCACATGCGTGGGTTGTCCCAAAGTTCCAGCCATTCCAGGCGAAAATCTTCTGGTTCCAATGAAGATACACGAATACGGGGAATGTCGGTTTCTTTAAGTAAAGTGGCGATCAGATCGCCAAGGTCCTGCTGTATGTCACCGTCGGGATGGTAGTCGCCCAGATGGATGCCGGTGAGCACAATTTCCTGGAAGCCTGCGTGTATCTTGCGTTGTACATGCTCTACAATCGATTCGATGCTGCGGCTGCGGGATTGCCCACGCACGTAAGGCACAATACAATAGGTACAGCGGTTATTGCAGCCATCCTGGACCTTCATCTGAACACGGGTGCGCGAGATAAATTTGGAGTCAGCAGTTTGGGATGCGGTCGTTCCATCGATGAATGCCGAGAGGCGTGATGGATTATCTGGCTGAGGCTCTTCTATTGCGCTGCTAAACGCAAGCGCTGTATCGCTTCCGATATGCTGGGTATCGAGTGGAAGCATGGGTAGAGTATATCTTTGCGCTTGTTGAGCAGATGCAGTATTATCCTTTATGTTCTGTGAAGCGTAGGGCTCGTCCTTTGTGCCTGTCTTCCATTGCTCTGCAATTGTTTCGACTAGTGAGCCTTTATCGCTATTGCCAACGACGAGATCAACACCGGGCAATGCTGCAACGGCTTTGGGATTCAATTCGGCGTAACAGCCGGTGACTACCAGTAGCGCGTCGGGGTGGCGACGACGGGCCTGGCTGATTAATTGGCGGGAACTGCGATCACCAAGATGCGTCACTGTGCAAGTGTTGACGATGTAGATATCCGCACGGTCGCTGAAGTCGCGCTGCACGAAGCCAGCCGCGTTCATCTGTTCGCCGATGGCGTCGCTGTCGGCCTGATTTACTTTGCAGCCAAGGGTGGCGACCGCAAAGGTTGTTTGTGATGTTGAGTTATTAGGCATATACTTATATTTCTGTGTCTGGTTACAGTCTTGTATGGTGGTTGCTCTAACGGGGATGATTATATCATAGAAAGTGGTTAAAAGGACTTAACGAATTTTGGTGTATATTGCTCTCCACATAAAGCAATAACCTCTTTTAATAAGGTCTCTGTACCTGAGGTGATTGCTTTGAGCTTGTTACTATCCCGTCCAATATTCCCAAGGATGGTTTCTATTCTTTCCGAGAAATTGTCTGGCTTTATTTTGAAGATATGCTCGTCTCTATACATTCTTTTGTCACTGATGAAGTACGTTTCGTTCAAAGCGTAGAGGACCTGAACCAGGTCACTTGCTATTCTCGTTAGACAACCGGCAACAAAATACACATCACCTCGCGCTGCTGGCTTTTTGGCGACTTCAAGAGTAAATTCAGCATCCCATGTGAAGCCATTGATAATTCTACTTTTGAGGAGTTGAGGATAGGGCCTAACCTTTGATTTGAGTTTCTGGAGGACTCCATTAGGATCATAGAAGACTTTACATATCTTCACTTCAGCACAGTAGATATAGCTATGAAATCCATACGGAGGTTGCTGTGGACCATCGAGTTGGATTTTGCCCGCGATGCAATCGTCAAGAATGTTTGAAACAAAATCAATGTTTCGATACAGGAAGTCTACTCTCCGCCCCTTGATCGTGAGCCATGCACCTCCATTGACCCATTTCCCCCATTCTCCCAGGTCTGTGACGATTGGATCGGGGAAGTCGTTAAGTTTGATAGCAATCTTGCGTATGTGGGGAATGTCCAATGGGGAAGCTTCACTATAAAATAGCCCTAGATCAATGTCTGAATCAGGGCGCTGTGCGCCAGTAGCCCAGGAGCCACCAAGAACGATAGCCTTTATGCCTTCCACATGTGTTAGTTGATCTACGATATGCTGTACAACTTCAGGGTGCTGCATAAGACCTCGGTATGCAAGGTGGTCAATAAAGAAGGACATGGATTTGAGGACTACTTGCCCTGGATGATCTCCTGGATAATCATCTTCTGAATGTAGGGCAGTACGAACCAGATATTGCCCAAGCCGAACAGCGTGCCGGTAATGACGCGCAGTTCCCAGGTGCTTTCTCGCCAGCCAACTAACTGGGTTGTGCCATCGATGGCCATAGGAAGCAGCATTAGTATCCAGAACCACCAGGCAATGCCAGGCAGTCGCTTTTTGCTGAAGAGAAAGACAAGGCAAGCTACGAACATGGAACCGTAGATGGAAAGGTTACGAGCGCATAGACCGAACTGGTGCCCAAGAACGAAGAAGGAGTGCGAAGGAACCTGCGCGCAAATATAGTGTAGGGCGTAAAATATTGGTGTGGAAATAGCGTCAAGCCCAAGGTAGGAGAGGAGAGGAACGAGTAGTGCTGCCAGGACGATGATGCCCAGTACAACAGTGATGATGTATGCCCAGTAGTTGAGCAGAAAATTCCCTATCTGAAAGCCGAAGTTATTCACGAACCCGGAAAATCCCTGCCTGCGCATTGGGAAGGCAGCATTGGCATCGTTGACTTGTTGTATTGCCATGATATTCTTCCTTGAAATATGAGAAGCCTGTGCGATTTATGCCGGTTGAAAAGCTTTAGCCAGGTCCTGGTATTCGATACGTCCTTCTAACAATGTCTCTCCATTAATAATAATAACAGGTATGCGGTACCGGTATTGCTCAAATATGTCAGGTTCACTCCGAATGTCGATCTCCGTAAGCTCATATGCTGTCTCTGCCGCGATATCATCAAGCATGTCGCGGGCCTCTTCACACAAGTGGCAGCCTGCTTTAGTATAGAACGTTACTTGTGGCTGTAACAGTTCACTTGCTTTACGCATCGCCTCAGTTTCTCTCATATCAATGTCAGATGTCTTGGCAGTTCTCTTCTATCATAGCATACTCTATAAGGGCTTACAATGCTGTGGAAAAGACTTGACATCTTCCCCCAAACTGATTATGCTGTTTCTATGGAAGAACGGTTGGTTCAATATAGAGAACAATCTGAAGCTCACGAAGAGAATGCTACGACGAACTCAGCGCCTGCACCGATGGTTGAGCGTGCTTTCCGCCTGCTAGAGCTTTTAAGTGGCTCCGAGGAGGGTTTGACACTTTCAGACCTAGGGCGTGCGCTGAACATGAGTAAAGGAAGTATTCATGGATTACTTAAGACGTTAGAGGTCAGCGGCGTGATTGAGCAGACCGAGGAGCGGCGCTTTGTGTTGGGTTCGCGCATCTATGATCTCGCGCAGGCTTATATCTCGCGTGCCGGGCTGCGTCACTTTGTGTTGCCTGCTATGCGTCGCCTGGCGACCAGTACAGGTGAGACGGTTTTCCTGGGGAAGATCGAGCAGAAAGGCGTGCGGATCGTTGAGTGCATTGTGGATGAGGGAGAACAAGCAGGTCTGCATATTACTGCTCAGCGAGGTATGCGTATACCCCTACTGGCTACGTCTACCAGCCCTTTCATAGTGGCCAGTTTGCCGGTGGTAGAGCGCGAGTCATTCTTACACGCTCACCCTTTGCCCCACTTCACGGACAATTCGTTGACAGACTCCCAAAAGTTTTTAGCACGGGTAGAAGAGGCTATCCGCACAGGAGTCAGCTTTGACCACGAGGAATATCTGGTCGGGGTCAACGCGGTAGCTGCGCCCATTTATGGTATGGGAGGCACTTTAGTAGCGTTGCTCTGGATTGTAGGTTTTGCCTCTCGCTTTAAGGATGAAGCTCTGGAGCGCGCTGGTCAGCAATTACGAAGTGAGGCTATGGAGGTTTCACATTCACTAGGGGCAAGAGGATAAGGCGAAGGTGTGAAAGGAGACAGTAATGCGCGAACTCATCACCTTGCATGTAAATGGCGAACACCATGAAATGGCAGTTTTGCCGCATCATACCTTGCTTGAAGTGCTACGCGAAGATATGGGCTTGATCGGCACTAAACATGGATGTGAATTGGGGGAGTGCGGGGCTTGCACCGTTTTGGTTGATGGTGAGCCAGTACTCTCTTGCCTGATCTTGCCAGTGGAAGTACAAGCAAGTGAAATCACAACCATTGAGGGATTGGAACAGAAGAGCAAGCTGCATCCTTTGCAAGAAACCTTTGCCGAATTGGGTGCGGCGCAGTGTGGCTATTGTACGCCGGGAATTTTGCTTTCCGGCGTTGCTCTTTTGCGGGATAATCCCCAGCCTACCCGTGAGCAAATTCGAGAGGCACTTGCTGGAAACCTCTGTCGCTGCACCGGTTATACGAAAATCTATGAGGCGGTGGAAGCTGCTGCAGAACGTATAAGCAAGGGTAGAGGTGCGTTATGAATACAAGGAAAAACGGTATAGGGAATATGCCTTACGGGCGTGAAAGCATGAAGAAGGATTCCTACAAATATATTGGTGCGCCTTTACCCAAGGTTGATGCCTATGCCAAAGTAACCGGACGTGCCCTCTATGCCGATGATATTATGCTCCCGCGAATGGTTTATGGATGCCTGTTGCGTTCGCCTCATGCACATGCTCGCATACTCTATGTTGATGTAGATCAAGCATTAGCATTACCAGGTGTGCTGGCTGTGATTACGGGTCCCGATCTGCCGCAGAAATATGGCATTCTTCCTTCCAGTCAGGACGAATATGCGTTGGCGGTTGATAAGGTGCGCTATGTAGGTGATCCTGTAGCTGCGGTCGCTGCGCTCGACCCCGATATCTTGGATCAGGCGCTGAAACTGATTCATGTTGAGTACGAAGTGTTACCGGCGCTGATGAGTATCGACGAGGCGCTAGCGCATCCAGAGGTCAAGATCAACGACGAGGCGCGTATCGGTAATATCCACAAGGCCGTCGCGTATGAGTTTGGCGAGGTTGAGGCGGGTTTTGCCGCGGCTGATTACGTTCGCGAGGACTGGTTTTACTATGAGGGTAACAATCACGCGCCAATAGAGGAGCATGCCTGTGTTGCCAGTTGGGAGCCTAATCCAAGCGACCCTATTGGGGGAAAACTCACACTCTGGTCTTCTACCCAGACGCCGCACTATGTCCACCGCGAGTTGAGCAAGGTATTAAGTGTGCCACAATCACATGTTCGTGTGATTGCCCCCAATGTAGGTGGTGGCTTCGGTGGGAAAAGTGATCCCTTCTCGCATGAAATCTGTGCCGCTGAGCTATCGCGCCGCACCGGCAGACCTGTCAAAATTACCTGTACTCGTGAAGAGGTATTTCTGATTCATCGCGGGCGTCACCCGGTGAAAATGTGGATCAAGACGGGTGTGAAGAGGGATGGTACCCTCACTGCCATGCACTTCCGTTCGTTCCTGGACGGTGGTGCCTATGGTTCGTATGGGATTGCTACCACCTATTATACGGGTGCGTTGCAGACAGTGACCTACAAGCTTCCCTGCTACAAATTCGAGGGCATGCGCCTGTTCACCAATAAACCACCGTGTGGACCCAAGCGTGGTCATGGGACCACGCAGCCGCGCTATGCCGTGGAAGTCCACATGGACAAGATTGCTCATGATCTTGGTATCGGCCCGGTTGAGTTGCGTCGACGCAATTTGATTGAGCCATACACGCGCACGGTCAATGGACTGCGCATCACCAGTTGTGCGCTAGGCGAATGTCTTGATGCCGTCGTTGAACGCTCAGGCTGGAACGAATTCCATGCGGGTCAGGATGTTACTCCGGTATATTCAGAGAGAGTAACTGCTGCCAATGGACATGCGGTGGGTAGCGACGGGGCAACAGAGAAGAATGCATCGACTTCCACCATTCGGCGTGGCATGGGTATAGCGACTTCATCTTACATTTGTGGAGCGGGTAAGCCGATTTACTGGAATGAACTGCCGCATTCCGCGGTGCAGATTCGCCTTGATCGCGGTGGTGGTGTGACCGTCTATTGTGGCGCGACCGACATCGGACAGGGGTCGACTTCCGTACTGGCGTATATTGTGGCGGAAGAGCTGGGTATAGAACCAGGACATATTCACTTGGAAACTGCTGATACCACGCTCACCCCGGTCGATCTCGGCTCGTATTCCAGCCGCGTCACGTTCATGGCCGGCAATGCAGCTATCAGTGCTGCATGCAAGTTAAGAGAGCAGCTTTTCGAGGCCGCGTCAGAAAAGATGCATGTGCCAGCGGAACGCCTGCAAGTAGCTGATGGACTGATTTATGATGAGGATGATCCGGGGGTTGCCTTGACCTTTGCACACGTGGTGCAGTTGGCCGAGGCCCGTTATGGCGCTTTGGTAGCGTCAGGCTCTTATGCTCCACCCGAAGGTATTCACGGTGATTATAAAGGAGCGGGTGTTGGACCGTCGCCTGCTTACTCATACTCTGCGTGTGTGGCACAGGTAGCAGTCGATGTGGAGACGAGTGAGGTGGTCGTCGAAAAACTCTGGATGGCACACGATGTGGGACAGTCCATCAATCCTCTACTGGTTGCTGGACAGGTCGAGGGGGGCGCGTACATGGGCTACGGTGAGGCGATGATGGAACAGCAGGTCTTCCGCAAACGATTGCATAAGATCCCGTCACTGCTGGATTACAAGCTGCCTACCACCCTTGATACACCCGAAATTGAGACTATCCTGATCGAGATTCCTGACCGTGAAGGCCCTTTTGGAGGCAAAGAGGCTGGACAGGGTCCGCTTAACCCAGTCATTCCTGCTATTGCCAATGCCGTCTATGATGCCATCGGAGTGCACATTGACGAGGTACCGATTACGCCGGACAAGGTATTCAGAGCCTTGAGAGCTCAGACAACGACAGCACATTCAGGCTCGCGACCGCAAGTCATGCCTATCGAGGCACCATCTCCCTGGCCAACACGCCTTATCAGGTGGAAACTTGAAGGGATGGAGCAGGAGAATGGGCATGTTCAAGGGACCAGGACGGAAGCAAGTCAGGCTGGGACAAGCCCAGCCTCTACATTTCAAGAGAGGTAGAGGAGGAATGATCTGATGCTGCGACTTCCACCATTTCGTTACCTGGGACCGCGTCGTCTGGATGAAGCAGTAGAGATGCTGGCACAGGAAGGTGGGCAGGCGATGCTGGTTGCAGGTGGGACTGACCTGTACCCGAACATGAAACGCCGCCAGTTCACTCCGCCGATCTTAATTGGCCTGCGGGCTATTCCAGCATTGAAGGGTGTCAGTGGCTCTCCAGAGCAGGGTATGCGTGTAGGTGCGGGTGTGACGCTTTCAACGCTGGCAAACCATCCTCTTATACTGCAACATTATTCCGCGCTTGCAACCGCTGCTGGCTCGGTGTCAACGCCTCAACTACGTAACGTGGGGACGCTGGGGGGCAATCTGCTGCTAGATACACGCTGTAACTATTACAATCAGACCGAGTTCTGGCGGCACTCGATAGGGTACTGCATGAAGAAGGATGGAGATGTTTGTCTGGTAGCGCCTGGAAGTCCACGCTGCTGGGCCATCTCTTCGGCGGATACTGCTCCTGTATTAGTTAGTCTTGATGCGCAGGTGCGGCTGGTAAGTGTGCGAGGTGAGCGAGTGTTACATGTGCGCGAACTGTTTCGCGATGATGGCATGAACCCTTATACGAAGGCCGGAGATGAGATACTTGCTGAGATCTTCTTACCACCTGCTGATGGCTGGCGGAGCGTCTACTTGAAATTGCGCCGTCGGGGCTCGTTCGACTTTCCCATCCTTGGTGTAGCGGCAGCAATGCGCTTTGCTGATGACGGGACGGTAGCTGATGCACGAATCACTTTGGGAGCTGTAGCATCTCACCCAGTTGAGGCAACCGAAGCTGCGGCGCAGTTGGTAGGTCATTCGCTCACTCCTGAACTAATAGATGCGGTCGTGGTTGCTGCGGCTAAGCGTTCCAAGCCGCTGGATAACGCCGACCTGACGATTAATTATCGCAAGCAAGTCACGCCGGTTTTTGTGCGCCGAGCACTGAGTCAATTGGCGGGATCATGAGTATGAGTCGGCTAGAGATCACTCTTGACAATAGATCAATAATTAGGCATACTGTTCTCATAATAGAACGCTTTGTTCGTCATGACGAACTTATCCAAGTATTCATCGGGTAAAACTATATTCTTCTTCCTGGCTGCCCGCTCAGGGGAGCATTTGAGCCTCCTGGGCACAATAGTCATTTTCAACGGGTCATACAGCTATCCACGGATCTGATACTTAGTCGTTTGGCATTTGTTTCCAACGTACGCCTATCACAGAGGAAAGGATAGGCGTTGAAAGGAGTATCTTATGGCATCCGAAACAGGCAGTACCCCATTTCCCCTCCCTGGAGCAGGATCGAGTAGCACAGGCTCTGCCGTGATTGCTCGCCAGGATCGCATCCCAATCTGGTCTCTTTCCTACCTATTCATTGGCATCATTGGTATCGGTTTTCTCTTCACGTTCTTCGACATCTTTGTCATCAACGTTTCGTTCATCCAGACCTGTACGCAAATCGTCCCTGGCTGTAACACGGCGAACTCAGTAAACTATTTCGGTCTTCCTGTCGAACTGAATCTGGCGGGCTATGTTGTTGGAGCACTCATCTTGTCTCCTCTGGCAGATAGGTTCGGTAGACGGGACATGCTACTGTTCACCTTGCTTTTGACGGGTATCGGCTCACTGTACACGATCTTCGTCAGTGACTACACCAACTTCGTCATTGCTCGTACCATCACCGGCCTTGGCATCGGTGCTGATCTGGCCATCGTCAACACCTATATCAATGAAGTGGCTCCGAGTGGGAGTCGTGCCCGGTATACATCACTGATCTTTATCATGTCTGCATTGGGAGCTTTCTTCGGCATCTGGTTAGGACTCTGGCTGACAACCCCCGCGGCAAATTTCCCAAGTGGCCTTCCCTTTGCCCTGGCTACGGTCAACATTACCCCTAGCGGACCCCAATTTTTAGGAAATGGTTGGCGCATTATGTATGGCATCGGAGCGCTCCTGGCACTGGTGGGCATTTTGATGCGTTTCCAGTTACCGGAGTCGCCGCGCTGGCTCATTTCGAGAGGACGAGTGGGCGAGGCTGACCGGATCGTCTCAGATATGGAAGAACGTGCACGCAGGAAGGTGTCAGACCTGCCTGCTCCAGCCGCGGAACTTCCGGTACAGGCGCGTGCTGAAAGGGTTCCATACGCAGAAATCTTCGGCAATCGTCTCTACCTGACGCGCACTGTCCTGCTGGTCGTTGTCTGGTTCCTTGGATATGTTACGGTTTATTCGATTGCCCAGGGCCTTACCACGCTCCTAGCGGGCATTTTACCTCTTCCAGCTAACCTTCCGCCTCCAGTAGCTGAGGCAGCAGTGGCGGGAGAAGCTGGCATGATAGCAGCGTTTGGCACCTTTGGCTTCATTGCCACCGCTGTCTTCGCCTACTTCTATGGTGAGCGTCTGGAACGCAAGCTGTGGTTGCCGATCTCGGCTGTCCTCACACTCATCGGCGGACTGCTGATTGCGCTGTTTGCATCCAGCAATTTCCCTCTTGCTGCAATCGGGTCAATTATCACCTTCTTTGGTTTCAACCTGTGGGTACCAATGACCTATACGTGGTCGACCGAGAGCTATCCTACGCGAGTGCGTGCCACGGGTTTTGCACTGGTTGATGGTATCGGCCATCTAGGCGGTGGTATTGGCATCCTAGTGATTGCTCCACTCATCCCCAGCTTGCTCATGTCTTTGGGGCATACGACCGGGCCAATCGTCATCTTCTTGATCATTGTCATCTTCATAATAGCGGCTGCCATCGTTGCTCAGTTTGGTACAGCGACGAGACAGAAGCGACTAGATGAAGTTTCTCCATAGCCAAAGCGAGGCGTTTGACCTCGTGTATATCTGCGTTCATGTCTCCATAGTCGGGTCGATAATTAGAACTGAAGGACAGGCGAATCGGCCGGTTGCTTGTAGTAAACGACTGGCCGATTCGCCTGTCTATTAAATATGTGGACGTTTGGAGAGGAATCCTGGCTGTCATCCTGAGCGAAGCGAAGGATCTCTGTGTCCGGCGACCATATCCTTCGCTCCGCTCAGGATGACAAGCGAGCGGAGTGCAGAGATGACAGGCATTCTCTCCAAATGTCTAAGAAAATGTGTGATTGGTTGACAACTATGTGAGGTGATATACTTTTTCTTAGGCGAGAACCAAGCGAGAATTACGTAGTATTTAGTTCATTCGAGACCTGATTGCTTTGGCATGAACAGCGCTAGCATCAGGCGTACAAGGAGGTATGTATGGCAATAAAAGCAGAGCGAAGAGCAGAAGTCGTGTGGGAAGGAAATTTGTTTCAGGGCCACGGCAGTGTCGTTAGCACCGGCAGCGGCGCATTAGGGGAACTACCGGTTACCTGGGCCTCGCGTACTGAGCGTTCGGATGGCAAGACTAGCCCAGAAGAGTTGTTGGCGGCAGCACATGCCGCATGCTACGCGATGGCATTTTCAAACACCCTAGCTCAGGCAGGCACACCTGCTGAACGATTAACAGTGAATGCAACTTGCACGTTTGAACAGGTTGCGTCAGGCTTCAAAGTCACGACTATGAATCTGGATGTGCGAGGCAAAGTGCCTGGGATGGATTCGGCAGGCTTTGAAAACGCGGCTCAGCGAGCGGAACAAGGCTGCCCGATTTCCAATGCCCTGCGTAACAACGTCCAGATTCACGTCAATGCATCCCTTGAAAGCTAGTGATCTGAGAGGGGCAAGAGAATAACATGCCAACTTTAGAGCTTGAGACGATGCGCTGTGAGTTGGATGGCCCTTTGGGGCGATTGCGACTGAATTGCCCGGAGGTGTTGAATGCCGCCAACTGGGCCTGGGTGCAGGATCTCGTCAAGGCCACTGAATACCTGGCGCAAAGCGCCGAGACGCGAGTTGTGATTGTGAGTGGAGAAGGGAGGGCCTTTTGCAGTGGTCTCGATGTTAAGGAGCTGGCTCAGGGGAACCTGACTCCTGAATGGTTTGCCACCTGGGAACGCGGAGTGACCGCATTAGCCAATCTTGATTCTATCACCATCGCGGCCATTCATGGTTATTGCCTGGGGGGTGGCTTGCAAGTCGCGGTAGCCTGTGACTTGCTGATTGCTTCCACTGGTGCTGTGCTCAGTATTCCCGCCGTTAAAGAGGGTCTGGTTGCCGCACTGGGGCCAATGCGTATTACCCGATTGATCGGTGCCGGTCCTGCTAAATATCTCTGCCTGCTAGGGAGGCGTTTTAGTGCCAATGAAGGCCTCACAATGGGACTGATTTCCGAGGTAGTTGCGCTTGACAACCTGGAGCAGCGGGCGATAGATTTGGCCGAGGAACTGCTGGCGATTCCCTTTACGGCACTGCGACATACCAAGCGGCAGATCAACCGGTCTTTCGAGCAGGATTTCACAACGCTCATGAAAGAGATGATTGCCGCGCAGGAAGATTGTCTGCGTTCACCGGAGCATCTTGCTGTGATGAAGGCTTATCTGGCGGCGCGGGCACATGGTAAAAAGGGTGGAGAGGGCGAGCAATAAGTCTGCGAGAAGGGGTATAGCTATGGATCGAGCAGCAACAAGAAATCAGGGATACATGTGGAATCCAGCAGTAGAGACGATGCCACGCGCTGAGCTGACCCGGCTTCAAATGCAGCGCTTACGGCAACAGGTGATGCGTGCCTATGAAAGGGTGCCGTTCTACCGGCAGGCGCTAGAAGAGCGCAGCATGCATCCCAGGGATATCCAGGCTCTTGAGGACATTGAACGCCTTCCCTTTACGGTCAAAGATGATTTCCGCACGACATATCCTTATGGACTCTTTGCTGTCCCTTTGAAAGAAGTGGTGCGGCTGCATGCTTCGAGTGGTACCACCGGCAAACCCGTTGTTGGTGGCTACACACGTGCGGATATGGCGATGTGGGGCGAGGTGATGGCGCGGACCTTTGCAGCGGGGAATGTGACGGACGAGGATGTCTTCCAGAATTTTTATGGTTATGGACTGTTTACCGGTGGACTTGGCGCGCATATTGGCGCGGAACTCATCGGCGCAACGGTGATCCCCATTAGTGGAGGCCTGACGAGGCGGCAGGTGCAGTTGATGGGGGATTTAGGAGTGACTGTCATTGCCGGAACTCCATCGTATACTCTAGTTGTCGCTGAGACCGCTGAGAGTGAAGGAGTGGACCTACGCAGCCGTATGAAGGTGCGTGTGGGCTTTTTTGGAGCGGAGCCGTGGACTGAGGGTATGCGTCGCGAGATTGAAGAGCGTTTTGGGCTTGAAGCGTTCGATATTTATGGCCTGACCGAGGTGATTGGTCCTGGTGTCGCTGCCGAATGTTTCGAGCACAATGGATTGCATATTAACGAGGATCACTTCTACCCAGAGGTAATAGACCCTGAGAGTGGAAATCGCCTTCCAGATGGTGAGGTCGGCGAGTTGATCTTGACTTGCTTGACGCGTGAAGCTTTGCCTTTGTTGCGCTACCGCACGCGTGATCGTGTGGCCCTGGTACGCGATACCTGCCCTTGTGGACGAACTTCAGTCCGTATGCAGCGTGTACGAGGTCGCACAGACGATATGCTGATCGTGCGCGGGATCAACGTCTTCCCCACTCAGATCGAACAGGTTTTGCTTTCTCATCCCGGTTTGACAAGTAATTACCAGATCGTCGTTGACCGGGAGCGCGATCAATTGGATGAACTGGAGGTGCGTGTGGAGGCTGATGATGCGCTGTATCGTATGGGCGGCACAGCTATGGGCACACTACAAGCAAAGGTCACCGAAGATCTGAATCAGGCGCTTGGATTGCATGCGCGTGTACTGCTTGTCGAGCCGCATCATCTACCACGCAGTGAAGGTAAGGTAAAACGCGTGGTGGATCGCCGCCAGCTTACTAATTAACCTGTATGCAACGATCTTTACTGTTAGCCCAACATTCTAGAGGAGGTAGTCGAACATGAGGTATCACAGTGAAGTAGTGGGGAGTCTACTCAGGCCCACTTACCTAGTGGAGGCTCGCAAGCAACTTGAAGCAGGGCAGATGGATCCGGCGGAGTTTAAGGCTATAGAAGACCGGGCTGTGAATGAGGCAATCGCTTTGCAAGAAGGGGCTGGAATAGATGTGATTACTGACGGAGAGCAACGCCGGTATGCGTTCTATGGCCACCTGATCGATTCACTTGATGGCTTCGACAAGTATGGGGGCTGGGCTATTCCTTTTAGAGATGAGAGCGGAGAGCAACTTGTCCTCAAGCGTCCTGTGGTGGTTGAGCGGCTCTCGTGGCGCAGGAGTATGTGCTCGGAGGAGTGGGTGTATTTGCGTTCGCGCAAAATGCGTCCTGGTAAGGTGACTATGATCAGCGCGCAACAGGCGGCTGCCTACTATGATCCGGAGAAATCGCGTTCGGCGTATCCAACTCGTGATGCCTATCTGGCCGATATCGTAGATTTCTCGCGACGCGAGGTTGATGAACTGGTGCGTTTGGGCTGCACCTATATCCAGATCGATGCTCCACAGTATGCTGCATTGCTTGACCCTCAAATGCGGGAAGGTTATCGCCAACGTGGGAGCGATCCAGACCAGATCATTGATAAATGCATTGAGTTGGATAACGCCATCATTGATGGTCATCCCGGGGTGACTTTCGGGATACATATTTGTCGTGGTAACAACCAGAGCAAATTCTATGCTGCTGGCGATTATGAGCCAATTGCACGTATCTTCAGTCAGACCCACTTTCATCGCTTCCTGCTGGAATATGATGATGACCGCTCTGGTGGCTTTGATCCGCTGCAGCACGTACCAGAAGATCGTTTCGTGGTGCTTGGCCTTGTGACGACCAAGAAAGCGCGTCTGGAATTGTCCGACGAACTGCGCCATCGCATTGAGCAGGCCTCTCGCTTCGTGCCACTGGAACGACTTGCTCTCAGCCCACAATGCGGTTTTGCATCGACTATGGAGGGCAATCGCGTTTCATTCGAAGACGAGCGCCGCAAGCTAGAACTCGTGGCAAGCGTAGCGCGAGAGGTGTGGGGATCTTAAACACAATTCGAGGATTACCCGAGCTTGCTTAACAAGCCCAGGTAATCGTATGGGTATTAGCTGGTCCCCGGAAAAAGAATAGACCTTGTGTGCAGTCATTCTGATTTGCAAGCTATTCCGCTGAAGCCAGCAGAGATTGGAGAGGTGCACCGATAACAATGGTGGACCCACTGGGAAGTGAGGGATCGAGTGCAGCTTGGGCAATAGTACGACCCATATCGTGTGCAGTTGGCAAGGCTCCATGAGTGGAGCGGCGCTTGGCGATCAGGCCTGGGGCAGTCCGCTCGAGGAGCTTGGGGGTGATGGTGCCTTCGATCAAATCACCGGTGACGACAATAAAGCGTACTCCTCGGGAAGTGAGATCCGGCTGAAGTGCTCGTAAGGCCAGTTCACCCGCATGTTTGCTCCTGGCAACTGGCTCATAGGCGGGAATTTGCTGTATTTGACCATAAAGATGAGCCCAATGGCTGGTTACAAACACAATTACGCTACCAGGGCTCAGCAGGTGTAAGACTGCCTCTACAAGTGAAAGTTGGGCATCACGATTGATCAACATAGGATAATCAGGATGAACAGCTACGAGGTCACGTTCCAAACCGCCAGAGGCATTGAGCACGAGTACATCCAGGTGATTCGTCCACTGGCGTACCTGGTCTCGCATTTCTGCAACCGCCTCTGCTTCTGTGATGTCTGTGGCCAGAGGAAGCGCCTTCTGGCCACATTGAATAATAGCAGAAGCAATCTCTTCAGCACGAGTGGCTTTATTCCGATACGTAAGCACAATATCGTACCCCGCTTCCGCCAGAGCGAGCGCGGTTTCGGCGCCAATGCCTCGAGACCCACCGGTAATGAGAGCAACTAATCTTTCTGTCATCCTCAGCTCACTCACGACTGCGATTCTGCGGATTGTGGTCGTTGCGTCTCCCGCGACAAGGGTGCGCGCCCCGGGGGCTGGCTTGGTCGTGGTCCCGCGTGAACGGGAGGGATAGGACGACTGACTGCTCCATCCGCAGAAACAAGAACTTCCTCGCCATAATGGTGCACTTTTAGGGACGGGCCATCAAGCAGACGGTACGTTGCTTCCTTGGCTTTCACTTCAACACGTAAGCGGCTGCCACGAAATAGGAGATGGAAGGCGAGCCTTTGCAATGTGTCTGGTAGACGTGGAGCGAAGGTGAGTGAGCTGTTTTGTGCTCTCATGCCACCGAAACCTGAAACCAGGGCCGTCCAGGCTCCGGCGAGAGAGGCCATGTGAAGCCCATCCTGCACATTGTGATGCAGGTTATGCAGGTCTACGAGCGCTGCCTCACCCAGGTAGTCGTAGGCAAGTGAGAGCTGCCCCACCTCGGCAGCAAGAACAGCCTGGATGGATGCCGATAGGGAGGAGTCGCGTACAGTCAGCGGCTCGTAGTACGCAAAGTTGCGCTCTTTCTGCTCTTGTGTGAATGCATCGCTGCGCAATAACATCGCGAGAACGAGGTCAGCTTGCTTGAGAACCTGCTTACGATAGAGATCAAAGTAGGGGAAGTGTAAGAAAAGAGGATACTGATCTGGCCTGGTATCGACGAAGTTCCACGCTGCGTGCTCGGTAAAATTCTCATCCTGTGGGGTAACCTGGAGGCTCTCATCGTACGGAATATACATTTTCTCAGCAGCCCGACGCCAGTTTGCGACCTCGTCGTCGCTCACATTTAAAGAGCTTGCCTTTTCAGGATGGCGCTGCACCGCATCCACTGCCCAGCGTAGATTGTGTTGGGCCATCAAGTTAGTATAGACATTGTTGTCAGCGATGGCGCTATACTCGTCGGGTCCGGTGATGCCGTCGATACGGAACTGGTCGAGGGTGGTGTTGAGGTAACCAAGGGAACACCAGAGTCTGGCCGTCTCGACGAGTAACTCGAGGCCTACCTCCTCCTCGAATGCAGTGTCACCGGTTGTGCCGATGTATTGGGCTACTGCGTAGGCGATGTCTGCGTTGATATGGAACGCGGCAGTACCCGCTGGCCAGTACCCTGAACACTCGGTGCCTCGTATGGTGCGCCAGGGGAACGCGGCCCCATGTAGCCCCAACTCGCGTGCATGGTCCTTCGCATTATCGAGAATCAAGTAGCGCCAGCGCAGTGCATCAGCGGCAGCTTGCGGAAGGGTCAGTATGAGCACTGGCAGGACAAAGGTCTCCGTATCCCAGAAGGCATGACCATCGTAGCCAGGGCCTGTTAGCCCTTTTGCTGCAATGGGTCGGCCCTCTGCACGCGCCCCTGCCTGTAGAACATGAAATAGGGCGAAACGCACCGCTTGCTGGATTTCTGGGTCGCCATCCAACTCAATATCCGCGTTTGCCCAGAAGGTATCCAGGAAGGCACGTTGCTCTGCGAGCAAGCCATCCCAGCCGGTCATCTGCGCAGCCGTTAGTGCAGCCACAACCTGATCGTGGACCGCGGGGCGTGAACGCACACTCGACCAGCCATAAGAGATGAATTTAGTGATGCGCAATCGTTCACCGGGCTTCAGTTGTCCCGCTATGGACACGCGGACAACGTCGGGAAAGCTTCCAGATTCAACAAGCATATGAGGCCCCTCGATCTTGTGATGCATCGCAGCCCCCATGCGTAAGCCGCTCACCTTCGTGTGATGAATTAAGATCCCAGAGGCACCATCTGATAGGTACTCCTCGCTTACGAGTGGAGACTCCAGAGCGGAACCGACGCGAGGGTCCTTGCTCTGCGGAGGGAGCGCTTCGTTGGCGACTAGTTCCGACTGTACCACGATGCGCACTGGTGCATCAACTGCCTCGACCTCGTAGTTGATGGCTACGATAGCGCGCTGAGTGAACGACACCAAACGCGTGGAAGAGACTTTGATTGTACGACCTGCTGGAGTGGTCCAACGGGCGTTACGGCGCAGTACCCCATTGCGCAAGTCAAGCTCTCGCTCATGTTCTTGGAGATGACCGTAGCGGACGTCAAAAGGTTCGTCGTCGACGAGGAGACGGATGAGTTTGCCGTCGGTGACGTTGATAATGGTCTGCCCGGACTCAGGATAGGCGTATCCCCCCTCGGCATAGGGCAAAGGGCGCAGTTCGCAGAAAGAATTTAGATAGGTGCCGGGAAGGCCATGGGGGTCTCCCTCATCGAGGTTGCCCCGCAGTCCAATGTGTCCGTTGGAGAGGGCAAAAACTGACTCGGTCTGTGCCAGGGAGTCAAAGTGGAGATCCTTCTCGCGGACGCTCCACTCCTCGACTGTGAAGATAGATTGATCGCTCATAGCCGATCCTCCAGTTCGTTTGTTTCAGAGATGATGATGCAGACGAATGCCTTACGTGCGGGTAAATGACGGGTGCATAGTTCGGGCATAAGTTCCTCCTTGGAGAGTGTGTGATAAGAACTTCTGTCCCTTTGACTATAGCATAAGCGATGTGAAAAAGGAATAGAGGTAGACACAAAGATATTTTCTCCAAACTGAGTATGTGCGGCAGTGACTGCCTCCTCGTAGTAGGCATGCTCGATACCTGGTTTGCTGAGTTGCTGTCTGGTTATTGGCATTTTTCTCAAAAATGCCGTACAATTGTTTAGGCAACATGATTTTACCCTGGCAAATACTCTGTATAACGTCTCCAGACTCACAGGTGTGGACCATTGCAAGAAGGAGGGATTTTGGAACCATGAAACGCATCTTGATTGTACCTTTAGTATTGGCAATCGTAGCGCTCGCAAGTATTTCTACTTTTTTTATGTCTCCTCGTGTGGCGCACGCTCAGCAACCACCACCGCCACCAGGTTTTCACATCGAAGTGAACATGCTGTACTGTCTTCATCATGTGAAAACATGTAACACTCCATCGACCATCCAGAACTCAGAGTATATCGAGGTACTGGCGGTCAGTTTTACCCCTGGCTTAGCGAAGGGGACGCCTGATGGTGTCGACTTCACGTGTGGCCGCGCTTACATTGACTCTAATGGTGTATTCCATGATGTTGCCGAGCATGTCTTTGCAGGTTTCGAGGCGGGCACCATCAGCGGTAGAGCAGAGCTTGAAGGAAACTACGCGACGACTGGGACCGACGCCATTGGTGAGCTGGAGCACGTCCAGGCATTCGATTCTGTGACGGGCGATAGCGGCACGGCATGGGGCATGCTCGAAACGAATAATGTGACGGGCTTGCGCATCGAGGGCGGTTTCAAGCTCAAACTTCATGGACCCATTTATGATGAGTCTACGAATTCGGCGGGCCAACCAGTAATAAAGGTAGTTGGCAATGGTGAAATGGAGTGCAACAGCTACGGTAGGTATGTCTCCGCACCGTTCGCCGCAGGACCTTTGTTCATTGCGCAGATCGGTGGCACCCAATAGCGTATATATTGTTACAAAAGTTTTAAAGAAAGGTTCCGGGTTGCTCCGGAGCCTTTTTTCTGACCTTGATGAAACAGATCAATGAGAAGTATCATCACATGTGGTGGAATGAACAGTGAGCGGACATCGAAAGAAAGTAGGTTATTATGATATCTGATTTGCAGCCACAAGGCGTTCATCTCGTCGGGAGCGTGCCGCTTTCGAATACTGAGGAGGTATTTCGTACTGCCAGCTCGATATTAGGTGAACGACTGCGACGCATTCCAGATGGGGAGACCGGCACACGTTCCGATTGGATCGGCTGGCAATTTGCTATCTTGGCACGTACCCCGCAGCTCGTTACCGTACCCCCCGTTCCCGGAAGGTATGCTGCAAGACCTCATGTTAAACTCGATCCTTCCAGCGATCCAGGCACGCTAACCTTCGGTCCTTTAGGCTATGCAAACGCGGCTATCGGCTCGTACGCTCTTTTTTCAAGGCTGAAGCAGGAAGGCGTTCTTCCCACTCAATATCGTTTCCAGGTCAGTCTGCCTACGCCGCTCGCTATCGCCACCGCCTTCATCGACCGGACTGATCGCAGGATTATCGAGCCAGTCTATGAAGAGCGACTGCTGGCTGAGGTTGACGAGATCGCAGCCGCGATTCCACATGACCAACTGGCTATCCAATGGGATATGCCTTTCGAGGTCGGCATTCTAGAAGGTGTGATACCGACGCAGATGGAAGATACTCGAACAGAGATTCTGGATCGCCTCACGCGGATTAGCTCTCGCGTGCCAGCAGATGTTGAGTTGGGCTATCACTTATGCTATGGTGATTTCGGACATCAGCACTTCAAGCAGCCGACAGATACCTCGGTCATGGTGGAGCTTGCTAATGCGGTTTCTCAGTGCTGTCTCGCGGCCTATTCATTGGTTTCATATGCCGGTGCCACGCGACCGCACCGATAATGCCTACTTCGCAGCGTTACGAAACCTCGCTCTCCATCCAGAGACGGAGATCTACCTTGGGCTTGTGCATTACACGGATGGCGTTGAGGGAACCGTTGGCCGTATCGAGGCTGCGCAGCGCGCAATTGCCGATTTCGGCGTTGCGACCGAATGCGGTATGGGACGACGACCACCAGAAACAATTCCCGACTTGTTGAAAATTCATGCTCAGGTAGCAGGTGTAGATACAGACGGTGAGCGGAGGTTCCAGGTGAACGGAGATCGTCAGAAATAGAGTGCTCATTATTGGCGGAAATTTTGCGGGCCTTGCTGCGGCAATTGCATTAAGGCGTGTTGGTATTGAGCCTGTCGTATTTGAGCGGGCCAGTTCGCTGCGTGGGATTAATGCGGGACTGGTAATACAGATTACAACCATGAAGGCCCTCAAGAAATTGGGTTTACTGGATCAGGTCCGTGCCATAACAGGGCATCCTATGGAAGGCATCGAATTGAGATCGTCGAGCGGGCAGTTACTGGGCACAATACCACAAAGCCCACGTGGACGAGAACTTGGCACTCCTGGCTTTGTCGTCCACCGGGCGGATTACTTACACATCCTGGCCCATGAGCTAGAGGGAACTGGCATAGTGCATCTCAACGCTAACTGTATTGGCTTTGAGCAAGACGAAAACGGTGTGACCGCTCGTTTTGAGGATGGGCGAGAAGAGCAAGGCGCTGTGCTGATTGGTGCGGATGGTATCCATTCTGTGGTGCGCAAGGTGTTGCTCGGTGACGCACCGCCACGCTATTCAGGCTATACGGCATGGCGTGCAATGCCTGTCTTCTCACATCCAGCCATTGTCCCCGGCGTTCTACAGCAGGCCGAAGGGCGAGGGACAGATCTTTGGCATCTATCCTGCTAAAGATAAGGTCTATTGGTTTGCAGGTAAGAAGACTCCTCCAGGAGGCAGTGATGCTCCTGGTGGCCGCAAGCAAGAATTGCTGAATTTATTCAAGGGCTGGTATGAACCAATCGAAGCCTTGATTGAAGCAGCTGACGAAGCCATGATACTCCGTAACGATGTTTATGACCGCAAACCCGTCGATCGCTGGGGAACGGGGCGAGTGACGCTGATGGGTGACGCTGCGCATCCAACAACTCCGACCCTTGGACAGGGAGCGGGATTGGCTATCGAGGATGCGGTTGTGCTGGCGAAGGAACTTGCCCTGGCTAGCAATCTCAGTGACTATGCAACCGTTGATGATGCGCTACGAGCGTATGAACGCATTCGTATGCCGAGAACGGCGGCTATTGTGAATGAGTCCTGGGAATATCGGACGCAATATTCTGGTGACGAATCCTCTGCGCTGCTGGATACGTGACAACTTTCTCCGCCTGACTCCTAAGAGTGTGTGGCGCAAGCGAGCGGAGGTAGATGCCGTGTACGAAGCCTAAGTCACAATTCTATGCCATTCAACGCTTTTTATGAGCCTTCTAACCCTCAATTCTCTCCATTCAGCCAATTTTTGTAGCACACATCAGTTCTTCATGATACAGTTTTCTTGACAGTTCTATGTTGAGAAATACATGAGAGATGTACTTTCAGGAGGAATCCATGCTACACCAGGAAAATGATAGGATCAAACGAGAAAGGTTCATCAACATACGTAAGTTAGCTGCTTTGGA
The DNA here is from genome assembly GCA_963778375.1 of uncultured Chloroflexia bacterium. Taxonomy (GTDB): domain Bacteria; phylum Chloroflexota; class Ktedonobacteria; order Ktedonobacterales; family Ktedonobacteraceae; genus CAVZTX01. The sequence goes on along the minus strand of CAVZTX010000027.1, from coordinate 73,546 downwards.
TATCGTCTTGCATGGTGCCAGGTTTATTCTCATCGAATTTGCACTGGGGGTTGTTTTCGGCGCTATTATAGGTGTCTTCAACCTCTTTGTCTTCTTCCGCAATCCTAGCCACCCCTTATTCATGGCCATTATAGGCTTTTTTCTCTCATGGGTAGCGGTCAACTACATACCGCTGTTGCTCTATGCCATTAGTATAGTCAGAGGTAAAAGTGCCGAGCGTGAGGTAACGTTAGAGCTTGAGCATAAAGATTATTACGCACGTAAATATACCATCCAATCGCTATTGCTTGTGCTCCCGCTCGTCGTTCCCCTGCTTGCTATTTCACAAGAGGTACAGAAGCGCTCGAGTCTGAGAAGCCCCCAGTGAACTGGCTTTCATTCATCTTTATCTTCTGACATGATACTTCCTTCCAGTTCACGGTGTGATAGGTAATGTATCTGAAATTTGCTGTATGGTTTTTATCCAAGGGACACAATCTCCGTTGTGCCCCTACAAAACGTATCTATTAGAGAACTACATACTACTATCGCATGAAGGAAGAACTTATGGAGCAATCAAAAAGCAGAGAAATCCCCCAAATCATCGACGACTTACTTACCAATTGAGGATTATGCGGTCATAGGTGACTTGCATACCGTCGCTCTAGTGGGCAAAAACGGCTCCATCGACTGGTGCTGCATCCCACGTTTCGACTCGCCTAGCGTCTTTGGCGCGTTGCTCGATGCGAACAAGGGCGGCTTCTTTCGCATTGCACCCCCGGATACGCCTGAAATGAGCCGTAAACAACTTTATTTGCCAGAGACAAATATCCTTATCACCCGCTTTCTCACTGTTGATGGAGTGGGCGAGATTACTGATTTCATGCCGCTGAAGCGTGGAGGAAGCCCGCATCACCAACACCATATCGTACGTTCGGTCAGTGTTGTGCGCGGTTCGCTGCCCTTTGAGATGGTGTGCCGACCGGCCTTTAACTATGCCCGAGACGACCACGATGTTCGTATCTCGAAGGAAGGAGCTATCTTTCGCAGCAAAAGCAGTTGTCTGGGGCTGGCATCTTCTGTCCCTGTTGAAGATGATGGACAAGGGGGCGTACGTGCTAACTTCACCTTGCATCAGGGACAGGCGGTACACTTTATATTGGAGAGCGCAGGAGATAAGGACCTTGCGCCCCAGCATCTTTCACATGATGAATATCAAGCGACGTTTCAGAGCACGGTCAACTATTGGCGAAACTGGCTCGCCCAATGTAAGTATCATGGGCGTTGGCGAGAGATGGTACAGCGTTCGGCGCTTGTCTTAAAACTGCTGACATATGCACCTACAGGAGCGATTGTCGCGGCTCCGACTACCAGTTTGCCAGAGACAATAGGTGGCAGCCGAAACTGGGATTACCGCTACACATGGCTGCGTGATGCGGCATTCTCGCTCTATAGCTTGCTCACGCTTGGTTTTACAGAGGAAGCCCAGGCATTTATGGGCTGGCTTGATAAACGTTGCCACGAATTGGATCCCAATGGAACGCTCCAACCCATGTATGGTATTGATGGCGAACATGATTTGACGGAAATCACGCTAGGCCACCTTGAGGGGTACCGTAACAGCAAACCCGTACGCGTTGGAAATGGTGCGTATAAACAGAACCAGCTTGACGTTTATGGCGAACTGATGGATTCAATCTACATCTACAATCGCTACGATACCATCTCGTATGATCTCTGGCAGAACTTGCGCCGCTTGCTTGAGTGGCTGGGCGATCACTGGCAAGAACCTGATGAAGGCATCTGGGAGGTACGCGGAGGGCCTAAGCGCTTCGTGCATTCTCGCTTGATGAGCTGGGTAGCATTTGATCGTGCACTGCGACTGACACGTCACCGAGGATTGCCAGCGCCGATGGAGGATTGGATGCAGAAAAGTGCGGAGATATACGAGCAGATCATGCACGAAGGATGGAGTGAGTCGAAACAGAGCTTTGTGCAGTACTATGGTAGCGATGCCATCGATGCAAGTTCCTTGCTTATGGTGCTGACCAACTTTGCAGGCCCTACCGATCCGCGCATACTTTCTACGATTGATCGCATCCAGAAGGAGTTGACCAGCGATTCGCTTGTGCATCGTTACAACCCCAAAAAAGCCGCTTCTGATGGCCTGGGAAGTATCGAAGGTACTTTTAGCGCCTGCAGTTTCTGGCTGGCCGAAAGCCTGGCCCGTGCAGGTCGGCTGAATGAGTCCCGCCTGATGCTGGAGAAGATGCTGACCTATAGCAACCATGTTGGTCTCTATGCCGAAGAGATTGGTCCAGTTGGTGAGGCGCTTGGCAACTACCCCCAGGCCTTTACGCATCTTTCACTGATTACGGCTTGCTACAATATTGATCAGATGCTGAATCGAGCCTACGGGCACTCTGCTTTGGATACTTTTGAGGAGTCGCATGCCTGAGCATTCGGTTTCTGCATGCTGCAAGAGAAAACACACCACCCACGAGTTAAATCTCCTGGGTGTTTTTGATACGGTGCATACCATCCAGGGTCAGGGACTATTCACCCGCAAGAGTTGCGCTTTCTCTCTACCAACCATGTTTCGGCTTGCCCTCCCCTTTCTTAGAAAGGAGGAATGCATGTACAGGTAGAGCCGTCGTTCGATACATACTCGCTGCAGCAGGGGGTACCGATGCAGCATCCTGGGCCACAGTTAAACGGGAATGTCGCTCCATTCGACAAACAACACCGCCCGCTCTGACAGACTTGGTTGGTGTCGCATGTCGTTCTACAGGAGCCACAATTGCTCGTCGTGTTCAAGTCCGTGCAGGTACCATGACAGCAGCCGCCACTACAACATTGATTGCCCACGTTACAACCAATGCCGTTAGGTTTGCAGGGTTTGGCAAAGACAGTTCCCAGATCACCTAAACCAAGAATGCCGCCGAGAGCCGTGGTGGCGAAGGTCTTGAGTGCCTGGCGGCGTGAAGTAGCTGTCGCCAGGGTTTTGGTCAGTTCATCAAAGCGGGAAGGTTCCATTCCACTTCCATCCTCTCTAGAGGCAGCAATGCTTCATTAGATGGACAACATAACGCAAAGGGTCAGAACGATGTAGGTCAACCAGAGTCAAGGACACATTTATAGATGGGTTTCTTCAAGAAGAAGTATACCTGAGGTGAATGTCAAAGGCAAGTATTTTTCTTCTCAGCAAGGCAAGTGCGTCTCATTGTTCGAGACACCCACAAGATTAGCCTCATGGGTGTTTTTGATAAGGTTCATACCAACCAGAGTCAGGTAGGATGTTTCCTGCACTGATTGGAGCTTCGCGTTCCCTGCTCCACTTCCTTGGCAGCAAGGCGGAAGTGAGTCAGGATGGCTCACCCACGCTTCAGAAGAGACCTCCTACACATTTCTTCAAGCGGTGCACCGAGCATGTCTCCACTGGCACTAGGGGAAGCGCTCACCTTAGCAGACAGCAACACAGACACCCCCGTTAATGCACATCTGCCCGCTAGGACAGTCGCAGTCGCTTGAACAGCCTTGGGTAGCGGCACCTTGAGCGCAGTAGAAATTACCAACCGCTGCGTCCTGAACACAGTTACAGCCATTAGAGCAGCCAGTTGATAAACAGTTCGTAGCACATGTACCATTGCAGAGCTTCGTTCTACCCAACGGACAGACACATTGTCCATCCGAACACATCTGACCGGCAGGGCAGACATTGCCACAGGAGCCGCAGTTTTGAATGGTATTGAGGTCAGTACAGGTACCGTTACAGCAACCTTGTCCAGATGCACACCTATGCCCACATGTGCCGCAGTTGCTCGTGGTACCCAGGTCGGTGCAAGTGCCATGACAGCACCCTCCACTACAGCACTGACTATTTGTGTTGCAACCAATCCCATTGGGCTTACAATTGGCAAAGGCGGTACCGATGCCACCTAGGCCAAGGATGCTCCCAAGAGCAGTCGCGGCAATGGTTTTGAGGGCGTGACGACGCGAGGTGGAGGTGGCTAACGCTTTGGTGAGGTCGTCAAAGCGGGAAGGTTCCATCTGCCTTCCGTCCTTTCTAGAGGCAGCGCTGCCTCTATATGTGAGCAACATAACGCAAAGGGTCAGAATGGTGCAGGTTAACGAGCGTCAAGGGCAAACGTAACGGTGAGGTTCTTCAAGAAGTATACCTAAGAGGAGTGCCAAATACAAGTATTTCTCTTTTTGTTCGGGTTGATGCCGAATTGAGCATATGGCCATTCTACCCTGGATACTTTTGAGGAGTCGCACGCCTAGCTTTGGATGACATCCGCTCGCGCCGCTCTACAGGCAGAGAGTGGATTCCGAAAGTGACAAATGTGACAGTAGTGACGCTAGTGACAGTTGTGCAATGCATGTTTGCTGGTGGTGGTCGGATTCCAGAGTCCTAGAGCTTGACGAATGCCCTCTCAAGGGGATACAATACAAGCTGAGAATATCGGTTAATACATTATTCATATTCACCGGGCGACTCTAGCCGTCCGGTTTTGTTATGTCTTTGGGGAGTTATACGTCAATATTATGCAGGTTTTAAATGCTATGACCCAGACAGAAAAAGAAACAGAACATTTGGTGCGGCGGGAAGACATTCGGAATGTCGCCATTATAGCCCACGTCGATCACGGGAAAACGACCCTGGTAGATGGCCTTTTGAAGCAGAGCCACATCTTCCGTGAAAATCAGGATGTGGGCGAACTGATTATGGATTCGAATGACCAGGAACGCGAACGCGGCATTACCATCCTGGCAAAAAATACAGCTATCATCTATCGAGGTGTTAAGATCAATATCATCGACACACCGGGCCATGCCGACTTTGGTGGCGAGGTCGAACGTGTACTGAATATGGCTGATGGCTGTATCCTGCTAATTGACGCTGTAGAGGGGCCTATGCCCCAGACTCGCTTTGTCTTACAGAAGGCTCTGGAACTTGATCTGCAGCCCATCGTCGTCATCAACAAGATTGATCGCCGTGATGCACGTATTGATCAGGTAGCGGAATGGACACAAGATCTTTTTCTAGAACTGGCAACCAGGGATGTGCACCTCGACTTTCCCATTCTCTATGCCGTTGCACGTGAGGGGGTGGCGATGTATCATCCAGGTGACGAGAGGCGCGACCTGGAACCTCTCTTTGAAACCATCGTCAATACCGTTCCGGCTCCATTGGTGGATACCCGGGCACCCTTGCAAATGCTCGTGGCTGCGCTTGACTACGATGATTACAAAGGCAAGTACGCTATCGGTCGCATCGTGCGTGGCCGCATTGCTCCGAATACCTTCGTAGCACGCATCAACCGTGATGGCGTGGTATCGCGGCAGAAGATCAACCTTGTGTTGTCGTACAAAGGCTTGCAGCGTGTCGAAGTTGCCGAGGCGCTGGCGGGTGATATTGTGGCATTGACGGGTATTGCCGATGCGAACATTGGTGAGACCATCGCGGATATAGACTCACCTGAAGCGTTGCCCACGATTACCATCACTGAACCGACCCTCAAGATGACCTTCGGTGTCAATGTCAGTCCCTTTGCGGGGCGCGAGGGCAAGTTTCCAACATCGCGGCAACTGCGAGCACGCCTCTATCGCGAGTTGGAGACAAACGTCAGCCTGCGCGTCGTCGATGGAAACACGCCGGACGAGTTTATCGTCTCCGGGCGTGGCGAACTGCATCTTTCCGTACTGATCGAAACGATGCGCCGCGAGGGATACGAATTCCAGGTATCGCGTCCAGAGGTCATTACCCGCGAGGATGAAACCGGCAAGCTGCTTGAGCCTATTGAGCACCTGGTAATTGATACAAAAGATACCTATATCGGTGTGTTGACCGAGGTGCTAGCCGCACGCAAAGCGCAACTGACGAACATGACGAACGATGGATTGGGCAACGTGCGCCTGGAATACCACATTCCAACGCGTGGCCTAATCGGTTTCCGTAACGCATTTCTGACCCTGACGCAGGGCAACGGAGCCATGAGCAGCATGCTGATTGGCTATGAACCCTGGCTCGGCAAGATCGGAACGACACGCATGGGGGCATTGATTGCCTCCGAAATCGGTGTGGCGGTGACCTACGGACTTAACAACGCTCAGCAGCGTGGCGATACCTTTATTGAACCTGGTACACCCGTCTACGAGGGAATGATCGTTGGCCTGAACGCACGCCCTGCCGACATGGTCGTCAACGTCTGTAAAGAGAAGCAGAAGACCAATGTGCGCTCCTCTACCTCCGATATTGCTGTGCGTCTGACACCGCCAATTATCATGAGTCTTGAGCAATCGCTTGACTTTATCAATAATGATGAACTGGTTGAGGTGACTCCGCAAAATATTCGTTTGCGCAAGAGGTATCTGACGCAGCATGAGCGGGCGAGAGCACGAGAGATCGAATAGGGCGAAAAGCGTCTTTCTATGTTATAATTTGCATGAGTTACAAGCTTTTATCCCTGTTGGGGAAGAAAAGGAGTATTTCATGCAGGTATCATTCAAAAGGACCTTTTTGCTTGTCGTGTTGGCACTTATTTTGTTAGTGGGATTGCTTGGCTGGACTTTGAGAGCGATGGCCTCCTCGGCTATGTATCACTCCACGAGCTTCCATAGCAGCCATGCAGATAGCCATCACATGTCCACCACCCCCAAGAAACTGCTAGAAGATTTGCTGGGCGGTCGAAAGGCCGTCCTGTTTACTTTCTACTCACCTTTACACTTGTGGTCGCCAGATCTGTACCGTTCCATCGCCGCTGGCCGAGGCAATTAAACTGCCATCAGGAGACCAGGCAATTTTGAAGATGATGTCGCTATGGCCGCTATAGAGCAGAAGCGTTTGCCCGGTTGTGGCGTCCCACACATGCACGTAGTGATCATCTCCGCCCGAAGCGATACGTTTACCATCGGGCGACCAAGCGAGTGCGTAGGTCTGACCGGTTGATCCTTCCGCATAGGTCAATAATGTCTGGCCCGTTGCTGCATCCCATACCTTCACCGAATTATTCGATGTGACCGGACCATTAATTCCAGCCGCGCCCGTTCCTGAAACAATGCGCTTGCTATCAGGGGACCAGGCAACTTCCCATACCGGAGCATTGTGATCCTTATAGGTCACAAGGAGTTTTCCAGTTTTTGCCTCCCAGACCTGTACCGTCCCATCATAACTCGCAGAAGCGATGCGTGTGCCATCAGGAGACCATGCTACTCGTTCAACCGCATTATTATGTCCGGAATAGGTCACAAGCAATTTGCCTGTCTGCACATCCCAGACCTTGACGCTATTATCCTGGCTGCCCGAAGCGATATACCTGCTGTCAGGAGACCATGCCAGCCCCTCAATAAAGTTAAGCTGGCTCGTGTAGTTTGCCAGACGATGCCCGTTTGCGGCATTCAGAATGGTAATCGAACCATCGGACCCACCCCCAGCGATTTTCTGACCATCTGGTGACCATGCACACGCGAAGGCATAACGTGCGACAGTTACTTGCCAGAGCATCTGCCCATTTTTGGCATTCCAAACCTGCACTGTGCCATCGTTGCCGCACGAGGCCAGGCGTGTGCCATCAGGAGACCATGCCACTCCGATAACCGGGCCTGAGTGTCCCTTGTATGTGACGAGCGGGGTAGAGATCATGGGACCGGAGGGCGTTGGGGTGAATGTAGGAGTGGCCTGCGTAGGAGTGGGAGAAGGTGTGGGGGTGCCAGACGTGGAATTTGATGGCGATCCGCCAGTGGAGGTACAGGCGGCGAGCACAAGAAATAGGCAACAAGAGAGCAGGCGTAGTATGAGGTGAGGAAGTCGAATGCTATAGATTGAGGTTTTATATAGTGCTCGATGCATTGCTGTTCTCCTGTTTGGAAAGTAGGATCGTTTTCTTTCGATGCATCGAGCATAGCATAGGGAAGAGGATGAGTCATTCGCCAAAAGACGTATTTTGTTTAGTAAGGAACTGGTGTTGTAGATCCAAATTTTAAATCAGTACAATTACTATTGACAAGCCAGTCCAGGTGTGGAATGCTACTGATGTGTATACTGTCGAAGAAAAGCAAATGAACCAAACCTGAGAAGAGATCTGTGAAGCAAATCTATGGACAATGGAGGCCTCGCTCATAGCCAGTGCAGAAGTTATCTGTTATTCTCCTATTAGTTGCTATCAAGAAGGCCCTCGGTAAATAGCGCTCAAGAGCAGAAAGGAATCCTAGGGATATGGATGTTAAGCATGAAGAGATGATCGATCCAGACTTCCTGGCATTGGGGCTGGGCGGAACGAACATGATGTCAATGTTGTGGACCGTGGCAATGGGTCGTCAGGCGGTAGGTGTTGAGATGCGGGGTGATCCTTTTCTCGGCGTGCATTGGAACATCCGTGAAGACTTCTATCACCAACTCGGTCTGATTGATCAGATGATGCTTGAACGATACGGTGAAGAGCGTGTGCCTCGCAGGGGAGATGGACGTATTTTTAGCCTCGCGGATTGCTTCTACAGCGCAGAGACAGTGTCCGGGGACATCGTTGCTGATGAGATCATTGACGGCTTCGACGTAGACCAGCATATCGTGGGAACCATCCACCACATCGAATTCATTGACGACCGCTGGCGGGATGGCCTGCCGAACCGCGTCATTACCGTGTTGGATCCACCCAAGCCGCCGGATCGACCTGATCCTCGCAAGATTCGTACCAGTATGGTGGATGTACTCGATGGTCCGTCTACGTTCCAGGCGGAGGCTGCTTCCATCCAGAAATTGCTGCGGCGCTACCTGGAACTGATCGAAAAACAGGACCTGGACAACAACCGCAAGCCCCGAGTTCGGCTGTTCACTCATCACCGCGTGGTTCCGGCTAAAGGCGATGGTTTCATTGACGGTCCCGATGGTCGAAAGCGGATCCGCATCGAGGCCCTCCAGGAATTCGACTTCAAAGGGCAGTTTGTGCGCGTACGGGTACCTGGCAGTGAGGTGATTGACCTTGGGGTGCCCGAACTGTTCATGATTGCCCAGGGGTTTAGCAGTTCTGACGCGAAACGCCTGGGATTTGAGCAACACGACGTTGAGGTCGATCATGGAGATGGGCAAGGGCCGGTAGTGGCGCAGGCAGACTTCCTGGCCGGTCTGGTCGAGGTGCTCGTGGGTGGTCGCCTGCGACGACGCATCTCCTCAGTATTTGACCCGGATGGCAGGGAATACTGGGTACGGCAGATCGCTGTGGGCCATGAGAATGATCCAGAGGTGGGCTGGGTGCTAGTGCAGGTTCCAGACTTCAAAACCTTCGATCCTATCGAGGCGGGGCTGCTGCCAGTAGAGACTGATCCCGGGTCGCCCGAGTTCTTCGCCTCCTACCAACAGTTGATCTACGATTACTACATGAAGCAGGCCGCGGAGACGCTCGAGATTCCCAGGCAAGAGCTGATGAAGGTCCAGATGATCTATGGACCAACGTTGTTTAGTCTCATCGAACGAGTTGGGGACGACCCGCTGGTCGCTGCCAATGGCGTGGTCGCAGGTGATTCCTTCGGCAATGGTCACTTCCTGACCAGTGGTGGTGCGATGACGGGGATGGTTGGGCACAGCGCCCGCGTTCTCGAATACTGGCGGTCACGGGATGCAGACACCTCACCAGCAGATGCTATACGTCGGCTGGCCGATAGCATACGAGAAGATACTCACGCCTGGCTTCAGGTGAGCGCGACGGAATACAGCCAGGCCGCTCCGATCAACTTCGGCGCGGCACGCATCGAACAGATCAGTAAGGCAAGCGGTATCGATACGAGCGCACGAGCTAATGCTATTGATGCTGCTCGACGCCAACGCCATGCACTCCTTCCATTGGATCCATCCAACTGGAGAAGGTTATTCGTGCGCAATGGTAGGGTGCTCTCGGCACTACCGGAGCTTGATGCCGATCACCCGCTGCAGCGTCCTGAGCACGCGGCTAGTTTTATCGCGGTGTTAAATTCTTTTCCAGTCAAGCACAATCAGGAGACTTCAAAGTCCAGCGTAGATCAGGAAGTGGCAGTAGGTGAAGAGACCGTGCGCAGGCCAAGACCCAGCACAGATCAGGAAGCGGCAGTAGGTGAGGAGACCATACTCAGGTCCCAACTTAGCATGGGATTGGTGGCACCGGAGAGCGCAAAACCTCACGCATTTCTGGATATCCAACAGAACGAGCAGGTTGCGCAACGTATCGCGATTTCAAAGAACGTTGTGATTGTCGGGCGGGCTGATCCCAAGCGCGGGATCACGCCGGAGATTGACCTCACCCAGTTCGACCCTTCGAGCACTGTCTCGCGCAGGCACGCGCAGATTCGCCTTGAGAAAAACTCCTTCTATATAGAAGATCTTGAGAGTCGAAATAAGACGCGGCTGGGCGAGTTGACGTTAACCCCGAACAAGCGGGAATTGATCAAGGATGGAGATGTGGTAAGCTTTGGTGGCGTCAAAGCGACCTTTCACCTGCTTGGGGCGAGCGAGTTGCCCACGGCCTGGGCGCAGTCGTAGCTGCCGCTTAAAACTTATGCTGGTTAGCGAGCTCTGCCAGTGGTAAGCCACTCAGCCCAATCAGCACGCTGATTGCTGCGTGCTACTCTGGCAGCATACTCCCAATCATAAGGAACCTGTATATGCTCCACCTGCCATCCCTTCCGCTTCCTGCTCAGAAGGGCATAACGAGCGTGAGGACTGCCCGACTCCATTGCATAGGGCACCGGCGTCTCCATCGTGTAAGCTGGCAGTCCAACGCTGCCTGGATTCATAATCAACTTGCCATTCGGAAGCCAGACCGTCCGAGGCACGTGGCTATGCCCGCTGAGAATGACTGATTGAGCAATATCGGCTACACTGGCTTCAATCTCACGAGTGCTCCTCAGAAAGACGCCGGAAGCTTCCACCTGTTCGAGCAAATACGGCGAGTCGAACAAATCCCCGTGGCAGATAAACAATTCATCAGCGATTATAGCAGTTTCCGGTAAAGCCCGCAGCCAATTCAGGTGAGCCTCTGTGAGTTGTTCTCGTGTGTACCTCTGTGAAGCTGAAAGCTCCTCTGTAGGCGCGAACAGCACGCGATCATCGTTGCCACAAATGCTTAGCATGCCGCGCTCGATCAACAGATCAGCCGTTCCCGCCGGATCGAGTGGGCCGGTGAGGTGATCTCCAAGATTGATGATCTGTGAGATGCTCCTGCGATCAATATCTTGCAAGACGGCTTCTAGTGCCCAGCGATTGCCGTGGACGTCGGCGATGATGGCGAGAGGGGGTTGAAAGGTGCTTGCTTGGCTCATGAGTTACCTCTTTTCGCATACCTCTCTTCACTGCGTTTCGCCAACTGTGTAATCTCTGCTGCGAGTGTACGTAATGCCTCGTGGAGTTCGGGAGGCTCGCGCACAAAAATAGGGCATCGCAGGCTAACCAGGAAATTCGCCATCCAACTGAGTCCTTGCGTATAAGTGCTTAGCAGAACGCCATCCTGTGTCTGTTCCAGCATTCCTATGTTGGGCGATACTTGACGCTCGGCCTCTTCCCATGTCATCTCCAGTAAAACCTCTACCTTCCAGGTCCCTGGCATGCTTGCAATGGAGCGCCTGAGATAATTCAGACTGTTGAAGTTTGGTGGACGTGTAAACGTTTCTTCGAGAAGCTCTACCTGGCGCACACGATCCAGGCGAAACATACGCAGATCTTGTCGAAGGTGGCAGTAACCCATCGTATACCAGATCCCGGCATGGAAGATCACGCCGTAGGGATCAACAGCTCTTTGTGTCTCCTCAGTATTACCGGACTGGTAGTGCATCCAGACGCGCTTTTCCTGCTGGGTAGCTGTACTCAAGGTGAGTACCACTGAGCTCTCAGGCGATGAAGAAGACCTCTCAGATGAAAGGCTGGTGAGTTCAAGCATCTCTTGTACGGCCTGTACTCGTTCACGAAGAGCTTCGGGCAGTACACGATCGATCTTCGCAAGTGCGCCTTCCACAGCCGGAGCGGTAGTTGCTATACCCAATCGCTTCGCTGCCAGCAGTCCCAGTGTAAGCGCCAACGCCTCATCCTCGGTAAACATCAATGGAGGCAATTTGAAGCCCCGCAGTAGGCGATAGGTTCCGTAGCGTCCGCGTTCCGCCTCGATAGGAATGCCTAAATCTTGCAGCATCATGATATAGCGGCGCACGCTTCGCACATCTACCTCCAGCCGTTCGGCAAGCTTAGGCCCGCTCATCTGCCTGTGCGCCTGTAGCAATTCGAGTACGGTAAGGACACGTGTCGTGGGATGGTACATGGTATTTTTCCTTTTTGCCGAAAATTGCCTCTAATCAGGACCGTTTCTATCCTCTTATGAGAGTATACTTTAAGAAAGAAGAGAAAGGCAAACCAGTACCAGAGAGGAGAAAGCGTAATGATATCTCATCCATACCTCTATGAAAAGTCGATCGCTGAACGTCGTACTCAAATCCAATACGATATGCAGCAGAGTCGAATGCGGCTTCATGTAGGGCAACGGCAAACACTCGTGCGTCATATTGTAGGTAGACTCGGTACTTTGCTGATCGAACTGGGTTCGCAATTGCAACGTGTTGAACAACAGAGGAGTGCATCACTCCACTCCTCATAAATATTAATAGTTTTATACACTATCATGGTACATAGACCTGGGAAGGCGATGCATTGATAATATAGCAGGGCAATCCTTTGTGGTTGCCCTGCTATATTGCATTCATAGTGTTTTCACGCAAAGTCTTTGAATAACGGAAGATGGTGGATCACAAACCTTTAAGCAAACACCTTAAGTATCCTCCCCCTCGCCACTGCTCCCGTCCTGCTATGCGCATCCACCTTCCCATAAATATGCTCTAAATGCTTCTTCACCGTCCCCACAGTAATCACCAACCGCTCAGCAATCTCTCGATTAGACAGGCCCTCAGCGACAAGCTGCAGTACTTCTACTTCCCGTTTGCTTAATGGCTCATAATGTTCTGTTGATGCAGTAGAAAGAAATGGCGGGTTCTCGCACTCCCGTAGATTGTTGCGGCTTTCTAATGAGACCGATGCTAGCCATTGCTCAAGGAGGCAGCTAAGTTTATAGGGATGGGGGGCCTCCATCTGGAGGGCTAGATCGCGTAGGCGCAGGAAGGTTGTATGGGTGTCGGCGAACTGGCCCATGCGGTAGGTGTAGAGGCCCTGGTCGATGAGCAGGGTGGCGACGGTGTAGCGATCGCTGAATAGTTGCGCAAGTGAAAGGGCTGTCTCGGTGTACTCTTGCGCACGTGCGTAGTTTTCTTGCACACGAGCCAGTTCGGCCTGCACGACGAGCGTTAAAAGCTGTCGAGGGGATTGTGGAGTAGTGGATGTTTGATGAGAGAGGAGGCGCAGGGAGCAACTGAGATCTTTGTAGGCGTTGTCCGGGTCATTCATGAGGCGTGAGTAGAAGCCACGAATGAAGATGACGACGGCGAAGGTGTCGGGATCGTCGGTTCGGCAGATATCTACGAAACGCTGAGCCGCAGTACTACTTCCAAGCATGTCAGCGATATGCGCGAAGCTGGAGATTGGCTCCCATAGGAATAGAGAGAAATCAGAAGATTCGGCGAGCTGGAAGCTTGCTCGCCAGATGCGATAGCCTTGCTGGTATTTGCCGCAGGAAAAAAGCAGGCTGCCGAGGCGATTCAAGAAATATGCCAGGTGTTGCTTATCTTGCGTATGACGGCTGGCTTCGATCCCCAGGTAGAGTATATGTTCTGCCTCTGTGAGATTGTTGAGGCGGCTAACGATGTGTGCCAGGCCAGCAACCAGGCGTATAACAATGGCATATTTTGCCTGTTGCCAGGCCTCAGTGAGTGCGGCATATAAAAACTCTCGCTCGTGTTCCAGTTGCAGCACATCACCTTGATAGTGGTCTATATATGCCAGGGCATACGCTTGCAGATCACGTGAAGTGGTGTGGGCAACCTCTGGTACGAGCAGTTCCAGGCGTTCCAGTTCATCAGGGATGCGGAGAGAATTCGACTGGAATAGGGTTGAGGTGGATTTCACGTGCCTGCCTCCTTCGTCTGGTCTGCTTACGAAGTCGCATTCTCTGTACTCAACAGGATATACGCTGCTGGCTGGCACAAGTTCACAGGGTGCCTCTTAGTCCCCGTGTCCTGCATCAGTGAAACTGCTGGTAAAAATGCTGACAACCTGGCCGAGATCAGACTCGGTCAGCACCTGGACGCGGGTGATCCACTTGACCCATTCAAAGCCACGATGACCTGGAGCGACTAAGCGCAGGGGAAAGCCATGCTCATGCGAGAGCGGCTCCTTGTCGATATGGGTTGCCAACAGGGCATTGCGTGCTTCCTCCAACGGCAGACTCCAGCGGTAGCTCGTCACAGAGATGAAACTTACGTAGCGTGCATTCGCATCAAGGGTGACTGAGTCGAGCAGGTGGCCGATGTTGATGCCTCGCCAACGCTGTGTACTGTAAAAGCCACCGGTACAATCTAGCGTTGCTTCCAATTCATCGCCTGCTGCAACAAGGTCATCGTAGGAAAAGTCGCGGGGCATGGAGACAGCTCCGCCGAGCGGGAGTCGCCATGTCTGCACATCAATTGGACGCGGCGCATCGGCGACCCAGCTTGAAGTAGGAAAGATGTTGCCAGCATAGCTGTTGCTCTCACGCGAGCCGGTGAAACGTTCCTGGGTGCCTGATAGATTCAGGACGTGTTCGGTAAGTTGCTGGGCTGGCCAGAGTGCTGCGCTGCCGAGGAGTAAAGCGCCGAAGTGCAATGCTCGTCGTCTTCCAACAATGTCGCGTTTGCGCAGCCGTTTAGCGCGTGCGAACATGTGAGTTATGAATGGCTGCTGCAAGGACGAAGCCCAGCGTGATATGCCAGTTCAACAGATTGAACCCGGCGAAGTATAAATCGCCGCCTGTGACCCACCAGATGCCAGATCCAAGTGCCAGCGCGACAACCAGCAGCGCCAGTAGGCCAAACACGGTGCGTCGATCCCAGCGCCGGGGATGAATCAATCGAGGCCAGACGCGCCGCAGTTTTCCCCATAAGAGTAGCAGAAGCCACAAGCCTCCTATGCAGTGCAGTACGAAGATAAGCCAGTCCTGTGGGTGACCACTTACGAGGCTGATTATGCCGGTCGCGGAAGCGAGGACTACGGCGAGTGCGATGCTCCAATCGGTAAGGCGTGGGGACATAAGAGACCATCCCTTTGGGTGTTGTTCGCTTTTTATCAATCAGAAGGGGCAGCTACCGTGACATGCTCGCCTGCTCGAATCCATAGGTGTATTTATCGCGCCAAGGAAGTCCCTCGGCAAAGCGTGTGGCCCGAAATGGTGTCAGATCAACGCTCGTTGCCTTACCCGACGTCACTAACTCAGCCATGCATTTTCCAATCGCGGGGCTTGTCTTGAATGAGGTTCCGCTATCGCCAGCCACGCAGAAAAGCCCCTGGTAGGGAGGCAGGGAGCCAATAATCGGGCGAGAATCAGGACTCTCCATGAACATGCCTGCCCAGTTCCCACGCATAACGCTCTGGCGCATGACTGGAAAACGCGAAATCAATCGTTCCCGGCACGTCTGTATGTAGTCTTGAGAAACCGCCTCCAGATAACTGTTCGGATCGTCAGGAGGATCTTGTCCGACACCAACCAGAGTACAATTGCCGTCATAGGGACGGGCCCAGAAATGATTGATCCAATCAATATACGTCGGGTGCTTTGTTGAGCGCTCAAATGCCCAGCGAAAAATCGTCACACGCGCTAGCAATGGTGTAAGGCCGAGATTGATGCCGAGGGGCTCAAAGAGCGAATTTCGCCCACGCGCCCGCCGCGATGATGACGGTGGGTGCATGGAAGGTTCCCTTATTCGTCTCGACTCCCATTACACGGTCACCTTCGGTCAGCACCCGCGTTACCTCGGTATCGAGCTTAAACTCAACACCATGGTCGATGGCAGCTCGAGCAAAGGAGAAGATTGTCGCGTTAGGATCGGCAAAACCTGATTCTGGCTCATAGGCTAGATGTGTCACATCATCGAGCCGCAGAGAGGGATCAAGCTCGCGTGCTTCCGCAGCGGTAATCACGCGCACATTTGCTCCGACTCGTTGCTGCATGGCGATATTAGCTTCTAAATGAGCATGGTATTCAGGCCGAACCAGGACGAGCAGGCCAACGGGCTGGTAGCCACAGTCACCGCCGACAATCTCCTTCCAGTTCTGAAAGTACGAGAGGCTTACAGAGGCAAGACGCGTTTCTGGTTCGTTAGTGTAATGAGTTCGCACCATTGCCCCGCTCTTGCCAGTGGCCCCTGCTCCCAGGAACCGCCGTTCAACAACGATTACCTTTTTCACTCCCGCTTTAGCCAGGTGAAAAGCAGTGCTGGTTCCGTTTGCTCCTGCTCCCACAATGATTACATCGGCTGTCTCCATTTTTCACCCTTTTCTCTCAAAGCATGTTCGTCGCTCGTATCACCCACAATCCGCCTGCACCTCTATTATGAGAATGCCCCACGACGTTTTTGTTTTACAATGTTCTAGCCAGTCTCATTTTATATGCATCTGCATAGAGAAAACAAGGGTAGCGCAAGTACCATTCCTGGTACCACCCTCTTTAATGCCTGCTAGCTATTGAGACGTCTTGCCGCGATATTGCCTCACAGTTCCGCGTTCTTGAATTTGCGCCAGAGCCGCTCTGCTATGCGCAGCCCATCGCGCTCCAAACCATAGCGTGTGATATAGTTGCAGATGTTCTGTATATCGCGGACGAGTAGGGAGAAGGCGTTGGGATTGAAACGCGGGTCGACGGCCTGGGGGAAGTCGATGATGTGAACCTGTCCTTGCCAGTAAAGGACATTGTAGGCCGAGAGATCAGCGTGCACATAGTTGTGAGCCAGCCAGAGTTCGATGTTGCCCATCAGCCGCTCGAAAACGGGGAGCACCTCGTCCCTCGCTAGCTCCACGGACTGGAGTGCTGGAGCAGCGTGATGGGAATCGCCAAGGTATTCCATGAGGATGGCACTCTCGGTTCTGGCAAGCGGGCGAGGAATGTCTGCTCCTGCTTTATAAAGAGCCTTCAACGCCTCGAACTCGTAGTTCACCCACATAGCGAACTGCACTTGACGCCCAAAACTGGATTTGTTCTGAACGGCGCGGCGCACATGTTTATCGAGGATCACGCGTCCTTCCTGGTAAACGGCGTCGTTCTTGAAACCGCGATTGTTACGCGAGCGATAGATTTTCGCGGCGAGCAGTTCCGAACCGGTTGAAGGGTTCGCCTTGCAGCAATACACCGTTGCCTCTTTCCCACTCTTGACGGTATACAAAATCTCGCTAATCAGCCCCTCAGTGAAGAAGGAATTCAGCGCTACCTGTACAGGGTCCTGTTCTGCCAGAATCTCCTGCTCTTCCAGTTCGTCTTGTTCCCTAAAAAGCTTACGCTTTGACATGCTGTCTGTATGCTCCTTATCGTTACTTGCAATTTGGAATTTCATGATCGAAGATGTGCGATAAACTGACATATGGCACCATTCCTTTCTCGCTGCTGATGAGCGTTTACATTATCATAGAAAAAGGGCCGCAAGCATCACGCTCTGCGGCCCTTTGGGGTAATGAAAAAGGCCGTCCAGTCCAGGACGACCCGTCGTATGCGGTTCTGTTTGATGATTATGCTGTTCTCAAACCGCTAAAGATACGTTCGACCTTTCTGGAGACATGATGCTATTGGGAATGCTGTTACCTTGCGCATTACATGCTCCTTTCGTTGTTCCCGGGAAAAGATATTCCGGGAAAGGTCAAAAATGTATTACATGTTGATTGTACCTGAGACTGTGGGCTCTTGTCAATGGAAAAGGTTATTTTCTAGAGCGCTCCTCAAGTTGATGCTTGTCCAGTTCATAGCGCCAGATAGGAATCTCCCGCCACTCCCACGGCGTGCGTATGATTTCTTCAAGCGAGGCATTACCACACCAATACTCAAGCCCATATCTGGTTGCACGGTGCCCGATGACCACAATCGTTTTCCCATCGTACTTATGTAAGGCATCGCGTAAAAAAGTACGAACCCGTTGGATAACCATCAGCAGGCTCTCTCCATGAGGGAAGGGTTCCGTAATGCGTCGAGGAAATTCTTTCTCTACCTGGGCAGTTGGATATTGCGTCATGTCACCATAATCGTACTCACGCAGCCGGGCATCTGGCACGAAGAGACAGGGTACGTCCTGCGAAAGCAATCTGAGCGGTGGTAGATGCTCGCTGGAGGTCGGAGCAGAAGATCGCATCCAGTGCTTCTGGCGCATAGTGCCGCCCAAGCGCCTGTGCCTGTTGCCGTCCAAGTGCGGAAAGCGGCACATCTGCGTGCCCGGAAGCCCGTCCGGCCTCGTTATCGATGCTGGTCATATGAGGAGAGTAGAAAAGCGTCAACATAGCTTCTTTCTTTACAGTTTACCAAGCGGGCCAGTGTCTCCGTCCCGCTCAGGTGGGCGCAGCCAGAGTGAGACATGTGCAGGCTGCATCGTCTCCTGAACGACGGCTATCAATTGTTCGCTTAACTGGTTCAACTCAATCTCGTTGCGTAATGTGGCGCTAAATGCTGCTACTATTTTGGCTGCATCGTATTTGCTGCGATAGAAGCGCCGATCAATGATCTGCTGGATGCGGCGGCGTAAGGGCTGGAAGAGAGCTGCGATTGCGAGGGTAGAAATGACGATGGCAACACTGTCGTTCTGTCTGATGATACCGCGCAGGAGTGCTTGCAGTCCAAGAATGCAGCCGACGTATAGAGCGACCAGTATGCCTGTTAGCAAGCTATAGACCAGGGTTTTGTTGATGAGTACGTCCACGTCCCACAGGCGATAGCGCAGGAGTGCAAAAGCAAGCGAAAGTGGGATCAGGAGAAGCACGAGCATGATGCCTGTGATCAGGATGATGTAGGGGAGCAGGTCCAGGTCTTGTAAAGGCAGAAACACTCTTAGCAAAGTCGGCAGGAGATAGCCTAGCAAAAGAAAGCCTAGCAGTGCAATTGCTGCGCCAAGGACGATCCATTTGGTCTGCTGGCGTTCTGTTGGCGTCGAAACGTGCTGATAGCGGTAAACCTGCGCGTACACTAGCGAGCCAACCACTAGCAGTGGCACTAGAAAAAGGAGTAAGCCTGTCCAACTCGAGGGGTTGGGGCGTGCGTTTCGGAAGAAGTTGATAAGTTCGAACAAGGCAACAGATACGAAGGCAGCCAGGCGAGTCCATCGGGGCACAAAGCGCCCATTGGGAAAGAGAAATAGAAAGATAAAGAGGGAGGGAAAGCCGAGCACATCTTCATTGCCTACAAGAGTGACCGGCAATGACCAGGCATGATGGAAATCTGCAAGTGCAGAGGGGATGCTTGGGAAAGAAGCCCCGAAAGTTACGAGTGCCAGGCAAGCCAGTAAGGCCATCCAGTCATCGGACTTGCGCCAGAAGATGAGTGCAGCCACCACGAAATACACCAGGGCAAACAAAACATTGAGTGCTGTCATGTAAGCAGCATAAGTCGCGATCGGAATGCCCAGTGCATGGAGCGAGTGGACAATCGTTGGACTCGGACAATCTTGAAAACAGCGGTGGGCTGGTAAGAGTTGAGCAAAGTAGACTGGGGTACCGACGATGTAGACGATCAAAGCCAGAACGCTTATTGCCAGCACTAGAATTTGTGCAACCCGCAACCCGCCCTTAGGAATGCTCTTGTTCATAGCCCTGTAATTGATCGCTTGCATGACGAAACGCAAGCAGTGACATAGATAGCTTTCCGCTCAATTCTCGCCAACGTTGATAAGCATCCTTGTCATTAGGGGTGAGACGCAGCATACTATCGAAGTAATAATTGACCATCTCGCGCCTGAATTGCCAATTTTTCAGTAGTCGTTCGCCTAGACAACTATCCTGCTCACTCATGTACACCTTCCGTTCTCAGGGGATGATTCAAGGCCCAGAATCAAGTATAGCATTGCCAAATTCAAAATGCCAGGGTTAAATACTTCATATAGCCATGTAAACAGACAGGAAGGATATCTATCTGATGCCTGATTCTGTCTAGCGAGTTCTGCTAATTCAAACGTATATATCGTATACTATGAGAACCAACACCCGCTAGATAGACAGGTTATCAATTCATGAGTAGCACCGTTCCTAATACGAGAAACCCCGAAGCACCACCACAGCAGAAACTACGCCTACAAACCTTTCGTGCATTACGCTATCGCGACTTTCGTCTTTTATGGATCAGCCTGATCGTCTCCTCAGTAGGTACCTGGATGCAGATCGTTGCACAGAGTCTACTTGTACTTCAAATTACGCATGGCTCGGCCCTTGCCCTTGGTATTGTTGCCCTGGCTCAGTCATCTTCGTTCTTTTTGTTCGCGCTCATAGGAGGAGGCGTCGCTGATCGTGTTGATAAACGTCGTTTTCTTTTGATCACGCAGAGCCTGTCGATGTGCCTCGCCTTCCTACTCGGTATCCTGACGCTGACAGGCGTTATCCAGGTATGGATGGTTGTTCTGCTCGCCTTCTGCTCTGGCACCGTTTTGAGCTTTGATCAACCAACGCGCTCCTCGCTTATCCCCATGCTGGTGCCCCGCAAAGATTTGATGAATGCCATTTCGCTCCAATCGACGGTCTTTAATGGGGCAGCAGTGCTTGGGCCCGCGCTGGCCGGTATTACCATCGGCTTGCTGGCGAATGCTGGACGCTCGATAGGATTGACAGGATCATTATCCGGCTATGGTGGAAACTTCCTGTTGAACGGCATCAGTTTCTTCGGGGTATTGTTCGTCCTCTACTTCATCCACGTGCCGCAAGAGGCCATAGAGCAAGCTACCGAGAAACGTGGACCCATGCTCAACTCTATCCGCGCGGCTCTGAGTGCAGTGAAGCGCGATCCTGCCTTGCCCTGGGTTCTCTCAGGATATGGTGCACTGTTATTCTTTGGCCCCTCCAATACGCTCATCTTGCCTATCTTCGCTACGCAAATCCTGCATCTTAACGCCTTTCAGTTAGGCTTACTGTTCTCTGCGGCTGGCCTGGGTACGCTCATAGGCGCGTTAACTGTAGCCTCGCTTGGAGACTTTAAGTATAAGGGTTTGCTTCTGCTGGTATCGCTCTTTCTCTGGACGAGCGCGTTGATTGTCTTTGCGTTCAGTCGTATACTCTGGCTCTCGCTGCTAGCATTGCTTGTGTTTGGCATATCGCAAAATGGCGTAGGAGCTACCGTGATTACCCTGGCACAAACACGTGTCGCCCCACAGATGCGAGGACGCGTGATGAGCCTGAATACCCTGCTCGTTATGGGCGTTCGCCCACTTGGTGATTTTCCTGCCAGCGGCATGATAGCTCTGGTCGGTGGGCCGTTGACGGTGATCGTCTGCGCTTTGATTGTGGGAGGTTACTCGCTCTATTTGCTTGTTGGGAGGCCGGTGATTTGGGAGTTGTGATTCGAGGTGTGGAGAAAATGCACTACCTGGGTCAGATAGAACTATTGCAAGCATGTATCGCCCTTGCACATACCATAGAGGCTAACATGCGACCAATTTTCAAGACATCAGTCGTTTCCAGGTTGCTCAGCACCACAACAATAAGGTTGCTCTTGGGATAGAAGCCATTATATGTGAAAAAGCCGTCAATATGGCCTACATGATAGATGAGTTTTCCCTGGGGTTCTGCGGCAATGAACCAGCCATAGCCATATCCCAGGTCTGTAGGTAGTAAACAGCCTCCTGGTCCCGATGGTGGACATGGAATATGGGGAGTGAACATGGCATCCAATGCTTGCTGAGAGATCAGTGTATGCATCATGAGCGACTGGTCCCAAACGTTCAAATCTTGCACCGTAGAATACAATGCTCCTGCCGCATAGAGCACAGACGGATCATACGCGTCGGGTTTGATATATCCTCTGTAATAGCCAGTGGCATGCTGCGGCAGTGGAGGATACGTGGTGTCATAGCCAGTATTCTCCATTTTGAGCGGATCGAAAATATTCTGGCGTAAAAATGTAGCATACGATTCTCCTGTGACGCGCTCGATAATATAGCCTAGTAAAATGTAACCGGAACTGCTGTACCGGAAGACCGAGCCTGGTGGAAAATCTAACGGCATATTTTCGAAGCGTGCGATCAATTGTTCGGGTGTGGTGGGCTGAGTCCAGGTTGCCACAAAATCAGGAAAGTTGGTGTAATCCGGAATACCGGAAGTATGAGTTAACAGGTGCTCAATAGTAATCGGCGACCAATCCTGAGGGCAGTTGGAGATATAGAGGCAGATGTGATCTTGTACATGCAGCTTACCCCGTTCCTGTAAAATGAGGATAGCCATTGAGGTAAACTGCTTGGTAATCGAGCCGATACGAAATCGCGTCTGCGGAGTATTGGGAATACGCGCATCCTTGTCTGCCAAGCTGTAGCCTTTGCTGAAAAGCATTCCATTCTGTGCCACTAACACAGATCCACTTAATGTCCCACCCATAGCAAGGTGAGTAAGGTATGAGTTAAGTTGAGATGCGTTTGGAAATGGTTCAGGCGTAGCAGTGGGAGCAACAACAGGTGCCTTGCTTGTACTAGTAACGGTCCTATTGTTGGATGTGCTGCATCCTGAACATATCAAAGTGAGTATAAATATCAAAAGAGGCAGCCATCTTCTCTTTTGCATCGTTCTCCTCGTCGTCAAGCAAGTTGATGTTTTCTCTCGTGCATTCAGCATAGCATTAAGGAAGGGGGTATGTCATTCGTCGAAAGACGTATTTTGTGACGAGGAAATTTGGGAGGCAGGATACTAGCCCCAAGGCGTCGAAATAATGAAAGCGTTCCAACTCTCTGTAAGGACGACAAACTCTGCAGATATTAATTCGAGTTCACTCATCCGTCTGGAAACGATAGCCAACCTTGGGTTCATTGTAAATGAAGCGGCGCTGAGCAGGGGTCTCGATTTTTTTGCGCAGGCGGTTGACATACACGTGAATATATTCCCGCGCCGTGGTATCTTCTTCTCTCCATACATGGGAGAGAATGTAATCATAGGTAACCATTCTGTCAGCATGTTCTACCAGTATACTGAGTAACTTGTATTCAGTATAGGTCATAACGATCTCTTGCCCTTTGACTGTGACGCGCCGTTGCTCAAAATTGATTGTCAGCGGCCCGGCAGTGAAACTCTGTTTTTCTGCTCCTGCTCGCATGTGCTCAGCATGAAGTAATTGTATGCTAATGCGGGCCAGGACTTCTTGCATATAAAACGGTTTAGCAATATAATCATCGGCGCAGCTATTGAGAGCTTGCACTTTCATATGCAGGTCGTTTTTTACTGAGATAATGATGATGGGGAGAAGCGGATATTGGTCTCGTATTGCCTCGCAAAGATGTAACCCAGTGACATCTGGCAATATCAAATCAAGCAATACCAGGTCAATGCGGTGTTGTGAAACAATGCGGAGAGCCTCCCTACCTGTTTGCGCAATATACACCTCATAGCCTTCCTGCTCAATGCTATGCTTTAGGTGGAACGCTGTCGATTCGCGGTCTTCAATGACGAGGATTTTTCTCATTAAAAACCTCTTCTTTCTACCCTATTGGTAGTGTGAACTGAAATTTAGCTCCCCCATCCTCACGATTTTCCATCCAGATCTGTCCATCATGAGCTTCTACAAATCCTCGGCATACAGCTAGGCCCAATCCTGAACCCTCATTTGGGGAGGTAGGACCAGGTTCTGAAAGAGCCTGTTCTTCATCTAAAGACGTACCACGTTTGACCTGATAAAATTTCTCAAAGATACGTTCTGTATCTGGGAGTGGGATACCCGGACCACGGTCGGCGACAGTGATCAGCAAGTCTTCACGGCTGACTTTTACACTAATATCAATGGGCGATTTCGCGGGAGTATAGCGAATCGCGTTTTCGAGAAGATTGACTAGTACCTGCTCTATCAGGAGAGGATCTACTTTGACAGGAGGAAGATTATCAGGTACCTGTTTGTTTATTGTGCGTCCTTGTATGAGTGAACGCATATGTCCAAGTTCTAACGTATTGAGGATGATTTCCTCGATAGGGTAGAGTTCTTTCTGTAGTTCAAGTGTCCCTTTTTCGATACGAGAAAGATCAAGCATTTTCGTCAGGAAACGCTCCAGCCAGTTAGTTTCGCTCACAATTGTTTCCAGTGTATGGCGATATGCTACCTCATCTTCACAAGGTAACTTTTGGACAAGCAGGCTGCTTGCTGCACTTTTTATTGCTGTGATAGGAGTATGGAAATCGTGGGAGATAGAGGAAATGATAGCAGCCTTGAGTTCCTCGGAGCGTTTTTGCAATTCCTCGTGCAGATATTTCTGCTGCATCAAGGCTTGTTCGATTAGCGCCTGTTTTATTAACGATACGGCATAATCAAAGAGTTTCGAAAAAAGTTCTGGTTGTGTGCTGGATGCATCGCAATTCATCTCAAGTGTGTTTTTGATAGCAGCCAGGCGCGGGTGAGCGCCATCCTCTATAAGCAAGACGTAACACTCCAATCACTCTCTGCTCGGACTTGAGAGGAACAAGGTAGCTGTATCCATACCCTGACTGGCCGGGGTCACTATTCCCTGGGACTGCCCGGCGTAAGTAGCTGCCCTTTGGACGGAAAACAAGAGGGATATTTGGTAGTGTCACCGACTCTCCAAACTTTATCACCCATGGAACACTCACTTCCTCATCGGCGGAAAGTGCCGATAGAGGAGTTAATTGAGTTGAAAGCCTCTGCGGTAATGGCTTTCCATCACCATTCGCTAAAATAAAAACACAACTGCGTACCCCACACTCCGAATATGCTTCTTCTATAGCCTGCCCGATGTAGCCCAATTGATATGTTAAGTCTTTTGTATCTCGTGTGTGTTGCACGACCTCAAAAAAGATATCCATCTCATGGTCACGACGATTAACCTCTTCGAGGTGTTGGCGTAACTTCTCTTCGTAAAGCCTGTTGTCCTCCTGCGTTTGCTGCTTTGCTTTCTCAATTCTCTTTTGGAGGCGTGAATAGGAAAAACCGAACACGATGACAAATAGTAGGAAGGTGAGAATCTCCCATCCATCTTCTATATTGGTGACATAGAATGTGGAAACTGGTGGTACAACGAGGAAATCGAGAACAGCACATCCAATCAACGCAGTTAAAATGCCTGTTCTGGGTCCTCTCTTATGGATCAACCATAATACAACGAACAGATATACAAGCAGTATGGTGGCGAGACGAGGATGAAATGGAAGTGTGACAATTAAGAACATAAGCAAAATCGCTGCCATAAATGCGAGAAGCATATCAAGCATATAACGTTTCCGCCAGTGTTCTTTGAAGCTGTTCAATATATCCTGGCGTTGGATCTGGCCCATAGCCTCTACTCCTGTTCCTTCAACGATGTTAAATACAAATTGACGTAATTACAAGGGCAGAGCTACTGAATTGCCTAGTCGTGAAAGCGACTGGTACTCGCTCCATTCCGTAAATCGGCACTGTAGCATTTTAACACATGCTAGCATGAGTCTGCCGATGATTATCAATTTTCACATTCATCGACCAGGAGTTGGTAGGCTGCACGAAACTGTCTACGTGCCGCACTGACATAGGTGCCAATGCTTGCTTCACTTATTCCAACCTTCTCGGCTATTTCAGCATATTGGAAGCCACCTACAACTTTCAGGAGTAGGCACTGTCTATATTTCGGTGTTAGCTTAGCTAATGCGAGGCTTATCAGTTCGGTTTGTTCCGCACAGTCTTCGAGCCTCGATAAGCCATCAGTTGTTTTTTCTGGTTCGATGTTCTCCCAAGATTGACAATAAGTACTCTTACCTCTCCAATGGTCGAGTATTAAATTCCTGGCAATCCTATAGAGCCAGCTCTTAAAGCATACCCCGTCTTTGAGCTGTGCCAAATTTAGCCAGGCTTTGAGAAATACTTGTTGAACGAAATCAAGCGCTTCTTCCCGGTCTCCTAGTAAACTAACCAGGTATCTTAGGATCTCTTGCTCATAATGCTGCATTAAGGTATCGAAGGCTTGAATACTTCCTGCTTGTGCATGTTTTACCAGCATAATCGTGTCATCTTGGGTGCTTATCATAGCAAACATCCCTTCTCATGCAATCACACTGCTAAATATTCTGATGTACGGGTGCAGGTTTCCTTGGATAGCAAACAGCATACTTTGCTGTTTGAGCACATAGTAACAGAGGAGTATGAACAATCCCTAAAAAGAGAGGAAAAATTCTCAAAAATCACTAAATGTGTTTTATAAACGTTGTAAAAATATACTACTAATCAATACGATTGTAAGTGAGGGCAAATACCTTGAAGTGGATGAGAGTGAGGAGGAGGAAGTCGGATTCACAGGAATTATGGTAGCTAATGGCCACTTATAGCCTATTTACCCGCGCATCACTGAATACTACCTGAGTGGGAACGTCAATTGCATCAGCTACCACACCAATTTGGCCGGATGTATAGGTGCTATCATTGACGCTCGCAACCTTCTGCATATTCACATAGAGATCGATTGTATCACCCTTTGCTACGATCCCTAGCAAATTCGTTTGCCCAAGACCTTTGAGAATAGAGGCAGCAGGACCCTGGCTCAATGTTTGGCTGGGCACGTTCCCACTATAACTATCCAGCCCATATGTGCCCTTTTGATTGTTGATATGGAAGTAATAGAAACTTCCGCTCGTAGAGTCGGCACGGAACGTGATGCCTCCCTGAGTGCCCTCGATGATCTTCATGTTTACCTGGTATGTCAGGTCGGTGAAATTGGTGGCCTGGGCGAAGCACAAGGAAAAGGGACCTTGCTGAGGCATGCTAGATTGATAGCCCCCATCTGTAAATTGGCAGCCACCTCCACCTGTAAGCGAAGTTGTATCCCAATTGTGACCCTGGCTGTTATCTTGTAGTGGATCGTGGAATGCCAGCGTTCCTTGATTCATAGTTTGAAAGTAAGCGGTAGCAGTGGCTGTTGCCTGGGCAGAGACGGCTGTGGCCGTACCTTGCATAGAGATAGCGGTAGCAGTGGCCTCTTCTGAGGCAGTAGCTGTCGCGGTACTTTGAGCAGAGGTAGTTGCATTCACCGAAACAACGGTAGCCGTAGCTGCTTGATTGGCTTGAAATGTGGCAGTGGCATTAGGAGTTGTAATACTTTGACGGGTGCTGGTTGTTGCTGTCTGGCGAGGAGTGTTACCAAGGGAGGTGCCCTTTGGATTAAAGATGGAAGAATAGGCGATTAGTCCAGCGAAGATAGCTATCACCAGGATTACTGCTAGTATCAGTAACAGGGAAGGAGTTTTAGAGCGGTTTTGTTTCGGTTCGTGCCACCTTTCATCGTCATCATTATAAGGGTTAGATGCGGGGACAGTTCTGTCTAATACATCAGTGTTCGTAAGAGAGACGCTCTCTACGGTTTTTGTAATTGAAATAGTAACAATCAATGCACCTAACGGACCATCAATTTTACATCGATCACCCAGGCCCTCTAAACGAAGCTCCTGACCATTATAAGCCCCTCGCGGCACAGTGACTGTAACTCTCTTGCCACTAGGAAGCGTCACTACCTGCAACGTACCGTTACGTGCTTCGGCTGAATTGATCGACAATGTGATATGGATATTGCGGCCATTTACTCCGGCATGTTCGAAAGCACTCCCAAACCTGGCAATAGATTTGTAACGATCTTCAGGGTTTTTTAAGAGGGCTCGCATCAAGACAATGTCAAGTTCCATCGAGACGCACTCGTTGAATTTGCTCGCCGGTTGTGGTTGGACATGCTTGTGCTGGTACCACATCTGCTGATGATTGCCACTCCGAAATGGAGGACGGCCTGCTAGAAGTTCATAGATCATAACTGCTAGCGCATACTGATCACTTTCTGGAACTGCGTCGCCTTCCCACATTTCAGGAGCCATGTACATAGGTGTACCCCGAATAGTCGAGCTTGGAGTAGACATCGCATGTGCAAATGTAGCAACTCCGAAATCTGCCAGTTGGATATCGGGCAAGTCGGAAAACTTTTTACTTCCAAAAAGAAGGAAGTTGGAGGGTTTGACATCCCGGTGAATAATCCCATGATCGTGTGCGTACTGGAGAGCATCAACGGCTTGCTGTAAAAAATGTGTTACCTCAGGCAAGGGAAGTGGCTCTGAATTCCGATTCTGCCGTATCCAACTAGCAAGTGAACCCCCACGGCGGTATGGCATAACCATATACGTGTACCTGACACCATCAATACTTTTCTCTCCGTAATCAAACAAAGGTAAAATGTGGGGATGATCGAGCATAGTGATAGCTTTCGCCTCATCCTTGAAGAGGCGAACCGCCTTATCAAATGCTGCCGGGTCAGTGTCCGAAGTAATATCTGTGCGTATTAACTTGATTGCTACGTGACGGTCCAGGTTGCGATCTTTTGCTAAATAAACTTCGCCCATGCCGCCTTTTTCGATCAGGCGTACAAGAAGATAGCGATCCAGTCGCAGCCCTTCTAGTGGCATGCTCAATCACCTCCTTGAGAAGAAGTAAGCAAGGAGTATAGTGAAATCAAATATCAAAAAGCCAAAAATAGTATAACATATAATATTACAAGTGGGAAGTAAAAAAAGAGACGAAAATATTTGCAAATTCTTTCGAGAAGCTTCAATTTGGTACTTATGCAGATTTTCTCGTTGTTGTAATCAGTAAGCAATTCATGAAGAGAACCAGGCTGAGAGATTATCAAATATTTTTTTGCATTGTAGTGGAAAAGATCATTTTAATTTCTTGTACTCTCCTACGTCTATGTTAAGTGAACAGAGGATTCAACCGTGTTAATCTCGGTGGGAAGTATGCTCTAGAAGTTGTATAGAGATTTTTAAAAGCTAGTTCAAGACCGTAATTGAAGAAAGCTGTGTGATGCACACATGAAAAGATTTGACGATTCCGGAAACTGGGATTCACCTACCTCTTCACGAATAGGAGGGAACCGCCCGCGTAGGAATTATAATTACCAACGACCTCCGAAATGGCGTGCCTTTTTCTCCTTCTTAGCTGTTGTAATAGTAGTTTCATGTATATTATGGGCATACTTGTTCTTTCTTCTGCGGCCATTTACTCCGTTTACGGCAAACAATGAGAGTAGCAAAGATTACTGTCCTTCAATCAAGGCAAGGATCAGACCAACTCAGTGTTCAAGTAACTCGTTTTGATGCTAACGGTTACGAGAAAATCGATAAGCCTTACCTTATCAATGGTGATAGAGTCGTATTGAAATACGAGTATGTCACGCTTCCTGATTGGCTTGGATTTTTGGGATTGCATTCTGGTTATATCCTTACCGGTTTGGAAGGCTACTCATAATAATGGCCCTACTGGTAGCATATCAATCCTTGGGTTCACCTGATCAGAATCAATTTCCTCTAGTATCGCCTCATTTTGGCAGTGTAACCTTTACGGTCGATGGAAAAACCCACCCATTGATGATGTCCCAAACGGGTCTACAAGAGCATTAAAAAGTTGATGACTGATACAATCGATAAGTAACATAATGCTGTCATAACTCCTCAGCTAGGTAGATTGCTGCGCCAAATCCTCCTCAAACCCTTGCCACTAGCCCGCTACATTGTTGTACACTTCTCAAAGAACGTTTATTTCGCAGAGAAGGGACATCTATCATGGCAACACAATTGTACGCGAATCTTGACGAAGCAGTCGAACAAACCACCCCCACGATCAAACGTATTGCTAACGAAGTGTGGCAGCTTGCCGAACTCTCGCTCCATGAAGTTCGGTCGGCGCAACTGATTATGGATGTGTTAGAGGAACAGGGCCTTACGATTACAAGCAAGGGCACTGCTGGTATCCCAACTGCCTTCATCGCGGAGTATGGCTCTGGGACACCCATTCTTGGCATACTAGTCGAATATGATGCGTTGCCGGGTCTTGGGAACGAGCCTGTACCGTATCGGGAGCCACGCAAGGATCATGTCACCAGTGGACACGGCTGCGGACACAACCTGCTTGGAGCAGCAGCTATCGGAGCAGCAATCGCGCTGAAGAATGTCATGGCTGAACAGCAGATTCCCGGGACGCTTCGTGTATATGGATGTCCTGCTGAAGAGACCGAGGGGGCCAAGATCTATATGGCCCGTGAAGGGTTGTTTCATGATGTTGACGCTGCGCTGCACTGGCATCCTGGTTCGCTTGCTAGAGTTAGCAACTACCGATCAACGGCTGTTGACCAGTTGAAGATTGAGTTCTTTGGGAAAAGCTCGCATGCCGCAGGTGCGCCCTGGCTTGGGCGGAGTGCTGTGCACGCGGCAGAACTCTTCGCCCACGGCCTCAATCTGATGCGCGAACATCTTGAGCCGAGCGCCCGGCTGCATTATATCTACGAGAGTGGTGGAATGGCACCAAATGTCGTGCCCGATTATGCCAGACTGTGCTTGTATATCCGTGATAGTGATCGTGCGCGTGTTGGTGCTACTACCGCCTGGGTAAAGCAAATAGCGGAAGGGGCGGCTCTTGCGACACAGACTCGAGCAAAGGTTCTGGTGTATACCGGCCTCTACGACCTCCTGCCGAACACTCCTCTGGCTGAGCGTATGCAAGTTCACCTGGAACGTGTAGGCGTTCCGACCTTCATCCGAGGAGGAACAAGCATTCGCGAAAGAGCTACAACAAAACTTCGGCGTTGAGCCGGAAGGTCTGGCTTTGGAAACGGAGCCACTTGGAGATGAAAATGAATCGATGGGTGCTTCAACAGACGTAGGTGATGTAAGTTGGAACGTGCCGACGATGGGCTGCGGCATGCCCACCGTACCACTTGGGATTGGGATGCATACCTGGGCTGCTACTGCATGCCACGGCATGAGCATCGGGTTGAAAGGAGCCATTCAGGCCGCCAGGGTGCTTGCATGGACCGGCCTTGATATATTGACCGACGCCGAGTTACGCCAGGCAGCACGTGCAGACTTTGAGCAGCGCGTCAGTGAACACCCTTATGTCTCGCCGCTCTCTCCTGAGATGAAGGTTCCAATGGGGCTTAGCGATACGCCTCCGCCTGCAAATTGAATAGCTCCGCGTAGCGTCCTTCGAGCTGTATCAATTCCTGATGAGAGCCATTTTCAATGATGCGTCCATGTTCAAGCACAATGATGCGGTCGGCGAGGCGGACAGTACTGAAGCGGTGGCTGATGAAGATGGCGGTCTTG
Organism: uncultured Chloroflexia bacterium; assembly: GCA_963778375.1. Taxonomy (GTDB): domain Bacteria; phylum Chloroflexota; class Ktedonobacteria; order Ktedonobacterales; family Ktedonobacteraceae; genus CAVZTX01. The sequence continues at coordinate 42,372 of CAVZTX010000027.1, read as the reverse complement.
CCCTGGGTGAGTATGCGGAATCTGGCGAATACCTCGTATTCAGCCTGAGCATCGAGTGAACTGGTCGGTTCGTCCAGGATAAGAATACTCGCATCGCGCATGAATGCGCGTGCCAGGGCGATTTTTTGCCATTCGCCGCCGCTCAACTGTGCCCCTTTCTCGAACCAGCGGCCCAGCGTGGTTTCGTAGCCCTGCGGTAAACCCTCGATGACCCTATCCGCGCCGCTCTTTTTCGCTGCCCCAGCCACCATTAGCTCATTATCCATTTCGGCGATGCGACCAACGCCGATGTTTTCGCGAGCACTCAGGTAATAGGTGACATAGTCCTGAAAAATGACACCTACATGCTCACGTAACTCCTTGAGGTCGTACTCCCTAATATTGTGACCACCAATCAGTATCTCGCCCTCATCTGGGTCGTAAAGACGCGTTAGAAGTTTGACAATGGTTGTCTTGCCTGCGCCGTTGCTGCCCACCAGCGCAATAGACTCACCTGCCCGGACGGTAAAGCTGACATTGCGTAAGGCCGCCTGCGTCTCGGGATCCTTATCGGGATAGGTGAAGCTGACATTGCGAAATTCAATATCCAATCCTTGCTTATCTGATGATGGATCGACAGGCTGCGGATGCTCCGGCGACACCAACTTCGGCTCGTATTCGAGAAATTCAAACAGCGTACTGACATAGAGATTAGTCTCGTAGGTGCTTGATATGCCGTTCAATAAGCTCTGAAAGTTCGAGCCTGTCTGCAGCGCGGTCTGGGTATAGAGCGTTAACTGCCCCAAAGTGATACGCCCCATAACTGCCTGAAATGCCACATACAGGTAAATGCCTGAGTTGGCAGCAACTGTAATACTGCTCCAGAGGAAGCCCGTCATATAGCGGCGCAGGAGAATGCTTTTCTTCTCCTCATAAAACTTATTCGCGAGTTGCTTAAACCGCTCAATAAAATGATCGCCTAAATCGAATAGCTTGATCTCCTTGGTATAGCGATCCGTGGTCATGAGCTGGTTGAAGTAGGCCATCAGGCGGCGTTCAGGCGATTGGCGGCGCATCAGTTGATAGCCACGCCAGCCATAGCGCGAACTGGCGATAAACGAAGGAATTGGTACGATCAAGGCGATGATTGCCAACCACCAGGCGAGTCCTAACAATAGGAAGAGCATAGAAAACAGGGTCACAAGTGTTTGGACGAGGCCGAACGTTTGCGAAACCATTGATGTCGGCTGATACGTAGATTGATCTGTTGCATTGCGCAGCTTGTCATAAAATTCGGGATTCTCAAAGAACGCCAGGTCAAGCGTATTGGACTTTTCTAGCACGAGAAACTGTACACGATTAGACACACGTTCTTGTAAAAGCTGTTGAACAGTATTACTCAGCGTGCTCAACAGGTTTGATATCAAGCCTGCGGCTAGTTGCAGACCGACAGGTAACCAGATATGGCTGAATGTATGATGAATAATGCCATAGACGACGCCATCTATGACGTAGCGTGTGATTACGACGCTAATAGCTGGCATGAAGCCCTGGGCGATACTCAATAAACCAAGGGCCGCTGTAAAGAGGGCATGTGTTGACCACACGAGACGCAATACACGTGGGAGGCTGGTAAAAGCCTCGAACACCTGCCGAAGTTTGAACCCTTCATCGGGCCTTTGCTGCTCTCTTCTCGAACCGAATCTATATGGACCAATCATGTCTATCTGCCTCTTCGCTCTAGTCGGCCTGTCTTATCGTAACTATTTGCCTCAGACTCATTATGAGTATGGTAAAAAGGTTCTGTTTTAACGATTGGCCTCATTATGCAACGCACCTTTGTCCGAACGCAATACATAAGGAACTCTAGCAGCTACGCGTGACAAACATGTAGTAAGATATGTTTAGCACTGACAACAACATGAACAACTTCTCCCTTTGATAAGGAACAGAAATGCAACCAAAACCAGAGAACCCTCGCACATATTTCGCTAACACCTTTAAAGACCAACGAGTTGTAGATGCGTACCGGCATCGCCCACCTTATCCCGACGAGGTTTTTGAGATCCTGGCAAGCCTGATTATTGATGAGCCTCGTGCTGTTCTTGATGTTGGCGCTGGCTCCGGCGATATTGCACGGAAATTAGTTGGTTTTGTTGAGCGCATTGATGCCGTCGATTTCTCTCAGAACATGATTGAGCGCGGCAAGCAGCTTCCCAATGGAGATGCTCCTCATTTGCGCTGGATTTATGGAAAGGTAGAAGAAGTGCAACTTTCGCCTCCTTATGCTTTGATTACCGCGGGATCGAGCATCCATTGGTTAGAGTGGGAGAAAGCCTTTCCACTCTTTCGCTCTGTGCTTACGCCTGCATGGCTACCTCGCGCTGGTCTATCGCAGGGCGCTACCTATGCCATGGGACGCAGACTTGAGAAAACTACGCGCTCAATTTTTATCACATAGAGATCATAGAGGGGCATGAAGCAGTGAAAGAGTTAGAGACGCGTGGCTTTTTTCGCAAGCAAGGAGAGAAAGAAACTGCTCCTATCCCTTTCTTCTCAATCGATAGAGGACTTTATCGAAGGTCTTCATTCCAGAAGTAGTTTCTCTCGGGAACATATGGGCCAACAAAAAGCGGATGATCTGGATCAGCAGATAAGAACCCTCCTTTTACAGTTTCACCGGGATGGGATACTTCCGCTTCAAGTAGTTGGGAAAGTAATATGGGGCAAACCCGAAAGTGGAAGGACGAATGGACGGACTGATTGAACTGTCTCGCACCTGGGTTAAGGAGAACTATGGCAAAAGTGCACTGCATCTGCTCAAAACAGAAGGGTGGTTGAGGTATATTCATCCCGCCCCTTCACAGGCTATGCTTCTGGCAGCGTTGACGCATGATATGGAACGAGCATTTCCAGGGCCAGATAGTCCAAAGCAAAACCCTTCCCTTGGCCCAGACGATCCGGTGTATAATCAGGCTCATTCAGAACGTTCGGCACGTATTGTTAGTGACTTCCTACGCGAACATCAAGCATCTGAGGTGCTGGTTGAAGACGTAGCAAGCCTGATACGTGCACATGAAGTGGGAGGTTGGCCAGAGGCAGATTGGGTGCAGGCGGCAGATAGCCTCAGCTTCCTGGAGGTCAACATCGATTTCTTCCTCGACATGATTGATACCTCCCAGAGTGGCTGGACCCTCGATACTGTTCGTGCCAAGTTTGACTGGATGTACTATCGTATAAAGATATCAGAAGCGCGTGCGTTGGCAGCGCCGCTTTATGAAGTAGCTCTACAGAAACTTCGTAAGAAGGAAGAAGAAATGATGATGTTGAAGAATAAGGAGTAAATTTGATGAATTCGCACATAGATGATGCTAACAAGGGGGTGAACGCAGGTCAGGCTGGTACAGTTCTGTTGGGTGATAGGGCAATCAATCGCATGGCCTTTGGAACGATCCGCCTGCCGGGTCCGGGATCGTGGGGCTATCCAGACGATGCGGAAGAGATGCGCCGGGTGTTACGCCGGGCGGTCGATCTAGGAGTGAATTACCTGGACACCGCCGCCTACTATGGCCCACTCGTCTCAGACCGCCTGATCCTCGATGCGCTCTATCCCTATCCATCCGATTTGGTCATCGGAACCAAAGTTGGCGGCTGGCGCGGCTCGGACAGGCGTTGGACCGGTGAGTCATTCCCAAAGCAACTCAAGGGTGCAGTAGAAGATAACCTCAACCGATTGCACCTGGAACAGTTGCATCTGGTACATTTCCGCTATAACGAACATTCAGGTGCGCCCTTTGTTGATTTGTTGAGAGCGATGGCCGAATTACAGCAAGAAGGCAAAATACGGCATATTGGATTGAGCAGTGTCACGCTGGAACAGATAGATACAGCCCAAAAGATGTTCCAGGTTGCTTCCGTGCAGAATCTGTATAACCTGGTTGATCGGCGTGATGAGAACATTTTGGACTACTGTACACAGCAGGGCATCCCGTTTATGCCCTACTTTCCGCTTGCTATGGGCAGATTGGGCGGTGGGGTAAGGCCACTCGTCACAATAGCACAAAGGCATCATGCGACACCTGCTCAAGTAGCTTTGGCCTGGTTAAGAGCGCGATCGCCTCAAATGGTGCTCATACCAGGGACGAGGTCAGTAACGCACCTGGAAGAAAATATAGCGTCAGTCAACATAAAATTAAGCGAAGAAGAGTGGAAGGAACTGGCAGAGAGCCAGGAATTATCCGCCATTCCGAGCTTCCGCTATTAAGTCTCGAGTAAGGACCCCGCATTATGGCAAACACAGCTCCGCTCACTATCCAGGTTGGAGACGCCACCGTCACTATCATTAACGCCGGTGATATGGTGATGAATATGGCTGAAGTGTTGGCTGTCCCCGAAAGTGAATGGCGGCCTCTCTATGGTGCATCCTTAGAAAGCCGCCAACCATTTCCCTGCCAATCTATCCATATTGCACTTCCAGGTGTCTCCATCCTGGTTGATATCAACGATTATGCTCTAGCTAAGTCACTCGATCCATACTATTTCTCACCCAATTATTCGCCTCCTCCAGGGGTCGCAGAACAGCTTCTAGCGCAGGATATTCGTCCAGAAGATATCACTCACCTGGTCATTACTCATGCACACTTCGATCATTATACCGGTACAACCATGGAACGCGATGGAAGTTACATTCCGCGCTTTCCCAATGCAAGCGTCTTTTTAGGTCGTGCTGATTGGGATTGGTCCGAAACACAGAATGCACTACGTGACCCAGACACCCTCGATAGCCGCACCTTCGGTGTATTGCAAAAAGATGGTCTGCTCGAACTGGTCGATGGGGCTCTTGACCTGACTCCCGAGGTGCGCATTCTCACTGCTGCCGGTGAATCGCCTGGACATCAGATCGTGCGTGTGCATTCGCGCGGGCAAATCCTCTATTGCCTTGGCGACCTCTTCCATCATCCAGCCGAAGTAGAGCACCCCGCCTGGATGGTCAAATGGGCCGACGCTTACGTCAACTATGCGAGCAGGCAGCGGCTCATAAAAGCAGCTTTACAAGAAAAGGCGCTTTTGGTGCCTGCTCACATGCCGATTGGACGGTTAGAAGGTACGGTAGAGAATCCGAGATGGATAGTGGTATGACTTTCTTTTCCGGAAGTCTACGTTGTTTGTGCCAGGTATGCACGCAGCCGATTACATAAGGCAGTAATCTCTTCGGGACCACCTTTAGGAGCGTCAGGCCACTCATAGATATTTGTGCGCCAGTATTCCGGTGGCGTATTCGGATAGCGAGCCGTTACGAGAACGTGCAAATGAGGAACAACTTCTCCAAAAAAGACAACATAGCTGCGTTCAGCACCAACGCATGCCTTGAGCGCCTGGCTTAGTCGCGTTATCAGCAAACCAACAGCCTTAGCTTCGCAATCAGTCAGATCGGCGAATGTGGGCGCATGCCTCTTTGTCTGAACTACGAGATAGCCAAGATACACTGGCATCTCATCGTGAGAATAGTGACTGGCATAAACAAGCTCATCTTCATAAATAGTTCCCCCGGCAGTGGGAGCGGTACCGCTTGAAATTTGACAAAACTTACATTCCACGATAGAGTTCCCTCCGTTCGCTAAAGCGATAAATGTCCATTTTGATGACGATCAATCCTCATCTACACAGTTCGCATCCAACAGTATCTTATCGCTTGAGCGGTCGAATTCTTACATCAATTTTTATCGTTCTCTTCTCACTCCACCAACTCTTACCAAATTGCATCTGATTCACTGAAAAAATGTGTAAGGAAAAGGATGCTCAAGTGATAAGATAGGAGATGCAGAGAACGGAGATTAGGAATGCGAGAAAACGTTGATGACCGCGATCACGAATGTTTGCCTGGCCCGCTTGAGCGACTCCGGTTAGCACTACTTACTGATCAGGATGGCATGCTCACAGCAACGCAAGCGCATCTTGCTCGTCTAGCATTTGCAAGAGGTGTGGAACCTACTGCCATTGACGATGTGGTGCAGGAGACGCTGCTTGAGGCTTGGAGCCACCTGGAACGCCTCTCCTTCCCAGCGGGCTTTCATGCCTGGATCAATGAAATTTGCCGCAACGTCTGTCGCCGCTATGCTAAAAAGCATCAGACGAATCTGCTGCGACATGTTCCATTCCCCAGGTTCTATCAAGATGATGCGTCCATTGCTGGCGAGGAAGAAATATTTCCGCTAGCTGATATGCATGATTCCTGTGCACCTGATCCTTTTGAGGCGTTGGATCAGCGGGAATTAGTGCTGCTACTAGATCGTGCCCTTGGTGCTTTGTCTCAACAGACGCGGCAGTTGCTAGAAATGTGCCACCTGTTGGAACTACCTCATAGTGAAGTGGCAGAGCGACTGGGTATCTCCGTTGGCACCTTGGAGACGCGATTATACCGGGCGCGCCAGCAATTACGCCGGGTTCTCAATGGCCCATTGCGTCAAGACGCAGCCTCTTTTGGTCTGACTGTGGACCAGGTATATGCTGAAGGATGGCTTGAAACGCGTCTATGGTGTTCGCTCTGTGGACGCTCCCGACTACAAGGTAGCTTTATTGAGACTGAACCGGCAGGAAAGGTCAATCTCCATTTACGCTGCCCTGCCTGTTTCCAGCGATATAGTATGGACACGGTTCACAGTATGGGGCTGGTGCCGCTGGATGGACTTCAATCGTTCCGGCCTGCCTGGAAACGTACATTGCAAGGGCTAACAGATCTGGTGTTGCAGGAGCTATGCAGGGAAGACCCTCTCTGTCCCTGGTGCAGGAAGCTTACCTCCCTACAGGTAACTGACGCAGAGGAAGATGACGCTCTGCACTCAAAACCATATCGTTTCTGGATTCACTGGTCTTGTGCACATTGTGGAGGCCTTATTTGTTCCCCCGGTGAATTACCTCCAATTGATCAAGTGGTGTACTGGTCTCATCCCCAGACACGTCAATTTATGATGCAGCATTCACGCTGCCTCAGCATGCCGGGAACTCTACTCGAATATGCTGGACAACCCGCCCTTCGCTTTCAGCTTGCCGATGTGGAAAGTGCTGCAAGTTTGACAGTGCTGGCTCACCGTCAGACACTACGCGTTCTCGCAGTTTATTGAAGACCATTAAAGCTCCACCAGCATCCTGCCTTTTGAAGTGATTGGAGATCGCTACTATCAGTTTGTACATTCCACCGTCTTCTGCTCCCACCTTACAGAGCCAAAGAATCCTTTTGAGCGGCTTGCAGTTGCTTCAAGTGTTCTGGAACTGATTCCAGAGGAGCTTCAATACATTGCCGCAGCGTCATCACGCCAAATTCTCCATGGACACCTTCACGTTGCAGTGCGGAAGGAGGAAGAGAGGCAACTAGCGAGGCAAAGCGTTCACATTGCTGCTGTAAGCGCTGAAATAGAACAATAGGATCAGCGTGCTGGTAATCATGCTTACGCACCTCTGCATCTTGATCGTACCCTGGTAACATCGGTCGTTCCTCAAGTGAAATGCGCTCAACGCGGTGAGACCAGTGATACATCTTGTCAATGATGTGACCCAGCACTTCAATCGCTGACCACTCTCCCTCGGCGGGACGATGTCGAATAGCTCGATCATCTGCTGTTTGTAGTGCCTGTTGAAAAGTAGTTGGAATTTCACGGATCTGACTAACCCATTGTTCTTGCTCGTTGTCCATTCTATCTCCCTTAAAAACGGCTCTCGGCCTTGAAAAGATGAGTCTTTTTTCTTCGCCTAGTATAGCATGACTGATGGTCCGGTTCCAGGTATGCTTCAGGAGGGTTTGGCTTGAAAACCTATCCCTCCCATTTGGGGAAGGCTCTTATTTGACATTATCTTCTTCCCAAGTATGCAGACCTGGATTCAATGGCTCAGGACGGCTACACGTGCTTGATAAGGTTATATGTCTTCCTTCTGACGCCGATTGCATGAAGGATTCGATAATGTCGAGGACATGATATGCCATTTCTCCGTTGGCTCGATGTGGATGACCGGAACGCATCGCACGAGCCATATCAGCGACCCCTAGCCCACGAGCCTCGCTGGTATAGCCATGCGTGAGAGGAACCTCGCGCCATGCCTCATCCTTTGCCTGTCGAATATACACCGGGCCGTCGAAACGATTGGGATCGGGCGTACTCAGCGTGCCTTCTGTCCCGTAGATTTCGATAAAGGGTAAGCGATGACGCCAGACATCGAAACTGGTGATAATCGTGCCAATTGCTCCGCTTGTAAATTCCATAATTCCGGCGATATGAGTAGGTGTATTGACAGGAATCTTCGTTCCATACTTTGGTTCGCTTGTCACGGTACGTTCAGCAAAGGTCGTCTGTACCGATGCGCTCACACGCCGGATTGGTCCCATCATAGCAATGAGTGCCGTGAGATAATAAGGACCAACGTCGAACATGGGGCCAGCGCCGGGTTGATAGAAGAAATATGGGTCAGGATGCCAATGTTCCATCCCGTGATTCAACTTGAATGCCGTAGCAGCGATCGGCGTTCCAATCTGTCCTTCGTTAATCAGTTGTATACAGGTTTGAAAACCACCCCCCAGGAAAGTATCGGGTGCGTTGCCGACGCGTACCTGCTGAGCGCGGGCAGCTTCTAGAATAGCGTTCCCATCTGCTCGTCGAGTTGCCAGTGGCTTTTCGCCATAGACCGCCTTGCCTGCCGCAATCGCTGAAAGGGCAACTTCGGCATGCGCGTTGGGAACGGTGAGATTCACAACTATCTCAATCTCTGGATCGGCCAATAGCTCCTCTACAGTGCAGACTTTGGGAACGCCATATTTCTCCGCCTGGCTACGTGCTCGCTCCATGTCGATATCCGCACAGGCGACGACTTGTAAAATATCAAATATCTGCGGCGCTTTAAAGTAAACTGAGCTGATGTTACCACATCCAATGATGCCAATTGGGGTTTTTCTGTTCATACGCAGCTTTCAAGCTTTCTTACTAATGTATTGAGCATTCAAAGGAACACTCTGCTCCTCCTATAATAAATTATGGCATAGTCCACAGCCTGATGTCAGCGTGTGCTATATTGGTTGAATATCGATGATAGACACACGAAGGGTTAGAAAAAGGAGAAAACATCATGAACGATCTACAAGTAGCTCTAGAATTATATACCGTGCGAGATGAGACTCGACGTGATTTCGTTGGTACGCTGCGTCGCGTGGCACAGATTGGATATAAAGGAGTAGAATTCGCTGGCTACGGAAATCTGACTGCGCAAGAGATGTCAGCCTTATTAGCTGAGACGGGACTGCAACCAGTCAGTACGCATCTGGGGTTAGATGCCCTACAAGACAAACAATTGAATGCATCGATTCTCTATTGCCTGGATATTGGCTGCTCATTTATCGTACTGCCCTCCTTATCGAAGGAGTTTCGCTCACAAGAGGGCATACAGACGCTTGCTCCTCAACTGAATGCTATTGGGCAGCGCTGTCACGAACACGGTATCACTTTCGGCTATCATAACCACGACTTTGAATTCGCTCGCGTCGATGGAGTTTATCTACTCGATTATTTGCTTCAGGCCACCGATCCCTCACTTGTGAAGATCGAGCTAGACGTGTATTGGGCTGCCTATGCTGGTGTGAATCCAGTCGTGTATCTGCAAACATTAGGGGATCGTGTTGCACTCATTCACCTCAAAGATATGGCCCCTGATCGTTCGATGACCGAGGTTGGCAAAGGTATTTTAGATATGCAGCAGATTTGCGCATTTGCACGAGAACATGACCTATGGGGGATCGTTGAGCAAGATTACCCTCAAATCCCTTCACTTGAGAGCGCGAGGATATCTTTGGAATACTTCAGATAAAATAAGCGCAATTAGTTTTTGCTTGGGAGTGCCAGACAAAGACTACTGGACTCGTCTCACTCTATACAGCAGCTTTTTTAGCGAGGGTAGATGCTCGCTGAGGAATCAAATCATAATGTTGTGGATCAAAGTGACGTGTTCTTTGCCAGAACTCAAAGGTAAATCCTGGCCAGATCGTTGTGTTTTTACCACTGGCATCAAGGTACCAACTAGAGCATCCTGAGGTCCACACTGTTCCCTCCATCTTCTGCTGCAACTCCGAATTAAATGTCTCCTGAATCTCAGACTGCACTTCAACGGCTCGGAACTTCTTTCGATTCATCAAACGTAAACAGTTGAGGATGTAATTAACCTGAGATTCGATCATAAAAATCATCGAGTTGTGACCCAGACCCGTGTTTGGACCAATGAGTAAGAACATATTGGGAAATCCCGCGACAGTCGTACCAAGATAAGCCCTGGGGCTATCATGCCAGCTATCGGTGAGTGAGAGATCGCCTCGCCCATACACACGCCGAGGAAGCTCGGCATCGGTCACGTGAAAGCCAGTCCCGCAAATGATCGTGTCAACCTCGTGCTCCCTGCCATCCTCGGTCACAATACTATGCACACGTATCTCGCGAATTCTGTCAGTGATAACCTCGACATTAGGCTGAGTAATCGCAGGATAGAAATCATCAGACAGCAGGATACGCTTGCAGCCCATGAGGTAGTGTGGCGTTAGCTTTTCGCGAAGCACAGGGTCCGGCACCTGTTTCGCTAAATGCCTTCGAGCGAGTTCCATGGCACTCTCCATTATACCGGGTCGATGGACAAACCCAAGTGCTATTAACTCCTGCCGCCAATAAATCTTGTCACGCACAATACGTTGAGTGATAGGTAAGAGGCGAAACATCACGCGCTGCCAGGTGGGGATGGGACGATCTCCACGTGGAAGAATCCAGGGCGGTGTACGCTGGAAGAGCGAGAGATGGCCAACGAGCGGTTGAATATGCGGGACAAACTGAACCGCTGATGCTCCTGTCCCAATCACGGCCACGCGTTTATCCGTCAGATCGTAGTCATGCCGCCATTGCGCCGAATGGAACAGGTTTCCCTCAAAGCGCTCGATGCCCGGTATAGTCGGAAGTGACGGTTCGCTCAGTGGGCCATTACCAAGGATAAGAATATTAGCAGTAAGCTCACCCTGCGAGGTGGTAATATGCCATCGTTGATTATCTTCATTCCAGGAAGCGTCCAGCATTTCGCAATTCCACAGAATATGGGGAAGAATGCCAAAACGCTTCGTACAGTGACGCAAATAGTCCCAGATCTCACCTTGGGGAGAGTACGCACGGCTCCAATTCGGATTGAGCGCAAAGGAAAAGGAATACATGTGTGAAGGAATGTCGCATGCGCAACCTGGATATGTGTTATCGCGCCACGTTCCCCCGATATTCGATGCCTTCTCAATCACCATAAAATCGTTGTGCCCCTGCTGCTTGAGCCGAATTGCCATCCCCAAGCCAGCAAACCCCGCTCCTACAATGGCCACACGGATATGACCCAGGAGTGCTTTCTCCTTGGATAACTCATCTGGAGGAGTTGTATGTAGGTCGTCAGAAAGCGTCTTACCGCCGTTGTTCGCAAAAACCTGGGACATGATTGGTTCCTCCGAGGATTGATTGCTAGATGACTAGATGGATCTTGTGTAAAAGTATATCATACAGGCTTTTGTGCCTGGCTTACGAGTGTTAGTTGAGGGCAGCACACAGAAATAACGGCAAGTGAAAGCAACTAACGGCTGGCGTAGGCGACCAGCCCAAAGAAGAAGGCAAGAGACTGGTATAAGAGCCGCTCCAGTCTCTTGCTAAGATCAAAGCATTTCCATCTACAACGTCTTACATTCCCGCCAACAACGCATTCAATCTATTAACAAAGCGTACCGGATCATCCAATTCCTCGCCTAGAGTGAGCTTAGACTGATCGAACAGCACAAAAGCCCAATCGGTGAACTTCTGCTCGTCGGTCTCATTGCTCACCTTCAGAATGATAGGATGATGTGGGTTGATCTCCAGGATAGGCTTCATCGTCGGAATTTTCTGGCCTGATGCCTTCAACAAGCGCAGAAGGCTAGGATCCATATCATACTCATCAACCACCAAGCAGGCGGGGGAGCTTGTTAAGCGAGTTGAGACGCGCACATCTTTCACCTCATCCTTCAGCGCCTCTTTCAGATGATTGATCAGTGTACCTGTTTCGCTAACCGTTTGCTGCTCCTGTTCAGGTTGCTCCTCCACATCCGGAATCTTGCTCAGGTCAACTTCTCCACGCGAGATGGACTGAAGCTGCTTGCCTTCAAACTCATAGAGTTCAGACACAAGCAGGTGGTCCACCGGATCGGAGAGAAGCAGCACTTCAACAGCCTTCTTCTTGAAGATCTCGAGCAGTGGGCTGTTAGCGGCAGCGGCATAGCTATCCGCGATCATGTAGTAAATCTTATCCTGGCCCTCTTTCATACGCGAGACATAGCTTTCCAAGGAAACATTCTGGGTCTCGTTGCCCGAAGTTGTCGAGGCGAAGCGCATCAATTTCGCTAATGTCTTGGAGTTGCCGTGATCTTCGGCCATGCCCTCTTTGAGCACGCGCCCAAATTCCTTCCAGAAGGTGGCATACTTCTCAGGCTCTTTTTCCGCCAACTCACCAAACAAGCCGAGCATCTTCTTGACGGCGTTGGAACGAATTGTATCAATGAGCTTGTTTTGCTGCAAAATCTCGCGCGAAATGTTCAAAGGCAGATCGTTCGAATCAACAATACCACGCACGAAGCGCAGGTAGCCGGGCATGAGCTGTTCGGCATCATCCATAATGAACACGCGCCGCACATAGAGCTTGACGCCATGCCGTGATTCGCGGTTCCACAGATCGAATGGTGCGCGAGCAGGTACATATAGCAGCAGGATATACTCCTGCGTCCCCTCCATGCGGCTATGTACATAGGCCAAGGGATCTTCGAAATCATGCGCGACATGCTTGTAAAATTCGTTATACTCTTCCTTGCTGATCTCGCTCTTGGGACGCGTCCATAATGCGGAGGCGCTGTTCACCCGCTCCTCTTCGTCCTTCCCCTCTGCCTTCATCAGAATGGGCACAACGATATGATCCGAATATTTCTTGATGATGGAACCCAGGCGATGGCCATCCAGCAGTTCGTCTTCGCCCTCACGTAGGTGCAAAACGACTTCCGTACCGCGTGCAGGCTTATCAATGGTTTCGAGCGTATATTCGCCCTTGCCATCGGATTCCCAACGCACACCCTGATCAGCTTCCATACCGGCACGGCGCGTCGTTAGTGTGACCCTATCCGCTACCACAAACGAGGAATAAAAGCCTACCCCGAATTGTCCAATCAAGTTGGCATCCCTTTGTTGGTCGCCCGTCAGCGACTGCAAAAATTCGTGCGTCCCCGATTTAGCAATGGTGCCAATATTCTCGATCACTTCCTCACGTGTCATGCCAATGCCATTATCGCGAACCGTGATAGTGCGTGCATCCTTATCATAGTCCACGTGAATATTCAGCTCTGTATCTTCTTTTAGCAGAGCAGCATCCGAGAGTGCGGCAAAGCGCAGGCGGTCGATAGCATCCGATGCGTTGGAGATAAGTTCGCGCAGAAAAATCTCCTTATTGCTATATAAGGAGTGAATCATAAGATCAAGCAGTTGTTTGACTTCCGCCTGAAAGCCCATTGTCTCCTTTTGGGTTTCCACAGACATACCCTTGCTCCTTTCCATAAACATCAATGTGGTGTATTGTGTACTAAAGGCACTTGAGGTGTGCTTCACCTGTTACTTTATCAAATTCTATTCCTTATTACAAGCAGGAAATATGAATCAGTCAGCGTCTTTGAAGAATTGCTGAATGAGGATATTCGTAGGGACAAGGGCGTACATCATAGAGGTCAGGTGGTGGAAGCTAGATGATTCTGATTGAAGCTTGTTGAGCAGGCTAAACTGCTTGAGCAGCATACGTTGTCAGCATGATCTGCTACTCATCACGCCAGAAAGAGTGTTTGCGCTCTACTCTTTCTGGCGTGATGGGCAATGTGAGGCTTACAGGAGGCCCATCTGTTTTTGAAACTCCAGAGTCTGGGGGTAGAGATGATAGACCTGGATATAGTTGCCTGCAGGGTCTTTGGCTGTGAACATGCGCCCAGCGCCCATATCAAACACCTCACCCAGGATCTCGACTGATTTTGACTGCCAGTCTTGATAAACTGCGTCGGCATCCTCAACTGCATAGCCAAGAATGATCCCACCATGTTCCATCGGGACACCATAGTTTTGTTTATTCGCATCTTGCAAGGCAAGGTTAGGGCTGCCGGTTTTAGCATGGAGGAAAAGGAAATCCCCGTCCGGAGAGGAAAGTCCTTGAACGACCTCATAACCAAGCAGTTCGGTATAGAATGTCTTGGCACGGGACATGTCAGGTGCCAGAATCATGACCAGACCTAATTGAGTAGACATGTGCGTAATTCTCCTTTTTGCTACTTGTTTGTAGTCTCTAAAAGATGTTGGATTCAAATGGCCGAATCCCTAGCCTGAGACCCTCACTCATGAGAGCATCCGTGTCGCGCGTTGTGGTGGTGACCTTGAAAGTGATGTACTTAGCACTAGATTCGTCCCTCCCGCAGGTCGCTCATAGCTTTGGCGATGCGTCGAAGCCTCGTCTCGGCTGTTTTAGCTCCCTCAATTGAGAGCACGACCCGCTGCTTATTGCTATAGGACAACCTATCGAAGAATTGCTTGGCATCCGCATCACGGTCGAGCACATCCATGAAATCGGGTGGCACAGTCACCTCACGAGGCTCTGCATCGAGTTCAATATCGACATCCGCCTCGTCACCTGCGGCGACACCGGCACTCTCGCGAACCTCGGCGCTCACTGGAAGCATGAACTCTCCACCCATAGGAGCCACTGTGCTGCGATAGGTGTAACCGTTGATGGTAACGCGAACCGGTGGTCGCTTGCCGGATCCGAGCCTCTCAACGATCTCTGCCGGAACCGAGATACCGGTGGCGGTCTTGCCACTCAACTGGATGATACCACGAAATCTCATAACATTCTCCTATCTTCGGACAATCTTTTTTCTTTGGTCTTAGGCCACCAGAATTGCTGGCACTCTTAGCTCGATGCAGAGGTATGTTCCCTCAAAAGCTTCATTGCTAGTGTCCAGATCCATGTCCACGCGAACACGACCCCGATCCAGAAGCTAATGACGCTCCAGGTCTGGCCCGATCCCGTGGCGACTCCCACAAAGGCCGCAAAGAAGATTACACCTGTTGCGAGTGAGTATGCCGCCCATCCCCGTTGTTTTTGAGAAGTAAACCGGCGGACGAGTACGAAACATGCTGCGATTAGCCCCAGAAATCCGATCCCAGCGGTAATGATGTGCAGAAGTCCATGCCAACTGATGGTGTGAGCGGAAGCTGAAGTCCCAGGGGGAAAACCAAAGGCTGGATCAGCCGTGAAGAAGCCTGCCGCGATCAGTCCTATACCGTAAATGCCTAGGAGGATCGGCCCCCAGATCCGACCAGGACCGGCAGGCAATGCCCGCCGCAATCCGATCGCGAAAGCTACGACCAGCAGGCCAGTCACCACAAAGTTGGTGATCTGAATCCATCCCAGACCTCCATTGGCAAGCAAGCTGAGATCATGACGCAGGATGTTGAATCCTGGACGAGTGAGCGCCTGGATCAGGCCCACGACGATGTAGAAAGGCCCTGCGATCAGACCACAGATCAGAAGTAGTCGTGTCAGCTTCGTGATCGCATGCGTCCTCCGGCCCTCACCCTTTTGATCGAATACGAGCGATGTGTTGTCTTGGAAGGTGACGTCGTGCATAGATGCTCCTTTTCATTCTTTGTTCGTCGGGTCTCCGCTCTCAAGCGAGAGCAGGGTCAAACTCAAACGGCCGATCTTGGCGAGCACTCCATAGAGGGCTGGAAGGTCCTGGAGAGTACCGATCAGCAGAGACGTGCCATCTGGCTCATGCACAATCTGTAATCCCTCCATCCACTCCTGCCATGACGGGTCTAAATGCCCTCTGATGCGGATACTATAGTGCATTCGTGATCTCCTTCATGCAGGCCTATTGCGCTCTACTTTCTGAGAAAAGTATAGCTGGGAGGTGAAGCATTAGCATCACCGGAGTTCATGATTGAGCGGGTGATAGTGCAGTAGTGTTGGGGGATTGGGTGGAGACCGGTATTCTACAACAGGCAGAGACTCGTCTGGCGGATATGCGATTAGAGGAGGTGCAGGCGCTGGGTCGACTCGATGGCTTCGGTGCGGCGGCTCACGCCCAGCTTACGATAGATGCTGCTGACTTGCGTCTTAATCGTATTGGGGGAGACGATCAGCGCCTCTGCCATCTCCGCGTACGTCTGCCCGGCGACTAGCAGACGCAACACCCGTTGTTCCTGGGGACTCAATGGATCGATGAGCTCTCGTTGGACGGTGCCGTGCGGTGGTTGCACTAAGACCTTTTGCGTGCTGGCACGTGATGCATCTCTTTCCTGAGTGGACCTCCGTTCCTCCTGCTCGAAAGCAGCCAGCAAGCGCAAAACGTAGGACCTGAAGATGGGAACAGCCAGAGCACCGGATTCGTCATCTTGTGGAGCTTCCAGGAGCATCTTGAGTACCCGTTTCATGGGTTCACCTGCATCTAGATACACACGGATGTATCCCTCTGGCTCCGTCATTGTAAACAGGCGAGCTGCGACGCGCATCGCTTGCTCTCGCTTCCCACTCTGGTGCAGGGCCACCATATACAGAACCAGAAATTCGATTGCTGTGTCGATATCCCCTTGACGGTCAAGATGCCGACTCCATCGCTCCAGCGTCTCGACCGCCTTAGCGTATTGCTGCTGCGCGAGATAGACACTCACGAGCATCAGCACTTCCCCTTTGCGCAAGGGGTTCCATGCATCCAGGGAGAGTATTGTCTGCGCTGCCCACTCTGACGCCTCAGCCAGGTTTCCTTGAGCTAGCCACCATTGCACGCGAAGTGCGATCATCCCGGGAGCATGGTTAGCAAACCCCTCCTGCTCAATCAGAGCTTCGAGCCTTTGCAGTGCCTGTTGCGCGTTCTCCAGATTCCCCCTGGCTAGCGCGAGCCGCCCTGACAATAACTCTGCCCTAACTACCAGATCGGACTCTTGCCAGTCATGTGCGATACGCCGCAAACGCTGGAGCCAGTTAGATGCCTCCTCCAGCCAATTCCAGGCGTAGGAAATCTGGAACAAGAAATGATACAAATATCCTGCCATGATAGTGCTCGCACCGCTCTGTTCAATCAAGGCGAGTGCCTCCAGGCATTCCTGTTGAGCCAGATGCAACTGTGCAGCCTGGGTATAGGCAAAAGCCAGCCAGCCCATGACGCGGGTCGTTACCAGTAAGTCTCCCGACTTCATCATCCTCTGCTTCGCTGGAAGCAACTGTGGTATCAAAGAAGCTCCCTCATCCCGGAGCAGCGCAGTCAGCCAGAAGGTGAAGTAGAGCGGGATCATATTCCAGTTTGTCTCCTCATCCTGGGGCAGAGCTTCTACCTCTTGAGCGAGATGGCGCAGGCGCTCGTGGTCGTCACGCTTGATGATCACTGCCACCTCGACCAAGGCCCGGAGCACGTGCAGACGCCTGTGGATCAACGCCACCTCTGCCTCCGAGAGCGCCAGTTCGGTCTTTCTCCGCAGTATGTCTTCCATACGCGTAAATGTGCGCTCCACCTGAGTCTGTATGCTAGTATGTACGGTTGGGGTACCAATCGTGACGGAGCTGAGCAAACGGAGAGCGGCATCTAGAGCCAGGCGGATATGCGCACGCATGACAGCAATTGGTAGGGCCAGCGTCCAGGTGTGGACGGTTCTTGCTTCCCCACTAAGCCAGAAGTGAGGAGCTGCCTGCTCCATCAAGGAGGCAGCCAGAGGATAGTCAGGCGCGGCCAGCGCGTGCGCAATCGCCTCCCGCAGCTCGTCCGCAGCTTCATACCAACATGCCGCCCGGATGTGCAGGAGCGGCATGAGGTCCGGCTGGCTCGCTTGCAAACGAGTGCGCAGCGCCTCGCGAAAGAGGTCATGAAAACGGTACCACTGCCGTTGCTCATCGAGTGGCACCACAAAGAGGTTTGCCCGCTCCAATGCCTCTAACATCTCCTGACTGGTCTGCTGCGAAGGCAGCGCAGTGACGGCCTGGCATAAGGCGGCATTCATGCGGCTGAGGATCGATGTTTGGAGCAGAAAGTCTTGCAGTGTTCCCGGCAACCTCGTAAGAATTTCTTGCTGCACATAGTCCAGCAAGAAGCGGTGGCTACCAGCAAAGTCCTTCACAAAGGCAGAAGGGTCTTGTCGCCTGCGCATGGAGAGCGCCGCTAGTTGCAAACCCGCGATCCAGCCCTCAGTACGTTGTTCCAGAGTAGCCACATCTTCTTCTGAGAGAGGCAAGCCCATCCCCTGTGTCAGAAAGCTGGCCGTTTCTGCTTGGGTAAAACGCAGGTCACGGTCGCGGATCTCAATCATCTGACCACGAACGCGAAACCTTGAGAGGGGAAGCTCGGGATCAGTGCGCGTGGCAAGTACCAGGTGCAGATTGGAGGGCAAATGATCGAGCAAGTAGACCATACTCTCGTGAATGCTCTGGTCCTCGATCACATGGTAGTCATCCAGGATGAGGATGATTTCGGACCCCTCCTCTACGACCTCATTAAGCAAGGAGGTCAAGATGGTCGAGAGAGGGGGGGACTGGGGCGAATGCAGCATGGCTAAAGCCTCCTGCCCAATCTTCGACAGGCAGGTACGTAGTGCCGCAATGATCGAGACCCAAAAGCGTATCGCATCATTATCTAGTTCATCAAGGGAGAGCCAGGCGACAGCTTGTTCGGCTTCCCTGCGCTCTACACGTCCCGTCGTTCTCCCGTTTGCCTGCGGCTGCAATGATGCGGCCACCCATGCGGAAAGCAGTGTGGTCTTCCCGCTGCCAGCAGAAGCAGAGAGCAACGTCAGACCATGAGAACGTACCGCATCCAATTCGTTGAGCAAGCGTTCGCGCTCCACAAGCGAAGGTGACAAACGGGGGCGAGAGAGCTTAGGAGAGAGCAGGATCGCCCTCTGCACGTCCTGAGGCTGCGCGTTCGGCTGCCCAGTTCCCGCTTGGTGAATCGAGGTCTCATACGGTGTCCTCAAGGGTCCAAGAGAGGCACGTGCGGCTTCATTTGTAAGCGCTTCCGCTTCCTCCTCTAAACGTGCGAACGACACATTGGCCGTGGGTCCGAGATAGCGTTTGCGGGTATGCCGATCTTGCGTGCGATAGGCATACCAATAGCCATCCCCACGTGATCGGGCTTCTTTGAGGACTGAAAGTCTTCCTGCTTGCCCCTGAAACGCAAACGCAGTGTGCTCGGACAACCATCTTTGCCATGTTGGCTCTTCTCCCCGAGGAAAACAGTGCTCTCGTTGCCCATGGATGAGGATCTCATAGTGCTGGTGCTCGTGCGACCAGATGAGCGTATACTGCGATGCTCTGGGCATAGTATCCTTCCCTTACCGTTGGGTATTTCACCCCCAATCCCCCAACACTCATGAGTATAGCACACAAAAAGGTCAGCAAGGAAATAGCTTTACAAGTCACCTACCGCATACCTACTGGCTTTGTACTCTCACAATCGTTGACGAGAAGTGTCCTGCCTGGCAACTCCAACTTCTCGCCTGGTTTCTTGCCGTCCAGGAAGTCGAATGAGCTGCCTCACCGACGGCGGTAAAGCTCCTCCTGTAGACAACCATGACCCCAAAATAATCAACAGAAACCCCACGATAATAGCCACATTGAGCGGCTCGCCGAGTAAAATGACGCCGAGAAGCACAGCGACAGCCGGATTAACATAGGTGATGACGGTACCGCGGCTGGCTCCAACCTCAGCAATGAGGGCGAAGTAGACAAGATATGCCACCGCCGTGCAGATCACACCAAGCACAATCAGACTTACTATCACCTCCACACTCGGTATCTTGCCGGGAAGCCTTGTCAGAGCCAGCGGTGATAGCACAATAGTCGTGGTGATACACATAACCGTCACCACCCCTAGATTAGGTAGAGCAGCAATAGTCGGCCGTTTGATGAGCAGAGCGCTAGCAGCGTAACCCACAGTGGCGAGCAGGACAAAAATTGCACCCAGCAATCTTTGCTTATCTCCACCAACGTCGAAACCCAGCAGGGTGATCACACCTCCCATGCCCACCAGCAGCCCAATCAGTCGCAACCCGTTAACCCGCTCACTTGGATCAAAGCGGAGCGCAAATAGCACAACAAGTAAGGGATCGGCAGCGATGAGTAAGCTGGTGAGCGATGATGCAATATGCTGCTCACCGTAGCTAATCAATAGAAACGGCACGGCAATCTGCACCAAAGCAAGCGCAGCAACCACAAGCCATCGCTCACGCATCTGTCGCAACACCCCTCGTTGGACTGCGACAGGCAGCAGAACCACAGCAGCGATTCCCACACGAGCAAATACCACCACGGTTGGATCAAGTTCCCGCACTGCAATCTTGATGAACAGATAAGGAATTCCCCAGATCACCGACATCGCGATGAACAACAGCCAGCCCTTGCGTGTCATGCTTCCTCCTGAACCAAACAGTGATTTCCGAATAGTATAGCACAAACCCTATCTTGGAATAGCTCAATAATACCGTCTATGGAAATTTTCTCATTCATGTTACAATAAAGACACTGTAGAGTCACTATCATTTTCTTCCATTTCATTCACAAAGATATGTAATAGGAGGCAATTGATGGATAGTATGCAACCTGTCCAGCCTATGATACAAGCAAGCCAAGGATTGAACAGGCAAGAAATACAATTCCCTAATGGACATACTGCCCTGGCGGTCACTGTGCCACCTACTGCCTCTGCTGACCAGGTCATCAAAGCGCTCGGCATTCGAAAACCAAAGGCACTCATCCTCGTCATTGGGGGAGCCGAGTAATCTCGATGAATCTTTGAATGCCCGTCTCAAGCTCCTGTCTAATCTGGGTATCGCACGTGTCGCGGTCGAAGAGGAAGCATTGATTATCGATGGCGGAACACAGGCCGGTATTATGGCTATGATGGGGCAGGGTGTTGCCGAGCGTGGCTACAAAACTACCCTACTAGGTGTATTACCTGCTGATCTCGTGACCTATCCAGGACCGCCTGCTCATAATTCTCAATCTGAACATACACCACTCGATCCAAACCATTCTCACTTTGCCTTGATGAGAGGTGACAAATGGGGTGACGAAACCGCTTTGATGTATCAGTTAGCCGATGAATTAAGCAGAGGTGAAGAAGGTAAACGCATCCCCCTTGTGACGATTCTTGTGAATGGTGAGGAGATTGCCATGCACAAGGCATGGCACAGTGTTCAAAAGGGCTGGCCTATTATTGTCATCGAGGGGAGTGATCGAAGTGCGGATGAAATTGCCAGGTTGTGGCGAAAGAAGAATGAACAGCAGGAGCAGCGTAAGAAACGCATCTTGTTCGGACGTTCTCAGAAGAAAAAAACACAACAGCAGAATGGGCTTGCTATTCTTGACCCAGAATTGACCGAGATTATCGAGAAAGGTGATATTCACCTGTTTCCACTCGAAGGCCCAATCGAGCAATTTGAGAAATTATTAAAGCAACTGCTCAATCGCAGCGATATCCTCTCACACGCCTGGCAACTTTTCGCGCTCTATGATGAGAATGCCAACAAACAACAGAAAAGTTTTCTTGGTCTGCAAGATTGGATTTTGGGAGTGGGGTTGCTTGCTACAGCAATAGTGGTGACTCAGGTACTTTTGAAGCAGACCAGTATACTTACTACCAATGCCTCACTCAATTGGATTATTCACTACACTATTGTGCTCTTGCCGATTATTGTTTCTATTCTTATTGCAGGTACCAGTCGCTTTACTCCAGGCAATAAGTGGATACTGCTGCGTGCGAGTGCTGAAGCCATTAAACGTGAGATTTATCGCTACCGTACCGAAACGGGAGAATATAAAAAAGAAGTCGGGCGATCAGCAGTTTCGTCTGATGATGGAAAGCCGAAACTGACACCCCAAGAAAAATTTACAGAGAAGATATCAGATATCAGTCGCCATTTGATGCAAACCGAGATAAATGTCGCAGCATTACAGCCATATAATGGTCCCATTCCTCCAAAGATGTACGGTGCGGAGGCAAAAGATGATGGGTATAGCAAGCTCACCCCTGAGCGTTACATGTCTATACGTATTGGCGATCAGCTTACTTTCTTTCGAGGTAGATCAAATACCTTAGCGAAAAAGTTAAAGCGAAACTACTGGTGGATTTTCATTGCTGGTGGGGTAGGCACTCTTTTAGCTGCGTTAGGATTTGAGCCGGTGGTTGCATTGACAGGGGCACTGGCTGCTGCATTTGCCTCATATTTGCAGTACCAGCAGGTAGAGTACACACTGATAAAGTACAATCAAACTGCATCCAACCTGAACAACGCGAAGCATTTATGGATAGGCTTACCACAAAATAGACACACAGAAAGCTTTGAGCAGCTTGTCAGTACCACAGAGCAAATCTTGGAGACTGAAAACATGGGTTGGGTGCAGCAGATGCATGACGCACTTGCGGAATTGCGTAATACTCAGGAGAAAATTGCGAAATCAGTTCCTCTTCCCAAGCAAACAGAGGGTGAGCAAGATGGAGAAAATAATAAACACAATAACTCTGCAAGTTGACACCGGTTTTGTGAATACGGCAACTCACATAAAACACTTTGACGATTCGCCCATCTTCCGTTATTATAAGACCTGAGTTATTATTAGCAATCCTATTGTGTGTACAGCGACGTACACCCGAGAAGTGGAAAACGAAGCAATGAATATGCAGCGTCTCATCAGAATATTTGCCATCATCACCTCCATCGCCACATATTTCGTCATCTTGTTGGGCGTGCTTGTCACAACAACAGGCTCTGGTCACGGATGTGGCAATACCTGGCCGTTCTGTCACGGTCAAATTATTCCCGGCGTGATCACAGTCGCGGGCATAATTGAATACAGTCATCGCATCATCTCAAGCCTTGATGGAGCCTTAGTGCTTATCTTAACCGTATGGGCCTGGCTCATGTATCGCTCAGATTTTCGCGTCAAACTCTTCGCCTTTCTCAGCCTGTTATTTGTCATCCTGCAAGGCGCGTTAGGTGCGCTCACCGTCATGTTTGAAGGAACGCTCGCGCTCAACTGGATCCTTTCCGTCCACTTTGGCCTCTCCTTGATCGCCTTTGCCAGCGTCATTCTCTTGACCATCCGTCTCTTCCAGGTGAGACGGGAGCCACAAAACGGACGAGTGAACATACAACCAGCAGTTTCCCGGCTGCAACTTCCTGTCTGGGGCCTGGCCGTCTACACCTATCTTGTCGTGTATACAGGTGCCCTGGTCGAACACACCGGAGCGGTGACAGGCTGTGGTACATCTCTTCCTTTGTGCGGCTCGACCTATCTACCCGGTTTGTCCTCGTTAGCCGGTATCCAGGTCCTCCATCGTTACGCCGCCGGACTGCTATGGCTGTTCATGCTCTGCTTGCTCGTTATTGTTCTTCGCGCTTATCGTGAGCGCCGTGATCTTGTTCTAGGTGCCTCGTGGGCCTTCGTTCTGATTACCTTGCAAGCCATAAGTGGACTTATCAACGTCTGGACCATCGGCCAAATGCTAGCCGCCCTCGTCCATACGACCCTGATCTCAGTCTTCTTCGCGGTCCTCTGCTACTTCTGCGTTCAGGTCGGATGGCCCTGGAAGAGAAACAGGTTGGCGCAAAGTGTGGAAAGCAAGCAATTAGAACTAAAAACGGTACCCTAGTAAGGAGCGTTTGGCATGCCAGAAACAACGCAGTGGACAATCGATGGCCAACATGGGCGCATCACCGTTCAAGAGTGGCCCAACGAGCACGCGCAGTGGCTAGCAGTATTGGCACATGGGTATGGTGAACATATTGGTCGCTATAGCCACGTCGCTGAGGCGCTTCGTCAGGCCGGTGCAGCAGTCGTCGGGCCTGACCATCAGGGGCACGGAAAATCAGAGGGCGAACGTGCGCTAATTGAGGACTTCGAGGAGATTATTACCGATCTGCACACGGTGACGCAGCAGGCCTTGGAGAAGTACAGCGGTCTGCCCGTGGTACTCATCGGCCACTCCATGGGCGGAATGATCGCGGCACGGTATGGGCAGCGTTACGGCAACGAGTTGGTTGCACTAGTCCTCTCCGGGCCAATGTTTGGGTCGCGTGCAATGGTGGAGCAACTGCTCTCGTTGGATCCTATTCCCGACATTCCTCTCGACCCGGCTGTCCTCTCGCGCGACACCTCGGTTGGAGAAGCCTACGCAAGTGATCCG
The DNA here is from genome assembly GCA_963778375.1 of uncultured Chloroflexia bacterium. GTDB lineage: Bacteria > Chloroflexota > Ktedonobacteria > Ktedonobacterales > Ktedonobacteraceae > CAVZTX01. The sequence continues at coordinate 18,119 of CAVZTX010000027.1, read as the reverse complement.
CTAGTGTGGCACGGCCCTTTCAAGCGTCCCATGCTTGAAGCTATGAAACGCGAGCTAGACACCATCGAGACCGGGCCATCCTATGGAAACCTCCCGCTGTTGTGGATTCATGGCGAACTCGACCCGCTGGTCCCTCTTGCCGCCACCCGTCCTGTTGTTGAACACCTGCGTGGAACCCGCTTTGAGGAGCATATTTACCCTGGAGCGCTGCACGAGATCTTTAACGAGACGAATCAAGATGAGGTGATCGCTGATGTGATAGCTTTTGTGCAGCGCGTGCTCTTTCAGAAGTAGCATGAAGTAAACATCCTTCATGTTCCAGCTAAATGAATTTGGAGGAGCGATTATTCCATGCCCGTCTCACTCACTATCATAGCCTCCTATCTTGATAGCATCCTTGAGAGTTCACACTTCCCAAACGACCAGAATGGTATCTATCGCTTCTCATCTCGTCCAGTACACCGTATCGGCCTGGCTATCGAGCCATGGTCAAATATCGGGGAATGGGTCAAACGCCAGCACCTTGACGCCCTCTTCCTGCATCGCCCCTGGCAACTTGACCTTCAAACGTTACCAGAAGATGTCGGCATCCTAGCCTATCATCTTGCATTCGACCTCACTCTCACCTTTGGCTGGAATACACGTCTCGCATCCGCCCTCGGTATCAGCAATCCAACCCCATTTGCCTATAAAGAAAGCATTCCCTATGGCATGTTTGGGGACATTCCACCCTCAACCCTTAACGATGTTAGTGCAACCCTTGCAGGTATCTTTGGCACTGCTCCCAGCATCGAAACGCGCTACACAGAAACGGTGCATCGCCTCGCCGTCGTCGCTGCAATGACTGACGCACTCATTCGAGAAGCTGCTACACACTCCATAGACCTCTATATCACGGGCCAATTTCGTCAGTCCGCTCGCAATGCCGTTCAGCAGACGAACATGAACGTCACCATCATTGGACACGCCGCTGGAGAACAATGGGCCTTACGTACATTAGCGACTATGTTGAAAGAGCGATGGGCGGAATTATCCATTGTGACGCAATACACCTCGATGCACTCACGTTAGTGAATAGGCTACCTTGACATTGCGGGGAGATGAAGCTAGTAGTTTTAAAAAGGATGTCTCACAAAGTCAGTACAACGAGTTTGAGGAACTCGTGACAATTTCTGATGGGATCACATAATCCAGCCAGGCAGATTTAGTACCGGCACGCTCAACGACATAACATATTGGGAGCCAGTTGCCTGTCTCAGTCATAGCTGGGGCGCACACATACAGAATGGTTCCTGTATGTATCTCCTTATCAACGCAATAGGTGATTGTCTGACCCGCTGTATGGTCGGAGTACCTCGCAGAAGGACCAAAAGTCGCTTCAAGCTCATCTCTCGTATTCATACTGTGTTACCTGCCTGGGGAGTGTGGATGCTGGCCCCAATGGGGGGATGATCGAAGGCTTCCCAGGCATTGCCTCCACGCAGGAACAGTTCCATCCAGATCACCTCTTCCCCTTGAGGAGTAGTCCACCCGCTGCTTCCAGGTGCAAACGCCAATTGCCCAACCTTGACGTCAAAGGTGCCATCGCTCACGAGAGCTTCCTGCTCCACATTGCCGATACGCACAGAGATGGAGGAGCCTTTCACTTCCTTCCATTGCCCATATTTCATCGTCGTTTTTAGATTGCCGTAGCCATCAATATAGGCAATGCGCTGCTCAGTTATAGAAGGTATATCTTGCCGGTCAATAGGTTCTGCAAGTGCCTCGGGCTGGCCTAGGGCAATGGCAGCAGCCGCTCGGGGAAAAAGATCACGCGAACGAAACTGGGAGCCTTCTGCCGGAACGGCAGCCCAACGGATCTCTTCGGCTACCTCGCGTATGAACGAATAGGTATGGCCTGCATTCACCCCAATCACACGTACACCCGTAGGCAAACGGGCAAAGGCCAGTCGCTCCCCGGCATTGCCTGTACGTGCCTCCTCGTCATCCTGGCGTGGGGCCACATTATGATAAATAAGGGTGCCAGCAGGAGCCGTATTCAAGCCTAATTGGGCAATACAAAATCCGGCAGCCAGCGTCGCAAAAGGTGGAACAGGAGTAAGCACCGGCTCGGCATCGGGCAACGAGTTTTTGATGCGTTGCACCACTTCAGCAAAGGCCAGATCACCTTGACCATAATCGGCAATAATGTGAACTAACATGAGGTTCCTCTTTGATCTTCGAACGGATGCACCCTATTCACGACGGCGATCCCTTCAAGTATTATAGTCCATGTCTGCTAAAAGAAACCTATTTCTTTCCTAATATCCCTTTATTCAGCTAGCCGCTCCCGCCATTCACGTATTGCTTTAGCATGCAAAGGGTAATGACTGTAGGTATCGAGCCGCAGACGATGCCGGAAGCGTGTCTCCCGTGTGAACTGCTCTTCTGGCACGCTTTGGAGATAGTCGATGAGTCGGCGGTGTGTTTCATCCAATTGCCTCAGGACATCGGAGAGCGCCATGTCTCGTTTCTGTTCCGCCATCTGCGCATTGAAGGCATCGATGCCGCCAAACTGGATGTATCGTGGTGGCCTACCTCCGCTGAGGATCAGCGGCAAATACTTCAGCGCCTCCTCCTCCCAGGTAGTCGCGTGCCCAAGGATATCTTTGATCGACCACTCGCCCATGACGCCAGGCTCCATCAACTGGAAATCCGACAAGCCTGTGTATGACTCCTTGAGCCTCGCCCATGCCTCCTCCAACTTTTTCAGCAACTGGTCTTTCTTCATGATTTAGCCTTTACCTCCTTCTGAGTGATAATGAGTAGCGGGTAGGGACCTCAGTATAGTCCATCAAGCTAACCAGGGCTATCTGATTCTTGCTCTCAAATTGAGAGGTTAACTTGGCTGTGAAGGATCAATGCGTCTCCAATCCTCTAGAAAGTTACTATCAGGGGATATAAGCGTGATGTGCTATGTTAACAAGGGAGAGGAAACGCACAATGGAAAAAGCCTACTTGATGGTTACCGTTCGTGATATTAACCTGTTATGCCAGCACTACAAAACCTATGCCCAGATCGAAGGCGAGACCAGGAGACGGAAAATCAACCGATCTAGCAGGCGAAAAGGTGTGCTGGAAGTCAGAACTGCAGCCCGCGACGAATGGCTGCGATCGTTGCATGGATCGAATGGGTTAATGCTCTGAGGTGTTACTATTCGGTTTATGGCTCGGGATATTCGATAAAGTGTGTGAATTCCAAAGTTAGTCATGAGCCTTTGGCTCACCACGAAAGATGAAAATGTTATGCCACACCCCATTTTCAGGGGAGTCTATCCAGTTATGTTAGGAAGTTTTCGGAAATGACAAAATACTTTATCTGAACATTTTCCTTTTCCATCGCAGAAAATATCTGCAGTGACATCAGTCTAAACAAGAAAAAGAAAGAAGGGTAGAAGGTTTGAGCAAAATAAACGATGAAGTATGCCTGGCCAAAAAATGCGAACATTGGCCACTAGGTTTGGCTGAGAAACTACTAGCCAATCCATTACCTTGGGGACCACCAGAGTATGCTTTGGGAATTGGATATATCGACGATCCGGAGCAGGCTGACCAAAGCAGCGATTTTTTAGAACTTGCACAATGTGTTGATGGTGCTTACCAACGTCACGCTGGAGACATAGGTGAAGCCTGGAAATGGGCGAACCCAATCATAAATAGTGTGAAAGAAGGTGGTTCTTGTGCAGAGTATGCCACGCAAGATTTGTTAGATATCGTATTTCTTTATTCTCGTGGCGAACGCTTCTGCGATGGTTTGATCCGCTCTGCGGAACCGATTCTGCGTGAGATACTGCGAGAAGTCACCAGACGGGTACATTCTTCTCCTTCGCCAGTGTTTCTCACACAAAAGTAACGAATTGCAACAGCTATTTTACCTTATTGCCCTTTCCAACTTTTGGGGATAATTATAGTTTGGCTTTTCTAAAGTTATGCCATCCGGCACATGACAAATTCTTTTCAACTGAGCATTCCAGCGTAACTCCGAAATGAAATGAGCACGAAGTCAGCAAAAAGCTCTTCGAACCCCCCGATATATTCCATGCTAACTCCGAAAAAAGTGAGTGATTCCAGGGTAAATTTGAAAAAAGTAAGTACTTTTCAAGTACGCTACTATAGCTACTACGTCCAGATGATGACTGAAGTGTCCATGTAGGAGCTATAGTTGCTGGCACCGGGCTCCCTATCCAGCTACGAGCACTCTACGTTCTCCCCTGCTTGCTGTGGAAGCAGACCGAGTTGCGCCAGCACAGCAAAGCGATCAGGAACACCCCAGTGTTCTACAATCTTCCCGTTTTCAAATCGACAGACATCCATGACCGTAATGGTGATCGGTTTGCCGGTAGGCGGTCCCATGAAGGGGCCGCGATTGGTGCCGCGAGCTGTCATGAGTATCCATACTGTATCTGCGTCCGCGATGCTATTTTCAATCGTCAGATGAAAATCTGGAAAACCAGTACGCAGATAGGAAATGTCCTCTTTCAATCCTTCCAATGTGGTCTTCAACCCAAACTGGTGTTCCCGGTAAGAGGTTGTGAAGAGTGGATCCAGGGCGGCATAATTGCCCTTATTGAAACCCTCTTCAATGACGCGAAAAAGAACATCCTGGTTCTGTTCAGATGATCCGTTGTTTTCTGTAGACATGTGTTTGGCTCCTTTTTTAACTCGTGTTCGTCACACCTTGACTGGTGTAACGTCTTTCCACTGCAAGTCTACCTGGAAGATGGCCAGATGCTTGCAACAAGCGATCACGACGAACTGACCTGTCCTGACGAAGGAACAATACCGAGCTGCTGCATCAAACCCAGGTCGTCCCTCACGGCCCAGTGTTCTACTACCTTCCCTTTAACAAAGCGGACCATATGCATCTGTGATTGGACAACTGACTAGTCAGTTGGAGGGAATCCCCGGAACATTCCTCTGTGAGTGCCCCCGAACGTTACCCGGGCTGCGACGCGTTCCTCATCCGCAATCAGCTCCTCGACCGTGAAGTGCAGATCGGGAAAAGCTATGCGAAGCAGAACGACATGCTCTTTCAGAGACTCCGGCCCCGGCAGCATATGGACGGGGGCTGCATGGTTCAGGAAGGTCGCTGCCACCCATGTCTCCACAAGCGCGAGGTTGCCCTGGTTAAAGATCTCCTCGAACGTTCGACGCACGATGACCTTGTTTGCTTCTACTGACATGCGTTTGTTTCCTCAACTATGCCAAGATGATGTGCCGGGGCTTCGGGAAGGGAAGATAGGCAGCGCACTGCGCGCGTTCAAGTTGTGCGTTGCCTGTCTTGTGGTCAGAGGATCGATCATTGCCCTCGAATGAGCGCTTCACCACTCCCGCGAGCAGGAATGGCACCAAGTTGCTGCATCCACGCGAGCATATCTATGACTGCCCAACTATCCGTCATCTGGCCGTTTGCGAAGCGGGCAAAGCGCATCTGCTGGATGTGGAAGCGTTTGCCAGAAGGAGCAATACCAAAGAATGCGCCAGGACCACTATGGGTCCCAGTCATCGTGATACGCACGGCGACCTTCTCTTCGTCGGCGAGCACATCTTCAATCTGCAGGTGCAGGTCGGGAAATGAACTCCGCAGCATGGTGACGACGCGCTTGAAGTGCTCGCGGCAGTCCGTTCCCGGCGATTCATTGTGATCGATCGCGTTTGGCGCGATCAGCTCATCGGCTACGCTCAAGTTGCCCTGGTTGAAGAGTTCCTCACCGATACGGCGAGCGACAAGCATATTTTGTTCTGTTGACATAGATTTGACTCCTTGTTTTTGCGACTTGTTTACTGACGTTAACATCTTTCTATACAGAGAGTACCTGACTTGGCGAGGTATCCGTATCGGCAGAATTACGTGTTGGCATTACCTGTTCTCTGAACTGGGATAGAAGCTTCTCAAACGGTTTTAGGCGAAGTGAGGAGAAGAAGAGCGGGTAATGGTTCAAATAAGTTTGCGCTCGACCGCGTATCGTGTTGCAGCGCTGCGTGAATTGACCTGTATCTTACTGTAGATGGAGCGCAGGTGTCCCTGGACTGTGCGTGGACTAATAACGAACTGTTCGGCGACCTGGGCATCGGTCAATCCACTGGCGACGAGGCGCAACACTTCCACTTCACGTTCGGTGAGTTCATCAGGATACATCGGTGACACATTGAACGTCGCGGTTTGCGTCGGTTCTGGTACAGTGAGTAGCTGCTCTGGCGTCATCCTGCTCCCTGCGTCCCATGCCTGGGTGTATGCCTCTTCACCCAGGTAGGTTCGCAGAGCCGCCACGTCACGCTCGTATGCTATGTAGGCTAGCGCATCCAGGTCGGTGCGTGTGTTTATGCGCGCCTTTGCTGCTCCAAGCAAGTGCGCCGCTCGCCAGTACTGCTTTTCGGCTTTCGCGACCCGCGCCAACCCGAGGAATGTCACTCCGGCGACTTCTTTGTCCTCGAATGCACCTGCGGGGGAGAGACTCTCGCGATAGCGCTCGGCGGCCAGAGCATAGTTGCCCTGCTCGTAGGCGATTTCCCCTAAACGCGCGAGCGATATGCTGCTGTTGCGGGTGCTGCCGCTTTCGGAAGCAACGTTCAAGCATCTGTTGTATAGTGCGCTCGCCTGTGCATGATCACCCTGCCGCAATGCGACGGTTCCGAGTGTAGAGAGTGCGCTGAACTCGGATTCTCGGTCACTCACCTCCTGGGAGATGGCGAGCAGAGCCTCGGCAAGGGCTGCAGCGCGGCTGTAGTCTCCTTCAACGAGCGCGACCATTGCCAGGAGCTTGCGGGGACTGATCTGCGCCCGTATTTCGCCTAGCAGGGGAGCCAGTTGCAAGTTTTTCTCCGCGAGGACGCGCGTCGTTTCGATATCGCCTTGTTCCCAGGCGAGCCGTGACAAACTGTCCTGTGCATGCCCGAGTAACCATGTATCGTCCGTCTCACGACTCAGGGTGATGCTCTGCTCAATCAGTGTGCGGGCCTCTGAAAATCGCTGCAAATAGGCTAGTGAGAGTCCCAGGTGGAGCAGGGCCTCAGCAAGACCACGTGTTTCTCCCAACTCTCGGTAGCTGGCGACACTCTCTTCAAGCAAAGCGGTAGCGACTTGATAGTTGCCCTGGCGCAGAGCTAATTCTCCCGCACCGCACAGCGCTCTGGCTCGCGCTCGTGTACGCTTGCCTCTGTGGGGCAGTCCGAGAGATGCTGCAAGAAAGGCGCGCCCCTCGCTGAAGTAGCCACGATTGACCCAGTACCACCACAGTGCTCCGCTCAACTGCACAGCCAGTTCTGCTTCCCGGTGTTCAACGAGAAAACCAAGCGCCGCCCGCAGGTTTTCTTGCTCCTCTGTGAGCCGCCTCAGCCATCGAAGCTGTTGTCCTCCCCTTCTTACATGCGGGGCAATCTCCTCAGCTAGCGTGAGGTAGTACAGCGCGTGGGTACGCCGAATGTGCTCAGTTTCACCATTCTCCTCTAGACAGTCCAGCGCGTACTCTCGTACTGTTTCCAGCATTGCCAATCGTGGCTCCTCGCCTTCCTGCTTCGTCTGGTAGACCAGGCTGTGATCGAGCAGTAAGGAGACGGGGCTCATCACATCTGAGGTCTGATCCCTTCCTCCCACGCCGCAGACCACCGCAATTGCTTCCAGGGTGCAGCCACCAACAAAGACTGATAAACGTCGAAAGAGTCGTTGCTCGTCAGCATTCAAGAGGTCGTAGCTCCACTGGAGCGTGTTGCGAAGGGTTCGCTGTCGCTCAGGCAGCGTTTGCGCTCCATCGGTAAGGACTGAGAGGCGTTGCGAGAGACGCACGAGCAGTGCCTGTGGTGGGAGGAGCTTAATACGAGCGGCGGCCAGCTCTATCGCTAACGGCAGTCCATCCAGCCGAATGCATATGTCTGCGATGGTACGCGCATTTTCCCTAGTGAGCTGGAACTGTGGGAGCAGCGCCTGCGCACGCTGCATGAAGAGTACAATTGCCGCATAGCGGTCGAGCATATCATCTGCTGATACCTGGGAAAGCGTGTGAAGATCAGGTAACGACAGTGGGAGGACGGGGAACTCGTGTTCACCTTGCATACGAAGCGCGGCACGGCTTGTAATGAGTGCCCTCACTTGAGGACAGGCCAGCAGCACGTCCACGATTTGAGGCGCGGCACTCGCCACCTGCTCAAAGTTATCCAGAACCAGTAGCAGGTGCCGGTCGCGTAAGAAGTGTTGCACATCTTCTAGCGCTCCTTGATGTAGCCTGAGCGCGTGTGCAATGGCGGATAGCACAAGATGGGGGTCACGAATGGGAGCAAGCGAGACAAACACCACCCCATCAACAAACTCGTCGGAGAGTTCTGTCGCTGCTGCAAGTGCCAGGCGCGTTTTGCCCACACCTCCAGGACCTAGCAGGCTCAATAGGCGCACCTCGGAACGTTGGAGTAACGCACATACCTGTGCTATATCTTGTTCGCGCCCAACGAGCGGAGTGAGCTGGGCAGGGACATGAAAGAAATGGACGTTCACTGGACGAGAGGTCTGTTCCACTTGCAGTATGCGCACGGGTGCGGCAGGTGAAAGAGCAGGGAGAGAAGAATCTTCAGGAGTATGGGCGTGTATCATCTGGCCCTTCATGGGCCCATCCTCTCCATTCAGCCGTGCCGCGACTGTGTGTAGACGTTCAATCGTCAATGATTCCGACTTGCCAATATAGGCCGAGAAGAGTTTTCCTTCATGCTTGCGGTAGGCTTTCCAGTACCAACCTCCGCGCTTATTGCCCGCGCGTTCCTTGCGTGCCGTGAAGGTGCCAGTGGCACTGCGAAAGGTGAACATTGAAGCTATGCCGAGCCACGCATACCACTCGGATGTCTCGAGCACGATCTCCTGCGTTCGTCCGTCCAGTTGATAAACGAGCGTATCTTCTTGTACAGTAGGGTGATTCTGAGCCATAATCTCACTTCCTTGCCCCAATGCGTTCGTGTACCGGTTACCTAACAGTATACCAGCTGTTCGGTAACTCGTCAGCGAGGTAGATTTCCTCTTTCCTTTGATTAGTAGACTTGTATACGTGAGGTATGCGATGGCTGTGCTTCGGCTTTTTCGGAGATACGCTGGAAATGTTTAGAGTTCACTGCCCATTTTTTCGGAGTTACGATGGAATCTCATTTCATTTCGGAGCGAGGGTGAAATTCTCAATTGTGCTTGGAAAGAACCTTGGCAGAGGCGTATGGGAGTCGAACCCACCAGGGACCGCGCCGAGCGACCCCCCAGCCGTTTTGAAGACGGTGGAACCCACCGGGGCCCCTACACCTCCATAATGAACGTGCCCGTATTTTCCCATTCACCCCCGCACTTGTCAAGCTTAATCTTGCCCAGACAACTCCCGTATCCTCTCCACATCCACCTCCGTCAAACTCCTCACCATCAACTCCGCCTCCCGTAAACCAGGCAAATCGCGATTACCCGCCACCGCAATACAGCGCATCCCCGCCGCGTGCGCAGCCTGCACACCCGCCACCGCATCCTCAATCACAAGGCAACGTCCAGGAGGAAAGCCCAGTTCGCTTGCCGCCTTCAGGAAAATATCAGGCGCAGGCTTGCCCCGTGCCACCGTCTCGCCCGACACAAGCACCGTCAAATAGCGTTTCAACCCCAACACCTCACCAATAAGATCGATATTCTCAATCGGCGTAGACGAAGCCAGCGCCTGCGCGTACCCCGCCTCGTGTAACCCTCGCATCAACTCCATAGCCCCGGGCAAAGGAGCCGCTGTCTCGCGAATATATTCCCGGAAATAAGCCTCTTTACGATGGGCAAGTTCCTTCACCTTCTCAGGCGGCAAATCTCCCCATATGATCGCAAAAATATCATCGTTACGCTTACCAAACGTAGCCCAGAAGTCTTCATCCGTCATCCTAATGCCCTCCTCCCGTGCCAACCGCTGCCATGCCCTTCGGTGCTCCTCCGCGCTATCAATAATCACACCATCCAGATCCCAGATCACTGCTTCTATCGAATTTGACATAAAATAACAACCCCTTACTGTTTTTCGTAATCATATCATATGGAACTTCACCTGACTCAAACTTCCGCTACAAACCTGAACTGAGATAAAATATATATTGTAAGAGTCTCTGAACCAGGCTCTGATTTGTGGGAACCAGATTTCAGGAGAAAATAGTCGTGAAGTGTGTCATTTGCAAAAACGGAGAAACAGAACCAGGTACAACTACCATCTTGCTTGAGCGAGATAACACTACTATTGTAATCAAGCTTGTACCCGCTGAAGTCTGTCAAAATTGTGGCGATGGATATGTAGATGAAGAAACCACAGAACGATTGCTGCAAATAGTGGAAGATGCAACAAAATCAGGCGTACAGGTTGATATACGTCAATTCATAGCAGCATGACCACAAACAACGTATGCTCGAATTGCTCCGTTTATAAATTGGAAGGCCTGATCGATAGTTGTAGAGGCAGGGGAAGGGTGGAGGCAGACGGGTGGCCCCCTGCGGGTGCCTTCCGTTCCCCTCCACTCCTCTGGCTTATCCTGAATTATCTATCCCTGTAAGGTGGTTGAATAAAACCTTGTGCCTGTCCGGCTTGCTCCCACCCGATAAAATCAGCGATGAGCCGCGTCAGCCTCCTCTGCCAGCTCCTTTAGCACTGCAAAGAATTCATTTGATTGACCTCGAAACAGCCCATCATCTGTTAAAGCCTTCAACGCACCCATTGCAGCTCCCTGAGTCTGAGTTGGGCGAACAATCGAAACAGGCGGGAACTTCCGGCTAAGGAAAACAGTTGGCTCCGGCATGATCAGGTTCGTCTGGAAGTCCTCACCACCAAATGGAGGAGAATTGAGGTCGGGAAACACCAGCCCATTCGTAGGATCTGTCAGCGGAGGCGCATTACCCGCCTTGTCATGCCATGTCTGAAAGTGCGCCGTCTCCGTAGGACCGATACTGAGCAAGATGCGTAGCACTTCAACGTTGCTCACCCGTTGTGCCAGCGATGGGTAGAGGCTCGTGCCACCTTGCTCGATAAATGCAAAGTGGAAGCCCGCCGTATTGGCAATCGCTTGTATATGGTCTTTAGGGTGGAGGTCGTCATCGCTTCTGGGAATCGCCGGAAATTGCCCAGCAAGCAAACCTGGAACGGCTTGCGGGAACGTATCACCGAAATCGGGATTCTTCGTGCGGCTGCGGTATTTGGTCCAATAGCTGGTATCTACCGTGAGCTGCATGAGGTTGGTGAGCCTCCCAATTTGCTGAGCACCCGTCGCCTTACTGCTCGGCAAAGTACGGAACTTATCCAAATTAACGGGATCAGCACCCTTGGCAACCAGGTAGGCGTTGATGAACGTGAAGTGGCTGAACTCATCCTCAGTATTGTCGTGGATATATTGGGCCATATCACTATCCAGCACTGAAAGCGCAGTGGTGTAGATCGCACTTCCACTCCCACCTGGGACTTCGCTATCCTGGATGCCTCCCAATTCGTTGTATTGTTGCCATAGATCGGTTTCTAGAATTTCGGCTGCTGACAGAAACCTGAGAATTGCCACATCTCCCTTGGTGATACTGCTACTGCTTCCCTCTGCGAAGACCGGTATCCCACTGGCTAGCAGCCCTCCGCCGATAGTTCCTGCTGCTCCTACCGCGAGTCCCTTTCGTAAAAAGGAACGACGGCTGGTGGTATGCTTCGATTGTCGTACATTATGTACCATGATCTCTTCTTTCTGCGCCTGTTGCGCATCTAATTTTTGGGGAATCGTGACCTGGTCCATAGACGCACACTGTCCTAGGCCGTGTGCTCTATGAACAACGGAAAGGTTTATAATCGTGGGGCTCCTTCACGTGGCACCGACGTGCTGTTAATCAATACGTGGATGGGTTACAGGTGTAGCTTACCCTTTTACCACCCCATTCATATAAAGCACAATAAGTATCGCTGCCGCACCATTATTCAGTGCATGAAGCGCGATACCAGGCCAGATCGAATGAGTGCGCCAGCGAAGAAAGGCTAGCGCCAGTCCAATGGCGAAAAGCACTACAAAAGAGCCAGGATCGGCATGTGTAGTGGCGAAAATAAGAGCGCTTAAAACGAGAGCCCAGCCTACCGGCATACCCCGGCATAATCCTGCGAAGACAAACCCTCGAAAAAACACCTCTTCACAAATGGGGGCAACAATAACCGCTGCGATCAGCGTTGCATAGGTCGTCAGGGGAGCATCTTTGCTATGTGCGAGGAGAACCTGGTCATTGGTTTGTACATTCAAATGCAATACCGTAATTACATATTGATAAAGATTGTTAACGGCAAAAATTCCTAGCAGTAATACGACCAACCAGGGAAGTGCCCGACCCAAGGAAAAACCGCGAAAGCCGAGCGCCCGTAGCGCAAGACGGATGTGTGAAGTGGTTGAGCGAAATGCTTTGTTCGCATAATAAAGCGGAGCAATCAGAAAAGCTCCCTCAATGAGCACAGAAAAAATAAACGTCACGATAGCAGTAGTGAGATCTACATTCGGCGCGAGCGGTGTATTGGTGCTAGATGGTTTCCCATTTAAACTTGATAGCACCAAAGCAAATGCGACCCAGGGGACAATAGTGAAGAGAACGCCTCGAAAGGCCTGCTGTATCGTCCATGGTACCTCATCCAGCATTGCCTTAACTTCTGGCTCTGGTTGTCGTTCGTACAAGTGACACTCCTTTTATTTTTATCTCTCTTGATTACACAGAGCATGTGGTATACTACGTACATCCCTATCTTACCGCAGGTTTTGTAGATCAGGAAGGAAGAATTGTTGGTAGGTACTATTGAAATCAATCCAGCAGAAAACTCGAATTGGCGTAAACATAAAAATGCCTGCCCATTTTATCGTGAGCGGTGGTTTCCCGGTAATGATGTAGCGGCAGGTGAACCTATGTACCAGGTCTTTTGTATGCAGGGCACCCCGCCTGTCACACTAGAAGAGCAAGAGCGTTGTCTACGTAGCAAAACATGTTGCTGGCGTCTTTCACAAAAACAGCGAACCACCGCTGAACAGACCTCTACGCAAGAGTCTCCTTCATGTGCTTCCTAAAAGAAAAAAGCCAGTAGTCGAAACCACTGGCGCATCTTCCCAATACCCCCGCTATTGTTCAAAGACCCACGCATCTGTGACCAACTTATAGTTGAGCAATTCCTCCGGTTTGAAAAAGAGGTTAATCTCTGTAGTCGCCGTCTCAGGCCCATCTGAGCCATGAATGATGTTGAAGCCAATTTCCAACGCGTAATCACCGCGAATAGTGCCCGGAATGGCTTCAGCAGCGTTTGTGGTGCCCATAGTAGTGCGCACCACACTGATCGCCTTTGGCCCTTCCAGTACCCCTACTACTACCGGGCCGGAGGTAATGTGTTTGACCAACCCAGGATAGAATGGCTTGCCTTTGTGTACTCCATAATGTTGTTCCGCCAGTTCTGGCGTAATTTGTATCAACTTCAGACCCACCAACTTGAGTCCTCTTTGTTCAAAACGGGAAATAACCTGCCCAATCAGCCCTCGCTGCACACCTTCAGGTTTGACAATGATTAAAGTACGTTCCATGTTACTCCTATTCGTTTATCTAGTAGCTTGCTACTAACTGAGATAGTTGACGGGCAGCCTTTTTCATCTCCAAGCGAACACGTCCCGGGTTACCATGAGACTGGGTCGTTACTACAAGTATCAGATCGCCTACTTCTGTCAGTTGTATTGTACCCGCATCCGTTTCAATAAGTACGTGGCGGGTCTCACCACTGCTAACTTGCGTCGTGTAACTGCCAATGGAGCCAAAAATGGCCGCCGACATCGCTCCCAACACTTCCTCATCTTCACTGTGCAAAGCCCCCGTAACGATTAAACCGTCTTTCCCGACGAGAATTGCGCCAATAACCTCGTCAAGATCGGTCAACCGTTGTAGAATAGTTTCCACAATTTGACTCCTTTTGTGCTAGCTAACTGCCGCCCTGGCCTTTTGCCTTTTTCGCCATAGTCAGAGCCTTGTTATACGCCTCCATAGCCTGTAAGTACTCACCCTGGCGCATATAGGCATCTCCCAGAACGCGATAACCAAGTGTATACCGGGGTACCAACTTCAGTAGAGCACGTAGATTACTCACAACCTCATCTAGCAGTTCAGGTGCATTCCTTATAATTATACGGTATTCTTGCATCGCATCATCGTAGGCTCCGTCAAGTTGAGCATGATATCCCTTGAGCAGGCGCTCTTTATAATTGGGACTGCTATCGGACGTTTTATTTGTTCCAGCCCGTTCACCCGCACGTCCTTTGTTGACCGGCATAGACTGTTCTTGTTGTGACGATGAACGTTGTTGCATTGATTGTAGCCGGATACTTGGCCGTTTCATCGTTGTCTCTAGCTCGTTTTCGAGTAATGCCTCAGCCCGAGAAGTCGCTATAGGAGGAGGCATTACCATATTGCTCGCACTGGAAACCGGCACAGCCTCAGAAACTGGACTGAAAGTCGCTTGGCTAGGAGAAGGCGATATACTTACAGGTTCTGACGAAGTAGCATTGCCGAATGCTGTTACCGTTTCAGAAGTCGGGCCTGGGGTTGGCCGAACCGTCGTGGCTTGCGTAGGTTCAGCCGCTCCTTCAGAGAGTATATTCGTTACCTGAGTGACCTGTGATGCATTGTCGGGTTGAATTGGCTGAGGTGCATCATTCGGCTCGGCAGGCTGCTGTGTAAAATCGCCAAACTGCGCTAGCGCTGATGAGAGCGTTGGTATCTGTTCCTGATGCTCCTGCGCGATAGTTGAAAGTGATCCTGGTTCCAGTGGTACGAAACCTTGAGCATGTAAATCGTATTCTAGATTCTCTAAGCTCGTCACCAATTGCTGTTCGTTTTCAGGATATGCCTGAGCTATTGAGCTTTCTTCATCTAGTGCGTCCAACCAGGGCGTACTCGGCACAGGGCCTTGTGGTTCAGGGTGTTGTGGTTCGGGAGTCGCCGTAAATGCCTCCAAGAACTCATGCTCCTGTGCAGGCTCTGCTTCCATAGTCGCAGCTCCAAGTGATTTCAACCACTCTGGCCAGCCTATCTCTGCATCTTTGTCATCTGATGCAAAGAAGAAAGCTGGTTCTTGCTCCTGTTCCTGTTGGAGTTCAGTTTCCAATTCCAATGGCATGTGAGTATCTTGTTCTACGAGTGGTTGATTCGCTAGAATTTGAGTAATCGGTGCTGGCTCTATGCCAGGTTGATCTGCTATCGATGGAACGGCAGGTGGCTCTTGTTCAACAAATGGAGGTGTCTGGCTGGCCGCTATGGCTCCATCTCCTCGTGTAAGCATGTCCAGCCAGGCCGGTGGAGATGGCAACTCTCGTTCTTGAGGTTCTGTCTCCCATGGATCCATAGCCGGAAGTGTAGGTAAAGAACTAAGGCTATCCCATGTACCAGCAGGCTCATCAACCTGCTCTACAACATGTTCTGCTTGCTGCCACGGATGCTCTTCGGCAATTGGCTCGTCGTTTGCAAGGTCAGGCTCCAAACCTCTTTCAACATGCTGTGGCTCTTCCCACATCTCAAGTTCTGGCTCAGATCCAGACGTACCCTGAACTGACTGAACAAGTGCTGCCCATGTATCGTTGTTTTGCATACTATCATTGGACCAGGTAGTATGAGCTGACGACTCTGGTACAGGTTGAGCAAGCTGTTGAGGAACCGACATCGTATCAAGTTCGCTCCAGCTTTCGAGATTGGCCCATCCAAGGTGTGAATTTGAAGCATCCGAAGGTGTAGGACTCAGTATACTATTTGCAATATCTTCTGTCTTCATTGAAAAAGGTACAGGCGCATCATTGAGAGACGCTGGCACAATTACAGAACCCTTTTTAAGCAGCGCCACGAACGGATCTTTTGGCTGACTTGCCACCAGGTCACTAAAAAGATCTTGAGCCATCGTCATTTCAGGATCCATCGCCTCGGCTCGCTGTAGCAATTCTCGCGCCTGTTCGATATTATAGACAGATGTGACGTGTGCGAACAGTAGTAATGCTTTTAAGCAACTCGGGATATCTTCAAGAATCTGTGCTGCTAGTTGCTCGACCTGGTCATACAGTCCCTCCCGCCAATATGTTTCGAGTAGTCCGGTGCGGGCATCCAGACGTTCAGGACTGACGTTCAGCACGGCTTCCCATTCTTGCAGTGCCTGTGGCAGAAGATCGCCTCGCATATACAATCGAGCCAGGCCAGCACGCGAGAACATGAAATCTTGCTGTCCCACTCTGCCGCTCAACTCGTTAAACTCCTGGCGAATCTGGCTATTGCCTCGGCTTAGCTCATAAGCTTGCTGATAACAATCGAGCGCCGTATCCACATCTGATAGTCGTTCACTGATTAAGGCCCGGTCGCAGTAGACAATCACATTCTCAGGATCATTCGCCAGTATCCAGTCAAAGGTTTGTTGCGCCTCTTCCAGTTGACCTTGTGCTAAATAAACTTCACCGAGAAGGCGCTGTGCTTCAAGTGACTCTGGAAAAAAATTAAGAATGTGCTGGCACTTCTCCATTGCATCATCAATATGGCCAGCACTAATGGCATCCTCAGTGATCTGCAAATAGTCCCGAAGCATTGTTTGTGCCATAAAACCGAATCTCCTCTCCCTTCTCGGCGTAGCCTACAAAGCACATCTCAGGGGTGAGTCTTGAGCAACTCTCCCAGGCGCTCCGCTTGTTGAGGCTCGTATGGACCAATAACGGCCAGACGACGCCACTCAGGAACAAAGCAGGCCTGCGCAACGCGTTGAATATCCTGCGCGGTTACTGCATCGATGCGAGCTATCATCTCATCGACATTGGTTATGCCGCCGCGCAGGCATTCCTGGCCCCCAAGCCAGGAAGCAACTTGATGTGTACCTTCTAATCCTAATACCATGCTTCCCCGTACATAGGCTTTAATGCGACTCAATTCGTTTGCTGGCACTGGGGTCACACACAGTTCTTGGAGTTCGCCAATGATTGCTCGTATAGCAGGTTCGATCTGTGAAGGATCGACCCCTGCGCTCACGACTAGGTCGCCTGTTTCATAGTAGCTATTGAAGTAGCTACCAATATCGTAAGCCAACCCTTGCTCTTCACGAATCGTCTGGAAGAGTCGCGAACTCATCCCGTCACCTAGAATAGCATTGATCAGTATAAAAGGATAGTAATCCGGGGACGAATGGGCTACTCCCAATGTCGCCAGACAAATATTTGCTTGCTCTGTCTCTTTATGAATCAATGCCACCGGTAAGACATCCCGTGGAGGAAAGCTCTCTGTCCATTGCTTGTGATCACGTGCATGCCAATCTCCAAACAGACGCTCAGTCATATCAAGTACCTGCTTGTGCTCAACATTCCCTGCGATACTGATAATCAGCGAGTTCGGTCGATAATACTCATCCAGGTAGCTGAGTAACTGCTCGCGCTGCAATTGTGCCACCGTCTCCTCATACCCTGCATCATCCCGTCCAAGCGGGAGACCAGGCCACATCGCTTCGTCGATCAGCATATTGACCCACTCTTGTGGATCATCGCGCGTGGAACTTAGCTCTTCAATAATCACACTGCGCTCTTTTTCGATCTCTATTGGATCAAGCAGTGGTCGCCGCACCATATCGGCAAGCGTATGCATTACAGTTGTCAGGTGTTCAGCAGGGACACGTGCTGTATAGTTCGTTAGTTCTTTGCCAGTACTTCCATTAAAGATGCCACCCACGCCCTCAATAGCCTCCGAGATGAGCCGAGCTGTAGGGTAATGTTCGGTACCTTTGAAGAGCATGTGCTCGATGAAGTGTGATACGCCCGCAATAGCGTTCGTTTCGTAACGTGACCCCACAGTAAAAAAGAAGGCGACACTAGCGGAACGCATACCTGGCATCGAGGCGGTCAGTAAGCGTAGTCCATTAGGCAGCGTTGTTCGCACATAGTCCATGTAGATAGATACTCCATCGCCTCTTCACAAAGACGAGCGGCTCCAACCGCTCATCTCTGTATTTGCATTGAAGCATTAAATTTTTCTCGCGGCCTCGGCAGAGTTTTGCCAGGCGCGTTTCACTATTATAGACGGTTTGGTCGTTTGTCGCAACATGAAGCAGAGC
>CAVZTX010000026.1:0-30468 GCA_963778375.1 uncultured Chloroflexia bacterium | reverse complement strand
GCAATTATTTAAACGGTCGTCCGCATCCGATTCCTCCTTCGCTGCGCTTTGCTTTTGAACAGATGGAGGGAAAAGCGTTTCCTGGATAAGTTGGTGTTATGCTTTTCCACGTTCCAAGTCGTATTTCTGTGGGTCATTCAAAATGTTCCTAAAATTGATCTAGATGAGCATGCATGGCGTAGTGTATTTAGAAGGATTTGATAAGAAGGTCAGAATGTCTAAGGATCAAGATACTGCATCGTGGCAGACAAAGGGACATATGTCGGTGCCTAATAATGAGCCGAGTGATGAGGCCCTGCTCAATGCTATTGCTGGCGGAGCAACATGGGCATTGGAATCACTTTATGAGCGCTACAGTCGTATTTTCTACTCTATGGCTTACAGGATGGTTGCCGATCAACAGATTGCTGAAGATCTTCTACAGGAAGCTTTCCTTTCTATATGGCGACGTGCCACTTCTTATTCCCCACAGGCAGGCGCTGCACATAGCTGGCTTATCTCCATCATGCATCATCGCGCCATTGACTATTTACGTGGAGTACGTCGCCGGTCTAGTATGCAGGAAGCACCATTAGAGGAGATCGAGCTTGACGAGACCACCGCTTTTCCTGATGTGTGGGATGAAGCCTGGCAGTCGATGAAGAGTTCACAGGTACGTGCGGCTCTGATGAAGATTCCAACGGAACAACGGCTTGTGATCGAGCTTGCCTACTTTCAAGGATGGACCCATACGGAGATTGCGGAGGGTACCCATATTCCTTTGGGGACAGTCAAAGCGCGTATGCGCCTGGGTCTACAACATCTCAAACGGACACTTGAGCAAATTGGCCTGGATGAGATCTAATATTTATGTTTAGCTAGCATTGCCTCACCAGCCTTTGAGCCTCATCCATTTCTAGTATACTTTATATTCCTGACAGAAGGCTTGTTTGAAACGCACGAAAGTCACGTTTCCTTGCTTCTCACACAGCTTGTATGCTATCATCGGTTCAGCCTCAGATTTTTTGTGAAGGGGACACGAAGTATCTATGCAATTCACCGCTCAGCCACAACAGCTTACCACTTGCCCACAATGCGATAATGTCGTACGTGTCGACGCAGAATTTTGTAATATTTGCGGCAAACGATTGCGACCAGCTTCTGCCGTTGCTCACTCCGGAATGCCAACAGAAAGGGCCCAATCGCTAGCACTTCAAGTAGAGGTCGAAGACGACGACGAGGAATATCTCGATGAAGATGCTGATGAGGATGCGCCAACTTCGGCTGAAAAGAGCAGCAGATCGCAACCACTTCCTCCAGCACCTAGCGAGATATTGAGTCTGCTACGCCGATTACAGGAACAGGCAACGCAGATGGAACAATATTTTCCAGTGGAGCTACCAGGCAAGGCACAGAAAGTCATCGCGTGGAAGAAACAGCTTCAACGTGCGCTAGCCTGCGCGGAGCTTTTTGAGCGACCACGACTGCAACAAATCGAGTCACGGCAGGCGCTTAAACTACGCCATCATCTGGCTGAAGCAGCACATGCACTTGATTACACGCGTGAATATACGGTCAAATTGATTGGTCATGCCGGCGCAGGTAAAAGCACGATTTTGGCCGCGCTGCTTGGTCAGGATATTTTTCCACGATTAGCGGGCGGGGCTGTTACCGGTGTGTGTACGCGGGTGCGCTTATGTGGGAAGCAGGAAGCTGAAGAAATGCGGGTGCATTTCCTCACCCGAACGGCCTTCAATGATCTACTCAAACAAACACAACAGGCTATTAAAAATGCTCCTAACCAGCATATACGCGAGGCGCTAGCAAGCGAACTTTCTATTTTACTGAAGGCAAGTGAAGCCTTTGCAGAGCAATATCTAAAAGATGACGAGGCGTATGTCGAGATCATTCCACGTGAGCGCTGGAAGGAGGAGAGTAGCCGCTATATCGAAGAGCCTGCTCGTGACAGTCAGGAGCCACGCCTGGTACGTATGATTGATTATGTCGAATATACGGTACGTCCAGGAGCGCATGCGCTGCTCCCTCCGGGTAGTATGCTAGTGGACTTGCCTGGTGGCGAGGCTGGCCAATTGCATCACGACGCTATCTTACGTGAAGAACTGAATACGGTTGATGCTGTGGTACTGGTTATTGGCAACAATCGTTTCGGCGATGATGAGCGTACACAGCGGATTTTTGAACTCGTCCGGCGCAAGGTGATTGCCGGACGATCCGAAGTTGCTGCTCAGATGGTATTTCTGGCCGTCACGCATTGGGACGAGATCAATTCAGCAGCCAGCATGGAAAAGGCGCTAGGCAGCTTGCGACCATTGCTGCGCGAACTTCCCACAAACTATAGCAGCTATCACCATCATGGATCTGGCAATAACTATTTCTTTTATCCACTGAGAGCGCTGGATGCACTACTGGCGACACTTGGCGTTGAGAAGCAAAAACTAGATGACGACCGGCAGCAGGAGGGACGCGATTATGCCGGGCGCATTTTGAGCGTCTATCCCGACCTGTTGAAGCTGGATTCCACCTTACCTGCGAATGCAGCAGCACAGGATTTTCAAAAAGTTACGGTGAAGCAACACGAGGCGATGTTGCAGTTCAGTGGGCTGCCTGAAATGACGAGGGACCTACAAATTTTCCTAACAAGCAACCGCTACGAGGTGCAGTTGCGGCAGGCGGAGACCCAGCTTGCGATGGCATTGCAACAACTAGAAGATCTGTGTTGGGAACATTTGAACCTGCTTGGCATCCATAGCCACGATTTGCAGGAACTGCAGCACGAAATGAATATGCGCCAGAGCAAACGAGGCGCGACCCGTTTTGAACAGTTGCAGCAGCGTACAAACGAGATGCGTATGGCCTGGGGAGAGGCATTAAAGCAATTCGATGTCATGATTCGCAGCGAGCAGAACGCGTTTCATCAGGCGTTGGAAACGGCGCATGAACGGGCGGCGCGTCGAATCAAAATTCGTATTATGCACGGGCATTTCGATCATTTTATCAAGGTCGGGACGCGTAATTCGGGCGATTCTCCGGCGATGGAGATCGGCAACCGCTGGATAGATATTGATGGATGGAACCTTATCAAAGATCTGCGAGTGAGTTTCAGCGCGGCTCTAGAGCGAGAAATGAACGAGCCGGCACGCACATTGGCCGAAGCTTTCCTGCTTCCTATTGCACACAAGGAGGAGATAGAGGGTTCTCTAGATATCAATCGTGTCGCTCTTGGCGAGTTTGGCGGTGAACTAGATGAGATTTCGAAGTCCTACAACAAGCTCAAACGGAGCATCCGTGAGAAGGCGAGAGATGTCTGCCTCTATGTAACGATGGGTGAGTTGCTTAACGAGGAAAAATATGCGCCGACGAAAGATGACCCGGCTGTAGGAGCGCTCTATCGACTTGTCACGATGCCGGGAAAGCCAGAGGATATCATCCAGCAGGCGCGTCAATTGATGGGACCGATTCTTGATGTTATCTGTGGACAGCTTGCACGTAGCACTGAGCGGCGCATCGCCCACCTTTTCCGTTATGAACTGGATAAGCTTGAGGTGCGCCAGATATTTGATAGCGATCGTCTGGATACACTACCTACGAGCCAGCCGGGCCTTTTTGCTGATCTGATTAACCGCCTGTATAGTCTGTTGACAGAACGTGTACTGACTTCGGATATGCTGCGCCAGCAACTTGATACGTTACAATCCCAGCGTGAGGCCGATGTGGATCGCTGGGTGGAGTTGCTGCACGATACCGAAGTGCTCAAGACGGTGCACCGGCAGAATTAGGTGTTTGCTCCTTGAAAACTTAGGATGTTTCACTCGGTCTCGCAGCAGCGATATTGTATGATGTCACTATAGGCCATCCCTGGCTATTGCTCAGGATGATAAATTATACCAGGCCACGTGACTTGTGATGAAGTGGCATCAAGCTGTTTGCCCTAGAAAGGGAACAATATCATGCGTACCCGTGCTGCTGTGATTTATGAGATGGAAAAGCCGCAACCTTATGCAGACACATCGCCATTGGTTATTGAAGAGGTGGAACTAGAACCACCAGGACCCGGAGAGGTCCTGGTGGAACTGGTGGGAGCGGGCTTATGCCACTCTGACCTCTCGACGATTAATGGGACGATTCCCCGTTTGATGCCTATGATCCTTGGGCACGAGGCAAGCGGGATTGTGCGGGAAGTTGGACCAGGCGTGCGTGAGTTTCAGCAGGACGATCATGTTGTGTTTTCCTTCGTCCCAACCTGTGGGCACTGTCTATACTGTGCGATTGGTCGCCCAGCGCTCTGTATTAATGGGACGAAGGCCAACAATGCTGGAACGCTATTGAATGGAAGTGTACGTTTCCATCAGGCTGATGGCCAACGTATCCTGCATTACCTGGGTGTTTCGGCGTTCTCTCAGTACACTGTAGTGGCGCAAGAGTCGCTGATTACTATTGACAAGACCATCCCACTGGACAAGGCTGCTTTGTTTGGCTGTGCGGTGCTGACCGGGGTGGGAGCGGTCATCAACACGGCACACGTGATGCCAGGGGAGCCTGTGGTGATCTTTGGAATGGGTGGTGTAGGCTTGAGCACACTGATGGGAGCCAAGCTAGCAGGAGCTTCACCTATTATCGCTGTGGATGTGATTCCAACGAAGCTGGCACTGGCGAAGCGTCTGGGAGCGGATATCATTGTGGACGCGCACGAAGGAGATGCGGTGGCAGCAGTGCGGGATGCAACAGGTGGAGGAGTTGAATATGCCTTTGAGGCGACAGGCAGTACGCAGGTATTAGCCCAGGCCTATAAAGCAACCCGACGTGGGGGTAAGACGATTGCAATTGGACTCGCTCATCCACGCGAACAGGTCTCGATCCAGGCGGTCTCTTTGACCACCCTAGAGAAAACCATTCAGGGGTCCTTTATGGGGTCGGCGGTGCCGCGCCGGGATATTCCGCGCCTCATGCACCTATACCAGTCAGGGAAGCTACCGGTGGACGAACTTTTAAGTCCATCGATCTCGCTGAGTGAGATCAATGAGGGGTTTGATCGTCTAGCACAGGGACAAGCCGTGCGCCAACTTATCCACTTTGATTAGCGAAATGGAGAGACAGAGCGAGGAAAAAGGCTCTTGATCTTTTGGAATACAGGAAAACCGGAATGCCCGACTAAGTATGGACATTCCGGTTTCTAAGCAACAGGGAGAGCATATGAACTCCTCTGTTGTCCCCCAGAACAAAGGTCCCTGTGCTGAGCCACTTTATGTCCCCCAGGACATTTCCCCCAGTGGCTGTTGTATCCCCCGCCACTATAATAAATCCTTGAGGTGGGATTAAGGTTGATAATTTGTTAAGATACTATTGAGATTTATTGCAATGAGCTGATTCGGGTTAAGAAAAACACATCCAAGGCTTATAAGGGAATACTATTTCTCACAGAAAGAAGGTTGTTACGTTGTTTACACCTGTCACAGAACTCCATTATCAGCGAAAAAGTGGGCGTGAACTTATCTGGAGTGCGGGAGAAGGTTTGCCATCCGAGTGTCAGTTTGCCGGTGCCTTGTTGGGAAGCGAAGTGATACGCGTGCGCGCTGTACGGGGAACAGGTACGCAGATGGATGAGTTGCGCTATCAACTGGCTGCTGAGGGAACAGGCACACTTCCTTATCATTCGTGGATTGTGGCAAAGGGGGATGAAGAGTGGCCGAACTTCGCTAACAATGAAGTGGAGGCGCGTACTCTTTTAGAGCCGTATCTTCAAGGATTTGCTCTCTCCTCTACACAGGTACGTTTGACGCGTCCACTGGCGAGCGAGGAACGAATTTATGGATTGGGGGAGCGTACTGGTGCCATGAATAAGCGTGGGCAAGCATTTCCTATCTGGAATATTGATCCACCTATGTTCCATGTTCCAGAAACGGTAACGATGTATACCTCCATCCCCTTTTATCTGGGCCTACACATGGATGATGGTAGAGCCTATGGTGTGCTCATCGACTTCACGGGAGCAGTCGAGATGGATATGGGAAAGGCTAACGAGGCAGAAGCCACAATGGCTGTAGAGGGAGATAGTATAGTTGCCTACTTTTTTGCCGGTCCTACCCCTGCCGATGTAATGCGGCAATATACTGAACTTACAGGGCGCATGCCACTACCACCACGCTGGGCTCTTGGCTATCACCAATGTCGTTGGAGTTACGGTTCCGAAGAGCAGGTGCACCAGATCGCTACTCGTTTACGCGAACGGAAACATCCTTGCGATGCTATCTGGCTTGATATTGACTATATGAACGGCTATCGCAACTTCACCTGGAACCCGGATAATTTTCCCAATCCTCAACAGATGACAAACGATCTGCATGCACAGGGATTGCGTCTGGTAACGATTATTGATCCAGGCACGAAAATGGATGATGACTATTTTGTGTACCAGCAGGGCATGCAGCATGATTACTTCTGCCACTTGCAGGATGGAGAGCTATTTAAAGGGAATGTGTGGCCGGGAGCATGCGTTTTCCCCGATTACTCACGTAAGGAGGTGCGAGAGTGGTGGGGAAACCTTTACCAGGGACTGCTCGATGTAGGGGTCGATGGTATCTGGAACGATATGAATGAGCCATCGATTACTAACGTGATGCTGGAGAACGAGCCGCCCATTCACGGCACAACAATGAGTCTGGAAGTGCTGCATCGAGCAGGTGAAGATTTATCTACAGGTCCGGATGGACCTCCCGTTTTGCATAAGTACTTCCACAATGCTTATGGATTGGAGATGGCGCGTTCCTCACACGAGGGGTTGCAGCGTCTGAGGCCAAATGCACGGCCATTCATATTGACTCGGGCTGGCACGGCAGGGATGCAGCGCTATGCAGCATTATGGACGGGAGATAATACGAGTAGTTGGGATCACATTCTGATGGCAGTACCGATGTGCCTCAATATCAGTATGAGTGGTGTACCATTTGTAGGTGCAGATGTTGGCGGCTTCTGGAATGTAAGTGATGGCGAAATGCTGGTACGTTTTGCTCAATTGGGAGCATTGATGCCATTCTGCCGGAACCATAATGCTATCTATAACCCCGACCAGGAACCATGGGCTTTTGGTGAGCCTTACGAGAGTGCTTATCGCACTGCAATTGAACTACGCTACCGCTTGATGCCTTACCTATACACACTCTTTCAGGAAGTTGCAACTCATGGTGCGCCTGTTATACGACCGCTTTATTACCACTATCCCAATGATGAGCAGGCTAGTGACGTGGAATCCGAATTCATGGTGGGGGACGCATTGATTTCAGCACCTATTTATGAACAAGGTGCAACGAGCCGTAGTGTGTATTTACCAGCAGGAACCTGGTTTGATTATTGGGTTGGTAAAGAATATCCAGGCGAAGGTTGGAGCGATATTTCCGCACCTTTAGAGCGTTGGCCACTGTTTGTACGTGGCAATAGTATTCTTCCAAGTGGTCCCTTAATGCAGTATACTGATGAGCAGCCAACCGATCCACTGACCTTCACCTGCTATATGGTGGGTGACGACTTGGCAAACTATACACTTTACGAGGATGACGGTTCGACGATGGCGTATGCGAGTGGTACATTCGGGCAGACGACGATCAGTTGCCGTGTGAATGGCGATGTGGTGACGGTGGAGATCGAGGAACGGCATACGGGCTATCGTCCACAGAGAGAATGGTATGAGATTATTGTGTTTGTGGGTGGGCGTGTATTACGAGAGCGTGTGAGGGCAGGACAGGGCAGGGTAGCCATGAGATTGTAGCTCTTCAAGTTTCCAAGACACTAGCAAAGTGTCTTGGGCGGGGTAGCAGGGGCAGGTGTTTCTAGGGTTGAGGCAGTATTTCCAGGGCGGGGCAAACCCCGCCCCTACTATACACGGGATGCGAGGTCAATTCGGGTTTAGTAGGGGTAATGTCCTGCGGTCAATTTATTTTTTTAGCATTGATTGTGCTTTGTGTAACAAGAATTGCACTTTCCTTCATTCACTCCTTCTGCTTCAAGTATACAGTCAAGCAAGCAAGCTGTCAAGAGAAATGACCTCTCGATTTTCAGAGCGTTATGATGTACAATAGCCCGGGATAATTTCCCTGGCTTTACGACGTTTGTAAGCGAAATGTCCCGAATTTATTTTGACTCCGAGCGTATGAAGCTTGAATTGCTGCGTGGCAGTTCAGAAACGTGGCGGCTATGCCAGAGGAATATTTACCACAACAAAGGGCACGTACGGCTCTTGTAGCACTCATTGAAGGCAATGAGGCTGATATTGATTTGGCACGGGCAGCACTATTGATTGCTAACGAGGAGTATCCAGAGCTTGATGTTGAACACTATATGGCACAACTGGATTTGTTAGCAGAACGAGTTCGAGCATTACTATGCCTATCCCCTTCAGATAACCCTCCTCAAGATTTGTCAAAGCAGGAAGTGATTGATATGCTTGTAGCTATCAATGCTGTTCTCTTCGATCAGGAACACTTCAGTGGTGCCGAGAAAGATTACTACAATCCTTGTAATAGTTTTCTCAATGATGTTTTAGAGCGACGTAAGGGTATCCCGATTACGCTCTCGCTGCTCTATATGGAGGTTGGCAAGCGGTTGGGAGTGCAAATTGATGGCATTGGATTGCCATTACACTTTGTTGTGCGATGTCGATTACCGGATGGCGATATCTACATTGACCCTTTTGAGGGCGGGCGCATGCTTAGTGAGCAGGATTGCCGCGAACTTGTTCGACGCATGTTGCGAGGGAAAGCGAGTTTCAACCCTCGATGGTTGGAGCCGGTAAGTAAGAAACAATTTCTTATACGCATGCTGACTAACCTCAAGCACATATATGTGTATAAGGGGGATTATACACGAGCGCTTTCAATCTGCGACCGCATTTTACTGCTTGTTCCCCAGGCTGCAACTGAGCGTAGGGATCGGGGTATTATCCATCTTCATCTCAAGCATCACGCCCGTGCCTTACGGGACTTGAAAGCTTACGTCGAACTCGCGCCGGAAGCCGAAGATGTTACTGAGATTAAACGTCAGATTAACGCAATTCGGCAGATTATTGCGATGATGAATTAGCTCTTCCTCACCTCATAGCCGCAAATATTCATTACTACCAGGAATTTACCTTTTCTCAACAGGCCTTTTTTCTCCTATCGGGCTATATAGCGCTGACGATTTTAGTCAACAGACGGATAGAAGAATAGCAATATATTTCTATTTGCTTGTTCTCGCTTTTGCCGTGCTAAAGGAGAGCGAGATAGCTTTAAAGGTGTGAAAGGAGACAAACTTGTTGAAACATTGGGAAAAGAGAAAATTTCTTCTCCTTGCTGTAGTCATGCTTAGCAGCATTCTTTGGGAGTATTTGGCTCCCAGAGCTTTTTTATCACAAAAAATCCAACACCGGTACAGGCAGCCGGAACGAGTGCTTTGAAGAATCCATCACTGGATCCTAGTTCTGTGCTTGGCATCGATAATAATAGTGAAGCTTCATTTCCGGGGCTTCCCTGGGTAAGACTGGGATATCCAACTTGCGGCCACGGTAATCTAACGGGTAATCTGTTGAAGAATACTATCGTGAACTATCACAAGCAGGGTATTCAAGTACTGCTCACTGTTTGTCAGCAATCGACGGCACCTGAACGGGCAAGAGAGCGCTTGCAGCACAAAAAAGAGATCGTGAAGAGCTGTTCTCGTCAATGTGGCTACTCGGTTTAGTTCCTTAGCGCGAGATCAGTAACTGGACTAACTACTAGCTTGATTTGGACGATTTAAACTATCAACCACAAACTGCTCAATTGAAACAAGCTTTAGGATACATTCTACTGGGGAGAAAAATACTGATACCCATGTATCAACGTTTGGATTGTTTTTGCTCATGAAAAACTCTTCTCAGTCCTTTTCTCCGCGTATCTCAGGCTGAGGTCTACTGAGCACCTTGTCAGTGAGTCCAATGGTCTGATGAGTTGCCCGTCAGGGTACCTGGATATGAACATGGCCGCAACTGTCAGGAAAGGTGAGAATGTAGTGCGCCTGCAAAGCTTTCGCAAGGGTTGGCGGCGTCTGCCCGCACTGACTCTGTCCGACGCCCGATCCTAAGGACAGAAGAGACAGAATGGTCTGGATGAACGCGATGAGGGCTGATTGCGTCCCGTCACCTGTTGACCGTTAAACGAGCTGAAGTCGACGGCGTGCCCGGTGTAATGAGTAGTGTGAGTGCTATGGACGCCGCCAGCTATTTCGAGCACGCCGACCTGATGGCCAGAGGTAGCGGCAGCAAGAATGATCTGCAGCTGGAGCGGTTAGACGGCGGTGGATCCTCCGGGACCTGACTGACCTTGTGATGGGTCATAATAGCTCGACCGAGCTGCCTTTTGACCATTAGCTAGTTCGACGATGTTACAGTAAGCACTAGCATGATCGATCTTACCGGTACAGTAGATCTTGTCTGTCTTCCCGCCTGGATGACTTTTTGCAAGAACAATATTGGGATTGCTGAGTATTTTCTTTGCCAACGCGGCAAGGATGAGGGCGTCGGTACCTGTTGAGAGACTTATGCCATAACGGCAATCGCAATAGGCAGCAAATTCTTGCTCGAAGGCCTGGGTCCGTGGACCGAGAAAGAGTTGCATAGAGGCACATTATCAAATGCGGCCAGCACTTCGTGCCGAATGCTTGAATATTGAGCATGTAGATCTACGAGAGGTATTTGCATTTGGCTTTGATTCCTGTTCTGTTTAGTGAGTTATCTGATCTTTTGTATCGGTAAAAGTAGCAATCTCTAAAGAGTTTTCTTTTCGGGGGCAGTGAGAAGTCTTGTATGAAACTTTTTACCACAGCACCACGTTTCACCAAATAAAGACTGAACAGCGAAAGAAAGCGGGTGATCCCTATGCCTGATTGGAGCCAGCACGAAGTCCACAAAGATATGCATGTCTATACCGCTGATACTCAAGACCTGGGTCACATAGCAGAGGTTTATGCAGATTCTTTTCTCGTTCATAAGGGATTCTTTTTTCCTACTGATCGCTACATCCCATACAGCGCGATCGCTTCTATCGATGATAAAGGGGTACATTTGACGATGGCTGCCGATGAGGCGAAACAACTTGAGTGGGAGAAGCGGCCTGATTACGAGGATCACTTAGGTGATCCACTCCAACTTTTTTATGATCGGGGACATGGGGTGGAAGATCCCTTCGACGAGACAAATCCTGACAAAACTTGATTGCTCCGTTAGAGTTTGTTTTTGCATCTGTATTGTAATACGTCTTTATTAGAGATACCGCTTATGGGTAGCAAATATATTGCTTGCTTGCATATAATAAGGAAACTGATTAAAGAAGCGTAATACTTTGGCAACATGGAACGTATTACTTACTAGCAGCATATTGATTAAAACTGTTTGTCTCGCTGCATCGTGATATCCTATGAAATCTATACTAAACAAGATACGGTTAGAACCTGACGCGATTTAGGGTAATTACCCGATGCTCTGGCCTGTCAACTCTTTTAGAATAGAAACAAAAAGAGATAATGGGTAAGCATAAGCATACGTTCAGCACGAGTGTGCTCCTCGGCTTGTAAGTGCTGACCACGAGGCCACAAGGAGTCCGGCAGCTGATTTTGCCGGTGAGTTTCCCGAAGGGAGCGTGGAATTATGGCAATTGTTGATCCTACTAGTGATGTCTACGGAGCGCTGTTAGCCACACATGCTAGTGTGGCAGCAGTGTTTGCCAATACCGAGGCTGATTTTGATCTAGAAGTGGATTTGGATGCGTTATTAGCCAAACCTACTTCAAAGCGGTCGACGGAACCGTTGACTGAGATTGAGTCGCCATTAGACGCAATACATGATGTGTTACTTGACGAAGTGGATGAGGTGGAAGATGGTAGTGATACCGATGTACTTGAAGAACTTCCTACCCGCTCACAACGTACTCGCGCAACCGGTGCCCGACAAGCGATTGGTTCTGAAGATGCTTTTCAGAGCTACTTGCGTGATATTCGTGGACTTGGTCTACTGACGCACGCGGAAGAAATCGACCTGGCGCGGCGGGCAGCGGCAGGCGATGAATTGGCACGACGCAAACTGATCGAGTCTAACTTACGGCTGGTGATTGCTATTGCACGACGGTATACCAGTACGGGTGTGCCGCTGATCGATCTTATTCAAGAGGGAAATCTGGGACTGATGCGGGCGGCAGAGAAATTTGATTATCGTCGTGGATGTCATTTCGGTACATATGCTACATGGTGGATCCGGCAAGCGGTGAGCCGTGCAGCAGGAGAGCAGTCACGGTTGATCCATCTGCCTGAGCATGTTGCTACTCGTTTACGAAAGGTACGACGCGTCGCGGCGCAGCTTTCGCAAGAGAATGGGCTTGATCCATTGCCTGAGCAAATCGCCGAGGCTTGTAATATTAATCTGGAAGAGGTTGCGGATCTGCTTGGTATTATTGAGCAGCCAGTTTCGCTTGATGCGCCGGTAGACGACGAGGCACGATACTCGTTGGCTGATACGCTTGAAGATAGCGCTGCTCCGGCTCCTGCTGAAACTGCTTCGCAGCACCTACTGGGTGAAGAACTGCATCGTGCGCTAGCTTTGCTGACTCCCCGCGAACGGTCTGTTATCACTTTACGATATGGTATCGGTGATGGCCACAGCCGCACGTTGCTTGAAGTAGGGAAAGAGTTAGGGATATCACGTGAACGTGTTCGCCAGCTTGAGGTTGTGGCATTGATGAAACTACGGGGTATCAGTGGGAATGCGGCGCTAAGGGAATGTGTCTGAGATAAAGCGTAAATTATTGATTGCCAATAAAATAAGAAATCCTGGCATCTGAAGGGGTGCCAGGATTTCTTATTTTATGTGAAAAGGATAGCATCTCCGGCTTTACGGCCCCGATAATCTGTGCTACACTGCATACGAGAAAGGTGAAAGAAAGCAGCCCCTATAATAGGATATAGATAGACATAAGGAGGGTGGAAACCCATGGCAATCTGTACATCTTGTGGAAATGACGTTACTGGTAAAAAGTTTTGTCCGGAGTGCGGCACACCTGTGCAAGCCCCTGCGGCGACTGAAGGGCAAGAGGCCTTAACGAGCACCTGTCCGCGCTGTAATGGGGCGATCAAACCAAATGCGGCGTTCTGTATGCACTGCGGCACATCGCTGGCCGCGCAGGCCCTCGTTGCTACTGCGACGCCTACCGTTGTCTCTCAGCCATTAACGCATACCTGTACCGCTTGCCATACGGAGGTTCCGGTGGGAAATGCTTTTTGCACCAATTGCGGACAGAGCATGCAGGCATCAGTAGCACCCACGACCTCGTCAACAGTAGGCACAGGCTTTTGTACCAACTGCGGAAGACAAAATACTCCTGGTATCAATTTCTGCGCCGGTTGCGGTCACCCACTTTCAGGGTCTACTGGAGTGCCACAAACAAATTATGGACAGTCGGGGCAGTATCCACAATCGTCGCAATACCAGCAATACCCACAGTCCCCTCAAGCGCAGAACCCTCAACAGTATCCACAGTACGCGCAACAGCCACAGTCTGGTCAGCAGTATCCCGCGCAATATGGTCAGTCTGGTTATCAACAGGATCCTATGCTTGGGCAACAGCCGATGGTTTTGCGTTGCCCGACATGCATGGCTATGTCACAGTTGGGGACGACAAATTGTCCCAGTTGCCATACCAGCCTGGCAGGCGTTGTTCCCACACCCGCCAATGTCCCAATGCAGGGCCAACAAGGAGGGATGGGAGGTTTCATGCAAGGGAACGGTGGCAAATACGCGATGGGAGCGCTTGGAGGAGCGGCCGCAGTGCTCGGTGGTGAAATGTTGCTGCACGGTCTTGAAGGCGAACGAGGGTATGAGCATCGCAGGGAAGGTGAGGGTCTGCTGGGGGGGCTAGGTGATATAGCAAACGATGTTGGTTTGTTCTGAGCAAGATTTTTAATGAATAGAGGGCTTTGCAGCCGCAAGCTGCAAAGCCCTCTACTTTTATAAGTGAAGGAAGTACATAATTATCAGCATCAGCGGGCGGATCTGAGTATTACAGCAAACAGGCTTGTTCGCTGACGGCTTGGCACTGAGAGACATCTTGCGATAGTGCAGATGCTGTTTGCATAGTCAAGACCGTGATGTCTCAATGTTGTTGGTAAGGGGTGATATCGAAGGTCACTAGTCGCTGGATCTGACGGTAGATCCATACCACTCCTTGAGATGCGCTAGTTGATGATCCGTTTTGACCATTAAAAGCATAACTTGCCTGAGTTGCCATATCATTGAGGATTGATATAGTCGAGGGAAGTAGCAATTGCGCACTGCTCATATCTATAAGTTTTTTTGCATCCTGATGTACCTGGTTTAACGAATTCGTCACGTTTCCAAGCAAAGCAGTATCGGCCTGTGTAGCAAGTTGTTGCATTGCCGGCGTTACGCCGGGTTCTTTAACCAAAGCAACCAAATCATTATTCACTCCTCCTATATAGCTACTTGAACCCAGGTTATCAGGAAGCTTAAGTAGAGAAATCGTAGCAAGTGTTTGATCAACTAGCAGAGGTGTATTAGGTGGCAAGTCACTCTGGACAGATGAGGCCCCATCGAGATAATCCAGGATGCGTATGACCTGATCAAGCAGAAAAGCTCTATTTGTATTTTGGCCTTTCCAGGCGTCTCTGGCACTATCAGCCCATTCCAGGACCTTCTGCGAGTTTAAGAAGAGATGGATGTTTGCCCCACCATGTAATCCTCGCGGGGTCAACTCTATGTTATCAGAAAGAAGAACACGTAGAATATCAATAGCTCTTTTTCCCCCTATGGAAGGGAGCATTTGGGGAAGTTCGGCATAGTAACGCCATGTGCTTTTATCTTGAAAAGGGCTTACCGATGCGCTACTCGCGTTCTCTTCTGTAATCAGAAGACGACTTGTTTTACCAATCAGGTTAGTGTGTTGCTGATCTCCTCGATAAAGGAAATCCACATTACCACGATTGACCTTCAATCGTCCAAGTGGGATAGATAGATGTGGAGTTTGCCTATTGTCGCTCAATAACCAGGCATAGTAGCTTTTACCTGGAGCGGGATCGGGCATACTGTGGAGATCGATCTGCAATTCATCGTTGATGCCCTGGATACCCTGACTGTAATTTGCACCTCCTTGCTGACTGTCTATAAAAGAGGCATATCCTACTACTGAGATAGCGGCAGGACCCTGATGAGAGAGCCAGTAGAATACTCCAGTGCCTGTCAGGAGAAAGAGAGTCAAGGCAATCAATATAATAAGTCGGCTTCGCCACCGTCTTTTAGGCGCAGGGATGGAAGACGAAAGTGGTTCCAGAGATGCAACAGAGGAACCCTTTAAGATAGTGTTAGTAGGTGTGGTGCTATAAGGCGTAGTGCTGACATTTTGCTCAGTATCTAGAGCAGTTGCAAATACAGGAGTTAGAGGCCCCACGAGTTGAGTGGATGATGAGGCAGATGCTGACGGTGTTATAGTCGGTGATAAGCCGCGCTGAAATGAATGCTCCCTTGCTGGCTCACTCGCAACTTCCATGGGATTGAATCTTGGACTAAGAATTACCGGCGTAGACATATTGAAAGCTTCAGCCAGGGCAGTCTTCATTGAAGAGGCACTGGGGAATCTGGTCTTCAGGGTCTTTGGCAAGACCCCGCAAATGACTTCAGAGAGCGCAGGCGTAATCATTGGGTTAATCAGGGAGGGTGAAGTAGGCATAGAAGTAACATGCTGCACAATGATCGCGATTGGGTTTTCTCCCCGAAACGGCCGCTCTCCTGTACAGATCTCATAAAGAATAACAGCGAGGGAATAAAGATCGCTGCGTTCATTACCAGGTTTGCCTTGGGCCTGCTCTGGTGAGATATAAAGCGGTGTGCCAAGCCACGAGCCACTTTGAGTACCAGTGGAAGCACCTATTAATTTGACAATGCCAAAGTCAGTGAGAATAGGCTCACCCATCTGGTAGCGTGAAGGACTACGCTGATCAAGCAGGATATTAGCGGGCTTAATATCACGATGGATCATTCTATGCTGGTGAGCATAGTCAATAGCGCTACTGATACACGTAAAGAGGTAAATGATATCGGCGGCAGACGGGAATTTTCCGATACGAGAGGTGTTGCTGATATACTCGGTCAATGTCTGTCCCTTGATACACTCCATGACCATGTAGGCGGCAGGGCCAGATTGGGCAATACCTTTATCTGCTGAGGTCTGGAAATCGTGGATCTTCACGATGTTGGGATGGTGTAAGGAAGCAACAGCCTGTGCCTCACGTTCAAAACGCATCATAAAATCCGGATCGCTCTGTAGATCAGCGTGCAGAAGTTTAATGGCAACGTAGCGCTCTAACTGGGCATCGAAAGCCTTCCAGACTTCGGCCATACCACCACGGC
Source organism: uncultured Chloroflexia bacterium (assembly GCA_963778375.1). Lineage (GTDB taxonomy): Bacteria > Chloroflexota > Ktedonobacteria > Ktedonobacterales > Ktedonobacteraceae > CAVZTX01. Next base: position 14,054 of record CAVZTX010000026.1, on the reverse strand, counting down.
CTAGAAGTTCTTGCAATTCATATTTGCCAATGCGTCGCGGACCTGTACTCATCAGTTCCCCACTTTTCAAAAAATCATTGGTGCTATTTGTATGCTTGCACATCAAAGGTTAACAAGCGCTGGACATTGTTATGAATCTGTACAACTCCTGCTTGCACTCACCTGTAGATGGATCAAGGCGGCCAACGAGGGCATCGTTTGACCATGCAAACATATTATCTAAAATGAACTGAGTTGATGGCAATAACCATTGTGCGTCAGTCAGATTTATCAGTTGTTTGGCAGCTTGATGTACTTGTGCTAAAGCATCTTAACATTTTTGAGCAAAGCAGTATCGGCCTGAGTAACAAATTGTTGCATTGTCGGTGTCACACCAGATTGCTTGAACAAACCACTCAGTTGTTGATCCATGCGGTCAACGTAACTTCGGTTATTTAAATTAACCTGTTGCGCTTGAAGATCACTCAATGGCACATAGAGCAAGCATTGGATTAAGCTAGTTCGATCCGACTAACATGTAGATCGTTCCTACTGGTACATCTTGCTTGGACGAGATGATATTCCATCGAGATAATACAGAATACGTATGATCTGGCGGCGTATGAATGCCAGATCATTTGTCGTTGTGTCCTTCCCTACATAGGTATCTCTGGCGCTACTGGCCCATTCTAAAATCTTTTCTGTATTTCTCAGGAGCCGAATGTCCGAACCGCCGTGTAGGTCTAGTGGAGTCAAACGCTTTAGCATCATTAAGGAGATCGCGTAGATTATCGATTGCTCTTCTATGTGTTCCTTGAATTGGGTATCTGAGGAAGTTCGGCGTAGTAGCGCCATGCACTTTGATCCTGCAAAGGATTTCTTGGCGCAGTATTGGCATTTCTCTTCTGTGATAAGGAAGCGACTTGTGGTTGCGAAAAGGTTATCATGTTGTTGATCCCCTGGATAGAGGGAATGTACATTTCCATGGTTAACAGGAAGTTGGCCAAGCAAAATGGGTATTCCTGAATCTGCCCTTTATCGCTCAACAACCAGGCATAATAACCCTTACCGGGAGCGGGAGTGGGAATATTATGAAGATCGACCTGGAATTCATCGTTAATGCCCTGGCTACTCCCTTCTTTCAGTTGCCCGCTGCTGACAAAAAAAGCCTGACCGACGGCTGGAAGGACACTTGTAGAGGAAGAAGCATTATGTGAGAGGAGATAAAAAGCACCGTAGCTCCCTCCTAGTATGAAAATCAAAAGAGCAATCAATGTGACGATCATGACCTCTCCGCCTTCTCTTTAATGAGGGGGCAGATGATGGTATTAAAGTAGGGTGAAAGTGGCGATGCTGGAGCCGAAATTGTGGATAAGAACCGTGGAGTGCTTATGAGTGATCGTTCACCGCCTGGCAGTGATGACCCGGATACCGGGTTCTGAATCGAAGATGCAGGATGAGGAAGCTTCACCTCTTGCTTGCCCGCCGCTTGCAGGCGTTTTGAATTGCGTGGAAGGCGTGGCTGCACGCTGCATAGGTTGGGCTGGATGGGGAGTTATTGGACTGAGATAGACCGGGCTGTTCATCATGTTCGCAAGGGAGGTGGGTTGGCTTACATTCTCCGGTACCGGCAAATTGAACGCCTCAGCCAGCGCAATTGTTATAGAGGTAGCGTTCGAGAATTGGTCTGCGGGATCTTTTGCAATGCTACGCAAGATGACCTTTAAGAGTGCAGGGAAGATATTGGGGTTAATCAGTTCGGGTGAAGTTGGCATAGTATTGGTATGCTGCATCATAATAGCGGTGGGATTGTCTCCATGGAATGGTTGTACACCTGTACAGATTTCGTAAAGAATGACTCCAAGGGAATAGAGATCACTACGTTCGTTGCCTGGATGGCCTTGCATCTGCTCGGGTGCCATGTAGAGTGGATCCCCTAACCAGGAACCGCTCATGCCACTGCTCGACGCACTTAATAATTTGGCAATGCCGAAGTCGGTAAGGATTGGTTCTCCTAGTGGACTATGCGCGGTATGCCGTTTATCTAACACAATATTAGTTGGCTTGATATCCCGATGAAGCATGCCATGTTGATGGGCATAGTCAATAGCGCTACAGATAGAAGCGAACAGTTGGACGATCTCGGTAGCGGATGGAAATTTGCCCACAGTAGACGTGCTATGAATGTAATCAGCCAGCGATTGACCTTCGATATAGTCCATTACCATGTACGCAACGGTGCTATCCGTTTCTGATGGGCTAGAGATCTGGAAATCATGGACTTGCACGATATTGGGATGGCGCAGCGAGGCCACGAGTCGCGCTTCGCGCACAAAACGTTTCATGAAATCAGGATCGCTCTGTAGATCGGCATGGAGAAGCTTGACAGTGACATTGCGCGCCAATAAAGTATCAAAGCCTTTCCAGACCTCCGCTACACCGCTACGTCCCTAAACGTTCGTGTAATTCGTATTTGCCAATGCGCCGTGCACCTGTACTCATGTTTGCCTCTTTTCTGGAAAAAGAGCGACTAATTGTATCTTTTTGAACATTCGTCAGAGTCAATCCCCAATTTATTCGTTATTTTTACATGCTAATGCGTGGCATACACTGCCACATTAAAGGTTGCCAGATGCTCTATGTCATAGTGAATTTGAGTGACGCCTGGCAGTACAGCATTCGTAGATGGATCAAGTTCACCGCTATAGGCATAAAATGCCTCGGTCTGCATCTCATCCAGAATGGACAAGGTAGATCGTTCTAGCAACTGCTGTGGGATCATGTTTACCAGTTGCTTTGCATCATCATGCACCTTCTGTAGCCAGCCAGTTACGTTATGAATAGCTGTATTAATCTCATTGATAAGTTTGTGACTATTCGCTATTAGTCCTGGTGCCTGATTAATGGCAGCCAGGTGATCTTGAATTTCAAGCAAGTAGGTATGGGATGTTGCATCCTGCGGATTCAGCCCTATCAGACCAAGAGTAGCAGGATGAGGTATCGAGCAGTAGATCTGCGCCAGGTGGCAACTCCCCTTGAACGGCAGGTATTCCATCCAGGTAGTCCAGGATGCGCACGAAATGGTTATGCATAAGAGTCGTGCTACCCTGCTCACCCCAATAATCTCTAGCGCTACCGGCCCATTCCAGGACCTTTTCTGTATTAGTAGCCAACCAGATATCCAGACCACCCGGTAATCTTACACTTTGAAGCAAGGAATCCTCAGTCACAAGGTCACGCAGATGGTCAAGCATACTGAGATGATTCATGTCCACGGCAAGAGGTGCCTGGGGAAGCTCACCATAGTAGCGCCAGTTACTATGATCGGGCAGAGGAAGAGTGCTACTTGCACTGCCCTGGGTCTTCTCTTCAGCAATTACAAGACGGCTTACATTTCCGATCAAACTGTTATGTGCCTGATCGCCTTTATATAGAAAATCTATTTTCCCCTGCTTGACAGATATATTTCCCAAGAAAACAGTTGTAATCGGACTACGGTTGGTATCGCTCAGTAACCAGGCGTAGTAGCTTTCGCCCTTGTCCGGGTCGGATATGTTGTTCAACTGAAGCAGCAGTTCATCATAAACGCCTCGTGTCGTATACCTGGTAATATCGGCACTGCTGATAAATGAAGCCTGCCCAACGATCATCCCTGTAGGAAAGGCTGTAGGGTTACTCAGAAACAGATGGAGGGCACCGAGAACTGAACCGATGAGCAAAAGAACTAGTAGGCTCAGAAGTACGATGATATGCCTTTTTCGTCTGTTCTTTGGTATGAGTGTAGGTTCGACAGGTGACGATGAAGGTGTCGCAACAGGTCTTGAAGCTATAGTCGGCAGTTCTAAAACTGAATGAGCTGATCGCGCTCCAAAAGGGTTAGCAGTTGTCAGCAAAGCATCTGGCGACAAAGTTGGGTTAGGCGAATTCGTAGGAACTGAAGGATACTTGACGATCTGTGGCGTGGAAGGTACCCCATTTGGCAACAAGGTTGACCGGAGCGGCTTATAGTAAGTTGGTTCGCTCATATCATTCGTCACGTAAGCAGGCAAGCTTAGCTTCTCAGGAACTGGCTGATGAAATGCCTCGGCAAGAGCAACCGTCATGGATGAGGCACTAGCGAAACGCATCGCCGGATCTTTCGCCAGGCCACGCATGATGACCGAGGCGAGATCTGGAGAGATATTCGGATTGATAAGTGCAGGTGAAGGCGGCATCGCATGAATATGCTGCCTCATGATGGCACTCGAGTCCTCTCCATGAAATGGTAACGTGCCTGTACAAATCTCGTAGAGAATGACCCCAAGTGAATAAAGATCGCTACGCTCGTTGCCGATGTAGCCACTAGCTTGTTCCGGTGAAATATAGAGAGCAGTGCCAAGCCATGAACCACTGGAAGCGCCGGTAGAAATACCGAGCAGTTTAGCGATGCCAAAGTCGGTCAGCATTGGTTCACCTATGACATTTTGGTTTGTGTAGCGCTTGTCAAGCAAGATATTAGCTGGCTTGATATCGCGATGAATCATGCCATGTTGGTGAGCGTAATCAACTGCCAAACTGATAGAGGTAAACAGGTAAACTATCTCACTAGCTGACGGAAATATTCCTCTACGAGATGTGCTATTGATGTAGTCTGAAAGGGTCTGCCCATCAATATAGTCCATCACCATGTAGGCGATGGTACTATCCACCTCGGGAGGATTAGAGACCTGGAAATCGTGTATTTGCACGATATTGGGATGGTGCAACGAAGCACTAATGCGTGCTTCGCGTTCAAAACGAGCGATAAAATCGGGAGTGGCTTGGAGATCAGGATGGAGCAGCTTGATGGCAACATAGCGGTGCAATTGGATATCGAAGGCTTGCCAAACCTCGGCCATGCCTCCACTGCCCAGAAGCTTATGCAATTCATACTTGCCGATGCGTTGCGGATGTATTCTCATACGGAAACTTACTTCTACGTTAGTGCGAACAAAAGGGCTTGCTCTATAGACATTTTCTAAAATATTCATAACCAAGCTCATTTTAAAGGAAAGCAAATAGTTTTTTCATTAAAATCAAGCTACCGATTCGGTTATGAAACGCAAAAGATGGTTAAGGATTTCTTTGGTACCTGTTCTGTGTAGCCGGATGGATGAAGAGCAGGACAGATTCACCCAAAATGGCTATTTTTTGCTCTGCTTCATGTTGCGACAAACGACCAAACCGTCTATAATAGTGAAACGCGCCTGGCAAAACTCTGCCGAGGCCGCGAGAAAAATTTAATGCTTCAATGCAAATACAGAGATGAGCGGTTGGAGCCGCTCGTCTTTGTGAAGAGGCGATGGAGTATCTATCTACATGGACTATGTGCGAACAACGCTGCCTAATGGACTACGCTTACTGACCGCCTCGATGCCAGGTATGCGTTCCGCTAGTGTCGCCTTCTTTTTTACTGTGGGGTCACGTTACGAAACGAACGCTATTGCGGGCGTATCACACTTCATCGAGCACATGCTCTTCAAAGGTACCGAACATTACCCTACAGCTCGGCTCATCTCGGAGGCTATTGAGGGCGTGGGTGGCATCTTTAATGGAAGTACTGGCAAAGAACTAACGAACTATACAGCACGTGTCCCTGCTGAACACCTGACAACTGTAATGCATACGCTTGCCGATATGGTGCGGCGACCACTGCTTGATCCAATAGAGATCGAAAAAGAGCGCGGTGTGATTATTGAAGAGCTAAGTTCCACGCGCGATGATCCACAAGAGTGGGTCAATATGCTGATCGACGAAGCGATGTGGCCTGGTCTCCCGCTTGGACGGGATGATGCAGGGTATGAGGAGACGGTGGCACAATTGCAGCGCGAGCAGTTACTCAGCTACCTGGATGAGTATTATCGACCGAACTCGCTGATTATCAGTATCGCAGGGAATGTCGAGCACAAGCAGGTACTTGATATGACTGAGCGTCTGTTTGGAGATTGGCATGCACGTGATCACAAGCAATGGACAGAGAGCTTTCCTCCACGGGATGTCTTACCGGTGGCATTGATTCATAAAGAGACAGAGCAAGCAAATATTTGTCTGGCGACATTGGGAGTAGCCCATTCGTCCCCGGATTACTATCCTTTTATACTGATCAATGCTATTCTAGGTGACGGGATGAGTTCGCGACTCTTCCAGACGATTCGTGAAGAGCAAGGGTTGGCTTACGATATTGGTAGCTACTTCAATAGCTACTATGAAACAGGCGACCTAGTCGTGAGCGCAGGAGTCGATCCTTCACAGATCGAACCTGCTATACGAGCAATCATTGGCGAACTCCAAGAACTGTGTGTGACCCCAGTGCCAGCAAACGAATTGAGTCGCATTAAAGCCTATGTACGGGGAAGCATGGTATTAGGATTAGAAGGTACACATCAAGTTGCTTCCTGGCTTGGGGGCCAGGAATGCCTGCGCGGCGGCATAACCAATGTCGATGAGATGATAGCTCGCATCGATGCAGTAACCGCGCAGGATATTCAACGCGTTGCGCAGGCCTGCTTTGTTCCTGAGTGGCGTCGTCTGGCCGTTATTGGTCCATACGAGCCTCAACAAGCGGAGCGCCTGGGAGAGTTGCTCAAGACTCACCCCTGAGATGTGCTTTGTAGGCTACGCCGAGAAGGGAGAGGAGATTCGGTTTTATGGCACAAACAATGCTTCGGGACTATTTGCAGATCACTGAGGATGCCATTAGTGCTGGCCATATTGATGATGCAATGGAGAAGTGCCAGCACATTCTTAATTTTTTTCCAGAGTCACTTGAAGCACAGCGCCTTCTCGGTGAAGTTTATTTAGCACAAGGTCAACTGGAAGAGGCGCAACAAACCTTTGACTGGATACTGGCGAATGATCCTGAGAATGTGATTGTCTACTGCGACCGGGCCTTAATCAGTGAACGACTATCAGATGTGGATACGGCGCTCGATTGTTATCAGCAAGCTTATGAGCTAAGCCGAGGCAATAGCCAGATTCGCCAGGAGTTTAACGAGTTGAGCGGCAGAGTGGGACAGCAAGATTTCATGTTCTCGCGTGCTGGCCTGGCTCGATTGTATATGCGAGGCGATCTTCTGCCACAGGCACTGCAAGAATGGGAAGCCGTGCTGAACGTCAGTCCTGAACGTCTGGATGCCCGCACCGGACTACTCGAAACATATTGGCGGGAGGGACTGTATGACCAGGTCGAGCAACTAGCAGCACAGATTCTTGAAGATATCCCGAGTTGCTTAAAAGCATTACTACTGTTCGCACACGTCACATCTGTCTATAATATCGAACAGGCGCGAGAATTGCTACAGCGAGCCGAGGCGATGGATCCTGAAATGACGATGGCTCAAGATCTTTTTAGTGACCTGGTGGCAAGTCAGCCAAAAGATCCGTTCGTGGCGCTGCTTAAAAAGGGTTCTGTAATTGTGCCAGCGTCTCTCGATGATGCGCCTGTACCTTTTTCAATGAAGACAGAAGATATTGCAAATAGTATACTGAGTCCTACACCTTCGGATGCTTCAGATTCACACCTTGGATGGGCCAATCTCGAAAGCTGGAGCGAACTTGATACGATGTCGGTTCCTCAACAGCTTGCTCAACCTGTACCAGAGTCGTCAGCTCATACTACCTGGTCCAATGATAGTATGCAAAACAACGATACATGGGCAGCACTTGTTCAGTCAGTTCAGGGTACGTCTGGATCTGAGCCAGAACTTGAGATGTGGGAAGAGCCACAGCATGTTGAAAGAGGTTTGGAGCCTGACCTTGCAAACGACGAGCCAATTGCCGAAGAGCATCCGTGGCAGCAAGCAGAACATGTTGTAGAGCAGGTTGATGAGCCTGCTGGTACATGGGATAGCCTTAGTTCTTTACCTACACTTCCGGCTATGGATCCATGGGAGACAGAACCTCAAGAACGAGAGTTGCCATCTCCACCGGCCTGGCTGGACATGCTTACACGAGGAGATGGAGCCATAGCGGCCAGCCAGACACCTCCATTTGTTGAACAAGAGCCACCTGCCGTTCCATCGATAGCAGATCAACCTGGCATAGAGCCAGCACCGATTACTCAGATTCTAGCGAATCAACCACTCGTAGAACAAGATACTCACATGCCATTGGAATTGGAAACTGAACTCCAACAGGAACAGGAGCAAGAACCAGCTTTCTTCTTTGCATCAGATGACAAAGATGCAGAGATAGGCTGGCCAGAGTGGTTGAAATCACTTGGAGCTGCGACTATGGAAGCAGAGCCTGCACAGGAGCATGAGTTCTTGGAGGCATTTACGGCGACTCCCGAACCACAACACCCTGAACCACAAGGCCCTGTGCCGAGTACGCCCTGGTTGGACGCACTAGATGAAGAAAGCTCAATAGCTCAGGCATATCCTGAAAACGAACAGCAATTGGTGACGAGCTTAGAGAATCTAGAATACGATTTACATGCTCAAGGTTTCGTACCACTGGAACCAGGATCACTTTCAACTATCGCGCAGGAGCATCAGGAACAGATACCAACGCTCTCATCAGCGCTAGCGCAGTTTGGCGATTTTACACAGCAGCCTGCCGAGCCGAATGATGCACCTCAGCCAATTCAACCCGACAATGCATCACAGGTCACTCAGGTAACGAATATACTCTCTGAAGGAGCGGCTGAACCTACGCAAGCCACGGCGGTTCGGCCAACCCCAGGCCCGACTTCTGAAACGGTAATAGCATTCGGCAATGCTACTTCGTCAGAACCTGTAAGTATATCGCCTTCTCCTAGCCAAGCGACTTTCAGTCCAGTTTCTGAGGCTGTGCCGGTTTCCAGTGCGAGCAATATGGTAATGCCTCCTCCTATAGCGACTTCTCGGGCTGAGGCATTACTCGAAAACGAGCTAGAGACAACGATGAAACGGCCAAGTATCCGGCTACAATCAATGCAACAACGTTCATCGTCACAACAAGAACAGTCTATGCCGGTCAACAAAGGACGTGCGGGTGAACGGGCTGGAACAAATAAAACGTCCGATAGCAGTCCCAATTATAAAGAGCGCCTGCTCAAGGGATATCATGCTCAACTTGACGGAGCCTACGATGATGCGATGCAAGAATACCGTATAATTATAAGGAATGCACCTGAACTGCTAGATGAGGTTGTGAGTAATCTACGTGCTCTACTGAAGTTGGTACCCCGGTATACACTTGGTTATCGCGTTCTGGGAGATGCCTATATGCGCCAGGGTGAGTACTTACAGGCTATGGAGGCGTATAACAAGGCTCTGACTATGGCGAAAAAGGCAAAAGGCCAGGGCGGCAGTTAGCTAGCACAAAAGGAGTCAAATTGTGGAAACTATTCTACAACGGTTGACCGATCTTGACGAGGTTATTGGCGCAATTCTCGTCGGGAAAGACGGTTTAATCGTTACGGGGGCTTTGCACAGTGAAGATGAGGAAGTGTTGGGAGCGATGTCGGCGGCCATTTTTGGCTCCATTGGCAGTTACACGACGCAAGTTAGCAGTGGTGAGACCCGCCACGTACTTATTGAAACGGATGCGGGTACAATACAACTGACAGAAGTAGGCGATCTGATACTTGTAGTAACGACCCAGTCTCATGGTAACCCGGGACGTGTTCGCTTGGAGATGAAAAAGGCTGCCCGTCAACTATCTCAGTTAGTAGCAAGCTACTAGATAAACGAATAGGAGTAACATGGAACGTACTTTAATCATTGTCAAACCTGAAGGTGTGCAGCGAGGGCTGATTGGGCAGGTTATTTCCCGTTTTGAACAAAGAGGACTCAAGTTGGTGGGTCTGAAGTTGATACAAATTACGCCAGAACTGGCGGAACAACATTATGGAGTACACAAAGGCAAGCCATTCTATCCTGGGTTGGTCAAACACATTACCTCCGGCCCGGTAGTAGTAGGGGTACTGGAAGGGCCAAAGGCGATCAGTGTGGTGCGCACTACTATGGGCACCACAAACGCTGCTGAAGCCATTCCGGGCACTATTCGCGGTGATTACGCGTTGGAAATTGGCTTCAACATCATTCATGGCTCAGATGGGCCTGAGACGGCGACTACAGAGATTAACCTCTTTTTCAAACCGGAGGAATTGCTCAACTATAAGTTGGTCACAGATGCGTGGGTCTTTGAACAATAGCGGGGGTATTGGGAAGATGCGCCAGTGGTTTCGACTACTGGCTTTTTTCTTTTAGGAAGCACATGAAGGAGACTCTTGCGTAGAGGTCTGTTCAGCGGTGGTTCGCTGTTTTTGTGAAAGACGCCAGCAACATGTTTTGCTACGTAGACAACGCTCTTGCTCTTCTAGTGTGACAGGCGGGGTGCCCTGCATACAAAAGACCTGGTACATAGGTTCACCTGCCGCTACATCATTACCGGGAAACCACCGCTCACGATAAAATGGGCAGGCATTTTTATGTTTACGCCAATTCGAGTTTTCTGCTGGATTGATTTCAATAGTACCTACCAACAATTCTTCCTTCCTGATCTACAAAACCTGCGGTAAGATAGGGATGTACGTAGTATACCACATGCTCTGTGTAATCAAGAGAGATAAAAATAAAAGGAGTGTCACTTGTACGAACGACAACCAGAGCCAGAAGTTAAGGCAATGCTGGATGAGGTACCATGGACGATACAGCAGGCCTTTCGAGGCGTTCTCTTCACTATTGTCCCCTGGGTCGCATTTGCTTTGGTGCTATCAAGTTTAAATGGGAAACCATCTAGCACCAATACACCGCTCGCGCCGAATGTAGATCTCACTACTGCTATCGTGACGTTTATTTTTTCTGTGCTCATTGAGGGAGCTTTTCTGATTGCTCCGCTTTATTATGCGAACAAAGCATTTCGCTCAACCACTTCACACATCCGTCTTGCGCTACGGGCGCTCGGCTTTCGCGGTTTTTCCTTGGGTCGGGCACTTCCCTGGTTGGTCGTATTACTGCTAGGAATTTTTGCCGTTAACAATCTTTATCAATATGTAATTACGGTATTGCATTTGAATGTACAAACCAATGACCAGGTTCTCCTCGCACATAGCAAAGATGCTCCCCTGACGACCTATGCAACGCTGATCGCAGCGGTTATTGTTGCCCCCATTTGTGAAGAGGTGTTTTTTCGAGGGTTTGTCTTCGCAGGATTATGCCGGGGTATGCCGGTAGGCTGGGCTCTCGTTTTAAGCGCTCTTATTTTCGCCACTACACATGCCGATCCTGGCTCTTTTGTAGTGCTTTTCGCCATTGGACTGGCGCTAGCCTTTCTTCGCTGGCGCACTCATTCGATCTGGCCTGGTATCGCGCTTCATGCACTGAATAATGGTGCGGCAGCGATACTTATTGTGCTTTATATGAATGGGGTGGTAAAAGGGTAAGCTACACCTGTAACCCATCCACGTATTGATTAACAGCACGTCGGTGCCACGTGAAGGAGCCCCACGATTATAAACCTTTCCGTTGTTCATAGAGCACACGGCCTAGGACAGTGTGCGTCTATGGACCAGGTCACGATTCCCCAAAAATTAGATGCGCAACAGGCGCAGAAAGAAGAGATCATGGTACATAATGTACGACAATCGAAGCATACCACCAGCCGTCGTTCCTTTTTACGAAAGGGACTCGCGGTAGGAGCAGCAGGAACTATCGGCGGAGGGCTGCTAGCCAGTGGGATACCGGTCTTCGCAGAGGGAAGCAGTAGCAGTATCACCAAGGGAGATGTGGCAATTCTCAGGTTTCTGTCAGCAGCCGAAATTCTAGAAACCGATCTATGGCAACAATACAACGAATTGGGAGGCATCCAGGATAGCGAAGTCCCAGGTGGGAGTGGAAGTGCGATCTACACCACTGCGCTTTCAGTGCTGGATAGTGATATGGCCCAATATATCCACGACAATACTGAGGATGAGTTCAGCCACTTCACGTTCATCAACGCCTACCTGGTTGCCAAGGGTGCTGATCCCGTTAATTTGGATAAGTTCCGTACTTTGCCGAGCAGTAAGGCGACGGGTGCTCAGCAAATTGGGAGGCTCACCAACCTCATGCAGCTCACGGTAGATACCAGCTATTGGACCAAATACCGCAGCCGCACGAAGAATCCCGATTTCGGTGATACGTTCCCGCAAGCCGTTCCAGGTTTGCTTGCTGGGCAATTTCCGGCGATTCCCAGAAGCGATGACGACCTCCACCCTAAAGACCATATACAAGCGATTGCCAATACGGCGGGCTTCCACTTTGCATTTATTGAGCAAGGTGGCACGAGCCTCTACCCATCGCTGGCACAACGGGTGAGCAACGTTGAAGTGCTACGCATCTTGCTCAGTATCGGTCCTACGGAGACGGCGCACTTTCAGACATGGCACGACAAGGCAGGTAATGCGCCTGCACTAACAGATCCGACCAATGGACTGGTGTTTCCTGACCTCAATTCGCCTCCTTTTGGTGGGGAGGACTTCCAGACGAACCTGATTATGCCGGAACCAACGGTGTTCCTCAGCCGGAAGTTCCCACCTGTCTCGATTGTTCGCCCAACTCAGACTCAGGGAGCTGCAATGGGTGCGTTGAAGGCTTTAACAGATGATGGGCTGTTTCGAGGTCAATCAAATGAATTCTTTGCAGTGCTAAAGGAGCTGGCAGAGGAGGCTGACGCGGCTCATCGCTGATTTTATCGGGTGGGAGCAAGCCGGACAGGCACAAGGTTTTATTCAACCACCTTACAGGGATAGATAATTCAGGATAAGCCAGAGGAGTGGAGGGGAACGGAAGGCACCCGCAGGGGGCCACCCGTCTGCCTCCACCCTTCCCCTGCCTCTACAACTATCGATCAGGCCTTCCAATTTATAAACGGAGCGATTCGAGCATACGTTGTTTGTGGTCATGCTGCTATGAATTGACGTATATCAACCTGTACGCCTGATTTTGTTGCATCTTCCACTATTTGCAGCAATCGTTCTGTGGTTTCTTCATCTACATATCCATCGCCACAATTTTGACAGACTTCAGCGGGTACAAGCTTGATTACAATAGTAGTGTTATCTCGCTCAAGCAAGATGGTAGTTGTACCTGGTTCTGTTTCTCCGTTTTTGCAAATGACACACTTCACGACTATTTTCTCCTGAAATCTGGTTCCCACAAATCAGAGCCTGGTTCAGAGACTCTTACAATATATATTTTATCTCAGTTCAGGTTTGTAGCGGAAGTTTGAGTCAGGTGAAGTTCCATATGATATGATTACGAAAAACAGTAAGGGGTTGTTATTTTATGTCAAATTCGATAGAAGCAGTGATCTGGGATCTGGATGGTGTGATTATTGATAGCGCGGAGGAGCACCGAAGGGCATGGCAGCGGTTGGCACGGGAGGAGGGCATTAGGATGACGGATGAAGACTTCTGGGCTACGTTTGGTAAGCGTAACGATGATATTTTTGCGATCATATGGGGAGATTTGCCGCCTGAGAAGGTGAAGGAACTTGCCCATCGTAAAGAGGCTTATTTCCGGGAATATATTCGCGAGACAGCGGCTCCTTTGCCCGGGGCTATGGAGTTGATGCGAGGGTTACACGAGGCGGGGTACGCGCAGGCGCTGGCTTCGTCTACGCCGATTGAGAATATCGATCTTATTGGTGAGGTGTTGGGGTTGAAACGCTATTTGACGGTGCTTGTGTCGGGCGAGACGGTGGCACGGGGCAAGCCTGCGCCTGATATTTTCCTGAAGGCGGCGAGCGAACTGGGCTTTGCTCCTGGACGTTGCCTGGTGATTGAGGATGCGGTGGCGGGTGTGCAGGCTGCGCACGCGGCGGGGATGCGCTGTATTGCGGTGGCGGGTAATCGCGATTTGCCTGGTTTACGGGAGGCGGAGTTGATGGTGAGGAGTTTGACGGAGGTGGATGTGGAGAGGATACGGGAGTTGTCTGGGCAAGATTAAGCTTGACAAGTGCGGGGGTGAATGGGAAAATACGGGCACGTTCATTATGGAGGTGTAGGGGCCCCGGTGGGTTCCACCGTCTTCAAAACGGCTGGGGGGTCGCTCGGCGCGGTCCCTGGTGGGTTCGACTCCCATACGCCTCTG
>CAVZTX010000025.1:0-91821 GCA_963778375.1 uncultured Chloroflexia bacterium | reverse complement strand
TCCCAACTTCATTTCCGGTATATTTCGACACGCTTCAAACGCAAATTCTAAAAGCTCTTCATCTAGATAAAAATCTTTTGTTTCTCCTTCTGGTACTTCCCATCCGCGAACTGAAAGAAATTCATCTACTGCCTTTTCTAGCATCTGGCAACTACTCACCCGCAACCCGGTTGAGGCAAATACTACTCGTAAAGCTCGATCCGTTACCTCCTGGTTAATTCGGATGATGTTCGTTTTATCGCTGAGGTTAATAAAGCTAAGCTGCGCTTATTTCTCTTCGCCTGAACTCCAACAAGACTTGACTGTAAAAACTCTTTAACAGCATTTTCATCCTCTGTATTCACCACTTCTTCCGCAAGAAGTGCTAACACATGTGGATCAAGATAATCGATAAGCTCATCTTCACTAATACGCTTTTCAATCAAAGCTGCTAATAATTTATACAGTGAGCTTTCCACCGCCTCAATGTCATTCTCATCACGAAATTCCTTGAACAAACTAGTATCCTTACTTGAGTTCGTTACAAAGACAATCTGCCCCTCTGTCTCTTTGCCTGCTCTCCCTGCTCTTCCACAGATATTCCAAAAGTCACGTTTTTTTAGTGGACTCGACTTGACGTTATTCTTGTTACTTGAATTAGTATCATCTTTATATTTGAACTCTAAGCTATATATTATTGCGGTCTTGACAGGTAAATTAACCCCTTGACCTAATGTGTTCGTGCTAGACGAGAATAGAAATTCTTCCATCACGAAAATCATTCTCCACTGCTTGACGAACTGGATCAGGTAAAGGACCATAATGTAAGCCAACTCCATAATGGAGTGCCTTTGTCAAAGAGTGCTCTTCACCCAGCCATTCTTTAGCTAGATCATATGACTCAAGTCCTGGATTTGCTTTATATTTCAGATCATCTGAAGGAATGACATTTGTTTCTTCAAGGTACTTTAGGGAGGTAACTATGTTATCTACAACCTGCCTGACTTCACGCGGCATAGCACAAAAGACCAATACTGGACCTGTTTTAGCAAATTTTGCAGCAAGCATAGCTGTTGTTTGAGTCTTATTCTTTACATCTGGCCATGTTTTTATTTGTGGTTTACCTGTCGGAGTTGGTTCGCCGGTATAGTATGTATCT
Source organism: uncultured Chloroflexia bacterium (assembly GCA_963778375.1). GTDB lineage: Bacteria > Chloroflexota > Ktedonobacteria > Ktedonobacterales > Ktedonobacteraceae > CAVZTX01. The sequence goes on along the minus strand of CAVZTX010000025.1, from coordinate 90,683 downwards.
CTTCGAAGGAAATAAGGAACAAATGTTGATTGTTGTCCCTTTAGACCATGATACTGAAGTTGTCCATTATATCCACCCTTCTCTTTTGAGGAAACTTTCCACCACTTAAAAGTCGCAATTGTTTGGCGGGAAGGTCGCTCTGTTTTCTCTATCTTCAATGGTTTTTGTGAATTTTTAGAAAGCCAACCGACAAAATCATCAACGTTTATTTCAGGCATAACAGCAGAAAGAAATAAAAAGTTCGCGTGTGGTAATTTACGTTTTAGTCTAGTAATGAGCAATTCCAGCGAAACACCACGTCCTAGTGTGCCATTTTGTGCAAGCTCGTCTGCAAGAGTTTTACCCTGATCTATCTCATTCTTTCCAGGAATACCACCATCTAGCATATGACCTTCATCAATAACTATCGTTGCTATATCTTCAAAATAGTCAGGATGAGTTCTAAAAAGCAAGTCTACTTTCTCAGGTGTAGTGACAAGTACATCAGACTCAACAGCCAGAAAATTTTGAAAGCTGTCAAATTCAAAGCCACCAGCAAGATTTGATACACGATAGCCTAGTGCTCCAAGGGTATCTGCTAACCTATCCTCGATTTCGTTGACCAAAGCACGATAAGGAGCGATGTATAAACACCGCCTTTGTGTTAAATTGGTAAGAGTGGCAAGTATTGCAAGCTCCGCAATAAATGTTTTCCCTGCGCTTGTTGGCATTTGTATTATGAAACTATCATCAGCGGTTAAAAGATCATTTTGTAAAGCTCTTAGCTGAGATGCCCAAAACTCAACAATTGACTTTTCTAGGGCAAGATTTCGTAGGTATGTATTCCACACAGGATTTTGAATAAGATCATCCCCATATCTCTCTAGATTTGACCAGGTGCTCCGCAACTCGAATAGTTTTAATAACGTCCTAAGCTCAGAAGCGATAATATCAAGCCGTACATCTCCGGTCTGCTGAAAATATCCATAGGATTTCTCAATATTTTGCTGAGCTACCGAAAATTGTTCTTTCACGCCGTGAATGCAATACTCTGTGAAGTGGGAAAGTGCCTTTTGAAAAAAGAGATGTCCGTAAAGATTTTGTATGTCTAAAATGACTTGCTCTTCGTCCGAGTCTGAAACTATCCGTTCTTGTAAAGCTTTGACAAAAGATATGGCCCGTTGAGTGATCCGCTGTAGTTTGGAAATATCTCTTCTTAAAAAAGCAAGTAATGCTTGCCGGAATAACCACGTCAAATTGAAGTCAGGAGTATTGTTTCTCTCATCTACTACTTCTTCAGCTAGTGCTTTTTTTTCGGCTATCTTCGCAAGGCATTGAGCATTTGCATGATACCCTGCAATATGATAACAAATTGCAGAGTTAATCAATAAGATTTCTTCGTCCTCCTCATTATTAGCGAACTTAGAGAGAAACTCAAAAGACTGAGCAGCGATTTTCAACGAGTCAAGAATACTTTTTGTCCTATTATCGGCCTCAGCTAATTGATCTCCTTCTCTCAAGAGGAGTGAGCTGTTTGCGAAAATGTACTCACATTTTCTCCAGATTTCAGAGGATGTAAAAGTATATCTTGCGATGGGCTGACTGGATAACAGCTCTTCCTGGACTGATCGTGCTTGTACCTGCGCCAGTTCATTTCGAAACCTGGGATCACGCATTAATGACTCAAGGCTATTGTACGTGCTTTCGAAGAATTCCTGTTTATCCATGGAATTAATCAAAGCCTTGGAGACCGTAGTACATCTATCATAAGTAGCATCAATGATACTTCTCAAGCCATCAATTAAAACAACTTTAGTTGAGAAATCAACTAACTGGGGTCTAACGGATGGCCTTCTAATCTATCTAATATCTCATCGGTCCACTCCTCTTTTGAGTGCACAATAAAAAGATCGTGCCTTTTATCATACTCAATGGTACCAAACTCAATTCCTGAGATGAATTGAGCTTCATCAAGTCTATGAGTGTCATACAATATTTGGAATAAAATGCAATATTTCAGGTTGAGACAATACATCTTTCCCCTCGCCTAACACCAAACTATCATGCCCCTTAATTGCGATATCTTTGTCACAATTCCCCGAAATCGTTTTTACTTCACCATAACAAATTAATGGTCTCCCATTCTGTCGACGTTTAATTAGGCAAAGATCGGTTAATCGCATTGCCCAATCTTTTTTTTCACGATATCGTAACTTGTAAATTGGGAACCAGAAGTCTTTCAAACTCAATCAAAAAATTTGAGGCTAATACTTCACCAAAATTACCTACACGAACACTTATTCTTTTTTGCCCTGGGAAAATTTGATCTTCTAAATACCTTTTCAAAAGATTTAATGAATTATCCTCAGCATCTTTGAGAAGAAGTTCATATTGATCCCTAATTTGTTGTGGATTACCATGAGCAAGTAACAGAGCCAGGGCAAGATAATCCATAATCCCCTCATCAGGTGGAGCTAACTCAGTTACATCTGTTACCGGAAATTTATAAACAGGTGAATGTTTTAATTGTTGAATTAACCAATTGTTCAGCATACTTTATTCTCGATTCCAATAGGTTAGGACTAAATAGCTTGTATCGCTGCCAAGTAGCAAGTATATACCATTTAAAAGCTTTTTCAAAAATAATTAGTAATTAAGTCATGTATCAATATGAACTGAACAATAACAAAATTCACATGAAACGAGTATTAGTCAGATCATTGATGTTTTGAAATCAATTGTCTAAAAAGGAACATTTTTGAGACGAAGCATCACTAATAAGCATCAGATAGGAGGGAAAGCTAATGTACAATATCAAAACTTATCTCTTTATCATCGTCTTGCTACTTGACATTACTGTTGAGTTTTGAGACAATAAACTCATCATTATGGCACTGCCGGAACAAAAGAAAAGACTCCTCAAAGCAAAAATCGCTGTTGCCCTCCATGACGAATTGGGAAGAGTTCCCAAAGAAGAAGAAATAGATCAAGTATTTTTACTGGCCCGGGTGATGTATAAAGCGGTACTCGGACTGCATTTTCAACGCCAGGAGCAGAAAAAGAAAGGACAGTTGGCACTGTTCTAAACCGTCTATGCTTATCGGTTATGCTCGTGTTTCTACTTCAGATCAAACGCTTAATCTCCAAAAAGATGCATTAGAAAAAATTGGCTGTTCTAAAATCTTTACTGATACCATAAGCGGATCAACAACGGAAAGACACGGACTTGATGCTGCACTGTCATATGTGAGAGAAGGGGATACGCTTGTTGTATGGCGATTGGACAGGCTTGGTAGGTCACTCAAACATCTCATTGAAACCATCACTAATCTCAACAATAGAAAGATTGGATTTAAAAGTATCACTGAAAATATTGACACCACAACCAGTGGGGGAAAACTCATCTTTCATATCTTTGGAGCATTGGCTGAATTTGAACGGGATATTATCCGAGAAAGAACCCAAGCAGGTTTCCTTGCTGCCAGAGCCAGAGGAAGAAGAGGCGGCAGACCAAGAACAGCAGACGCTTAATGACGCCAAAAAAGTAGTCATTAGCCCAGTCGCTCTATGACGACAAAAACAACACCATCGCTGACATTTGCAAGACGCTGCATATCTCCCGCTCTACACTCTATCGCTACGTCACGGTTCGACCGAAAAAAGTCGGCTGAGAGGAGAGAAACAGTGAGTAGGGGAGAGGGAACTTATGCTGCTTGCTCAGCTTGTAACACGGTTAAAAATGCATGGGGAGTAAGGATATGCGTGCCTTCGTATGTTTTCAGGTGAAGTAAGTCACTATCGCCACTGACAATTACTTCAGCTTGGCCTGCAATGCCGCAGGAGAGAAATTTGTTATCCTCAGGGTCTTCTTCAATGACGGTCAGCTCTTTCAGTGGCGTGATAAGGATGCCAAATTTCCGAAAGCGTGCTATGATCGCTGCAACTTCCACTTGATTTAGATGATGAAGTGCTTGGAGATGTGGGTAGAGGAAAACCGTCTGGTACTCTTGCAATATAGGGTCTGAGACCAGCAGATCAAATGCATTGAGATCCCACTGTTGAAGAATTTGTGCTGGTATGCCTGTAGGAGAGAGATAGCTGCTGATAATGACATTGGTATCAATCACTACTCTCATAGATGCTTTGTCGCCCGGACTGCCTTGACCGCTTTAGTAGCAAGTCGATCTGCTTCCTCCGGCGAGAGATTCACTCGCTCTGCAATCTCTTGCATCTGAGCAAAAAATCCTTCGCGTTCCTTCTTCCATTGCTGGTATATCCGAATGGGAACAACAGCGGCAATAGGCTCACCATGTCGTTCAACCACGAACTTATCGCCTTTGGCCGTGACTTCTTGGAGGATCTTGCCGAAATTTCTTCGTGCTTCAAAGGCTGCGATACTTTTTTCCGATATTCCTGTCGTTGTAGTATTCATACTTGTTGAGTTAGCGCAATTATCACAAAAAGCTCAACAATTGTCAACAACTATTCCCCATTAGAAGACTACGCATATCTTGAAGAACAACCAGAAAAAGGGAAAATATGGCTAACCTACCCCTCGTTTCCTCGTCAACTGTAGCTTATGTGCGATGATTTAGGTGTAGAATATTTCTCGCGGTGTAGCTCAGTGGAAAGAGCAGCTACCTCACGAATAGCAAGTTGAGGGTTTGAACCCTCCACCGACTAATCCCAAGCAGCGATGCTTGTTTGATATACGGTCCGTTGTAGCTTTACAGCGGACCATTTTTTTCCGTCAGGGCAAAAGCACCGTACTGTAAGCTCAGACCACAGATGCCTTGCTACGCTCACTGGGTCGGCAATTTTGGCAATTCTCCACTTGTATCATATTATAGAGACTAATAAAATCGGTAAGCTTCAGAGTATTTTTTGAGAGGTGTCGTATGGCAGAAGTTTCCTCGGTGTCGCCCACCCAACCGCCTTCTAATGAAGAATTGAGTAGTAAATCACATCCTGAAACAGCGACCGAAAGTCAATCACGATTCTCAAAACTCCTCAACGCCTTTAAAAGACCAAATTTTTCCGATGATACAGACAATACACATGGGCTTTATAATTTCCTTAGACATTATGCAGAGAGCATCAAAATCATTCTTCAGATGAGTATTGGCGTCATTCTCGGTATCGCTCTCCTAATAGATGGTTTTGCGTTTCTCCTCAGTGTCTTTGGCAACCCATCTAAAATATCATTTGCAACATTTAACCCCCTCGATATAATTGCCTACGGATTATTTTTTTCCACAGGTGTTGATTTAGCATACATGCTCTTTACTCCTGGACCAGATGAAGCAATAGATCCGGTAATGACGGGCTTGGCCGCCGCCATCCTTCTTGGTATTGGAAATATTGGTGACATTAGCAAACTAGATATACAACATGCAATAATACTTACTCTTGCTGTCGCAGCACTCGCTGGTCTTTTTGCAACCAAGAAATATCTTTTTCACCCTTCCGATAAGAATGAAAAAGACAGGAAGACTGCTAGCTTACTAACACAACAAGAAGGGGAGATATAAAAATTATTCAGGTTGAGATTTGGACTAACACTTGATTATGAGAACAATTTTTCGTCTATTTACTTGGGATATAATACAGCGATAAGGATGACGTTTCTCAATGAAAATGAGGAAGTAGATGAGTGAGAACCACCAGGACAATGCAAACCACAATCTTGCGACAACAGAGACAAAACTTTGGCTCCCACCTTCATATACCAATGGTAAAACTCCAATAGTATCTACACCACCTACCCCAAAGAAAAGAGGTATTAGCTGGGGATTTGCTGACAAATCCTTCTGGGAATGGCTTCTACTAGTTGGCACTCTCCTAGCAGCTTTTGGGGCTATTGCTATTCCAGCTGCAATTGCTTGGTTCAGCTATCAGCAAAACCAGACAAACCAGCAGATTGCAATAAATCAACAGCAAGAGACAACACTACAGACGTATCTAGATCGCATGTCAGAACTGTTGCTCAATCAAAATTTACGAACCTCCAAACCAGGAGATGAAGTACGAAATGTTGCACGAGCACGTACATTCACTGCACTACGAAGTTTAGACTCAGATCGTAAGGGAATTCTGTTGCAATTTATACATGATTTGGGGCTTATTTATATAAGGCATGGTTCAAAGTAAGCGTAGACCAAGGTGACAATTGCGCGAACAGTTGCCAAAAGTATCCCTGAGAGATAAGGTGAAAGCAACAAAAGCGACACCGCACTCAGGGAGGAAACATGCATCATTGTAGCACAGGCGAACAACGAAGCCAGTGGATCAGTCAATTGTTGGTGCCCGACCCCCGACATGGGTTGGTGAGCCAATTGAGTTGCACGCATCAGATCGCGCGTCAGACCTTGTATCGATGGAAAGTGAAAGGAGCACAGGCTTTGCAAGTGGCCTTGGAACCCAGGCACGGTCCAGTCAAAGGCACGATGCAGGTGCAAGAACAGGTATTGACCTTGCTGATTGAAGCACATGCCAGTTATCGCGAGATTCAGAGGTGTGTGCTGAAGCTGTGTGGCATCCGCATCAGCTTGGGAAGCATTAGCGGGATCGTGCAAGAAGCGGGGCGACGGGCACAACATTGGTTGAGCCAGCAAAAGGTGAGTACGCCTCGTGCTTGGGCCTTGGATGAACAGTACAGCAGTCAGCGCGGCAAAGCCTATCTCAATGTGGTGGATGTGCACAGTGGGCAAGTATGGGCCACCTTGCCACCGGTAGCGGTGGATGGGGAAAGCTGGACGTTGGTGTGGTGGTATTTGCAGGAGCAAGGCCTGCTCTGCGAGCGCAGTGTCAGTGATGGAGGACGGGCCATCCAAGAGGCATTGAGCTCTGTGCAACGACTGGACCGCCACCAGCGTGACGTCTGGCATGTGTTGCATAGCGCTGCTCAAGTCCAAGGGCGCTGTGAGCGTGCCTTGCACCAACTGCAAGACCGCTTGCCCGTCATTCAACGCCAAGCTGGGCGCGTGGCCCAAGGTCAGAAAGCCCGTGGGCGGGCACCTGAGGCCAACGTCGTGGAACACGAGCAACGCATCGAACGGACGCAGTACGTCACCCAGGCGCTGCGCTATCTCGCGCAGGAATTGCATACGCTGCTGGACGTCGTGGTGCTAGGGACCCAGCAGCAGGCAGGGGTGCTCAGCAGCGGGGAGCGTCAGCAGGAACTGGACGCACTGCTGGCCTTGCTGGAGGAATTGGCAGCACAGGCATTGCCCACCTTGCAGAAGCAGATCCAGTCGTTGGCCAAACAGTTGCGTTTGGCGCTTCCCCACCTACTGCTCTTTGCCGCCGAACTCGATGGGCCACATCAGCAAGCGTATGAGCGCTTGGGTCCACGCGCCGTCGCACTGCTGGCCTGGGCATGGCAACGGCGCGCCTTGCTAGGGCCAAGCACTAAGGCACTGTTGGAGGGCTTTGATCCTAGCTGGCGAGAAGCAGCGCAAGCCCTACTGTCCGCTTGGGAGCGTACGGTGCGCGCCAGCAGTGTGGTGGAGAATTGGCACAGTATCGTGCGGCCCCATTTGGCCGTGCATCGCACCCTCTCGGCTGGCATGTTGGCGCTCTTGGCCGTCTGGCATAATCATCACGTCGCTCCACGCGGGGTGCATGAGGGTCTCTCTCCCTTGCAAAGGACGGACACCCGCCAGCCTGCAACCGACTGGTTGGATGTCCTGGGCTATTCTTGTCAGGCTGCCTAATCGTTCAAGTGTCACAACCCTTTGAACCATGCCTAAACAATAAAATCATCGATTTAACTTCAGCGGATCTGGTCGGGGCTAACTTAAGTGGGTCTAATTTAAGTGGGGCTGATCTAAGTGGTTCTGACTTACATATGGCTGATTTTCAGGGGGCTTATATGGAGAATGCCAATTTGAGTTATTCCGATTTAAGCAATACTAACCTACAAGCTGATTTTAAAGATGCCAATTTACATTATTCTAATCTAAAAGACGCTAACCTAAAAGGTGCTATTCTGGACTTTGCTGACCTTAGTTTGGCAATGAACGCTAACCTAAACGATGCCGCTTTGTATGGTACAACCATGCCTGATGGCTCAATCCATCCCTAAAGGTCCTTCAGGAAGTGAGAAACACGAATGAGTGACCAAGATAACGGACAGGTAACTATCCTCCAACGTCCTACAAGTGACGATCCAGAAGCATGGAGAGCCTATTGGAGAGCTAAGGGCTGGTCGTGGCGAACTGAACCAGAAATTGATGCCGAGCGACAGAAATACCTCGCTGAAAGACGCGCCATTGTGCCTGACATTGAAAAAGGCATCTATCCATTTAAAGGTATAAGTTTAAGTCGTGCTGATGTGGAATGGCTGCTGGTTACTCAGGAGAATGGACGTGGACCAGTGGATTGGACTGACAAGAACCAACGTGGACGTTGGGGGCTAGATTTACGTGGTGCAGATTTAAGTACAATTAACTTGGCGTTCTTGCCTCTTACTCGACTACGAGCAGGGCTAAAATCTGAAGAACGGTCTATGGCGGAAAACCGTATACGATACAATAAAATGGCAGCTACTCATCTACAAAATTCTAATCTTTATGAAGCACACTTAGAAGGTGCAAGCTTGTGTTGGACACGCTTGGAGGATGCAAGCTTAGAATTCGCCTATTTAGAGCTGGCTGACTTTACGGATGCACACCTTGAAGGAACGAGCTTTCGTCGCTCCCATCTCGCGGGTGCTTCTTTGCGATTTGCATTCTTTAATGTTGCATCCAACTTGAATTATGCCTCTTTATGTGATAAAGAACTGGGTTGTGTATTAGTAGGTGATACAAATTGGGATAGTATTAATCTCACCATGATAAACTGGTTACAGGTAAATATGCTGGGCGATGAACGGAAAGCAAGGCAAAAAATCTTTGAAGAAAACAAGGAGAACGATACGACCCTCCTGTCCGAATATAGAATAGCAGTTCGGGCTAATCGTCAACTTGCAGTTGCACTCCAAACGCAAGGATTGAATGAAGAGGCTTCTCGTTTCGCCTATTGAGCGCAACTCTGCCAGCGTGTCGTTTTACGCCGTCAAAAAAAGTTCGGACAATATTTCTTCTCTGGATTTCTTGATCTCCTCGCGGGTTACGGCTATCGCCCAGGTCGCAGCGTTTTATGGTATCTGGTTATTATCTTTGGGTTTGCACTCGCCTACTTTTCAATAGGCCATCTTCCGTTTCGGCCTGATGCGCTAGTCTATAGTTTGACTTCATTTCATGGACGAGGATTTCTCCCTAACCTTGACGCTAAGCTCGTGACGCTCCACTACCCATTAGTGGTTATGGCAGCATTTGAAGCGGTTGTAGGGTTACTCATCGAGATCAGTTTTATTGCTACATTTACTGAACGGTTTTTTGGTAGGTGATACAAAATAACGAATTGTTCGATGGCGATACGGCTTGAGGCCGCTAGAGCGAAACGTAACCAGTGCGGGGACCAGTTAGTTTTTGTGAGGATTGGAAATTCCTGCGTGTTCTTTCGAGATGCTCTATCCGTTCTTCATGGTTTTGTGTTACCTTGTCTATTTTCTGCTCAAGAGCATCTATGCGCTTGGTTAGCCTTTCTTCTGATATTAGACTTCTTCCCGAATAGAGGGGGATGAGATAAAATGGGAAGGACTGAATGTCAGGAACCCTAAAGAAGAAGGAGCCAAAGAGGATGCATCTGAGCTATGCCCAGGTAGCCAAGCGACCAGCACTCCTACATCGTCTCATCGGCCTGAGCGTGGCGGAATTCGAGCAGCTATTGCAGGAGTTCGCAGTGCAGTATCATCAGCAGGTGATTCAGCCGCGAGTCAATGCACCCGATCGCAGACGTGCTCTGGGTGGAGGACAAAAAGGAGCCCTGCCGACCGTGGCAGACAAACTGCTCTTCATCCTGATGTATAGCAGGATGTATCCCCTGCTCATCGTGCAGGGGATGTTCTTTGGCTTGGCGGAAAGCAAGGCCTGTACCTGGGTCGGTCTGCTGCTGCCCGTGCTAGATGCGGCGCTAGGGCAGATGCATGTCCGTCCCAAGCGAACGCAGGGACGATCCTTGGAGGAACTCATTGAGGCATTTCCTGAACTCAAGGAACTCGGCGTGCTCACCGATGGAACGGAGCGACCCATCCGCCGCCCAAAAGATGCCACGCGGCAGAAAGAAGACTACTCTGGGAAGAAAAAGCGCCATACGCGCAAGCATGTCACCCTGACCCATCCCCAGACGCAGTACATTCTGGCTGTGAGTGAGGAAGCGCCAGGCACCAAGCATGACAAGAAGATCCTGGATGAAGCGCAACTCTCCTGTACGAGTGGTTTGCTGGTGCAGGCCGATACCGGCTTCCAGGGCCTAGAGATTGGCAATGCGCTGGTCATCACGCCGCGCAAACGGAAACGCAAAAAGCAGGGGGAACCTAAAGATGAGTTGACGCCGTCGCAAAAGGCGCACAACACAGCCCTGGCCAAAGCCCGCATTTCCATTGAGCACAGCAATGCTGGCTTCAAGCGCAATCGCAGTGTTTCCGATATCCTCAGGAATACCAGAGAGGGTATGAGTGATCTGCTCGCCATGGTGGCCATGGGGCTGCATAATCTCCGGGTCATGCTACGGGCGAGCTACCAGATGGGCTAAAGCAGTGATGATGCCTCCCATCTGCCTGGGTCGCCACTCTCACTCTTATTGGGGAAGAAGTCTATTTTAATAGATGCTTCTGTATGAGCTTTCATTCTTTCTTCGGAGGCTTTGATAGTAGCATCAGTATTCGCCTTTATGGTTATCTCCACTGTTCGTATCTCCGCTTTTATCAGTTCCCCAAAGGATGGAGTGAGCGATTTGATGAGTTCTTGTGGGGTCATGTCTGCAATGGTTTTTTGTTTCGGCTTAGCCATGGATTAAGAAATTGTATCAATCTCGCTTTGCGCTTTCAACTGCATCTTTTTGTACCAGCGCAAATAATTCTGTCTTCGTCTCTGTTCTACTTGCTCTAATACTTTTCTTTCGAGCTTCCTTCTTTTCCTGCACGAGATTTGATGGGTGGATAATTCGTCTGCTGTGGGCAAAGCCGTAGTCAGTCATAGCTGAGATCAATATAGCAAGAGATTGTGAGAAAACAAGCAGAAAAAAGGACTAACAACAGAAAACCCCTGATTGCTCAGGGGCTTCTTGCTGGCATTGCTGTCAGACTACTTACTCTTCTTACGATGGTCTTTCAACCAGTCGTGGATTTGTAAGAAACTGACAACAATCCCTGGAATTGCTACTACGAGCGATATCCACATGTTCATGGCCTGTTCTTCCTCCAGGCAACCAAAAAGGCGGGAAAATTCCATCTATATAAACGGATGAGATGCCAAAAAGTAAAAGGATCTATGAAAATGCTTGTCCTTCCATCTGTTCAAAAGCAAAGCGGAGTGATGGTGGAATAGGATGAGGTCTGCCAGTAAGGTAATTGCACCACACGAGGACCGACTTACCAGTTGCAAAGATGCGCTCATGTTCGTTCACGTCGCGTATCTGGTATCCCATACTGAAACTTGTGCGCCCAACATGCACAACCCGTACACCAACCTCTACAGTATCAGAGCGTACCAAAGGCAGCATATAGGTACAGGTTACTTCTTTAATCAGAATGCCATAATGGCTGCCATCTGGACGGGTCTGTATGCGGGGATTGTGTGGTGGGTGTGAGATGATGCTTTCTGCCTCTTGATGCTCTTCACGTGAGGGCCACTCCTTCAGCCACGTTTCGAGATGATTGAAGTAGTAGCTTCTTGCTTCTTCAAAATAGGTAAAGTAGACGGTATTATTCACATGCGCCAAAGGATCTAGATCCCGAAAGCGAATTTGTACCGGATACCAGGAGGGAAAAGTGTCACTCATGCTTGCTCTTTCCTTTCTCCACATATAGGCTGCACTTGCAGGTAAGAAGTGTTCATTTGCGATTGTTGTATCACCACACCATCACTGACCTTCCAGTGGCAAAGACGCGCTGATGCTCGTTTATATCGCGTATCTGATGCTCCATTACGAGGCTGGTACGTCCCACTCGTGCTACACGAACACCGACTTCCACATGGTCAGAACGTATCAAAGGAAGCTCAAAAGTGCAAGAAATCTCTTTGACCAGTAGACCATAATGACTCCCATCCGGTCGCATCTTAATGCGTGGATTGTGCGGTGGATGGGACACGATACTCTCAACCTCCTGATGCTCCTCACGCGATGGCCACTCATTGAGCCAGGTCTCAAGCTGATTAAAATAATAGCTTCTTGCTTCCTCGAAGTAGGTGAAGTAGACGGTATTATTCACGTGTGCCAGGGGATCAAGGTCGCGAAATCGAATTTGCACTGGATACCAGCAAGGAAAATCGTCGCTCATAAAGGTAATGCCTTCTCCTTTCTTCTACACTCTCTTTGATCTAGATAGTAGCAGAACAGGCTTCCTCAAAACAATATACTTATGTGTATGCCATACCCTTAAAAAATAGGTAATCCAACCAAAATCTACTGGCGTACTCTATTATGTACGGGTTGTATGGGGGGAATGCGTAGAACGGCAAATACAGCGATCGCTCCGAACTGTTAATTGCTCTACTGCACTATACAACCCATGGAGCGGATATCATTATCAGATGAATAACAAAAATAAACTCTGCCTGATAGATTGTACGAGGAGAAAATCTGTAAATACATCCTTTCTCCTCCTTCTCTGACCCTTCAAGGACGAACCCTGCGGTACATTTGATATGTACTGTGGGGTTCATCCTTTTTACCCAACACAATCACAATTGCTCGCATCGCACTCACTATCCTGGAAGTCCTCATCCTTGAAAACTTGAAATAGAGGGGATTTCCCCTCCATTATGCCATTAAAAATATCTTTCCTACGGTTCGAGTATCATAACGTTATTCGCAAACTTAAAATTCAATTAAAAATATAAAAAACGTTAGAAATAGTAAGCTCATCCATTTAATAACTTGACAGACAAATATCTTTAGTGTAACATATTAGTTGATAAGATAATTTGTGGCCTTGTAGATGGGTAATTGTTCGCTGTGATGCAAACAAAAGCAGTTATTTGTTCTTGTCTTGAAATAGGCAGACAAATGGCAATGAGCATCATGCGGAGTGGGCTGTGCTAGCTAAGTGTAACTGCTCACATGAGTGAAGGACAAAAAAGTGAAAATCGCGCATATAGCTCCTCCCTGGATAACTATTCCCCCCAAAAACTATGGGGGAACGGAGATTGTTATCTATAATTTGGTAGAAGAGCAGGTGGCCCAGGGACATGATGTAACCCTATTTGCTCCCGGTGATGCGAAGACTTCGGCGAAACACATTTCCTTTTTCCCGAAGTCTCTTATTGATTTGGGGGTTCCTTGGCCTGCACACCTCAAGGCCTATTACCATTTGCTGAAATCACTGGAGTATGCTCAAGAGTTCGATATTGTCCATACTCATCTTTCCTCCAGTTCAGACCTGTACATTTTTCCGCTTACGGCTAACCTCGCTACTCCACATGTCACCACCCTACATAGCCGGTTCCCCTTTGATCGTGTCCAATCGTGGACCGGTGATGCCGATCAATTTTACATGGAATGGGCTTCAGAGGTTCCGATCATTGCCATCAGTGAAGCCGCCCGCGATGAGGTGTCGCACCCTCTCAATTTTGTGGGAGTAGTGCATCATGGCTTGCCGATGAACCAGTTTAAGCCAACGGGAAGGAAACGAGGCGATTTTTTTGTCTGGCTGGGCCGCTTTATCCCCGATAAAGGTACACACCTTGCGATTGAAGCTGCGAAACGTGCAAATGTGCCTCTTGTGTTGGCTGGTACCATTGATCAATATCAACAGGAATCAATTTCCTACTTTGACGAAATGATCAAGCCGCATATTGATAATAAGCAGGTCAAGTATGTCGGCCCGGTCGATATGAAGCAGAAGATTAATTTGCTGAGCCGTGCCTACGGTTTCTTGAACCCCATTGAGTGGGAAGAACCATTTGGCATGGTCATGATCGAGGCTATGGCATTGGGTTGCCCTGTGATCTCATTTGCCCGTGGTGCTGCTCCCGAAATCATAGTGCATGGGAAGACAGGCTTTCTGGTTCACGATGTCAATGAAATGGCGCGCTTTATCCCTCGCATCAATGAAATTAACCGTGATATGACGCGTATGCATGTAGAGCGCAATTTCTCTGCCCATGTCATGGCTGAAAAGTACGTCAAGATTTATAAGAAGGTGATCACTCAAGCTAAAGTTACTTCAGCAAAGAAGTATTCCCAAATCGAGACTAAACCCTTGATCACCCCTCCACCACCCTCGCTCCTTACTAAAAAATCCCTGCCTGTTCAGATTTCGTATCAAACAGTTTCGGCTGCTACAAAACCACGGGAAGCCGAATCAGGGGTGTAACGATCTGTGTCTTCTCACTCCCTTTCATAGCTTCGCTTATTTGGTGGTACTGGCCTTGCAATCGCAAGTCGGCAAAGTCTGTATCACCAAATACCATCCTTTCAAGCTCTTTCTTCTCTACTGCTTTCTCCCAGGGGTTGCACACTTTGCCGAGTATCAGCTTGGATGAGAGACTTAGATAAGAGATGTTTCTTTCTGCCATCGGCAATAATATGGGTTATCTCATCGAGTCTGGCAGGTGACCACTGAGCAAAATGATCCCATGCGCTCGTCTGCCAGTCATCGACCGTCTTTGTCACCGGAATCCAGGGAGGGAGATTCACCAACAGATGCTCTGCTAATGCATTGACGAACGGCTCGTAGATCAAACGTAGCTCATAGAGCCGTTTCTCAGCCTCCTCTTGGCTGCGAAACTGTAATCCCACATCGGCAAGGGCATCGCGCATGCGTGCAAAGTCCTCCGATGAGAGACGACTGAGTTTAGGATTCATGGGTGGCGTTCCGTATATCTGCGCTAGATCAACTGCTGCATGACGCCCCATAGCAAACGTAAAGCGGCTGCTCGGGACTGTAATTCCTTCAAATCCCACAATCAGTAGTGCGCACGCGTCCAAAATCGTCGTGAGAGCCGCTAGCCAGGACTGACGCTCATGTTGGGAACGATAGTAGGTTAAGACCGGATAGGAGAGATGGCTTTCTAGCAACTCTGCACTCCACCGTTCCCATTCCAGCAGATAGCGGGTAAGTTCCTCTATTTTCTGATCGCGATAATTTCGACGCAGCAGTTCCGTTGCGCTTGAAGGTGAACCAGCGCGTGCATCTAGAAGGGCGATACCGGCCTCTCGTCTTGAAAATGCCTGGTAAATTATCGGAACATAGCCGATAATAAGGGCAAGAAAACCAAAGCCGAAGCCAGCTTCTAGAACAGTGAGAAATCTTCCCAGCTCTGATAGTGGGATAACGTCGCCCAGTCCGAGTGTGACGAAAGTTGTCCCGCTCATATAGAGATAAGTCCAAAACATCACAATCTTCTCAGGAGCACTCAAGGCTGAGCCTGCACCCCATTGAAGAAGTGCGAAGCTAATCATAAGGACTGCTGCCCAGACCATAAGTAGCAGGATGAGTGAAAGTGGGCCGAAATATCCTAGATAGTACTCACGCCGATTTCCTGGGCGCATCTTGCGCGCCAGCCATGACCATAACATCCAGGTCGAGGTATAGAAAAAACGAGACAATCTAAATTTTCGTGAAACCCTGCGAGGTAGGACGATCGTCTCAAAAGCATCTTGCAGGATAGCGATGATGAAACCGACGCCAAAGATGATGGCAAGAATTCTCATTGATGCTCCTTGGAATCCACTTATTCAGCAATGACTGATGTAGTGTATACATACATTTCAAGCCTTCTAAGTCTATTACTAACACTCGTCAGTACCAAATAATTTCCTCTAGTTAGGACTTCCTCATCTTACAACATTGTGTCTCAATATCCGTAGTTAGAGTGACTAAGGTAGCATGAAAACAGTAAGGAGGAAGAAATTGTTCTACATCGGCAGCCCTATATGGGGTTATAAAGGGTGGGTTGGAAATTTCTTCCCTGCATCCACACCATCCGGTGACTATCTACGTCTCTATAGCAGGCGTTTGAATGCCGTCGAAGGAAATACGATCTTCTACGCACTACCTTCTCCCGAAACGATTAGACGCTGGGGCCAGGAGACGCCGCCAACATTTCGCATCTGCCCTAAGGTATCGCGGAGCATCAGCCATGCCCCTCACCTTGAGAATAGTAGGGAAGAAACATTGATACTAGTGGAGCGCATGAGCGGATTAGGTACAAGGCTTGGCCCGATGTTTCTGCAACTCCCACCATCTTTTGGGCCTACTCAACTTTCCCAATTAGAGATGTTTCTTAACTTTTGGCCGAAAGATGTCCGTTTAGCGATAGAAGTACGCCATGCTGCATTTTTTGAAGTAGGACATGCTGCAACCCTTAACGCACTACTCACTCAATATCAGATAGCACGTGTTATAATGGATACCCGGCCAATTAGAATTGGCTCAAGCGAGGAAAAGCAAATTCTTCAGGCACGCGAACGTAAGCCTAATCTTCCCCTTCAGGTAACCGTAACTACCGACTTCGCTTTTGTTCGTTATATCGGTCATCCACGGATGGAAGTCAACGAACCATTACTCAATTCCTGGGCACAGCAGTTGGCAGAGTGGTTACAGAGAGACATAACAGTTTACGTTTTCTGCCACTGCCCTTTTGAGGTACACTCGCCAGTCATTTGCTATGCCCTCTATCAGCGTATCAGTACCCTGATGCCTTTGCCACCACTATCTGAAGAACTTGAGCAACCTGCTACTAAGCTTGAGCAAGGTCGCCTTTTTTAGACGTATGTGTGGTGAAGGAGATAAGTATTCAGAACTTCTGTCGCTTATAGCGACTTTATCCATTTCATGTATCATTCCGAAGTTTGCCACGTGCATTCGCAAACTTCGGAATGATACATATTCGTTAATCCATATCTGGTGGGTTTCCAATCAACATCCCTGGCATTGCATAATGGATGCCTGCCGCCACAGTGGGGGTAGCATAGGCTAGGGGTGCTATAGGGTCAGCCCAAGTACTCTGGGAGTTACTGAAGACGAAGTAAAACGTATGGCTCCCAGAAGGCAACGTCATATGCGCCTGAAAGATTGCTCCCGTGCTATATGAGCCGGAGACGTAGGACATCGAATAGGGAACGTTATCTACGTAGACCTTCGCCGAGGTTGGCGCACTGCCATTTACTTCAGAATAGGTGGTCTGGAAGGTGAAAGTAGTCGAACTCGTTCCAACATTAGGGGTTACAGTTGACTGCGACAGCACGATAGGAGTTATCTGAGGAACTATACGACCGGGGTAAAAGGTCGCTGGACCAGAACCATCATCGAAGCGGTAAAGCAGATAATGGACCCCCTGAGAAAGCGTATTAGTGCTGTAGGTGTAGTGCGCACCACGCGAATAATTCGGTGCCCCTTTGAGTTGCATAGGGAAGGGGTGCCCATCGATGTCGATTTCAGCCAATACTGGTGCTGTGTTAGATGGGGATGTATAGGTCACAGTATATGTTATCGTCTGACCGGGAAGTGCTACCGACGGGGTAACCGCTGAAATCAAGGAGTTCAGGGAGAATGGATGTACTTCTGGACCTGAGTATTGTACTCCATTGTCGGGAAGCGTGATTGTACCCGAAGTATCTGAGAAGTTGAAGCTATAGGTATGTTTCCCTACACCGAGACTTGTACTGTACTGGTACAGAGTTCCCGTTCCTGGAATTGTCTGAATGCTTGTCATTGGATGAGCCGTGCCGTCAATAATCACATTATGGATTGCCGGTGAGTTAGGCAGGGTATAGATAATACTATACTGGTAAGTGTCAGTAGTTCCACCAACTACTTGACTGAGGCTACCTGTAACCTTCACACTTTGCCCTGATGGAATACGTAGCGTGTTGGAATAGGGTAACGGATTGAGCAACATCGGTGGTTGAGGAGGCTGCGTGAAGCTGAAGTAATTCATCAGATTACTAATTCTGCTATTCGCGTCACGCTGGCCCAAGTTAGGCAGATGGAAAATGTTTTCAATAAATTTCGCAAATGAGCTAAATTCGCCAAGACGATGAGAGATATACCCATGCTTGGCCCAAGGAGAGATAACGAGTAAGGGAACACGAGGGCCCAATCCTATCGGGTCAATCTTGGGTGGTGCTACATGGTCGTATTCTCCACCCCAATCATCCCAGGTAACAAAGATGGCAGTACTGTTCCAGTATTGACTGTTCATGATCGCGTTCACCTGCTGGGCGACGAAATTCTGAGCAGGCTTTACAGAAGATGGTGGGTGATCAGTCGCATCACCAGTTGGAATGACCCATGATACATTAGCCATGTTTCCCGACTGTACGTCTTTGACGAATTGGTTGGGATTGTGAATGTCATTAGGTGATCCATTGAGTGATTGGATCATAGATGGCGGATCCCAGATAGGAACACTATTGTAGTAGCGCCAACTGAGGTTTGCATTACCGAGCAACTGTGGCAGACTTGAAATATTATAGCAGGGATAAGACCAGTAGTCATTTCCAGACTGCCCTTTCGAGTGAATGATTTCGTTCTGCGGTGATCGACATCCTACATTGGTATTGATCGTCTCAAAGATGCCGCCGTTTTGTGCAGCAAGCAGTGCCATGTGATTTGGGGTGCTACTGGTGGGATAGGAGGTAAAGAAATTATCTCCCAAGCCGAACTGCTGGGCATAGCTCCAGTAAATGGGAATATCCGACTGTGTATATTGGAAGTAGCTATGCGCTTCAAAGCGGTCCATTTTCCCCCCATCCATGGCCGCAATTGCAGGAGCAGAGCCGTGCCCATAATCGCTTGGAAAGGGATCAGGTTCATGAGGAAGACTGACGCCATTGGCACCGGGGAACTGCCCAAAAAAGTTATCAAAGGTATGATTCTCCAGCATGATGACTACCACATGTTGGATAGGGTTTGTCCTGGTAGCATGAGCTTGGAGAAGTGAGTTAGCAGAGAAGATGCCTCCTAACCCCAGTCCTAAAGTGAGAATGAGAATCGCTATCTGATACCATCGTTTCGTATGCATGGATTACTCCTTTTCTCTGAAAAAACGCTTTTACAATATGCTCAGTAGTTATACTTAAATGTAATGCTATCTTCACAATTATATTACATAGATGCAATATTTCAGATTATATATCGATGTATCAACATGTTTCATTTTCTGTGTGAGATGAAAATGAAAGGTGGAGTTTGCGCATAGCCATAATGGGGGAGGAAGCGAGGAATAAAAATTGAAGGGCATTTAAATGGCACTCTCATAAATGAATAAGTGGCTTGCCCATTCATTTGTGGACTACTGAAAGTGGTGAGCATCAAGAGGCAACGGAGTAGTTACAAGCTAGCTTTATTTCAGGTTAACAGATTGCAACCGAAGTTTGCTATACTCAACCTCTTTTCTACTGGAGTATCTCAAATTATACATTGATATATGCAATACTTTGGATTATGCGGTTATACAAGCTAAAACCTGGAAGATGTGGATAGGTGACTAACTTGTGTTATTGCGTGAGAGGCGATCTTCAAAGGGATAATACGCAAAGAGAAAAATGCAAATATCATCCCTTTTATGATCGAAGTAGGATGTACAGCGCATGTTTAAGGATAAACAAAGTGATGAGGAATATAATTCATAATCTGCGGTATAGAAGGCAGCGTTATCTGGTGCCTTTGCTTGGAATTGTAGTTGTATTTGCTACAGTGCTAGCGATAATAGGCCCTTCACCGAATAAAGCAGCTCATGCTACATCTGGAGACTGGACGACTTTTCTTGGCAGCAGTGCTCACACCGGCTTCAATGCTGCTGAAACGGCAATTAATCCTACGACAGCATCCAGTCTGCAGTTGCTATGGAAGGCTCAAACCCCTGGAAAGATAAGTAGCGAACCATTATTAGTGAATGGGGTGCTCTACTGGGGGGATTGGGCCGGTACGATGCATGCAACCAATCCCTCAACCGGGCAAGATATCTGGACGGCTTCACTTGGTAGCCGACTAGGATCCTGTGGTAGTCAAACTCTAGGTATCATTGGATCAGCGGCCTTTGCTACGGAGACGATTAATGGGGTTTCTACTCCGGTGATCTATGTGGCTGGAGGTCAAACCAACCTGTACGCGTTGAATGCACAAACTGGAGCGATTCTCTGGCAGACCAATTTCAGTACATCATCAGCCGCGATTATTTATGGTTCGCCAACTGTATACAAAGGCAGTGTTTATATCGGAGTATCTTCTACCGGTGACTGTCCATTGATCCAGGGGGCGATATATCAGGTAAATGCGTCAACCGGAGTAATACAAAATACCTTCGATGTCGTACCTGCTGGTTGTATCGGGGCAGGTGTCTGGGATACGCCTACGATTGATTCAACAACCGGGATGCTCTATTTCGGCACCGGTAACGCCGACCCACTGCACTGCCTCACCACCGAACCTCTAGGCAGTTCAATCGTTGAATTAAATGCGTCCAATCTTTCATTGGTTAGTTCATGGCAATTTACGCCAACTGGAACCACTGATGCGGATGTTGGAAGTACTCCAACGCTTTTCAATGCTACAATTGGTGGCGTCTCACATGCAATGGTTGGCCTAGAGAGCAAGGATGGCAACTATTATGCCTTCGATCGCACGAATATCAGTGCGGGACCATTGTGGAAGGTTGCTATTTCGGTAGCAGGGAGAAATCCCGAACTTGGCCTTGGCAGCATTTCATCAAGTGCCTACGATGGAACCCGGCTGTATGTGGCAGGGGGCAATACTACAATTAATGGGACGTCTTGTCAAGGAAGCCTGCGCGCCTTGGATCCAAACACCGGTAACTTCCTCTGGGAGTTGTGTCGGAACAATCCAGCGCTCGATGCAGTGATAGCTGTGCCAGGGTTAGCTGTGGTGGGAGCGGGCAATACATTCGTTGTGGTTAACTCAGCAACAGGAAGCATACTCTATAACTTCGTAGATACAGAAAGCAACGCGAAATTCTGGGGTTCAGCTACAATCTCGAACGGTGTGCTCTATTTTGGAAGTAGGAGCGGAACGTTGTTTGCCTTCGGGCCAGGAAGTGGGTCTACTACGCCGACTCCTTCGCCCTCAACGAGTCCGACTGCGTCACCGTCACCATGTCTGCCGTCCTCAGTGTCGCTTAAAGTAAAGCCAAGTCCGACGCCATCACCGACGCCGAGTCCAACACCGAAACCAAAGCATACGCCAACTCCAACACCGTCTCCGACACCAAGTCCGACACCATCGCCAACGCCGAAGCCAACGCCATCGCCGACAGCGACTTCCACGCCGTGTCCGACGCCATCACCAACTCCAAATCCAGGTAGTGCACCTGTCAATCAGACGTGGTACTTTGCGGAAGGTAAAGCGGGTGCGGGCTTTACGGAGTACCTTACTATAGAGAATCCGGACCCGGTCAATAATTGCCTGGTCAATATCGAATACCTTTTGGGTACTGGCAGTCCTATCAATAAGTCGGTGACGGTTCCTCCTGCAAGTAGATTCACTGAGTCAGTAAATAATGATCTCAATATACCTGCAAGCTCTGGAACGTATCAGACCGATTCGGCAATAGTATCTGTCACCAACCCTACGTCTTGTGCTGGCGTGGTAGCAGAGCGACCAATGTACTTCACCAACTTTGCAGGAGTCAGCAGTGGCAGTGACGTTCTGGGATCAACGCATACAGGAACGAACTTCTACTTTGCCGATGTACCCACCGGCGGCGGCTATGCTTCTTTCCTTACCGTTTTGAATCCTGGCAGCACTCCCGCTACAGTGACTGCTAGCTTTGTAGTGGGGGGAGGGGTGGTCAGCAGCCAGTCGCAAACGATTCAAGTGCCGGGCGGGACACGCGGTACGATCATTCCAAATAATAGTGGGACCTTACTACATGCGGCTGTTACGGTAACTTCGAATCAGCCAGTGGTAGTGGAGCGGCCAACCTACTTTAGCAATATCAACGGAGGAAATGCGCAAACTGTGACCGGTGCTGCTTCCGTCGTAGGAGTGCAGACGTTGCAGAATGAGTGGCTCTTTGCCGAAGGCTACACGGGTCCAGGTTTCCAGGAAAACTTCGTATTAGCAAACTTTGGCACGACAGTTGTGACCGCCAACGTGAAGCTAGAGTTCTCCAATGGCCACACCGAAACAGTGGCAGAAACCATTCCGCCCTCTGATCAGACGATAGTCAATGTCAATGCTATCGTAGCAGGGAATCTGGGTAGCTGCGATACCTCACCCTGTCAGCCAACTCAGGATGTCTCGGCCGATATCACTGGCAACGGACCTTTTATCGCCCAGCGTGAAATGTTCTTCCGGTACACTCATGTTGCCAATGGCAGAAATCTCACCTCCATAGGTGGGACGGATCTGATCGGTGAGAGCGTGACCGGTATGGCTGCTTACAGTTTTGCTGAGGGATACACCAATGTTGACTATGATGAGTGGCTCACTTTGCAAAACCCCACAGCTAATACGGAAACGATTACATTGAAATTGCTTAATGAGGATGGTCGCACCTTCAACGATCAGTTCACAGTGGTGGCTAATAGCCGCTTTACAATAGATATTACCGCCCTGGTTCTCCAAAACTTGATCGTGCCCAATGACACCTTTAAAGGTTATGAGGTATCGCTGGTGGTGCAATCAAGTACGGGTGCTTTCGTAGCCGAACGTCCTATGTACTGGAATACAGGTACTTCTGGAACGCAGGGAGGTAGCGATATCTTTGGCTATGTGGGCAAGTAAATGTAGCTATTGAGTTTACTTAAACGAAATACGCTGAGGCCTAGTTCTCAGCGTATTTTCATGCAATCTAGACGTGCATGATGAAGTGGGAACCGTACCTTTGAGCGTTCAGGTGTGCCGCGTCTACATCGATCAAGGATGCTTGAACAGGGAGATCGAGGTGTATGCTATGCGTGCAGCCTAAAAGTACCTTTTGCTACAACTTGCTAAATATCTCAGTTTATTCCAAAGGAAGTGGTTGAGATTTATGAGAGTGTGGTAGAGCGATAGGATTATTTAGCTGTTTTTATGGAGACACCAGGGTCTGTTCGTTACAAAACGTAAAGGCAGTCTTGTATTTACAGTTATTTTAGTGAGGTTAGCGTATGTTGTCCGCCGTAATCACGGCACTTTTGCTCTGCGTAATGCTGACGATAGTTGGTAGCCTGATCTTCAGTGTGTTACGTGGACATAAGCGCCAAATGCTAGCACAGTATTCCAGTCATCGCAAAATCCTCTCTATTGGCCTTTTTCTCATGTTGTTACTGGGGCTTTTTGTGCAGAGTGCTCTTGCGGATGGGGCGCTGCAAAATTTGAGCAAGGGTATTGGTATCAGCTTCCTCAGCTACTCGCAGCCGATTGACATTCAGACGGTAGCACATTCAGCACCTGCTACTGCGAGTATGCAGCTTGTGCGTGTCGATTCAGCGGCTCGTAATCAGTACTACTCAGATTATCAATGGGGAGTCTGGTCGTATTCCTCGTGTTCGGGCATTGCTATGGAAATGGTCATGAATGCCTATGGACGTAGTCTGATTGCTGCTGATGTTTTGCAGGTGGAGCTGAACTTTGGAGTATGGAACTCATATTCAGGACTGCTGAGGGAAGATGGCATCGCAATGACTGCCAATTATTTTGGCTTCAACACGGATGCCAATCATTCGCGTACTCTTCAAGACCTGATTACTATCAGCAATAAAGGTTTCCCCATCATTGTGAGTGTCCGCGATAGTTACTATTTCCCTGCCGGTCATATTTTTGTGGTGCGTGGCGGTGACAGCCAGTATATCTATATTGCTGATTCTTCTCCCCAGAACTTTCAACGTATAACCCATGCTATGTTTCTAGGAATGTGGCAGGGGTTCAGTGCTATTTTGACACCTCGCTCTTAACTATTTGTCTTTGCTAAAATCTCCTGTTGTAGTTCTTTCGATCCAGCTACTACAAGTGAAAAAGCGTCGGTCAATTGGGTAACATTGCGTAGTGGTTTTCCATGTTGATCGCTGATTACGCCTCCGGCCTCAAGTACAATACTTAACGAGGCCAGAAATGATTCGGCGGTGAGAATGCGTCCGATGTCAACATAGGCATCGTACGCACCATTCGCAACATAGACAATGTCCATTGCGGAGCTGCCGGAACGGCGTACCTTGCCGGGCGTAGGTTTTTCAGTAAGAAACCTGCGCAATATATCAAGGTCGCGACCATCGAAGTTCATTCCAACCGTACTCTCCGAGAGTTGCTGAGTTTCACTTACCTGGCAGCGCTGTCGGTTACAAAAGGCTCCACTCCCACGTTCTGCTGAATAGACAGTACCGCTGAAAATCTCGCCTACCAATGCCCATTGTACATGGTCTGGATGGATAGGTGCGTCGATCGGAAGTACTGCAAGCGCCACCCCTGCGGTCATGATGCCTCGCGCGACATTAGTCGAGCCATCTACGGGGTCAACCACAATCCGGTAGCGAGGTTCGGGTGCCGTCGTAAAGGGAGGCCGCTCCTCGGTGAGGACCTCGAAACCGTGATCGCTTTCTTTCAGCCCATGGATGATCAAATCTTCTGCGTCACGGTCAAACTGCATGGTTATGTGTTCAGGAGACTGAAAATAGACCTGGGTACGGTTGAAGCGTTCGGAGTGCATATAAGTACGCACCTGTCGAAATAACTGTTCTAGCAGCTCTAGCATAGCGGGTTTTTATCTATTTCTGACTGGATGTGGTTTTCACTTAATCGATTTGATTATATCACACGGATGGCTGCTTCGTGATCGACTGCTTGCTTGTCCACCGGGTCAATCACTTGTTGCAGAACGAAGGGTTGTAGCTGTTCTGTTGCTAGCAGTCGTTTCTGTGTTACCTCAATAGCGAGGCGACTTGCATCAGAGGCAATCCATCGACGGCCAAGCCTGTCGGCGACTGCCGGGGTGACGCCACTACCACAAAAGCAATCGAGAACGAGATCGTTCTCTTCAGAAGAAGCTAAGATAATGCGTTCAAGCAAGGCGGCTGGTTTCTGCGAGGCGTAGCCGTTGCGTTCAGGATCTTTCTGATGCAAGTGGCTGATATCGCTCCAGACATCGGAGGGAGTCATAATTGTATCTTGATCGTAGGTATAGAGTTGGCCTGCCGAGCGAATTGTCCATTGGATATGACCATTGGCTCCTATCTGTTTACGCATATGATTGCGCTTGTGGATGCCTCGTCGTTCCCCAATACGCTCTCCATGGAAACAATACTGGGCCGATTTTGTATACAGCAAAATCGTATCATGCTTACGTGCATAGGATTTCTGGGAGCGGCCACCCGACTGATAATGCCAGATGATCTCACTTTTAAAGCCAGGTCCTTTAGCGCTCGGAGTGAAACCAAAAACCGCATCCAAAATCACCTTTGCATAGTGGACTACACGCCAATCGAGGTGTACATATAAACTGCCATTTTCAGTCAGTAATTGTCGCAACAGTACAAAGGTTTCGTGTAGCCATTGAAGATATGTGTCAAGGTTATTGTGCCACTTATCGCTATACGCCAATTGAGAGCCACTTTTGAAATTGCGGCCAGTCATGAAAGGTGGATCGATGTAAATGAGGTTGATACGCTGAGCAAATTCTGGCAGTAGCGCCAGGAGAACATCGTTTTTATCTCCCAATATCAGACGGTTATGCCATAGAGGAGTAGATGGGTGGGATGCGGAGAATTGGTCTATTGACGCATGCCCGTTGAAGCCTTCGAGGGCATGGAGGTGTTTTGGTGTTGGTACCCCTGACGAGGAGTCTTTTTTATTCGGGGTATATTTACCCTTCCACGTTAACTCTGCCATCCTGGATTACTCGGCCAGTTTCTTCGAGGAACTGCGAAGCTTGACAAGCGCTATGGTATCAAATGGACAGTAGCTTCTTTGGGCAGTAGTGATCATATTCCCTCCTGGGTGGTCTTATAGGACATTTGGCGAAAAAGGCGGGATCTTTTCTAGTTGCATGATATGCAAGAAGGCGCTTTGTGTCAATGATTTTGGCAGATAGCCCGAATGACCCACTCGATTTCACTGTTTGGATTGCGTTGGTATATGGTGACGTACAGTTTGGGTGGGAAGTTACGTTTGTATTTCACGGCTTCGTAGAGTAGAGCTTGTAGCGCTGTGCTGGAAAAGGAGATGATTCTGTGCAAAGGCGACTTCATAAGCTGTTAGGGCTTTCTTTACTTGTGTGGTTGCTGATATCTCTTGCATCGTGTGGCACTTCGGGTATTGGTACTATTCCTAGTGGCACGCCGGATCGTGGCAACGGTACTCCGGCTGTTCTACCGACACCGAGTCCAAGTCCACAAACTGTGGTCACTGCACCACCAATCGCGACGGGCAATTTCTATGCCTTCGTGCGTGACAACCAGTTATGGGTGGCTTTAAATGGTACAAATCCTGTACAGGCGACACACCTTGACTATACTAACCTGCCGAACGTCTTCTGGCATCAACCGTTATGGTCGCCGGGCGATCATTTTATCGCATTTATTATGAATGCGTTGCCAGCTGGTCTAGGTGGAGGTGGCTGTCCAGGTCCCGATTATGGTGCAAATGGCGCACTCTATCTGTTGAATACTGATACAATGCAGCTCACAAAGCTGGTGGTTCCGGCTGACAGTAGCGATGCACAGGCTAGTAGTTCACATAATGGCTACTGGCAATACATCTTTTGGGAAGACTCGACGCATCTATTAGCGTGGTACAATGGCATTGCTGGAAAAACGGGCAACACGGCAGGACTCTATCGCTACGACCTGAGCAGCAATACGTTGTCGCAGGTTATTCCGTTGAGTAGGTTGAGTGTAGCGACACTCTTCAATGTCCAGCAGGGTCTGCCGCTCTTGCTTTCCATGCGGTATAGCAGTGGTCAACTTTTTTACCAGGTAATCGAACATCCGTTTGGGCAACAGAGTCAGATTGTCATTTATCGCCATTCGGTTGCCTATCCAGAAATGCCGAGTAGTAAAGTGTTAGAGATGGGCACTGAGCCATGGTGCAATCTACCGAGGAGCGGACCGTATGTAAAGCCTGGTTGGGATGTTTCGGCAGACGGTGAGCAATTAGTGGCGCAGATGATTATAGATGGAAGTCCAAATGCGGGAGTGGCAAGTATTTCGGTGTTAGACCTGAAAGATGGTTCGACGACGGCACTTTTTGCTCAGGTAACATCTCAGGTGCTGAGTCGGGATGTGGTATTGACCTGGGGGCCGGATAGCCAGACAGTTGTGGTGGCCCAGTATCATATGTTGAGTCAGAATGGGCCATATAGCGCGAGCCTGGCAAATCCTGATGCGATGCAGCAATATACACCTGGGCTACCTGGGCAAGCGGCGTGGAAACCGGATAGTTCTGCGTTTGTATTGCAAAGCCTGGATACAATCGATGCCTCAGATGTCTATCTGTTTGTCACAGGTAGTACGCAGGGACAGCTACTGCTTAAGGATGTTCGCGATTTTGTGTGGGGATAAATCGTATGCAGCAATTTCTGTTGATACTTGCCTGTCTAATTGCTTATGCAGGTGGGTTAGTCATCCTGATCAAGGTAACACCGAGGCTTCTTTATCTCTCTTTTGACGAGGGGATGTTTATGGGTATCGCGGCGGCGGATGTATGCGGGGCCATTCTGGTATTTGGCGCGGTTGGTATCACCTTTGCCCTCTTCAATGGAAATATACCCACTCGTGGGCTAGATTTTTTGTTGCTCGTAGGTATCCTCATTGTAGGAATACGTATGGCGCTTCGCAGTTTCCGCGCTGGAAACATCAAAGGTACATTTCCCGTTTCACGTGTCGTTGCAGGAAGCTATTGCTTGTTGCTTTGCGTTGCCGCTTTCTACCTAATCGTGTGGTTGTTTTTGCCGAACGGGTAAAAAAATGCTATTACACGAAGCGTTCGAACCACTCTACTGTGCGACGCAGGCGGTCTATACGCTGCTTGGGGGTGCCGATATTGGGGAAGTCCATCAAGTGGCTCATGTCGGGATAACGCACCAATTCGACGGTATGTCCACGTTTGCGTAGCACTACGAACAGTTGTAGAGATTCATTCCAGGGGCAACGCAAGTCATCTGCTGCATGCAAAAGCAGAAGCGGTGTGGTGATATGGTTCGCAAAGGGCAAAGCGGAGCGGCTTCGTCGTAGTTCCTCGCCATCTTCACCTGGACCTTCCATGATGTGATCGAACCAGATGGTCTGATCTGTCTGGATGCTGAAACCCGGAAGGTAGCTGATACCATTGCGGCTTACGGCAGCTTTAAAGCGGTTTGTTTGAGTAATGGCCCAATTGGTCATATAGCCTCCGTAGCTGATACCACCAATGCCCAGGCGTGTTCCATCAACTGGCTCGGTCGAGGTAACATAGTCTATTCCGGCCATGAGATCATGGAAGTCAGCACCGCCCCAGTCGTTTACGTTTACTTTGCAGAATGCTTCACCGTATCCTGCGCTTCCCCTTGGATTAGCCGCAAGGACAGCGTAACCTTTTCCAGCCAATATCTGGAACTCGTGGACATAACTATCTCCCCAGGCGAGAGAGGGACCACCGTGAACCTCTAAAATCAACGGAGCTTTCGTTCCCTCGGCTAAAGGAGGAAGGTAGAGCCAGCCCTCGATTTCTAAATCTTCGGGTTCGTGCCATGTAATGCGTTTGGGGCGGACGAGTTGACGGCTGCGCAAGAATGGATCGTTCACACCGGTCAGTTTGTGGCGGTTTTCGCCGTTGCTGTCCATGCTCCAGATATCACCAGGAGTGAACCAGTCGGTGCGGATCATGGTGATGATTTGTCCGTCCTGGCTGATATGTGGGCTGATATAGCAGCCATTGCCGCTGGTCAATTTTGTGGCTGAGTCATGTTCTCTATCGAGGCAGTACAGGTGAATCTGGCCACGCTCCTGGACGGTTATGACAATTGAACGTGAATCGGGATACCATTGAGGGCGGCTGAGCAGGCTAGGGGTTATATGGAGTTCATCAACAATAATTTCCAGACAGGTGAAATTCTGGGAACTTGACGTGGCGGGACGTGGTGTACTATCACCATGTACATTTACAATCCATAGCGATATATTGCTTGTCTCCGTCTGATCGGGTGCATAGTAGTATGCGATGTACTGGCCGTCGGGTGACCAGGAAGGCATTTGTGCCAAACCCTCTTCGGGTGTAAGGCGTCGCATCTGGCCTGTTGCTACTGTAAGTATCCATAGTGCCATGCTCGCGCTTAGATCAGGATCAGGTCGGCGGTTGGCGCAAAAGGCTATTTCCGTGCCATCGGGCGACCAGCAGGATTGGAGAATATCTACCGGCTCTGATATGAGGCGAGTCGGTGTACCATCTATGGGAATCAGCCATGGCTGCTGGTGGCGGCCCTGCTTATAGTCCATGCCATCCCACTGTTCGTCCAGACGTGTGTAAACAACTGCAATAGAACTGGTATCAGGTACATCCTGGTCGTCATCGGGTTTCCAGGGACTATGCGCGAGCAATGCTGATCCGTCCGATCGCCAGGTGTATTCGGTGATGCTGTTTGGTAAGTTACTTAACTGGCGAGCTTCCCCACCATGCATGGGTAAAAGATAAAGTTGTGATGTGCCGCTGCGGTCACTCAAAAAGGCAAGTGTATCTCCATTCGGTGACCAACATGGGGTGGTATCATGCTTTTCGCCACTGGTTACCTGCCATGTTGCGTCGGTCTTCCCTCCCTGAGGCCTTACCATCCAGATGGCGCTGCTGGTTGTATTGGGCTCACCGTGGTTGCGCTGCAATGTAAAGGCAATCAGCGACCCATCAGGTGAAATTTGTGGCTCACTAACAATTTGCAATTCGAGCAAATCATCTATGCCCATAAATGGATGTGTTTGAGGTGTGGGTACAGGAACAGTGGCGGCTGCTTGTGCTGCTGGTACCTGGATGGTAGCCGCGCTATCTGCCTGTGGAATGGGACGTGGGGTGGTAGGGACATTATCGTTTTCAATCATGCCTGCCTGCCTTTTGTTGAATTTCCTTGACAAATTAGAGATATCATATCACAAGATAGTGCAGATGCGGGAAGGGCTAGATCCTGAGCGAAGCGAAGGAGGACACAGCTCTTCTCGCTCAGGAGAACACGGTGTTTCATTGATCAGGGGACTGACATCCACTCCTCGCTCTCGTAGTCACAGGCGGCTACGAGAGAAAAGATGGGAGAGGTGAGGAAGCTCGCTGTGCGGCACCGTCCGTGCTGAGGAACTGGCCCATCCCCCCTCTTGGGTCACACAGTCCCCAGACTGCGTCCAGATAGGCAGTAGAAGCCGTTCCTCGCGCCATTTCCTCGTTCTCACCACAACGAAGGAGTGGACGCATGGCTGTGACGTTAACACCACAGGCAACACCTCCAAGCCACTAAGCAAAGGGGGTCCTGTCGCTCCCGCTTTTTGAGCGAATGTCAGTCTATCAAACGCGACGGAGCGCGGTTGGTCGTGTGTGATTCAGTTGTTCAGGGGCTGCTGATGGCTCCTGTGGGATGGATGGGCGTTCGGCTCAGTGGAGGATGCTCCCAGAGAGGAAAGGTCACGGCTAGAGCAGGACAAGCCGGAGCGATATCGACCACTCCTTCTGCTTCAAGTATACACTCAAGCAAGCAAGCTGCCAAGATGTGAAAATGTATTGCTCTGTCAGCTCTTCGCTACCATTTTCATGCGCAAGTGTCAGGATAGCTTGATTATGTGCTATCATGACGCTTGAGTACAGCTTACTTGTGGAAGTTTGTATCTATTACTGAGAAATGATCTATGATCGTAAGCGAAGTCATGACAACAAAATTGGTGACTGTTGCACCTGATGATACGCTGAGCCACGCAGCAAATCTGTTGCGGCAATTTCAATTTCATCATTTGCCGGTGGTACATATGGTATGGACTGAGGGAACGCAGGGAGTGAGCTACGGGGCAAGAAATGCGCCGCTCTTGTTAGAAGGAATGTTAACGTCCTATGATATTGACCTGGTAGTGGCACTGGGCAAGCAGAGTTCTTCAGGAGATTTGCTGCATCAGCCTTGGCAAGAGAGGCGCGTGGTTGAGGTGATGCATTCTGCCTCCGTGCGGGTTACTCCATCTACGAGCGTGGCCGCAGCCGCGCAGATTCTTGTCGAGCGAGGATTGAATTACTTACCGGTCGTAAAATACGAGTATCTAGAACCTGATACCAATTCATCGCTGCAAAGAGATTCCGTTACGTCGTCAGCAGCGATGCAAGCAGAAGGGGCGCAGGACACTGAACTGAGGACGAGTGCTGTGCTGGTTGGGCTGCTCACACGCAGTGACCTTCTGATTGCCCTGGCGCGTTCGATGGGGGCATTTGAGCCAGGGATGGAACTGACCGTTATGCTACCAGAAGGGGATTTGAGACCACTGGCGCAGACATTACTACTTGCTGCTGATCTGCATATACAGGTGAGGAGTGTTATGGCTGCTCCATTGGAGAGCGGTGTGCCACGTGTGGCGACTATTCGCCTGGGTACTATTCATCCAGCTCCTCTGCTCGTACGTTTACAAGAGGCAAATATTCACTATTCATTTGCGGACCTCCAATCTGAAGGTGATACTCATGTCTAAAGCGAATGCGCAAGCGCGGGCGCGTTTGATATTTGATGCCAGTGAACTGAACTATGACTTTGGTCCAGGCCATCCTTTGCAGCCGCGCCGGTTGGCTGCTTTGATAGACCTGCTAGAGAGCAGTGGATTGTGGCAGAGTAATGATCGGGAAAAGGGATTACCGTTGCGACCGGCTTCAATAGAGGAATTGAGCCTGATTCATACAACGGATTACATCTCGGCAGTACAATGCTTGAGTACACGCGAGGAACCGGGGGCAAGCAGGGAAGAAAGAACAGCGCGATTACAATTAGCTTTAAAATATGGCTTTGGTGATGGGGATACTCCAGCGCTACCTGGAATGCACGAGGTGACCGCACGAATTGTGGGCGGCTCTCTGGTAGCGTTGAGTGCTGTGATGGGGCTGCCGGAAGGGGGAGCTTTCGTTTCAGAAGAGGAACGCCCGCTGCATGTATTTCATCCGGCGGGTGGATTGCATCATGCCTGGGCTGAGCGCGCCTCCGGTTTCTGCATCTACAACGATATTGCGGTTGCTATTGCTCATGTGTTGCAGGCTCGCGAGGCGAAGGTGTTGTATATCGACTTTGATGCGCATCATGGCGATGGCGTGCAACGGTTATTTTATGATGATCCGCGTGTGATGACGATCTCGCTGCACGAGACGGGGCGTTATCTCTTTCCGGGTACGGGAGATGTGCTTGAGTTAGGCAATGGTTTGGGGCGCGGCTACTCGGTTAATGTTCCACTTGAGCCGTTTACAGAAGATGACTCGTATATCGAGGCAATTGAAGCGCTACTTTCCCCGCTCGTTCTATCGTTTGCGCCCGATATGATAGTCAGTCAACATGGATGCGATACGCATGCGTGGGACCCATTAACGCATTTGAGTTTGACTACACGGGGCATACAGGCGCAGGTGAAGTTGGCTCATCAACTGGCACATACGTATTGTGGGGGGCGTTGGGTAGCTTTGGGTGGTGGAGGCTACGATCTCTACCGGGTAGTGCCACGCGCATGGAGTATTGTGTGGGCCGAGATGTCGGATCAGCCAATACCAGAACTCCTTCCTGATGAGTGGGTGGAACGCTGGCGTCCGATGTGGCTAGCGATCGAGGAGCAAGAGGAGGCGGCGCAGCAGGTGATGGGGAAGGCTGTTAGCACTGCACATTTCCCGATCACATTTCAGGATCGACCAGAGGATTTCCCTGCTCAACCACGTCGCTGGACGATTAGCAGCAGAAATCGGCAAACTGTCGCATTGGTGCGCCATCTGCTTGTGCCTCCTTCGATACGCCACGCCTTTCCTGCCGCGCAGCGGCAATCACCATTGGCGGGTCTATTTGATTTGCTGCACTTGCGCGGGAGTGCTACTCCTTCGCGCAGCAAAACGCTTGAAACAACGGCGGGAGCACTTTTGTTGCGCGACTTTTGTCCTCCATCGCTGATTGAACGTTTGAGTGCAGATAGTGGACTGCGCGCTTTTGCCCGTCTCGCAGAACGGGAGCATCAACTTTTGCTTGATATTGCGAAGCGTCCTGACTGTGCGCTTACTATTGCGCATACGCCAGATGGTGAAATCGTGGGTGAGGTGACGTTGGCTCCAGGTGATGAATGGTGGGAAGGTCTGGAGAATGTCTATGAGGTGGCCATTGAGGTGAGTTCAAATTGGCGACAATTAGGCGTTGCACGCCAATTACTGGCTTTTGCGCTCGAACTGGATGCCTTGGAAGATATGATTCTTTTTGCTATGGGGTTATCATGGCATTGGGATACCGAGGGATTGGGAATGAATATGTACCGCTACCGGCAACTGATCTCAAACCTGTTTGCGACGCAAGGATTTACGGAATATCCCACTACCGAGCCAAATATAAGCATGGAACCCGCGAATATCCTGGTAGCACGTGTTGGTAAGCGTGTTGACCAGCGAGTTGCGAGCAGATTTTTCAATCGCCTGCTGAGTTCGCCCAATCTTTCCGGCTTGTGACCTTACGGAAGAAATAATCCTCGAACTGAACAGTTAATCGCAAAAATGATTCTATAGTATATGGAATTCCTCACGAAATAGGTAATCCAGGCAAACCTATCTGGCGTATCACTGTATGAGAAGCGGTAGTGACTGGTTGTTATGCGCCCACCGTGGCTAACCACGAAACATATCCAGTCTAGGTCTTCCCACTTTGTGTTGTGCTCTCTACGGGGGTAGAGTACAACGCTCCATCTGATGTGTTGGCTTATGGATGGTATATGACCCTCTGCATATCCATCCATAATGCTGGATGATCACCCAAATTAATAACCAAGCCCTTTGCATTGCTATGCGCCCACCGTGGCTAACCACGCGCGTAACTCAATAGGGCATTATAGGTGCATGTCTTTTAGACCCCCTCAATTTAAGTGTATCTGAAAGCAGATATACGTTGAAGGGTCACTATGGCGAGTGCCGCCGCAGTGACAAACGATGAAGCCCAGTTAAGAAACTGAGTGTAAGGAAAGGATAGGAGTATCCTATGAAGACACCTGATGATTTTGCTGAAGAGGCAAAACCTCTGGCAGAAGGAACAACCGTCGAAGTGACTCCTGAAGTGGCTACTGCTGCTTTATTTGAATCGTTTGACCGAACGAAGTCACGCCGGGCGATTCTAAAAGGCGCTATCGTAGGCGCCTTGGGGGCTACCGGTCTCGCTGTGGGTGCGAGCACGCTTTTGAAGCCGTTTTCTGTACATGCGGAGGCATTAAGTGGGGCAAGTTGTGAAATCGACTCGGTCAAAACGATCTTCAGTGTCGCAGCGACCGCGGAGCGGTTGGCAGTTACTTTCTACACCAATGGTGTGAAACATGCTGGCCAATTGGGACTCAGTGGGGCCAGCCTGGCTGTTATAGAGGCAGCGCTGATCGAAGAGCAGATTCACGAACTCTTCTTTGTTGCCAATGGTGGCACACCTCTGGCCAGTACCTTCAGCTTCCCACATGGCGATGATACGTTCGAGAATCTGAGTACGTTCATCGCAACGCAACAGCAACTGGAGGGAGTGTTCGACTCGGCGTTCCTCGCGGCGATTCACGAATTTGCATCGATGGGTCAACCAGTGCTGGCGCGTATTGCTGGTCAAATCGCTACTATTGAGGCTGAACATCGTGCTCTTGGACGTTACATCGGTGGACTTGTTCCTGCCGATAACTGGGCTTTCTCACCGGTGTTGATTCCATCTGTTGGAGCAGCCCCTGCCATCGTGAAGGAGGCCGGGTATCTGAGTCCAAGGTCTGGCAATAGCTACGAATACCACCAGGTAAGTACGGCTGATCATGGTGTGATGTACCGGGAGCCTGTTGCTGTAGGCTGCTAATGGGGAAGTTTGTTAGAGTTTCTTCGATATAGGTGGGATGAGAAGAGACATGAACAGGGGGCATCCAATTTTACTGGATGCCCCCTGTTTGCTTTTGGTTATGTATTGTACTTGAAGCGTTACTCTTCCAGCAGTTCCTCGATTTTCTCTTCGATGGTCTTTGCTGTTGGATACATGACGACCTCCTCGGGGGCATTGTAGGGTGCAGGAGGGACCGGAAGTGCGGAAATGAAAGTGGGAGTGGTATCGAGATCATAGAAGCAGTTCTGGACGATCCACGAGTGGAGATGGCGTCCAAAGCTGGTTAAATCTATTTCCTCGGTGACTACAATCACGCGGTTTGCTTCACGCACGGCAGCGGCTACGGCCTCTTCATCGAAGGGAGCCAGGGTGCGGAGATCAACTACTTCGATTGCAATGCCTTCGCGATTGACGATGTTGGCGGCGGCAGTACATGCTTCCAGTACCATTGTGCCCCAACACATGATGGCGATGCTGATGGGGCCTTCACCAATGCGCAGGCGGCGAGCTTTGCCGATTGGCTGGGTATAGTAGCCGTCAGGGACGTTCCAGTATTCAGCCATGGCCGCGATGAGATTACCATCGCTGTCCTTGGGTGGCTCTGAACGATAGAGACGTCCACGCTCAAGGAATGTAACGGGTGATTGTGAGCGTGCTGCCTCAAGCAAGAGTCCTTTGGCATCAAATGGCGTGGATGGGCAGATTGTTATCATACCGGGATGTTAGTGAACCATTGCTCCCCTGTGTTGGAATGGCCATAGGCACCGCCGCCGGCCGTGCTGCTGGAGATTGGTCCGCCGCCGCCACTGCCTGACTTGGTGCGAATAATTAGTGGCACTGTCCAGTCGCCGTAGTTTTGATAGGAGGTACGTGCTGCAAGGCGTATGGTCTGGGTGGCAGATTGGTGGTAGTCCACAAATTGAATTTCAGCGCAGCGGGCCTTGCCATCGATCATACCGGCACCTGCCGCGATGCCTACGATGAGTTGCTCGTTGAGAGGACTACTTATGGCGCGGTCGGGGAATTGTGTGACAAGTGTAGCGGTTGCGCCGAAAACGCCGCCTTTGGGACTGCCCACATCCTGTCCATAGACGAAGAAGCCAGGGTCGCGCTGTGCCAGTTCTACGAGCGCTTCGTTGATAGCGCCCAGCATCGTCATTTGGCGTTTGGCTCCGCGTGGGGTGTTCTGTTGCCAATGTGGCACATAGAGGAGGTGCTCCATGAGGCGATTAGCTGTTGGTTCTGGCTCTTGTAGAACCTCATTCTCAGCGTGTTCCAGTTCGGCACGCACTTCCTTGCGGATACGCTCCAGGTCAGATTCCTGGAGGTGCCCATTCTCTACGAGCCAGCGGCCAAAGTTTTTCACGGGATCCTTTGTCGCTGTTGTTGCCTCGATCTCTTCTTTCTTGCGATAGCTTTTAATGTCGGTGCTGCTGGAATGAGGATCGAGTAGGCCTAGACGGAGGTGCATGAGTACGGGGCCTTGACCTGAACGGATGCGCTGAACGAGGCGTGTAGTAGCCTGGTAGGTTGCCATGGTATCGGTGCCATCGACCTCTTCGGCATAGACACCACCACCATTAGCCCAGTCAACAAGCGAGCCTGCCCATTGAATGGGAGAAGGGGTGGTAATGGCCCAGCCGTTATCCTCGACGACGATGAGTACCGGCAGTTGATGGACGGCTGCCTGACGGAACAGAACGTTAAAATCATTGGTTGCTGCTCCACCGTCGCCCGTAGTGTACATAATCAGGTCTTTGCTCTGGTGTCTCTGCAAGGAGAAGCCGACGCCGCCGGAAAATGGGCCAAGGGCACCTACTTCACTGTAGGTGGGTAGGATGCGATGGTGTTTGCTGCCATAGTGCGAGGGCATGTTGCGGCCTGCACCCATTGGACCGGTCGTGCGGGAGTAGGCTTCGCGCAATGGGCCATAAATATCTCCTGTGCGCTGGAGCCATGCTGCAAGGTCGCGATAGTACAGGGCGAGCCAGTCATTCTCATCGAGAGCTGCGACAACCGCAGCCATGCTTTCATGGCCAGCGCATCCAATATAAAAAGCAAACCTTCCCTGTGTTTTGCGAGTTTTCAATAGGTCATTAGTAACGCGTGCTGTTACCATGGTGCGATACAGTGCAATGGGGTCCAGCGGCTGCGCTGTTGTTTGAGCTTCCGTAGCTCGAATATTGACGGTCATGCTTCCTCCATGAGTCTATGCCGATGCTCCTGGCTAAGTCGAAGTTTGTGTTTGCCAGTTCATTATAGAATCCAATGCGGTGAAAAGCAATGTAGGGAGGGAATTGGGCTCTCTCCCTGACACAATTGGAAGAAGTTGCGTTGACGCCTACCAGGCCGGACAGGCACAAGGCCTGTCCCTACATGTCGCCTAGCCCCGCCCCTCATCTGTCTCCCCTCGGGCGGTTGCCCTGCACATAGACAATATGTTGAGGAGATCTCAGCCACAGAGGCGCGACACATTTGGCCACTACGAAGGTGGCGACCGTTGATGAGATGTGGTGTGAACATGTTATAATGCAGCCAAATTATGAAGATTGGTAAGTAAGCAGGTTGATAGCTATATAGAACAGCGGGAGTAATAACTTGCAGCAACCATTCCCAACAACCATCCTTTATGGGGCTGACTATAACCCTGAGCAGTGGCCTGAAAGTGTCTGGCTGGATGATATGCGGCTGATGAAGCTGGCGCATGTCAATATGGCTTCGATCAATATATTTTCGTGGGCGTCACTTGAGCCGAGGGAGGGTTACTACCAGTTTGAGCGATTGGATCGGATTATGGATATGCTGGCGCAGCATGATATTATGGCCGATCTTGCTACTGCTACAGCCTCGCCTCCGACGTGGATGAGTCGACGGTATCCTGAGATGCTGCCTGTTACATGGGATGGGAAGCGGCTGAGTCATGGATCGAGGCAGCATTATTGTCCGAACAGTATAGATTTTCGGCGTGAGGCGGCTGAGTTGGTGAGGCGGTTGGCGGAGCGTTATTGTAAGCATCCAGCGTTGAAGTTGTGGCATGTGAATAACGAGTATGGGTGCCATGTGCCGGCTTGCTATTGTGATCGATGTGCGGCAGCTTTTCGAGACTGGTTGCGGGAGCATTATGCTTCGCTTGACGCATTGAACTTTGCCTGGGGAACGGATTTCTGGAGCCAGCAGTATTTTGACTGGGAAGATATATTGCCGCCGCGTATCTCTCCCGCACAGAATAATCCTACGCAATGCCTGGATTATGCGCGGTTTATGTCGGACTCTTTGCTGGGTTGCTATCTGATTGAAGCAAACATCTTGCGAGAGATTACTCCTGAGGTGCCTATCACGACGAATTTGATGGCGGGCTTCAAACCTGCGGATTATTTTGCCTGGGCACCGCATTTAGATATCATCTCCTTTGATAATTATCCCCTGAATACTACTCCCGTATGGGCACCAGCCCTCGTACATGACTTGATGCGCTCGCTAAAGGGTGGAGCAGTCGTTTTTGGTTATGGAGCAGAGTCCGAGCCAGGTGAATTGGATGGCGCAGAATCCGCATAAACGTCCGGGTAGGATGAGGCTACAGAGTTATCAGGCGGTTGCGCATGGGGCTGATGGGGTGCTGTTCTTCCAGTGGCGTCAATCGAGGGCGGGAACTGAGAAGCTTCATAGTGCGGTAGTGCCACACGAGGGGAGTGAGCAAGGGCGGATTTTTCAAGAGGTTGCGCAATTTGGGAGCGAGTTGCAGCGACTCGCTCCAGTGATTATTGGATCACATATCTCAGCAGAGGTGGCGATTGTGATGGATTGGCAGAACTGGTGGGCGGTGGAATACCTGCCGGGGCCAAGCGATCGCTTGCGCTATTGGGAGCAAATTAAAACTTACTATCATGCATTGCATAGACTGAATGTAGCTGTGGATATCGTATCGCCTGAGAGCGATTTGAGCAGGTATCGGCTGGTGCTGGCTCCGTTACTGTATATGCTGCGTCCCGAAGTTGCGCGGAATCTGGAACAGTATGTGCAGGGTGGGGGAATTTTCCTGACCACTTTTTTCAGTGGGATTGTCGATGAGAACGATGCGGTGGTGCTGGGAGGGTATCCGGCTGAGCTACGCAAATTGTTGGGGATATATGTCGAGGAGTTTGATCCATGGACGGAGGAGATGAGCAATGAGGTAGAGATCGAGGTGGGGCCGTTAAAGGGTGTGTATGGCTGTACGCTGTGGGGTGAGGTGGTACATCTTGAGGGCGCGGAGGCGCTGGGAGTTTTCAGGCACGATTATTATGCTCAAGGTCCTGCTTTGACCCGGCATCAATTTGGGCAAGGGCAGGCTTATTATCTGGCAACACAGGTGAGTGATGATCTGCTGGCTGCATTGATGAGTCAATTGTGCCAGGAAGCTGCTATTTCGTCTATCCTGCAAGTACCTGAAGGGGTAGAGGTGACTCGGCGTGTACGGGGTGATGGACGTGGGATGTATTTTTTACTCAATCATACTGAGAAGGTTGAGCGGGTTTCCTTACCGGCCGGTAGATATACCTCGTTGTTGAGTGGAGATGAGGTTGAGGATCAAGTCGAGGTGGCGGCGCGGGATGTGGTGATTTTGGCTGATTGAAACGTTCTATCCCAATTCTGGCGTGTAGTATGAAGGGACACTATTGTTGAGCGGAAGAGGGAATTAGCCCACATTAAAGGAGAATGTAGAATGAGCAGCAACCCTGGCGATTGTAGCGTGATAGAAGAGCGCATCAATAATCTCAACCTTTATATCAGCACGACCCAAGATCAACTCAATAAGGTTGACTCGAACGAGCAAGATGCTCAAGAGAAGCGGGATGCTATAACCCGGAAGCTGGAAAACTTGCGGGAGCAACTGAATATGCATCAAAGTGCTTTGGAAGATTGCAGGCAGGGAAAGGGTGCTAATTTGCCTCCTTTTGAGATTGTTCCGGCGGATGATGGGGTGTGATGGGGATGCACCGTCAGTGTTATATAAATCATGAGAGGTGTTGATCTTCTTCGGTGGTAGTGCGCTGAGCTTTGATGATGGCTGTGTCTTGGTTGAGGAGGGCGTCCTGGATACGTTCGCGGTGTTTGGGGAGGGTATTTTGGGGTAGGGCATTGGGGGGAAAGTAGCGGCTTTCGCGTATCTCCTCGGTGGGTTGGAGGGTTCCACCGGTGATACGGCAACGAAAGGTGAGGACGACTTCTTGCTTTTGTGGTTTGGAGTAGACGCCTACGAGGCGTTCCACCTCGACTTCCAGTCCTGTTTCTTCGCGCACTTCACGGCATAAGGCTTCGTCTACGGTTTCCCCTAGCTCCATGCCACCACCGGGGAGGTTCCACCAGTCGATATCGCGACGATGTCCAAGGAGTACACGTTCTCCATCGAAGATGAGGGCGAAGACGCCAATACGGAAGATGGCTGAACTGGTTGCTGCGTCTAAAGAATCTAGTGATCTTGTCAAGTTTAGCCTCCCTCAGTTCGTTCTGTAGCTTATACTAAGTAGAATCTTGATTATGGTTGACTCACTTACTCTTAGAAATAACTATAACCTATAGACGCTATAGGCGGTGCCTTGGAGAATTTGTTGGGCAAGATTGTATGCCTGTTCTTCGTCGATTTCGTCAGCGTCGATCATTTCGTTGAACACCTGGGCGATGATGCTGCGGCTACGGATGGCAGCCGCCCAATGCAATTCGGGGATATTTATCCCATCAGAACTATACATCAGTTTGCTTGCGGGTGCAATACTCAGGGCTTGACGGGTGAAGGCAAGCATTTCAAGTTTTTCGATGAAGGGAATGGCATATGAAAGGTCAAAGTAGACGTGCGGGTAGATAGCTGCGAGATAGGCACCGAGCTGGCTGTAGGGATAACTCTCATGTAACAGCACTACAGGCATTGTTTGGTAATCATGACGCTCTAATATGGTACGCAGATGCAAGGGGTTGCCGAGGCGCATATCGGTATCGCTGTCGCCGTAGCCCGTATGGAACTGTACCGGTATTTCCTGCTCCGAGGCGTGACGGAAGGCGATATGTAGGAGATAATCCAGGAGTGGTTTATGGGCGAGGCGCAGCTCTCCTGTTTGTGTCGCCTGCTGCCTTGCTTCAGCGAAAGAGGTGATGGCTTCGTCTCTGCTCCATTCGAAGATATTCAGTCCTGTGCGGTAGGCGACGATACTTTTGAGGGCGCAATAACCGTGCTCGCGTGTATGACTTACCTCGTGAGAGAAATGTTCAAGCATTTCATCAAAGTCGTCGTATGTGATGATTAATTGTTGCATGAGCGTTTCCAGGCGCAGCATCTTTGCTATACGGCAATGTCCAAGCTCACCCATATGCTCTGGGGTATAACATCCTGAAGCGGGAGGATATGCGGCGTCAATTACCAGGGTGCCGATGTTAGCGGCACGCAGGAGGTGTTCGAGCAGTGCGTCGGCGCTCATGCTGTTGCGCATGGCGAGCACGTCTTCTTCCGTGTTCTTACAGCCATAGAAGGTTGCTGCTTGACGGAGTAGCCAGAGGTAGTAGACGGTGCTGGGGATGTGTTTTTCTGGAAAGCTTGTGTCGGTGGCTTCGGTGAAGTAGCTGCGGAAGCGCGAGGCGTCCATCTGTTGATCTCGCAGGACAGGGTGGCAGTGATTATCTACTACGGAAATGCTGGTCAGGTCAAGCATGGTTCCTCTCTATCTGATGCAGGCGGTAGGGTAGTTTTATTATGAAGGTGCTGCCTTTGCCTGGAATGCCTTCGCTTTTTAGTGAGAGGGAGCCGCCGTGCTTGTTTACGAGGGCGTTAACAAGATAGAGTCCTAGTCCCAGGCCCTTTGAGTCGATGAACTGGGCATTCTCGGCGCGGAAAAAGCGTTCCGTTAGACGGGCCTGATCTTTGGGAGATACTCCGATGCCTCGATCTTCTACCGCGATTTCTACGTGGCCGTCACTGGTGAATTGGAGGGATACCGTAATCGGGCCGTCCTGGGGGCTGTATTTGATAGCGTTGCTGATCAGATTGGATAGCACTTGCTCCAGTCGTTCTTCGTCGCCTTCTATTTTCATAGGAGCGGTTGGACTGCTGTGACTGTTATCGGATGCGATTGGAACAGGTTGCCCATTGACGAGGAGGTGCAGCTCGTGATTGCGTGCCAATGCAAGATGCTCTTCGAGTGCACGTCTTGCTAATTGGATCAGGTCGATCTCGTCTACTTCAAGCTCCAGTCGGTCAAGGTCCAACTGGTTGACATCCAGGAGGGTATTTATCAGGTGTTCTATTCTACGGGTTTGGTGTTCGATACTTTCCAATCCTCTTACAAGGTCATGGGTGGCCTGGGAAGTGTCGCTACCCGCATGGACTGATCGATTGATAAGGCGGCGCAAGACCTGTGCCTGGCCACGGATTGCGGTCAAGGGGTTTTTGAGTTCGTGAGCGGTGAGCGAGAGGAATTCGTCCCTCTGGCTCAATAGTTTGCGAACTTCCTGTAGTTCTTGCTCTAAACTATCTGACGAATTGAGTAGGGTAGATTTTTCAAGCGATATACTTGCAAGCCGTGCCAGGGCGGTTAGCAGGTAAACGCTCCATTGCGGAAAATATACTCCCGTTCTTCCAACTGCACGGTGCCGTTCTGCTCCCAGCAGGCCTATGACTTTCCCGTTGAGTAAAACGGGGGCGTAGATGGCTGCGCGGAGGTTGTTCGGATTGCTAAATGTAGGAGCGGATGCAAAATCGAACATGAGGGGGCGTTTCAGACGCAGGGCTTGCATATATGCGGGAGAGGAGCGTAAGGTAGCCTCGGTGTTCAGTTCTATGGCAGAAAGTTCGGCATGCCATTCTTCGTAACTTTGCTGGCTTAAGCCGAAAAGCGCAAGTGGTATGAGGTGGCCTGTTTCGTCGTCTACACGAAAGGCGATGCTGTTATCGACCGATTCTAGCTGGGGAATGAGTACGGCGATGCGTCGCAGGGCCTCGTCAATGTCATGGATGCCGTGCGTATCGATTACTGCTTCTACCAGCATGTCTAACGCTGTCTGGGCCTGTCGTTCCATCAGGATGTGTTCAGTGACATCTTGAGAGATAATTACGATGCTTTTAACACTGTCTGTTCCCTGGTATATTGGAAGGGCATTGACCAGCAGGACGTGTTGTTCACTCAGGTGAACAAGTTCGTGGTGTGTATGTTGACCTGCTAATGCTTGCCTCACCGGTGTTTGCGAGGTGAGTTTGCTAGTAGGTTGTCGATTAAGGTTCCAATGCGCTTGCGCTACTTCGTTGAAGGATAGTAATTCGCCTTGGGCGCTCAAACAGCAAATGCCTTCGTTGAATGAGTTCAACAATGGTTGCAGATCGTGTTGATGAATCTCTACCATTCGTGTCTCCTCATTTCTCCTCATGAAAAAACTATTCATACGTAGGAATTATACGCTATATGCACGTATGAACGGAAGTAGAAGATGAACCTTGGTTTGAGACATTGGGGACATTCGTTTTGCATTTCCATTATCGATTGTAATCGGGAAACTTCATCAGGAGAGAACAACGGTGATCGACTGCAAACAGGCATCATTAGCCAGAACAACATTGGTGCCATCGTCATCTCGACGCTGGTCATTGCCGCGCTTTTCCACCCGTTACGGCGACACCTGCAACGTCTGATTGATCGCCGCTTCTACCGCAGTAAGTACGATAGTACGAAGATTGTGTCGGCCTTTAATGCCACACTGCGCCAGGAGGTCGAGCTAGATACGTTACGTGAACGGTTGCTGGGCGTAGTGCAGGAGACGATGCAACCAGCACATGTATCACTGTGGTTGCGTCCAGCAGAACACGACGGAACACATCGGGTGCCTTGGAGAGCCATTCCTCCGGTTTCCTCTGATGAAGAAAAGTAAAGAGGGGAAAGAGTTCCTGCTTATCCGCGTCGATCTCCTTCGATTACTCAACGAGCATGAAGTAATGCATCGCCTTTGACTAGTGAGTTTCCTAAAAGTATTTTTGGACAGATGCGACAAATGTACGATATGCTATACTTTGTACACATGTTCATTCTTTTTTGCTAGGATATTACTATGCTTGTTGCGTATGGTCCCGATGACCATCCAGTTATTGCTGAAGAGACACTACTGGAGCAGTTGCAACGCTGGTCGCGTGAGCATGGGCTGTATTGTCCCAATTGCCGGGGGATGGTGCATGTGCGAGGGGGGCCAGATAAGCGGATGCAGATTTATTTTGCGCACCAGCGGGGAGAATGTGCGTGGAGTATGGAGGCAGAATCCGTGCGGCATATGCGGGGGAAGGTGGTGCTGGCTGAGTGGGTGCGTGGACAATTTCCAGAGGCAGTGGTGACGTTGGAGGAGAGGTTGCCGGGGGCGAACCGGATTGCGGATGTTTTTGTGAGGCATGGTGATGGGCAATGCTGGGCTGTTGAGTTTCAGTGCGCGCCGCTTGATGTGGAAGAGTGGCGGCGACGGGATGCTGCGTATCGTGATGCGGGAATTGTCGATATTTGGGTTGTGGGGAATAATCGGCTTGAGAAGCAGGAGGCGTTTATCGAGGCGATTCTTGGTAGTATGGGCGAGGTTATGTTTCTGAATCCGCTGGTGA
The DNA here is from genome assembly GCA_963778375.1 of uncultured Chloroflexia bacterium. Taxonomy (GTDB): domain Bacteria; phylum Chloroflexota; class Ktedonobacteria; order Ktedonobacterales; family Ktedonobacteraceae; genus CAVZTX01. The sequence continues at coordinate 46,073 of CAVZTX010000025.1, read as the reverse complement.
CTCCTGCGCGGATGTGGCTGCGCTGGGTGGTTACGCGAGAGGTGGTGCAGGTGTGGCAGCAGGAAAAGGGATGGACTCCAAGGCTCGAGGGGTGGGTTGGACGGTTGGGGTATGGTGCATCGCTTGGGGGTAAGTTGCAGGATGTGCGATTTGGGGAACGAGGTAGGTTGATCCAAGCGGCACGTGCTGCACTGGAGGAGCGTACGGGACTTCTACATGAAATGGGTGTGGCCCAATGTGTTGATGAAGTGATGCTGGCGGCGTATCTTCGTCCTCTGGTTGGGGAGGAGGTTGTGCGGCTAGTGGTGATTCCACTTCTGCATGCTTACGTGCGGAATCCTGATCTATTGAGGCGCTACAATTATGGACGGGGTTGTGTGGATGGGTCACTGAGCGAGGCAGATATACGGCGTGTGCAACAGGCAGGTGTATGGCTGGATAAGATAACACAAAGAGGCTTTCCCTCTATGCGATTGCAAGAACTGGCACAGGAAATTCCGTTTGTTGGGCCTTACGCATCCTTTGTGGGGTATATGGAGATGCTTGCTGCCTTGTCTTAAATAGTGGAAAGATTGAAACTAACTGCTTTGGTTAAACGTATATGAAAAAGAACATATACAAGTCAGAGTTGAGCGAGATAGACCCACCTCTATTTGAATGGTCAGGGATGCTCAACTGGCTAATAATAGGAAAGGATGTCTGAGGATGAAACATTTTATTCGAGGTATGCTTGTTGGAGTTGGCGTTGGCTTGCTCGTAGCGCCTATGAGGGGCGAGGAGATGCGTAATCTCTTGCGCCAGCGCTTTGAGGAGATGCGTGGCTATCTGCCTGAGAACGAGCAGTTGAATCAATACGTACAGCAGGTTTCTGATCGCGTTTCACAGACGAGCGGAACGTTGAAAGACTACGCATCGCAGGCTGTTTCAAAGGTGAAGGATACCAGCAGCACTTTGGGTGACCTGGCACAGAAATCTACTCAGGAAGTGAAATCGGCGAGCCAGGATGTTGCTGATACCACTAAGCAGACCGTGACGTCGGCCAAGCAGGGTACGGGTACCACCAGTACGAGTAGCACAAGTACAAGTACAAATACCGGTACGACGGGTACCTACAAAGGCTAAAAAGGCTAGAGTTAGTTACTGATTTTCGACAAAGCACCCCTCACCAGGATGACCTTGAGTTGTCCTGGTGGGGGGTGCTTTGTGTTGTTAAGGCATTGATCGCTTAATACTTGTAGAAATGCTGCGATGCCTCTTCCTCTGGAGTTTTCTCTTTGAAGAATGCAGCTTCGTTGCGCTTGACGGCGATATAAGAAGAGGCGAGTAAGGGACCGAGGGCTTCTATCAACACTGTGTCACGCTCCAGTTCGTCTAGCGCCTCGTCAAGTGAGGTGGGTAGACGGCGAATGCCATGCTGTTCGCGCTCTTCGTCGCTGTAGTTGCCCGGGTCGATCTCCTGCGGCTGGCCGGGGTCGATGTTATTCTTGATGCCGTCAAGGCCTGCCGCGAGCAGTGCGCCTATTGCCAGATAGGGGTTACCACTGTGATCGGAGGGTTTTAACTCTAGATTCATTGAATCACCTTCACGACCCCAGAATGCTGAGGGGATGCGGATGGCACCTTCGCGATTGTCGAAGCCATAAGCTTCATATGCTGAACTCCAGAAATGGGGGAGCAGCCGTCGATAGGAGTTTGGGCTAGCGCATGTGATGGCTACCAGTCCGCGTATATGACGCAGCACGCCACCTATGAAATATTTTCCAAGCTGGCTTAACCCGCCACGTTCATGAGAATCGTAGAAGAGGTTTTTGCCAGAATGGTCGCTTCCTTCGGTTCCCCAGAGGCTGAGGTGGATGTGTGCTCCACTTCCTGCCTGATCGAGGAAGGGTTTGGGGGCAAATGTGGCGAAGAGGTCGAAGGTGCGGGCCACGCCGCGTACGGTTTCGCGGACAAGACAGACGTTGTCAGCGGCTCGCAGCGCATCGGCATGAGAAATAGATAATTCTTGTTGGGCAGGACCTAGTTCGGTATGGAAGAGTTCAGGAGAGATATCCTCATCTTCCAGAGCTTCGAGGATGGCGTCTATGGTGTCGGCTTGCTCATCCAGGCCAATACTGCTGTAGCAGAGGCTGGAATCGGCGGGGACATACTTGCCATCCTCATCTTGAATAGCGAGGTAAAATTCGTGTTCAATAGCGGCTTCGGCTTGCATGCCCTCTTTGGCGAGGCGGTCAATCATACGTTTGAGGAAGGTGCGTGGGCATGCCTCCCAGGGTTGACCATCGAGGCGAATCATGTCGCACATCATGCTGCCTGTGTTGGGTGCGTAGGGCAAAATGACAAAGGTGTTTGGATCGGGAATGAGACGGAATTCGCCAACCGGTCCCATGCCCTCGACAGGAGCTAGTGACTCGACTCCGGTAAAGGCCTGCATGGCAAGTGTTTGTCCGATGCCTTCATGGATACGTGCGGGCAGTTTGCTGGCATGGGTTGCTTTGCCACGGATAATGCCGCCGTTGTCGCAATACAAAAATCGTACGAGCCGCAGGTTTTCCATTTGGGCCTGTTGTAAGACGTCCTGGATATTCAACTTCTTGCTTTCTCCTATCTACGTGCTAATCCTGGAGCAAATGGAAGAGCAGTACTGCCAGGCTGAACTACTTTACTTGAGTTAGTGTAGCAGAGTGGATAGGAGAAAACAAGTTCTGTTATTTGGTCGGCATGCGGTTATAGACGGCTAACCAGTTGGTTGCGATCTCGATTTGAGCCTCTTTTAAAGAGATGGCACCGGAACAGACCTGGTCATGCAGGTAATTTTCGACCTTGTCTTTTTCATGAAATCCTGGCTTTGGGCTGGCGGCTTCGGGCCAGAGATTGGCAATGTCGTTGGAGCCTCCAAGCTCTAATGATACAAGGTGGTCGACTTCGTACTGACCGGACAGGTGACTTGTTATTCCGTACTCGGCATAGACCTGGTTCTTCTCACTTGTTGGTACATTGCGTACTGAACTGGCATATCCAGATTGACAAATGGCATCTTTTGTTCCAGTTGCCAGGATAGCGCCCGGTGTGCAGGCCATGTCCTGTAAAGCGCCATGAACCGTGCATCCCGATGTTTTGGTTTGCATACCCCAGTTTGGTTCGCCGCTTGATGAGGTATTCCCCGATGAATTAGGAGTTGTAACCGATATATTACATGCGCTGAAGGCTAGCGATACGGCCATCATTATGATAAGGCCCAGCAAACGTGCAAATTTCATGGCTGATCTGCTCCTTTCCTTATGAAATCTTTTCCTACCGTTCAGTGTCTTTAGTCGGATTGCAACACGAGCCAACTATCATCGAAATCATGTGATTGGAGGTTGGCCTGCTTCAGCCAATAGTAGAGCATACCCGCATCGGCCCAGCGCATACCGGCTTGATCGTCTGAATCGACCTGGAGGAGGAGTTGCCAATTCATGGCATCTTTCGACAATTCCGCGACGCGTGGGTCGTTCGGATCTGTTACGCCGTGAGAGGTGAGCTCGCACTGGATGCGCATGTCATCCTGAATGGTATTGGGAAACCCGAGCAATCGATGATGCGTAGGGGCAGGTGGGAAGAATGTTGAGAGCAATGTCTCGTATTTTTGTTGTTCTTCTGTCGTCCAGTCGAAGTTGGGGATTTCGAGTTGGGGCTGCTGCGATAAAGTGATATCGTTCGCAAAGTTGAGGGAACACGTGTGAAATTGACTGGAGGCTGGAAGCGAGGAGGGTGCTGGCATGCGCTGTAGTGGGAGTTGATAGTTTTCTTTGAAGATAATGCGCCAGCCGCCTCGATCTGCGGGGTCGGCTCCGAAGGTTTGCTGTTGTGCATCATAGAAAAACCAGAGCATTCCAGTATGCGGCAGCAGTTTGTCTGTGTCGTAGGAACTTATGTCAGCGAGTTGTATTTGGGCGATAAAAGACTGTGGCAGGCCCTTCCATTCGGGCCAGCTTGCTTTTGTTGGCAGGTCGGGAAGCCCGCCAAGCTTAGATGCTCCGAGCGGCATCGTGGACTCATCGACGCGAGTTGTATACAGCCGAATCGAGGCTTTCGATATCCGATCAATATCTTTTAGAAGACGTGAGAGTCCTGCCGCGGTGAATGCAGCTTCAACATCATTTTTGTTCATACTATGTTCCTCCATTTTATTAGTGGCCGCTTTGGATGTGTGTATAGGGTATCACATTGCCGTGAAAGCTTGAGTGGGTAAGAACATAGTTTAAAACGTGGGAGCGCTTTATTTTGGCATACATTCCCTGGCGAACAAGCGTACGGACTCTAATTTTGCAGAATCGGGCATGTATAGGATGATTTCTTGCGCACCGGTTTGTTCGATCTCTGTTAAGCGGCGGCGAATGACGTCGGGTGTGCCGACGAGGGCTTGTTCACGGATGCGGCCTGAAGGGATGTTGCGCCGGAATGGTCCACTTTTGGCAACGGCGGCCTCGTCGGTCTCGGCGATGGCGCAGTTAAACATTACGGTGCGCTTGATGCTGTTGTAATCTCTGCCAACTTCTTCACAGTGCTTTTTGAGGATGGAAAATTTGTGCTCAAGCCCTTCGTTATCAAGGTTTCCGATGTTGCAGGCATCGGCGAATTGCGCGACGATTTTCAAGGTGACTTGTTCGCCGCCTCCGCCAATGAGTAGCGGAATGTGCGGTTTCTGCACTCCTTTGGGTGAATTGATGGCACCGCGCACATGGTAGTAGTTTCCCTCGAATTCAGCCTTCTCGTCGGTCCACATTTTTAAGATGATTTGTACGGCTTCACGTAGTTGGCGCAGGCGAGTTGGTCCATCGGGGAAGTCATAACCGTATGCTTGAAATTCTTGCTCATGCCAACCCGCGCCGATGCCGAAATCGAGACGACCGTGGCTGAGCGTGTCTACGGTGCTTGCCATCTTTGCCAATAGGGCAGGATTGCGATAGCCGTTGCAGGTGACCATTTGACCGATGCGTATACGCTTTGTGTCGCGGGCGAGTGCGGCTGTACTTGTCCAGCATTCGAAGGTGACTTCTTGTGTTGGTTCGGGTACTGTGTGAAAGTGGTCGAATAACCAGATCGAGTCGTATCCGAGGGATTCGGCTTCTTGTGCGACGCGTGTCATGGTTTCGTAGGCTTCGACGGAGTTGGTTATGCCGACGAGGTCCATACGCCAGCCCTGTGGGACGATCAAGCCAAATTTCATTGTCATGCTTGGTTCACTCTTTCTGTATGTGGTGGGGAGTAGAGGATGTTCTTTCAGGTATTACGTGAGATTGGAGTGGAAGGAGTCAAGAGGAATATACTTTGTGTGAAATAGCACACATACACAGACGTAGTATAACAAGAGCACACTAAACGTTAATGAAGCGTAGTGAGTTAGTATTTTCGCTTGCTCACTGTAGATGAGTGTGCTACACTCACTGTCAGGTGGCTTCGTATAGCCTGTCTAGAAGGAGTCGTTGAGTGCTCCGCAAAGATCGTGTACTTGAGGCACTACGATCCTTGTGCGCACAGCGACCGGCACAACGTGGTGCATTGCGTCGTTATTCAGGCTTCAGTGCGGAAGAAGTAGCAAAGCAAGCTCGGGTAGATCGTACTAATGCCAGTCGTGACCTCAATTTGCTTGCTCAGGAAGGGATGATCGAACGAATCCCCGGACGTCCCGTCCTGTTCGTTATCAAAACGCCCTCTACCGGTACTGGATCGCCACATGAAAGCAATGGACATGCAAGTTGGCAGGGCGTGCGTCCAGAACTGCCAACTCCATTGAAGACACAGGAGCCTGGCAAACCCCCTGCTGTCGCTGCTTCTGTGCAGGTTGGCGCTGTCGTTACCAGCTTTGAAACGTTGATAGGTGCCAACGAGGGATTGAAGGTGGCGGTTCAGCAGGCTAAGGCGGCTATGCTGTATCCACCACGCGGGCTGCATACACTGCTGTATGGGCCGAGTGGCGTTGGTAAGACAACCTTTGCGAGGCTGATGCACGCCTTTGCGCTGGATCTCAAGGCCTTGCCTCCTGATGCCCCTTTCATTAGCTTCAACTGTGCTGATTATGCAGCGAATCCCCAGCTTTTGATGGCGCATCTTTTTGGCGTGGTGCGGGGGGCCTATACGGGTGCGGAGCGTGATCGTGAAGGGTTGGTCGAGCAGGCTCATCGGGGGATTCTGTTTCTTGATGAGGTGCATCGCCTGCCACCAGAGGGCCAGGAGATGTTGTTCTACCTGATGGATCGGGAGCGCTTCCGGCGTTTGGGGGATGTACACGAACGACGATCATCGCTGCTTCTGCTTGCCGCGACAACGGAGGATCCGAGTGTGGCGCTGTTGCCAACCTTCCGGCGGCGTATTCCGATGACGATCGATTTGCCTGGCCTGCAAGAGCGCACGATGATGGAGCGCTATGAACTCCTGCGGGCTTTTTTTACAACGGAGTGCAGCAGTATTGGGACGAATATTCATGTTGTGCCACAGGTGCTGCGAGCGCTGCTTCTTTACGAATGTCCGGGGAACATTGGGCAACTGCGGACTGATGCGCAGCTTACCTGCGCACGAGCTTACCTGGAGTACCGCACTCATAACCTGCCTCAACTGACCGTACACCTGGGCGTTTTACCAGATCACGTGCGGCGTGGTTTGCTACGCACTGCTGAACTACATCGTTCGCTGGAACCTGTGCTGCATTTGCTTGAGGCCACCCATGTTTTTACTCCTACCGGTTTGAGCCTCGAATAGTTTGCCGGAGTCTGCACAGGACCTCTACGATACCATCAATACCGATCTCACTACTCTACGCAGGAGTGGCTTGCCTGAAAGCGATATTAATCGGCTGTTGCACTTGAATATTCAGCACTATTTCCAACGATTTGCCGACGAGGTTATCGGGGGGCGACAGGAATTGATATCAAACTTGATTGACGAGCGTATAGCGGCGGTCTGCCGGCATATTGTGCAATACGCGGAAGAACAACTGGACCGCGTATTCCCGGAGAAACTGGAGTTGGTGCTGGCTATGCACTTGACCAGCACACTAGAAAATATTGCGCGTGGGCGGCAAATTGCCGAACTGGCGATTGAATCTGTGCGGCGCACCTATCCAATTGAGTACGAGGTGGCACGCATGGCCCTGGTACATTTTCGTTCGTCGCTTGGTATCTCCTTGCCAGAAAGCGAGACGGACGTGCTGGCGGTGTTGCTTGCCAACGCTGATGCACTGTTAAGCAGTGAGCAGTCGAAGGTGGGAGTAGTGGTGGCAACGCATGGCCATGGGATTGCGGCAGGTCTGGCAGAGCTGGCGAATACGCTGGTTGGCGTGAATTTTGTGAGATGGGTAGAGTTGACGTTGGAGCAATCGCCGGAAGAATTGCTGGGACAGGTAGCGCAGTGGGTAAAGGTAGCTGATTCGGGGAGTGGCGTGCTGTTGCTGGTCGATTTTGCCTCGCTGCTTTCTCTGGGAGAGATGGTGACGCAGCAGACTGGCGTGCAAGTGCGTACTGTAGCGGGAGTCTCTGCGCCATTGGTGGTGGATGCTGTGCGGCGAGCACAACGTTCTCGGCATCTGACACTTGATCAATTGGCGACGAGCTTGACGCTCGTGCCTTCCATAGAGGAGCAAAACAAAGGCGGCTCTGTTTGGAGAGGCGAGTCTACGTTTGTCCAGCAGACCTCATTTGAGGACGAATATAGCGAGAGAAACGCTGGATTCGTGCCAGATCAGTCTCCACGAGTTATCCTTTCAGTTTGCTTGACCGGCTTCGGCAGTGCAACGAAGATTGCTGAATTGATAGATGAGCACCTGCCTGGCTTACGTGAGCAGGGGGTAGAGATAATCTGCATGGACATTAGTCTCTCGAGTAAGACGGAGGACGATGTGCAACGGTTGGTGGGAGATCGTCATGTAGTGGCGGTGGTTGGGACGATTAATCCACACCTGGAGAGCTATCCTTTCATTGGCCTGACCGATTTTCTGTTTGGCGATGGAATTGCACGGCTTCGTACTTTATTGGGTGGTACGTTGATTGATCCAGCTCTGCTCTCACCTTCATTTGAGCAGAATGGCTCATCATCGGTATTTACCGGACAGCCCTCGTCAAGTAATGGCAATGCGTTAGTGTTTAGCCAGCGTGCGGATCTGATGCGCGAGATTTCGCACACGCTTAGCCAGCGACTGCTCTTCCTCAATCCTGTGCGGGCGATGCCTCTGATTGAGCGTATGATTGAGCTGATTGAGGTTGAGGTCGGCGAGACCTTTGATATTGAGGTACTGGCGGGCTTGATACTCCATCTGGCGTGTATTCTGGAGCGGGGTACGCATCTCAAGGGGATGCTTGTCAGTGAGGCCGTGCGGGCACAGGTAGAGGAGCAGTTTCCGCGTGAGTTGAGTATCTGCCGGAGAGCACTGCAAGTCCTGAGTGCGCAGGTAGCGCGTCCACTGCCGGATGAGGAGGCATATAATATTGTGGGTATTTTGAGGCAGGTTGATATTTTTATTGTCAATCCGTTGTTGGGATCTGATTTCTCGTAGTGTGCTATATGTGTGACACACTAATTGGCACGATTATTGCAATGTATAGAGTGTACCTAAAAAGTATTTTTCAGAAAAGCAGTTTGTATCTGGCTGTATCGCAATGTGCGCAACTACAAATTCGGAACTTGTGGGGGAAAGTTGCTATGATTTGGGTACTGATTGTTTGCAGTTGGGGGATGTCTACTAGCTTGCTGGTGGATAGTATGCTGGCGGCAGCTGTGGCGGCTAGATATGAACTGACTGTTGAGGCGTTGAGCGCGGGCGAGTACGCAGCGAGGGTTGAGGAGTGCGATGTGGTGCTGATTGCGCCACAGATTCGTCACTTGCGTAAGAGTATTGAGAAGCTGGCGACCGAAGTGGGCAAGCCGGTGGCGTTGATTGAGCCGTTTCACTATGCAACGATGAATGGGCAGGCTGTGCTGGAACAGGTGCTTCACCTGCTTGCCAGTAGGCAGGAAGGAAACACGACGGCGTGAGCATGATGATTGAGCGGAGTACCGCCTGGTTCGAGCGCTATCTCGTTCCTCCGCTTGGTGCATTGGCGAGCAGTGTGTATTTGCAGGCCGTGCGCGATGGCTTCATTATTTTTACTTTGCCACTGGTGCTTGCAGGCAGCCTGTTTCTGATTGTGGCAAATCCACCGATTCCTGCTCTTGCCCATCTGATTGCGCCGTATCAGGCGGCTATTCTGGTACCGTATCAGCTCTCGTTTGGACTGATGGCATTGTTTCTGGCTTTCGGTGTAGCGTATAGTCTGGCGCAGTATCTACGGACTGAACCGGTGCAACCGGCTGTGCTGGCGATGGTGCTTTTTCTGGTCGCCAGTGTGCCCGTACGCGATTTGACGACATTGAGCCTGGGTGAGCTTTTGCCGTACTGGGGCGGACAGGGACTGCTTGTTGCTATCCTGATAGGGCTTATGACCACAAAGGTCGTGCGCTGGTTCCGTGGATCACGCTTTACGATTAAGCTGCCTAAGACGGTGCCGCCGAATGTCAAGCGAGCCTTTGAGGCTCTGGTACCCGCTTTTTTGCTTTTGACGCTGGTCTGGGCCATCGAGTGGTTTGTCAGTATCCATACATTTACAGGAACGGATGGTGAACTGCATCAATTGACCCTGCCTTCCTTGTTCATGCAGGCGTTTCAACCACTGGTGTTTGTGCAGAATAGCTATCCGGCGGCGTTGCTTGAGATTGTGTTGATGATGTTGCTGTGGTCGGTGGGTATTCATGGGATGAATGTGGTAACGGCGATTGCTCTGCCATTCTGGTTGACGACGCTTGCGGGAAATTCGAGTGGTGGACATGGCATTGTGACCGAACCGTTCTTCCATATTTTTGCTCATCTGGGCGGTTCTGGAGCTACGTGGCCGTTGGTGATATATATGCTGCGCTCGCGTTCGGCTCAGTTACGTACGGTGGGCAAGGTGGCGTTGGGGCCAGCAATATTTAATATCAACGAACCCGTGACATTTGGTGTGCCGATGGTACTTAATCCGTTGATGATGATTCCTTTTGTGCTGGTACCGGTCATCATTGTTACGATAAATTACGTTGCGTTCTCGGTTGGTCTTGTGCATGTGCCCGTTGTGATGCAACCATTTACAGTCCCTCTCGGAATCAGCGGCTTTGTCGCGACTGGCGGAGACATTCGCGGCAGTCTCCTTCAGTTCTTCGATCTCGCTGTTTCTGCTGTTATCTACTATCCGTTTTTCAAGGCCTGGGAACGCGTCCTGGTGGCGCGTGAAGAGGCCTCTATGCAACCGGAAGAAGGCCGCGTACGAACTCCGGTTGTGGCAAGTGTTAGCGAACCTGTAAAGGTGAAGTAAGCGGAAAGGAGGTCTTATTCATTCACTTACAAGAAGACTCTGCTTTCGGTCAACAGTGGTGTTGTAGAGTTCTTAGTGACAGTCATGCAATGTACACCTTTCATGTGATCAGTTTTCAATTGACGAAACTGGGAAAGGTGAAACACGGAAGGACGGGTTTACAATGAAACTATTTGGTCGGCAACGCAAGTCGTTTGCCACGATTTTCAGTGTTTTTGTATTAGGTATCATGCTTGCGGCGTGTGGCAGTGCCGCGAGTGGTGGTGGAGGTACAACTACCGGTGGAGGAGGGGCTACCGGCAGTAATGGTAAAGGCTGTAAGAAGGTAGGAGTGCTCTTGCCCGAGACAGCCACTTCGGCTCGTTGGGATGGTGTAGACAGGCCACTGTTGCAAGCGGGCCTCATGACTGCGCTTGGAACAGCGCCGGACTATAACAATGCCGAGGGCAATGCTGATGATCAGCAGAATCAGGCAGAGGCCGATTTGACGAAGGGCGATTGTATCCTGATCGTTGCTGCTGTTGATGGCCAGAAAGCGGCTGCGATTGTGGCGAGCGCCAAGGCAAAGGGCGTGCCCGTCATTGCTTATGATCGCCTCATCCAGTCCAAGGATCTTAGCCTACTACGTTTCCTTCGACAACGTAATGGTTGGCCAGTTGCAAGGTCAGTACATTGTCGATCATTATAAGAGCTACGTCACCGGTGCAGGGCACAACAACGTGGCGATGATCAATGGTGCACAGACGGACAACAATGCCATCCTGTTTCGACAGGGAGCATTGAAGGCACTCCAGCCACTCTATGATGCTGGAACCTTGAAGAAGGTGTACGATCAGTATACTCCTGGCTGGGATAACCCAACTGCACAGACTGAAATGGAAGGCGTACTGACTGCGAATCAAAATAACATTCAGATCGCCTATGTTGCGAACGACGGTATGGCAAACTCGGTGATCGCTGCACTTAAGGCCCAGCACCTCAATGGGAAAGTGCTTGTCACCGGGCAAGATGCAACGGTTGCAGGTCTCCAGAACATTATCACCGGTGACCAGTCAATGACTGTGTACAAGGCAATCACCAAAGAGGTCACTGCGGCTGTTCAGTTGGCTACCGCAATCAGCAATGGGACGGATACCACTTCAATGACCAATGGCTCTACCACTGCAACGATGGACGGAGGCAACATTCCTTCGATCCTCGAGACGCCTGTGGCAGTTGACAAGAGTAATATCCTCACGACAGTTGTTGCGGATAACTTTGCCTCGCTGGCCGACATCTGCAAAGGTTTACCGGCACATGCTGGCGGGATTTGCCCATAAGTGTAAAGGGATAGTTGTACCTTAACCTGGTTTGCAGGGCAGGGGCAAGCACTGCCCCTACCATGATACGGTTTGGGAGTATTCTCCGTGTCGTGGTAGGGGCATCCCTTGCGGGTACTTTGGAAGCTAGTCTACCTTTTTCCCCTTTGGAGATGATATACTTTCCTTAGATTTACCCCTTATTGAGGGAGCACTGGCTAGTTACAACTTAAATGGAGGGCCAAATGGCCGATAATGTAACTCCTTCGGATGATGAGGTTAGATCCTCGATCCCTCGGCACCCATTAGATGATGAGGCAACGCTTGTTATGCCGGAGCGGCAAATGGAATCATATCAGGAGGCCGCATCACCCATAATAGAACCTACCCCAAATCCTGAAGTCACGCCTGTTGTATCCGAGCAATCATCCACGCGTCAACCAATACTCATGATGCGAGGGATCAACAAAAGCTTCGGCGCAGTACGTGCATTGACCAATGTTGATTTTGAAGTTTACGCGGGTGAAGTTGTTGGCCTCGTTGGAGACAACGGCGCTGGAAAATCGACCTTGATCAAGACGATAGCGGGTGTAGGACCTGCTGACGATGGTGAAATTTTCGTGGAGGGTCAGCCGGTCAAAATTACCAGCCCACAAGTCGCGGCTCGTTTAGGTATCGAGACGGTTTACCAGGACCTAGCGCTTTGCGATAACCTGGATGTCATTGCCAATCTCTTTTTAGGCCGCGAGGATATTACCCCGCTTCGTTCGTTGAGAGAGAATGAGATGGAACGGAAGGGGTTATCTGTACTACGTATTCTTGAAGTGAAAATTCCGTCGGTACGTTCGCTAGTGGCCTCGCTTTCCGGCGGTCAGAGACAATCTATTGCTGTAGCAAAGTCTATTTTGCGCAATGCGAAGGTTGTGTTACTTGACGAGCCGACCGCTGCGCTTGGTGTTGCACAGACACGACAGGTGCTCAATTTGATTCGCCGATTGCGCGAACAAGGCTTGGGTGTGGTGGTTATTTCACACAACCTGGCCGATGTTTTTGAGGTTGTAGATCGAGTGATTGTGTTGCGCCTGGGCAGGAGAGTGGGTACATTTGAAGTCAAGAACACAACACCAGAGCAAGTGGTAGCTGCCATTACAGGAGCGGAATTTGGGCAATTGATGACAACTGAGGGAGCGGCCAATGGCATACCGGGAGGAAATCAGAAATGAGTGATATTATGAAGACAAATGAATCTTCAACTACAACTGCCGACCAGTCGTTTTCGGCTGCCTCTGTGGAGGCACCTTCATATACGCAACGCCGGACGGTGGGACAATTGCTACGTGGTGATCTGGGCTTTATCCCTGTATTGTTGACGCTTGTTGCGATAGTGATCTTTTTTGCAATTGTCTCGGGAGGAATTTTTCTCGAGCCGCGCAACCTTTCGAATCTCTTCCTTCAGATTGCTGATATCGGTATTATTGGGCTAGGCGTCATCCTCGTACTGCTGCTCGGTGAGATTGATCTCTCAGTGGCTGCTGTGGCCACCTTCTGCTCCGTGGTGATGGCGGTACTTACAGAACGTGCGGGACTGCCTGCCTTGGTAGCTATTCCTGCTGCACTGCTTGCGGGGGCTTTAATTGGCTTCATCAATGGTATTTTTATTGCAGTCCTGCGAGTTCCTTCATTTATCGTCACGTTGGCAGGCTCCATTGCCTATGCGGGCCTTCTGCTTATTCTGCTGAATCACCAGAGCACGCTTATCATTCGTGATCCTTTTGTCATTTCCATTGCAGGTACTCCTTATAGTTTCCTGCCGGATTACCTGGGGATCGGCTTGCCAACTATCGCTGTTTTGTTGTATATCGGCAGCCTCCTCCTTAATTATTTCCGACGCAAGCAGAGTGGTTTGAGAGTGATGTCGCTCACCCAGCTCATTGTGCAGGTTGTGCTAGCTCTTGTAGTAGTTGAGGGGGCAGTGCTCGTTTTTGAAAATTTCAGTGGAGTGCCTAATTCGACGGCGATCCTCTTTGGCTTGATCTTGCTGTTCTGGGTCATTTTGACAAAGACCACGTTTGGTCGGCATGTCTATGCGGTTGGTGGGAATGCCGAAGCTGCACGCCGCGCGGGTATTAATGTGGTTGGGATACGTATAGCTGTCTTTACCTTGTGCTCTACGATTGCTGCTATAGGAGGTATTGTACTGGCCTCTCGCGGAACTGCTGTGGCGAGCCAGATTAGCCCGTCACTCCTGCTTGATGCAATTGGCGCGGCGGTGATCGGAGGCGTGAGCCTCTTTGGTGGTAAAGGCTCCGTCTGGGCCATTGTGCTAGGGGTGTTGATTATTGGTAGCCTTGAAAATGGGTTGGCACTACAAAATCAGGGAGCGGATGTGAAGCAGGTTGTTGAAGGCAGTGTCTTGTTGATTGCTGTGACTGTTGATGCTGTGGTACGCAGACTGCAGGCACGCAGCGGTCGCTGATGGTTGTTGCCTTTGAGCTAGCTCTGTGCTCATGTTGGTTTGTTCAGAAACCAGCATGAGCACATACTATATTTTCACCTGTTATTAAAGTCCTACTTTTTGCTTGAGCTTTATTCTCATATGGTATTATTGCAACTAATAGAGAAGTGTTGTCGTAATGATACATAAGTTGACAGAAGTGATCATGTGCAAGTATTGAGTCAGCCATTGCGGAGCACAAGGACCTGGCGACTTTGAAGCCCATTTTCAACATCTTAGTAGTGACAAAAGAAAGGGTCGGTAGGAGTTGTATGCGCTGAGTGACCGTGTCAAGCTGGGCCTACTCTGGCTTCTGCTGCTCTTTATGCTGGGTGTCCTTGTCTTTACTTCTGTAAGTACTTTCCAGGCGGTGCGAAGTTTCCAGCACCAGAATAGCGCTGTCAAAACAGGGGATGTGAGCACTGTTCATCCCTGGATGACCGTTCACGTGATCTCCCATGTCTATCATGTTCCCGAAGACTACCTGTGTAGCACACTCCATATCGGTACGCCTAGTTCGGTGCGTCATGTGACGCTCTATGAGATCGCGAATCGTAAAAAGCAGCCGGTAGATCAAGTTGTACATACAATCCAGCATGCCATTTTGACCTATCGTAAACAACATGCTATCCCTACGCCCCATACCAGTATGAGACCTCTTACACCAATGCGCGGGAGGACATACTATTGAACGCTTTCATTATCGGTGCGCTGCAGCAATATGGGTATCCTGCGCTCTGGTTGATTGTTTTCGTGGCTGCGGTTGGTGTGCCCGTTTCTGGTTCTCTCCTTCTATTTGCCGCGGGGGCTTTTGCTGCGCTTGGTGATCTCAACATTTTCATACTTTTTCCAGTTGCTTTGAGTGCGGCCGTAATGGGAGACAATCTTGGCTATTTCATTGGCCGTCGTGTGGGAAACGCGATAATAATCTGGCTTGAGCGACAAAGGCGCATTCGTTGGATCACACCGCAAAATATGGCGCGAGGCCGGGCCTACTTTCGGCGCAGAACAGCATGGGCAATCTTTATTACGCGTTTTCTGATCGTTGTGCTCGGTGGTCCAATAAATATCCTGGCAGGAATAGAACGATACCGTTATCGATACTTTCTCTTCTGGGATGTATGCGGGCAAACGCTGAGCGTGATAATTTCTCTGGGCCTGGGATTTGCCTTTGCGGAAAGCTGGGAGGAGGTGGCAAGTATTTTTGGGGCCTTCGCAAGTCTTGTTCTGGCGTTGCTGGTAGCCATGATTCTTGCTAGCTTGCTCATTCAAAGGATACGGAGGAGGAGACGTGCAAGTGCTATTGAAGATGAGGTGAACGATACTTCTCAGCCGCTCGTGGAGGTAGGCAGCGCACTCCAACCGCTTGGAGAGGTGGTCGAGACGCCTCAGCCGTTGAATGGTAAGGCAGGATTAGATGGTAAAGATGGACATGTTACCAATCCTGTGCTCATTTCTGAGTTAAAAGATGCAAAAGAAACCCAATGAGGCCCACTATTTTGATTCTTACCACCCATACTGGAGGTGGACACCTGAATTTGGCGCAGTCACTGAAAGATGCGCTTGAGGCGGACTACGAAGTTGTGATCGTGGATCCACAACCTAAAAGTGTTGATCATTTTTATGCAGCAGCGAGCCGACATTTTTTGAAATATTTTGATTGGCAATTTGTCCTGACGGACAATGAAATTGGTGCGTTATGGCTGCACCGCTTACTTACACCGATTAGCAGCAGGCGGTTACTCGGCATTATAGAGGAAGTTCGGCCACAGTTACTTATAACAACACACGCGCTCTTATCCTATCTGACTGCACGTGTTAATGAGCGTCTGAGGAAACCTGTCCCGCTTGTTTTTCAACTCACCGACCTTGGTCGCTTGCATATGACCTGGTTTACTGAGAAACAAGCTAATGCTTATCTTACTCCAACGCGTGAAATTTTTGCGCAGTCCCTGGAACAGGGTATCGAGAAAAATCGCCTGTATCTTACCGGTAGGCCAGTGCGACGCCAGTTTTTAGAAGTTTCATCATACGAGAAAAGTGAAACTCTCGCTGCCCTCGGATTAGACCCTGACATATTTACCATTTTTCTTCAGGGAGGCGCGAAAGGATCTGCCGGAGTTGATCAGACTATCGAGGGCTTATTGAGTATGAATGTGCCCATGCAAATTATCCTGGCAGTTGGCAATAATGAGAAAATGGCATCACGTTATACAGGTATTGAGCGAGTACGAACGTTACCGTTTACCGAATTGATCGCTCCCTATATGGCCGCAGCGGATGTGATCGCAGGGAAAGCAGGAGCTAGCTTTATAACCGAAGCATTCATGGTAGAGAAACCATTTCTCGCTACTACCTTTATTCCGGGTCAGGAAGCGCCCAATCTTCAATTTATTGACAGACATAACCTGGGCTGGATTTGTCTGGAAACGACAGTTCAGAAAGAACTGCTCACCGGGATAGCAGACAATCCAGCGATGATTGCCGAAAAGGTAGCCAGTATTCGGGTCTATAAAGCCTGGAATATGCAGGCAAATGCGAGCACTGCTCCGATTATTGATCGATTGCTTGCCTCCGAGAAAGTGATAGATGATCAGGAACTCGCCTGAGCTAGCTCATTTTTGGTCATACGCCAGTTGACGGTAGGCAGAATCAGGTTTCTGTCGATGTGCTCGCGGTATTCGATAGCAAGGTTGATGAGCGATTCGAGCACATCTCCGTTCAACAGATGTGGTTCAAGTCCGAGTTCGATGAGCCTGGTATGAGTGGCGTTGTAGTAGTGCTGCTCTGCCTCAACGCGAGGGTTCGGGAGATGTTTGACCTGTGCCTCTAATCCAAAGCGATTGCTTTGCTCGACAACCATTTCTGCCAGTTCAAGAAGTGAAAATTGTTCGGTGATCTGGTTGAATACGCGATATTCACCTTCTCTTGGCGGTGATGAAATGGCGAGTTCGATGCATCGAATAGTGTCTCTTAAATTGATATATCCGCGGGTTTGCATGCCTTTTCCATAAACGCTGAGTGGATATCCTACAGCCGCCTGGACGCAAAAGCGATTGAGGGCTGTGCCATAGATCTGATCGTAGTCGAAACGGGTTGCCAGGCGCTCATCTTGTGCTGTCTCGTCGGTCTCAACGCCATATACTACACCCTGGTTCAAGTCGGTGGCACGAAGTCCCCAGATTTTGCAGCAGAACATAATGTTGTGGCTGTCATGAACTTTGCTAAGGTGATAGAAACTGGAGGGCTGTTTTGGATAAGGCAAGATGTCCGAACGGCCTTTATGATGAATTTCGATAAAACCCTCTTCGATGTCAATATTTGGGGTGCCGTATTCACCCATTGTGCCGAGTTTCACAAGGTGACAGTCGGGCGTAAATTCTTTCATGGCGTATAGAACATTGAGCGTACCAATGACGTTGTTTGTCTGTGTGTAGACGGCGTGTTTGCGGTCGATCATAGAATATGGTGCAGAGCGCTGTTCGGCGAAGTGTACAACCGCTTCGGGTTGAACGTCTTGGAAGACGGCAGCAAGCGCTTCATAGTCCATTGTGTCACCGATATATATCTGAATCTGCCGTCTTGAGATTTCTTTCCATGCTGCGACGCGTTCATGAAGCGTCTGGATGGGGATCAGGCTATTGAAGCCACGTTCAAGGTCAAAGTGCCTGCGTGACAAGTTGTCGAAGATAGTGACATCATGTCCTTTGCTAGATAGGTAGAGTGATTGTGGCCAGCCAAGGTAGCCATCACCTCCCAATATGAGAATTCGCATGTTTCCTCCATCATTGATGTTGAGATCACGGGTTCCCTCTTGCAGGGGATGGGCCGCTATGAGGAATAAGCTGGATGAACCCGCCAAGCAGTATTCCTCATAAGAACCTTAGCACATTGTGAGCAATTCGTCACGTGGTGGCATCGAATAGGGTTGATTTTGCCTCAGATTTTTGGAATTGGAGCATATAGTGGCTAGATGAATTAAGGCGAATCCCATCATCAAGTTCGCTTCTTGTCGTATAATTCATGTGTATACAAACAAATTAATAGATGGGTGGGTTCCGATTTGTGCTGAACCGAAGATTGTATCGCGTGTTCAATAAGGTAGTGGGTATCGTCTTCAACGTCCTCAACTTTCTCCTGATAGGAAACTTACCTCCATTTGGCAGTGTATGCATGATTGTTGAAGACAAGGGACGTTACCTGGTTGTACAGCGTCCCGAAGGTAAGCTCGTCTTTCCGAGTGGTTTTATACGTTGGCGCGAGCAACCTGCACAAACTGTGCAACGCGAGGGCAAAGAAGAGACTGGATTGGATTTGCGAGTGGGCGAGGTGGTTGGCTATTCATCAGTTGTCAGCGCTCATTTCAGTCGTATGAGTTCATTGACGCTTATCTACGAAGCAGAAGTTGTTGGTGGGCAATTGCATGGTAGTGTTGAAGGAGATCCGTGCTGGTTGGATGAGACGGAGTTGCGTAGCAAGCTGGATGGACAACAGCGGAACATGCTTGAATGCTATCTTCGCTATCGTACGCGATCTTAAGAGTGTGTTTCCTTTGAATACAGGGGTATATGGTACAATAGGACGAGAGAAACTGGCCCACTGACTAACAGATGAGCAAGGAGTAGAGAGTATAGTGGCTGACCGATTCCAAATGAACGATGGCCTTTATATGACCGAGGAGCAGTATCTCGCCTTAGACGAGGCGACGGACGGCAACTATGAGTTTTATGATGGGTATGTGATTATGCTGCGCCCCCCTTCATCTGCCTACGACGAGCGAATTCCGCTCGATCTGGCTGGAGGAAGCCCTGCCCATGCCGCCTTGTGTACGCGCCTGGGAGGCCTACTTGATCAAGCCCTTTCAGACGGCCCATGTATAGTGTACAGCAGTGATGCCAAGCTACAGATTGACGCGGCTCGCCATTACCTCCATCCCGATTTAAGTGTGGCGTGTGGCGATCAAGTCGGGAAAATGCTCACAGATCCGGTGGTGGTGATAGAAGTCCTATCACCGTCGACCGAGAAGCGCGATCGGAGCTGGAAATTCCAATCGTATAAGGACTTGCGGTCCATCCAAGAGTATGTGTTGGTCAGCAGTACCTCCAAGGCGATTGAGGTCTATCGCCGTGAAAACGACTGGAGGCCATATCACTACCGCGAAGGTGATCTGGTTGAACTTCCAAGCCTCGGTGTGCGTTTCCCCTTCGATGCCGTCTATCGCCGCATACGCTTGTAGTTGCATGTATTTTCCTCTGAATGTCCAGGCACAATGGTTTTTGCTTGAAGGAGCAGAGCGCAATATGTTAGCAACTTTGAAAGCCGAGCTAGGGGAGAAAGTCAATACTGATTCCGCAGTTCTTGAGGCTCATGGGAAAGATAGTATTTATCCAGAGGTATACCCAGCGTTAGCGGTCGTATTTGCGGAGTCAGTAGAAGATGTGCAAAGCGTTTTAGCATGGTCGCGAGAAAACTCTACGCCGATCATTCCCTTTGGAGCCGGAAGTAGTCTTGAGGGGAACATCATTCCTCAGTCGCCAACGATCAGTCTCGATCTGTCTCGCATGAACCATATTCTTGAGGTTCGTCCCGAAGATTTCCTGGTAGTGGTCGAGCCTGGGGTGACGCGAGAGGCATTGAATGTTGCTCTGCGAGATTATGGCCTTTTCTTTCCGGTCGATCCCGGTGCTAATGCCTCCCTGGGTGGCATGGCTGCAACGAATGCCAGCGGTACGACTACTGTCAGGTACGGAGGGATGCGCCAAAACGTTGCGGAACTAGAAGTTATCCTGGCGAATGGAGAGGTTCTGCGCCTGGGCCGATCAGTACGCAAGACTAGCAGTGGCTATGACCTCAAAGACCTCTTTATTGGTTCGGCAGGAACGCTTGGTGTGATTACGCGCCTTGTTTTGAGGCTTTACCCGATTCCGACCTTTATACATACGATGAGGGTCTTCTTTCCAGGACTTTCGGAGGCTGCTCAGGCTGCTTACTCGATTATGGCCAGTGCCTTGCCTGTAGCTCGGCTTGAGTTGCTCGACGAGCTGAGCATTAAGGTTATCAATATCGATTTGAAACGGAACTATCTGGAGAAGCCAGCGCTTTTCCTGGAGTTCCACTCTTCCACGGGAGAAGCCATTGAGGAGGAGTCACGTATCGCGGAGAAGATCATGCAGGATGCAGGATCGCTTGACATAAATATAGCGAAGCACGAGAAAGAGCGTACGGAACAGTGGGAGGCGCGGCATAATTATGCCTTTGCGTTCATGAATTGTAATCCTGGGCGTCTCTATTACACAACTGATACGGCGGTACCTCTGTCACGGGTGGCTGAATTAGTAACGTATGCTCAGAAACTTTTGCGCGATATGAATTTGGAGGGAAGTATTGTAGGCCATGTAGGAGACGGCAACTTTCACACGCTCATCGCGACGCTTCCTGAAGATTATGGACGGGCCGCGACCTACTCAGAACTACTGGTCGGACGTGCGCTCGAACTTGGCGGGACTGCCAGTGGGGAACATGGAATTGGGTTGGTGAAGAGGAAGTTTATGGAGGCTGAGCACGGGACCGCGCTAGGGTGGATGCGACAGATCAAGACTCTTTTTGATCCACAGGGAATTTTGAATCCGGGGAAAATCCTTTAGATCAGGGTAGTTTGAACTGGTTGAAGAAGTTCCAGATGACCACGTTTGCATCGATTACATGCGTAGTATAGCCCAACCCGGGAATTGGATGCGCACCCGGCCAGGTGTGACCACCATCGCTCACGCGGTAGTGAACCACGACGCTGCTATCGGCGCAGTGTGTCCATTGGATGCCTGTCACGTCACCCTGCTGGAAAAAGACGGTATTCGTTCCATCACAGCGATTGTTGGCGAGCCAAACATTCAGGTATGTCTGTACGGACGCCATTTTGGGGCCGGGGTTGCCCCCATAAGGAGCGAAGGTATCGGCTTGACCGTGAATTTCCAGTACAGGCATCGGGCGTGAAGGGTTGCATCCGCCGGGGGCGTGGTAATAGGCTCCCGCTACTGTGGCAATTGCGGCAATCTGATTGCTGAGTGTGCAGGCGACTCGGTATGCCATGCCACCACCGAGGGACCAGCCAGTGACGTAGATACGATGGGTATCAATACAGTAATTCTTTTCCAGAAAACTCAGCATATCTCGTGTGAATTGTATGTCGTCAGCATCACCTGTTGGCCCTTCAGCACCTAAACCAGCGTTCCATGAAGGTGGAGTATCGACACCCTGTGGAAAGACTACGATAAAGCCTGCTTTGTCTGCCTCTGCTCCCATATTTGTATATTGGGCCATGTTCTGGGCTGTGAGACTGTATGCATGGTAGTTAATTACCAGTGGCTGCGGTTGCCTGCCATATGATGGAGCCAGGTGGATGATGAACGTGCGTTTCAGCCCGCCAGAGGTAATGGATGTATTGCTGTCGCCTGGCCCATATTGTGGGGTTGTGCAGGTGATGGGAGGTTGGCTACTGATGGGCACGCCTTTTGTAGCTGCTGGGGTGGAGGTAGTTTGTTGGGCGCAAGCGGTGATGGTGAGTAAGATGATAAGGGAGAGAAAGAGGGGTGCCAGATCTACGAAACAGTGAGTTAACTTTGGGCTGTTTGTTTTGTTAAATGGTGTCATTTACTCCGCTTTTCTGCCGCATTATTTTTTTGCCTTTGACCAAAGGGGAGTATAGCACGGAAGAATTGGGTGGCGCAAGTTGTGCGGTACCTTGTGAAGGCTTTGTTGCTCTGATATGCTTTCCAGGAGTATTTCTATTCTCCTAATTTAACGTGAGTTCGGGTTGGGTTGCGAACTGAAATTCGCTTTCCCTATGCAAGATGATATAAAATGGGCATGGCTCCAACGTGGTTCACATCGAGATTGACCTGCATGTAGGTCCTGAAGCTCTTCTTAGTCATCTGCTGCCACATGAAGCTCAATAGTCCATCCCAACGCGCGTGGTTGATGATAGTATAGTCGGACCGCTCTCCCTCCAGAGGGAGAAGCAGTGTGGAATTGTCCATGCCAGTCTCCACGGCATACCAACCGGCCAGGTAGTCCCAGAGGGCCAGGGTCACCTGTGGGTCCTCGCCTACGAAGTAGTTGAAGAGAAACAGCCCTTTGCGTCTCTTATCGACATCCTCGACACGCTTGACGTTGCGTGCGACGACGATATGCAAATCGTTGACCTTGCTCCTGAGTGCCTCGCCGAGCGCTGCATACGCTGCCGTCTTCTGTACTTCGCGGGCAGTTTCGGGCGATGTGGTCTCAATCAGCACAACCACGTCATAGCGTGGAAGATGAATCGCGTCGCGGTGTTGCTTGACATAGCCACTGGGTGGCGCCATCACGATGGCGTGAAAGACCGTGACCTTCTCGACCGCGTCAAGTTGTTCAAGCTGGCGCGCGAGGTGCTTGAGCGTCGTGAGCAGTTGGGCCTTCTCGCGTCCAGTGGGCATGAATGGGACACGGCGTGGCTGCATCACTGCGGCGAGATGAATGTATCCAAGCGTCGTCGGCTCGATGAGCTTAACCGGTGGATATTTTGGATTCTCGTTGACGATGCGCAGTTCCATGATTGCCTCCTCTTTGAGGACTGAACCACCATCTGGTTCAGTCCTCCACCCGCTTTCCGATGGTCTGTGGACTGGGATGAATATTGATCGTCCGAAGGACTGCCTCGCCGGAATTGATGAACTTGTGGGGTACACCAGCCGGTCCGGTGCGCAGCAGCGGGACGATGATCTGCAGCGCCTCCTCGAAGCGGTCCACGCGATGGTCACTCTTCAGATCGAACGCCCGGTTCTCAGGTCCATCCCATCCGGCGCCAAGCCCAACGATCAGGCGTCCTCCACTGATCTCGTCAACTGTATCGGCCATCTTCGCGAGCAGAGCCGGGCTACGGAAGGCAGTGCAAGCGACAAGCGAACCTAATTCCACGCGATGGGTTACGGCGGCTAGTGCCGAAAGCAGTGACCAACACTCCCAGATGCCGTGGGTCTGCTCCTGCCACTTGAGGAGCAGGTGATCGGGCACCCAGAGAGAGTCAAATCCGAGGGCTTCAGCCCGTTCGGCAAAGGCCAACAAGTCCGTCCATCTCGCTGTCTTGCCAGCCATAGCGCCTTCAGTGGTCGGTAGGTTGATCCCCACCTTGAGTGGGCGCTTTGGTCGCGCCACAGCATCCGCCTTCATTCTGGTGTCCTCGGTGGACGGTTGATAATCCGTCATGATCTTCTCCTTTTTTCCTTTTTCTATCCGATGTGATGTTCGCCTCTCTTAAGTATGGTCGAGGGCGGCACGAAAGGCGCGGACTGACCACTGTAGCGAAAGTGGAGATCTCCAAGTACCGGTGCCCAGTTTGCTGAACTCCTTGACCTGTCTCCTCGTGATATATTTGTACGAATAGCCAATGCAATAATTTATGTATACTGACTATACAATGAAATATGGATAATGTCAAGTCCCTTATGAGTCGGTGTCTAACAAAAAAGGCGTTCCTTCGCTTCGCTCAGGATGACAAGTGAGGCTGAAGGGAACAGGTGACGCTGAAGATCATTATCTTTACGAAGCGTGCTATACTCATGCAGGATACATATATGTTTTAAAAGAAGATCTGGAACAAATGCATACAGAAGTTGTGAAGGTGAATCCGGTTTATCCTGAGGAGTCGGTGATTGAGCGTGCCGCTGCTTTATTGAAGATAGGTCAGGTGGTTGTTTTTCCGACGGAGACGGTTTATGGTTTGGGCGCAGACGCTTTTCAGCCGGTTGCTCTGGAGCGTATTTTTGCGGCGAAGGGGCGCCCATTTAGCGATCCTTTGATTGTGCATATTGCTGATGAGAGTGCTCTGGAACTTGTGACTCGTGATATTCCTGAGGAGGCGAGGCGACTCGTGGAGGCGTTCTGGCCTGGGCCGTTGACGTTAATTTTGCCGCGTGGGCCTCGTGTACCTGATCTTGTGACGGCCGGATTAGAG
Source organism: uncultured Chloroflexia bacterium (assembly GCA_963778375.1). Taxonomy (GTDB): domain Bacteria; phylum Chloroflexota; class Ktedonobacteria; order Ktedonobacterales; family Ktedonobacteraceae; genus CAVZTX01. Next base: position 21,935 of record CAVZTX010000025.1, on the reverse strand, counting down.
ACGGTGGCTGTTCGTATGCCGCGTCATGCTGTGGCGCGGGCGCTCATTCGCGCGGTTGGTTCACCGATTGCTGCGCCGAGCGCTAACCGTTTTATGCATGTGAGTCCTACGACGGCACAACACGCGCTGGCTGATCTGGCTGGAAGGGTGCCACTGATTCTCGATGGTGGGTCTGCCGAGGTGGGAGTGGAGTCTACGGTGCTTGATCTGTGTTCGATGGTGCCAACAATTCTGCGGCCAGGAGGAGTGAGTCTGGAGGCATTGCAGGGTGTGTTGCCGGATGTTCAAGCTCCACTTTCGCGAGCTGTCGGGAAGGAAGATAAAGGGGAGAAGTTGGATAAAGAGGCTCAGAGAGCTCCCGGTCAGTTGCTTACTCATTATGCGCCAGCGGTTCCCTTGCTGCTTTACGATGGCTCGGTGGAGGCGATGCGTGCTGCAATGTTGGCAGAGGTGCAGAGCAGAGGAGAGCGGGGAGAATGTGTTGGTGTGCTGGTGGCGGATGAGGATGTGGTGAGCTTTGAGGATAGTGGAGCGCTTATCCATGCACTTGGCAATGCGAATGCACCTATACAGGTTGCGGCTGCTCTATTTGCTGGATTGCGTGCCTTAGAAGAGGCGCATGTCCAGGTCATCCTCTGTCGTAACTTTGATGAGCGTGGACTTGGGCTGGCTATTCGAGATCGGTTACTTAAGGCGGCGGGGGGGAAAGTGTTCTGGCGAGAATAGATTACCTGGCAGCCACGAGGTCTGTCAGATTTTACAACCTTGTTGATCGTCTCCCTCTTATCAGCTCGATGATTACAGTCACAGCTCCAATCAATAGAACGAGAACTAAGAATGCGAGTAGATAAGCTCCTTGTCCTAGCGAGCCTAAAAACAGATTAAAGCCACTACATGTTGTGGGAACAGGGCGATTGGAGAGATCATAGGTATCCTCGACATTGGGTAGTCCACTCTGTACTGCGAATGTGGGATCGACCGTCATCTGATCGGGGGACATGCGCGTACGGAGGCGAGTCACATAGCTGTAGCTCTGGAGCAATTGATTCAGTAGTGGTGTTGTAGCATGTAAGTTGTTCGTGGGCTGAGCATATTCTGTGATAAAGGCATGCCCGTTGGCTTGACTGACGGCGTTATCGATCAATTGTGTATAGTTAGCGCCTGCATAGGGTTCGACAGAAAGCTGTTGCTGTGAAATCTGGAACGATTGATAGTTTTGAGGTGCAAAGCGGCTGGAACCGAAAATCCAAACTAACAGATCCAAATGTTGGCTGGAGGCGACGGCAGCCATGCGCATAGGAATAGTTATCTGTGGTTGGGAGGTAGCGAATGTAACCTTGATGGGCTGAATATCCTGTATTCCCGCCTGTGGTTGTAGACGCATGGCCAGAAAGAGCATGTGGGAGGATGTGTAGATCGAAATCAATGGTAGCATGCTTGTGTTGATACGATAATGATGACTTTGCAGCCATTTTAGAAGTGCAGTGGGATCGCTCGAACCAATCACATCGTAGCTATAGGGTCCAACATTGCCACCACTATATACGTTCACATTCCCTGCTGGCGGAGGTGCGCCGCCTCCAGTTAACGTGCCTGCTCTGAAAGGTGCCAGTCCACAAGATGGTGGTTCCGGTGCGATGAAGCGGGGCGCGGTTTGCATATCAAGATCGCGGAAAACGTCAACGGTAGTTGTATCAAGTTTGGGAACGGAAGGCACGGGCAACACCCAGGCAAAATCGCTGGCTGTCCCAGTGTAGTGTATCTGCTCATATAATGTGATACTGCCAGGATTAACGGTGAAGATAAGGCGCTCGGCATTCTGATCTATTGATACGTCTGGGCTGAAGAATCCGCCGCAAGCCAACGCGGTGAACGGTGTGAGCAGCATGGGGCAGCATGCGATGAGCGTCGGAACAAGGATGCGGAATTTCAGGGTATGTCGCGAAGGGGTGGGAGAACTCATATGACACTCCTTCCATAGAAGACTTTATGTATCTGAAGCGTAGCCGAAAATGGATGGGTTGTCAATGACTGCTTTTGAGGTGTCTCTCCCTCCTTTGAGGTGATTGAGCAGAGTGGTGGATAATGAGTTTTTATCATTTAACCTTGATACGTGGTAATTGGCCTCGCAAGCCGATACATCGGCGATGGGCACGATACATCGGCCCCTACGGAGAGCTCAGAAGGATGTAAATCCTATGAGCAAAACTCCTCGGCTACAGCAACCAGGATCTCTGCACAGCGTTCGACCTGGTCGAGATCGGACCATTCGATAACTGCGTGCGCTCCTTCGCCCCCTGGGCCGAATACTACGGTAGGTATTCCGGCGGCAGAAAGAATTGCAGAATCCATCCAGGGAGTTGCACCGAAAATCGTGGGTTCGTGATCGAGCAGGGCGCGTGCATGGTGTTGAAGCGTCTTGACGATTAATTCGTCTTCGGATACTTCAAATGCATCACGGACAAGTGTTGTTCGCAAGGATGCTTTGAAATCGTGATCGGCGGCGGCTGCTTGGTTAAGGATATTCGATATCTGAGAATCGACCTGTTCCTGTGCTTCGCCGGGAATCGTGCGACGTTCAACGCTTAAAAGACATTGTAGCGGGTAGCTTGAGAGTTCCTGCCCTCCCGCAATCAAGGACGCGTGGAGCGAACCACTGTGAAGTAGGCGATGCGATGGAACAGATCGCAAAGAGCGGTCGAGTTTTTCCAGGCCAACGAGCACTTTCCCCATCTTTGCGATTGCATCAATGCCAAGGTCAGGACGGGAACCGTGGGCTGCGATGCCTGTCGTTTCTACCTCTAGCCAGATGAAGCCTTTGTGGGCTACGCAAATATTCAATTCGGTCGGTTCGGTAACGATGGCTGCGTCGGCATGCCAGCGTTTGACTACTGAACTGGTGCCGATGCTGGCATACTCCTCATCTACGACTGCTGTGACGATCACATCGCCACGCAAGTTGTGCTGCTGGACGACTGCTGCCGCGACCATAATAGCGGCAAGGCCACCTTTCATGTCGTAGGCTCCCCGACCGTACAGGCGGTTGTCCTTCACAAAGGGATCGTGTGGTCTGTCCATGCCAGCTACGCCAACTGTATCCATGTGGGCGTTGAGCATGAGCGAACGTCCTCCGCCGGTGCCTCGTGCAACGCCGATGACGTTGGGGCGTCCTGGTGAGGGTTCATCCAGTTCGACTTCCAGACCTGTACGTTCAAGCCATTCTGCTACGAAACGCGCAATGTTTCCCTCGCCAGCACCACCGGGTACGAGGTCTGGGTTGATGGAGTCAATAGCAACTAATTGTTGCAGAAGTTTGGTGATTTCGTTCATATTCTGGTCTCCTTGCTTCGTCATTATCTCAACGATAGAGATACGAAAGTATTGGCGGGAAACTCTCGTAAAGTGACTTTTCTCTTCCATTCGGCTTGCACTGCTGTCTTAAAGCTGGTAGACTAACAATTGGTAGGGAAAAAAGCGTTGTTATGTACTTTGGAGAAGTACGCGTGTAAACATTGCTGTTGCCAGCGCGGCCCTCGAAGGAGAAATAGTTTATGACAATGATAATGAGCGGGAAAGCCCTGGAAGAATACGGATTGGTGAATTTGGGGAATGTTTACTGGAATCTTTCACCGGCTGTTCTGATTGAACATGCTTTGGCTCGTCATGAAGGGGAATTGGCCTCGAATGGAGCATTTGCTGCTACAACGGGTCCACACACCGGGCGTTCTCCTAAGGATAAGTTTATTGTCTCGAATGAGGAGTCGGCTGCAAAGATCTGGTGGGGTGAAATTAATCATCCGATGTCTCAGGAGAACTTCGAGGCGGTGCGAAGTAGTCTCGCTGCCTATTTGCAGGGACGCGACGTTTTTGTGCTGGATGCGGCAGCGTGCGCCGACCCAGATTATCGCATGCCCCTTCAAGTGATTACTGAACTTGCCTGGCATAACCTCTTTGCGCGTCAGCTCTTTCTGCGTGCCAATGAGAGTGATTTGGATAGTGATCGTCCAGGCTTCACGATCCTATGCGTTCCGAATTTTCATACCGATCCACGTATTCATGGGACGCGATCAGAAGCTGCTATTATCGTTGACTTCTCGGAGCGGCTCGTGTTGATTGCTGGCACGCACTATGCTGGTGAGATGAAGAAGTCTATATTTACCGTGCTCAATTTCATTTTGCCTGCTGAAGGCGTTCTGCCGATGCATTGCTCTGCTAATGTAGGCCAGGATGGTAACGTCGCTCTCTTCTTTGGTTTGTCGGGCACGGGTAAAACTAGCCTTTCGGCTGATCCCGATCGTCGTCTGATTGGTGATGACGAGCATGGCTGGGGTGATAATGGCGTTTTCAACTTTGAGGGCGGATGTTATGCAAAGTGCATCAATCTGTCACAGAAGTACGAGCCGCAAATCTGGGATGCTATCCGTTTCGGTGCGGTCTTTGAAAATGTCGTGCTGAAAAAGGGATCACGTGACCCGGATTATGCGGATGATTCTCTGACTGAGAATACCCGTGTCGCCTATCCGGTCGATTACATTCCCAATGTGATTGAATCGGGCAGAGGAGGACAACCAAAAGCAGTGCTCTTCCTTTCCGCGGACTCATTTGGGGTTTTGCCACCGGTTTCAAAGCTGACAACAGAGCAGGCGATGTACTATTTCCTCTCGGGTTATACGAGTAAGCTGGCGGGTACCGAAGCTGGTGTGACGACACCGCAGGCGACCTTCAGTGCTTGTTTTGGTGCGCCTTTCTTGCCACTGCGTCCAGGGGAATATGCAAATCTCCTGCGCGAGCGCATCGAGAAGTATAATGTACGTACCTACCTCGTCAATACGGGATGGACCGGTGGCCCTTATGGTATTGGTGAGCGCATCAACATTAACTACACGCGTGCGATGGTGAAGGCGGCTATCAGCGGTGAATTAGATACTGTCGAAATTTTCACCGACCCTATCTTCGGTCTGCAAGCACCCACCTCTTGTCCAGGCGTGCCTAGCGAATTGCTCAATCCCCGCAATACCTGGGCAGATAAGGAAACCTTTGACCAGCAGGCTGCTAATTTGGCAGAACGCTTCAAAAAGAACTTTACGCAGTTTACGTTGCCCAGCGATGAAGTGCGTAATGCTGGGCCAAAATAGGAAAGTGAGGCTGGAAAGCAGTGCGCGGCCAAATCTGTGTCCTGCTTTCTCTGGCTCGCCTCTAACTCGGTATACAGCAGGGCATCAAGAAGCAACGCGGTCCTTTGCCAGGCGGGCACGTTGATCCTCGACCAGCAACAAGATGATGAGCGCCACTTCGACCGGTTCACTAATATAGGAAAGTGTGTTGAATTGGGCGTGAGCGATCCAGACCCAGGCGAAGATGGTTAGAAGTGTATAGCCGATCAGCATCCAGCGGATTATGCGTTGAAAGCGCCGGAGAAGTGGAAGATAGAGTCCCGTAGCCAGAACGATGAAGCCAACGAAGTTGAGGTAGAACAGCACCTGAAGTGGAATCAGCGTCAGGATTGAAGGACCTGGAGGAGGGCCTTGAAAGTGGCCTGTAAAACGGCCAGGAGGGCGGTTGCCTGGGAAATGACCACCTGGAGGTCCTGCAAAATGGCCTGCGGGCAAACTCATCATGATGGCACGATCAAGGTGAATAAATGCGGCTACTAAAGCGAGAAGTATGATCGCGATTTGTAAAGGGCCAAGCCGGAAAATAGTTCCACGCAGTGTTATTTGGCTCATTATAGTCCCCTTTCTTCGATGGTTAAGTATCATAGCTCCTCCATAAGAGCACCGGGAAGCCAGCGAGTATGTTACAGGAGATATGTGAATAAATTTTCCGAAAACTGTAAAATTTCTGTAAAGTCAGCTGCTGGTATAATTTTAATGTCCATATACCAAATTTTCTCTAGATGAAGTTCCTCTTGATGGAACTATTCTAAGAGGATAAGCTGCCAAAGGGGCTTTTTAGATATATAACAGGATACGGTGATGAGACAGGCTGATGGTACAGAGTTACTGGGTGCAAATGATACTCGTGGCGCATCTATTGGCATTATCTATGTATCTCCTGATGACGATAGGCAAAGTGTACTGGCTGCCATTCTGATTCAGGATAAACTTGGCCGCGATCAAGTCGTCGTTGTGTTGCCAGAGCAGAACAAGGCGTTCCAGCGCCCGGTTGATTTTGACGGGTTGAAGAATATGCGGCGTGGTCTGCAAGCGCAGATTATCTTTGTCGCGCCCGGTGGCCCTGGTCCAGCCGAGTTTGCTCGCCAGCGGCGTTTTGCCGTCTATTCCTCATTGGAGAGTTATGCGCAGGCACTTCAAGGCGAAAGCTCAACGCGGGAGGATACTCAAGGGGGATGGTTGTTTGGGCGTAGAGAAAAATCGCGGAAAGCCGATCCTGAAACGCCTGCCCCTGTACCTGGCGATAATACTGAGAATGAGCAAACACAGCCACTTCCTGGTAACCTGGTGCCTCTAGCTGAGGAGATACCTACAGAGACTGTTAGTGAAGCAGGAAATCAAGGCGATGCGATGATATCCCCTGAGGCGGTAGATGAGGTAGCAGAGCAAGAGCCTCCCTTTGTTGCTCCGACAACACAAGAGGATGGCCTCGTTCCTGTGCAAGTGGATAAGGAACTGCAACCGGATACTCCACCTGATATGGACAGCGATCCAGACACTGGCGTGATTACCTTTCATCAACCCGACGATGAGGCTTCGAGCACTATTCCTGCACCAATTGTGCCGCCAAACGTTGTGCCTGCACATGCAGTGAGGCACGGTCCTTTTCCTTCTTTCCAAAATAGCAATAGGCGTCCCTTGTTGATTGCTGTGGCAGTACTGCTCCTGTTATTGATTGGGGGTTATATTCTATCTAGAATTTTCTTCGGAACGCCTCTCTCAGCTACGGTAACGATTACGCCGGGGAGTCAAGTCGTGAAAAACACGTACGCAATCTCCGCGGTGATAGGAACTCCTGACCCTTCACGAAGGCAGGTGCAAGCGCGGTTGCTGTATGCTACTACGCCAGCGCAATCCAAAACGGTGAATGCGACAGGTACGGGATCAATGCCTGCTACGCAGGCAACGGGGACTTTAACATTTTATAACAGTGCGACCTTTATGCAGTCGGTTGCTGCGGATACAGTATTTGTAGGGAAGGATGGGACGGTGGTGGTCAACGATGAACGCGCTGATATTCCGGCCGCAAGTCCGCCTCTAGAAGGTGCTGTCACAGTAGCTGCTCATGTGGTCAAGCTAGGCGCTGATGGCAATATTTCCGCGCTTGATATCAATGGAGTTTGTTGCGTGAATGGGATTACCGTGGAGAATATGACGGCTTTTAGCGGTGGCCAGGATGCTCAACACTACAGCTATGTACAGCAGAGTGATATTGATAGTGCGGCAAATGCTTTGGCATCCTCGCTCACCCAAATTGCACAAGCATCGTTGCAAAAGCAAATTCATGTGAATGAACAGCTAGCTAGAACACCTCAGTGCGTGTCGAATGTGACCTCCGATCATGCGGCAAGCGATAGAACGACAAATGTTACTGTGAAAGTGACGGTGACATGTGTGGGAGAAGTCTACGATCATCAAGGCGCTGTATTGATGACCGAAGGCTTGCTTAAGGGAGAGGCTAGCAACAATCCTGGCTCCGGTTATGGACTGGTTGGTAGTGTGGTGACCTCGGTAACCCAGGCTACGGTTGAGAAAAATGGGACGGTGTCACTGCTTGCCAATGCTGAAGGGATATGGGCCTACCAGTTCAGCGATGTTCAGAAGAAAGATTTGGCGAAGCTGATTGCTGGCAAGAACCAGCAAGACGCGAAAGCTTTGCTTCAGAAACAGACTGGGGTAAATAAGGCGAGTATCCAATTTTCTGAGAGTGATGCGGATACGTTGCCAACGGATCCGGGTCGGATCGTGGTTGTTGTGCAGAGTGTGCCGGGAGTTCAAGGGATTCCAGTAGCAACTTCAACCTCAACTTAAGGAGCAAAAGTAGTTAGGAAAGCATTAACGCATAAAATGCTCGTGGCTTCGTTCTTTTTATAGTGGGGTCATTGTAGCCAATGCAATTTCCGCAAAATAATGTAACTCGTTGTAAACTGACCTGTGTTGCTCTTGGCGCTTTCCAGCGTATAGTGTAAAATGTCAGCATTGGTGACATTTCGCTATTATTATTGTATTTTGTGGATTAAGAGGGATGGAGCAATGAGACAGGATGATGGCTCGGAACTGCTGGGGGTGAATGATCCCCGCAGTGCAACCATAGGTGTCATACACGTAGCTCCCAACGATGATAGGCAGAGCGTTTTGGCTGCCATTCTTACGCAGGATAAGCTGGGTCGTAAGCAGGTAGCTGTGGTCTTGCCAGAGGATAATAAAGCCTTTCAACGCCCAATTGATTTTGATGGGTTGAAGAATATGCGGAGGGGCTTGAAAGCGCAGATCGTCTTTGTTGCGCCCAGTGGTCCTGGCCCCGCTGAGTTTGCACGCCAGCGGCGTTTTCCCGTCTATTCCTCATTGGGGAGTTATGCAAGGACTCTTCAGGCTGATGGGCAAGGTTCAACCGTTGTGAAACGAGGCTGGGGATTTGGGCGCAAGCAGAAACCGGTTAATCCAGATTCTACGATTTCTCCACCTCCTCGAAAGACAAACGATATCGAACAGGAACCGACCCATCCTCTTCCCGATAGGCCGCTAGTTCCGTCGGAACAAGTGTTTGCAGAGAATGGTGCTCCAGTGGGGCATGGGGATGGCGAGGATCATAGTGGTAGGAATGCTGCACTGCTTGGTGGAGCAGGACTGGCCGCAGGTCTCGGTTTAGGTGCTATGGCTGCAGGTGAGCATGGACATAGCTCGTTTGCTCCTCTAGATGAGGAGGATTGGGATGCGTTGCCAATGCCCCCCGCAAGGGCACCCAACGGCAATGGTTCCTCCTTAAACCATGTTCCTATGCAGACTGAGACAGAGCCGTATACGCCATCACCATCGGCTGCTCCATCTTCTTCCAGCAATGGAAATGCTGCTAGGCCAGGAATTATTGCATTTCCATCTCCGCGTCCTCAAGGCAGAATCACGGATAAGTTGCCTCCTATCCCTGCCGTTGTGTCTGTTCCACCTGCCCAGCCGCATCCACCCGCTATTCAATCACAAGGTAGGCAGCGAAATAGTGGGAAGGTGGCTGCTGTTGGTGCGGCGGGTGCTGTTGTCGGCGCGGGTACTTTCATGGCTACTCAAGGAGGCGTTGGAGCGCCACCTCCACCAACGACGGCAGGTGGTTCTGCGGCAGGTGGTGCCGCAGCATCTCGACGCCGGAATCGGCGAGGATTGTTGGCTCTGGCGCTCATCTTGCTTACCTTGCTACTGATTGGTGGTATTGCTCTCGCTTCTGGCGGCGGGATAATCCCTCACATTGTTCCTGGAAGCACAGGGGCTACGGTAACGATTACTCCAGCAAATACGGTGGTAAGTGAAACGTATTCCATTGACGCGGTGCCAGGAGGTACGACCGGGAAGAGCCAGGTAGGCGCACGCATACTTACCTCTAACAAGTCGCAGTCAGGAACAGTTAATGCTACTGGTACGGGTCATACCAATCCTGTTCAGGCGACTGGATCGTTGACCTTTTACAATGCTTTAACTGTTTCGCAAACGGTTGGAGTTGGTACAGTCCTAACAGGAGCTGACGGAGTACAGGTGATGAATACCCAGCCTGCAGTTATTCCAGCGGCTCATCCTCCAACGGAAGGTCTTGTGGTTGTCAGTGCACGCGCAGTCAATGCAGGAACCAGAGGCGACATCGCAGCTTTTGATATCAATGGATCGTGTTGTCTGAGTGGGGTTACTGTACAAAATCCAAACCCATTTACTGGTGGGCAGGATGCGCAAACGTATACAGTGCTGAGCCAGAATGATGTGAATGGATTCGCTAATCAGCATGAGTCTGCCCTTATCAGTGCTGGGAAGACCGATGTGACGAACCAGAGGAAGGCGAATGAGCAGTTTGTCGGGTCGGTGACTTGCGCACAACCTACGGTGAGTTCTAATCCCCAAGTTGGTCAGAGGGCGACGACGGCGATGGTGACGGTCTCAGTCAGGTGTTCAGGAGAGGTGTATGACCAGCAAGGAGCGTTTGCGCTGGCGCAGTCTTCCCTGATGAGTAAGGCGAACCAGAGTCCAGGAGCGGGGTACTCTTTGGTTGGAGCTATTCTTACGACGGTGAAGCAGGCGAATGTAGTTGATAGCAAGGGGACTGTGGCTCTGCTGGTTTTTGCTGAAGGCAGATGGGTCTATCAGTTCACGGATGCGCAGAAGAAGACGATTTTGCCTAATTTGATAAAGGGCAAGAGCAAGAGTGATGCACAGACGATCCTCTTGCAGCAGCCGGGCGTCAGTAAAGTCAGCATTGATATTGCTGGTGGGGGCAATACCTTACCGACTGATCCAACGCAAATTAGTATTGTCGTGCTGCCGGTGCAGGGCTTTCAGGGGACGCCTACACCAACAGCAGGGCCGGGCACCCCTACCGGTCCAGGAAGTACTGCGACTTCGGGTGCTTCGCCGACGCCGACTCCCACCCCGGTGAACGGAAATGGGTCAGCAACTAACAACTCTGGCAGTTAGGAAAGGATAGACGCTCTTAATGCTCGCTCTGGAAGGCAGGCAGCTTGGAAACTATGATGTCATCCGGCGCATTCGTGTAGGAGGCATGGGGGCTGTCTATGAGGGGAGACAACGTACTGCGTTTGGTCGACGTGTGGCGATCAAGGTTATTCTTGGGAACTATGCTGATGATCCCGAAATGCGACGCCGTTTCGCGCGAGAGGCGCGGATTGTGGCGGGGCTGCATCATCCTCATATTTTGCCGCTGATTGAGTTTGGCGATGAACAGGGCATATTGTACCTGGTGATGCCCTACATTGATGGAGGGACGCTCACCAGTTATTTACGACGTTCTTTGCCGGAACTTAGTGATGTCGCTGCAGTCTTCTTGCAGTTGTTGGACGCGGTCGAGTATGCCCACGATGAAGGGTTGATTTATCGTGATATCAAATCCTCAAATGTGCTTTTGGAGCATCGTCGCAGCGGTGCTCCTTACGCGTATCTAGCAGATTTTGGCCTGGTGCGCACTTCTCGTCAGGCTGAATTTGAGCAGGCGGGCGTTGCTATTCCTTTAGATCAGGTACCAGGAACTCCTCATTATATGGCTCCAGAGCAGACGCGAGGCGTTGTGACTCCGCTGACCGATATCTATGCGCTCGGCGTATTGCTTTATCAGATGCTAGTAGGGGAACTTCCTTATGAGGACTCCTGATGAGGTGAAGGTTATCAAGATGCACCTGTATGCATCGATACCTTCTCCTTCCGAGCGTGATGCCTCCATCCCTAAAGAACTGGACAAGGTTGTGCGAACGGCTATGGCGAAGCGACCTGAAGATCGTTTTGCTGACGTAGCACAGTTACGAGAGGCCTTCCTGGCAGCAATTGATCGGCCGGTTGCTACTGTTGATGAGGATATGTTTTCGGTAGAGGAAGTAGCTGTTTCGCCTGGACGTCCTATATCGTTGCCTTTAACGCCATTGCCTCCGCTACCACCGGAACCAATTGAACTGTCGGCATTGGTAGATCTATCTGAATCACCTGTACCAATCCTTCTACCAAATCGTTCTAAGCATGCTGCTGTTCAGGGGCCAGTCCGTACGAAGCGGCCCCTGAGGGCAACGAAGGCGCTGAGGCGCAATCGAAAACGGTTTACCTTATCGATAATGGCCGCGATTGTGGTTCCTCTGTTACTCTTGATCCTGCTCATTATGCCAAGATTGCTTGGTGTAAGCTTCTTTCCGGCAGGCTTTCCGCTATTTGGTGCATCTCCCGTTGCTACAGTGGCAGTCACCGCCCAAAGTAAAACACTTCAGGACACCTATCTGCTGACTGCCTCTCCGCAGGCCAGCGGTATTGACCTGGTATTACGTATCATTCCTGATCGCGTCGAATCCACAACATCTACTGGCAGCAGTACTGTAGCGACTACGGGTACACAGTCAATTTCGGGAGCACAGGCCAGCGGGTTGATTTTCTTTGATAATAGTGGTAGAACGCCGGCCTCAGTTGCGGCGGGGACTACATTTACAACGAACTCAGGTATACAAGTAAAACTGACGCAAACGGTAATGGTGCCTGCTCGACAAGATGGACAGGATGGGACAGCTACCGCCTCTGCTGTGGCTGTCTCTGCGGGAGCAAAAGGGAACATTGCAGCATATGCTATTAACGCTCCCTGTTGCAATGGCAAGATAACTGTGAGCAACCCGCAGGCGTTTAGCGGCGGTGCTGATGCTAACGTGGTGCATGTGGTAGCGCAAGCTGATCTGGATGGGGTAAGAAATGCGCTCGGTCCGAGGTTAGAGCAGCAGGCATTGCAGCAATTACAGAAACAGTTACATGCTAACGAAGTGCTGGCCGGAAAGCCTGGCTACAACATGAAGGTGTCTTCAGATACTCCTGTCGGTGCACAAGCGACCCAGGTAAAGGTGCAGGTAATTGTATTCGCAACGGTCGCGGCATATAACAGTGAAACAGCCCGGCAGGTAGCATCGCAGTTATTGAATAAGCAGGCGATGCAGACATTGGATGGGAGCTACCAACAGTCCGGGACGCCTTCTGTGGCAACCCCTGTGGTGGAGCAGCAAGGGCAAGACGGAAAAGTCTATTTAAGCGTAACGGTGCATGAATTATGGGTCTATCATTTCTCTTCCCAACAATTGGTTTTGTGGCGTCAATCGGTTAAAGGCTTAACCCCTGCTGTGGCACTGGCCTACCTCAATTCCCAAAATGGGGTGGCAGCGGTGCACATTAGTCTGCCCTTTGGCACTGATCACCTTCCCGCATCCGTAGATGATATTAAGATTGAACTTGTGAATGAGTAGGCATAGCACGCAATGCTTTTTCCCCGATGTTGGTTTCTCCATGTGCTCTTGAACTTTCATGTGCTATACTGTTGCGGTCAAAGACCGTGCAGGCAGTGTAGTCTGGTACCACAACAGTATCTAATACAAGAGGGATGATATAAGATGACTGAGAAGATGGAAACCGCAGCGGGTGAAATGCGATATGTTCACTCGATGCTTGATGAAATAGGAAATACTCCACTAATGCGTCTCAATCGGGTTGCTAGCGATGTGCCGCCATTGGTGCTGGCAAAGATGGAGATGTTCAATCCAGGGGGGAGTGTGAAGGATCGCATTGGCCCGGCAATGATCGAGTATTGTGAGAAACGGGGGCTACTACGTCCCGGTGGAACTATTGTTGAGCCAACGAGCGGTAATACCGGACATGGACTCGCAATTGCGGCTGCTATAAAGGGGTACCACTGTATCTTTGTGATGACAGATAAGGTGAGTGAGGAGAAGCGCAGCCTCTTGCGTGCCTATGGTGCTGAAGTCGTGATTTGCCCCAGTAGCGTCACACATGATTCACCGGAGCATTATAAGAATGTGGCTCACCGACTCGCAGATGAGATTCCTGGAGCTTATTGCCCAGATCAATATGCCAACCCAGCGAATCCCGCGACTCACTATGCAACTACCGGCCCAGAAATCTGGCGCGATACTGCCGGGAGGATTAGTGCGTTTGTGGCGGGGATTGGTACCGGCGGCACTATTTCCGGTACCGGACGCTTCCTAAAAGAGCAGAATGCCAATGTAAAGATCATTGGGGCCGATCCGCCTGGTTCTGTCTACTCTGGTGATACTCCCAAGCCATATAAGGTTGAGGGTATCGGGATGGAGCTTTTCCCTCATAACTATGATCAGAGCGTGGTGGATGAAGTCATCCGTGTTGATGATCGTACTTCGTTCTACTGGGCGCGAAGGCTAGCGCGTGAAGAGGGAATTCTTACGGGAGGCTCATCTGGTACCGCGCTGGGAGCAGCGCTGGTATATGCACGCCGCCTGACAGCCAACGATGTTGTGGTTGTTCTGCTGCCGGACACTGGACGTGGCTATCTCAGCAAGCAGTTCAATGATACATGGATGCGTGAGAACAATATGCTGGTGCAGGCGGAAACTGCCGAGCCGACATTGCGTGATGTTCTGACCTATCGTCGCACTCATTCCCGAACGATGCCCCTGGTGGTGAGTGTGGCTCCAACCGATTCTATTGCCGACGCGGTTGAATTACTGCGGCGTTATGGTATCAGTCAGACGCCTGTCATGGATGGTGATCGTATGGTTGGCAGTTTGACTGAAAATCTCCTGCTGCGCCACCTTGCAAGTGGTGAACGATTGGCTTCAATGGTTGTAGGTGATTTGCAGGGGCCACCATTTCCACAATTGGAGGCCGATGCGCTTGCTCAAGAAGCCTACACACTCTTTAGTAGTGGACAGTCAGCGGTGGCGGTCATGAGTTCGGGGATGCTGGAAGGTATTGTAACGAAAAGTGACTTGCTGGAGTTTTGGGCGCATACGAGGAGCAATGGGTAGCAAGGAAGGCCTATGTTCTATCATGACAGCTATACCCGAGAAGTGAAGTAGAGAAATCCTCTTTGAGGAGGGAACTACTTTCTGATGGAAGTTTGATGATGTCCCAAAAACCGTACGAAGTATTCGAGCATACAGCCGATGTTGGGTTGCATGCCTATGGAAGCACGTTGTCAGAACTGTTTATCCATGCAGCGGAAGGCATGGAAAGTCTGATGGTGCCTCCTGAACAGGTACGTGTGCTGATCAGGCGAGAAATTGAGGTGGAAGGTCACGATCTTGTGTCGCTACTGATAGCATGGCTAAATGAGTTCATTTTCCTGTTCGATACTGAATATATCCTCTTTCGCACGTTTGAAATTGAAGGTCTTACAGAGACATACCTGAAGGGGTGGGCTTCAGGTGAAGCTTACGATGCGCAGCGACATGCATTGAGCAGCGCTATCAAAGCTGTCACCTGGCATGAAGCGAGCTGTGGAACCGAGCGGTAATGGGTATAAGGCCCGTATCATCTTTGATATCTAGTGGTTGACGAGAGAGGCCGATGAATCGGCCCCTACGGGTCAAGTGTATAAATCAGGAGGAGCGTTATGGCTAAGTCTGAGGGGAAGATTCCTTTGGAGCGTGTGGATCCGAATCGTTGGCGTATTCCACGCAGCTATAATTCGGAGATGCGTGTGTCGGGAATGGTGTATGCTGATGACGAACTGATTGAGCAGATTATTGGCGATAACTCATTACAGCAGGTGGCGAATGTGGCGACATTGCCGGGGATTGTGGGCCATTCATTGGCGATGCCTGATATTCACTGGGGGTATGGGTTTCCTGTAGGAGGTGTGGCGGCAACGCATGCCGAGTCGGGAGTGGTATCTCCAGGTGGAATAGGATTTGATATCAACTGTGGTGTGCGTTTAATTGCTACCGACCTGTTACGAGAGCAGGTACGTGGGAAGGTTGATAAGCTTGCTGATGAACTGTTTAACAACCTGCCATCCGGTGTTGGTGGTGCAGGAATGCGCCAGTTGAGTGCTGCTGAAATGCGTTCCGTAATGACGCGTGGCTCTGCATGGGCCGTCGAAGAGGGGTATGGTTTTCCCGATGACCTGGAGGTGACCGAAGAGCAGGGATGCCTGATCGGTGCAAATCCTGATGCCGTGTCGAATACGGCGGTACAGCGCGGCTTGAAGCAACTTGGCAGCCTCGGGTCGGGGAATCATTTCTGCGAAGTGCAGGCGGTAGATCATATCTATGATGTAGAGACGGCTCACGCTCTGGGTATAGACCAGCACGGTCAAATTGTCATAACTATTCATTGCGGCTCACGCGGCTTTCCCCACATAGGGACAATAGCAGTAGATAGTGACTCAAGCGCAATTCCCCTTTCTTGAATAAGCTGCCAGTCTAAAAGAGACAGCATAAATGGTATGCCGTTTGCTTTTGATTTCACCGTTCGCTTGAGGTGTAAGTCTTGCGCCATAATTTGCATACTCGTCCAACTGCGTTGAGGCAGAAGCTGCATCAACTGCATCTCGCTTTGTTGTTGCCCAATGCAAACGCATAATGTCCTGTTCTTCCTCGCTCCATTCTGGCGCTGTTCCTTGTGTTCTCCATATCAAACACTCATCTATCCCCCACAAAGGGTTATCCCACTCAATAGTAAAATGGAGAAAATGAGGACTTAGGCTTCCAAGTGTCACATGCTTTACCAGAGCGTGGACAAGGGCTTTTCTTTTTTCAAGGGTTAGTTTGTCCCAATAGGGAGCTAACTTCTCCATGAGAATTTTATATTCTGAGAGTTTGACAACAGTTGTTCCCTCCTGCTGACCGTTTAGTTTTATCTTCTTATTCTCAAGCTCTTGCTCCTGTGTAAGAAGTTCAGCGAGATCACCTTCTAAGGCTACTCTGACACCCTCATGTAAATTTGGCTTTCTCAAGCTCTTTCTGATGCCTAAGCAATCCCGTTTTATTGCCCGTAGCTGATTATTTATACTGACACCTGCTCTCGCTCGTTCTTTGGTTCGCTTCTCAAGCCAGTGGGCGTAGTGTTGGTAGCTATCTGTTTGCTGCAAGTGTTCCATGAGCTTGTCTTTGAACATCTCGTCAAGATGTGCTACCTGTACGGTTACAATGCGCCCAACAAGAACATGAGGTTTACGATACGTGATCTCGTAGTACCATGCGCCGAATTTCTCTGATGCGTAGGCAACTTGGCAGGGGTCTGCTGCATCGATACACTCTTTCAAAAGTGCTGGCGAATTTCGCTTGCCATATCCCCGTTTGTTGGGTCGCTGTGTATTCTCTGTTCCATCAGGCATATATGGAGAAAGACGGTTAAAGGCAAACCAGAATTTTTCCTCCTGGACGATGGCTGTGTGGTTTTCCTTTCGCACGCTTCCGCAATACCGCCACCAGCCAATATACGCAACATTCATAAGCATTTCCCTCAGCCCTGACTCACTCAGATGGTATCCTCCTGGCACTTCTTTCAGATTACGGTTTCCTATCACATCTTTGGGCATGTTTTCAGGGAATGCGGGGAAAAGTACCGCTTCTTGGCACAATTCCCGATATAACCGCTTGAGGTTTCCTCCATGATACACATACCTGTCTAAAATGCGTCTCACGACTCTTGCATGTGGTTCATACACGATATAGCGTTTGTACGTGGGGTTAGGGACTCCTTGACCTTCAACAATGATGGTTTTGCATCTATCGATGATAAAGCCAAGTGGGATATTTCGTCCGTCATAAAATCCCTTTTCCGCTACTCTGCGTGCAGCTCCCCCCATGCGGATTTGTATGTAGTCTCGTAAAAAGTCTGCTGCTTCCTCACAACGCCAACGAAACTGCTTGACGTGAAAAGGATTGCTAAAATCATAGGTCATGTGGGGAGTGATAATTATCACGTCGTGTTTTTTGCAGATTTCAATAAACACATTGACCTGGATTTGCGTTTCGTCACGGAATAAGCGGTCTTCCAGAAACACAAGCACGGCTTTGATAACACCTTTCTCTATCTGCTCAACCAGGGCTTGCAATCCTTCACGCTGATCTATTCGTAGTCTTCCCGATGCGTTTTTAATTGTTCCATCTTCCCGTCTGTTCTCAATGAAGAGAATAATCAGGTCTTCACGCCATCCAAGACGTTTCGCGAATGCGACTAGATCATCTGTTTGCATCTCGCCTGACTGAATGAATTTGATTACCTGATTTTTTGTTGACTGGCGGGCGTAGAGAGCTAATACCTCTGTGATTGGAAGTTCTCGCGGTGTCCATACCTGCTGGTTCTTGTTGTGTTTGGCTTGAAATTTGTTCATGTTCTAACTCCTGTATTTCTAATGCAAGGTCAACTAACGCACGGCATACGCGCTCAATATGTAACGGTGGTAAGTCTTGACTAGACAGAACACTAGGGGGGTGTGGTGCTGCTTTGGTAGACAGCACAATAGACGTGATCGGGATACTCTGAGGTAAGCAAAGTCCAACTCCTTTACTTGTTGCAAGAGTTGGACATGAGGGTGAAATTGAGCCTATTTTGTGGTAAAATAGAGCTAATCGCTCCAAGCCAACTCTTGTGAACGGGAGGGACGTATTGAGTGCTACCAACACCAATGCGCCCCGCTTTTCTTTTGGTTGTTACCTCTAAGTATACCCGCAATTTTGCTAATTTTCTAGCCTCTTTTCATCGGTTTTGGTCGCGCTACGAACACAACTTCTACAATGAGACTGTTTCCCTACCAAGCGAACAGAAAGAATGTTTCCTGGTACATGTGGATAGGCGACAAATTGACAGAGTGAGGTAAGTTGTACTGTCTTGACTCCATGAAACTGACTCTCTACATGGTTTAGCTAAAATCGCTTGTATACGGGCATCTGCGTTGTCACAGATACCTTTGCAGCATCGAGCGCAGTCTGTTTATCCTGGGAAGTGATAACCTTGACTGCATACGCATCATTGCCACCTCTGAAAGCAGTGAGGATTGCGGATAAAAAGAGATGTGCCATAGACCTGATTAATGTGAAGGGTTTGATATTTCCCTGGCTTCCGCTCCTGACTGCATGGGCTGAAACTGTTGCGACTCCATACCCTTCTGCATTTCCTGGCGGGACTGTCACCGCTTCATCAGTTTCCACTTCACTCTTCTTTCCGCTAAAGATCATGCCTGCTGGTAATTGCTCGGTGATAACTGAACCGTTGGTAAGTGTCAGTATTCCGTGTGCTGTGGTTGCCGGATAGGTTTTCACTCCGGTTGGGATAATCGGTTCTGTTGCGCTGAATGTTTGCAGTGGTAAGAATTGTCGCCGGAAGGGTAAGCGTTTCCTGCTCATATGTAGGATTGAGGGCTGAATAGATCGTCACTCCCACAATTGCGGCAAGACATACCAACGCAGCAAATAACGGAAGAAAGACAAAGGGCTTTTTTCTTTCTCCCTCTCATAATAGACATGGATTGTCTCAATCGGTTCATCAACGGTCTGCATACGCTCTCCTACTGCTTTGGGATAAACTTTGTCCCATCAGACACATAGATGATGGTTTGATCCTGAATATGCACCAGCATCTCTTCTGTGCCGTTGACGTTTTTAAATTCTCCTGTGACTGGGACAAGCGCGGCATTGTCAGTAAACAGCGTTGGGCCTACATAGATTTTGGCTTTGCTGGCATCCCCTGCTGGAAGTTCAATAATCTCTACATGTCCGTTGAGGTTGAGGAAAATAAAATGAGAGGGATTGGCTGCTGAGTCCCCATGTCCTACAACCGCATCTGTCTGGTAGGTTCTCGGCATTCCATAGGTTACGTCTAACTGATGGTTTGTCCACCAGTTTGAAAGCCATATTCCCCCAACTCCAAGCACAAGCATGAAGACCATCCCAATACCTAAAATAAGTGACCAATGGATGTTTCGCTTTGGTGGGGGTTCGTTGTGAATGACAATCCGCTTCTTTCCCTGCTGGATGACTTGATTGCCTTGGGTATCTGTGTAGCGGATCGCGCTACTTGGCTGACGCTGCGGATACATGGACGGATCATCTTCTTCAGGAGATTGCGTTACGGTTCTGTTGGTACGAAGAGGTACGGGGTTGTATTGGTAGGACTGGCGTGATTGCACTGGCTTCCCCTTTCGCTAGTAGTGGTAAAAATATTTCTATGCAAGTATACACTGGAATAGGCTGTGAAATCAAGCTAAATACTGTAACACTCTGGAAATAATACTAGAATATACTGTGCTTCTCGACAAAAATTCTTGAGTAACGTGTTATAATGCCAGGAAAAAGCATGGGTGCGGAATGAATGATGATTTCCTGACTCTTGAGGATATTGCAAAGACAGATGCACGTCACAACCGAAACTGTGCGTGTCTGGATACGGAAAAAACAGTTAATGCTTATAAAGTTGGGCGGAGCATATTTGGTGAAGAAAGTGGATTTTGAGAAATTTCTTGAAAAACCGAGAACTGATAACCTAGATGACTCTGAACTGAAGTAACTCCCCTTTTGCCCTTCTGCTTATTTTCATGCTACAATTGTTCTAACTACTTGTAACCTCTAGCAGTCATCAAGGCGGTGCTGCATGACCTTCTCAATTATCGGAACTGATACCACAACATTACAACCTGTCCAAATAAACAAAACAGCACGTCCGCAAGGCCTATATTTCATTGGTCGGCAAGGAACAGGAAAATCAGGACTGATTGAAAACCTCATTGTTCAAGATATTAAGCAAGGTTTGGGTGTCTGTGTCCTTGATCCGCATGGAGAATTAATAGATCATGTGATTGCTCGTCTTGACGCAAAGCGGGAAAAAGATGTGATCCTACTTGATATTCGGGATTTTCACTTTCCTTTCGGCTTAAATCTCTTTGCCTGTGCTGACCCAACAATCTCTTGTGTGCAAGAAGTGGTTGATCGCGTGCTGCATGTGTTTGAAAAGCTGTTAGGTGTGACGCACGAGACTCCGTTAATCCTTGATTACTTGCGAAAATGTACCTATACGCTTGTGGCTAATCCTAACTTTACAATGGCAGAAATACCATTGCTATTAACTGATAAGCAGTTTCGTCAACAATTGGTTGCCAATGTCACTGACAGTGATGTATTGCTCTTCTGGAAAGAGTACGAGCAGAAAAACCCAACTGAGCAGGCTTTTGAGCGAGCAGGCGATATTACGGCGGGTTGGTGAGTTTTTGCAATCTGTGAGCCGTCCGATTGTCGGGCAAGAGCAATCAACCATTGATTTTCGGGCACTGATGGATGAGAGTAAGATTGTCCTGGTGAAACTGGATAGCCTTCATCTTTCCTCTGTGACCAATCTCATCGGCTCACTTTTTATTGCCGCTTTCCTCGCTGCTGCTCCAGCACGAATAAAAACAAAAAACATCTTCAATATCTATGCAGATGAGTTCCAACGCTTTGCAACTGAAGATTTCGCAACGCTTCTGGAAGAGGCTCGAAAATACGGTATTGGGTTAACAATTGCACATCAAAATAGGGATCAATTAAATACAAAGAATAAAGCGGCAACACGCAATGCGGCAAATCTCGTGATATTTCGGGGTAGTGCCACAGATGCCGAAGAACTGGTAAAAGAGTTTCAGGTAGAACGACAACGACAACCAGGAGAATAAAGACCACAAATGAGAATGGAGCTAGCATATGAAGAATATAAAGAATGGGACTGGGAAAAACCTTCAGATCAACAACTTTATCAGGAATGGCTCAATGATGCAGCTCGTCTGAATGATTTAGCGTTAATATATTCTAAAACCATTAATAAGAGTCTTGGTTTAAAACCTGGATCATCAGCCATACTTAACTCTGATATGTGGAGTGAAATAGAGTTGGTTCAAATAGGGTTTCATAGAAATTTTAATCCTGATTATTCAGACCAACGGGTACAAGATTACCTGTTCAATACTATCTACGCTCCTGGGAGCACCATGCACAAACCTGTACTTCTTGACCCAAGCAAGCTAGAATATCAATTCCCTTTTGATTTACCAACGCCAATAGAAAAACGGTTAGAACTACTCGTAGCAAATGAAACGAAACAATATCCAAAGGCTACCATAGCAAAAAAAATCACTGAGGCAAACGAGAAAAATATGGTACCCAAGTTTTGTGAGATTTTTTGTTATATGGGGATGCACCGGTAGGTGGTTCTTTCCCTGGTTTATTGGAACTGAAGAAAAGTCAGGTCTATGAGTTTGATCCGCAAGGACATGCTCATAACTTTATTGGTGTAGATGAGGATACCAACGAGGTAAAAAGGCAGGAGCTTTACCATAAACTTGGGGCAAGATATCGAAGTTGAAATACTACAACTGAAGAACGAACGAGATACCCTTTCCTCTCGTTATTACTCTCAGCCAGATGACGGTTATATCCACTTGTTTAACTTTAAGAAATTATTCGCTTCATCTTCTCTATCCAAAGAACAATATGACAAACAATACAGGAA
>CAVZTX010000024.1:0-130284 GCA_963778375.1 uncultured Chloroflexia bacterium | reverse complement strand
CGTTTTCAGGAAAGAGCAAGGGACTAACAGCCAAAAAAGTCAAGAAAAAAATCCACACGTTTTCATGTGGACTGCCCGTTTTAGCTTTTTTATCGTTTAATCAATGCAAGATCGCGCTTTCAGAAACCTCAAGTAATATCGCCGCCCCCACAATTGGAGCATTCTCACCCAAACTCGCAAGACTCAACTCCAATCTTACTCCTCGCATCATCTCATCAACCTTGCGCTGCAAAAGCGGCACAAGAAATGCATTATTGAGCGCGATAGCCCCACTTATAGCAACCGCATCTATGCGCGTAAGCTGAGCCAGATTAACAAGCCCAACAGCCAGCTTATCACTAAAAACTTCCCAAAAAGCGCTATCAGTTATTTGAGCCGGTGAGCAGCCATAGCGCAATTCAATCTGCCTCCCGCCCGTAAATGTCTCCAGGCATCCCACCTGTCCGCATAGGCATTGTCGCGTATTCCCATCCAGTATCTGATGTCCTATCTCAATTGAAGATGTGAGACCAATTCCCGCCTTACTAAGTTGTATCGCTGCTCCCGTTCCAGTAGAGACCGTTAAATAAGCGCATCGGTCGAAATCGCGAATGTACCCAAACTTCTTCTCGCCCAGCAACCCACACACCGCATCATGCGCAAGCCGCACCGGACAACCGAAGTGATCAAACAAATCCTGCGCAAACGGTTTACCAACATACTCCGGGAGATTTGGTGCAACAACAACCCCACCCCCATCTTTCGCTATTCGTCCCCCAACCGATACCCCAATTCCTGCATATCTGTGCATACTGTTGCTTTCGATTGTGAAAATGATGTTACGCAGTTGCCGCTCGTAGCTTTGCTCTGTAGGAAACTTTGCAATAAGTGTGAAATCCGGTGAGTCCAGCGATTGAAATAAACCTACTCGTGTGCCGGTACCACCGATGTCCACTCCGATGGATGGAGTTTCATCCAGCCTTGCCGTTATTATGTCTACCATCATACTTTACCAGGTATTACTCAATGACCACGAATCGCAACGGGATGAATACGCAAAGCAACCGAATAGATCGATGCAAAACGTTCCGGCGTAGCATACCTGCTCGCAATTAAATCCCGATACTTTTCCACCCACGCAGGCAACCGATCCGCCGGAGGATCATCTGAACTCACCACCGCACGGCCCGTGAAGACGATAATATTACCTCCCGTTCCATTCCCATCAAAATTCAGGGCTACCCTTGGATTCTGTTGCAAATGCACTAACCGTTTAGCATCCGCACGACTATACACGAGAAACGTCAATGAACCCTCATCCCACAAAAACCCCACAGGAGTAGGCTGCGGCATCCCCTTCGCATCAACCGTCGTCAGCCAGATCAAACGCTCTCCCCGCAACCGACGAGCCACCCGTTCGCCAAATGGGGTTGATGGGTCTGGAAGTTGAAAAGTCATAATGTCTCCGCTATCGCTTTTGAAATGCAAGGCCAGCGTTTCCTCGCTGGCTTATAGCAAGATTATATCTCAAAGACTGGCAGAGAGGGACAAAGTGTTTCTGATGACCGCTAAGTGGTCAGTAGCCATTTCTCGTTTTTTGTGCAAATGCTCATTGAAAATGTTACCACTTAATAGTCGAGTTTACCTCACACTGGTTGACGCTTCACGCTGTATGACCACATTCTAGCTGAGACTGCACTAGTGGAAATAGATGATATAATGCAATTTATGAGTACACCCTTTGTTCCAGAGAACTTTCAAGTTCCTGAAAAGCTAGAGACTGATCAATTTAGACTTCGCACGTTAACAGTCAATGATGTGGTGAAGGACTACGATGCAGTTATGACCAGCATTGACCACCTGCAAGGAGTATTTGGGAAGCGTTCTACATGGCCATCTGAGTTAACTCTTGAACAAGATTTAATTGATTTAGGCTGGCATCAAAAAGAATTCCAACGCAGAACCTCTTTTGCCTACACCGTTATGAACCTCCATGAAAGCCAGTGCTTAGGGTGTGTGTACTTGTTCCCCTCTCAAAACGAGGAGGTAGATGCTGAAATCTATTTGTGGGTCAGACAAAGTGAGTTTGATAAAGGCTTAGACCCGATTTTATTTGATACTGTTCGCAACTGGATAACAAACGTGTGGCCTTTTAAGAATGTTCTGTATCCTGGTAGGGAATGAACAATTTACTTCAATGCCATACTCAACTATTGCATTGCACTTGTTGGTTGTCAAATGGATGAGAATACAGGGAAAGGGAATGCGTTTGGTGTGTGGAAAGTTGCAAAATAATAGGTTTCTCTCTTTTCTGTCATCCAGAAATGAGATATTGAAAGAAAGGCCATTATGGCAACTCCACTCACTGGAACCGTAGCACTCATTGGCGCTGGCGAATACCTGCCAACGATTCTGCCAGTAGACAAAATGCTACTCCAACTCCTTACCGAACCCCCACGTGTCGTCGTGGTTCCCACCGCAGCAGCCCCTGACGGTCCAGGCGTTCCAGAACGTTGGGCAAAAATGGGCGTCGAACACTTCGCCCAACTCGATGTAACAGCCGAGCCGGTTATGCTTCTCAATCACCTAAACGCCGATGACCCAAAAGTAGCCGACCAGCTAGCCTCCGCGAATTTTATCTACTTCTCCGGCGGCAAGCCTCGCTACTTACTTGAAACATTGCAGGGAACAGCCTCCTGGCAATCCATCCTCAAAGTCTTTGCCTCTGGCGGCATCATAGCAGGCTGTTCCGCAGGAGCAATGGTACTCGGCGAAGAAATGTTTGACTTCCCCCAACTCTGGCGCACCATCCCGGCGCTCGGCCTTGTACCTGGCATCTCCGTCATCCCCCACTTCGACGAAATGCCCTCGTGGCTCACCTATCCCATCTCTCCCGCCAAACGCAAAACCACTGTCGTCGGCATCGACGGCTCAACAGCCCTCATCGGCTCCAACGGCCAATGGACTGTATCTGGCCGAGGCGGCATCACAGTCTTCTCAGGCAAATCCAAAACCCGTTACGTCACAGGCCAAGACGTACCACTCAATCTACTCCCCCAGACCTCGTAGGGCGCGATTCATCGCCGCCACCGCCGATTTATCGGCCCTGCACCCAACCCCACGTATCCTGATTCATTTTCAAAACTCACTATTGACTCTGCGGCTTCATCCCACATCAGTCGTAGCACTTGTACAACACCCTACCTTGTGCTACCATGTCCTCAATCCAACAACAGCATAGAGCCATCATTTCTAAACAATCAGCCACATAGGCAACAACAAAACGGCTCTAATCCAACCGCAACCAACAACATAGGAGCAACCGAACCACTCATGGACACACAAACACGCACACCCGGCAAATACGGCACCGAAGAAATCGAATCAACTCAACTAGAAGCATGGCCCAATTCAAACCCTGAGCGCGACTACGTAGCACACATGGAGATACCCGAATTCACCTGCCTCTGCCCCCGCTCAGGCTTCCCTGACTTCGCGACCATCATCATTGACTACGTACCCGATACCCACGTGGTCGAGCTAAAGAGCCTCAAACTCTACATCAACAAGTATCGCAACCGCCAAATCAGTCACGAAGCCGCAACCAACACCATCCTCAACGACCTCGTCGCCCTCCTCTCGCCCCGCTGGATGCGTGTCGTCGCCGACTTCACCGTACGTGGCAACATCAAAACCATCATCTTCGCCGAACATACCACCCCTGAATACAACGGCCCCCGCCCTGAATACCACCGCTATCTCCCCGGAAACATATAAACCTTCGCCGTTCTACATCCCTACCACGCAGTCAATCGCCCCTGAACGAAAATGGGCCTCACTATCCACAGGGGCGAGGGCTGCGAGGCACGACAATAGTTGATGCTCACGTTCGGGAAGGCGAGCAAAGGCACGCAGACCTTCATCCGCTTTCAACTGCTTTACAAATGAGGGGGAACAGCAACTTCGCAGGAATAATGGCTCTGCTGCCGTCTTATACATTTTGATACGAGAGATGCGTATGCTTTCAGACTGCTCTGGATCGTTTGCATAATGCATTTTTTCTTGTAACATGATTTTTGCCTCCTTAAGTGGATTTTTACATGAGATTTCCTTTACTTGTATCGATCTGGAACAGTCAGCCCTGATCGTTCATCATCCCAAGCCATGGAGCTTATTTTCCATCCGGTCTCTGTCCTGATAAACTGCATCGAGATGATGCCTCGGCCTTCAAATGCCGCTCCCTTGTTGATTCCGTATTTTTTATAGGTGCTAAAACGTTGAGCGACATTCCCGAACATTTCCGTAACCTCCGCGGTTTCAACTTCAAAGAAGTCAGTTAATTCGTCTAAATCAACCATGAGTTGGCGAGGTTCGATAAATTGACGAACGGTGGATATTTCGGGCGTGGCTGCACTCGTTTTAATGAGTTGCCCGCTCTTGATGAAGAGCTGGTACAGGTTTTGATAGCTTGGTTTGTTTCCTTCAGAGAAGGAGACCGTTCTGAAAAAAGCGAGCGTGAGGGCGTCAATTTCACGCTTCGTGCTGGAAACTTCCCGAGAAGTTGTCATAGCTGTTCCTTTCGTACCAAGAGACAGTTTTGGGAATAACCCGGATGAGCAGAGGAAGAGCCCTCCTTCTTCACCATTCGTGAGGGTTATTCATGCAGCATCCGGCTCGTTACGATATTTTTCTTTGAATGGTTTTTGTACTAGGCGATATTAGTGATGAATTGTTAAACTGAACATGATTCTGACTTCTTATCTCACAGATTTAAGGCTGGATTTTTGAATTCGCCACCAACATCAATATGCAAGCCCGTTCATTCAGCGGATTAGCACTTGTTCATTTGCTCCTGCTCCTGAGCCTCCGTATTGAGTTCATGCAGCTCGATGAGTTGCTTTTCTGCTACCTCTGCTTTGCGGAAATCTTCATGTGCAGCAGAAAGTCGAGCTTGTGCCACTTTGGTTGCCTGCTGAAGTTGGACCTGCCGTTCTCGAAGGATGGAGCAAGTGGTTTGCGTGCTAGTTGCGGCGATAGGTACTGTGGAGTGAGCCACCGGGTTGCTTGAGCTTGTAATGGCTCCCAGGACGGTGCCACATGCTGATAGGATCAGCATGCAGCTAGCAAGACCAATAATCAATCGTTTCTTCATATCATTTTCCTTTTCTTCTTCGTGATAAAACATCGTCTTTCAGGTATCGAATTTCCCCACTCGGCGACCATGAGCAACTCGCGCATGGGAACCTCCTCTCTAAAGCCCTGGCAGTGTCTCTGACTCGAGCAGTCGCTCGAAAAAGCGGTTCATGCTCACTCCATCCATGCGGCTGCCAAGGCGAGCTACCAGGATGTTGGCCGGGTCCATACGGATATTGGCCTCTGAGGTCAGGTATTCGGCAAAACCATGGGCCGCGAAAAGCCGGGCGATCATCTCGCGATACTGGAAAGGTGAAATGCCCACTCCTGCATAATCCCAGTGCCAGGAAAGCCCCAGACCGACGATCACAGACTCTTCAACGGTTTCAAACTCAAGGGCCAGAGAGAGCAGTTGGTGCGCGAGACCGAGTTCGCGCCACCTTGAACTGACCTCAACCCCGATCTCATAGGCGTTCCCGATGTCCTCCCACCCATTATCCAACGGTGCAAGGGAAACCTGACCGACAATAATGCCTGAAGCAGTGTAGGCTAGCGTGAGTCTACTCCCAGGGTATTGAGCAATCGAGAGCAGCAGTTGATGCTCACGTTCGGGAAGGCGGGCAAAGGCACGCAGACCTTCATCCGCTTTCAATTGCTCTACAAATGAGGGGGAACAGCAACTTCGCAGGAATAATGGCCCTGCTGCCGTTTTATACGTTTTAATACGAGAGGTGTGTATGCTTTCGGACTTTTCTAGATTGTTTGTATGATGTATGTTTTCTTTTAACATGGCTTTCGCCTCCTTAACTGGGATTTTTGCATAAGAGATTTCCTTGCGATATTCGCCTAAACATAAAAAGCTCAAAGCTCGATGGCATCTGTGACAGGATCAATGAAAGCCAGGCCAATCCTGGCGTCGTTGCCACTCGGGGCTGTTGATCCCGTCAGCACTATTGGCTCCCCAACGGCCAGCAATTACGCCAAGTATGAGCAATGCAATAAAGAGGAGGTATAAAGTTAGCATATTTTTCTTTTCCTTTTGTTAGTATTTGACATTGAAACAATTTTTCAGCATCATCATATTGAAAGTTCGTGAACGAGCGGTTCAAGTCGGAAATTTCTTTTTCCAGTAGTATCATATCCCGGGTGAGTGGCGAAAAGAATAGCACGGATATATCACGTCCGTATCACGAGTGCTATACTCATGAGTTTATTTCTCGATAGGTGCGCCGATGAGGTTGCCCCACTCGCTCCAGGAGCCATCGTAGTGGAGAACATGCGTATAACCCAACAGGTAGTGCAGCACGAACCAGGTGTGGCTACTGCGCTCCCCGACGTGACAATAGACAATTGCCTCTTTGCTGGAGGTAACGCCCTTGCTCTCATACAATGCACGCAGTTCCTCTGACGACCTGAAAGTATCGTCTTCGCGCACTGATCCTCCCCAGGGAATATTGACAGCACCTGGTATGTGCCCGCCCCGCCTCGCCTCCTCCCACGGCATTGCAGCCACATCCACCTGCTCTCCACTGTATTCGCCAGGCGAGCGCACATCCACCAGGACAATATTCTTGCATCCAAGTGAGAGCAAGACCTGATCGCGAAAGGCTCGGATGGCATTGCGCGGGGCTTTCGCCGTGTAGTGAGCAGGCGGGTAGGACGGCACTTGCCTGGTAATTTCACCCATCTCAGCCAGCCATTTCACGCGTCCTCCATCAAGCAGGCGCACATCCTGGTGACCGTAGTACTTGAGCAGCCAGAACGTCCAGGCAGCGAACCAGTTGTGATGATCACCATAGAGCACAATCGTGGTGTCATTGCTCACACCGATGCGGCTGAGGAGGGCTTCTAATTGCGCCTTACTTATGGGCGCACGAATCACCTGGTCCTGCAATTCCTCTTGCCACCTGAAGTTGACAGCTCCAGGGATATGCCCCTGCTCGTAGGCCGTGCTATCGACATCCACTTCGATCACCCGCACGGTGGGATCGTCCAGATGACTCTGAAGCCACTCCACATCGACGAGCACTTCGGGATGAATATAGCCTCTGTTCTCAAGCATCATGATCTCCTTACCTTAAAATTAGCGGTGTCATGCGTGCCGCTTCTTACCACAACTCTCCACCTTCGAACAGCTCACTGGAGTACGAATCAGCAATTGCTGCACCTTTGTGGAATCATAGCTGGAGAAGGGCCTGAAATAAATAGCACCATTATGTCACGCTCTTATCACACGTGATATGCTTACATACTTGATCAAGATCTGGAGTTCGTATTTTTGCACTCAACCTTTGTGGGTAAAGACGGAGTTTGCACAGAATAGACACAGAAATAGGCCAAAGGTGGAGATATGCGTCAGGGAGAGAACTAGCGAAACGATGGGTCGGTGAAACTGGGCGTACCGGTGAGCCGCTCACGCATTTAAGCCTTCTTGGAAACAGCCCCCAAGATACGCCCATACGCTGATTCCAGAAGTCGTGCTTCCTCGAGCGTCAACCACTGAGCAAAGTACTCAGCAATACCTCTGGCATAGGTTGGCCACATTTGCCGCAGAACTGCAATGCCCTGCTCGGTAATCACGGCATACGCACCCCGACGGTCCGTTCCAGAGCGATCTCGTAGCAACAACCCTTCTGCTTCGAGCCGATCAACCAGGCGTGTTAACCCACTTCTGCTCAAGACTACACGCTCGGCCAGCTCATGCATGCGCAACCGATGCTCAGGCGCTTCATATAGTTCGATGAGCACATCATAGGTTGAAAGTGGTGGCAGCTTTGCCGCCACCAGATCGTGATCTATGCGATCGATGATGATGGCATGCACTTTGAGAAAGGTGCGCCAAGCTGCAAGATGTTGATCTGAAAGATATTCCTCGCTCATAGTGCTTAGTATAGCATAAAAAAAGTTGTTAATGTAACCATTGACAAGACAACAACATGCTGCTATACTTCATAATAAGTTGCATATGCAACTATACGCAAAGCAACGATATTGACAGACATACGTCCTCTTGCAGCCAAGGCGTGTGACGGCAAGCAGTCGAAAGGAGACAAAGCATGAGTTGGCAACTTGATCCTGGACATACCTACATCGGTTTTACGGGTCGGCATCTAATGGTGGCGACAGTCCGGGGCGAATTTGAGCAATTTAGCGGTACCGTGGAATTCAATGAGCAGGACATTATCCGCTCGAAAGACAGATATTCAGATAGAAGCGGCCAGTGTGAATACTCGCAATGCCCAGCGAGATGAACACTTTCGCTCGGCAGATTTCTTCGATGTAGTGCGCTATCCGTACATCATCTTTAAGAGCAAGCGCGTGATCATGCAAGATGCGCAACACGGGCAACTCATTGGTGACCTGACCATTCGCAACATCACGCGAGAAGTGGTATTGGATGGAGAATACAGCGGAGTGAGCCAGACTCCCTGGAACACCTACAGCGCCGGATTCAGTCTACGTGGCAAGGTGAACCGCAAAGAGTGGGGCATGAAGTGGAATATGGTATTGGCGGGAGGTGGCCTGACCGCCAGTGACGAGATCACCTTGGTCATTGACCTCGAACTCACAAAGCCGGTGGAAGCGCTGGCAACTATCCAGGCCAGAGAAGCTTCGGCTTGAGAGAAAACTACTCTTGGAGAAGGATGATCTGAAAAAATGAAAGTGGAGCGGATACTTTCTTTGCCAAAGGGACGAAAGGAGACCCCGATGAAAATGTATATCGTGTTATATCACATGTGTCCAGGTATCACGCATGATATATCGGTGATATTGTTTGTGCCTTCTCGCTCAGGTACCCTATAGACATGAACAAGAGGTTCTCTTTCCCGCCTCACTCTCTCAGTGCATGAGAGATAACGCAAGCACCTCCACTTTTACTGTGGAGGACAGGAGGAGGTGACCTCTCGTGAGGAACGACTGATTATTGTTACACTCACTAAAGGAGATATGCAATGCCACTTTATATGGACATCCATCACAAAGTCGAGGGGCTGACCGAAGATGCAGTCAAGCACGCCCATGAGGCAGATGTACAGACACAGGAAAAGTACGGCGTCAAGTACCTGAAGTATTGGTTTGATGAGGGCAGCGGTAAGGTGTTCTGTCTCGTCGAAGCTCCCAGCGAGGAGGCGGCAGCAAGGGTCCACCGAGAAGCCCACGGCCTGGAAGCCGACGAAATCATTGAGGTTCAGGAAGGCATCTAACACTTCCCAGGTCTCATATAATTTCGCTTTGCCTCACCCTGTGTGGAATGAGAAAGAGCGAAAAGTCCATCAACACACAAGAAGGGCTAAATGGAGAGCATAAAGGTTGGGCAGCGAGCCTCACGACAGAAACAGTTGGAACGGCGTGACGTTGAACTTTTCAGCGAATTAACCGGCGATCGGCAGGCACTCCATTACGATGAAGCCCTGGCTGCCCGCCTAGGATTTCCTGCGCCGATTGTACAGGGTGGCGTGATTACGGGCATATTCAACGCCATTGTCGCACATCAGCTTCCTGGCCCAGGCAGCGTCTTTCTGAACGTAAATTGGAACTTCCGCAATGCGGTGTATATTGGTGATACCATCACAGGGGAGGTCGAAGTCCTCTCCATGCGCGAGGATAAGCCCATCGTAGAACTCCGCACCATAATCACCAATCAAGTTGGCGTCGTATGCCTCGAGGGTACCGCATTGGTCTACAGGCACCAGATTTAGTGAGGCACCCGGCGATGCCCCTGGCACGCCGGGTGCCTCAATTTATGCCTGGATTCTCATGAGCAGAAAGAGGATACCATTATGTTGAGCGAATCGATTCTTCCCACCGTGGGTAATGGAAGTGGCCTCGAGTCAGACCAGAAGATCCATGTGGAAGAGTTGCAGCTGGCCTTGCGCAACAAAGCGCAACCCCTGGAGGGCCTTCACTACGATGTCACCCCTACAGGTATGCACTATACGCTCGTCCACTACGACATCCCCATCGTGGATGGGACTGCTTGGCGTCTCGAGGTGGATGGACAGGTGCAACGGCACTTGTCTCTGACCTTGCAGGAGTTGCAACAGCGCCCCCAGCAGACCCTGCGCGTCACGCTGGAATGCGCTGGCGATGGACGCGCTCTGCTGCATCCTCGTCCAATTAGTCAACCGTGGTTGACCGGAGCAGTGGGCACAGCCGAATGGACAGGTACTCCACTCCACCTTCTACTGAAGGAGGTGGGCGTGGGCGAAGACGTGACCGAGATCCTCTTCACCGGCCTTGATCATGGGATTGAGGGGGGCGTGGATCAACACTACCAGCGCAGCATTCCCTTGCGTGTAGCTCAACAGGATGACCTCCTACTGGCGTGGGCAATGAATGGGGCACTACTTGAGCCACAGCATGGATCTCCTGTGCGAGTCATCGTGCCAGGATGGTATGGTATGGCGCATGTCAAGTGGCTACGTACAATCACCGCCCTGAGAGTCCCCTTCGACGGATACCAGCAGGCTGTGGCCTACCGATACAGTCAAACGCGCGCTGAGCCGGGCGAGCCTGTCACCTTGATGCACGTCAACTCCTTGCTCATCCCACCCGGAATCCCAGACTTCCTGACCCGCACGCGGGTGGTCCAGCGGGGGTCAGTGGAATTGCGGGGGCGAGCCTGGTCTGGGCACCCCCCCATTACGCGGGTCGAGGTGAGTTGTGACGGTGGTGACACCTGGGCTCCGGCGGAGATAGGAGAGCCACACAATGCCTATAGCTGGCAGAGCTGGTCCTATCGCTGGGAGGCCTTGACTCCGGGGGCCTATGAGCTTTGTTGTCGGGCACAGGATAGTGTAGGCACTCTTCAGCCACTGGATCAGTATTGGACCGCCCGCGGCATGGGTAACAATGCGATCCAGCGTGTGAGCGTAATAGTCGTGTAAGACGGAGTTTCATCGATGAGTTGTTTCCACAAAGCAGGTGTAGGTATCTCGCAGGATGCTAGTCTTGCTCATTATGCTTTCTCTCTCAAACATCTTGTTTTTCTACAAAGGTTGAGTGCAAAAATACGTATCTCAGGTCTTGATCAAGTATGATATGCTCATACCGCTGGCCCTCGAATCTAGTTCTTCATGAACTGCCAATCCCTCCAGTGAAAAGGTAATATGTCCAACTTGTTACCCATCTCTTTCCTTATCTCCAGGCTCTCTTGGCAGGTGATATAGGCTGCTTTCTTGACCATGTTACGCTCTTTGTGTTTGCTCATAGTGATAAGAAATTTGCTTGAGTGAGTAGTATGCACCTATCATTCGCGATATCAACATGATATAGCAGTGCTATTCATTTCATGCCTCTCTCCAGCTATGCTACTAGCGGGAACAGAAATTCCTACTTGAACGGCAGTCAGCCGTTCAGAGATAGGAAGGATACTTCCAACTTTTATATAGAAACTATATGAATGAAGTAGAACCTTATAAAAGGTACTCAGTAAGGAGACAATACAATGGGTCCTAACTTTTACTTGATTGAGAAGGCATATGAAGTGCATCGCCAGGATCTTCTACGAGAGGCAGAAAGAGAGCGCTTACTGGCGCAACTCCCCTACCATCGTGAAAGAGTAAGCAGACGTGTCGCCGGGAAGCTCGCCGGGCTGCTACTTTGGCTCAGTGCGAAGTTGAGACAGTTCGAGCAAAAATCACCCACTATGCTTGAAGATCACCCATAAGTTACATTACAGGACTGACTGGGAACTTTAAATTTGAAATGTATAGCAATGTTGTTTAGGCGTCAAATATAAAATGAAGGAAGAAAGAACCATGCACAGTTAGGCCCGTAAAATATTGATGTGTCCGCCAAATTCAACTATAATGGAGGAGCTAGTATAGGATAAAAAACAAAATAGCACCCTTGAGGAGGTGCAATCATGAGGATTGAGGGAGAACGCGAAGGACAGCAACTAGGCAATTACCAACTCATCCGCCTCTTGGGGCGGGGCAACTTCGCTGACGTCTACCTGGGACAACATGTTCATCTGCAAACCCTGGCTGCTATTAAAGTACTGCACGGACAACTGACGGACAACGACCTGGAAAATTTCAGTAACGAAGCCCGCCTCATTGCTCATTTACGCCATCCCCATATTGTGCAAGTACTGGACTATGGTGTTGATGGTGCAACCCCTTTCCTCGTGATGGGCTTTGCGCTCAACGGCAACTTGCGCCAGCGCCATCCACCCGGATCGCGTCTCCCGCTCCCGACCGTGCTTACCTATGTGCGGCAGGTGGCCGATGCCTTGCAATACGCGCATGACCAGCAATTGGTCCATCGCGATATCAAACCAGAGAACATGTTATTGGATCGCAACGATGAAGTTCTGCTAAGCGACTTTGGCATTGCTCTGATGGTTGTAAGCACAAGCTCTTCTCCAATCCCAGATACGGCCGGAACCATCGCTTACATGTCACCGGAGCAATTGCGGGCGCATCCTGTACCGGCTAGTGATCAGTACTCGCTGGGCATCGTAACTTACGAATGGCTGAGCGGAGAGCGTCCATTTAGCGGAACCTTGCCGGAAATCGCTATCAAACACACCCTCGCTCCTCCCCCTTCATTACGTGAACGGGTTACAACACTTTCCTCCGCTGTTGAGCAAGTCATCGTGAAGGCATTGGCGAAGAACCCTCATCAGCGCTACGAGCGTATCCGGGATTTTGCGCAAGCTCTGGAGGATGCCGCCGGGGAAGCATCACCCGAGCAGACACTTCCTCTGCAAACTCATGCTGCCTCCTTTAGCAATCTCCCTGCTCCACTAACCTCCTTGATTGGGCGCGATCTAGAGATGTCGGCTGTATGTGCTCTTTTGCAGCGCCAAGAAGTCCGCCTCGTCACGCTCACTGGCACGGGAGGCATCGGTAAAACCAGATTAGGCCTTACCGTAACCTCCAAATTACAACCTGCCTTCAAGGATGGTGTTTTTTTTATTCCCCTGGCCTCGATCATCGATCCCAGCATGGTCATTCCTACTATCGCTCACGAACTTGGCATGAACCATGGACAGCACCTGGTTGCCGAACACCTGGATTATTTGAAAACCTCCCTGCACGAGAAATACTGCTTGCTGCTACTCGACAACTTTGAGCAGGTGGTCGAGGCAGCATCGGCTCTCGCAGAACTCCTTACCACCTGCCCGCAGTTGAAAATACTGGTCACCAGTCGTGCAGCGCTTCACATTCAGGGGGAGCATGAATTTCCGGTCCCCCCTCTGGCGCTACCCGAAGCATCATCCCAACTGTCTGTCGAAGAACTCGCGCACTATCCCGCTATCTCGCTCTTCTTGCAGAGAGCGCTAGCCATCAAACCTGATTTTGATGTCACGGCTACCGCAATGCAAACAATTCTCGCCATTTGCCGACGGTTGGACGGCTTACCCCTTGCCATAGAGCTGGCTGCCGCACGCATTAAACTGTTCTCCCCGCAGGCGCTACTGCAACGCATGAGTCATCCGTTAGCAATATTAACCGGTGGAACCCAAAACGTTCCTGAACGTCAGTTGACGCTGCGTAACACTATTGCCTGGAGCTATCACCTGTTAAATACGGTAGAGCAACTACTCTTTCGCCGCATCTCTGTCTTTATCAGCGGTTGTACTCTCGAGGCGATTGAAGCCCTTTACGCCTCGCATCCCGATAGAAGCAACCTGGTACTGGACACAGTGACCTCACTTATCGACAAAAGCCTGCTGCTTCAAACCGGGCAGGGCGATGAACCACGCGTAATGATGTTAGAAACAATCCGCGAATATGCTGCGGAGATGCTGGACACGAGCGGGGAAGAGCAGTCGGTAAGATACGCCCACGCCTCCTATTACGTTGCCCTTGCTGAGGAATCAGAACGAGAGCTTGGAGGTCTGCGCCAAACCATATGGTTGGAGCGATTGGAGGGCGAGCATGATAACCTGCGGGCAGCAATGAACTGGACGCTCAAGCAGGACGGGAATGATACAGACCGCCGAGTGGAGCTGGCACTGCGCCTGGGTGGCGCATTACGCCGCTTCTGGCAGATGCATGGTCATCTGGATGAAGGGCAAAGCTTTCTGGCACGAGCGCTGGCAGCAAGCGAAGGTATCGAAGTTTCCTTACGTGCGCGGGCAAAGGCGCTCATTGCAGCCGGAACCCTGGCCTCTACTCAGAATGACTACGATCGAACCGAAACCTACTGCCGTCAAAGTTTGGCTTTGTTCCGCGAGCTAGGCGACCAGCAGGGCACCGCGCTCTCGCTCTACTTGTTGAGTATCGTTCCCTGGATGAAAGGGGATAGTATCGCAGCACGTTCTATGGCACAAGAGGCTCTGGCGCTCTTTCGAGAAATGGACGACAAAGAGCGGGTGGCCTGGTCGCTCTACACCCTCGGATTGCTCGATGCACAGGAAGGAAAATATGACAGCGCGCATACACTCTATGAGGAGAGCCTGGCGGCTCACCGGGAATTAGGAGACAAACGCGGCATTGCCATCTCCCTTCTGCACCTGGCACAGTTACTTTTTGTATCACAAGGCGACCAGACAGCAGTACACTCACTCCTGGAAGAGAGCCTGTCACTCTTCACCGACCTCGGTGAGAAAGAAGGGATAGCCAACTCCTACTCCCTCGCTGGACAGTTATCACTCAACCAGGGCGACCTGCCTGCCGCTCGTTTGCAAACTGAGGAGAGCATCCTGCTCTATCGAGAGATGGGACATCGCAAAGCCCTTGCCGAGTCACTTGCTATCCTGGCACGGGTGAGAGCCACTGAAGGAGAGCAGTCATCTGCGCTCTCTCTTTACGAAGAGAGCCTGGCGATTGCCAGGGAATTGAACCATTCGCCGTTGATCGCCTCCTGCCTCGAAGGAATCGCACAGGTAGGTTCGATGCAGGGAAAGTTCTGGTGGGCAGCCCTTCTTCTCGGGGCAGCAGAGTCTCTGCGCGAAGCGATCAACTTCCCCATCCCACGCGTTGAGCAGGGAAATTATGAGCGCACAGTCGCCGCTATTCGTGCTGACCTGGGTGAGCTCGACTTTACTCTCGCCAGGAGCAAGGGGCACGCCATGTCACCAGAACAAGCATTCTCCAATCAAGCGCGTGAGGAGCCTCTTCCCCTCACGTTGACTTCGCCAACCGCGACCCCTGCACACACCTATCCCGCCGGACTGACTGCGCGTCAGGTGCAGGTGTTGCGCCTACTTGCACGTGGAATGACAAACAGCGAGATTGCCAGCGAATTAGATCTGAGTGAGAAAACTGTCGCGCATCATCTGACCCATATCTTCAACAAAACGGGAAGCGAGAATCGCGCCGCAGCCGTCGCCTTCACTATACATCATGGCCTGGCTTAGCAACTATCTTGTATGGAAGCATAGAGGGCATACTGAGCGGTACTCACTGTACTATGGGCAAAACTTCGCATATGAGCATTTCCTCTCATGCCGAAAATGGCTGCTAAATTGCGAAGTATTTCCGATGCGTGCTTTCCATTGCCTCGGTTATACTGCTATTGCATTGCAGGATATGAATACATACTCACAGTGAACATACCACGATCCCATCAAAGCTTGGCTCACCGCGGCACTTTACGCTGCCGTATCCTGACATGGTCACTGTGAAACAGCATAAGGTACTGCCCAGGGGTGATAAAGTTATGAACACAGGCACACTAACACAAGCCAATCCGAACACCCAGAACTTAGTGACCTTCTATCAGGAGAACCTCACGCAAATCTATCGATTCATCTACGTTCAGGTGAAAAGCCGGGAAGTGGCGGAAGACCTGACATCAGAGGTCTTTCTGAAGGCTGTACGACATCTCGATGATCAACATAGCTCTCAAAGCACACGAAGCTGGCTCTTCCGGGTTGCCCACACCACCCTCATTGATTACTGGCGCTTGATAAAACGCATGCCAACCAATTCGCTTGACGCTCTCTTAGAAGTCGGTTGGGAAATCCCCACAGAGGAGGCAACACCTGAGAACAACAACCCTGCAGAACGAGTACAATCTATCCTCCAACAACTACCTAAACGATATAGAGAAGTCTTAACCTACCGTTTCCTACTCAAACTAACAGTGAGAGAGGCATCTCAACTAATGGGGCTGACAGAAACCAACGTAAAAACGCTCCAGTTCCGCGCCTTAAATAGAGCAGCTACGCTCGAATTCACCATGGCTGATAGAGATTGAGCTTATTGAGAGACAGATTCTCAATTCACGAGAAGGATTATGGTCAAGAAAGCAGCATATGCCACGCATAATAGACTCCTGAGAGCGGCTCGCAAGGAGCGCGGTTGGACCCAGCAGCAGGTCGCCGACCGCATCAGTGCTCCCCTCTCGCTCAATGTCAGTCGTTGGGAAAACGGGACGGCCTTTCCCAGCGCCTACTATATCGAGAGGCTCTGCCAGCTCTTCGGCAAAAGCATCCGTGAATTGGGGTTGAGCCAGCTCGAAGGCGAGACTCCGGAGGAACAGCCTTCCCAACCAGCACCAGTTCCACAGGCAACATCTTCAACGGTATACGAAACCGGGCAGAGGACGATAGCGGAACAGACCTTCATTGCATTCACACCAGAACACGTAGAGAGCACTTACCGAGCTGACCTTCTGACCTTTCGAGACAACACCCTGCCGCTTCCACTCACCCCACTCATCGGGCGCGATGAAGATGTGGTAGCGATCAGTACACTACTCCAACGGCCAGAGGTACGCTTAGTCACACTCACTGGTGCAGGGGGCATCGGGAAAACTCGCTTGGCGCTGCGTATCGCTGCAGAGATGTCTGCGGACTTCAGCAACGGCGTTGGGTTTGTCCCGCTGGCCGCGCTTCAGGATCCCGCGCTAGTCATCCCTGCCATCAACCACTCACTTGGACTGAAGGAAACCGAACAGTGGTCCCCGTTCGACCTCCTTCAAATAGCTCTGCGCGATAAGCAGCAACTCCTTCTATTGGATAACTTCGAACAGTTGGTGCAGGCCGCACCGCAGTTGATGGAATTGCTTGCGCGCTGCCCACAACTGAAAGTGCTTATCACCAGTCGCGCCGTGTTACAAGTACAGGGCGAATATGAGTTCCACGTCTCACCCCTGGCGCTCCCGAACCGGAAGCACCCCCCTGCTGATGAGGCGCTTGCCGAGTATGCCGCAGTTGCACTCTTCTTGCAACGCGCACAAGCCATCAAACCTGATTTCCAACTCACCACTGCCAATGCAGCAGTCATTGCTAAAATCTGTCTTCGGTTGGACGGGCTTCCCCTGGCCATTGAGCTAGCAGCAGCGCGCATCAAACTCCTGTCGCCCCAGGAACTGCTTGCGCGTCTAGCAGATCCATTGACCGTGTTAACAGATGGGCCGCGGGATTTGCCTGTGAGACAGCAAACCCTTCGTAATACCCTTCATTGGAGCTACCAGTTGCTCTCCTCCTGGGAACAGCAACTATTCCGCCTCCTCTCCGTTTTCGTTGGCGGATGTACCATGGAAGCAGCCGAGGCGGTGGCAACCTCCCAAATCACAACTGAACCGGATCACTACATTCTCGATGGCCTCTCCTCGCTCATCTCAAAAAGCCTGTTGCTCACGATACAGCAGGAAGGAGAACCCTCCCGCC
Source organism: uncultured Chloroflexia bacterium (assembly GCA_963778375.1). Taxonomy (GTDB): domain Bacteria; phylum Chloroflexota; class Ktedonobacteria; order Ktedonobacterales; family Ktedonobacteraceae; genus CAVZTX01. The sequence continues at coordinate 112,598 of CAVZTX010000024.1, read as the reverse complement.
TGTTCCTGCTTGAGATAATTCGCGAGTATGGATTGGAATGCCTGGAAGCGAGTGGAGAAATAGAACGGGCACGTAATGCGCATGCGATGTACTATTTGCGGCTGGCAGAGGAGGCAGAACAGCACCTGTCAGGTCGAGAGCAGGCCAGTTGGTTGGCCCGCTTAGAACATGAATACAACAATTTGCAAGTAGCACTGCAATGGTTTCTGGATGAGGCAGGGCAGGAAGCAAATCGCGAACTGGGTCTGCGCCTGACAACTGCACTGGGTAAGTTCTGGCTTATGCGTGGAAACGGGAGCTATGGGCGGACTACGCTGGAACGGGCCCTGGCCAATAGCCAGGGTGTTTCCATACTCTATCGGACAAAAGCGTTCGCAACCGCCGGGTTCATCGCGAGCAAACAGGGTGACTTAGACCAGGCGGAGACATGGCTCAACAAGAGCCTGGCACTCTCCCGCCAACAGGATGATACGCGTGGCACCGCACGTGCCCTAAGGGAACTGGGAAACGTAGCGATGCTCCGTGGCGAGAATGGCAAGGCAAATGACCTGCTCGAAGAAGGGGTAACGCTTTTCAAAGAACTAGGCGATATACCAGGAATCAACGATACATTGCTCACCCTGGCGGATGTCTTTCTCATCCAGGGGAAGTACAGCAGGGCAAGTTCCTTTCTGGAGGAAAGCCTCGTATTTTACAGAAAGGCTGGCCTCGTCGCAATGATTGCACAGACACTGAACCTCCTGGCAAATGCAGTCTTCTTCCAGGGGAATGTGCTCAGAGCGCAGACTCTGCTGGAGGAAAGCCTTCCGCTTGCCAAAGAGGTAGACGATAAAGACAGCATCGCATATGCACTGATCCTGATAGGCCTGGTACACCTGATTCAAGGCGAAACCAGGACAGCACACACGTTCCTGCAGGAGGGTCTTGATCTTGCAAAGATAGGAGGTTGGCAGGAGCGCATAGCCTGGGGCATCTACGGTCTGGGCTGGACAGCATTCTTTGAACAGAGGTACGAGACCTCCTACTGCTTGTTTGAGGAGGGCTTTGTGCTCAGTCGTGCAGTCGGCAACCAGGTATTTATGGCCTTCTATCTAGAGGGTTTGGCGAGTGTAAGTGCCTCGCAAGACCAATTAGCCCAGTCAGCACGCCTGTGGGGCATAGCGGAACGATTGCGTGCCGATCTCAATGCAACAGTCCCCCCCATCATGCAGCAAGCCTATGAACAATTCAGACGGCAGGTACAATCCCAATTAGGCGAGGAAACATTCAATACTCTGTGGAACCAGGGGCGAACAATGACACAAGAGCAGGTGCTGACCTTCGAGAAACCCGTAGGGATAGTTGCAGAACGCCCCCAATATCCACAAAAACAACTGCCCACAACCCTCACCCCTGACCCTCAGTCAACCTCCTTCGGAAAACAACAGGGCTAAAATTAGTACGATAATCAAAAGTATCGAGATTCTCCCGCCGTTTCAGGAAACCTACCACCAGGTACGTAAACGGCGTCGCAACCACCTCATACACCACCTTGAAAATCCACTGCGTCAGAATCGCCGTCAGGATACCTTGCGGAGTCAGAATACCCCAAAAAGCAATACTGATAAAAATCACCGTATCCAGCCCCTCACCGACCAGCGTAGAGCCAATTGTCCGCGTCCACAACCAGCGCCCCTTCGTCACAATCTTCAACTTCGCAAGTATAAACGAATTAGTAAACTCCCCAATCAGATAAGCAATAAACGAAGCAAGCAGCAATCGCGGAGTAAATCCCAGCACAGCACTATAAGCCACCTGCAACCCCTCCTGCTGCTGGAATGGCACAATCGGCAAAAGTCCGCCCAGATAAATTGCAACCACCGCCAACAAATTACACCCAAACCCCAACCAGATCACCCGTCTCGCCGCCGCGTATCCATAAACCTCCGTCAGCACATCCCCAAACAAGTAGCTCAATGGAAAAATAATAATACCCGCGGGCACCAGGAACACCCACACCGAAACAATCTTGACCGCGATAATATTCGCGGTAATCAGGCAAGTAACAAACACACAAGCAATCACAACAAACCAGAATGATACTTTCAAGTCCCGCACCTTTCTCCCTGAAAAGTTCCAGGGCATAAAAGATGACGCCCCTTCCCACCCTCTGAGAATTGGACGCCATAGTCATATCACACATATTAATTAGCGATCCCGACAGGATTTGAACCTGCGACCTATAGATCCGCAATCTATCGCTCTATCCACTGAGCTACGGGATCAAGGTACGTCATGGATTATAGATTACTCTACCCTTCTTGTCAATAGCTGCTCACGCTGAATAAACTGATCAATAGTGCCTAATCGACCGTTCCTGGCACGTCTTCTATAAGCTGAGTTGCCGGAACTCCAAGAGCCTTAGCCAGTTCATCCAGGGTTGTAGTAGTCACCTGCCGGAAAGGGACTTTGTAAATAGTCAAAACGAGGATCACCCTCACATTTGGGGAGAATACCGCTTGTTTGTTGTTAAGTGATATACTCTTGAATGAGATGTAGGGAAGGTATGTTCATTTTTCCAGGAGGATGATAGCGATGGAGCACTCCCCACTTCTGCCCTTACCCGAAGGGATTATCAGCCTTCAATAGTGCACTAATATCGTTTGAATATTCTAGAAGAAGAGAAAGGTGAATACTTGATCGAACTTTCAGCCGAACTCCAACAACTCCTGCAGAAGCGTGTTATCTGCTTTTTTGCGACAATCATGCCTGATGGATCACCACAGATGACGCAGACATGGATAGATACCGATGGAACGTACATTCTGATCAACACCGTTGAAGGTTATCAAAAGCTTCGGAATGTTCGGCGCGATCCACGTATCATGATCAGTGTCATAGATCCAGCTCATTGGGAGCATGCAATAAGTATTCGTGGCCGCGTTGTTGAAATCACAAAAGAAAGGGCCGACCTTCAATTCAAGCAACTCATTCAGCGGAATCTTGGACACGCGGAGTATCGCTACGGACAGCCGAATCAGGTGCGTATCTTGCTGAAGATCGCTCCCGAAAAAATACGCTAAATAGGTTTTCTTGTCACTAACCCCTTTGGGTCAATACCATTTAGATAAGAAGAAGTTGTGCTCCGACGAGCATCGGGCGACACTCAACAAGGAGTCATAGTCAAACCGACAATGGGTCTCTGTGAGGGGACTGATGCCCCTCATAGATGTACAGCCTTTGCACTTATCTAAACGGTATTGCCCTTTGGGTTCGATCACCTCGTTTCGATCAATCTACGATGCGATGTATTTGCCATTCGGCCAAAGGAGAGTCAGCTTACATCCACAATGGAAGCTGAAAATCCGAATGCGTATCATAGAAAATCTAAGTACCTGTCAGCCGACCAACCACCTCCGCAAACACCTCCATATGCTCATCCCCCACCACAAAATACGAAACCCCAAACACCTCACGCAACCTTTGCAACCGTTCAACCAACTGCTCCACACTCCCAATCAGCACATAAGGACTTGCCAAAAGTTGTTCCACCGTCATCCCAGAACTTCCCCTCTCACGAACATACTCTTCCGCCGCTTGCTGCCTATCCTCCGTAATAATCACAGTTCTCATCAGAAAATTAAACTCCAGCGCCTCGAACCGCTCCCCTGCCGCCTGCCGCACCCATTCCACCTTTTGCGCAATCCCCTCCTCAGATCGCTCCCAAGCATCAACAGTCCCATCATCATTCACCTTCAGATGCAACCCGACAATGTCAGCCTCCCGTCCTGCTATCGACAGCAATCTCTTCCCGCCACCCCCAATAAAAATCGGCGGATGCGGGCGCTGTACAGCCTTTGGAAAAGCCTTCAGACCATTCACCGTGTAATATTTACCGGTAAAATTAACCGTCTCCTCCATGAAAAACTGCTTGATGATATGCAGCGCCTCTTCCAGGTGACTAATTCTCACTCCAGCGCTTTCAAACGGCAAACCCACCTGATCATATTCTTCACGATGCCATCCCGCCCCAATACCCAATTCAAAGCGTCCGCCAGAAAGCAGATCAAGCGTCGCAATCTCCTTGGCTAGCAGTGCCGGGTGTCGAAAGTCATTATCGAAAACATAACTTCCCACTCGCAGCTTACTCGAAGCATCCGCCGTTGCCATAAGTGCCGCGATTGGAGGAAACTCATTGACATAGTGATCCGCTAGCAGAAATGTGTCATAACCCAATTCCTCTGCTCTATGCACCAACGTAATCCACTGCTCACGCGACGGAGCGCTCTCTGCTGCCACACCAAAACGGAATGGTCTCGCTTTTGTCATACTTATTCTCCTTTTTTGCTGAACCGTAACCCGATCTTCTAAAACCTCATACTAATAAGATAGGACAAGATCGGATAAGAATCCATCTGTTTAGTTTCTCACGTCATTTGACAAAAACCTTGATAATCAATATAATTGAATATAAAGATATCATTGTTATGAGAGAAGGGAGGCCTATGGCACTAGATCACCTTGTGGACGATGTGCTGTCCCTATACCACCTCATTCGCCGCGCCTCGCACCCGGTTCACCGTGCTGAAATGACGCCCGAACAATATTGGCTGTTGCGCCTCCTGCGCCGTAGAGAATCGCTCAGTATCGGCGAAGTAGCCGACGCGCTTGGCATCACAGGCAGTTCAGCTACCACCGCCTGCAAACGCCTGGAAAAAGCTGGATTGGTAACGCGCGAACGTCAAGCTGACGACGAGCGCATGGTTTGTGTGATGCTCACCCATCAGGGCATTGAACGAATTGAAGAGTGGCAGCGACAGCGACGTGAACTCCTCACACACCTGCTCGCACCATTGGAACAGCACGAACAGGATCAGTTACAGCGACTCATTGAACGCGTCCTGGAGGCAGCAGATAGCTCCCAGGAAGCAGGAGTCGCGCTCAAGAAACGTTGATGATGAAGAAAAGAAAGAGCATATGAGTACCATTATAGAGGTTCATGACCTGGTCAAACGCTTCGGTGACCTCACCGCGGTCAATTCCGTGAACTTTGCGGTCAACGATGGTGAAGTCTTTGGTCTACTCGGTCCCAATGGAGCTGGCAAAAGCACGATCATCAAAATATTGACCACACTTCTACCACCTACATCCGGCAAAGCATCCGTTGTAGGCTTCGACGTAATGCACCAGCAGATGGCCGTGCGCAGACGTATTGGCTATGTGCCACAGGCTCTCTCGGCAGATGGAAATCTCACCGGCTACGAGAACCTGCTTGTCTTCGCGAAATTGTACGATCTACCCCGTGAGCAGCGCACCTCAAAGGTTCGCCAGGCCCTCACGTTCATGGGCTTGCAGGACGCCGCGGATAAACTTGTACGAACCTACTCCGGCGGCATGATCCGTCGCCTCGAAGTGGCTCAAGCAATGCTGCACCAACCCCAGGTACTCTTCTTGGATGAGCCTACCGTCGGTCTTGACCCTGTAGCTCGTAAAGCTGTCTGGGAGCATCTTGGACAACTACGTTCCGAGTCGGGAATGACCATCTTTTTGACCACCCACTACATGGAAGAGGCCGACAGCCTCTGCGACCGTATCGCGATCATGCATTTGGGAAATGTGGTAGCGCTGGGATCACCAGCCGAACTGAAAGCATCGGTTAAGGGGCAAAACGTAACATTGGATGATGTCTTTACTCACTACACAGGCAATGCCCTGGAATCTGGAGGAAGTTACCGTGAAACTGCAAGAACCCGCCGCACAGCAAGGCGACTTGGCTAGCATTACTCAAACCAAAGGGCAGTCGTTTCCACCCAAAGCAACCTGGCTCGCGGCCCCTCTCAGTTTCATTGAGAAGACCGCGACCATCGTCGGATTGGAGGCACGCAAGCTCCGTCACGACCCAACCGACGTGCTTACGCGTGCGGTTCAACCCGCCCTCTGGTTGCTGATCTTCGGCGAAGTGTTCACCCATATCCGCGCTATCCCCACCGGAGGAGTGCCTTACCTGGATTTCATGGCCCCTGGCATCCTGGCCCAGAGTGTGCTCTTTATCGCCATCTTCGCCGGTATTGCCATTATCTGGGAACGCGATCTAGGCATTATCCACAAGTTTCTGGCCAGTCCAACCCCACGCACCGCGCTCGTGCTAGGCAAGGCGTTATCAGCAGGGTTGCGTGGCCTCTCACAGGCGGTCATCATTTACCTGCTGGCGCTCATTCTCGGTGTACATATGAACTGGAACCCGCTGGCCTTGCTGGGTGTCATTGTCATCGTGATCCTCGGCGCTGCCTGCTTTTCCACGTTCTCGCTCATCATCGCCTGCCTTGTAAAGACCCGCGAGCGTTTCATGGGCATCGGCCAGCTCCTCACAATGCCACTGTTCTTCGCCAGCAACGCCATCTATCCCGTAGCCATCATGCCGAAATGGCTCCAGGCTATCGCCCACAGCAATCCGCTTAGCTACGAAGTTGATGCCCTGCGCTCGCTTATGCTCGCAGGTGGCACCATTACAACGGGTCTCATAACCGATTTCGTTGTCATGCTACTCGTCACAATAGCCTTGGTGCTCATTGGAGCTCGCCTCTACCCGCGTGTCGCACGTTGATATTGAAGACAACAAAACGCAATGAACAGGACTCCTCTGGACTTGCCATCGGTATCCTGTTCATTTCGTAAGAGTCACCTATATCAAACTATGCCAGACCGTTAATCACACCTGTGCGGATCCTAGAGCATGTATGCACATTAGCCATATTGTCCTGGTCTACCGTTTCTCCTCTGTCACTACCTTGAGATGCAGCTCCTTTAACTGCTTCTCATCTACAGGCGAAGGAGCATTCATCAATAGGTCTATTGCGCTCTGCGTCTTGGGGAAAGCAACTACCTCGCGGATGTTCTCCTCGTCAGCCAGTAACATCACCAGACGATCAATACCCAGGGCAATACCACCATGAGGTGGCGCTCCATATTCGAAAGCTTCCAGCATATGCCCGAACTGCTCACGAATCTCCTCGTCATCCAGTTTCATCAACGAGAAGACCTTATGCTGAAGCTCGGCAACATTGATGCGCACGCTGCCACCACCAACTTCATAGCCGTTACAGATGATGTCGTATTGCTTGGCGCGTATATTCAATGGATCGGTGTCGAGTCGCTCAATATGCGACTCGTCCATGCCTGAGAAAGGATTGTGCTCGGCCTCATAACGTTGGCCTTCTTCGTCAAAGTGCAGCAGTGGGAAGTCAACCACCCAGCAAAGCGCCATCTCATTTGGGTCAATCAGCTTCAGCCGCTCGGCCAGCTTCACCCGCAAGCGGAAAAGCACATCATTTGCTCACCTTGGCGCTATCTGCGACAAACAACAACAAGTCGCCCGCTTCACCTGCAAGCCGCGAAATGATCGCCTGCACCTGCTCGGCACTCATGAACTTGGTCAGTGGAGACTTCACCTCGCCTGTAGGACTGATTGCTAGCGTAACCAAACCCTTTGCGCCCAACATACGCGCAAATTCGGTCAGTTCCTCGATTTCTTTGCGGCTATACTGCCCAGCTTGCGGCACGCGCATACCCTTGACGATGCCATTAGCAGCCAGCGCATTCTGGAAGACACCAAAATTTCCCGCCGATGCTAGCTCAGATATCTCTACCAGTGGCAGATCAAAGCGCAGGTCAGGATGATCTGTGCCATAACGATCCATCACATCTGCATACTTCAAACGTGGGAAAGGACGTTGTTTGATGTGTTTATTGGTCGTCTTCTCGATCAGGTGAATCAACAACCCCTCGATCAGCTCCATCACATCTTCTTCGGCGACGAACGACATCTCCAGATCGAGCTGGGTAAACTCCGGCTGGCGATCTGAACGCTGATCCTCATCCCGGAAACATCGGGCAATCTGGAAGTACCGATCCATACCTGCCACCATCAACAACTGCTTCAACTGTTGTGGCGACTGCGGCAAGGCGTAGAACTCACCTGCATACAGCCGACTTGGTACCAGGTAGTCACGAGCGCCCTCCGGCGTACTTTTCATCAAAATCGGCGTCTCGATCTCAAGGAAGTCACGCTCGTCCAAATAATCCCGTATCACCTTGACGACGCGATGGCGCAGCACAATATTGTCCCTCATGCTTGGCCTACGCAGGTCAAGATAGCGGTACTTGAGCCGCAAGGACTCATCCACCGAAATGTTATCGCTAATCGGAAATGGTGTTGTGCGCGAAGTATTCAGTATGACAATGCGATCAGCAGCAACCTCAATCGCCCCCGTGCTCAAATTCGGATTTTCTGTTCCTGGCAGACGGGGTACCACCGTTCCGCTGACCTGCACTACGTACTCCGAACGTAACTCAGAAGCAATACCATGCGCTTCGAGAGAGCGCTCAGGATCGCAAATCACCTGCGTTATACCATATCTGTCGCGGATATCCAGGAAGACTAGTCCACCATGATCTCGTCGCCGATTGACCCAACCCGCCAGGGTCACCTCTTGACCAACAGCATCTGCATTTAATTCACCACACGTATGTGTCCGAAAATAGACCTCTAAACCCACGACTTTCACAACTCCTTTATGTAAAGCTTCCTATGACCCGGATTGCTGGGTCATACAATTCGTTTGTTTCCCTGTACTTATTGGAATGAGACCGAATTTGGTAGGGTTATTCGACATGAGTATCAAGGCAGAAATAGTCATCGCCTGCGGATTTACTGCGATGCTCTTCATCTGGCTCAGGAAGTTGGCAGAGACCACCTGCTGAAATAGTTGAAGGGTCACATTGGTAGGGAGACTTGTCGAAGTAGGTGTGACACCTTTTGCCGATACACTGGGAGGGGTAGATGTACCTACCGCTGGAGTAACATTTGGCGAGGCACTAGGCCCAACAACGAGATCAATGATGCGATGGTTCACTGGATCGCTGATGTAAAGATGTGGCACAGTATCGATGATGCTCGTCAACAGTGGATTGATAATCCCTGGTGTCAGCGAAGATGCACCTGCAACATCCAGGAACTGCGGTGGTTTCTGCGGCAGTGGCACGTTCATCGTCTTTGCTTGAAACGGCTGATCACCAATTGCCAGTGGGGGGACGATTAGTTGTGCTACCTGGACAGAAACTGGCGAATTTCCAGTTGCGAATTGCACACTTTTGATGCCATCGGGTAGTAATAGGAACAATTCCTCACCGGGCAACGCCGCTATCCCACTGATGAAACCCGAAACACTCAACGTCTTTGCATCAAGGTTCAGTTGATTTGTCGTGACGCTGTAATGCAACAGGAGCGCATTTGTTGGAGCTGCATTGGAAGCAAGGACCATGTAAAAATTCTGGCCAGACACTGTGATAAGGTAGGGGGTCTTGCCATCCTGTGTGAATTTCGAACTGAGCGAGACGGTACTTGCCGCCTTGCCCAGGTTTCCTGAGGCATCGGGGTGATAGAGGCTCAGACTATAGCCGCCGTTCGCTTGAGAATACAAAGCAAAAAGCTGATCCCCATCTCCAGCAAGTGCGAGTGCTTGCGTATTCTGCGGCAAAGGATTGCTGCCCTGCAAACTGAAATTATTGGTACCCTTCAACCAGTAGATGTTGCCATCCTGACCTAGAGCATAGAGGAGTGCAGTTTTCCCAACCTGTACAGAGACAATGCTCTCAGGGGTCGTATTGGCACTTCCCTCATTAATAACTGTAGGAGTTTTGCCATCACATGGCAAGACACTGATGGCGGCATTTGGGCTGGCATTGTAGGTATCAATGGCTACCTGTACATCTTTAGTGAGGTTGTTCAGCAGATTTGCAGCCCGCGTACTTTGTGCAGTGGAGAGCTTATTTTTTTGTGCTCTGCGTAAGGTACTCTGGGCCTGTGCAAGTTGTGAAAGGGCTAGTCCTGGACTGGCCGAAAGGTTTCCATTGGCCTGATCGATCGTGTTCTGAGCATTTTGCAATAGCTGCTCTACATCCTGACTTTTATGAATGAAATAGTAGATGCCCCCACTTACTAATGTCAGAACGATAAGAACGAGTAGTGCCAGCGACGGGTAAAAAAGACGATGCCGTCCCGGCGGGAGTTCCTGCGCAACGGGCTGAGGAAGGATGCCGCTTTCAGGAGACACGAGTGGACCACTGGCAATACGCAAAGGTACTGTCGTAGGGCGCATTTCACCAGTCCTGGCTGTAGGCATCCGATTAATCCCGTCCCTGAGCACCTTTGTGTCTTCAACGTTTTCTCGCCCGCCCACTCGTACAGGATGCCGCACATTTGGTGGTTCAACACCCACCTCCTGGACACGCACGACGATGGCAGTGATGTTGTCGGGGCCGCCATTTTCGTTAGCACGTTCTACGAGATGATAAACGCTTTCCTGCGGAACGTACTGATTGACGATCCTCTGTAGCTCTTCATCGCTGACGAGGCCGGAGAGTCCATCTGTACAAAGGATAAGGGAATCTCCTTGCTCCAGTTCTTCTGAGAAGATGTCGATATCGACATCTGCCTGTGTTCCTAGACAACGAGTGATGACATTGCGTTGCGCATGGGTACGAGCCTGTTCCTCGGTGAGCAGACCAGCGCGAACCTGCTCAGCAACCCACGAATGATCTTGTGAGACCTGCCTGACGGAGGTATTACGGAGGAGATAGGCACGGCTGTCCCCGACATTAGCAATATAGGCATGATTGCCGCGCAGGATAGCTGCGACGCAGGTCGTACCCATGCCACTGCGCAGCATATTTTCCGCCGCCCTCTGGTGAATGGCGGCATTGGCACGTCGAATGGCGTGTAGGAGCGATTCGGCAACATCGTCATTGTCATCCTGGTAGTAAGCATTACTGACCGTATCCACTGCGATCTCGCTGGCAACTTCCCCGGCCGCATGTCCACCCATGCCATCGGCAACAATAAACAACGCACCCTTCTTTGCCATCGCCTCTGGGTCTTTGGGAATGACATAGGCCATGTTATCTTCGTTGTGTTCGCGTTTGCGACCAACATCTGTTAACTGAGCGACATCGAGATGGAGTTGACTAGTCAACGCGCATTCTCCCGTAATTTCGTTACTCGCAATTTTGAATACTACCTATCAAGCCTGCTGACCTGTAAGGCGGCAGGCCTGGAGGACTTCCTGGGAGCGCTTGCTCCGTTGCAGAGCTGCGCATTTCAAGGAAAGAGGCACAATTCATTGCGCCACTAGGGACTTTAGGCTATAATACACCGACGCAGAGAAAAACGCAACGCACCTGCTCATTTTTCACAAAATTACTCACGTCGTTGATTTCTCTTTTGCACCTTGCCCCATTAGGCTGTAGGGACGCGATCAATCGAGTCCCTCGCACAGCGTGCAGTATACACTCTCATATTTCTGCATGCAAGACTTTTAACCCTGGTACTAGCGTTATTAACAATAGCACTACCCTATAAGAAAGCTGCAAAAATGCAACTGACACAATTGGCCGAAGGCACCTGGGTGATCCAGGGAGGAGCCAATATTGGCGTGATCGCCCACGAAGATCGCTGCCTCATCATCGATAGTGGTATGGATAAGGACACGGGCCGCGATATACTCAACTCAGTAAAAAAGCTGGGCCTCACTCCTACTGCACTACTGATCACGCATGCTCATGCCGATCATTTTGGCGGTGCACATTATCTCGTGCGACAAACGGGTCTGACGGTTTATGCAACGCGAGTTGAGGCATCGGTGATGGCTGGACCCATTCTGGAGCCGCTTTACCTTTTTAGCGGGGCACAGCCGCCTCGCGATTTACAGCACAAGTTTCTGCTCGCCAAACCATGTCTGGCCAATGTCATCCTTGCAGGCAACGAACATACCGTAGACTCGATCCCTCTAGATGTGGTTGCCCTTCCAGGTCACAGCACCGAACAGATAGGGATGGCTTTCGGCAAGACTCTTTTCGTAGGTGATGCATTCTTGACGCCTGAGATACTCGACAAGCATCGCATTCCTTTCTATACAGATATACAAGCCGGACTTACCACTCTGGCCTCGCTGAAAACGCAGACCACGTCCTTTGAGCATGTGGTAGCAGGTCATGGTGAAATATACACATCAGCAGAACAGGCCAATCGGGTCATGGATTATACTATCGAGCGATTGGAGAGTATACTAGAGCAAGTACGAACTTACCTGACGGAGGGAGAGGGGCGGCGAACTGCCGATGTGCTAAGCTTCGTAGCAAACGCGCAAGGCGCGTCGATTACCGCGCTGCCACAATATGTACTCTATAATACTACGGTGCAGGCAGCATTAAGCGCTCTTTATGAGCGTGGCGAGATTTACCCGCAATTCCAAGAGAACTACCTGCTTTGGCGCAGGGCAGAGAAGGTCTAGGACTGTTACCTTGTCAATTTCAGGCACGTTATAGTAGGCGTTAAGGAAGTGCGAAGAGGAGACTATTCGGGATGCATATAGGTATTAATGCTCAATTATTATCATTTAGTCAGACCTATCGCAATGGCGGGATTAGTCGCTATATACGCTACTTGATAACTGAACTAGCAAAACAACCGGGGCAACATACATATACAATTTTTGTGAATGGACAGGATGTAGTAGAGCGCCTGGCAGTATATTCTCCCCAGATCACCTACGTTCCTGTCTCGTGGTCTGAGGCACGACCTGCGTCTCGAGTGGCCTGGGAACAATTGACGCTGCCATCACTTTTGCGTCAAAGGAACATCGATGTGTTTCACTCGCCCGCAAATGTTCTGCCAGAAATGTTACCTCGCAATTGCGCTGGAGTGGTCACACTGCATGACCTGGCATTCTTGCGCTTTCCTCATGTACTAACCCGAGCGAAGCGCGTGTATCATCGAACCTTTACTCTACGCAGTTTACGACATGCCACAAGAATCATCGCCGACTCTGACAGTACGAAACGTGATGCCGTCGAATTAGTGAATATTCCTGCCGAACGCATACAAACGGTTCATCCTTGCATCGATGCACGCTTTTCAAGCGTAATACATGAGGAAGAGAGAGATTCCTTCCGGCAGAAACAAGGACTGGCAGGCGGATTTATCCTGTACCTTGGCACATTAGAACCACGCAAGAATATTACCACGATCCTTGAAGCATACGCACAACTTCGCAATGCGCATGCTATTTCGGAGAAACTCGTGCTGGCGGGTGGGAAAGGCTGGTTCTACGACTCGATTTTTGAAAAGGTACAGACGCTTGGGTTAAAGTCGGAGGTTATTTTTCCAGGCTTCGTAGCCGATGCCGAACAAGCGCTCTGGTACTCAGCAGCTTCGGCATTTATCTATCCATCGCTCTATGAAGGTTTTGGCCTGCCTGTGGCAGAAGCCCTGGCGTGTGGCACACCTGTTGTCACTTCAAACGTCTCCAGCTTGCCGGAGGCGGGAGCCGATATCGCACTGGCAGTAGACCCATATGATGTAGAAACAATGGCTAATGCACTTTACCAGGCATTGACTAATCATGACTATCGCGAACGTTGCCGTGCACTTGCGCCTTCAGTCACACAGCAATTTTCAGCCCAGGCGATGGCCACACAAATTATTAATGTTTATGAACAAGCAGCAACAGCGCATAAATCACAAAAACATACAAACAGCGCTCCATCAAGACGTTCATAGGGGCAAGCTCAGCCGAGATGTAAGGACACACTAACAACGTCTCATCGAATCGTTAGATAGTAGGGGCTATATGCATCACGCCCCGGTAGGATATAGGCTTAATCTCGTGAAAAGTAGTAAACTATCACAAATGACCAATATCGATAGTAGGGGTCGGATGTATCGCGCCCCCACAGATACAGATAGAATAGGAACCTTGCCCCCCGGACAACAGCCTATGCCTTTGGGGCAGGCAACAAATGACATGGTGGGAGGAGCAACCGGCCCTATCACAAAAGCTATCTCAGAGCGGCGTTCGCATCGTCATCAGTGGCGCATCTTTGAACGTATCGCGATGGTGATCTTAGATGCAACATTGGCAGCGAGTGCTTTTCAGTTAGCGTACATTCTGCGCTATAATGTTTTCTTCAAAAGTAAGCTCATATCCACTATTCGCTACAATTTATCAGGGGTTGAGAGTGTAGCTCCTCACATGCATACCACCATACCCCAGGATGTTTTAACTCCTTTAACGAGTTTTATAGGACTTGGAATAAGCATTGTCATCGGACTCATTGTCATCTTTGCGCTTCGTGGTCTATATAGCATTCGTTTGACTGGGAGCTGGTTTCGTCAGGCATGGACTATCGCCACTTCTGCCACAATGGGCCTGGCACTCTTGATAACATACTACTTTGTCTTTCAGCCGCCTTCAAATTCTCGTCTGCTGGTGCCATTCGTATGGGCAACAACTATTGTCGTTGTAAGTGCAGGACGACTCATTGTTTCGGTAGCGATGGGAACGCTGTACCGTATGGGACTCGGTGAAACGCGCTTGCTCGTCGTGGGATCAGGACGCCTGGGCAAAATGATTATGCAGCATATTGCAGCGAAACCCAACCTGGGTTACACAATTGTGGGATTTCTCCATGATATGAGTGAGCCGCCGGGCGATTTCGGGCGCTTTAGAATGCTTGGTACGCTGGAAGATCTGCGCCCGGTGATTAACTCGATGCAGATCGATGAGGTGATTATTGCCCTACCTTCGCAGATGCACGAGCAATCCATTAAGACTGTACGCCTGTGTGAACGTGTAGGAGCGTCATTCAAACTCGTCCCGGATTTGTATGAGTTAAATCTATCGCGTGTAGATATGGAAGCTGTGGAAGGCATCCCACTCATTAGTATCAAACAAGTTCCGATCAACTCGGTACAGCGAACAATCACCCGTCTGGTTGATATCATTGTGGCCGCACTCATATTACTGGTTGGATCACCGTTCTGGCTTCTGATTGCGCTCGCTATTCGCCTTAACTCGCCAGGCCCAGCCATTTACAAGCAAACCCGCATAGGCCGGAATGGACGGCCATTGAGCGTGTATAAATTCCGCTCAATGTACAACAATGCCGAGCAGGTGCTTGCTGCTTTGATGGCGCACAACGAGGCTCAGGGACCACTCTTCAAGATGAAAGATGATCCGCGTATTACGGCAGTAGGGAAATTCCTGCGCCGCACAAGCTTTGACGAGATCCCACAGCTCATTAATGTGATACGCGGTGAGATGAGCCTGGTGGGGCCACGCCCGCCCCTGCCACAAGAGGTAGCACAATATGAAGAGTGGCAAAAAGGTCGTCTCGCCATCAAACCCGGTATGACAGGATTGTGGCAGGTACGAGGGCGTAGCGATATCAGTTTCGACGAGGGTGTGCTCATGGATCTCTATTATATTGAAAACTGGTCACTGCGCTTATACTTCCAGATACTCTTCCGCACCATTCCAGCGGTCTTATTCAGCCGAGGAGCATATTAAATCTGGCGATTATTGAAAAACAGCCTGCAACGGCGCTTCGCGTCTACTGCTTTGCAGTCAGCAGGCTGAAAGGAACGTATGAAAGTAGCCCTGGTTCATGACTATCTGAATCAAATGGGGGGTGCGGAACGTGTTGTTCTGGCACTGCACGAGATATTTCCCAATGCCCCGCTCTATACATCGATTTATGATCCAAAACGCGTTGATCCTGCATTCCAGAAGATTGATATTCGTACCTCGTTCATGCAAAAGCTGCCGTTTGTGATGCAACATCATCAACCCTATTTGCCCTTCTATCCTTTTGCGATGGAGAATCTAGACCTGCGAGGCTATGACCTGGTTTTGAGCAGTTCCAGTGCCTTTGGCAAAGGTGTAATCACGAGACCAGAGACACTGCATATTTGCTACTGCCACACCCCTATGCGCTGGTGCTGGAACTACAATGAATACGTGGAACGTGAGCAAATCGGCAAGTTGCCACGCAAGGTGTTGCCTTTATTTATTACTGGACTGCGTATCTGGGACCAGACAAGTGCGATGCGCGTCGATCACTTCATCGCTAACTCGCCAGTTGTGGCAGAACGGATTGCGAAGTACTACCGCAGAGATGCAATTGTCATACCACCACCTGTAGAAGCCAGTCGCTTTCCCTTCAACCCTAGCACGCAGCCCGAGGATTACTTTCTGATCGTCAGCCGGTTCTTACCGTACAAGCGTATCGACCTGGCCATTGCGGCCTGCAACGCGCTACAATTGCCGCTCGTCATCATCGGCAGTGGGCGCTACGAGCAAGAACTCAGAAAGATGGCCGGGCCAACCATTCGCTTCCTGGGACGGCTCTCCGATTCAGAAGTCCTCCATTACTATACACACTGTCGTGCCTTACTCTTACCTGGCGAAGAGGATTTCGGCATTACACCGCTAGAGGCGCAGGCATCTGGCCGTCCTGTCATTGCTTATGGAGCTGGTGGTGCGCTCACATCTGTCATCGATGGGGTGACAGGCACTTTCTTTCAGGAACAAAGCGCCGAAAGTTTGTCAGGCGTGCTGGCTACATTTGACGAACGTCGATACGACTCAGAAACCATTCATAATCACGCACTCGAATTCGATAAACCACGCTTCCATCGCCGCATCCTTCAATTCATTGAAGCCAAATTGAGCGAAGGGAAACCTGCAAAAGCACTGAAAACAATCTCTGTGAAAGGGTGAAAGATACCGTGGAGCTACGGACCTATTGGACAATAATCTGGCGGCGCATTTGGCTGGTCGCACTTATCGTAGGAGTAGTCGCCCTTTACGTCGGCTACGAATACTACCATACGCATAAGCTTGCAAATTTACAGACAACATATACCTCCAACGTCACCATCCAGATGGGCGTACAAACAAAAGGTCAACCAGCGAATGTTGCTGCAAATACCTCAACCGCCGAGGCATTTGCCGACACCCTTGCGACCGGGCCAATACTCGCGACAAAAGAGTTTGACAGCCAGGTTTCAAATCAAATTGCAGCCGATACGAACCAAATTGCGCAACGTTTTGGAGCACATCCCGACCTTGGAGACTGGCAGAATGCCAATGCTATTGGATCATCGATCACTGCCAGCCGCATACATGCTCTGGTAACGATAACGGTCACATGGAGTACCCCTGCCGGAGCCTGGGCAATTGCTAATGCGACTGGAGAAACTCTCAGTGCCGATGCAGGTCAGTATTTCAACTATTCGCTTACAAGTAGTGCCCCTGATACCTCAACGGGCATCGCTGTACAATCCGTGGCAGTGGCACGCGTTATAAGCAACGCGACGGATCCAGCCACCATACCCGGAACAGCCGCCAAAACGATACAGCTTCTCCTACTGCTGCTTGTTGCACTTGTTGTAGGTATAGCTCTGGCATTTCTCATCGACTATCTCGATGATCGCATTCGCAGCAAAGACGAGGTCACGAACCTGCTGCAACTTCCTATCTACGGTGAAGTGCCCCGTGCACCCAGACCAGGACGCACTAGTTCACCTCGTGCTACCGACAACTCGCGTTCACCTGCGGCATAGCTCTCGGTCTCCCTCCTTCTACGTGAATTGTAAGCACTCATTTATGGACAAGTTCTCATCAATTTCTCGAAAGGATGGAAGGCCTGCCTTTTCTTGCCATTAGCTAACATCCCCTCATAATTAAGTAAGAGCCGCGAGTGGTTACGAAAGTGACAGTAGTGATGGTTGTGCTGCGAGATACACTTATATATGAGTGACTCCTAGCCAATAGCGCTTGACAGGAGTGAAGAGCTTCAGTATAGTACGACAGGAAACAACAAAAGAAGGCCCAGATCGTCCCCGGTGATCTTAGCCCGTTTCAACAATGTTAATATATAGAGGAGCATTCTTCCAATGGGAAATCGCTCAAACGAACAGTATGTACTGCTCACAGATTACGATACAGACAGCGCCTATAGCGAGGCCTATTATACACTCTTCGCCAATATTCGCTTGAATTGGGATAGTGCTTCTATGAAGCAGCATACCCTGCTTCTTACTACGCCAACCGCCAACGCGGAACAAGCAGCAGCAGTAGCCAATGTAGCTATCGCGGCAGCCCAGAGTAGCATCCCAACGATACTGGTGGACGCCGATCTGAGCGCGCCAAGTCTTCAACAGCGCTTCGGCCTGGCAAAAGATCCAGGACTTAGTGACCTGCTGGCAGAGGAGTCAATTTCGCATCAAAAGATCCCTAACTACCTACAATCAACATTCATTTCTGGGCTGCAAGTACTTGGAGCGGGTACTGCACCGGCCCAGGGAACATTACTCCTGCTTTCACCTAAGCTGGAAGAGACTGTAAAGAGTATCTGTCAGTATCAGTTAACATCAGAAACTCAGCCAGGGATCATTATTTTTCATAGCCCACCAGTCCTCGCCGGTGCGGATGCTTCGTTGATTGGCGCACTGGTAGAACAAACATTTTTAAGTATTATCGTAGGCCATACAACGCGCACGCAAGCCAAGCAGGCGCAGGAACAATTGCAGCGAGCGCACGCGAAACTGTCAGGCATTATTATGTTGAATGCTTAGAAATTCTGAAGGAAGGTCACATGCAAGGGCGACAAGATAGGGGCAATGATCCCTGGGACCGGTCTTCCAGTGAGCCATATGCATCTGTCAATGGTAATGGTACGGGAAAACAGCCATCTATCCCTCAACGTCCACGGGGTATACCGCGTGTGGATCAACCTCCTAGAACGCAACGTGTTGGTCGCCCGCGCCGAAATACACGACCTCCAAGAAGTCTGCGGCGACGCATCTTTGTACGCAGCGTTATTATCATCGTTTGTGCAATTGTAGCCTTCGTCATCGCTTACGGAGCAGTACAATTTTTTAATGCCACCAACAAGGTCAGCCCATCGGCATCAGTTGCGGCCGATTTTCTCTCAAATATCGCAACTCCTCCCAATTATGATGCAGCCTATAGCGACCTAGCTCCATCGATTCGCATCGAACTCACGCCAGACCAGTTCAAGCAGCAAGCACAATGCGTTGATACTCACTATGGGGCAGTGACAAATTATTCCGAAGTAGCAGGCAGCGCTACCACCACGGATACGGCCATCAGCTATATCTATACCATTACCCGCAGTAAGCTCACAAAAACGTACTCACTCCATCTCACACTCGAAAAAGCCTCCGATAACAGCGGCAATTGGTACATCACCAGCTACAACAACGGCACAGGTACAAATAACGGTAACGGCATTCCTAACACGCTAGGCCCACCGGAAGATACACAATGTAGCTGAGATGAGTTCAGGCTCTATCTAATGCTGGGTTACCTGAAGTGGGAACAAGGACGACAGTAAACATTTGCGAGTCCTACCCCTTCTGGGTTATACTCCATTTGAGCATATGCCTAATAACAAGCACAGATGGATGGAACCTTGCAAAAATCACAACGCTCGATTGTCATACACAGTCCACATTCAGGCAGATCTGAAAAACTTTCAGAGGCGCTCACCTATCTGCAAGAAGTTGGAGTCGAGGTTATCAGGAATATTTCCATCGCTGAACTGGATAACCAGCTCGCCCAAGGAGCAATCTGGCAAGAGGAAGGTATTGATATTGCGATCGCAGCAGGAGGTGATGGGTTGGTAGGAGGCGTGATCACGCATATCGCCGAAAGTCGCTTGCCACTTGGAATACTGCCGCTTGGTACGGCCAACGATATCGCTCGTTCCCTGCACCTTCCTCAAGACGTGCATCAGGCTGTCAACGTTATTGCTAAAGGAAAAGAAGTGGAGGTAGACATTGGAGTGGCGCGACCCGCTCAGCAATCACCTCACCCTGCCGCTCGAAGCCAGAAGGAGCGAGTAGTTACACACGTTGGCCCTCAAAAGCATGGCTTCTTCGCTCACGCGCTGACCATTGGACTGAATGTCCAGTTTGCACGTATAGCCACCAATATAGCAACACGCCAGCGCTATGGTCGTATGACGTACCCATTTGCTGCCTTAGAAGTGTTGAGAAATCCCCATGCCTTGGATGTAGAGCTTCAGTTTGAAGGGTTGGCTGTTCCCCAGAGCAAGCAATTTCGGCAAGAGACTAACGTACTACGGTCTGCTACCACAGATGAGCAAACGCTACTTCGCTGCCGTGCCCTCCAGGTAGCAGTCATCAATGCACCCATATTTGGCGGACAGTGGCACCTTAGCATTCCAGGAGCGAGTCTGAACGACCAGCTACTCGATATCCTGGTTCTAGAAGAGTTCGAGTTTGGACATCTCAGCGCCAGGTTAGCACACTTCTTTGGTTTAAAGGAAAATGGACAGAAGGGAGCATATGCCTCAAATGCGCTGAATGGGCAAGGATATCCTTTTATTCACCATCCCGGGGAATTGACCGGCATTCCTGGTATCCATCATGTACAGGCGCGAGGAGTCATTATTACAACGAATGCTGATCCACGCGATGTGACGCTGGACGGCGAGGTGCGCGGTCAGACGCCAATGTATGCACATATGGCTGATGAGCGGCTACCAGTTATCGTTCCAGGTTAGATGAAAGAAGGATTAAGCTGCTTGAAGTCTTGCATACTAGCAATTACGAACGCGCAAACACATGAACTCAGATATAGAAAGGGAGTTTTCAAAGATGGTCAGATGATTGGCCGACTGACGGGACCTCATCCCAGTCGCTTAAAAAACGAGATCGACAGTGTGCTGAACAAAAACGGCATCGCCGTCTCGTAATTCTGCAAAGAAGGTTAAACGTGCGACTCGTCTCTTTACTGGCAAGCGCGACCGAAATGATCGCCGAATTGGGTTGCCTGGATTCACTGGTGGGGCGTTCTCACGAATGTGACTATCCACCAGAGGTAAAGGCATTACCTGTGGTAAGCACGGTGCAGATTGACATCGATACGGATAGTGCGCTGATTGATGCTCAGATCAAGCAACTTGCGCAGACTTCAATTGCTCCCCAGGATGCTGCCCTCAAAGCCTTGAGTATTTATGCTATAGATATTGCGCAGCTTCAGGCACTTCGACCGGATGTGATCTTTACACAGACGCAGTGCGAGGTATGTGCTGTCAGTGAACGCGACGTGACGCGAGCGATTGAGCATCTCACAGGCATAACGCCACGTGTTGTCTCGTTAGCTCCTTACCGACTGAGCGATGTGTGGGAGGATGTTTTGCGCGTTGGCGAGGCCTTGGGACGACACGAACGGGCCGGGAAGCTTGTACAGGGCTATCAACGACGATTGAAGCATCTGAGTGATACTACAGCTTTTTTCGGTAAGAAACCGAGTGTTACAGTACTGGAATGGCTTGATCCGTTGATGGCCGCAGGCAATTGGACACCAGAGCTGGTGGCCTATGCTGGCGGCGAAAATGTCTTTGGTGAAATTGGACAACATTCTCCATGGTTGAGCTGGGATGAATTACAGTCAGCCGATCCCGATGTGCTCGTGCTCTCGCCCTGCGGTTTCACACTTGAACGTACGATGGTAGACGTAGCGATCTTACGAGCGCATCCACAATGGCAGTCATTAAAAGCGGTAAGAAATGGGCAGGTCTATGCCATCGATGGCAATGCATATCTGAACCGTTCCGGTCCTCGCCTCGTAGAATCTGCCGAGTTGCTTGGTCATGTATTGTGGGGTAAACAGTTAAACATAGAGGTTGATTCAGACGCGTGGAAGCAGGTTGAAAGGGGAGTCTGAGGATCCTCTGCCCGACTTTTAGCCAAAAGGCATAATGTGGAACTTTTGGGCGTCGAATTTCGTACCTGATTTAAGGTACCGATGGCACCGGTATTTAATATTGCATTGCTGTAGAGTTGCGGTTTCTATTTTGTAAAGGCTTATCATTGTAAACGCTATCGCCTTAGACATTGGTGGGATTGTGTATCCAAACGTAGAAGAGTACTACCAGTACAGAACCCAACAGCAGGTGGGTAGAGCAACGCATGTCCTAGAAAGATAAAGTCGCTATGGACGCAATCATAGGGAAATATCGAGTTCGCGTTGAGGACACAGGAATTGTGTTGAGACATCAATCTGGCATCTGTTTTGATTTGCTGCCGGATGAGGCATTAGCACTTCTAGATTTCATCAAAGTTTACCGGCAGACTTTGATTATGATGGAGCGCAACACTGATGCACTCAAAAGCATTGTACTGGACGGGTATAATGAACGATCAGAACAACGCCGATGAATCACCTTTAAGATAGCGAGGGTTCCACAGAAAATAAAAATCCTTCTCCGAAAACAGGCAGTCAACGCGCACTAGAGACCTATTTTCTGGGAAGGATCTACGCTTATGAGGCAAGGCTCGCTACTGTGTCCTGTTAGCTCTTGGGGCGAATGCCCAGAATAACAGCGCAACCATCACCACAAAGAGCACCATCATTAATCCTACCAAGCTATCTACCAAGCCTGAAAGATCAAATTGGAAGATAGCCGCGCTAATAAATAAGAGTACCAGCAGCACTCCTATGATGGGGAGAATTAACATGGTATTAAAGCGCGAAGCAGGATTCATCTGACGCGGTTCGGTTCTCACGTATTCTAGATCGGTATCGAGTGGCTCCATGCAGCACCTTTCTAACTTATTTAGGATGAGGCGTAAAGTCGCTTACTCTGTCAGGCAATATTATAGCTTGTATCTGCCTGAAACGCAACCGCACAAAGAATGTAGAAAGTTCAGAAAATGGCTCCAATGAGCCTTTCTAAGCGAAGGTAGGCCGAATCGTGCTAGTTGCTTCGTTACGTGGCGGGCGCACCTGCGTCGTTGCTGTGGAAATAACGGGTAATGAACGAAACGTGTTGAGATAGCGGCGCAGTTCTAATGCGTTTACTGCATACATTGCTCCATCAATGGTAGCAGCAAGACTACCTTCGGTAATCGCACTACAGATGTCAGCAAAGGTTGGGATACGGTCAGCCATGAGGCACCTCCCTACAAAATAATGTACCTATCTAGTGTATCGGTTCATCCTTGTGAGATCTTCATAGCCATTACTGGTTATACGGGTGCAGATAGTTACAGGTTTCAACTCTGCTATATCCTTGATAACAGAGAAGCCAGTGTGTTTATTTCATTCCTCCTCATCTTTTTGCTCTGCATCGATCACAGCTTCTTTGTCATCCACCAATCCTGGCAGCGGATCAATATACATGGTACGGCGAATGAGGTCAATCTGCTTAATCACATCTTTGATGGCGGGAATGAGTACCTGCTGCCCAGCTTGCGTTTTGATGACGTAGACATCGTTACTTCCCGTGACGATGATATCCACTATATTTCCGAGGTCGCGCTCGTCCAAAGTGAAGACGCGTAGGCCGAGAATGTCATGTTGATAGTAAGAATCGGGAGGGAGCTTTGCCAGTTTGCTCGCCGGAATTTGTAGATCGAGATGCAGAAGGGGTTCGGCGGCATTTGCATCATCAATGCCTTCTAACTTGAGCACGACCATTTCCCCTCTGTGAGGACGCACACTTCCGATAGGGTAGCGCGTATGGTCGGGGCCAAGATACACAGCATCAAGCTCTGCAAAGCGATTGGGGATATCTGTCAGGAGAAGTACCCTGAGTTCGCCATGCACGCCAAAAAGGGCTACCACTTTTCCGATAGTAGCCCATTCCGTTGTATTTTGCTTTGGCACGTGGCCCTCTACAATATCTCTAGTGAAGTATGACGACCTTCACGAGTACCGCCTGCCCGGAGCAATGAGCGCATAGCTTTGGCGACTCGACCTTGACGACCGATCACTTTACCAAAGTCGTCTGGTGCCACGTGTAGTTCCAGTACCAGGGCATTGCGATCATTGCGCACTTCGCGTACCTGTACAGCCGACGGATCATCTACCAGCGACTGAGCGATGTACTCAACTAGTTTACGCATTGCTTCAACCTTATACAGATATTATTCAGCTTCAGTAGTAGAAGGAGCAACAGCGGCAGCAGATTTTGTTTGCTCGAAACGGGCCAGGACACCGGTGCGTTTGAGCAAGCTCGCTACTGAGTCAGTTGGTTGTGCGCCATTCTTTAGCCAGCCCATAACCTTCTCTTCATCAATGTGAATTGCAGAAGGTTCTACACGAGGGTTGTACCAACCAATGTTTTCGATAATGCGACCATCGCGAGGGAAACGCGAGTCGGCAACCACAACACGATAACTTGGGGCCTTGGTCTTGCCCACACGTTTTAAGCGAATTTTCACAGTCATGCGTTTTTTCTCTCACCTCTTCCCCTTGGGCGGAATACATTGTGGCCCTACCAGGGGTATGTATATAGCAGCGCCGCGTCCTACCTCAGCGCATATGCATTCTTGAACTACGGCTTCCCTAGGATAGCATGCAGGGGAGAAATTGTCAACGATGATTTCCTAGCCTTCGCTAAAGAAGTAGGTAAGGGCATCAACGAGGGTATCGCGCCACAATCCCCAGCTATGCCCCTGGTGATGTTCGGCGTAGCGGTAGGCATAGCCAGATTGCTCAAGCACTGAGCGAAGATCTCGCACAGGATTGAGCAGGTCCTGGCAATGGCCGTACTTATCGATATCAAAGCAGGCCTCATATGTACCGATAACCAGGTGCAAGCGCAGAGGCAGGCGTGGCGAGACGGCATAAGCCGTTCGGGAATTGTATGTATCCAGTCCATATACGCTGTGTACGGCACTAGATTGCGCCCCTATCAGTCCAAACAAATCTGGTCGTTGACTGCCAATGTAGAGGGAGATGAGACCACCTAATGAAGGACCTATTACCGCACGTTCTGTAGGATCAGTGCTGAGATTATACTGATGGTGCATGTGTGGTATCAGTTCTTCGCAGAAGAATTGTACATATCTATCACCACAGTTATATTCTTTGGTACGCTCAACAGGAGGAATAAACACAGCTACTACCGGACGGATCACGCCCATGCTTATCAAGTTATCAAGAATAATAGGAGCCTTGCCCATCTTCAGATAATCACCGCCATCTTTAAAGTAAATGGTTGGGTAAGGTTTCTCATGAGTGCTATAACTTGCCGGTAGATATACGGTATAAGTACGCTCTTGCCCGAGTATTTTGCTGGTAATAGTTCCCTCGTGCAAGGTGCCAGAAGTTGTTCCCACCTGCTCAAGTGTAGCTACTGGCCGTGAATAGCCTGGCATAGCTAGTTCGCTTTTCAGACCAAATCCAGACTCACCGACACGAGGATTGAGTGGATCACGCATTGAATGAATAGGTGCATGGACCAATGCCTCTTCAAAAGGCAAGCCCTTTAATTTATCTACATCAACCTCATAGAAAAAGTAGTCCAGGCGAGCATCTTCTTCAAACTCATGCTGATAGTGTAAAAGGCCATACCCAATCGGGGTCATAACTGCTTTACGTGCATCCCAACCATTCCAATCTCCAATCACCCCAGTGATAATACCGGGGTGGTCTCTAGCGATGAAATGGACCACATTTCCCTCAATGATAGGAAATTCACCAGGATGAGTTGTAAGGAGATGATCACTAGTGGGTGTGGTAGAAGCAGATTCATCAGTTGATGCATGCAAGCGGCTGATAAGCCCTCGAAAGCTAATTTCTCCAGAAGTGTCCAAGCGAGTCCTCTCTGATTTTTTGTTCTAAGTTGTTTACTATTATGTAGACGATAAAGTTTCAAAAGGTTATAAATAGTAAGGATATTATAACAGATCATTGCAGTTTGACATCTTTCTTCCCCACGGCTATACTGAGGCAATAGAGTTATCTTCAATGCGGCGGATAACAGGTCGTTGTTCGCCGCATATTATTGATTGCAACGAAGCGTAATGGATTGTATAGGTCGGCTGCTAAGGCCGCATAGATTGAGAGCAGTATTCATGACTATTTCAGAACGAAAAGCAATTCCTATTCCAGAGGTAGAGCCTCGTGCTCCCATTCCCGAACAAAATTTGCGCATTCCTGGCCCTACTCCTGTACCTAAAGAGGTATTGAAGGCGCTTGCCCAACCGATGATTAATCATCGCGGGCCGGAGTTCGCGGCTATAATGCGCCGTGTGACACCGCGCTTACAATACTTCTTTCAAACGGCTTCGCCGGTACTCACTTATCCCGCATCCGGTACAGGTGGACAAGAGGCGGCTATTGCTAATCTCTTTTCACCGGGCGATCACGTCGTTGCGATCACAATCGGCGCTTTTGGCAATCGTTTCGCTAAAATAGCTGAGCGCTATGGATTACAGGTGTCCCGCATCGAATTTCCGTGGGGACAGGCGGCTGATCTGAATATTGTTGAGGCACGACTTAAGTCGCTGGCACCATATCGTGGGGTGCTCATGACGCATAATGAAACCTCGACAGGCGTTATGAATGACGTAGAGAGACTCGCAGCCTTGGTACGGAGTCTTAGTCCTGACACGTTAATTGCTGTTGACGCGGTGAGTTCGCTAGGTTGCGTACCCCTGGAAATGGATCCCTGGGACATCGATGTGGTATTCACAGGTTCTCAAAAAGGATGGATGACCCCGCCTGGAATAATGATGATAGCCCCAGGGCCTCGCGCATGGGAAGCGAATAAGAGTGCGAAATTGCCACGATTCTACTTCGATTGGGAACTGTCGCGCAAGAATCTGGAAAAGTGGCAACATCCGACGACTCCGCCTGTCTCAGTCTTCTACGCATTGGACCTGGCGTTAGAGATGATGCTGGCGGAGGGACGCGAGGCTATCTTTGAACGGCACGAGCGCATTGGCGATTATGTACGCTGGCGAGCCAAAGAGATGGGATTACAGTTGTTTGCCGACGAAGCACACGCATCAAATACCGTTACGGCTATACGAACACCGGAAGGTATTGATACGAAAGCTTTATTGAAAAAGCTGCGTGATGAAGATCAGGTTGTCTTCGCGGGTGGCCAGGAGCATCTTGAAGGGAAAATTATCCGGGTTGGACATCTTGGTTACTTCCAGGAAGTAGACCTGGTTGAGGCTATGGATACGTTGGAGATGCGATTACGAGAAATGGGATTTGAAGGGTAGAGTAGAGAGGAAGTTGTCGAATGGTAGAGGCAACGCGTATATTGATTGCTGACCGTGTCGCGCAGGAGGGTATTGATCTCCTGCGCGAGCAACTGCCAGAAGCGCAGATTGACGAGCGACCAGGCCTCAAGCCGGAGCAGTTAAGGGCGGTTATTGGAAACTATACAGCGCTGATCGTGCGCAGTGAAACACAGGTGACAGCCGACATTCTGGAAGCGGCAACACAACTCAAGATTGTCGGACGCGCCGGCGTAGGCGTTGATAACATTGATATCGAGGCGGCCACAAGGCAAGGTATCATGGTTGTCAACTCGCCCACGGGCAATATCATAGCGGCGGCAGAGCATACAATTGCGATGTTAATGGCACTGGCACGGCACATTCCCGCCGCGAATAGCAGCATGAAAAGCGGGAAATGGGAAAAGAGCCGTTTCCTGGGTGTCGAGGTACGCAACAAGGTGCTCGGCATCATCGGGCTGGGGAAGGTCGGGACAGAGGTTGCACGACGTGCACAGGGATTAGAAATGCAGATCATCGCTTTTGATCCCTATGTGGCACCTGAGCATGCTCGTAAGCTTGATGTAACGATGATGAGCATGGAGGAGGTGCTGAAATCGGCGGATTTCGTGACGCTGCACACCTCGCTCACCAGCGGCCCTAAAGGAACGCGTGGGATTATCGGTACACATGAACTGAGCCTGCTTAAGCCTGGGGCACGTTTAATCAACTGCGCACGTGGGGGTTTGATCGATGAAGAGGCACTGCTGAATGCCCTGAATGAGAATCAACTGGCTGGGGTCGCGCTGGATGTCTTCAGTCAAGAGCCAATTCGTGATGATGCCGTGCTGCAACAACTACTGACGCACGAGCGAGTGATTGCCACACCGCATCTGGGAGCATCAACGGAAGAGGCACAGGTAGGGGTGGCAACGGATGTTGCAGAGCAGATCATAACGGTGCTGGGTGGAGGATTTCCACGTGCGGCGGTGAATGCGCCACTTATTCTGCCCGAAACACTCAAGGTGCTGCAACCATATATGCGGCTGATCGAGCAGATGGCCCGCCTGTATACACAATTGCAGCCCGGGCCGCTCAATAAGATCGAGTTGTCCTTCAGCGGCGATATCGCAAATTATGACCTGCGTCCCTTACAGGCGGCGCTGATCAAGGGCTTGCTCGAATCGGTATCGGATGCGCATGTGAACATGATTAACGCGCAGTTGCTGGCAAAGCAATGGGGGCTGGAGATCACTGAGCAGAAATCTCCGATGCCGACCGAATTTGCCAACCTGATTACGATGCGCGTGCAGAATTCTAACGGATACGCCTCATCGTTTGCAGGAAAACCTGGCTCAGGTGACGAACGCGTGGAGGTACTTGCCGGGACGGTGATGCATGACGAAGCGCGTATTGTGCGTGTAGGACGTTATTGGACGGAGTTTGTGCCGGAGGGTTATATTCTCTTCTGCCGTAACTATGACCAGCCTGGCATGATTGGGCGGGTTGGCACTATTCTGGGTAAAGCAAATGTCAATATCCGCCATATGGATGTTGGGCCTATTGACCGGACTCCACGGCTACGCGATCCGCAACGTTCGCCCGATACAGCCTTGATGATCGTTTCGGTGGATGATCCCATTCCGGATTGGACGCTCGAAGAGATTGGTGCAGCGGGAGATATCTTTGGGCTGACGGTGGTGAAATTATAATTGCCTGCGACGATGCGCAGATGTCGTATTGGATGCAGGCTTTGTTACCCGTGGCGACAAAGCCTGCATCCAATACGACAATGCTTGCTAACTTACAGTTCAACTTCAGCAATGGATTCCCTTATCCATGTAGGGCGATAGGGGAAGCGCTCCACTTGCTCGGGACTGGTGACTCCGGTGAGTACAAGGATGGTTCGCAGGCCACTCTCGATTCCTGCGACGATATCGGTGTCCATGCGATCACCGATCATCACGGAATTCTCAGAATGGGCATTGAGTGTGCGTAATGCCGAGCGCATCATCAGCGGATTTGGTTTGCCTACAAAGTAGGGCTGGACACCGGTGGCTGCGCTGATCAATGCAGCTACAGCACCGGTCGCGGGAACGATGCCACCTTCACCAGGCCCCATTACATCGGGATTGGTGGCGATGAAACGTGCTCCTGCCGACACGAAGCGGATAGCGCGAGTGATACGGTCGAAGCTATACGCAGTTGTTTCGCCCAGCACGACATATTCAGGGTCTTGATCGGTAAGGATATAGCCAACGTCATGCAAGGCGGTCGTCAGCCCGGACTCACCTATGACGAATGCCCGTCCGTCTGGCCGCTGTGAGTGCAAGAACTGAGCTGTCGCCAGAGCGGAAGTGAAAATTGCCTCAGGTGGCACGTCTAGACCCATATAGGATAACCGCACCTGCAGGTCGCGCTGGGTATAAAGCGAGTTATTGGTGAGGATCAAGAACGGAATCTCCCGCGCACGCAGACGTTGCACAAATTCTGCCGCTCCCGGAATAAGTGTCGTGCCTCTTAGAATGACTCCATCCATATCCATCAGGTAGTTCTTGATATTGTCCATGTGTGTTCCTCCGTAGTGTATCAAAAGCCAGTAATCACTACGTTGTTCAGCGAGGAATTGCCTCCTCTTTATGTTCCTGCGATTTCGTTGAATCATGGTCCATGCGTGCGGTGTACTGATGATAATCGGGTGAAAGCCGCTGATAGGTGCTGGAGAGCAAGGGTGATGAGATCATGAAATCGGCAGAAGCTCGATTACAGGCGACGGGAATATTCCATACTACAGCGATGCGTAAGAGTGCTCTCACGTCCGATTCGTGTGGCTGTGTACTGAGCGGGTCCCAGAAGAAGATCAACAAATCGAGATCTCCCGCAGCGATCTTGGCACCAATTTGCTGATCGCCGCCGAGTGGGCCGCTTTGTAACTTGTTTATTTCGAGACCAAGTTCCTGTTCCAGGAGTTTGCCCGTGGTACCTGTTGCATAAAGCTCGTGATGAATCAGAAGGTACTTATTGTAGCGCGCCCATTCAAGCAGGTCCTGCTTTTTATCGTCGTGTGCGACGAGGGCGATTTTCTTTGGTGTATCTATAAGTTGGCGAGAACCCTCATTCATTGTATGATACCTCACTTTCGTGAAAAAGATGTGCGTACTAAACTATTGACAACCAGCACTAACATGCAATATACTGCACAATTATGATGTTACCACAGAGTTTCATGCAAAGTCAAGGTATATCATGCATTTTCAAGGAGAAAAACGCAATGCTGACAGCAGAACGACGACGTTCAATTATGCACATGCTGCAACGCGAGGGAAAGGTGCTCGCGTCAGAACTAAGCAGGAACTTGCATGTTTCAGAAGATACTATTCGGCGCGACCTGCGCGAATTAGCTGCCTCAGGAGAGCTTCAGCGGGTGCATGGAGGGGCATTGCCTCGCTTACCTACCAGCGCTCGTTTCACGGAGCGCCAGCAACAAGCGCCTGGGGCTAAGGCGGCTATTGCAAATGCTGCGATACGGCTCATCCGCCAGAATCAGGTTATTATCCTGGATGGAGGCACCACTCTGCTACAAGTGGCGCAGCAATTGCCACATGATCTGCGTGCTACGGTTATTACGCATAGCCCACCGATTGCACTGGCCCTGGCAGAACATCCGACAGTCGAGGCCATTGTGATCGGAGGGAAACTTTACAAGTACGAACTGGTAACGCTGGGTGCGGCAACGGTTGAGGCATACCGTGGCATTCGCGCCGACCTATGCTTTCTAGGTATCAGTAGCCTGCATCCTGACGTTGGGATCAGCACTTTGAATCTGGAAGAGGCTTATGTGAAGCGGGCTATGATCGCCAGTGCTGCTGAAGTGGTGGCACTGACATCGGCGGAGAAGTTGGGGACGGCTGCGCCCTATATCATTGGGCCGCTCAGCGATCTAACGCATCTTATAACCGAGCGCTCTGTTCCTGATGAGGCGTTAGCTCCCTATCGAGCACAGGGAATTACTATTGTACGGGCTTAAAGTAGGAGCGCGGAGGACGGCAGCTTTTCATACCTCGAGCAAATCGCTGTTATTGTGCTCATCTTCATTGTTGGTGGAATGTGAGTAAGGTTGGGGTTGGTGAGGCAGGTACCTTTTGAGGGTATATTTGATGAGAAAGTAGAGAGCTATGAGGAGTATGAGGATGGCGATTGCTGGGATGGTGTAGTGCCGCATGAAATCAAATGCTAACTTCCAGCGGCTACCAAGCGCCCAGCCTAGATAGAGTATGCCGATGCACCAGATCGTTGAACCGGCCAGGGCAGCTAGAAAGAAACGCGCAAAGGGCATTCGCGAGATGCCAGCAGGGAAACAGGCAAAGGGACGTATATATGGAATGATACGAGCTAAGAAGATCATCCATATTCCCCTGTTTTGAAACCAGCTTTCGGCCATTTCTACTTTCTGCTCACTGACGTGGAATGTGCCTGCCAGGCGCAAGAACAAGCGCCTGCCACCACGTCTGCCAATCAGGTAAGCCAGGCAAGCCCCAGAAATACTGCCTAGAATAGCAGCAAAGGTCAGTATCCAGAAATTGAGATGGCCAAAGGAGACCAGCGCACCGGTAAAAAGCAGAAGGGTGCTATTGACAATTGGGACGGCAGAACTCTCAAGCAGGAGAACTATCGCCACAATGAGATAGATTAAAAGCGGGTTCGCGTGCGTAATAAGATGTAATATATCGTTCAAACGATCTATCCTTCTCCTCATACATAGTACTGGTGACATATGCCGGGGCTTAGTTTATACTATACATGGTTACTAAGACAAGTATTGAAGCAAAAATTATGACATACCTTCGTCTTTATTATAGACGATAAGAGCACACTAAACTACTTAGAAAGATTTATACATGGCTACAGTTACTCCAACACCGATGAAAAGTGGAGGGGGTATTCGACCTGGTAGATCCCAGGCCCGATTCGCTTTCACGGTATTACTTATCATCAATATACTCAACTATGCGGATCGCTATGTCCTGCCTGCGGTTCTTCCGAAAATCCAGGCAGATCTTGGATTGACAGCACTTCAGGAAGGTCTCCTTGGCTCAGCTTTCCTCCTGGTGTACGGCATTGCTACCTTGCCGCTGGGTATATGGGCAGATAGAAGCATTCGCAAAAATATTGTCAGCGTGTGTGTTGGAATCTGGAGTGTAGCCACCGTACTGGTGGGTTTTACACGTAACTTCGTACAGTTGTTTCTCGTACGGTCTGTCTTGGGTATTGGTGAGGCTGGTTATGCTCCGGCATCGCTATCTCTGCTGGGAGACTACTTTCCCAAGGCCAAACGAGGCCGTATTCTCTCGTACTGGTCATCAGGGACATTGATTGGAGCGGCTATTGGCTTCACGCTTGGTGGACTGGTGGCTGAGGCCTTCGGCTGGCGTGCGGCGTTCTACGTCGTTGGTATTCCCGGCCTGATTGCCGCATTTCTGGCATGGCGAATGAGCGAGCCAGCACGCGGCGCGTTTGATAACGAAGACAATTCGGATGATGGACAGGAAGCGAGGAATGCACCTGTCGTTGAACATGGCACGATAGGAAGCAATTTTTGGGCATCGGCGAAAAAACTTTTCAAGATTCCGACCTACTGGGTATTGCTAGGAGCGCTTGTCTTCAGTTTCTTCACTATAGGCGGTACCTCATACTGGCTCCCTTCCTACTGCGTTGATACCTTCAAACTGAAGGTGGGGCAGGCAGGAATACTCTCGGGTGCGGTACTGGTGAGCAGTGGATTGATTGGAACGGTTGCCGGTGGCTGGCTGGCCGACTTTGCGCAGCGGCGGCGTCCTGAAGGGCGTTTGCTGGTTGCGGCGCTGGGATTTCTGATTGGCGCACCGCTTGTGCTAATTGCGTTGTTCATTCACACTCTGCCACTTTTCATTGCTGTCTTCGTCGTCGCGGCAATTTCTCTCAACTTCTGCACAGGCCCACTGAATGCGGTCACTCAGGATATTATCACACCGGAGGTGCGTGCTACTGCGATTGGGTTGGCGCTGCTGCTCGCCCATTTGCTAGGCGATGCCTCAGCCCCTGTGCTGATCGGTGCCATCGATAACCAGGCGCACTCACTGGGACTCGCGCTTATCACGACCGCACCAACATTTCTTTTCCTCGCGGGCCTGGTCTGCCTTATTGGTCTTAGAACAGTGGCATCGGATATGCGCAAGATGCAGGAGAGGATGCGTAGCTGAGCAGTTATGAAAACAGAAGCAGTCGGTTGCCTTCATATCCAACTGCCTTGCGGCTGGTCGGGCGACTGCTAAATCAACATGATGAGCTTTGACTGACTCAATGCCATGGCGGAGCAAGATAATAGATACTATCCTGCTCCGCTTCTTTTTTACTCAATATTCTAATCAAACGATAGCCAACCCGAAATCTTTCAGGATGATTATTAAGCTCCTACGATATCATCCATTAGGCAAACTCATCTCTTAACCATATCCCCTTCCAGCCGACCTTCCTGGCTTTTAAGTTCGATTTGCATATCCCGTACTCAGTCCGTAATGTAACGTTTTCTCCCTACAACTTGGAGACATAAACCTATCTGTCCTGACAATGTACCGTAGATGTCCGGTGAATTGTGTTTATCTGTCTTTCATCTTCAGGTAGACTCCAATCAGTAATCGTAAGGGCCCAACCGATTGCGAGCGAACCGCTCCACAAGTAGGAGCGGGTGAAACGAAGAGATAATTTTTGAAGACAGAAAAGGAGTATCTCATGAAAAGGATACGATGTTCCCTTGCGGTCATCGCATTGCTGGGTATCGCTCGCTGGGTCCTTCTTCCTCCAAGCAATGGGGCCGGCATCAATGGCAAACGCAGCTTCTAGCCACCATGTTAGTGTTTCATCCGTGAGTGGGAAGTCGGTTGCCTTCAAGCCTATGTGGCCCTGCGGAGGCGGCGCCAACGACTGCTAGAGCAAAACGGTAAGTGTTGACTAACTCAACGCGAAGGCGGAGTAGGATACTCGTCTATATCCTACTCTGCCTCTCTTTTACTCAGGATCTTCTTCAAATGTTCATGAACAGCAACTGTATCAGGGTGCTTAGAACCAAGGATTTTCTCACAAATGCTGAGTGCCCTCTGGCATAGGGACTCGGCCTCTGTATAGCGACCCTGCACAGCATATAGTTCAGCCAGGTCGTTGAGCCGTTCAGCAGTAGAGAGATGTTTTGATCCAAATGTTTTCTCAACGATAGCAACAGTCTGCTTCCAAAAAGTCTCGGCCTGCTCATACTTTCCCTGTTTATATGCTAGCCTTGCTTGCAGGTTGAGACTCTGAGCCATAAGGTAGTGCTCAGGCACTAAGATTCGTTTACTGGTTGCCAGAGCCTGTTTCGCAAATGGCTCAGCCTGCTCGTACTTTCCCTGCTCGATATAAAGCTTCGCCATGTTGATGAGAGCAAGCAAGGTATCGGGATGTTCAGATCCAAGTGCTTGCTCGCTGAGATTGAGTGCCTGACTAAGAAACGGCTCAGCTTGCTCATACTTTCCCTGAGTACGGTAGAGCACCCCCAGGTTGTTGAGGCTTTGGGCAGTCAAGGGATGGTTGAGTCCAAGCGTCTTTTCACGGATAGCAAGTGCTTGCTGATGTAACCTTTCCGCTTGCTCGCTGTTGCCCTGAAAACGAGCGAACACAGCAAGGGAGTTGAGACTTTCTGCGACAGCCGGATGCTCTGACCCGAACACTTGCTCGCGGATCACCAGGGCAAGCTCGTGGAAGGATTGGGATTGCGGATAGAAGCCATAGAAATACAAAAATATTCCAGCCTGATAGAGCAGCCGCGCCGCCTCTGTGGTGCGGAGTTCATACTGTTCGATGAGCATCGCGCATTCCTGGACATGGGGCATGTAGTACTGTAAGTAATAGTGGTACATCTCGCCAACGCCATTATCGGCTTCGGGAAAGGCGGCGTTGACAGTCCGGACGACTCGTTCTGCCCAGAGGCGTTGGGTCTGCTGATCCAAGCTGTCCCTGAGTACTGCCTGCACAAGACGGTGGATGGTCAGCGTGTGTGTACTGGTATCACGTCGCACTAATGAGTACTTGCGCAGCACCTCCAAGGCTTCGTTGAGCTTGAGCGAGTCGAGAGCTAGGGCCCCAAGTGGATCTCCTAGTTGCGCATCACCAAGCGTCAATAGTTCTTCAGGGATGGCATCAGCGGCTAGGAAGGCGCAGAAGCGCAGCACCTCGCCAGCAAGGGGACTCTGACGCTCAACCTCCTGAAAGGAGAGCGACCAGGTCGTAGCCACGGTATCCGGATGGTCGAATAAGAAACGACTGCCACGCTCAAGCAAGTATTTGCGGTGCCTCGCGTAGAGGCTGAGGTAATCTTCCAGGCTGCAACCCGTCTCCTCTATATATGCGCCAGCTTGCACAAGGGCCAGCGGCAATCCTTCCATCTTCTCCACAATGCGTTCAGCAGCATCACGATCAGCAGCTCTGCGCCTGGTCGAGTGGAGTATTCATATCCAGGCGTTTAGTCCAGCGTAAGAGTAACAGAGCGCCTTCCTGCGCCATCAATCGCTCCACTTCGACACTGGCAGCAACTGCGCCTGAGGCCTGGGCACGCGTTGTGAACAAAACAGAACCTTTGTGGCCTGTGGGTAGAAACTCCTGCGCCATAGGAAGGTCATCAGCATTGTCCATGACAAGCAGCCAGTTTTCGTTGGCAGCCAACCAGCGTTTGACAGCGGCAACAACTTGTTGTTGATCCTGTTGATCTTTTTCGGGTAGATGGAGGAGTTCAGCCAGTTTCACAAAGTCAGCAATAAGTGTTTCACGACTTGCAGCGAGCGTCCAGAACACATGGGTATACTCATCGCTGTAGCGAAAGCCATATTCAGCCGCTGTCTGCGTTTTGCCGATGCCACCAAGCCCATAAAGGGCCTGGGCTTGAGCCTGGGTTAGCGCAGCTACCCTCTCAGTCGAAAGCCGCTCATGAAGCAAGTCCATTATCTGTCCACGACCCGTAAAGAATGGATTACGCACGATAGGAATGTTCACTACCTTGAAATCACTCGGTAATGGTAATGGTCGTAACAGGCCAAGCTGAGCAGGTGTTTTACCAAACACCTCACTGAGGCGCTGACGATAATAGGGAGATGGAAAGGTTGAGCCGTTTTCCCAACGGCTTACATTCACGGATGTTGAGCCAATCAATTCGGCGAGATTCTCCTGGGACCATCCTCTCTCTTGTCGTGCCTTGTGTAAGAGAAGATTATGTGGAAGCCTCTTCTCAGTGTTCCCAGTCTTCCCCATGTTTTTTTTTCGGTCTTTGGGATTCTGCTGTGGCCCTCCATGCTCGGCAGATGCCTCGTGGAAGCGAAAGTTCGTAGGAAAATTCGTGGGGGCTATCATAACTATCATCCTTTCTTACTTCCTAAAATACAGCTTCTTTATTTTTACCACATACGAAGAAACGTTGGTGCGGATGTTTCCAACTGGCAACTTGATGAAGTTGATAAGGGATTGTTATACATGTTATTCTTTTTCATGAGTTCGTGTGGCATACTCTAAAATAGAGAGGGTTCTGCGAATTTCCAAATTGTGGGGCGCATCGACCAGTTTCATTTTACAGGTTTTGCAGTAGCAAAGGCAACTTCTGTGACTATCCTCTCATGGTGGAAGCAATCATCTTCGGCATAGTCTGATTTCATCTGTAGCAATCAGCATTGGCTACAATGAGGAAAGGGGAACGTTATGTGTATCGTACACGTTCGCGTCCAGTGTTCGGATACATATTCAGAGGTGTTGTCAGGCGATGTGGAGGGTAGCGAGCTTACAATCGAGAGCATTGTGGGCATGGCTTTTTTAGAGATATTTGATACGGTGCTTGTCGAAGATGTCACGATTCTTCCTTCCTCAAAAGGGAATGATGAGGATGGAGGGGTGTACGATACCATGGAAATGCTCATGTGATGATTAATAGCCAACCTGGCCACTTGTTGTCGGTTCAGGCGTGACCTCGTCTCATATGGTATACTTCCAGTATTGCAAAATCGGGGTAGCCAGATTAGATGCAGGCAAAAGAACTGGTGATTAGAGCAACAGGAGGGAGCGGATGCAGCAACAGCAGGAAACAAGGCATCCGGCAGGAATCATCCTGAGGAAATCCATCTTAATTTCCACTACAGTGCTACTTGTCCTCGGGACAACGCTGCTCCTGCCCTCTAGTTCCGCCGCTTTCAAGCGTCCGGCTGCTCCACCGTACAGATCGGCACCCCCCAGCTCAGTCGCCGCAAATGAAGCATCCTCCTGGGATGGTGATGGGCAGACCACGGCCCCAACATTTGACTTATTCCCGGCCGGACCGACCTCCCAGCAACTGGCAGTCTCCCCGCTCTTTGCGGGATATTATCGCAGCAGAAGTGGCGCTACCAATCTCGGCGTTCCGCTGACGGCCGCATTCCTCAGTACAGAGGGGTGGATCCAGTTCTTTGAATTGGGAGCGCTGCTCATGCCGGTGGCTCAGCCGAAGCAGCACTATGAGACGGGAGAATTTCCAGATCCGCTGGCCACGTTAATGCATATCGGCACGCGGGACCCGGGTACCGGCATCTTGCGTCTGCCCGTACTTCAGGCGTTATTGAGGGTCGGAAGCCAGGTGCCAGTCTTCGGGGACAGCTCCCTCACATACGTCAATCTGCGTGCGGCGACCGCTTCAGTTTCGATGGTTCCGGCTCCGCTGGATGATGGTCCTGTCGCCTTTAGATGGACTCATAGCCAGAGCGTCTTTGTTGGAGAAGGGACGCGCAATGGAACGGTCTTTGGCCACACGGTTCCGCTCCCCATTTGGAGCTATATCCAGCGTGCCGATGTCGCGCCTGATGGGTGGCAAACTGATTTCGGCAATCCACTCACGGAGGCCCTCGCTTTTTCCGTTGTCAAGGATGGCATTGTCCACCGGATGCTGGTCCAGGCGTTCTGGAGTGACGCGGTCGTTCTTGATCAAAGCGCCCAGGATGCCTCATCTGAGCAGCCGTCGGTCTCGCGCCTGGAAAGTGGGGTAGCCTACCTGCGCACTCTCGGGCCACCTCCAGTCGTGGCCGATGCTGGACGGGCTGCATGGACGCAGGAGGACACAGCGCTCTTGAGTGCACCAGGGATGGGCCAGGCGATGGCGCATATCGGACAAGCGTTCCCACTGACTCTCTCGGGTAATAGCTCCTGGTCGGCTGGGAGGCTCTGGTACCAGGTGCAGTGGACTTCACCGCATCGCACCTTCACAGGGTGGGCGGATGCTTCTGCCCTCACGTTCACTTCGCCCGGACAGGTGCAAGGCAGAGCCTCCATCGACGTGCTCTCTCCCAACCTGGCGACCTATCTCGCCGGAGAAGGCGGGAACGTGGGGGTCGCGGTCTATGACGTGACCCACCGGCGCTACTATACCTGGAATGCTGATGCCGAGTTCATCACAGGAAGCTCGGTCAAAGTCCCGATCATGCTCACCCTGCTCGACTTTACAGAGCACGAGGGACGCGAGCCGAATTCGGGTGAGATGGGGCTGCTGACCACTATGATTGAGAACTCGAACAATGACGCTGCTTACGCGCTCTACAATGGGGAAGTCGGCGGGGCGGATGGGCTGGCAGGCTACATGGAGCGTATCGGCGTCAGCGGCCTGGATCCCGATCCCGGTGCCTTCGGCTGGAGCCTGATCACCCCAATGACCATGGTCAACTTGCTGACGCGCCTGGAGCAGGGCAGTATCCTGACTGCGCAGGATCGCGAACTGGCGCTTTCCCTGATGGAAAACATCGAGCCGGATCAGCAGGTGGGGGTGGGAGATACGGCCCTGCAAGGAGCGACGGTGGCGATGAAGGATGGATGGGTGATCGGCCCTGATGGCCTGTGGAATATGAACTCGTCCGGCATTGTAACGGACGGTCAGCAGACCTATATCATAGCAGTCTATACTCAGGATCAGCCTACTCTGGAAGATGGACAGATTATTGCACGGTCGGTATGTGGGGCTGTTGCGGCGCTGTTTACATAGAGTGCCGCTTGCCACGAAGCGGCTTGCAATGGGTCAGTAAAGGGGGTTCAGTTTTGGGAGCGGGAGACGGGACTCGAACCCGCGACAGCTTGCTTGGGAAGCAAGAACTCTACCACTGAGCTACTCCCGCTCGTGTTGGTGACAAGGTGGAGTATAGCTGATTGAGGGGTAAAAGTCAAGTGCAATTTTGACTTTCAAAAGGTTTTGGCGCAAAGAATGCAGAAAGGCTGTAAGCGATTGATAAAGCTCACAGCCTTGATCTACCCTTATTCTCTCCTGAACTCGAAGGTCTTATTTAGCATATCCGTGGCAGTGGATCTCCGACCAGCATATCCAGTACGCGCATACCTCCGATGTCGGTGCGCAGGAAGACGAGACCAGCGGGTTCGGCCTGGACTGAGCCGATGATCATGGCTTCACGTCCCAGGGGATGTGCGCGCATGGTTGCCAGGGCGGTTTCTGCCGACTCCGGGGCAACGATTGCTAATAGCTTCCCCTCATTGGCGATTGTCAGTGGGTCGAGGCCAAGAATCTCGCAGGCACCGCGTACTTCGGTATGGACAGGGATGGCGTGCTCATCGAGGGCAACTGAAACCTCGGAGCCGAGGGCCATCTCGTTTAACGCAGTGGCCACACCTCCGCGCGTGGGATCCTTCATGCAATGTACACCATCGCCTACGGCATCCAATAGTGCGGCAACCAGCGTATGCAGGGGCGCGGTGTCGCTCTGTACGTCGGTTTCGATATCGAGCGATTCGCGGGCCATCATAATAGCAATGCCGTGGTCTCCAACCGCGCCGCTCAACAATATTTTGTCGCCTGGCTGCAACTGCGTCTGCCCGATTTGCCAAGTGGTACGAAGGAGGCCAATGCCCGCGGTGTTGATGAATAGACCGTCGGCTTTACCGCGCTGCACTACTTTGGTGTCGCCGGTGACGATGGCCACCCCTGCCTCTTTTGCTGCTGTAGCCATCGATGTGACGATGCGGCGGAGATCGGTGATTGGGAAGCCTTCCTCCAGGATAAAGCCTGCCGAGAGGTAGAGGGGCTGCGCACCGGCCATCGATAGGTCGTTGATCGTGCCGTGGACTGCCAATTTTCCGATATCTCCACCTGGAAAGAACAGTGGGCTGACGACGTAGGTGTCGGTGGTGAAGGCTAGACGCTGGCCTGTTCCGTTGATGCTGAAGGTTGCCGCGTCATCCATAGCGTCGAGCAGTGGGTTCGAGAAGGCGGGCGCAAAAACGCCCTCGATCAAGTTGTGAGTGGCTTTGCCGCCGCTACCATGACTGAGTGTGATCTTCTCGTCACGCAAATAGAACTTATGGCGACGTGCCTGCCTTGTGCGTTCGATTTTCTTCAGTACGTCGTCAACCTGCGCGGAATTGCGCGGGGTAGATGCATCCATAAAGATACCCTCCAATTTACCTGGCACCCATGCTGTCAGCCTGGCACCCATGCCGTCAGCTTGGCACCCGCAAGGGGTGCCACTACATTTCCTGTGATTATGGTAGTTCGGTATGAGATGTAGTGATACTCCTTGTGGGTGCCAAGTTCAATATTTCCTTTATGATTATGGTAGTTCAGTACGAGATGTAGTGGCACCCCTTGCGGGTGCCAGGTTCGACGCCTTGACGCTTTCAAGTGGAAGGATGGTGATGTTGCTGCGCTCAGAGGCCATCGAGAAGCGGCCATAGCTGTAGTAGGCCGCGCAAGCCCCTTCTGGCGAAACCATGCAGGTACCGATAGGTGTTTCTGGCGTGCAGGCGGTTCCAAAGACCTTGCACTCCCAGGGCTTGATGACTCCCTTGAGTACCTCACCGCACTGGCAGGCCTTGGGATCGGCCACACGCAAACCGGGCACTTCGTAGCGCAGCTCGGCATCCCAGTCGGCGTACTCAGAACGCAATTTCAACGCGCTATGGGTAATGAAGCCAAGTCCGCGCCACTCGAAGAAGGGGCGCAATTCCATTGTGCGCGCCATTGCCTCGAGCGCCTTGACGTTGCCCTCTGGGCGCACGATGCGGCTGTACTGGTTATCAACCTCTGCTTTGCCCTCGCTGATTTGCTTCACGATCATGTAGACGGACTGGATAATATCGAGCGGCTCAAAACCGGCTATCACAACAGGCTTATGGTGGTCACGTGCGATGAAATTGTAAGGCCGCATGCCGATTACCATGCTAACATGGCCAGGACCGACAAAACCATCCAGGCGCAGATCGGGCGAGTCGAGGATTGCCTTGATAGCGGGTATGATGGTGACGTGGTTGCAGAAGACCGAGAAATTCTTGATTCCTTCGGCCTTCGCCCGCAGGAGGGTAACGGCTGTCGAGGGCGCGGTCGTTTCAAAACCGATGGCAAAGAAGACCACCTGACGGTCGGGATTCTCACGAGCAAGCTTGTAGGCATTGAGCGGAGAATAGACGAAGCGCACATCGGCTCCATCGGCCTTGGCATCAAGCAGGCTGCCTTTGGAGCCTGGTACGCGCATCATATCGCCGAAGGTTGTGAAGATTACTCCATCCATGCGTGCGATGGAGATAGCATCATCGATACGGCCCATTGGTAGGACACATACAGGACAACCAGGCCCATGCACAAGATCAATGTTGCGCGGCAGCACAT
This sequence comes from uncultured Chloroflexia bacterium, assembly GCA_963778375.1. Classification (GTDB taxonomy): domain Bacteria; phylum Chloroflexota; class Ktedonobacteria; order Ktedonobacterales; family Ktedonobacteraceae; genus CAVZTX01. The sequence goes on along the minus strand of CAVZTX010000024.1, from coordinate 71,031 downwards.
CCTCAATCCCGTGCTTATAAATGGTATGAGTGTGACCACCGCAGACCTCCATCAATTTAAGAGGCTGTCCGCCGCTTATTTTGCCAATCTCGGCGGAAATGCGTTTTGCCAGGTCTGCATCGCGGAACTCGTCAACATATTTCATGCTCATCGGTGATTCTCCTTTTTGTTTAGCAGAGCGTGGATGACCTCCACAAGTGCGTGGTAGGCCGTCGCCTGCGCCTCCTGGATACGCGGAATGTGATCACTTGGAGAGTTGATGCAAAAATCTACCGCTGGAGAATGCATCATCTTTCCGCCATCGTAACCGGCCAGTCCTACTGTCAGCAACCCTTGCTTCTTTGCCTGTGCCAGGGCGACCAGCACATTGGTTGAATTACCGCTCGTTGAGATACCAAAGGCGATATCGCCTTGTTGACCGAAGGCGATGACCTGGCGAGCATAGACATTGTCGAAGCCGACATCGTTTGCCACCGCCGTAACCACCGCAATATCATTGGTAAGTGCAACTGCCGGGAGAGGAGACCAGTTCGGGAAGGGTGGATCGATCAGTTCGACCACCAGGTCTTGTGCGTCGGTGGTACTCCCTCCATTGCCAAAGGCGAATAGGGTGGCTCCCTTTGCAAAGGCCCGCGCCATCGCCTGACCTGCTGCAATGATCTGTTCCCTGGAACTTTCAAGCGTTGCACGGCGCAGTTCTATCACCTCGCGGCACTTTTCGAGTGTCGAGTGGCGTACCTGCGCCAGCACATCCTCTATGCTGGACTTCCCTCCTTCGAATAGATAGGGATAAAAAAGCCTATCGTACTCAGAGCCTTCAGAATCGTTCATATGCTTGTCTTACTAGTCTTTATAAAAGGCCAATTGCCACGCCACCGTGCACGAGGACCAGATCTCCTGGTGCGACACTGTCCACAAGGGTAATATCTATCTCTTCGGTCATATCTTTGACTTCGACCAATGCTAAGCCGGTCTCTGTATCAATACTGAGTATTTTAGCGGGCAGGGCTTCGTCGGAACACGTGATGCAGTGTCCCTCGGCGTCAAGTTCGCAGCTTGCACCGCTCATTGGCAGCAACTCAAATCTTGCAGTGCCAGGTAGGAACTTTGCATCCTGCGTAGTCAGGAAGTCCACAGAAGCTGATACATCGGCATTAGGTTCGATCAATCGGCCCTTACCTTGCCCGCTCTCGTGCTCGTCTTTCTTAATGCTCATGTGAGCAACCCTTCATGTTCAAAGAAAATATGTACTAGCTCCCACAAGACGTGGTAGAGTGTTTCATGCGTTTCCTGGATTACCAGGGGATCGCTGGATGGGACAGTGAAACAGTAATCGAGTTTGTCTTGGCCCAATTGGGCAAGTGAACCTCCAGCGCCTCCTGTTAAACCCAGCGTGAGCATGCCCATGCGCTTTGCCAGGGCTAATGCTGCCACGACATTGGCGTCGTTTCCCTCTTCGGAGAAGCCCATCGCCATATCCTGTGGTCGACCGAGAATGCGAAGCTGGCGCACGAAGGGCATCTCTGCATCACCTCCGGCCATCAAGCCAGTGAGGATTGCGCTATCGTTGGTCAGCGCCAGGGCTGGCAACGCTCGCTTGCCAACAATCACCGGGTGTACAAACTCGACCGAGACGTGCTGGGCATCGGTCGCACCTGCCCCGTTACCGAAAGCGAGTAGCCGCCCTCCCTGATGGAAGCGACGTGCCATGGCCCAGCAAGCTTCAGCGATGCGCCCCGCCTCTTGTGCGAAAAAGGACTCCGGTATCGACATGCTCTGTGCAAAACGTGCCTCAACCAGCGCCCGTAGGTCTGCTTGCTCCTTCTCTTCCATCTCAGTGGTCATCAACTCACCTCGTGATACGACCGGTACCCGCAAGGGGTACCCCTACAATACCTTTGCGATCCGATGGGTACCCGCAAGGGGTACCCCTACAATACCTTCACATTTGGTCTCGTTCGTCACTCAATCTGGCTTGAGTGCAGCATTTTGAGTTCGTCGGTAAAGACATCTCCCATCATGCGCAGGGATTTCATTGTCTCATGCGCTTCATTCTCATCGATCTTGCTCATGGCAAAGCCTACATGGATGAGCACCCAGTCGCCTGGGCCGATACCTTCGGGTCGTACAAGCGCTACGCTCACATTGCGCTTCACGCCGGAGACCATGACTTTGGCAATGGAATTTGTGTCATCCACGATATCTAAGATCTGACCAGGAATACCAAGACACATATGTGCCTGCCTTTCTAGACGTTCAGAAGCCTGCTGTGTTGGCTGCAAGGCGAGTTGCAGCAACGGCTATCTGACCAAGACTGATACCGCCATCGTTGGGCGGCACACGCCGATTTACATAGACCTGGAAGGCCATTTCCCCCAGGCGTACTATCAGTTGTTCAAGTAATCGCCGATTCTGAAATACACCACCACTGAGAGCAACTACATCCAGCCCCGTCTGCTTGCGTGCTTCAAAACAGGCCGTCGCAAGCAATTCGGCAATCGAGCGATGGAAGCGGTTTGCTATCTGTGCAGTTGGTACCTTTTGCTGTAGATCGCCAACAATCGCACGAATCATTGGGGATACATCCAATAGTGCCGGTGTTTGATCTCCAATGGAGAACGGGTAGATATCGTGTTGTATGAATTCACCTGACCGGATTTCCGAGGCATCTTTAGAAGCCAGCACTTCAAGCTCGATGGCTGCCTGCCCCTCGTAGATCACTTCACTGCGCAGACATAGTAGCGCAGCAACGGCATCAAATAGTCGTCCCAGGCTAGAAGTCAACGGGCTATTCATGCCGCGCGCAATCATTTGCGAGAGCGTGCGCCACTTTGAGCGATCCATGTTGTTGTACAAATGGAATATCCAATTCCAGGAAAGCATCGCCATATGCCTGAGCCAGGTAGACTGCAGCCATTCGCCACGGCTGGCGCACTGCCTGCTCTCCACCGGGGAGCGGCACATAGGTCAGGTGGACGAGCCTTTCAAAGCCCGCGAGGTTCGCGGCCATAATCTCGCAGCCCCAGACGTTGCCATCGGTTCCATAGCCGGTGCCATCAGCAGCGATGCCAATCACCGGTCCTCTCAGCCCATGCTCGGCAAGCACGCTGGCAATATGCGCGTGATGATGCTGGACGCCGATTTTGTTTGGGATGTCTGTGTCGAGGGCATATTTTGTTGCCAGGTATTCAGGGTGCAGATCGTAAGCAATCGCTTGAGGATAGATATCGAAGAGACGCTGGAAGTGCTCGATGCCCTCGCAGAAGGAGATCAACGTTTCGAGGTTCTCCAGGTCGCCGATATGATGGCCGACAAAGGACTGCCTTCCTTTGCTCAGGCAGAAGGTATTCTTGAGGTGAGCACCACAGGCCAATAGTGGCACGGGGACATCAAACGAAAGCGGAATGGGTTCAGGTGCGTATCCTCGTGAACGGCGCACGAACTGCTCGCCACCAGCGGTGATGCGCACTGCCGAGTCGTCGCAGCGCATATGAATATCGCGGTTGTGTGTCAGCATGCCATCAGCGATAGATGCCAGGCGCTCTTGCGCGTCATTATCTTGATAAGCGATTGGTTCATCGCTCAGATTGCCGCTGGTCATTACCAGTACTGGCAAACGACCCGGCTCAATTGCTTCAGCGAAGGCGTGCAGCAGGAGATGGTGCAGCGGCGTATAGGGCAACATTACCCCGAGCGTGTCATAAGCTGGCGCGACACCTGGCGCTATAAGGCAATCGGGAAGTTGGTTCAATAGGACGATGGGCCTTCGGTAGGACTGCAAGAGAGTTGCTTCAGCATCACTCACGTGGCAGAGTTGGCGGGCTATTTGTACGTCGGGCACCATCAGTGCAAAGGGTTTGGCTTCGCGGCGCTTCTTTTGGCGGAGTCGCTGCACAGCTTCGATGTTCATTGCGTCGCATGCAAGATGGTAGCCTCCTAATCCTTTGATAGCCAGAACTGCACCGGAGGCGAGCCATTGAGCGGTTTTAGTAATGGGGTCAATATTCTCCGATGATGTGGAACCAGCAAGGTTATCTCCACGGTTCCAATCGAGCAGTTGCACTTGCGGGCCGCAGACGGGGCAGGCGTTGGGCTGGGCGTGAAAGCGCCGGTTGAGTGGGTCCTCGTACTCTATCTGGCAGGCGGGACACATCGGGAACACGCGCATGGTCGTCTTGTTGCGATCATAGGGAACATCCTGGACTATCGTGAAGCGCGGGCCGCAGTTGGTACAATTGATGAAGGGATAGCGATAGCGACGGTCAGTGGGATCGAAGAGTTCGCGCAGGCAATTGTCACAGGTAGCGGTATCGGGTGAGATGAGTGTGTTGCGCTCGGTACAGATCTGACTCTGGGCGATGACAAAGGTGGTTTCATGGCATGGAGGGACAAGTTCGGTGACAACTGAATCGATACGTGACAGGGGAGGAGGCTCTTCACGCAAGGCATGCTGAAAGTCATCGAGCGCATCAAGGGTGCCCTCGATTTCGATGGTCACACCGTGGCTATCGTTCAAGACAAAACCGGCCAGCCCACGTTGTAGCGCCTGTCCATAGACGAAAGGCCGGAAGCCAACGCCTTGAACAATGCCCTGGACCACGATTCGTCGCCGTTCAATTGTCGAACCCATTACGGATGCCATAGATAGTGCCTCAGTTGGCCGATTTATCGGCCCCTACATGTTATTGTGAGCAAATGCTACTAGCCAGTCGCACCAGGCGTCGAGTCCTTCGCCCGTCCGGCAACTCAACTCGAAGATACGCAGGCGTGGATTGATGGCCAACGCGTGCCGTTTGACCTTCTCTAGATCGTAGTCAACATAAGGAAGCAGATCCAGCTTATTTATCACCATGACCTCTGAGATAGCAAACATTTGGGGGTATTTTGCCGGTTTGTCGTCTCCTTCGGTGGTGCTGGCGACGACAACGCGCACATCTTCTCCCAAGTTCCAGGCCGATGGACAGACCAGGTTCCCGATGTTCTCGATGATAAGCAGTTCGACACGATCCAAATCGATTTGTTCGAGCGCATCACGCACCATGTGTGCCTCAAGATGGCAGGCTCCCCGTGTATTGATCTGCACCGTCTCCGCACCCGCTGCTTCAATCCGCTCGGCGTCGGCGGTTGTTTCGATATCCCCCTCAATCACTCCAATGCTCAGCCGCCCACGCAGGCGCTCAACAGTTCGCTCTAGCAACGTGGTCTTACCGGCACCAGGCGAACTCATTATATTGAGTGTGCGAATGCCACGTGCTGCAAGCAATTGCTGGATATCATCAGCAACGGTGTCGTTGGCTGCCAGAATATTTTGAGCAATGGTTATTTTGGGCACGGAATGCTCCTTACAGCGCGGGTGCGGTCTCAATCTCCATATCAAGGATCTGGAGTTCGGTACCGGAAATAATTTCGTTTGACCATTCCTGGCATGTTGGACACTGGGCAATAAAGTTTGAGACAACAAAGTCTTTTTCGCAATGAGGACACCGGGCAAGATGGGGCACGGTATCAATCAACAATTGCGCCCCTGTTAAGATGGGTTCGAGGCTAGCCAGCATCTCAAAGCAGAAGGACAACGAGTCAGGAACGACACCGCTGGCCTCGCCAATCTTGAGTCGCACGCCCTTCACTCGTGTTGCGTTGCACTCAGTTGCCCGAGTCTCAACCGCATTAACGATGCTTTGGGCGATGGCGAGTTCGTGCATGACTAACCCCGCTCCTAGAATGAGATGTCTTCATTGCCCTGTCACATCGCGCGTATCCGTAGATAGCGCTGGATATCAGGAATTGACTCGTAAAACAGGTAACCTACGACAAGGGCAAGAACCAGGAGCAATACTTTGGACATGATGTTGTTCCTTTCTCAATACTGTAGCGTATAAAAAAGAGATTTTCGAGGTACTGTGAGCTTTCAGGCTCACCTGTCCCTGCACTCCCATTCCTCAAGAATGGGTCTCTTGCCTACGCACTAGTATTATCTACGTTTAGTCTGACAACTGCAAGGATGTCTCTCTGAGTTTTTCCAGGGTTGGGGCAAGCCCAACCCCTACTATAACTAGCCTTCGCGGGCCAATTCATATATGGTAGGGGCGATCCCTTGCGGTCGCCCTGGCCTTTGGGTCCGCTCCATCATGGTGTCTTGGTTCCATTGGATGAGACTAACTGTTCGACAAGTGAGTCGATCATCTTGACGGCTTCGTCTACGGCAGCTTGCACCGGTTCGCTCAGGCCCATCTGCATTTCTGCGTACTCTCCATCGCCGTCAAGGGGAGTAGGTTCGCAGCCAACAAGCAAGGTGTGGATTGGCCGGGCACCTAAGGTTCTCGCATAGGCAAGCACCTTTACCGGGTCCATACTGTGAGCATCCAGGGCCATTATGCCAGCTTCCACTCCTTTCTCAGGGCTCATACCCGTTAAATCCGGCTCAATCAGATAGAGTGTCCCCGGTGGGCTGCCGCGTGGAACCGCGTCGACCAGCACGAGCGAGTCATACTCCTCGAGCAAGGCGTAGGCGAGGTCCATACCGCGAATACCGAAATCCCTGACCTGCACACCCGCCGAGTACTGCCGGTTCATCAATCGCCGAGCAACCTCAACCCCGAAGCCATCATCACCCAGAAAGATATTGCCAATACACGCAATCAAGATGCGCTTCGTCCCACGTTCTGATGCTGTATTATTCACCGGCCCGTTCATGACGCATCTTCTCCATCTTCCAGTGGTTCCACCTCATCTGGAAAGAAGAAAAACATGTGACCGGGCAGGAGTTTCGCGTCTATCTGCACATGCTCCCAGGCAGGATCGTCGTCCACTGTGACAACCAGGTAGATGCGATTATCGAAATCCTGTTGCAGGACCTGGACCGTCGCGATCTTCCCGTCAAGCATCATATCGAACGCATCAGCACGGTGCTGTTTAGGGAGCAGACGTACGCGGTCTCCCGCTTTCACCTCCTTACCAGCAATCGTTACAGATTCTGGCGGAGGGTAGTCCTCACCTGGGAAATCCCAGCCTCCACGACGCATCATCCTTTTTCTCCTTCACCGATTGAACGCAGATCACGAATCGCACCGTGGAGCTTCATGAACTGTTCGGGCGTGAGTGCCTCGGTCCGCTCCAGTATCTCGCGTGTGCGCTCATCCTGCCGCATCTGCTCTTTCTCTTCATCGGTTAGCGTCATGATACGTAAAGAAAGAATCTCATCAATTTCACCGCCATCGAAGAGAGCTCCTGGGCTTTCGGGAGCAATCTGCGGATAGTCATACAAGATGATAGGCGACGACATCATGACATTCCGCTCTCCCTTGCTACCGACTAACACCGGCCAGGTACGCAGATTTTGACATTCCTTGACAAGAGGTTGTAGTTCTTCGGGTGCCTCCAACAGGGAGATGAAGGAACCGTGATGTACCTGCAAGATAGTGTGCGTGGAGACGAACGAGTGGAACAATATTGCATCGCGCCTGCTCGTCACTGCACCGGTTTCAGGTGTTGTATTTTCGATCTCAACACTCAGCTTGAAAATATTATTCGAACCTGCAAACTCGCCAATACGGTTTGTATCCACTTGCTCGGCTGTAAGTATGAAAGCTCCGGTGATTGTTTGCTGCTCCCGAATAACCTCAGTGGCAGTTGCATCCATCGAAGATTCGACTGTACGCGTAGCGGTAAATTCGATTGGTACACGCCTGGGGTGAGCTAGTAGATCATGCAGGGAAAGGTTGAGTGCACTTACCTCGCGCTCCTGGCCCTCTTGCAACGGTTCATCAGCAAGACGACTTGCCAGGCTCCACTCGTTACTATTTTCTTCTACAGAGTCGTCCTTCCCAGATTCGGGACGGACAACTGTACGTATGAGTAAGTGCAAGAACCTTATGGTGACGTTGAGCGATATGTCATCTGCCCGCCCCTCTATCAGGCATTCCGTATGCATTGTCCAAGGATCGATACCGCCGTTCGCCTCGCTATACTCTCGTGGATACACTACGCCAAATGTCCAGCGTGTGCGATTTTTGAGCGCTGACTGGCGGTACGGATAGAGAAGATAGCCTTCGTAGAGGACCGCGTTAGCGATTTCCTTCACTTGCTCTAGATTCATGATTGCACCCCCTCGCCACTTGCCCGCATGAGACGCTCAAGCACTGCCTCCCAGGTGATGAGGGCATGATCGATCTTATACTGGTATAGTTGGTCGAAGACATCCTTCTGCAGACGAATCCAGGCACTGTTAGGAAAGGAAGTCTCTATAGCTTCTTTCCAGAGTGCGACCGGAAGGCGGTAATTTGCTTCCTTGGACCAGGAAACCTGCCCGATTTGTAAATTGCCTTCCTCGCCTTTATAGAAGATGGTTCCACTGAACAGGAAGTTGAGGGGAATTTCACCATCCTCTAGCGCATTGAAATACTTCGTGCTCACTACCTCAAAGTCGTAAGTACATGGGACCGGCAGATCAACTATGATACTTCCTGCGAACCGTGGCACCACTGTGATGACATGGGTCCACAGAAAAGCGCGCAAGGTGTCACCCCAGCGCTCCGGCGTCCCAAAGAGTTCCTCAAGTTTTGCCTTTTCTCCGGCATTGTAGCGGCGCTTTGTTACTGCGAGCATAATCTGGCTCTTGAGGTTAATGTTCTCGATCTGCTCTTCCTCAAACGCGTTGACAATACGCATTTTGAAGATGAGCGTCGGGATTACACTATATGCCACAACCTCGGCGCTGATTACCTCAAAGCTCAGGTCTGGCATTAGCTCTCTCCTCTCAAAGACGAAGGAGTTCTTAGCTGGCTATCCACATTGCCCTCCCCTACAGGAGTCGCTCTCTTCCGTAAACCCAAAAAGAACTCGCTAATCGCTTTCCATACCTCTTCTCCACCACTGAGACCTTTCCAGTGAAGCCGGATCAGACCAACAAGCTGGTAACAGGCATCGATCGGGACAACATAATATTCACGGTAGTACTGACCATCCATACCTCGCACGCGGTTGATAAGGAGCGCCTCAACGTCGGAAGCCAGATCGTTCAGAATTGGATTGTTATTGACAAGCTCATCCCAGCCTTCGAGGCTGAGCAAGGACTCCATAGCTCCGGCAGGACTGGGATAGAAGGCCATAACTCGCCCGGCCGTTGTGTTATGAAATACATATACCATGTTGACCGGGATCATGAGGTTATCCCACTGCTCATCCGTCATGTGGAAATCCTGCAAGAGCAGATAGCGCGAGGGTATAAGCCGATACTTCCCTCCACCAGACCCCGAGTCACTAAAGAGGATTGAGCAAGGACGGCAGACACAGACCAGTGCACGGTTGGAGATTTCCAACAAGTGAGTATGCTCTGCCGGGATCTCTGCAGCTGCAGAGATCACATTGCTCCGCAGGCTGGCGCATCTCTCGCCTACGCGCAAACTGGCGTAGTATATCCAGGGGCGCAGCGGAAGAACCATCTTGATTGTTTGTAAGTTCGGATGACGACATCGTTGCTCACCTCATCTTGCGTTTGTTGATAGGGCGATCTCGGATGAATCGTCTTTTGCTAATGCTGATAGGGCCACCTTCACCTTATCGCCTTCCACAAGTAATGGGACTGGTTCGAGAAACAGGTTGGGTGCATCCGGGTCCAGGCATCTTCCAGCGCGGCAGACGTCATAAAACCGCCCGCACGAGGAACAAATGAGGGTCGATTCCTCTAATCTGCTGTGAGCGAGAGAAGCACTGCAACTACTGCAACGATTGGAATAGGCATAGTAGGTGCCTGCAATTTGACAGAAGAGCAATGACTTGCCCTGCACAGTAACTACCTTCAGGGTTCCAGGCGGGAGAGAGGCTACTTGCTCTACTACGCGCCATCCACCTTCCTGTACTGACTCACTGGAATTATGCTTGTTACGCCGTGGAGGAATGAATGCAACTGGTTTGCCCAGGCGCGGTGGCGGTTCGACAACGCCCTCTACCTTGAGTTCATTCAGGTCGGGAGCGGCCTTATAAATGGCCTCCTCAATCGCCGACTTGAGGGTCATGGTTGAGGAAGGGCAACCATGACAACTCCCCTCGAGACGCAGATAGGCTATGTGGTCTTCAACCTTGACTAACTCGACATTGCCACCATGTGACTGAAGGTACGGTCGTACTTCAACCAGCGCCTGTGCAATGCGCGTCTCAAGATCTACTGGATGCAGATCATGTAGCATAAACAAGGCAGCCAGGAGTTCGTCATTCGCAAACGTCTCGATCAGAGCATAGCCTGACGCCTCGGTCTGCGCAGTGAGCTCAAGCATCCGGGCCAGCCCTTCGCCGTACATGTCCAGAAGTGCCTGGACAAGTTCCTGGGCTGTGTCACGCGCATGTGGGTCGGTGAACGAGGCAACTTCCTCGACTAGCTTCTCGATACGTGCCGCCAGGCGTTGTTGCTCCTGCATACCTTGTTGCATGACACATCCTCTCTTTTCCGCAAGCTGCGGGCTGGCCAACTTCATCAAAAACTGCTACCAGTGGCTTACCTCCATATTTAGCCTTCTTTACCTCTCTTAAGAGCCTTCTCAAGATCAGAATGCGATTCGGGCATGAGAGATACGCCACTGGCGACTACAAGATTTCCGAGCCTTTCCCTTCCACACTCCTTATGATGGTTTAGTGTCAGGGAGTCGGCATATTGCGGGCTCTGGGGGTCTACCGGCTCTTTAGGATTGATGCCTGTAGAATCCCGGGCAGTTGACTTACCTTTGGGGCGGTTTGCTTTACCCGTAGTACCGGTATCTTTGCGTCCAGCTTCTTTTCCCTGAGTTTTAACTTTTTCTTCGCCTTTACCTGTACCTGGCTGGTGCGAAGGTTTAGATGAAGTTGACGAGTGCTGTTGCTCATCCATTGTATGTTTTCCTCTCGTTATTGTTCGAGTTGCTAAGATAGGGACGTCTCCATTGCGTCTCGAACGCGGGTGCTCCAACCCATCTGGCTTCCCGATTCCGTTCAATGCTCACGTATACTCGAACATTGAACGGAATGCGATTGCCAGAACCAACATTCCTAACGCAGTCGTACGACGTTACTCGTTCAAGCCAAATGTTGGTGAAAGAACTTTCTGAAGCTCTTTCCCTCCACCCATGTACATATGCACGCCACACGGTAGACAAGGATCAAAGCTGCGAACTGCTCGCATGATGTCGATACCCTTGAAGCTGTCCGGGGGATTCTCTTCGAAGATCGGTGTGTTTTGCACGGCATCCTCATATGGTCCCGGCGTGCCATAAATGTCTCGCACACTGCCATTCCAGGGTGTAGGAGGATAGGGATGGTAGTTAGCGATCTTTCCATTCTCAATGACCATGTGATGGGAAAGCACACCACGTACTGCCTCATGGAAACCGCAACCGATGGCTTCCTTCGGCACTGTAAAATCGGTCCAGGTTTTAGTATGGCCAGCATGTAACTCAGCCATCGCCTTGTCTATACAGTGCAGTGCGACAGCGGCAGCATAGGCCTGGAAGTATGTTCGCGCCCGGTTACGCTCGATAGCGTTGCTCCATTTCGGAATCTTCCACTCGAACTCCACTGCTGGCTTCGTGGCACTCTTGGGCAACCGGATAATAACACTGTGGCCAGTCGCCTCGACTAAGCCTCCCAGATTTACCAGTCCAGCCAGAGCCGTCGACCATAGACGAGCGATGGGACCACCGCCAGTATCTAAGGCCAGGTAATCGCCGGTGCGCTTATCATACCAGCGCGGAGACATTGTCCAGCTATACTTGTCATTGAAATCACGTTTCTGTGGCTTCGGGATCGTTGTCTGATTCCAGGGGTGGCGTTTGTCAACCGGGTTGCCAAGCGGGTCTCGATCAACAAATGTCCGCTGATTCTCCCAGTCCTCATAGTAGGAACTGCCCAATAGGATGCGGATACCCAGGTTGATATCGACCAGGCTTGTCGTGACCAGTTCCCCATCCACGACAACTCCAGGGGTGACAAACATAGCACGGCCCCACTTTTCCATCGTACGATAATCGAAGTCGCACACGTCGGGGTCCTGCCAAGAACCCCAGCAGCCGAGCAGGGTCCGCCGATAGCCAACCTGCTCATAGCCAGGTAGGGCCTCGTACCAGAAGTCGAACAGGTCGTCGTGCATAGGAACGACCTTCTTCATCCATTCGACGTATTTCATCAGTCGAACCAGGTAGTCGGTGAAGATCTGAATGGTAGCAGTGGTTCCAACTCCTCCAGGATAGAGGGTCGAGGGATGGACATGGCGACCTTCCATCAAACAGAATGCCTCGCGAGTATAGCGACTCACATGGAGTGCCTCACGATAGAATTCGCCGACGAAGGGGTTAAGCGAGCGCATAATGTCGCCAATGGTGCGATATCCGTGATCTGCAGCGTGTGGAGCAGGGGTGTTATTTGCCTTCTCAAGTACGCTTGGATTCGTCTCTTTCACCATCTGCTCGCAGAAGTCTACACCGACCAGATTCTCCTGAAAGATGTTGTGGTCGAACATGTACTCCGCCGCCTCGCCCAGATTGATAATCCACTCACCCATTGCTGGGGGCTTTATCCCATAGGCCATGTTCTGAGTATAGACGGAGCAGGTTGCGTGGTTGTCGCCACAAATACCGCAGATGCGGCTTGTGATGAAGTGGGCATCACGTGGATCTTTGCCCTGCATGAAGAGACTGTAGCCCCGGAAGATGTGGGAAGTGCTAAAGGCTTCTACTACCTTCCGCGCCTTAAAGTCAATCTTGGTATAGATACCTAAGCTGCCCACGATGCGTGTCATCGGATCCCACGACATCTCTACTAGTTGTGGTGGTTGAGCCGGAGTCTCTTCTCGCCTCGTTTGCGTCGTCATGATACTATCTCCTTTGTTAGAGCCGATGTACGTTGATGTCGTCTCGTTGCGATTCTTGAAAGACGGACTGCAACGAGAACACTTCCGTGTCTAGCTTCGCTCAGCAGGCCGAAAGGAACGAATGATCACCACTTTGGCTGGTAGCCTGTCGTTAATTCCCTGCCCTTATGCCGCCAGGATGGCTCTTTGTCGACGGTTCTATTGGTTATGCCGCGCAGTCCTCGAATGACAGAGCCATACAAACCAATGACATTCGTAGATACGTGGGCACCGGGAGGCTCGTCCATAAACGGCATAAATTTGTCTGGGAAGCCTGGCATCGTACAGCCAATGCAGATACCACCAACGTTGGGGCAGCCGCCAATACCGTTCATCCAGCCTCGCTTAGGAACATTGCAGTTCACTACTGGTCCCCAACATCCCAGCTTCACAATACATTTTGGTGACCCGTACTCTGTAGCAAAATCCCCCTGCTCGTAATAGCCAGCGCGGTCGCAGCCTTCATGGACAGTTTTGCCGAAGAGCCAGGTTGGTCGTCCTTCGGCATCTAGCGGAATCATTGGAGCCATTCCCGCTACCTGGTAGAGCAAATAGAGAACGGTCTCCATGAAGTTATCAGGTTGTACGGGACATCCGGGAACATTCACGATCGGAATGCCCGCCTTGGACTTCCAGTTCCAGCCTAGATAGTCAGCAACACCCATAGCACCGGTGGGATTACCTGCCATAGCATGGATGCCACCATAGGTGGCGCAGGTTCCGATTGCTACCACTGCCAGGGCTTTGGGTGCTAGGCGATCAATCCAGTCAGTCACAGGAATGGGCTGGCCAGTTGCAGGGTCAACGCCGAGGGCTGCCCAGTAGCCTTCGGACTTGATTTTCTCGTTTGGCACTGATCCTTCAAACACGAGGACAAAGGGGTCGAGTTCACCGCGCTCGGCTTTGTACCACCAATCCATAAAGTCTTTGCCCCACTCGTAGGCAATACACTTATTATGGATGTGAACTCGAGGGAGCCCGGGGATGGTTCCTAAAACAATATCCTCGAGGCTGGGTTGGGTCGCTGCGGTAATTGAGATGGTGTCGCCTTCACATCCCAATCCCTCTACGATCCAGATAACGTGGACGTCTTCCACTTTGGTCGCCATATGGTTCCTCCTTAGAGCGATAGGCGCTCATGATGACAGGCGCAAGGCACTGTCCCTACAGAAGCCGCTTACAAAAGTAGCCGCAATGGTAATAGACCAATTGCAATTGCCGGAGGTGACGTTACTAAAATGACAGCAACCAGGAATACGAGGAAACGTCAAAGGCTTTCTACGAGCCTCTGGCAAATTCATCGCAAATGTAACAGATTTGTCACAATTGACGAAGATTGCACTATGAAAGAACAACGACCAGGGATTCCTTGAAAGGCATTCATATGCCTGAAAATGGTGGATCAGTATGCGCAGGGTTAGAAATATGACGAGCTATACCAGGGTGATGGCATCCTTGCGTATCTGGTCCATCTTTGACCAGTGTTCCTAGGGATTGAGATTAGCCTTTCTAATAGAAATACTATCTCTACTTACGTACTATGCCCTTTGCTTGTGTTCGGATTACATTATCCAGAACAATTTAACAATGTGTGGCATAAGCTCTTTCCAGGGATAGGGATAGATCAAATTGATAACTGATTTAACAGTTGATGCTCATTTGCGCGGGGGGAGCACAAATGTAGTTGTCGCAAGCTTGCTAAGCGAAGTTTTAGGTGCAGATTCTCGTATGAGCAGCATAATGGGAAAGAGCACTCGCAATGTTGCATAATGTTCTCTACCCCATTTCTAGGATATATAGGCGGCTATCGCACTACTTATCACTGACAATAAAAGATGGTCCTTAAGTTACTCTATCACAACATGGAAGTAAGATAGGTAAGCTTTCGGAATTACTCTCCTATTGTGAAATACCTTCTTTCCTTTAAGAGGGGCACCGTTCAATTGCAAAGTGTAGCATACAATCCTAAATATATCAAGATATTTATCTATAATTCTTTGGTTATAGGGTTTGAAAAATCTAGGATTGCTTGCCTCGCTCACCTTCATGGAGCTTCCTTGCCATAGCCTCCAGATGTGGAAGTGTCAGTTCTGCTGGCCGACCGAGATAAATCTTTCGTCTGCCAGCACTTCCCCATATATAAGCATACCAGTAGATATGGCCACGGACTCGCCTTTCTTTGCGTGCAGTGAAACTCCCAACGATTGCACGGAACTCGAACGCCTCAATCTGCTCAACGAGGCGTTCCCACTCGGTATACCTAAAACACCGACACGAGCCCTCTTGACATAGTTCATACCCTGCGACACATTCAATTTCAGTTACCTGAACAATCACTGTCGCAGCTTGTCTTGGCCTGACCTTCTCAATGCTCGTGTTAGCGGAGAAAGGCTCCTCGTCTCTTTCTCTTTGCTCAAGTGCACGTCTGAGATGTAATACCCCCAGGCGAATGCGTGCTTTGACGGTACCGAGGGGTAACTGACAGCGCTGAGCGATCTCTGTGTGTGTCCATCCCCAAAAATACGCCAGTTCAATGACCGTACGCTGCTCGATGGGCAATTGCATCAGACACGTGTGGAGATCCGCGCTTTGCATGGAACTCCATGCCTGCTCCCATACATCCGATAAGGCAAAGCGCTCATATGCCTCAACTTCCTGCCAGGATACCTGCTGCAAGCTAGAATGACGGCGCACGCTGCGTAAATAGTTAAGCGTTTGGTGGTAGATGATGGAGAAGAGCCAGTTACGAACCGGACCCCTTTGGGAGGCATATGATGTGGCACTTCGCCAGATGGCTAAGAAGGCATCTTGGACCAACTCTTCGGCGGCCATATGATCAGCGGTCATACGATAGGCCAGCGCAAAGAAGCGTCCGCTGTAGCGGTCATAGAGACGTTCTAGCGCCCACATGGCTCTACCTGCAATGGCGTCCATGAGAAACTCATCGCTGAGCCCATCTTCTTCCATGTAGGCCCTCCATCTTCGAGGATGTTTCTTAGAAATCATCCTTTCATTGCTTGCAAGCGGATAACAATTGCAAGAGAAGCAGATGCGTTCTCACCGAATGAGTGGCACAACAGCTTGCTAGAGCCGTAGATTCTGGAATGATTGCTCCACCCGCTCGCTTTCGGCAACCCTCGCCTGCCCTGGACGCTGTTCGCTGGACTCATACTCGCTGATAAAGTTTGCCAGATCGCCGACACGGCTAGCGTAGCCCCACTCATTATCATACCAGCCTACGACATGAGCCATCTGCTCGTTAGGAAGTATTGTTGTCATCAAGCCATCTACGATGCTTGAGCGACTGTCACCTCGGAAATCGCTAGAAACCAATGGTAGATCGGTATAGCCAAGTACATCTGCCATCGGACCACTCGCAGCCAGAGCGAACGCTTTGTTGATTTCGGCAGCAGTCGTGACACGTTCCAGTTCAGCAACCAGGTCAATCACCGAGACAGTAATCGTAGGAACACGGAAGGAAATCCCGTGAAACTTACCCGCCAAGCATGGAATGACTTCGCCCAATGCCCTGGTAGCGCCTGTTGTCGTTGGAATAATATTCTCAGCACCAGCCCGAGCACGTCGGGGATCATTGTGACTGCGGTCAAGGATACGCTGATCATTGGTGTAGGAATGGATGGTATTCATCATGCCATTACGTATTCCAAACTGATCTTGCAGTACTTTGGCTATAGGTGCAAGACAATTGGTGGTGCATGATGCAGCGGAGACAATGCGATGTTTTTCTGGATTATAGTCGTCTTCGTTTACACCAAGCACCAGCGTCACATCGGCTCCCTTACTTGGCGCGGTCACCAATACGCGCTCTGCTCCAGCAAGCAGATGTGCTTTCGCTTGCTCGGCATTGGCAAAAGCACCGGTGGACTCGATTACAAGCTCAACTCCAAGTTCGCGCCAGGGGATGTCATGTGGATTGAGATGCGAAACAATGGAGATAGATTGCCCATCAATGAGAATCCGGCTATCGCCCGCTTCCACATGGCCGCGGAAGAGTCCATAAGTGGAGTCAAACTGGAAGAGATGAGCATTGATCGCGGCGTCGCCCCGATCATTGATTGCTACTACGTCAAGGTCAACGTTACGAGCCAGTGCGGAGCGTAGAACTAGTCGACCGATGCGTCCAAATCCATTGATACCAATCCTCATAAAATGTTGCTCCTCTCAATCCTATACCGAGTATATATTGGACGCCAATTGATTATACTTCAACCTCTTCACGTTGCCTGGCTCGCAGCACGTGATACACCAGGAAAAGCTGTGTAAGTGCCAATGGATGGCTCTGCTCAGTTTGGGAGTCGGAATACTGGCCAATATCCGTCGGTGAGGCTACCCCGCACTCGTCCAGGTGATTTAGGATACCAAGCTCAAGGGCACGAGCCGGCTCATCAGGGATGGAGCCATCGATCTCCAGATACTCGACGGCTCGTCCTTCCTCGCGTCCCAACGTCGAACGCACACAACCGGATTTATCTTCTTCGATGATCTGGCTCAGATCAGGATGAGGCAACGTTCCATGTAGAGTGAGGCGCACATTGAGATGCGCATCATCGTTCTGCCCAGACTTGGATGACGGGTCAGGGAAGAAGGACACCTCGATGTCCGCGTGAGACCGCTGTGGGCGGATGAATGCCGCCGAATCAGACTCGCGGATGTCTAGTTCGTGTAACACTTCTTGTTCGGAGTATCCACGCTTTGTTGAGTCACGTCGAACCTTCCAGCGCCGCCTCAGGTCCTCAGGTGGATTGAGATACACGCGCACACTATAGGCGTTGCGCATCTCTTGCCAGTAGAAACCGAGCAGTCCCTCGACAATCAGGATAGGATGTGGAACGATATATTGTGGTGGCCCAAAATCGCCTAGCTTGTGCTCATAGTGCGGCTTCAGAATGGGCTCTCCAGCACGCAGCAGCCGCAAGTGTTGCGCCATTATATCGAGATAGTTGCATTCAGGGTTCAAGGGTGTGATGCCGAACTCTTTGCGTTGCTGCCGATTATATCGATGATAGTCATCCGTACAAAGCACGGACACCTGCTCAGGGCCTAAAATCTGAGCGAGGCCTCGACTGAGTGTTGTTTTACCAGCAGCACTATCTCCCACTATTCCCAGGATGATAGGACGTGAAGTCGCCCCTAACGTTACGGCCATTTTGATCTCCAAACTTTTGTGCTGTGTATCCATAATCTGCACATGGTATAATCATACATGACATGACATATAAGAACAAGCCGCAATTTTCTATGCTTAGTATAGGCAGGAGTTTATGTATTGACATGGTCTCGTCTCGATAGCCTGACAATTCGTCAACTGCGCGTATTCTGCGCTGTCTCACGCCTTTTGAGCTACACGCGCGCTGCTGAGGAACTCGGTTGCCAGCAACCCACTGTCTCAGCGCTGGTCGCAGAGTTGGAACGAGCAACTCAGTTGACCTTACTAGAACAGTGGGGTAAGCGCCTGGCCCTAACTGACGAAGGGCGCGAATTGTACACGCATGCTCAGCAGGTGATTGCGGCTGCTGATGAAACGTGGCAGGCAATGGTAAAGCTACGTGGGGCCGCTACGGCGGAGAGCGTACCGCTACAAGTCGCCGCCGACACCACTGTGGGTACCTACGTTATGCCCCAAATCTTAGGTGCTTTCCACCGACGTCGACCCAATGTCGCTCTCAAACTGCGCGTGGCTAACCGGGCTGACGTTCGCGCTTCTCTCCTATCAGGAGAGGCCGATCTAGTGGTCGCAGGAAGACCGCCAGCGGCCGATGGGCTGGTAGCCGAGCCATTTCTGGTGAATCGATTGGTAGTCATCGCGTCCCCTACCCATATACTGGCATCGCAAAGCCAGGAGCACACCCAGGTATCTCTAGCTCGCCTTGCCGAAGAAGTTTTCCTGCTCCGTGAGGCAGGCTCAGGAACACGAGCTGCGCTAGAGGAACTATTCGAGGTGGCCGGAATGCCACTCAAGATTGGCATGGTTCTGGGACATGTCGAAGCGATCAAACAGGCAGTTGCAGCGGGTCTAGGAGTCAGTGTTCTTTCAGAGGTGGCAGTGAAGCGCGAAGTTCATTATGGTACATTGACTACCCTGCACGTGGAACAATTCCCGATGCAGCGCCGCTGGTACATCTCACGGCTTGCCGAACATCCTTTAAGTGCCAGCGCTACTGAGTTTATCGAATTCTTGCACGAGTATAAGATACAGGGTGAATGAGCTAACTGCAAAATTGAAGCCAGGGCTCCTTCGCTACCTTTAGGACGACAGACCCTCCAACAGCATTTCCCGAAATGCTTCCGCAGCCCGCGACAATCTTCTTCCTTTTAAGTGAACAATATACCATTGCCGTTTCAGAGGAAATCCCTGCACATCCAGTACAGCAAGGTCACCGCTAGTAATCTCGCTCGCAACCGACTCCCCAGGCAACACAGCAATTCCCAACTCGGCTGCTACCCCTTCTTTGATCGCCTCAATGCTGCCTAATTCCAGAGTCATCTGTGATGATAAACCCATCTGCGCGAAGTGCCTCTCCGCGTCCAGCCGGGTACCGGACTCTTGCTCGCGCAGCAGAAACGTCTCATATTGTAAATCATGCAGTGTCAACGCGGTGCGTCCTACAAATCGATGAGACGGGGAGGCCACAACCACCAGTTCGTAGGGCATTAAAAACTCTATGACGAAACGATCTTGCTGCTCAATGAGGCTCATTACTGCCAAATCCACCTCATGAGCAAGAAGACGCTCTTCAATCGAATGGCGGTTAGCAATCATGAGCGTAACACGGACCCGTGGGTAGCGAGCATGAAAAGCACCGAGCAGCGGTGGCACCACATAGGTACCAGCACTGGTGCTCGCACCTATCAAAACGCTTCCCCGTTCGAGCCTGGAAATCTCATTCACTACAGGGGCAGTCTCAGCAAGAAGTGTGAGGAGCCGTTCGGTATGCAGCAGCAGTTCCTGACCTGCGACAGTCAGTACAATGCCCCTACCGCTGCGCGCGAATAGCCGCAGACCCAGTACCCGCTCAATTGCCCTGACTTGCTGTGTGACGGCTGGCTGTGAGAGATAAAGAGTTTCAGCGGCTTTCGTATAGCTAAGATGATGTGCCACCGTACGAAATACGTTGAGTTGGTGCACAGTGAGGTCAGTTTGATTGCCACTCGTATTGGCTAAAGTAGATACTATTGGCCCTTGTTCAGACATTTCCGTCCTCGTTCATCCTTTCTGCCTTTCGCTTATTGATCACCAGATAGCCACGCGCACGCAGTTCATCTTTGAAGCGAACATATCGTTCCTCATAAACCAGAACCCAGTTCGGATACTGGTGGAATTTCATCTGCCGTTACGCACCATCGCCTGCGATCGCGCTCCTTAAGTCGGGGTGAAGACGACCCGCCGCGGCAAGGATTGCCGCACCCATCGCAGTATCAGCTACCTTTGGCACGATAAATGACCTGTTACAGACCGAGGCACGAATATGCAGCCACAATTGGCTACGCGCCCCACCTCCCACTGTACGGATTGGCCCAATCACGGGTGCACCGAGATCGGCAACAACTTCGTAAGCAAGTCTTTCGAGCAACGCCACACCCTCCAAGAAGGCAGCATACATGAGGTCAGGCTCCAACTGGGCTTGATGCGAGTCACTCACGACAAAGCCTTTGGCATCAGGTACAACAAACGGGAAACGCTCCCCCTGGTCCACCAACGGGTAGGCAAGTAAAGAAGTTGGTACAAGAGCAGCGGTCCGTGCATCATAGGCAGCAAGGTCCGCGCCTGGAAAGTGATGGGCCAGAATCTTACCACCTGTGTTACTTGCACCACCAGGCAACCAACCATGTTCGGGGTGACGATGGCAATACATACGCCCTTGGAGATCTTTCACCATCTCACTACTCACCCCCTTGATAATCAATGTGGTACCTAACGATGAAGCCCAAGCGCCAGGTTCCGTAGCACCAGCAGCAAACTGTGAAGCGCAGCCATCCGTTAAACCGGCAACAACCACTATGCTTTGGCTCAGCTTGAGTTCCTTAGAAATAGAAGGCTTCAATCGACCAAGAGGCGCCCCCGGAGGGACAACCTGTGGTAGGCGTTCCAGCGATATACCGAGATCGCTTGCAATTTCTGGAGGGTAGTATTCTGCAAGCAGATCATAGCCAATCTTGAGAGCATTGTTGTAATCGCTCATACCCCACACGCCAGTGAGTCGCCCAACGATATAATCCACCTGGGATGCGATTAAGGACGTTCGCGCCCACATCTGTGGCTCATTTTCATAGAGCCAGAGCACCTTTGGCAGAGCAAACGACGCATTGAAGCGATAGCCCAACTTCAAGGTAAGCTTTGACAGGACGTTGTTACAGCGCTCTGCCTCTGCCCCAGCACGGCCATCACTGTACATAAGGGCTGGCCGCAGCGGACGATAGGAGGAGTCCAGGGGAACGAACGTGCCTGAAGTTCCGGCAACACAAAGCGCCTTCACCGCGTTCGGAGCTACGCCAGCCACATTCAGTTGCTCACCTATCTGGTTCAGCACGCTGCACGTTGCACGCCACCACTCCTCCGCATCCTGCTCAAAAGCTCCATTGGGGCCTGTCCGTAACGTTTGCAATGGCCACAGCACTGATGCATGAGCAACGACCGTACCATCGTCGGCAACAGCCATGCCACGGATGCCTTGCGATCCCATATCCACACCGATCACGTAGTCAGCATTATTTGCTCTATACATCGTTCTACGCTTCCTTATAATCGATAAATCAGTTCGTGCGGTTCATACAAACAGTTGGAGATCTTCGCCTATTCAATAGCATAACATAGTGGAGATCAAGATATATCGGCTCAATATATAAAGTTTACCCTATGAACTTGATAGCAAACTGCTACTACAACTAATACGTTCAGCATGCTATAGTTCCTTTAGTAGAGAAGATGACACCAGACAGAACATGTGAGGAGATATCATTATGGCAATAGAAACAACACAGCAGGAGAGGAGTCGCTGGGCATCCGGGGTTCTCCCTTATGCTCAAATGGGCTACTGGAAGCCCGACTATGAACCGAAGGATACGGATATCCTGTGCGCATTTCGTATCGTACCTCAAGAAGGTGTAGATCCGATTGAAGCTGCGGCGGCTGTCGCGGGCGAATCGTCTACCGCCACCTGGACGGTTGTCTGGACCGACCGTTTGACAGCCTACGAGAACTACCAGGCAAAGGCCTATCAGGTCGTCCCAGTTCCTGGCACTGATCAGTATATTGCGTACATCGCCTATGATCTCGACCTGTTCGAGGAGGGATCGATTGCTAATCTGACTTCCAGCATCATCGGCAATGTCTTTGGCTTCAAGGCGCTCAAGAGCTTACGTCTGGAGGATATGCGCATTCCTCCCCATTATGTCAAGACCTTTCAGGGACCACCACATGGCATCGTCATGGAGCGTGAATACCTGGACAAGTATGGTCGTCCACTGCTTGGTGCCACCACCAAGCCGAAACTCGGTCTTTCTGCGCGCAACTATGGGCGTGTCGTCTACGAGGCGCTGCGTGGTGGACTGGATTTCGTAAAGGATGACGAAAACATCAATTCACAGCCCTTCATGCGTTGGCGCGACCGCTTCCTCTTTTGTATGGAGGCAGTCAATAAAGCCAGTGCCGAGACCGGTGAGGTCAAGGGACATTACATGAACGTCACTGCTGCTACGATGGAAGACATGTATGAGCGAGCCGAGTTTGCTAAAGAATTAGGAAATATCATTGTCATGATCGACCTGACCATTGGCTACACGGCGATCCAATCGATGTCGAAATGGGCGCGTAAGAACGGCATGATTCTGCACCTGCACCGAGCAGGTCACGGCACCTATACACGCCAGAAGACACATGGTGTGTCATTCCGCGTGATTGCCAAGTGGATGCGCCTGGCTGGCGTTGACCACATCCATGCCGGTACCGTGGTTGGCAAGCTAGAAGGTGATCCGAATGCCATTCGGGGCTACTATAAGACGCTGCGCGAGTCGAAATATGAAGCCGATCCCACTCTGGGCCTGTTCTTCGGACAAGACTGGGCGTCAATGCCCGCCGTCATGCCCGTAGCTTCGGGCGGTATTCATGCAGGACAAATGCACCAATTATTGCATTACCTGGGAGAAGATGTGATCCTCCAGTTCGGTGGAGGCACTATTGGCCATCCAATGGGTATAGCGGCTGGCGCAACGGCCAATCGCGTCGCCGTGGAAGCTATGATCCAGGCACGTAACGAGGGGCGTGATTACTTCAATGAAGGACCAGAAATCCTGGATAAGGCTGCGAAGTGGTGCACTCCACTGCGCTCCGCACTCGAACTTTGGAAGGATATTAGCTTCAACTACGACTCGACCGATACGCCTGATGCCATACCAACGCCGAATTACTAATGGATTCCGCAGTAAACAGTAGGGGCCGATCTATCGGCCAAGGAGGATATATAACCATGGCTTTTCATTTAACACAAGGAACATTTTCCTTCCTGCCACCACTGACCGACGACGAGATCAGCAAGCAAGTACAATATTGCCTGGACAATGACTGGCCGATCAACTTAGAGTTTACTGATGATCCGCATCCACGCAATACATATTGGGAGATGTGGGGAATGCCGATGTTTGACATAAAAGATGCAGTAGGCATTCTGCAAGAGATCAACGAGTGTCGTAAATACTACCCGAATCACTATATTCGGGTGGGTGCCTACGATCGCACTAAAGGTCGCCAAACCCTTGCGCTCTCGTTCATCGTGAATCGACCATCCCACGACCCAGGTTTTCATCTGGCCCGTCAAGATGCGCATGATCGCGTCATGCGCTATAGCCTGCATAGTTACGCCACCGATAAGCCAAAGGGAGAGCGGTTCACCAGTGAAACGGCTAAATCATAGGGCCTTCAGTAAAGCTCAGGTAGCGCAAAGCAACATTTCGCTACTTAGCGCAATGTATCGACTCAGGCTCTGGAGAGGAATAGAAGTATGCTTCCATCGATGCAAACCAAGCAAAAGGATATTGCAGCGAATGCAGCACCCAATATAGTAGATGATGCCTCAAAGCAACAGGACAACGCGGCAAATCCAACACCCGACATCTCAGACGATGGCCTTATAGACATGTCAAGCGTGCTATCGGAATCACAGGTTACGGAGGTGCTGGACAAGCTTGACCAGGAACTTGTAGGGCTGAAATCGGTCAAGACACGCATTCGCGAAATTGCCGCCCTATTGTTGGTTGAGCAAATGCGTCGTAGCTTTAGCTTGACGACGCAACCACCGACGTTGCACATGTCCTTTACTGGCCCTCCAGGCACCGGCAAGACAACAGTAGCCATGAGAATGGCCACTATCTTGCACCGGCTCGGTTATGTACGCCGAGGGCACCTGGTAGCGGTCACACGCGATGACCTGGTTGGTCAGTACATCGGCCATACTGCTCCCAAAACCAAAGAAATCCTGAAACGGGCGATGGGTGGAGTACTCTTCATTGACGAGGCCTACTATCTTTATCGACAGGAAAATGAACGCGACTATGGACAGGAAGCTATCGAAATACTGTTGCAGATAATGGAGACACAGCGCGAAGATCTCGTGGTCATTCTCGCGGGCTATAAAGACCGTATGGAGACGTTCTTCTCGTCCAATCCTGGTTTCAGTTCGCGCATCGCGCACCATCTTGACTTTCCCGATTACTCGCTTGAAGAGCTGCTTGCCATCGCACAGCTCATGCTTGCAGAACAAATGTATCGTCTTAGTCCAGAGGCACAATCGGCCTTTGAAGCCTATCTACAGAGGCGAATGCAAATGCCGCGCTTTTCTAATGCCCGCAGCGTGCGCAATGCAATAGATCGAGCACGCCTGCGCCAGGCTAACCGCCTGTTTGCCAAAGGGGGAAAAATCTCTCGCATTGACCTCATGACTATTGAGGCCGAGGACATACTTGCCAGCCGTGTATTCTCTGAGGGCGTGTTAGACGACGAACAACATCCTAATGGCGCGATAACTCAAGCCCAATAGACATCAATCTGAAGTAAAACTCATCACATCTATAGGGCAATTTCTTAGAAAGGCTCACTATGAGCCTTTCTTCTTTTCTCTCTCTTTTTTCGCCTTATAAAAGGACTTTGGCTTTGGGTGACGTTCTGCATCTACATACGCCTCAGGAGCTGCATCCTCGCGGGCCGAAACCTCAAACTCGTCACGCTCGCTCAGTAGTTCCTGCAGGTCATTGTAGATATTGTAATTGTCGCTAGCTTCACGCATGCGCAGCATATGGCGCAGCACCTGAACCTGGGTAATATTGGTCTTATCGCCCTTCGCCGGTTCAGCTCTCTTTAAAAGAGTATCTACCAGGTCCATACTATCATCGTGCGCACCGATACCTTCGAGGCGCTCGCGCACCACTATTAATTGCTCATATAGATTCATTGCGGCTCTCCCCTTCAGATGGTAGGCTTCCTCCTCATTCCGATCACCAACGAAGCTATCGCTCGAGAAGTCTGGGGGACTTCCTCGGAGCTCCGCGTCAGGTGATCGGAGCGGTAGTAATTGCCCTCAGAAGGTATGGTAACATAGCACACCAAGCTCGTCAAATCTTTAGGTCATCCTTCTGTCTCTTCTCCTGTTTTTTCAGCTTGAAATTTGGGATAGCAGCTTCTTCTATCACCTCGACAATATCCCCAACTCGAATGATTCCCTCACCTTCGTGTATCAGGTTCTGCCCGAACATCACACCTCGCACAGCATGCCGGTATGTTGCCAGGGTTTTTAGTGGCTCCTTGCTTCTTGTCGCCGTAACCTGATCAGTCGTAGGAATCTCACAGCGTGCACATGATTTGACTATATGAAGTTTCATCTGTCCTATACAAATCGTTCTCCACCAATCCTCTGCATACGGCAAAGTCCCTCGAACAACAATGTTCGGTCGAAAACGGTTCATAGGTAGAGGATGATCCATACGACTATTCAAGTCTTCCAGGGAACCCTCTGAAATCAGCAGGAATGGATATCCATCAGCAAAACCCACCTGATCTTGCTCCCCTACAGCATAGTGAGGATTAACGCGTCTCATATAGTCTTCCGGCATCCAGACCAAACGGCATGGTATCTCTAAAAATGTGCTGAACCAATCCGCAATAGTATCGCCCTGATCTACGCCGATACAGGTATCTTTCCAGATATCCTACCTTATATCGCTCCCCTGTAGCGTTTGCCATAATATCCAATGCTGGCATGCCTGGAGCATTTACGCTAAGCCCTCCATCTTCCCCAATTGTCAGGGCGAATAAGTGCCATACGAGGTTGTTCCCGCTGCGTGATAAAACGACCTGATAGGTCTACAAGCATGAAGGCACGATCTCCTTGTATGCCTCGAGGACCTATTTCTGCCATTTCAAGAGGTATACCAGCGCATGATTTAATGGGATAGAAATATAATGCTGACACGGAAATCGGTGACATTGGTTCATTGTGTTTATCAAGTGACATGTTGCATCCTTCCAGTACGAAAAACATTTCTACTTACTTATCATACTGCACCCTCATGCTCTCTGCAAAAGTGTATAATCTGGCTATGGACAAAAGCCAACAGACTCAAGAGGTTTTGGACAATACTACTCGTCATTTTCTTGTCTACACAGGAATATGGTGTGCAGTGATCGCCTGGGGTGCTTCGTTCGTTGCTGCTCGTGTACTCCTTCATGGTGAAGGTACACACTCGGTTTCACTCAGTCCAACTGTACTGGCCGCACTACGCTTCAGTATCGCATCGCTCTTCTTTGTCGTACCATTCAGCATAGCTCTCATACGGCGACAAATATCTGTGCGTCAACTCGTGCAAATGGCGTGCTTAGGACAAATTGCCTTTTCATTGTACTTCTGGCTGCAATATACAGGTGTGCAAAAGACGAATGCCAGCATCTCTTCTATCCTGGTGGTGGGCCTGATTCCGGTGGTGACAGCCTTCCTCTCCCAATTTATAGGCAAAGAGCAACTGAGCCTGGTTAAGTTTGGAGCACTACTGGTCGGTTTCTTCGGAGTAGCAATCATCGTATTGCACCAGCAAGTCCAGGTGGCACAGGCATCGGATTTCCTCTTTGGCTCGCTTTGCCTGGTTAGCAATGCCGCTGCCTTCGCGATTTACTCGAACCTGAGCAAACGTTGGATGCAGGACATCTCGCCAATGGTCATGACAGGTGGAACCATGATTAGCGGGACGATTGGGTTGCTGTTGCTCTCGCTCACCGATCCCATTCACAACCGTTGGGCTGATATTACGAGGTTAGACACTATACAGTGGGTTGCACTTTTCTTCCTGGCGTTGGGCTGTTCGGTGGTTGCTTACTTTCTCTATAATAGCGCTCTTACCAGGATTGAGGCTTCACGTGCTGCTGTATACATCTACTTTGAGCCTGTGGTTGCTGTGGTGCTTGGGGTGACATTACTTGGTGAGAGCTTGAGTTGGCAGACTATTTTCGGTACGGCGGCAATAGGGGTTTCTATACTAATTGTGAATCTCATAAAGAGGTAAACTACTCCCAAGCTCCCGTGGCCGTCAGCCAATCAAGAATCGTCTCGGGCATTTGAGAGTGGGGGCCCTGCCGTTGAGAACAGCGTGGCAGAGTATGCAGGATAGTCGCGCCGTATTCTTTTGAAATCACGCGGCGGTCAAACACTACGACAGCATTGCGGCGGGTGCCGCTCCAGGCAAGGCGATTGAGAGCGCGACGCATACGTAGAGCAGCTATCGGAACGGTGACAGAATGCAGTTGATCGGAGTAGTGTTCAGCTCTAGCGGCGATTGGTGGATCGTTCAGCACCGGCATGGGTAGGCGTGAGATCAAGATACATGCCGGAGTGCGGCTAATCTCATCGGTGCCTTCCCAGAAGCTGCCGGTACCAAGCAGTACAACCCGTTCTTGATCGGAGAACATCTGCCAGAGTTGACGCGGAGAACCATCGACGCCATGACCCAATACCAGAATTCCGCGTGCCTCTAATAACGGTTTGACGGCTGCATACGAACTGCGGAGCGCTGCATATGAAGTAAAGAGCACAACGAGCTGACCTTCTAGAGTAGAGGCGAGTTGTACAATTGCCTCATCCAGATGGCGCTGGTATTGCGGCATATTTGGCTCTGGCACATCGTTAGGCAGGTAGAGCAGCGTCTGTTCATGATGTTCAGTCACCACAGAATATGCCGGACAGGTTTCAGCATCCAATCCATAACGTCCACGGTAGAACGAGAAACTGTTATCGACGGAAAGCGCTACTCCGGCAAAAATTGTACACGCATCGGAACTCAGCAGCAATCGCTTCAGTAAGGGCGCAGTCTGTACGAGTTGGGCATACAGGACAGGTGAGACTGAAGGCGCGATCAATCTGGCCCCTACAGAATCGGAGGTCGAGGTCATCTCCGACAGGCGCTGTTGGGCCGTCTGTTGTGCAAAGGGTGCAGACGGCGGTGGCATACGCAACCAGTAGACCATTTCGTTTTCATCCACCTGCAACGTGGAGCTTGGATTTATCGCGGTCAGGGCCTGCTGCCCAAGGCGCTTCTGTTCGTGCAAGCGCTGGGCAAGAGCGGCAAATTCCCATGCTACAGAGTCATCCTCCCCACTGCCCAGGTCGAGCCGATTGCGGTTACGATGGGTAGTCAGCATGATCTTTTCTGCCTCGTGGGAAAAGTCGATTACAGATTGGAGACGTTGGGCCAGTTGCTGCCAGCCGCGTTCGACATCTTTCCACGCCGCGATATTTTGTATCTGCGGAGCAAGACGTAGTGGCGAGAGCGAATCTGCTTTTTCGACATTACGTCCAGCATGGGAACGTCCACTTGTTGATGCACCTTTCTCCTTGTCTCGTCCACCCCCATGCGCTCCTTGCTGCTGAAACTCTTCCATCAGACGGTAAAGCGCACTAAAAAAGTTGTCGACTGCTGTAGAAGTCTGACGAAGTACCTGAAACCATGTGAGCATACGGTTATCAAGTTCGGACTTGCCGACCGTCGGGGTTGTTGAGAGACCTCCTGGGCCATTCTCCCGTAAAGCGGGTGCCGCGAGAGCAAGTAGTCCTTGATAGCGACCGTCAGGTAATTCAGTGCCGATGGTATTTAGCATGCCTTTCAGATGTGTTTGATCAAGTTCAGCACTGTTCCAGCGAGCACTCTCCTCTTCGAGCATGGCGGCATCAAGTATCACACGCCGATCAATACCGGAAAGCAGCGAATGCGCATCCGAAAGATCATCAAATAATCCTGCATGTGTGGTGACAACGATTACGGCATTTTTAACGCGCTCTTCCGCTCTGCTTACAAAGCAGTAGCCTTTGCGACGGTAGAGGCAGAGCGAATAGGGAGTCTTGCCATGACCATTCGCCAACGGCACATGTTCTACACCGGAGGAGATGCGCTCCCATGCTGTTATTTCTTGTGGCAACAAAGTGAGTTCGCTGCGCTCACCTGTCTGGGTCTGCTGTGCCCACAGGGCCAGTTTGGCAAGACCACGTGCTTGTTCCGCGGAAAGTTCTCCACTTGTGCGGCGCAGGGCCGATCCAAACCAACGATGTACACATAGATAACCACCCTGCTCAGCAAGATACGCTACCGGTAAATGTGTCTTGAGGGAAGCTTGCAAACGAGGTAAGACGTGTTCAACTAAACGACGTGCCGCCTGAGTCGTTGCGCAAGCAATTACTAATCTTCCGGGAGCTATATCCATAGTCTCAGCAAGCCACTCCAGAGCTGGCAGCAGAGCCGGGGTATAGTCATTACCACCAACCGTCACCTCCATGAGCAGTGGCGTTCGTTGCTCAAGTGCCTGACGCACCGCTGTATAGGCCGTCCGATAGCCACTGGGTGTTGGTTGCTTTTCCTGTTCAGGCACCGCCTCTACCAGCGTCTGTACCTTGAAATGCGAGCCTGCAACGGAGCTACCGCTCCTACCCTCCGGGTCAGCAGGCTCGAAAGGTAGTCCTTGTTCAAGGCTTGCTCCTACCTTGCCATCATCAGAGATTATCTCTGCGCTGCTTTCAGTGGGATTTACCTCGGTGCTGCTCTCGATTGCATTTACAGTTTGGTCGTCAGGAAGCATTTGATATTCATGACCATTATTTGGCCCATTATTCACCGGCGATGTGTGGGATGTATCTGCCCCTGGGGTGGGTGTAGAGTTATTCTGGCGTGCAATCGCAAAGGATAATACGCGCGGGTCCATACCTAACTGGGCAGCAAAACGGTCGCCGAGGCTGCCGCGCAAAGGTCCTCCACGCAAGCCATCATGTGACATGCGTTCGCGTAGCTCCTGCTGGAAGAACCCAAGCAACGGCCAGGAATGTGGGGCATCCAAGTTCGCGAGGTCCCTCAGTAAAGGTAGATCGACTGCCTCTAGCAGCTCATGCAATGCCAGAAACACATCCATTGCCAGGCGGGTATCTACCATTGCGCGATGCCGCCCTGGCATTACAGGAATATTGAGAGCCTCGGCTACTTGTCCCAGATTATAACTGGGTAACGAGGGCAACATGACAGTCGCAAGCTCAAAGGTGTCTATGAGTGGGTTTGTACGAACCAGACCACGGCGGCGTAGAAAACCAACATCGAAGGGTATACTATGACCAACCAGAGGGTAATCACCGATGAATTGCTGCAGCCGACCGGAAATGGATTCAAAGCGAGGAGCATCTGCTACTTGCTGCGGTAGAATGCCGGTGAGACGCTGCACACGGTAAGGAATTGGTCGTCCAGGAGTAATCAATGTCTCGAATGTATCGAGTACTGTTGCCCCCTGAAACCGAATTGCAGCAACTTCAAGTATAGCGTCCTGTTCTGCATGCAATCCTGTGGTTTCCAAATCGAGTGCCACACGGATAGGTGGCTTTTTTGCCATAACAGTTCCTTAGCGTTTGTCAACATTAGTAGTTATCGTCGACAGGCCAATTCAAAAGAAGTACACGAGCCAGTTGAGCGGCGCGCCCCCGGTGACTTATGAAGTTTTTCTGCTCTGGTGGAAGTTCGGCAGTCGTTTTACCCAGTTCAGGTACTAGAAAGATGGGGTCATAGCCAAATCCATATGCTCCGCGCGGGGAATCTGCGATCACCCCTTCGATCGTACCTTCCACAATACGGACCAGTCCAGATGGCTCGGCCAAAGCGATCGCACAACGAAAACGTGCAGTACGCTGCTCTATTGGTAGCGTTCGCAAGCGCTCAAGTATGATGCGAAAACGCTCCGCATATGATGTTTCTCTTCCGGCAAAGCGGGCGGAATAAATGCCCGGAGCGCCTTCAAGCGCATCTATTTCCAGGCCGGAGTCATCAGCAAGTGTGAGCATGCCTGCGACTTTTGCATAGGTACGAGCCTTCAACTCCGCATTTTCAGCAAAGGTACTTCCCGTTTCCTCAACGTCCATATCTACATGGATATCCTGGAGCGATACCACTTGAAATGGCAGGTCTGCGAAGATTGCTCGATACTCCTCCAACTTATGCAGATTGGTCGTTGCCACCAGTAACGTACGCATTGGTTCTCCCTGCTTCTCAATCGGCTCTTATCTTATCATATCACTGTATTCTTGTCGAGTTAACATCAGACACTCATTATCTTTAGCAATCGATAGCCAGGGCAATCTCAGCCAAAGTTCCGAGATAATGCAAACCACCTCGCAAATTTGCTAGACGGCAGAACAAACATTGTCACAATATCCACGTTCTATGAAGTCAGCGATTCCCGTACTATTTTATGTATCGCTGTACGTATACTATATAAAGGAGACTCTTTAAAGCTGCGTTCATGGCCTAAACATAACGAAGAAAAAAACTATGAGCAATCCCTTAGGGGTGGTGAACTTTTTAGGTACATTGCCTAATTCAGGTAGATCGGTCTGGGGAACTTCCACCCATTCACACTTACACCAAGCAACTCAATCGGATCAGGACTGGTTCGAACGTTTACCTTTGCCAGTTCTGGAATTAGATATGCTACACGCTTCACTTGGGTTAGCCAGTGCTACAAGAGATACCTCAACAAGGCAATACGAATCGAAGCAGCACCTCTATTCGGTTCTCTCGACATTGGCGTTGGCGATAAAGGCAAAAGATCCAGCACTATATCTACACTCGCGCAGAGTGCAAACGCTGGCAAATTGTCTGGTGCACGCTCTGAATCTGCCTAAAGATGAGAGGATAACGATCGGCTTAGCAGCTCTTTTTCACGATATCGGCAAAATATATATAGATGATGCGCTGCTACATAAACCAGCAAGTCTGACAAGCCAGGAATTCGAAGTGGTAAAGGAACACCCTGCACATGGGGCATTGATCCTGAATCATTTCAGAATGCTGAAGAATGTGATTCCAATAGTCTACCATCATCATGAACGCTGGGACGGCAATGGTTATCCTGGCGGATTACAAGGTGAGGCTATTCCTCTGGGAGCACGTATTGTGGCCATTGCTGATGCTTTTGAGGTAATGATTTCCTATCGTGTCTATCAGGCTACTCGAACGCCTGCAGAGGCATTAGAAGAACTCTATCTCTGTGCAGGAACACAGTTTGATCCTCACGCGGTAGAGTGGTTCTCTACCATGCTAGCCGATAAATCGGCCTCTACACTTCGGGAACATTAATTTGAGACCTGTTGGGCAACCAAATCCAACAAGTCACTAAGCTCAAACGGCTTCCTGAGAATATAGATACCCCGCTCACGCAGCGCTTCAAATGGCAAGGTCGCTCTTGCGCTGATTAGCACGACCGGCACACCACGCATATTCTCTGTTTCCTGCAAGTGATCATAGAGCTTCAGCCCGTCCATAGTAGGCATCATATAATCCAGGAGGATGAGCGAGGGACGCAAGTGTGCAGCAGCATGCAAAGCTAGATCACTTTCTGCAATCCAGAGTACGCGATAGTTGGTCTGCTCGGTGAGAACCTGTTTCAGCATCTCCCCAATATCTCTGTCATCATCTACAATCAAGATAGTTTTATCTTGTCTAGACTCACCTGGTACCATTTCTTGGCTTGACATACTAATGCTCCTTTCAAACCGCCTCTACACTTTTAAGACGTATTAAGTCTCGGGTAAGGAGACATTGCAATCAAGCACGTGGTACTAATAGGCGTTTATGACTTGAGTTCGCGTTGAATTGAGTGGTAGCATTGGCGCAGGTCTTCTTCCAGGCGGACCCAGTCTCCTTCGATATCTGTAGACGTTTTCCCCGTAATGCTATCAACGATATCAGCAGCTCGCGCACGCAACTCAGCCGATTCACGCACTTGTTCCATCGAAAGGCCAAAGAGAGCACTATGTAAATTTGCCAGCGTCTCGATAAATTCGCTTTTATCCGCCTGCCCAACCAGGCGACGATGAACATCGAAATATTGAAATTCCAGCGCAGCAACACGTGTGGGATCAAACGTCAAGCCAGAATAACGACGTGCCAACTTATAAAATTTTTCCAGCGATCTCAGAACTTTTTTCTCGTCATGATTTACAGGCACCCATGCGATTGACGCATAGATGGTGTAGTAAGCAGCTAACAAGGAGATGGGAAACGGGATATGAAATTCCTCCTGGCAAAGCTTCGTGATCAGGCGCAGCATCTTTAGCCATTTACGATCATAGTAAGCTCGCCAGCCAGCAGCTTCAACATACGCTACCTGCTCAGGACTAAATTCAAAAACCTTTGCCATACCATACTTCCTTCCTGAATGAATTATAGATGAAGATTGCAGCCAGGCCATATTGTACCAGAAACACATCAATGCCGTTCATCAGCGATTCCTCCAACTTGAGCTTATTATTCCTTTACGAGAAAAGGACTTAATGGGATCACTTTGGTGGTAGGAATTGGAGAGTTTGGCATAACTGGGTAGGGCAAAAAAATGCTTGACAGCAGGAACACTTGAAAGGTATAATCGCTTACGTCAGTTAGCCTTCTTGATGCAAGGAAGCTAGCACAAAAGCCGGTGTAGCTCAGTGGTAGAGCATCGCATTCGTAATGCGAGTGTCAAGAGTTCGACTCTCTTCACCGGCTCTTATATTTCGTAATCCTTTGCCCAACGCACACCCTTCTCTTGGTTATTCCTTGTTGGAGTTAGTCGCAATATCACTAAACGTGTGTTTTCAATATCAACAGGGATTAAATAGACTTTACCTGTATCAGGAGAATAGACTCCGAAGTAATCAGCCTGCCCTTTGTATCCTTTTATTATATGTGGCTTTCCTCCAACTCTGGCATATGTGATATCCGTATTAAACGCGATGCTACCTCCCTCTTTTCTATATCGTGCGGTTTTACACTGAATGCGTACGAGCTTTCCATCGTCATCGATTGCAATATCGTAACGATGGTCATGTCCCCAGGGTATAAGGCATCGGTATCCCAATTGTACCAGTCTTGCCAGGACCATACTTTCTGTGATTTGGCCTTTCTTCGCCGTGTTGTTCGGCTTGGTAGATGGCTGCATTACGCCCTTCTCTTCCTACTTTTGATAGTCTAATTATGCTAAGGAACGCGAAGTTACACCAAAGGGAGTTCACTACTTTCCTTATACATCTTCAACAGACAAAAGCGGAAAAAATTAGTTTTGGCTCACACAGATTGCTTTCTGGACGAGCACAAACCAACGGATTATAATTCTGTGAGTAACGCTGAATCATCCAGAAAGGAAAGAAGATGATCCATAAGGGAGAAAAGAGTAGGCGCTTTGGTGACTTCACCTATCGAGAGATTCACGAATGTGCCCAACAGAACTGGCTGGTCATTATCCCTACTGGTTGTACCGAGCAGCAAGGTCCTCACCTATCTGTCGATTTCGATACCTGGTTCGCTGAAACCTTGATGGTGGCTGCCGCTGAAAAAGCCGCTCAGGATTATGCCGTTCAAGCCCTTGTGTTGCCTGCTATGCCCTTTGGGCCAACTCCAGAACATCGTCAATTTGGTAGTGGATTTATTGATCTTCCATTTGCCCTGCATAATGCACTCATTGAAGTGATCCTCAATTCACTGATGACTCAGAGATTTCAGCGGATGGTGCTCTGGCGTGGATGTGGTGGACATGATCTCGTAGAGGTGGTAGATCGGTTTAATTCGATGCATCAAGGGAAGGCACACGTCTTTTTACCGCCTCATCCTTTCCATGAGATTTGGTGTCGTCTGGCGGACCCCTCTATTCCTGCTGGTCATGCTGATAGCTTTACTACCTCGATTTCCCTCTACTTACGACCAGAATCAGTACGTCAAGAACAGATTACAGACCCACATTCCACAGAGGTTGACTGGAATGATCCTCATTTGGATTTTGCTCGCTACTCTTCTACTGGCGTCATTGGCGATCCAACGCATGCAAGCGTAGAACTGGGAAAACGATTGTGGGAAGCAGTTGTTGAAGAGGTAGCTCAAACTTTAAAGTTGGCTGCATCCGCTCAATAAGTATCACTTCACACGAGGATAGTGAAAAGCATTGTGCAGGAGTAATTCTGACACAGTTCCATCATCCGCATGAAGAAATTCGATGATCCCCATCGCGCTAACAAAGCGCGTTTGATCCAGTGGAATGCCATTCTCTTCCTGTTTGTCTTCTACTGAATGAATAAGAAGATGTTCTCCTTCAATATGTATCTTGATCGTCCCATTATTGCCAGTATAGGTGCCCACATACCTCATCCAATCTGTAGGGCGAGGCACAAATGAACTATCCTGCCCAAAGCGATGGTAAGCACGTCCATCAACAGTCATATACTGCGTTGGCCCTTCCTCTTCCGGAAGAAAGTAGACAGCGATGTGAGCATTCGTTTGCGGATCTCGCCCAATATAAAAGTCTTGTTTGAGCGCTGCTAAGGGAATGATTGTTCCGTTGAGATCGAGCACTAGATGATCTTCTTTTAGGAGAATGGCGGCAAGGCCCCCACTGCCTATGCTGACATAAATTCCCGCGTACTCTGACCACCGCGACTTCTGCGCCTCAATAGGCTGAATCTCAGTTGCCTTCTCCGAAAGATGAAGCAATTGATCAAAAAGGGTATAGACGATAGTGGGTGCTCCAAAGCCCGCAAAAAGACCATTAAAGAGCATTGTCACTGCAATTCCCTCTTCGGGCATCAGACAAAAGATGCTTGTCGTTGCCCTTGATAAGCCATTGTGCCACACCAGATGTTTCCCTTTGTAAGTTTCTGCCCGAAACGTTAATCCATATCCTTCATCTTTTAAGGTATGGAATACCACTTGATTGGTCTGCATATTTTCCACTGACGATGTTGAAAGGAGTTGCTTATCGTGGAATCTACCTCGGTTGAGATGCATAATAGCGAAATTGGCAAGATCAAGGACCGTAGACATCGGTTGCGGTCCCGCTGGGGCATAGGCAGTATTGTTAACAAAGCGATGCAGGACGCGAACCGTTCCATCTTCGAGCCATTCATGTTCTTGAGCGAGGGGATAGGTCATAGCAACTGTAGGATCATATGTAGTCCTCTTCATCTCTAATGGATCAAAGATTAAGGCTTGCATTAAGTCAGGAAATGGTTGGTCGCTTACAACTTCGGCAAGATATCCTGCAACCACGAGGCCATCGTTGCTGTAGGAGTAGAGCTTCCCAGGGGGAGCAACAAATTCGCGGATTGGAATTTGTTCCCGAACATAGGCTTCCAGCCCGCCAGGATCAGATCTGCCAAAGTAGGAGGATGAGGATGGCAGACCCGCCGTGTGACTCAGGAGCATACGCAGAGTAATCCTTTGTTCTGCTCCCTTCTGGTGAAAGGTGAGCCAATCGACGTAAGTCTTCACGGGAAGGTCGAGATCGAGCTTGCCTGCTTCAACCAGTCGCATTATCGCTGTCCCGGTGAGTGGTTTTGCCGTGGAACCGATGAGAAACAAGGTCTGAGATGTAACAGGGATGCCTCCATCCTCTACGCTCGTCATGCCAAAGCCTCGAGCGTAGAGTATCTCCTGATCCTTGACAATAGCAAGCGCGAGACCAGGAACCACTTGAGAGTGCATACGTGCTTCGATTTGCTGTTCCAAGGAATAGGCATGAAGCAATATCTTTCCCTCCCTAAAGAAAAGACGTTTGTTTAATTTGTATCACTTTTCAGTAGTTCCCAATCGTCTCGTCGATGTACGACAGGGCGAGCAGCAAGTCCATTCACAGAAAGAATACACGAAATTTCACGGCACCGAAGATGCGCCAGTAGATGGAAAGCGGAGGAATGAATATAGACGTTATGATCATCTCTATGATATGACGGGGCGCATGTGAGGTGCCACGCAATCGTTGCAGGCAAAAACGAGCGGTCAAACATAACCATAATCCAGCACACGCTACTGCGATGAGCCATAAACCAACAAACCCAGCAATAAGTGCTGAAAGCCCCGCAACTAGGATGCAATAGTAGTGCCAGGGAGGTGCCGCCTGTATTCTTTGACGATACAAGGATGGATGCTTCTTGTACAAGAGGGCATTGAACATACTCTTGCGCTGCTGGCTCAGGCTAATACCCCAACGCGCTGGCCGCACAGGATGAATGATAACGGCTTCAGGCACGTATAGAAATTTGTCATGGCGCTGCAACAATGTGAAGAAGAGGTCGCTATCCTCTCGCCAGGCTGAAGTGAAGCGCTCATCAAAGCCGCCAACGCCCATGAGTGCGCTTCGCAGATAGAAGCAATTAGCTGTTACAAACTCTGCCGTGCTAAGATGGGCTGCATTGCGCTCGTAATCGGTGGGGGTGCATTCTAATGGCACAATACTCTTGCCCGAAACTCCTACAACCCCATCTACAAAGGCGCTCACACCTGCTTTCAGCCAGCCTGATGCAGGAAGGCAGTCATCATCCGTGAAGGCAATAATTTCACTACTAGCAGCACGCCAACCTGTGTTCCGTGCAGCCGCAGGGCCATGACGGGATGTGGTAGATTTCCTAGGAAGCTGATCAATCGGCGGAGGGCGGGATCCTTCGCTTCGCTCAGGATGACATTGCTCTGCTCTGCTCTGCTCCGCAGGACTGCCTACAGGAATATAGTGCAGTCGAGGTCCGCTCGTCCCGATTTGGCTGGTAAAGCTCTCCACCAATTGTTTTGTATCATCGCTGGGCGCATCATCGACGACGATCACTTCGTAGTCTGCTTTATCGAAGTCCTGGGCAAGAAGTGCAGTGAGGCAGCGGCTGAGCAAGTCGGGGCGTTTGAAGGTAGGCACGACCACAGAAACTCGATACATCATACGTTATTACGCCCTCGATTTCTCTAAAAGAAATGAGCCGATGACCAATGCATCAAGCGGTGATGTCCAGAAGCACTCAACTGCGTCGCGGGGCGAGCAGACGATAGGCTCACCTCGCGTATTGAATGAGGTGTTGACGAGCACGGGTACGCCAGTACGCGCCTGGAAGGCCTTTATGAGATCATAATACAGCGCATGCTGAGCGCGATTGATGGTCTGGATACGAGCCGTTCCATCAACATGCCGCACCGCCGGAATGCGTTCGGCTTTCTCTGGCAACACATCATAGATGAAGAGCATGAATGGCGATACATCCGCGTTAGCAAACCAGTTGGCCGCTTCCTCCTCCAGGACAACCGGAGCCACAGGCCGAAAATCTTCGCGGTCCTTGATCTCGTTCAGGCGAGCCTGCATTGAAGGCGAGAGCGGGGAGGCCAGGATTGATCTCGCTCCGAGAGCACGTGGACCGAATTCCATACGATGCTGAAACCAGCCAATTACTTTATCTTGCACGAGAATATCGGCAACTTCTTCAGCAATATTGGTTAAGCGTCGGTAGGGGAGTTTTGACCATTGCAAGAATTGCTCAATCTCTTCGTCATTATATGCCGGGCCAAGAAAGGCGTGATCCATGCGATATGGCCGATACTGTGAAGATGGGCGAGGTCCTTCGCTTCGCTCAGGATGACATGACTCCTCAGGAGAATATCGCGAAGTATCGGTTCGGGTAGGAATGTCTCCACGTTCGAGGGCATCGATCCATAATGCCGCTCCTAGAGCAGTACCAGCATCGCCAGCAGCGGGCTGTACCCACACGCGTTGAAATGGCCCACGATCTCGCACTCGTGCGTTCATGACACAGTTCAGTGCAACACCGCCTGCCATACACAGGTTTTCTTCTCCGCTGGCCTGGTGTAGCCAATCAACAATCTCCAGGACAGCCTCTTCAAGCACGACTTGCAGCGAGTGCGCGATATCGTAGTGAAGCTGCTCCAATGGACCCCCCTTCATACGTGGCGGGCCGAAGCGTTCCTCAAGCTGTGGTCTCCGAGTTGTGTATTGCCCATTTGATGAAACCTGGATGATCTCACGGAAATCATCGAGGTAGCGGGGCTTACCAAAGGATGCCAGCGCCATGACCTTGTACTCGTCCGAAGATTGGAGGAATCCAAGATAGGCCGTGACTTCTTCGTAAAGCAGTCCAAGCGAATGGGGGAAGTCAACCTGGCCCAACCAACGTAAAGTATTGGCAGAGCCTTTGCTATAGCTCGTTGTGGCCTTCTCGCCTCGCCCATCAAGCGTGAGCACCGCAGCCGTCTCAAACGGCGAGGCATGAAAGGCGCTTGCCGCGTGCGCTATATGATGTTCGACGAAATGCCAGTGATATGGGTGTTCCTCGCGATCCTTCGCTTCGCTCAGGATGACATTTGAGGGATATGATGAAGTGGTATTTGAGCGAAAACGGGCCTTTAAATGATGGGGGACGCCATCCACCAGGTGCCTTGGCGCATTGACAATTGATGATAGGAAGAGCGGGTCCCAGGCAGATTCCCATTCGGAAGGTGTTGGGTGCGCACTTGGCTCAAGGGGTAGAGTAATGGTTGCGTCATTCCGATAATGGCCAAGCAGCAGAAAAGGATCATACGAATAGGCAATGTGATCGATATCGGAGAGGTATACTCCTGCTTCGCGCAAACAGTAGTCGATCGCATGAAATGGCAATTCGTAGGTGGAAAAGGGGATTGGTCGTTTCCCGTGCTTAACGTGTGTAAATCTTTCCTCTTCAGCAGCCGCGATAACTTGTCCATTCTGAACTAAACACGCGGCAGGATCATGATAGACTGCGTT
This sequence comes from uncultured Chloroflexia bacterium, assembly GCA_963778375.1. Taxonomy (GTDB): domain Bacteria; phylum Chloroflexota; class Ktedonobacteria; order Ktedonobacterales; family Ktedonobacteraceae; genus CAVZTX01. Next base: position 31,063 of record CAVZTX010000024.1, on the reverse strand, counting down.
GATTCCGAGGGTGTACATGCAAGCTCCTGGCATGGCACCCGCAAGGGGTGCACTTACTATGATACCTTTCCAGCCGCAACGCTCTTCCTAATAAAGACCAGATGCATCAGCCTCGTAAGAGGAATGGATAGCAAGCGGCTTTATTCTTGTACACGAAAGGTAAGCCCCAGCCGTTTCACTCCACCGCTGGCTACAGTATGACGAAAAATCGTCTTCAGTATCTAGAAGGGCCTCTCAATCAAAGAGGGGACAAGACATGCGAAAATCCTGTACCAGTTTATCAACCTCAAGCATCGGCTGGTGCATCGGTGCTGGTGCAGTCAAATTCAACGTGAGGATTTTGCTGTTTAGCTGGCGCAGGGTTGATTCATATGCGGTAGTAGCCTTTTTCACAGCCAGGTTAAACGCCTGTCTTTCGCTAGCAAAGGGGGGAACACGGCGCGAACGCAACGTGCGACTCTGGTGACGCAGTTTTGCCAGCTTTGCCTCAGCTCGCTCTAGCTCTCGACGAATCTCATTGGAAAGTTCAACCTCAGCAGGCGCAAAGCCATTGCTTTTGAGCAGACCATAGCCCATAGCTTTCTCACCTGCAAAAAAATTATCGTCGAGCTTTAGTGGTTTCCCTGCCCCTCGCAGATTGTCAAACTCTCCACGCTCCTGGGCCAGTCGAATCTGCTCATCAATATAGTCATAAAAATGCTTACCGCGATACTTGCCGCTTGTAGGCGCATCTTTATCGTCCGTACCCTTCTCCGGCGATGTGCGCCAATCTTTGAAATCCATTCTCAATATGTATCCATCTAGGAAGTGTCATCCTTCACTTCACTCAAAGCCTGGCTCAAGAGCAGCGAAGGGATAACAGATGGCGGGCGGTTCGCCCTGGGCCTTGTTTCCAACTTATTCTTTCTCTTTATTTATTATAGTCACCTCGATAGCCTGTCGTGCAACTTCATACACCTCGCTGAGCGGCAAATGTTGCTCCTCAGCCACACGCCGACATTCTTCATACTCTGGAGCAGCACTAAGAATTCGCGTCCCCAAGCGTTTGACCTTCGCTAACATCGGACCAAATGGCGTCTCAACCAGTTCGTTACTGCGCTGTGCCTTCAGTCGCTGCACCTGCTGCATCCGCACGCCCAATGTGCTGGATTCAGTCAGTAGGAGACGCGCCATTGCATCACCTGCCTCTAAAGAACAAATTACGGTCAGCATAACAGCAGGGCGATTCTTTTTCATCTGTAGAGCAATATAGCTGACATCATATGCGCCAGCCGCCATCAATCGCTCCATCAAACCGCCCATCTGCTCACCGCTCATGTTATCAATATTGCTTTCAATCACTGTGACCCAATCAGTATCAGGTGCCTCGGTAGATGCACTGCCAGTACTTGAGCCCAAAGCCTCTCCCAGGCACAATCGTAAGCAATTTGGCCAGTCAAATTGTTTTCGTCCAAAACCATAGCCTACCTTTGAAATAGCAATAGCGGGTGTCTCAAAACGTGCTAGCGTCGCTAGAATAGCAGCCCCCGTTGGAGTGACTAGCTCTCCCTTCGCTATACTAGGCCTCCACGGCGCTCCCACACATCGCAGAATCTCCAATGTTGCCGGCGCAGGTACAGGTAGTACTCCATGAGCCGTGCGCACCTGCCCAGTTGTTAGTGGAAGCGACGAGGCATACAACTGTGTGATACCTAATGCATCGATAGCAATTGCCGCGCCACAAATATCGATAATGGAATCCACAGCCCCAACTTCATGAAAATGCACAGCCTCGACCGTCGTCCCATGCACGACAGCTTCGGCTTCAGCCAAGCATTGAAAGACTGAAAGCGCCATATTCTTCACGCGCGGCGAAAGGGCCGAGTTGGAAAGCAATGCAGTAATATCAGAGAGGTGCCGTACTGGTTGATCCTCCTCTGACAGCACGACATCAAAACGCATCCCCTGTATACCCTTATCTTGAAAAGGTTCAAGAGTCAATTCATATCCAGTGAGAGGCAAACCCGCCAACCCCTTTTTAAGAGTATCCAGCGTGAGGCCCGCTCCAAGAAACGCACCTAGAAGCATATCCCCGCTGATGCCAGAAAAACAGTCGAGATATGCAATTGTTGCAACCATACGCGAATTCTCCCGCCATTTCCAGTTTTTTTAGTCAGAGAAAGAACTCTCTATTGTTCCCCTGCAACGGGCACTGCCGGGCGCAGCCCTTCTCCCCACTTACGGGGTTGTTCCCCCGGCAGTGCCCTCCCCTCACACCTAAAGACCTTCACGACTCAGAATATCTCTCCAAATAGCCTTCTGATCATCAGACAATTGCACACTTTGCTCCATCGCCTCGCGAAAACTCTGGACCGTACCTGGCTGTTCCTCTATTTCATAGAAAGATCGTGCCTCAGCCATCCTCGCTCTTGTGAGAGATGCCGTTACATTGCCAGATGCATCCATCTGTGATTGACCGAAAAGGCCAAAGCAAGTAGCAATAACGTCGGGCGGTTGCTGGAGTATCGTTGCAAACCGCTTCAACAGTTCCCGTGGCAGAGTCCAGGTAGCAATCGTTCGGCGCTCTAGCTGTTCGATAATATCCTGGCTAAGACCCGACTTGACCGCCAACTCTGTTAAAGATAAATGCCGCCTGTTCGTTATCGCCAGCAGAGTAGTGAATGGATTAGTGGAAGCCGAGGGCGTGATAAATTGAGCCTCTACAGGTTCCTGGATACGTTCCCAGGCACGCTCTACAGCCACGGTAGAACGTTCTGAAAGCGGCGGCATTACCAATGATTCCCCTGGTAAATCAACTTCTACCGCATGGTAATAGGTCACAAATTCGGCAATCTCATCAGCGTACTGCGGATAGCGTGCGAGGTAATCACTTAAACGAGGTGCATTTCCTGCCTGCATTTCAGCAACATACTCCGCCGTGATATGCAGCACTGCCTCTTCCCGTTCCCTATCCATAAACGCTATCCCTCTCCTTTCATCGCTGCTGACCGTGAAGCGGGAGACGCGCTAGCGTCATTGCAGCGATGGATTGATGCCGATTCGAACTCAAGGGTATCTCGTAATACCTTCAAAGCCTCGCGTAGTCGGTTACGCACGGTGCGATCAGTAATTCCCAACACCTGCGCCGTATCTTTTTCCGTCCTGCCCTCCCAAAAGATGAGCCATACAATAGCTTTCAACTTCTGTGGAAGCCCCATCACAAGTCTCGGCACGTCCTCACGCTCTATAGCTTGAAATGCCTCTTGCGCACGCTCATCTTCAATCAGCAACTCCAAGCTCTCATCATCCACAAGCGGCATTGGCGTATCCAAACTATACATCAGTCCTCTTGGAATGCGACGAGGCACAACTGTATTGCCATCTGCTTCAACACTTTTCAGATCTTCTACTATTCCTGTTGACAAGTGCGAGCTGACGTTCAAACGTCCCCTTCCCTCACGCCTCATGAAAGCCGAATACACATGTTGTCGCTCAAAGCGTAAGCAGTGCTGAAAATTCTTCTCCCAAAATAAGCGCTCTGGATCCAATAACGCTCGAATCAGGCACTCACAAAGATCAGCGTAAAGATCATCTGCAAGCATCGTTCGCACATCCGTTGATACACGTATGTACTTAAGAACACTGTATGTCCAGTATTCATTCTCCACTTGTGTTCGCCGAATGATAACTTCTATGATCCGATTTCGTACCGCAATATCTCCATTGGCAACGGAGAGCCGTAAACATGTTACTAAAACCTCTAATGGTATTGCTTTCTGTCTATCAGTCTCCTCGATTGCCTTCCAGAAAGCAATAGACCCATAAGCAGGCAAACTATACTGTTCCACGATGCACTATACCTTACTACTAGAGACAATATCATTGGCTCCATCCCAGTATAGGCATCTCTGCACGAAACGTCAATTGAGATGACAAATTCTCCCTTTTTCTATACGCACTAGTAATGAAAAAGCGGAAATAGTTATAAATTTTCCGCTTTTCCTGATTCGTTACGTATTGAAAAGGAAGAAATACATGTCACAAAGGAGAATGCATTATGGTTGACCAACTAGCGCGAACAAACCCGATGATCAGACCTGCTCCAGAACCATTGATTATCAACGAACTACGGGTAAATAGCAGCGTCTCTGGCTATCTATTGGCTACAGGAATACAGACACGCAAGGCAAGTAACGGGAAAATATTTCTTCATCTCAGATTGCGAGACCAACATGGCAGCGAAATCATCGCTCGTTTTTTTGATCCACCACGTACAGAGGTAGGTATGCCACAAGAAGGCAAGGTTGTTTTGTTAGAAGGGACCGTTGAAAATTTCCAAGGTCAAATACAACTCAGGCTGGCTCGCGCCGCCTTAGACGAAACTCTCCCTATCGATCTCTTCGCCTTGGGTACGCGCCGTTCGAGAGCAGACCTGGAAGCAGATTTCCAGCAACTCATGAGCAAGGTAGATCATGCAGAACTGAGTGAACTCCTACAACACTGCTTTACACCTGAAGTGAGAGAACGTCTTCGTCGATGGCCCGCCGCTATGAAAGTGCACGGAGCAGTTGTCGGTGGCCTGCTAGAGCATACTGTGAACGTCGCAACCATTGCAGAGCATCTAGCAAAACTCTATCCCTGCAACCGGAACCTCGTCCTCACAGGTGCGCTCTTACACGACATCGGCAAACTGGAGGAACTCTCAGAACAGATTGGCGCAGATTACACACTGAAAGGCCATAGAATAGGTCATATTGTGCTGGGTATGCAATACATAACGGAGCAGGCACAGCAAGTTCCTACTCTCGAAAAAGAGGTTCTTACGGAATTGCTCCACATTATACTGGCCCATCATGGTACAAAAGAGTTTGGTTCACCTGTCTGTCCCGCAACTATCGAGGCAACATTGGTACACCTGGCAGATGTAACAGAAGCAAAACTGACAGGATTCCTCGATCATGCTGAACGTACCTGCCAGCGGAGCACTTGAATGTGCCTCTGACTTCTCAATTGTAGGTTTCTACTGGCCGCCTTTATGAAAAGCGATAGCATTATGGTAGACCTCAACGTAGCGCATTGCCGACGCTCGCCAGGAGTGATCCGCCGCCATTGAGCGTTGTTGGAGCGTGTGCCAGATATCCTGAAAGCGATACAGTTCCAGGGCGCGCACAATGGCGGCAAAAAATTCCCACGGGTCATAATTATCGAACGTGAAACCATTGCCTTCGCCCGTACGTGGATCATACTCTTGAACCGTATCCGCCAACCCACCAACTTTACGCACAATTGGCACACTTCCATAGCGCATCGCGATCAACTGCCCTAACCCACACGGCTCCCAACGCGATGGCATCAGAAACATATCACTCCCCGCGTAGATCCCTTGCGCCATCTCTGTGTTAAATGTCAAGAAACTTGCCACCTGCTCAGGATACCGCACCGCCAGATTCTGAAACATCTCCTGATAGTGCTGATCGCCAATACCCATCACCACAAATTGCACACCCTGCGCAAAAAGCGGCTGCACAATCTGCCCCAGGAGATCAAAACCCTTCTGATCGGTCAAGCGCGAAATCATCGCCAATACCGGCACATCCTCCCGCACCGGCAAATGCGCCCGCTCCTGCAACGCCTGCTTATTCTTCCCACGCTTCTCAAGAGATTCCGCATCAAATTGAGCAGCAATATAACGATCCGTCGCAGGATTCATCTCCGCGTAATCAATCCCATTCAGAATCCCAAATAACCGATCCTTGCGCGAACGAAGCAAGGTATCCAGCTTCTCACCAAATGTTGGCGTCAAAATCTCCTGCGCGTAACGTTCACTCACCGTCGTCACCGCATCAGCAAACAGAATGCCGCGCCCCATAATATCCACCACATTCGCCAACTCCGCAATTTGTGGATACAGAAAACCGTGCGTAGCCACACCCGCCACCTCAAGAATGCGATAACCGAAAATACCCTGATACGCAAGGTTGTGAATCGTATACACCGTCGCGCTATTCTCAAAGAAAGGATCATTGCGATACACCGTATGCATCCAATTTGGCACAATCCCAGTATGCCAATCATTGCAATGAATCACATCCGGTGACCAGTCCAACACACGCATCGCCTCAAGCGCAGCCCTGCAAAACAAAATGAAACGCTCACCATCATCCATATAGCCATAAATGTGCTCGCGATCAAAATAGCGCGGCGCATCAATCATGTACACCGGTATCCCCTCACCTATGCTCCCCTGCATTACACTCACAGGCTCGCGGAACGTCGCCATATCCACGCTCAATTTGTCTATTACGCTAGAAAGCCCGAATTGTTCAGGATCAATTTGTCCATAACGCGGCATCGCCAGCCGCACATCATGCCCAAGCGCTCGCAGCGCCTTCGGTAAGGCTCCCACAACATCAGCTAACCCACCAACTTTGACAAACGGCACAACTTCAGCAGCAAGGATGAGGATTTTCAGCGGCTGTTCTTCATTCTGCATACATTGCCTCACACACTCTTCATCGGATTTGACCCATTATAGCACCTTTCAGGTCGTACATATTCTGTCATATGCAACAAAAAAGCGAATAGTTTCGCATAACCATTCGCTTTTGCTTTGCTTCCAGGGGAGTATCATTCCCTGCGTTTCTACACTTACGCTTTATACCGATTGCGCACCAGGAAGTAGAACTGAATGCCAGCTAGTATCGCCATCAATACCAGCAACACCACCGCATCGTCGGCCCCTGAAATGAGCGGTTGCCCCGCGCCAGGATGGATAGGGATAGTTTGTCCAGGCACAAAGGGTACGTTCGTCTCTGTTTCGCGGAAACCAGGAATATTGTTAGATGCTGCACTCGGCAGTGAGAAGAACCCAAACGCGGCAAGGTAGATCAGCAGGCAGGTTCCCACGATCAGCCACATACCAATGCAGCCAAGATTCTTCTCTCCCACAATCGCAAATTCGCGCCGCGCAAAATTCGTCCAAATCGTTGCCAACACCAGTGCTCCACCACACAACACCAGCGCAATCAGCAATTCCTCAGGATGCATGTGCGTCAGAAGGGTAGCCAAGGCCAGCACTACCGTCACCGTCACGCTGCCTACAACGACCAGGTTGCGCTTCTTATTCCAAACAAACACAGCCGCCATCAACAACACAAAGAAGTTCGTTGTGATAATAGCATCAATAATGTAGCCAGACTGCTGTGAGAACGCGCAGCTCTGCGGAATTGCCGCCTTCCTCGCACAAATCGTCAGATAATCGCCCAGCCCAATCAACGACCAGGAATGGATCCACGCGATCGCCGGATAGACCACGAACCAGACCAGCAGAAAGGCCGCGCCAAACTGCGCAATGAAAATACCAACCAGATACAAAGTTGACATCGTACGCTTACGCACAGGTCGCATCAAATAGTGCAAGCGCAGAGCAAAAGCCCCCAATGTGCAGAAGATCGCAATACCCAGGAAAGCATTAATGATGCTATCAATAACGAGTTGCGCCACGTGTGGATCGGAAGGATTGATTCTGTACGCGAGACCCTGATCACTGACAAAGGTATAGAATACGAGGAAGAGTCCTAGCAGCACAACACCAATTGCCAGCATCCACCGAATCGCCGGAGTCGTCCCCCGATCACTCCTATCGGCTGGATTACGCGCCTCCCGCCGCGCAAGCTGACCATAGAACACCATCGCCACGCCCACGCCGAGAATAACCGAGCCAAGCATCACGAAATCAACCACTTGCGCTGGAAACCAGAGCACAGTCCCGCCCAGCACCGAAGCCCAGTGCGTGCCAGCCTGTGGAAAGTACTGGTTATTCGTCCAGGCAGCCCACAGCATTAGAGCCAGACCACCCACAGCAAGAGGTCCACCAAGTACCATAAAAACTATTGGCGGCACGACAGGCTTTGGATCAAACAGCATCACAACCACTTGAATGACAATAAATCCAGCCAGGCATAGAACCGCTAGAGCGAGTGATGCCTGCTCCAAACCTAACAACGTTGAAGCAGTCATCTGCAAATAGATATAACCGGGGAGTTGACCTATCAGAATAGCGCCCAGGAAAAAGAAACCAACGGCAAATACCATCGCCCTTGCCCAGGATATGCGTTCTGATTGCTCCCGTGATTGCGCTGCTTGTTGCATATATCTCAACCCTTCTCAATAATGTCGCCCGATCCCGGTCCAGGTCGTTATGGCACAATGACCAGCATAGCCACCATCTGCGGATGAATCCGGCAGAAATAAATCACTGTATGATCTGGATTTAAATTGTACCCTGCCATCGAAACGGTCCAGGTGAACTGCCCATTGGTCGGAATAGGCGTATTGCCCGAATCGAACACATTTGCCGCGACATCATGCACACTAGGATTCGTGCCCTTAATAGCCGTCACCGTATGCGGATCCGGACTCTTATTGACCCAGGTAATCTTCGTCCCTACCTTCACCTTGATATTGATCGGCGTATAGCAGTCCGGGTTGCAACTCTGACCGTTGGTCGGTGCCAGAATATTGATCGTAATATTCTTCGCACTCGTCATATCAACGGGAGTGCCAAACTGCCCGGCTGCCTCTTGGGCAACCGCCGTCGAATAGATGGAGGGATTATTCAACTGGATATCATTGGGCACTTGAGCAAAGCCATTGACATTTGTGCCCGTCGGATAGCCATTCTTCGTCAAATAGGCCGGATCAGACGAACGGATGAGGTCAAACAAATATTGAATATCATTATCATCGAGCGGACCATTAAACTGCTGGCTGAATGGCTGCATCAACGGCGTGCTTGGATTCGTAGGATCGATCACGCCTCCACTGATAATAGCCATAATTTGTTGATCAGTCATGTTATTGACCGTGCTATTGTTATTGAGCGCAGCCCCTTTGCCTGGAATGCCCTGCCCTTTTGTACCATGGCACTGAAAACAATACTGCGCATAGACTGAAGCACCATTCTGCACACCGGTGGTAAACTGGTCGTTCTTAGCCGCCACCTCTTTATTGGATTCCAAAATCCAGAACACGGGTATCATGAGTGAGATAACCGCCAGTAGCAGAAGGGCACCATATCCTGTCTTCTCGACGGCATTAGTACGAGAATAGAATATGTAGAGCAGAGCCCCCACTACAATCAGCAGAACGATGATGCCTATAGCGGCCTGTCCCGGATCTACCATAACAATACTACCCTTTTATTCTAAAAAACCGATCAATAACGTGTATGCTAGTCAACAAATCAGCCCCCGTAAGGGCTGATTTATCGATCTTTATGAGCATTGAACCGCAGGAAAAGCAATAATGCGTGTAGAGGCATCTGGATGCGGTACTGAAGCATTGAGTGTACCCGTACTCACCACTACATCTTCGCCACTAAAGTGCATAGCAAAGCGGTCGAGACTGCGGGGAGCAGGACCATCCAGGTATTCACCATCTACATTATAATGTGAACCATGGCAGGGACACTTGAAACTGTCGCAATCATCACGGAATGGGACGGTGCAGCCCAGGTGAACACAGCGCTGGTAAAGCGCCACCCAGTAAGAGCCGTCACTGTCTTTGACAAAGCTCTCCGAGCTTAACTGATCTGCCAAATCGCTACCACTTAACGAAAACTGAGTGCCAGCAGCCATGTGAGAAATGTACGTCTTCGCCTGCTGGACATAAAACACACCTGCCTGGCCTAATTGGAATTTGCCTGGTGCAGCAGGGGGGAAATCCGTTTTCTTGCCAATCGTCAAGTCAGCGCCAAATTGACCTGCCAGATTCGGGTACATCATGTCTAATGCACCTGCAACTGCAGCAGTTGTAGAGAGGCCAAATACCGCTAACATAGACCTGCGCAGGAAACGCCGCCGCGACAAGCGCTGTTTCGCAATCTCTGAAGCCTCGGCACCACCACCGTGCAGCACTTCATACTGTTGTGGCGTAACAGGCGCTCGACCATTTGTATCTATACTCATGATGATCCTCGTAGGAGCACTATCTCAGGGCGACCGTATGGGGAGGAAGTCTGGGGGACTTCTTCACCCCTACAATATACGGTTGACTGCCCGTCTTTCATATAGAGTAGGGGCATGGGTTTACCCCTGCCCTGCAAAAATGCCAACTTTCCTTAAGTTACAGATCAAAGTAGACATGCCCAGCCCAGGGCCAGACCCACAACCAACCGGGGCCACGGAAAAAGCTACCGGCCAGCGTAATCACTGCCCAGAAAACGGCGAACATCGTGAATGTGACAATTGCTACTTTGCGATCAGCATAAGCACGGCTCGGATTGCGGTCGACATATGGCAAGACTGCGAGAGCTACCAACACCAGACCGGGAACCATGATACCAGCGGTGGTAGGCGGGAAGTAGTGCAGCAACTCCTGCAGTCCCAGGAAATACCACGGTGCCTTCGCAGGGTTAGGTGTGACATTTGGATTGGCCGGCAGGCGCAATGGAGCATCGATCTGAAGTGCAAGTAGTGTTATCATCACCATCACGATAACCGACGCGAAAAACTCACGCACGAGTAGATGCGGCCATACGAAAACCGAATCCTCCAGCGGCTTTTCAACACGCGTGATCGCCTCTTGCTTGACCACCGCCAGCGTACGATAACGCCGCTGAACAGTTGATGTCTGTGCCTCCGCTTTAGGTTCTTTTTGTTCAATTGCCATGCTATATCCATCCTCTTGTAGGGGTGGGTTTTATATCCACCCATCGGGGCCGATACGTTCCTTTCGTGCATCTGAGCCGCAGGCTAGACGCGAAGCGTCGTTAATGCACGCGCAGCAAGTATGGCCTGATCGGCTCGTACTAACGGGTTCCAGCTACAGCACGCTCAGCTTGAGCTTCCAACTCACGACGTGGAGGTGGGGGAGGACCAGCCGCGCCACCATCCTTACGAATACGCCAGAAGTGAACCGCCATCAACAACGCTGCTACCAATGGCAAAAAGATCACATGACCCACATAGAAACGCAGCAACGTCTGTTGGGTGACAGATGCGCCACCCACCAACACCTTGTACACCGGATCACCTAGAATGGGTGCGTATGGTGCGAGGTTGGTACCCACGGTAATAGCCCAGATCGCGATCTGATCCCAAGGCAAGAGATAGCCAGTAAAACTTAGGAAGAGCGTGACTAAGAAAAGTGTCACACCAATCACCCAGTTGAATTCTCTTGGTGGCTTGTATGCGCCGTGATAAAAGACGCGAATCATATGCAGCGTTACGGAGACTACCATCAAGTGGGCTGCCCAACGATGCATATTACGCACCAGGTTACCGAACGAGACAGCACTGGCGAGTTGCTGGATATTCTGATAGGCCACACGGGTGTCAGGAACGTAGTAGAACATCAGGAAGACGCCGGTGATCGTCAGCAGCAGGAACAAGAAAAACGAGATGCCACCCATACACCAGGTATAGGTGATTTTCATCGCCTGGCGGCTGACTTTGACTGGATGCAAATGCAGAAAGACGTTGCTCATCATTACCAGAGACTGGTTGAGCGGGGTGTCAGGATAACCGTGACGAAATAATGAACGCCAGAACTGGCTCTCGACCATCTTCTGCGTTGCAGTATCGAGCAAGCTTTTTTTCTGTGTAGAGTTCACTCTGCCTCCTCAAAAGGATCAGGCTTGATCTGACTCAACTGAATTGGAAAATAGCGAAAAGTTCTTTTTGCCTGTGTGTGACAGATTATAACATACAACTGCACACGCTGAATAGGGTGGCTGCTGAAGCTAGCCAACATCAATCCCTTGAATAGAACATTCCTGCTTATAATAGTATCTTAACACAGCACGTCGAGCATCAGGTACTCACCTGATTTTTTTCTCATGGCATACCTGATTCCCCTTCCATATGCTCTGCATATTTGACATGTTCTCAACCCAACCCATACAATTACTATAGAGGAGTATATCCCACAAAGGAAACAACTATGTCCGATCCCACTAAAAAGCAGGAGGAAATCGAGCAGAGAAATCCCAACATTTTCAAACGTTTGCTCGGTATTCCCATGTTCTATAAAGTCTTAATTGCCAATAGCTTGATCATCTTTGTTGGTGCCACAGGCGGTACCTGGCTGGCAACGCATTTAAACAGTAGTCCATTCGCAACGCCAACCTCGCTCGTGATGTTCATTGCCCTCGGTTGGTTGGTGAGTGTTGTGCTCAACTTCGTCGTGCTGCAAATCGCCTTCCGTCCCCTGATGGACCTGGGCAAGGTTATGAAGCGGGTACAGAACGGGGAAAGCTCATTACGCGCACGGCTCACTGGTCTTGATCCTGAAGCTGACCAACTGGCACGCACATTTAATACCATGCTTGAAGCGCTCGATGACGCATCGCGTTTGCGTGCAAGTCAGATCATTAACGCCCAGGAAGAGGAACGCAAGCGTATTGCCCGTGAACTGCATGATGAGACTAGCCAGGTGCTCACCTCGCTCCTGATCAGCCTCGCAGTACTGGAAGAGTCCCTTACGACACAGGAGGCACGTGATCGCATCGCGGATACACGCGCTCTGGCTCACCGAACCCTACGCGCAATTCGCAGCCTGAGTATTGACTTGCGTCCAAGCGCTCTCGACGACCTCGGCTTGTTACCCGCGCTTCGCTGGTATGTTAAAGAATACTCGCAGAAATGCGGTATCGAGGTTGAGTTTCATTCCTCTGGTTTCAAAGATCGACTGCCCTCCGAAATGGAAACAGCCTTGTATAGAATTGTACAGGAAGCGCTCACCAATACCGCACGGCACGGCAACGCTCACAAGATACGCATCACGTTACAAGAAGACGAAAATGCCATCTCTGCCTCTATCGTTGACGATGGCACTGGCTTCGATGTCGATGCCGTACTACGCTCTCCTGTGCAAGAGCGCAGGCTTGGCCTTGCAGGTATGAATGAGCGAGCTATCCTGCTCGACGGAACACTCGATATTCATTCGACGCCTGGATATGGAACGACCGTAGAGGTGCGCATTCCCATACTCTCAAAAAAGCCGGTACGTACACAAAAAACATCTGAGCTTATTGTCTAATTTCATATGAATGTAGCAAGGTTTTTATGAAGATACATATTCTACTCGCTGACGATCATACTATCCTGCGTGCCGGCTTGAAAATGATGCTCAATGCCCAACCCGACATGGAAGTTATAGGTGAGGCGCAGGACGGTCGTCAAGCCATATCCGAAGCACAGCGCTTGCGGCCCGATATCGTCCTGATGGATATCACAATGCCAGACATGAATGGCATTGAAGCAACCCGGCAAATCAAAAAGCTACTACCCGAGGTAAAGGTGCTGATACTGACAATGCATGAAAATGACGAGTATGTCTTCCAGGCATTGCGTGCAGGTGCATCTGGTTATATGCTGAAAGAAGCTGCCGATACAGAATTAATCTCGGCACTGCACGTAGTACAGAGCGGACAATTCTATCTATCGCCAACAGCGCAGTCCGTAATGGTGGGAGATTACTTGCAGCGCGTACGTTCAGGCGAAGAGAGAGATAGCTACAGCAGCCTGACCGAACGCGAACGTGAGATACTGAAACTGGTAGCAGAGGGATTCACGAACAATCAGATTGCTGAGCAGCTTGTCATTAGCCCAAAAACGGTAGACACACACCGCACACATATCATGGACAAGCTGAACTTGCATAGCCGCGCCGAACTGGTTAAATATGCAATGCGACGAGGTTTATTGGAGGATTGAACAGCAGAGATCCTTCGTCAGGGCAGGCACAAGGCACTGCCCCTACAGATTGGCGGCTGAGGTTCGATACGAGGGCAGGCACAAGGCACTGCCCCTACGGGATGGTGGTCAAGATTTGTCATCCTGAGCGAAGGGAAGGATCTCCTAATTCGTGATGAAGAATTGACGCAATAGGAAACGAAGGAACTTAATTGTTACTCTTCATCGTCGTCGCTGAAACCGGTATCGTTGTCACCCTCGTCTGCAAAATATTCGTCGCTATAGAAGCCGATATCCTTTCCAACGTAGACACTGACGAGAAAATCTTCGCGGGGCATATCAGCCGAAAGAACCAGATCCTCGTCAATCTGCTCGATGAGCTTGGTCAAGTCGGTCTCTTCGAGTTCCCGTTCCAAAATAAGCGTCCCGTGAACAGTGCTCGAAGTAAAATGAATATCCACTGTACCTAGCCGATTATTGCTTTGAAGGCTACTGCCTTGCATAATGTAATAGCTTTCCGAGTAAGGTGTGCGGAAATGCCGCTCAAATCTTATATCATCCATTGGGTTGATGTGTACACGGAAAGACTCCACTTGTAGCTGACCCGTGTACGCGCAGCACGTATCTTGCTGCGCCCTCCTTTCTCTATCCCGTAGTGAAAGCCCTTTCAACGAGCCTACACTGCAAGTTTTGCCCTTATTATAACATACTCTCTCGCTTATGGGCAGTTATTGCTGAATTGAAAGAACGAGCGCATGCCGGAGAAGATAGTCGCATCTTCCTCGTTATATGTACCCGGAGGAGCGATCTGCATTATTGTAAAAAGATTGTTGCTATGTACCGTTACTAATAGCGTTTCGGTATAGGTGACACCTGTCTGGCTTGAGAGTAGGTTTCCTTGAGCTTGTTGCCAGGTTGTTCCCGCAAACGAAGCTGGTGTTCCAGGTTTCAAGCTGGTTATGCCGAGCTGCGTAGCTTCTTTCTTCAGATACGTACCAGCATCCTGTCCATTTGCAGCGGTGGAGGTGACGTTGAATTGGTCGGTCCCATCAGTAAAGCGCACAGATTTGTTTGGGTCCACTTGCTTTGTCCACCCGGTAGGGTATTGTCCAGACACACCAACTCCGGAGTCACAGAATTGTTGCCAGGGTTGAGTAATTGAAGCCACGGCAAACGGCTTGACTGTAATCAGCCACGCAGCTATTCCACCCGCTATGAGCACGAAGAGTAAGACCAGCACGAACAACAGCCGCTTACGACTTTTCTTCTGACGTCCTGGTGATTCCGGCGGCATAGACGGAGGAACCTTAAATTGGGTTTCAATAGGAGTGGGAGGTACGAGACTCGGCTGCCTAATATCTTGTGTGGAAGAGATCGCTTGAAACGGAGGACCAGGTCTTAATTGCGGAGTCTGTGGAGGTTTTTGGAAAACAACTCCCTCTAACGGCATCGGAAGAGGCCCTGGAAATTGTCTCGCTCCCTGTTGTTTCAATTGATCCTCTGGCTTTATCTGCCTCTGCGATATGAGGTGATGTGTGGGACGTTGAGTTATGTCATCAGAGCCAAAATCCCAGGTGCTAGAAGCAGGTGCTGTTCCTGGGGCTTTCAGAATCGGAGGTTCAGGATAATTAGCCTTCATCTGTTTAGTGGGCAGGTTTTCGAAGGAATCACCTGGAAAAACATCGCTGTCATCTGGGAAAATCGTGTCCTCTTCTGAAAAAGCCGGAACACCTAATTCCTTGCTTTCCCATACTTTTGAACGCATTTCACGTTGAAGAGTTTCATTCTTCTGAGGAGGTCTAGTGGGATGCGCTCCACGGTCAAGTGAATGCATCCACGAGGGCAAAATTAGAGGAGCTCCACAGCTATTACAAAACCTTGCATTGTCTCTCAACTCTTGACCGCAATTTGCACACTTTATGGCCACAAAACCTCTCCCGGCGACCACACGGATCGCGGCTTTGGGGCAACCACAGGAGTCACCCCTCATTTCCTGCTATATTTGTCATGCTGAGCGAGGGCAGGCACAAGGCGCTGCTCCTACAGAATGACAACTTATTTCAGTTCTAGTAACGCTTCACGTTCAGCAGTGGTTTCGTGGGCCTGCTGATTCTTAACTATTTCAACGAGCTTCTTTCGACCTTTGGGGCTACCTATCATTAATACGCCGACAAGCCGATTCTCACGGAAAAACAGCTTACGATAATTCTCATTTCCTTTCTCACCGGGTTCACGACGTGCGTAGCATACCAGCTCAGGGTTATTCGACTCGGCTGTTCCCACCACAGCAATATTCACATTGAACAGAGGGCTGGTGTAGGTCGGCACATCGAGATATGGCTCATGTCCACCCGCCATATTCACTCCCACTATTCGGCCATGAGCCATAGCATTATCCCAGGTCCCCATCGTATGATGCCTGGCGATCGTCGTATCATAGAATTCTGCGACATCACCGGCTGCATAAACACCCGGAACATTGGTCTCCAGATATTCATTCGTTACGATACCGTTTCTTATCTCAATGGGTGTATTTTTAAGAAACTGCGTGTTCAGTGTAATGCCTAGCCCAACACCAATCACGTCAGCCTGAATCTCGCGTCCCTTCTTCGTCCTCACATAATTGGGAACGCCGTTGTTAGGGATGACAGTCTCGATTTCATCACCGTGAATGATCTCGACGTTAAATTTTCTGGCAATGTTATCTACAACTTCGCCACCATCGGGGTCCAGCGCAGTACGCAGCCAGATCGAGCCACGCATAAGCCAGGTCGTATGCAGCTTACGCATCGCGAAACCATCGCACAACTCATAAGAAATAAAACTTCCACCGTAAGCGAGCGCGGTTTTAGATTCAAGCATGCGGGCAATGATGGTTTTTGTATCGTCCAGCGTGACGAAGTTATAGATATGCTTCGTTCCCTCCACCCCTGGTACTCGCAGCGGATTTGCCCAGCCGCCGCTAGCTATCAACAAAGCATCGTATGGCAGATGTTGCCCTTTATCGGTCACGACAACACGCTCATCGGTGTTGACATCAGTGACGAGCGTTTCCGTCATGAGCTTAATATTTCGCTGCTCATGCCAGGCAAAGTCGCGAATCATTACCTTCTGTTCAACAAGCACTCCTTGCAAAAAGCGCGGCAGCGAAACACGGTTATAGAGAGGATAAGGTTCATTCGTTAACAAATGAATGCTACAGTTCGGGTCGTTTTTGCGCAGTACATCGGCGGCTGTTGTTCCCGCAATTCCATTGCCTATAATCACATAACGTCTATCGTGCGTCGTCAACTGAGCTTCTCCTTGTGTGCCTTCCTGGCTTGATTTGTCTGAACACGAGGAATTCTAACATAGTTTGCTAGAGAACGCTAGAGCAATAGACCATACAGCTAACCTTCTTATCGGTTGAACTCAACCCTCTTGCAAGGGCCACTCTCGCACCTGTTCGGCGGTTCCGATATGAGCATCTTCACTGGCTTTATAGTTGGCGGAGCACTCTACTGGATTCTCGCACGTGCACTCATGCCACGAGCATTTCCTGCTTTACAGGGACAAAATGATACTATTGAGCCTTGAGCAGGTGAGTCTATCTGAAATGTGGAATCATCAAAGATGAGCAATCATCCCCAGAAAACCGTATACAGCAACACCACATTCAACACTGTCACAATCAGCGCAATTACCACGTTGACAATATTCGTGAAGCGGCCATTGACAAGCGCACCCATCAAATCTCGACGACGGGTGAGCAGAAGCACAGCAACCATCGTAAAGGGCAACTGTAAACTCAAAATAACCTGACTGATCACCAGTACCTCAACAGAAGAAACATTGAGCGCAATGACAATCAAAGCAGGAATCATCGTCAACAACCGCCATACCCACATTTCAACACGCTTACCCAGGAAGCCTTGCAGTACAATTTGACCTGCAAGTGTTCCCGTAGTGGATGAAGAGAGACCGGAGGCGAGTAATCCAATACCGAAAGCAACGGCAGCAAACACGCCTAGACCTGGAATGAGTGTCACATACGCCTTCTGTAAGCTCAGGTCCGCGGGGTTCACATGTTGAAAGAAAACTGTTCCAGCCACTACCAGCATAGCTGCATTCACAAAGAAAGCCACATTCAGCGCCGCCACAGTATCAATCTTCGCCAGCCACAGCACCTTGCGTCGCTCTTGCAGAGAGGCATCTGGCCCACTTAATCGATGCAGCGCGAGTGAAGAGTGCAGAAATACATTGTGCGGCATCACCGTTGCGCCCAGGATACCTACAGCGACAAGAATACTCCCCGCCGAAATCTGAGGAACAACCAGGTGCAATCCAGCCGAGAGCCAATTCGGATGAATGAGCATGGTTTCATAAACATAGGCCAGGCCAATTACCGAAACCAGCCCAATGATGATGTATTCAATCTTGCGAAATCCCCAGCGACTCAATCCCAACAGGCCCATGACGATAGCACCCGTGAGTAACGCCGAGATGAAGAGTGGTATATGAAAAAGAATAGTAAATCCAAGTGCTCCACCAAGCACCTCAGCCAAGTCTGTTGCCATGATAGCAATGGCCGTTGAGACCCCCAAAAACATTACAAGCGGACGAGGAAATTGTTCACGAATCAGTTGTGCCAAGTCCTTACCGGTGGCAATGCCCAATTTCGCTGATGAAATTTGTAGAAAGATTGCAATAATATTACTGACCAGAATCACCCACAACAACTCATACCCAAAGCCAGCTCCCGCCGCGAGATTCGTGCCCCAGTTTCCTGGATCCATATATCCCACGCTTACGAGAAAACCCGGGCCGAGCGCACCTAAAATCTCACGTAATCCAATGCCCCAGCGATTGTTGTGTAACCGATTCCACCCTGCGAGTAAACGCATGCTCAACGAGGAGTCATAACCCAATTTGTCCCCCGAATGTGATAAGAACGCCATACCTATATTCCCCTGTCTTTGGCTAAAACGGACGGGCACGAGGCAGCACTCTCGCCCCTACTTGTTCGCTATTTCCCCAGTTTCAAGCGGACTCACTAAGATATGTTCGGCTAGTTCGGCTCCCAGCATATGCTCTGATCGCTCTTGCTTCTCACCGACACAAAGACGTACAGGACCACCGAAAGGCGCTCGTTCGAGCACCTTCACACGCGTCTCAGGATATAAACCAAGCTGCCCCAGGTAGCGCAATTTTTCGGGATCCTGATCGCTGACGCGCAGAACAAGCGCCGATTGACCCTCCTGCAATTGCATAAGCGTACAGCCCTTGCGTGCGGAGATGATGCCCTCTTTGCTTGGGATGGGATCACCATGAGGATCAACCGTGGGATGACCAAGTAAGGCATCGAGCTTATCTTCGAACTCCTCTGAGATAACGTGCTCCAACCTATCCGCCTCGTCATGTACTTTATCCCAGCTATAACCGAGTTCACGTGCTAAGTAAAGTTCGAGCAAGCGATGATGCCGGATGACCTCCATAGCCTTGCGTTCACCCAACGCCGTCAGACGTACTCCCCGATAAGGCACATGCTCAACCCAACCAACTGACGCGAAATCCTTGAACAACATCGTGACCGTGGCATCGCTCACGCCTAGACTCTCGCTCACCGCCGAGGTCGAAACCTTTTGCCCACGTTCCTGCATGGTATAGATGACTTTCAAGCAATCACTGATACGCGGTGCAAGGTCTTGAATTGGCTCCTCCATGGTTTATCTCCTTAGAAACAAAGGTTTTAACTTATTAAAACTATTATAGCATACTACTAAAACAAAGACAAGATTTGATGGAAAAATAAAAATTTACCGAATTAAATGAGGCGCGATAAGCCGCGCCTCATGAAGATGGTACCCTGGTTATTCCTCTAGTATGACCTACCTTGTGCCAGACGATACGGCTGTGTAATCTCTCCCTCCATGCGTGGGGCGCAATGCGGCCACAATTGCGGCAATAATGCTCAGGGCGAAAGAGACAAGAAATGCCAGGTGCAGGCCAGAGAGGAAAGGCGGAATTGCCGATGCAAAATTCCCCATGCCACCACCAGTGATAAACACCTGCTGAACTGCACCAAAGGGTATCTTACTCAACGCGAGTGGGAAGACAATTGCGATGCTGAGCATTTGCCCTGTATTATTCAGCATGTTCAGCACGCCTGCTGCCGCGCCCCGTGTATGCGGTTCAACGGAACTCATTATTGCGTTAGTGTTTGGTGAGACAAAGAATCCAGAACCACCTCCCATTAACGCCATATAGATGGACAGTACCCAGTACGGAGTAAACTGGTTGATGGTTGTGAGCGCAAACAAAGCTATCGCAGAGATACCCAATCCAATAGGTGTCAACAGTCGGGAGCCAACGTGATCAGAGAGCCGTCCACTCAAAGGGCCAACGATCATAAATGCAGCTCCAAAGGGAATCAGCATCAATCCTGCGGTCAGCGGGTCTTTTCCATATGGGCCTTGCAGAAAGAAGATGAGCAAGAATAGCACAGCACCACGCGCAATGCCATTGAGTAAGCCGCTTAAGTTTGCCAGAGCAAACAGACGACTACGGAAGAGGCGCAATTGAATGAGCGGCACTTTAATGCGCGGCTCGATAGCCACGAAGACCACAAGGCTGACGATACCAATAACGAGTATAGCCATAGTGACAGGTTGAGGTAGGATAGGAAATGCAAGCATACTCAAGCCCAGAAGTAGTCCGGCAAGGCCAACACTTAAGCTGATACTGCCAAACCAGTCCATTGGCTGGCGCTCCAAGGGGCGTACCGGCTCACGCAGCCGCCAGATTCCCCACAACGCGCCAAAAATTGCTATCGGGACATTAAACAGAAAAACCCAACGCCAGGAAAACTCAGTGAGCAGTCCGCCAACGATTGGGCCAATCAGAAAACCTGCTGCGCCTGCAATCTGGTTCACACCCAGTCCTAACCCTACCTGGCCTTTGCGAAAGGCATCCGTGACGATTACTGTGCTATTTGTGATCAGTAGAGCACCGCCTATACCCTGAACAATGCGTCCAAAGACGAGGTCAGCACCGTGAAACTGCGGCTGTGCAAGCCCTGCAATGAGCGAGCCAACAGCGAAGATCACAAAACCCGTATTATACAGACGCTTACGTCCCCAAAGATCGGCTAAACGCCCAATAATCGGCGTCAAAACCGTGACGATAAGCAAGTATCCTAGCAAAACCCACATGATCGTGAAAAAAGTTGCGTGGAGTTCAGCCAGTATATTCGGCAATGCAATCAAGAGAGCCGACCCTTGAATAGCCCCTAACAGAGCACCAACGGTTGTGACAGAGAGTGCCGTCCACTGATATCCATTATCTTGCTTTGTCTCTACCTCTGCAGGCAGCTCATTCCTTTGAGTAGCATCATTTGAAACATCAGAAGAAAAACGAGAAAAACGCATAATCTTTTAACCACCATATTCTTTAACCTTAACGTTAACGTACAAGAAGATACTATTATTGTGCAACATATTACCCCTTGATGGCAAGTGCTTTGCTATCCGTTCTGCTGTGAACATTGAGCACAAGAAGTGGGGATCAAAGGAGTCACAGATCTTTGATCCCCACTTCTTGTGCTCAGTTCTCCATGAAAAATAACGATTAAACTTTGGAGACATTGAAAACTGTCAGGCGCTGGATATTTTCGTGAATCCAGGCCACACCCTCTTGCACATTGCCGGAGGAGGTGTCAAGGTAACCGTAGAAGGCTTTACCAGCTTCCGACTCCAAACGCTCCAGAATAGATTGGGTTGGTAACGAAAGTAATTGGGTGGTATCCATCCTCGCTAACAAATCTGCATCCTGGCGTACTTGTTTCAACCAGATGGTATCTATATTGTTGAGAACCCGCCCGATTTGCTGGACAAGGATACTAGTGTCAGTTGTTATGTTGGAGGCCGCACTAATATAATTCATCTGCTTGGCAATGAGGTCTGAGTAACTTACTGAGGTCTGAGTAAATGTAGGAGTTAGAAGCGATACCTTTATTGGATTAAGCGTTGAATCAGTCAACGGCAATGGACTGGTGGTCCCTACTTCTGTTTGAACATTTGATGTGCCTACCAGGTAGTTCAGAATATCAATGACTTGGGTATGTATAGTATTGGGAGTTTTTGAGTTATAGCTATCTAAAGCACTGCGAGCTAATTGTACAAGTTGTCGTGCGTTTTGATAAAATCCCATATCCAGACTGCCCTGTACCTCTATATTGGATAAATCTGAACTTTGGAAAAGAAGATTGCGTAGGGCTTGTAGAGGGGTGACCGTATACAAATTATTCGTGCTTGATGTTAGAAGCGTGCCGTAGTAGCGCCAGGTTGATTGATCACTGATAGTTGATTGATCTGGCAGGCTATTTGCTCTTCCCTCAGTGATGACAAAGCGGCTATTGTTGTTTATCAAGTTCGTGGTATCACCAGGATAAAGAAAGTGAACGACTCCATTATTGACAGTTAATGCTCCAAGGAAAACAGGCACTATTGAGCTTAAACCTTCGTCGTTTAATAACCATGCATAATAGCTATTGCCAGGAGCAGGGGAATCAATATCATGTAAATCAATTTGCAACTCATCATTGATGCCCTGTGTGGAATTACTACTTCCTGGTTCACTGCTAACGAAATATGCCTGTCCAACAGTACTTGTGCTTCCCGTATTCAATGATGAAGTGATGAAGAACGTAGCAATATTTGAGCCAACCAATAAGACAACAAATAAAGCTATCAGAATGGCCTGATAACGTCTACTGCGTCTAAGCTGTTCAAATGCAGGTACCGGCGAAAGCTGTGGTGGCAAAGATGATGGTGTCAGCGATGGTGAGTCTTGAAATGAGGTCTCCCTGGAAGGGATACCGACAATACTACCAACCGGTGACGCATCAGGAGGCGTTATAGAAGCTCTTGATCCACTATCCGAAGATGTTACAAATTGCGGAGTAGATAAAGCGGCAGGAGAGGGTGAAGACAGCGTATTTGCGGGAAAAACCGGCGTCATATTCGCTTGTATAGGGGTATTACCGACTGTGGGTGGGGTTGAGTTCAAACTGATGGGAAGTGAGGTATTGAGTGCCTGGGCAATTGCTAATGCCAGGACTGAGGCACTCGGAAAGCGTTCATCGGGATCTTTGGCAAGACCACGCATAATGACCTCTGAAAGAGCAGGAGAAATCTTCGGATTGATAAGCTCTGGTGCGGTCGGTATAGCACTCATATGCTGCATGATAACTGAAATAGGGGTATCCCCTAGGAAAGGACGTACACCTGTGCAGATTTCGTAAAGGATGACACTTAGGGAGTAAATATCGCTGCGCTCGTTACCCTGATGTCCCTGGGCCTGCTCCGGGGAAATATAGTTGGGAGTTCCCATCCACCAGCCACTGAGGGTACCTGTTGAGGCTCCGATCAATTTGACGATGCCAAAGTCGGTAAGGATGGGTTCACCGATTTGGTAGCGGGAACGAGCACGTTTATCAAGCATGATATTGGATGGTTTGATATCACGATGGATCATCCCATGCTGGTGCGCATAGTCAACGGCTGCACCCACAGATGTAAAGAGATGGATCAGTTCAGTTGCTGGAAGGAAGTTGCCTCCCCTCGAGGTACGGCGTATGTATTCAGTCAAAGTAGGGCCTTCAATATACTTCATCACCATATAGGCCCTGGCATTTCCCGAATCAGAAGGGTCAACGAGCTGAAAATCATGTACCTGTACGATGTGAGGATGACGCAATGAAGCGATGACCCTCGCCTCACGCTCAAAACGTTTGATAAAATCCGTATCGCTCTGTAAGTCGGCGTGCAGGATTTTGATAGCAACATAGCGCTGGAGAAATGGATCAAAGGCTTTCCAGACCTCCGCCATGCCACCACGGCCTAGAATTTCGTGTAGTTCATATTTTCCAATGCGCCGATGTCCAGTACTCATCATCATCCTTACTTTAAGCCGACAAATTGGTAATGGCCACGATCAATCGTCCCTTACGGCTCGCCTTACTGCTCTGTCAATTAGTATGGGGAAATGTTAAAGGTTGCCAATTGTTCGATGTTATAGTAAATCTGTGTAACGCCGCGCTGTACTTTACCGGTAGATGGATCGATCTGGCCAATGAATGCTAAGCTTGTCAGCGACTGCATAGTATCTAAAATGGACTTTGCCCCAGGTTGTGATAGTTGTGATAGCTGTGTATCAGACTGCGATAACACAAACAACCGCTTAGCATCAGTACGTACCTGCTGTAACCATTTCTGAATATTTCCAATATCGTTGATGGTTCCCTTGCTAAGTGTTTGCATTTGTGGCGTTGTGCCAAGAGCACTAGTTAAGGTACTCAGTGCATTAATAATGCGCGTTATATAACTATCCGCTCCTGGACTCTGCTGTAGTAGTGCAATTTGAAAATTCACTGGATTCACCAACACTTCTGTCCCTGGTGGCAAATCCGAGTCAATGGAAATTTTGCCATCAAGGTAGTCCAAGATGCGTATAAGCTGACGTTGTATAAACTGTCTACTTCCTATGTCTGTATTCTGCCCATACCATGTATCCCGAGCACTACTAGCCCACTCCCAAATCTGCTCCGTATCTCTCAGGAGCCGAATATTGAGACCACCATCCAGATTAAAGGTTCCTTTGAGGTCACCACCTTCATAAAGCAGAAAACGAAGCTCATCAAGCACACTGTAGTTCTGAACGTTATTAGGATCAGGTTGCTGGGGAAGCTCAGCATAGAAGCGTAATGCATTGACATCTTTAGTCGGCTGACTCGGTATACTATTGCTATTCTCCTCGGTGACCAGAAGACGACTAGTGCATCGAAGCAGGTTCCTATGGGTCGGATCCTTATAGAGATAATGCACTGTCCCATGGTCAAAAGGTAATTCTCCAAGAGGAATATTTATTATTTGGATTGTACCCCCTGTCATGCAGGTTTGGATGCTACTTAATCTATCATTCAGGAGCCAGGCATAATAACTTTTGCCGGAGGCAGGAGCAGCAATATTGTGCAAATCGATCTGCATCTCATCGTTGATGCCCTGACTATTACTATCACTTAACTGTCCACTACTAATTAAGAATGCTGACCCCACGATTGTTTTTGAGGCAATAACCGGCCCTCTATGAGAGACGAAAGAAAAAACGCCTAGGACGACATTTCCTAGTACTAGTATCGCCAATACAACCAATGAAATAAATAAACCCTTGCGTTTTCTTTGTGGCAGTTGCGTCTGTTGAACTGGAATTGATAGCGTGGTAGGGGTAGGCATCGGTGTCTGCGATAACGCGATACGTGGTGTATCTAAAACCGAATGTATTACAGGAGTTGTGCCTGGAGGCGTCACACTACCATCAGTTGTAGCCGATTGCACCACTACAGTTGACAGAGATGACGCGGCAGGGGCGAAAGTGATGGCGTTTTGCGTGATCTCTGGCGAGGAGCTAGGGCGGCTCAGACTCTCAGGAACAGGTATATCAAAAGCATCAGCAATAGCGGTAGCCATAGAAGATGCATCACGGAATCGCTCTATAGGATCCTTGGCAAGACTACGCAAAATGACCTGCTCTAAAGTAGGCGGGATCATAGGATTTACAAGAGAAGGTGGTGGCAGCAACGTGTTTATATGCTGCTTCATGATTGCGGAAGCACTATCGCCTTGAAATGGTGGTTTTCCAGTACTTATTTCATACAGGATCACACCCAGTGAATAGATATCACTACTCTCTATCCCAATATTGCTCTTAGCTTGCTCCGGTGAGACATAAGGAATGGTTTTCAGCAACGAACCACCAAGTACACTTGTATTTGTGCTCAATAACTTCGCAATACCCAGGTTGATGAGAATCGGTTCACCCACTGCACTCTCTGAAGCTGGTGATGCCTTTTCCGCTCTTCTATAAAGCAGGATATTGTCTGGATGAATGTCCAGGTGCCTCATACCTTGCTGATGGGCATAGTCTACAGCAAGACTGAGAGCAGTAAACAGATGCACAATATCGGCAGCGGAGGGAAATTTCTGTTGATAAGAGGTAACATGGATATATTCAGCCAGCGTTGGACCTTCGATGTAATCCATCACGATGTAGATGCTCGTTCGTTCAGGTTCAGCGGAGATATGGAAATCATGGATCTGCACGATATTGGAATGATACAGAGAAGCAATGATCCTTGACTCACTTTCAAAGCGCGCCATAAAGTCTGGATCGTTCTGCAGATCAGCATGGAGAATCTTAATAGCGACGAGGCGCTGTAACTGAGTATCATAAGCCTTCCAGACCTCAGTCATACGTCCACGCCCCAAAAGCTCACGCAAATCATATTTCCCAAGAAGTTGTGCGCTAGTTGTACTCATAGGTATCTCCCTCGTGCTTGAAAGATGGATTCTCATAATATGAAGCAGCCATGATAGTGCGATACTATCTGAACGTAACTTACGATCTAAAATTTAGGACGAAGTGTATGGCGCGATATCGAAGGTTGCCAATTGCTGAATATCAAAATGGATTTGTGTTGCACCTTCTTGGAGCTTGTTCGCCGATGGGTCAAGTGAACCCGTGTAGGCATAAAAGGCCGAGGTCTGCATAGCATCTAGAAGAAACCGAGTTGAAGGCAAGAGCAATTGTGTGGGAGTCATTTTGACCAGTTGCCTTGCATCCGCCTGCACCTGCCCTAACCAGTTCTTAATCCTATCAATAGCAGAATTGATCGAATTGACCTGCTGGATCAGACTCCGAGTTGCGCCTGGGGCTTGTCCAAGCATGGAAAGGTTTGCGCGGACTTTGCCGAGGTAGCTAGTACCAAATGATATTGGATCCTGGAAATTAAATCCCAGGAGGCCAACAGGAGCACCGATCACGGAAGATGGAGATACGCCCTGCGGTAGGTCCACCTGAGCACCTGCTTCGCCATCAAGCAAAACGAGGATACGGAAGAAATGCTCCCGCATAAATCAGAACTTGTTGGATCTCCGTAATAGTCTCTAGCGGTACCAGCAAATTCCAGAATTTTACCCGTATTCTTAAAGAGCCAGCTATTGAGGCCTCCTAGCCCAGCTTCCTTGGACGTAGGATCATTAACAAGAAGATTGCGCAGCACATCAAGCATACTCAGGTGATTTCCAGGATTCGGTGCTTGCGACAACTCGGCATAATAGCGCCAGGTCTGCTGATCTGACGAAGGTGAGTGTGGCCTCGAATTCGCATCCTCTTCTGTCACAAGAAAACGACTGGTGATTCCAAGCAGGTTGGTATTCTGCGCATTCTGATAGGTCATATGCACTGCCCCGTTGCTGACAGGTAGTACTCCAAGGAAGATCGAAAGTACCGAATGTTGGCTCTTATCACTTAAGAGCCAGCCGTAGTAGCTTTTGCCAGAAGAAGGATTCGGAACATTGTGAAGATCAATCAGCAATTCATCATCAGCCCCCGAGAGACTACTGACAAAGTACGCGTGCCCCGTAAATTGTTTTCCATGAGAAAAGAGGAAAAAGCCCACCAAACCTGAACCTATCAGTACAAGTATCAGGAGTAGTAACGTGATAAAGAGACCTCGCCGCCTTTTTCTGCGCGGCTGAGAAGAAACTAGCGTAGCTGTAGAAGACGGTGTAGTTGCGAGAGCAGAAGTTCCCGCTTCTAGCACAGTCGAACTAGAGGGAATATTACCCATAGAGGCAGCCCCACTTATTGACGCTCTGGACAACAGAGTAGCTACCGATTCAGGAGGTGGTGTCGAGGTCTTGACTAGCTGTATATCAGAAGGAAGCGGTTTGTAAAGGGTTGGTTCGCTCGCAACATCGTCTGGAAATACGGACAAGTCTAGCTTTTCAGGCACAGGCAGATCGAATGCTTCGGCAAGAGCAGCAGACATGGCTGAAGCGCTGCTAAAACGATTTGCAGGGTCCTTGGCAATGCTGCGCAAAATTATGGCCGTTAACGCGGGCGAAATCTGGGGATTGACCAGGTCAGGTGCAAGGGGCTGTTTGTTGATATGCTGCATCATGATCTCAGTTGGATTACTGCCCTGGAATGGAAATGCGCCTGTACAGATTTCATAGAGAATGATACCAAGCGCATATAGATCGCTGCGTTCGTTGCCCACATAGCCTTGAGCCTGTTCCGGTGAGATATAGAGTTCTGTACCATGCCACAAACCGCTAGAACTGCCGGTAGAAGTTCCCAACAATTTGGCAATGCCAAAGTCGGTGAGAATAGGCTCGCCCATTACATTGAGAGAGGTATTGTGCTTGTCAAGCAAAATGTTGGCAGGCTTGATATCGCGATGGATCATGCCTTGCTGATGAGCATAGTCGATTGCTCTTGCCATTGAGGTAAATAGATGCAGAATCTCAGAGGCGGAAGGGCATCTTCCTGCAAAGGAGGTGCTGCTGATATAATCGGCCAGGGTTGACCCCTCAATGTAATCCATCACCATATAAGCAATGGTGGTAGACCCATTTACACTCCCTGTGTTCCGTGAGATCTGGAAGTCGTG
The DNA here is from genome assembly GCA_963778375.1 of uncultured Chloroflexia bacterium. Taxonomy (GTDB): domain Bacteria; phylum Chloroflexota; class Ktedonobacteria; order Ktedonobacterales; family Ktedonobacteraceae; genus CAVZTX01. Next base: position 2,896 of record CAVZTX010000024.1, on the reverse strand, counting down.
TACCTGGACGATGTTTGGATGGTTCAGCGACGCGATGAGCTGCGCTTCACGTTCAAAACGGGTGATGAACTGAGGGTCATTTTGTAAGTCGGCATGCAGCAGCTTGATGGCAACATAGCGGTGCAACTGAAGATCATAGGCTTTCCATACTTCACCCATACCGCCGCGTCCTAAACGCTGCTGAAGTTCATATTTGCCTAAGCGTTGGAAATTAGTGCTCATTCTTGCCTCCACTTCCCCATTGAGGACTGTATACAGTTACCTGACCATTTTTTCTTGTTTATGTCACTTTCCAGACTCGAGCCGTCTTATCCTTACTGCCAGAGACAACTCGAGTACTATCGGGTGACCATGCTACAGGAATTACCTGGTCATTCTGACCGATGTAGGTAATGAGTGGTTTCCCTGTTACCGCATCCCAGACTTGAGCTGTGGTATCATTACTTGCGGAGACGATATATTGACCATTAGGTGACCACGCCAGACCCCAAATTGCTCGCTGGTGATTTCGATAGGTGAGGACATTTGCTCCTGTAATTGCATCCCAAACCTGAGAGGTATGATCCAAATTTGTGCCACTGGAGGCAATGCGCTTGTCATCGGGCGACCAGGCTAAACCGCCCAAAGGTCCCTTATGACCATGATAAACAAAGAAGTCGTGCCCACTGCTAGGGTCCCATACATGGACTTTCCAATCATCGCCTCCTGAGGCAATATATTGTCCATGATACGACCAGGCCACCACTCGCACTTGCCCCGTATGCTTTTTATAGGTCAGAAGGCGTTTCCCCGTCGCTGCTTCCCATATTTGCACGGTCTGATCCGCACTAGCAGATACTATCTGCTTGCCATCTGGTGACCATGCCACTCGGTGCACAGCCCCAGTATGCCCTTTATAGGTCAGAAGGTGTTTCCCCGTCGCGGCCTCCCATATCTGCACAGTTTGATCATCACTTGAAGAGGCAATCAGTGCGCCATCCAGTGAGTAGGCCACATAGCGGAGTTTATCATGATGGCCTCGATAGGTAGAGTAAGGGATTCCCGAAACAGCATCCCATATCTGCACAGTTTGATCATAAGAGCCAGAGGCAATAAACCTACTATCAGGAGACCAAGCTATAGCCTCTACCTGAGCAGTATGTCCACGATAAATGGGCGAGGAGCTTTTTAGCACTTTAGAGCCAGGAGCAATATGAGGCGGGGGTGTTGAGGCAGCGGTAGCCGAAGCTACCTGGCTCCCAGAGAGAGTTCCTGACGCTAATAGGCGTTGCGTTTGCCAGATCAATCCACCACCTGCCACAACCAATCCTGCTCCTACAAGTCCTACTAGCACTGTTCGCCGGGAAACAACCTGCTCCTTTGTAGTTGATTGTTCCGAAAATTCGAAAGCCTGTTGGAGCTGATGTATTGCACCCACCGGAATTCCGGCAGGAGGAGTTACCTCTTCCCTAGATGGGGTGATCGGTGTAATAGCTGGCCCCCCTATCGGCGGCGTTGCAAGCGCGGTGGATGCTGCCGAAGAAAGCGTTGTGCTTGATGCGAGGGGTTCAAATAATGGCACTGACCGCGATACATCGGACCCTAGAGGAGTGTTGGAGTCCAACGCCGGTTTACTTGTGTAAGATGGAGCAAAAGGGCGAGTCATATCAGCTTGGCGAACCTGGCTCAAGGCGTTGGCAAACGCGCTTATCGTTCCAAAACGCTCCTTCGGATCTTTGGCAAGTGCCGTCATTACCACCTGCTCCAACTCGGGTGAGATTGCCGGGAAGAGTTCATGCAACGAAGGCGGTGGCATCATGAGATGCTGAACCGCAATTTCATTGAAAGAGCCAGTAAAGGGACAACTGCCGCTCAGCCATTCGTAGACGACGACTCCCAAAGAATACTGATCGCTCGCCGGGACTGGCTTCCCCTCAATCTGCTCTGGTGCCATATAGAGTATAGTACCCGCAATCTGGCGATTTTCGCTCTTGCTCGAACGTCCTGGCAATCAAATCAGCGCTAAAGTCACTCAACAACACCTCATCATGCCGATCTAGTTGCATATTTCCTGGCTTGATATCACGGTGGATCAAGTTTCTTTCATGCGAATATTTTAATCCATCGGCAACCTGCTTCACATAATCTACTATTGTAGATAGCGGAAGTCGTGTGCCCTTGGGATGACGCTGGCGTAAACTTCCATGGGGAGCGTATTCCACGACCAGAAATGGAGTATTCTCCTCCACTTCACATTCAAGCACTTTCAAAATATGAGGATGCATCAAATTAGTGAGAGAACGTGCGCCGCTAAGAAAACGCTCTACATTGCCATCTATCAGTTGCGTAGGCAGGATTTTAATGATTGCTAGCGCCCGTGACTTCTGATGCTCTCCGAGATAGTTCTCAGTAAAGCCATCCTCTCCCACTAGCTTAATGAGATAATAACTGCCAAGCTGTTTTGCCACATGCTGAGCCATGAAATTCCCCCTCTCGAACATAATGGGATGAGGTAGAATAGAGGTACGATACACAAGTCGCCTATAAATCACAAAAGCTGATGCGCTCATTATAACAAAACAGAAGAGAAGTGTCAATTAATCAATTTGATTGAAATATTATGAATTGGTAATAGCAATCGACCAAGCGAAAGTGGATAACGTAGGAGCAGATTATGAACGTATCAAGCTAACTAGAATATCTCGAGTAGGGTATCTCCACAGTAAGACACGATAAAATCCTGACACCGTACCTATTGGAATTGCTCTAAATGTTGCCCCTACAACTTCATGATATTCATTCGCCAACAATTTCTACAATCGACTATCTCTCTATTGTAATCGACGCGATCTGATAATGCGAAGGGAATAGAACATAAACATGCACAAAAATATGCTCAAGAAGATGATCAAGGCAG
>CAVZTX010000023.1:0-226217 GCA_963778375.1 uncultured Chloroflexia bacterium | reverse complement strand
GCCGTTTCGGCGGGCAGCACGACAGGTTGAACAACGACCGGGGGCATTGGTCAGGCCTCGACTTGCATAGAATTCCTGTTCGCCAGCGCTGAAAGTGAATTCTTGTCCACAGTCTCGGCAGGTGAGGATACGGTCTGTGTATCCTTCATTGGACATCATGGGTGAATAGTTCCCCTTCTTTTGTGTTCGCTCCGCCTTACAACATGCTATGGATTGAATAGTGGATCATCCGCGGGAGATACGCTTTGTATGCAACCCTTGCCTGGGTAAGATATCTCGAGGTGGTCACAGAAACACAGAAGCTTCTAGCCAGGCAGCCATTCCCTAGATTCCGGATGGCGGAGCGAAACCGGGGCCGGGATACTACTGACCTTTGCCTAAACCACATATTCATTGTAACATATACAAGTGGAAAAAACAGCATTTTTTCATATCCTTTTCGAGGAAATGTAGGGCCGATTAATAGTGCCCATCGTCGATGTATTGACCCGCACTTACTATGTTGGAGAGTAACTTGGACATCGCCATTGAGCACAAGCAGTCATTACCTCCTCTTGCCCGGCAGCCGCGTCGGGTACATACGATCACTGATCGTTTTTCAATGGCAAACACCTACTTGATTGCTGAGGAGCGCATTGTCATCGTGGATCCAGGGTCCCCACTGAATGTGCATTTGATGCTGAATTATCTCTCGCATTTTCTTCATCGCTCTCCTGACGACATTGATCTGATTGTTCTGACCCATCTGCATCCCGATCATACAAGCGGAGTCGAGCCACTCCGTCAAGTTTGCAAGGCGTCTGTTGCGGCTTCCACAGCCGCTCATCAACTAGTTCAGGAGCAAACCTTCGGCAGTAAGGTGATTCCAGGGGTATCACATCTGGCCGGTCAGGTACTGCCCGGCGCATTTCATCATCTTGATCTTTTTCCTCCAGAATACTCACGCCAGATTCAGTTAGTAGATGTGTGGTTAGAAGATGTGGCAGGGCTACCCAATCACCCTGATTGGCGAGTAATTGCAAGTCCTGGCCATACTCCCGAAAGTCTCTGCCTGTATAATCCTTTTACCTGTGAGCTTTTATGCGGTGACACCGTAATCACAGTGGAAGGTGGTGCACAGCTTGTGCGGGGAAGGACCAATCGTCGCCAATTAGAGGAGACGCTGCAAACACTGATCAGCCTGGAAGTCTACTACCTTTATCCCGGTCACGGCAGACCTATTTTATCTAGGCAGGCTATCAACAATTTCCGGGTGGAGTAGCATGAGTCATGTGTACTTGGCCATCACTCTTTGGGTTTACTTGGCAGGCGTAGTGGTACAGGCCCACTAATGGAGCGAGGGAGTAATGAAACAGGCAGAGGGGGAAGCGGGCTGGTCTGAGCATCTGGCACAAGCATATACTCCAGGCGAATATTTCCCAGGCAGATAATATCACCCTGCGAGAGCAAGCGTGGAGCTTTTAGAAGCTCATCGTTCACTTTCGTACCGTTACGACTAGCAAGGTCTTGCACATAATCGCCATTGACCTGGCGCACGATCTGGGCATGAAGGCGCGAAATCGAAGTGTCATTGATTACGATATCGCTTTCAAAACCGCGCCCAATAGTCAACAAGGGACGATCCACCAGGAAGGTTTTACCTGCCATCTCTCCGTTGCAGATCACGAAAGCACTGCTCTGTATGTTGAGTTGAGAGGAAAGCGGTACAGACTCGAGTTCCGCTGTGTCTGTGTCTTGCCATGCCTCTGCACTTATCTTCATTGACGCTGGCGGAGGCGTTGTAGGCAAACTAACATGAGGAACCTCTAGGGGCGGATTGATTGCGTCTACCGCCTCAACGGAGCTTGGGGAGGGCGTTTCAATTCCCTTGGCTTCTCTCTCGTCCACTATAGGGGAAGGTTGGCGCATCATAAACCCTCCAACGTGGCGCATCAGTGGATCGGATTGCTCGCTCAAGCCAGATGGTAGCTCAGCTTTTTCAAAGACGAAGTGGTGCGCTCCGATCTCGATTGAGTCTCCGTGCTCGACGGGCATTGTGCCACGCATACGACGACCATTCAGCACAATTCCATTCAAACTATCTTGATCAGTGATGTAAACTCGTCCTTGATTCCAGGAAAGTTCCGCGTGATAGCGAGAAGCCGTATCATCATCGAGCCACACCTCGTTATCCTCTTCTCGACCTATCGTGATCATGCTGCGCTTCAATGCTAGTCGCTGCCCCGGAAATCGTCCTCCACGGTGTTCGAGCCAACCCCACGGTACATCTTCTCCAAAGACAAAAGGTGCTGGCACGCCTGGCTGGCTTTTTGGAGGAGTTACTACAACACCGGCGGCAGCATTGCCACGAGTAGTACGTTTGCGCGGAACACGTATCGAGACTGAGGTATTTGTCAAACGTGGCCTCGTAAACAGGCAATAGACGCTAGTGATCCCCATTGGAACCAACCACCCCCATACGACCACGTATGTGAGCATCGCCCCTACCAGGAGCGTAGGAAGCTCGGAACTGAAACGAACATTGAACCAGATGATGGCAGGCAAGAGCAATAATGCAGAGAAAACGCAGAGCACAATGGCTCCGGCCAACTGCCGAGTTGTGCCACGTTTGCGTAATGTAGTATAGAGCGCGTTGACGGCAATACCAAGCATGCAGCACGCCAGCCCACCATAACAGCCTGAATTAAACCAACTGGGGAAATCTATACTACTCGTAATTGCATCCCTCTCTCTCAGACCATTGGACCAATGCCGGCATTGCGAGCGCCATCGATCAGGATCGTATCGACAATCGTATGTTGTTTCAGGTTTAGCGCATAGACGCTATCGGTTGCAATATTGGCTGATACGCCTGCATCTTTTTTATTAACCAGGACGGTGTCCCAGTATTCAAACTGCTTATTATCAGGTGTAACTGCAACCCCAAGAAACATGTGATCGGGAATAATGATCAGTTCGGCGTGCAGTCCTATACTCTCAACTGCTGATGCCAGCAGGACCGTGAGTTCGACACACATTCCACTGCGCTCTTGCAACACCTCCGCCGGGAGTTTCACCGATTGTAATACAGCCTTTGTATCGTGAGGCCCGCCATACCGGATATCTTCCTGACGGTACTGTATGTGATAATCAAGCCGCAGAGCATCAAAAATTGCGTCGACCTGGTCTTTGATATCCTGGGGAGTGGCATTCCCATCATTATATCCAATCATAGCGTCGGGTACGGGCGGAGTTTCCTGGGGCAATCGTGTGTTAGCTTTGGCAACCAGAGACCCAATCGCGGGATCACCTGGCGTCACCCAGGCGGCAATCTGTGAGAGGGTAGATGCCTCCCATTGCATTGACAGACGTGAAAGAAGGACTAAAGCACTATCACCATCATAGAATGAATGGCCTTGCATGTCAGTCACCTGCACATGCAAAAGGGTATTCTCATCAGCAGTTAATTTACGCAGCACATCATGACTGAGCAATGGAGGGGTAAAATTCGCGGATTGCTCGCTAGAAGTCGCCTGAACCGTCCGCGTCTGCACCTGGCTAAACCCCTTAATATTCACATTGATCACAAGCTCTTTCGGGCTATCACTGCTATACCTGACGGTAAAAATGCTAGTATGCCTGGCAACATAGGATGGATAGAATGCGCTCAAAATTGGCGTTTGTGAGAACTGCGGCACGCAGATATGCACAGGCAACAAGCCACCACAAAAAAGCGTATGTTGATAGCGAAAATAGGCCTGCAAGCCCCCCACTACATAACCGCCGGATATGCCCACAAACACAACGAATGTGAGGCACAGAATTGTGAGTTTTTTGCCCATGTGTTTGACCGCCCCTGCCCTGGCTGTTGTTCTTCGCGGATATGCGTAGATGGGATTATATCATCCTGTACCAAAGCAAACAACGTAGTGGGACTTGTGGGGGATTTTGCCAATTTTGTGTAGGATAGGTGGATCATCAGGGGCGCTCCATTGAGCCCCTGTATCCGTCAACTTGCAGTTGATTGCGCAGTAACGCCGATCGGGATACCCTGTATGGTCTGCTGCATCAAAAATTGGATCACAGCATCCATACTTCCGGTTTGTTGGTACACTGCTAACTGGCGATCCGCACCTGTGCCGCGTGGGTCTCCGAGCAGCGTGCGTAGGTAGTGAATTTCCTGGCGGCTACCCAGATCATCGAGAACATCATCAACGAAGTCCAATAGTTCACCTATTGACTCGCGTACACTTAAACGTCGCCCATGTACGAAATCGATCACCTCAGCATCCAGTCCATAACGCATCACACGCCACTTGTTCTCATCAATAAAGTTACGTGGCAGTGTATAGATGGTCATGTTACGCTTATGAAGCCATGCCAGCTTGCCAACAAGCGCTTGAGAAAGTGCCACAAGTGCAATCATATCATCAAACGTTGCGGGCATATCGAAGATACGAAACTCAATCGTGCCAAAAAATGGATGTGGCCGTACGTCCCACCAGATTTTCTTACCGTTATCGATACAGCCCGTATTGATGAGCGTTTGCACGTAGTTATCCAGCCCTTCTTTTGAAGAGAATAGATCGGGAACACCACTACGCGGAAAACTCTTCCAAATCGCGGAGCGATACGACTTGAGACCCGTGTTACGTCCAGCCCAGAAGGGAGAATTTGTTGAGAGGGCAAGTAGGTGTGGTAGCCAGGTACGCAACTGGTTTATCAGCGTCACGGCTATATCCGGGCTTTCAATACCAATATGTATATGCAGCCCGAAGATCAAGATTGACCGCGCAATATCCTGCAACTCATCTTCTAACTCGGCATAGCGATCAGAAACCGAGCGCACCTCATTCTGCCATAACGCACGAGGATGAGTGCCCGCACTGATAAGTGCCAGCCCTTCCTGTTCTAGAAGACGAGCCAGCATGACTCTCAAGTTCTGCATTTCTTTACGCGCGGTCGTGATGTTTGGATAAATATCAGACACTAGCTCTACCGTCGATTGGAGCATTTCCGCTTTGATTTTCTCACCAAAGATGGGAGTGCCTTTTTCTAAAATGCTATGAATACGGGGACGCAGTTCGCCTGTGTGCCGATCTACGATCTGAAACTCTTCCTCAATGCCGATAGTAAATTGCGCCGTCATGCCTTTGCTCCTTTTTGGGTGTATAGCGGCTACAGGAAACGTGAGGAAACGCTTGAATGCAAGAGGAGTGTGTTACGAACAATACGCTGGTTGGAGAGTTGAGGATACCACACAAGAACATACGATGCCACTGGTAGCTTGGGATATTCGATTGGCAGATTTGAGTAGTGCACATTTGCACATGCTCGCATACAAGCTCCTTCGAGGTGAAAGCAAGGCTCGCATCATTGCACGGGGAGACACTACTCTGGCGCTCTAAATATCTTTAGAATTATAGCGTACACAAGAACGAAGCAATCTGTCAAGTAGATTTTCGGGCAATTTGGGCATCAAGAGCAAAAAACGAGCGGGTGGGCCGCTATATCAGGGTGGATGCGATAGATCTGGTCCCTACAGACTTTCTGATAGGCCAAATGCGTAAGGCAGCAAATCCCCGACTGAGAAGTCTCGTTCAACGCCGTCAATGTAGATGACTGCATTCGGAGCAAGATCGGCCAGCCATTGACGGCAGGCACCACACGGAGTACGCTCGCCTATCGTTGCGCTCGGAGATGCATCAATGCAGGCAACTGCTACATGAGTGATGGTACGTGCCCCCTGGGCAATTGCAGCCGCCAGTGCTGAACGTTCAGCGCACAGTGTCAGGCCATAACTTGATATTTCAACATTCACTCCTACGTAGGTCCTACCATCTGCTAACAGGGCGGCTCCTACGCGAAAATGTGAGTAAGGGCAATGTGCTCGTTGAGCAACTTCGCAGGCTAAGCCCAGCAATTCTTCACGTTCCATATTGTCTTTCCTTTCACTGAAATAGAAGGAAGATTCATCAGTTTTCCTCTTCAGCCGATATATTCAGATAGGTGTTCCCTGAGATACCAATTAGGAGCGAATACTCCTCTATATGATGGTTGGTTATAGCCCAAATTGTATCATGATGTTACTGCCTACTACTCATCGCGTTACTAGCATTGAGAGCAATATAGATGATCTTTGAGGTATCCCGGTTGGGTCATCCAAGTATGTAGAATGTAATGCAGCATTGTAGGAGGAAGACTAAGTGAAAATCATGGTGGCGGATGATGACCGCGACCTGGTCGACATGCTGAGCTACTGGCTCAAGGGACATGGGTACGATGTCATACGCGCATTTGATGGTGAGCAAGCCATCAAACGCTGGCGAGAAACATTGCCAGACCTTGTTATCCTTGATGTTCAAATGCCGAAACTCGATGGATTCGAGGTGTGTCGCCAGATGCGGAGTGAAACCAATTCAATGGTCTTGATTCTGACCGCACATGATCGTGAAGATGATGAGGTGCGTGGGTTGGAGATGGGAGCCGACGATTATCTGCGTAAACCGTTTAGTCCACGACAATTACTTGCTCGCATCAAAGCTATTTTACGCCGTTCATCGAGTACGAGAGGGTCGGGTAGTTCTTCCTCGATTACGGTTGGACCGGTCACATTGGATGCTATGCGCCATGAAGTGACCCGCGATGGCACAAAAGTCAGGTTGACGCCGACTGAGAGTCGCCTGTTGCACCTGCTTATTACCCATACCGGACAAGTATTGACAACCGATATGATTATTGAGCGGGTCTGGGGATACGATGAAGCAGGCGATTCTGGCTTGGTCAAAACCCATATTCGCCACCTGCGCCAGAAAGTTGAACCGGATGCGAACAGTCCACAATATATCATGACGGTGCCAGGTGTCGGATATACCTTCACCGCACCGATCAGTATCGAACATTGATCTCAGGTACCTGTCTGGGGACAAGTACCCCGATCTGTCTCGTCTCCATCGGAAATGGAACTGGTGCACAGTTCCATTTCCGATGGAGACCGCTGAATCAGCGGTAGCCCCTATCTCTTCTTCAACCGTTTCTCTCCTTTCTTAACCATACCACAACAGATTTTGTATCGTTTCTCTATCCTCGTCTTGTATACTCACCTCCAACACGTAGTTTTCCACAAATTCCAATAGGCATAGAATATGAAGCGTGAAGCAAGAGGCATAACCCTACCGACACTTACCTATATAGACGTTCCGACAGCGGAACGCTGCACCTGTCTATCACTTTCCTCCCTGCATACAGAATACAGAGATGAATCCGACGAGGTCGGTGAAGACGCTGAGCAAATTCTGCCTGTAACTCCTGAATTGAACAGTCATCTGCGCACGACATTGGAGAAGTACTTCCCCCGTACAACTCCTCTCAGTGTGCTCCTTCTGCATACTTCCCAATTAGAATCGATTCACATTGTGACGAAATCAGCGGCGATCCTGAAGCGCCCTCGCTATCATGCGCCCACGAGTTTCCTAGGACAAGTGCTTGCGAATGTACGCCGCACGATTCGTACCAGTGATTCGATCCTGATTCATAATGGAACAGGGGCAGCTATCATTTTCCCCGAGGTGGACAGGGAAGGCGGTCACAAGATAGTAGAGCGGGTCTACCACAGTATCAATCTCCTGCAATCCGAGACCGTCATTCCACCATTGAAACGTGAGACGGATGTTCTCATCGGCCTTGGCTCATATCCCAAACCAGGCTCATCGCTGGAAGCTCTGCTCTACCATACAGGTCTGGTTGCACGCAGGTTACGCTTCCGCCCGGCAGTGACTCCGCTGGCATGGAGCATGAAATCCTCCAGTACAGCAGAGGAAATGCTGTACGCACGACGTTCGGATGAAGATGAGCGTGAGCAGGCGGCCCTTCAACAAGCGCGCACCAGCGGCATTCCGTTTATGCAGTTACCAGCACAACTCCCTCCACGCTTGAAACAACTCATTCCGTACTCACTCGCGGTTGAACTCCACTGTGCACCTGTTGGCCGCGACCATAATCGCCTGACGGTCGCTATGGCTGACCCAACCAATAGCAATGCTATCCAACACTTGAAAGAAACCACAGGCATGATCATTTTTCCCGTGTCATGCGAACTGACTGTGCTCGATGCACTCCTGACAAAAGGGTGGTAACGTCGGTTACACCGGGGACTAGGCTGTCTGGTAATGAATATCTAACCACAGCTTCGCTAAATTAACCGGATCATAACTAATCCTCAACACAAAAGCGTAACACTATAGGTTACTATAACATGCAGTGAGACAAATATTTGTATCGACTGATACAAACTTCAACGCTCGGTGTCGAGTGCTCGTATCTTTTAGAGGAGAAATCGCATGGTTATGCAAGTAATCCAAGATGATGTTCTTTTGACGTTCAAAGAGGCTATGACCTATCTGCGGGTGAGCCGCTCAACTCTCTACCGCCTCATGTGGTCTGGACAACTTACTGGCCATAAAGTAGGGAGCACCTGGCGCTTCTACCGCGAAGATCTACGTGCCTGCATCGGTCGGGAGATTCCGATGGCGACTCTACAAACTACTCTTGCCGTGAGCTAAGTCTCTTTTTATGCTATGAGCGCGGTCTTATATCAAGTCTTCTGTATGTATGAATAAAACCTATTAATCTTTGGCTAATCCAAAGTCTTACGACTGGAGGTTTTGTCACCTCCAGTCGCTCTATTTTTTATTGCGCTTACCTAACTCTCACTTCCCTCCCATCAGGAATAATTCACCGGTACGACGCTTCAAACAGTTTCTCCTGAGACATTCCTTTCCACATTTCATCCTGTTGTCCACTCAACGAGCTTTCTACTCAACATCCTGATAGAACTTTCTTCTGAAACATTGTTTATACCTTAGTACTACATTTGTTTACAATGTATTGTTTCTTGTGTTCCTACATGTTATACTTCCATCAATCTAAAAATACCTTTAATGCTACATAATGCATGTGGGCACCTATCCATCGCTGCAACGACGCTACCGCATCTATGCTTCGCGTCAGTAGCGATGCAGGGAGAAGGATGAAAGTAAGACATGGCAGTAGACAAACTTGTTCACGTTAATGAGTGTGGTTTGCCACTCAATGCTATCGAGTGGTTGGAGACACATCACCGCAGTAAGTCGCCCGAGCGTGAGCAAATGATTCGCGACCTCTCTCTTGAGCCAGGCAGTTTGATCGTTGACGCTGGCTGTGGTCCTGGACTCTGGACACCGCTGCTCGCTCGCGCTATTGGTCCGAAGGGCCATATTCTGGGCGTGGACATCTCACCGGAGGCCCTCGTAACCGCTCAGAGACGCAACAAGGGCAGGTGGTATTCCCGGTTGGTGGAGTACAAACAAGGGCTGATGGAGCATCTTCCCCTGCCAGTTGGAAGCGCCGATGTGATATTTAGCGCGAATGTGAGTCAATACCTGCCTGATCCGATCGCGACGTTTGCTGCCATGGGTCGCTACCTGGTGCCAGGTGGACGGATTGTGCTGAAGGATATTGATTTTGGCACGATGCGCTTTTCTGATGTTGATGCTGGTCTGCAAGCTCGCGTTTTCCAGGCGCGTGAACGCTGGGAGCAAGAACGCACCAACTATGGCTATGCCTTTGAGGATAGCTGGGTGGGCTCGAAGCTCGCCGGATACCTGCGCGCGTCAGGATACGAGGATGTGCAAGAAAAAAGCTACAAGATTCTCCGGCGTCACCCGCTCTCGCAAGATTTCCATACGTACCTGCAAGGGATTGCTGAGTGGTTTGTGTGCGAGGATGCGCCGTTGCTGGATGCTGAAGATATTTCGAGCTGGCTGGGCTGCTTCCTTGACGACGAAGGCTGTGTCCTTGACAAATCAAACTTCATGAGCGAAGAGACCGAGTTCGTCGTGACAGGCGTATGGACACATCCCACTACTTCAATGCGCTATTTTGATATGCAGGTGAGCACGTTGCAGTTGGTCTCTTGATGTTTTCGCTGCTATGTGCCCATCTCAGACAAAGCATTATCAATCGCTTCGTCCTGCGTGAGCAACATTCCTGCATCCCATTCCCTGGCAAAGCTCGCCTCATCCAGCACTGCTCTTGCAGTCGCAACAGTTTGTTCGAACGCTTCGCGCTGGGCTTGGAGACGTGGAGCATGTATCTGTTCGCGAAGAACTGCTGCAGCCGCACACATCCGGGTAGCCTGGGTGTAATGTCCTTCCGCGCTGAGGACAGCGGCATACCCTTCCAGGCAGCCAGCGATGTAGCCGGGGCTGTTGAACGTATGAAAGCGCACGATGGCATCCCGGTAATGCGCTTTCGCCACATCGTAGCGCTGCTGCTGGTGTGCCAGGTGACCAAGCATACCTGTCATAATAGGGATGTCCCACGTCATCCCGCTAACGTGTGCATTGGCGAGAGCTTCTTCCAGGAGCGCAGTGGCACGCTCTACATCCCCTCTTATGCTTGCCACTTCTGAAAGATGAGCCATCGCGCGGCTCATCAGGCCGCTATGCTTTAACTGCCTGGCAAGCTGGTAACTTTCGCTAAAGGCACGCTCTGCCTCGTTGAGTTTACCGTTTGCCTGAGCGATCATGCCGAGCGTTGCGTATGCGTTGCACATGCCGTTCTGATCACCAATGCTCTGGGCAAGGCGCAACGCTTCATTCGCGTACGCTTCCGCGCTATTCTCCGCCCTTCCATGCCGCACTTGGGTTCGTCCGAAACCGTAGAGTATTGCTATGCGTTGTGTAAGCTGCGCAGTAGGCTGCCCTCTCTCTCTTGCTCGCTGATCGAGCGCCAGCATGCGTTCCATCCATCGCTCGGCCTCGCTCATCTGACCTCGCACGTGCCAGAGGCGCGTGAAGCCTGCCAGCCGCAGTCCCAATTCTGCCTCGTTCTTTTGCTCAGCCCACTCCAGGGCGGAACGAGCGTTGGGCAATTCAAGTGCCAGTGCAATGTGCGACTCGCGTGCTCCCTGCTCTTCCCCAAAATACGCCATGACGCTTTCTGCCAGCAGCGCGTAATAGGCAGCATGTTGCCGACGACATCGTTCTTCCTCTCCTGCTGTGCACAACTGCCCTAGGGCGTACTCTCGAATCGTCTCAAGCATTCCAAAGCGTTCCCTGCCCTCTGTCGGCATCTCTACTTGGATGAGGCTGGCATCTACGAGAGCCGCGAGGATAAGTACGAACGTTTCTGACATCGTGTTTTGTTGATTCCAGCAGACCTCTTCAGCCGCTTCAAGTGTCCACCCTCCCACAAAGACACCGAGCGCACGAAAACAGCGCTGTTGTTCCTCCGTAAGCAGCTCATAGCTCCAGGCGATTGCGTTCTCCATTGTCTGCTGACGCTTGGGTAGGTCTCTTGCCCCATCACGGAGGAGCGTCAGGCGGTGGGTAAGACGCTTTCGCAACTCGGAGAGAGGAAGAAGTTTGACGTGCATTGCCGCTAGTTCGATTGCCAGGGGAAGCCGATCTACCTGCTCGCAAATAGCTTCTACCTCGCTTGCAGCATATACCTGCGTTGGTCTCACCGCTTTGGCTCGCTCGCAAAAAAGTGTGACGGCATCTTTCAGGGGAAATGGAGCAAGCTGTACCTCTTGCTCAGCGCGCAGGCGCAGGGGTGTTCTGCTCGTCACGAGGATGAACAGGTGCGGGCAGTTCGCCAGCAGATCGGCCACAAAAGATGCGCAGTCCAGTACCTGTTCGACATTATCGAGTACAAGTAAGAAATGCTTCGGGCGCAGGAATGCCTGTACCTGCTCAGCAAGCGATGTGTTTGCGGATTTATGAATGCCGAGTGCCTGAGCAATCGCACCGGAAACAAGCGCCGCGTCACGAATAGGTGCCAGGGCTATAAAGGCAACGCCATTGACAAAATCAGGAGCGATATCCTGGATAAGTTGAAGTGCAAATCGCGTCTTACCGACACCGGATGGTCCAGTCAAAGTGAGCAGGCGCGTACTCGCATGACGCAGTAGCTCAAGCGTGTGGGAGCGTTCTTGCTCTCGACCAACCAGCCGAGTAGGAGGCACAGGAAAATCGAGTGTGGGAGAGTATGAAGGCGTATCAGCAAAGATAGCAGCCTGTGGGCGTGCTGAAGCCAGGAGCAAGGTGCGCTGTAGGTCAGTCAGGGTGAGCACGTTGGTCAGTAGCTCAAGTGTATCGTTGCGCGGTACATCGTGAATGCCGCGCTCCAAATCGGAAATTGTGCGCGAGCTCAGGCTTGCGCGGGCCGCCAGTGCTTCCTGTGAAAGACCTGCCGCCAGGCGATATCGCTTGAGAAGGGTGCCAAAGTTGCTCTGTTGCTTCATGTTTTATCCTTGTATACGGCCTCGTTCTGCTCCATGATAGCACATCAACCCGAGTGAAGAAATATGTGAGCAAGATGTGCCTCTTCCTCATGGTAAAAGCAAGCTAGGTCATCTATACTTCCAACAGGAAGAGCACTATCAGGGCATATCCTTCATTAGAATGAAGAAGCGAGAAAGGAGCCATATATGATTTTGATTGTTGGAGCCAGTGGCCGTCTCGGCAGCGTTGTCGTTCAGCAGCTGCTCACGGAAGGCAAATCGATACGTGTAATGACCAGAAATCCACTCAGCCTTGCGCACCTGAAGCAGCAGGGGGTAGAAATAGTGAGCGGCAACCTCCAGGATCCTATCTCTCTGGCGAACGCCTGCCAGGGAGTTGAGCAGGTGCTAGCTGCTGCGCATGCCCTCGATGGAAAGGGCGACAACAACCCCCGCACAGTTGATGATATGGGCAATCGACACCTGATTGATGCCGCTAAAGCTGCTGGCGTGAAACACTTCATTTTTATCTCCGTTCAGGGTGCAAGCTCCGATTCTCCACTGGAGTTCTTTCGCATCAAATATCGTACAGAGGAGTATCTGCGAGCCAGTGGCCTGGGCTTCACTATCCTCCGCCCCAGCGCGTATATGGAGCTTTGGGCTCAGTTGATCGGCCAGCCCATCCGGGAGCAGGGCAAGACCACCATCTTTGGGCGTGGCAATAATCCGATCAATTTTGTGTCGGTGGAGGATGTTGCTCGTTATGTCAGCATCGCGCTGGATGACCCTCGCGCAAGCAACATGGTGATCGAGGTTGGTGGGCCGGAGAATCTGACCATGAATCAGGTAGCGGCGATCTTTGAACGCGCAAGCGGACGTCAGGCGAAAAAACGTCATATCCCTCTACTGATGATGCGTGTCATGTCCATCCTGATGCAGCCGATAAATCCGGTGATGAGTCGTTTGATACGTAACGGCATTTATATAGATACCGCGAATCTACGCTGGGATATGACTGAAACTGCTCGTGCCTTCGGCGTCAAACTGACGCCATTTGAGGAAATAGCTCGCCGTACTACTACGAATAATGTTCAACTTGGATCGTTGAGTAAGGTCAAGTAAACACATTTCGAGGAAGGTTGACTTTCCACAAGTGAGCACTGAAAAAGACATGTTCTATGCAAGAAAGAAAGGAATTTCGATGTTAGAAGAACAGGTACAGCATACGCAAACGCCTTCTTCCCCTAAATTGGTATTCGAGCGCATGATTTCAGCCGCGAATCAACACGACCTGGACGCTATGGTGGCTTGTTTTGCTCTCGACTTTCGCAGTGAGCAGCCTTTCTACCCGGAAAGAAATTTTACTGGGCAGGCAGGTGTGCGGAAAAACTGGAGTTTCTTTTTCTCAGCGATGCCAGATTTCCAGGTAGATGTGCTGAGTGAAGCAGTGGAGGGAGACACCGTGTGGGCTGAACTACTCTATCATGGAACGCAGGTTGATGGAACGAAGCACATGACGCGCGGTGTGACCATCTCAGGAATTCAAGGAGAGCAGATCGCTTGGTCAAAGTTGTACATCCAAACGATCCAAGAACCAACGTAAGTAGTGATATGTTCGAAAATTAGCATTGCATATTGCCTGAGTGAGAGGGGTGTCCATCTCACTCAGGCAATCGCATCATTTCAACATGTCTACTTCTATAGAGGGGCACTGAATACGTTCATGATCAGAAGCTCAACTACTCTCCCAACCTTTAACGCATCGCATCATTATAAGCCCAGGCATCGAGTTCGGGTGGATCAATACCCTGTTGGCTCAGCAGAGTGGATATCTGCGAACGATGATCGATGCCATGGTTGATGGCCTGGATCACCACGATGATGGCCTGAGCCTCATAGGTTCCCCCATCAAGATGAAAGATCTGACTCAGGTCCCTCTGCTCTGCGATTGTGATCAGTTCTTTTCCTGACCTCTCTGCTCGTCGTCGCAGTTCATCGAACCTCGCAAAAGTCGCAAATTCTTTAAGTGGAGGGGTAGGGGTTGTTCCGGTAAAAGAACTGACATACCCTTCTTCGGATGTGAACAGGTGCATCAGAGTCTCTCGAACGCTGCCAAACGTCCCATTCATCGTCGCATCCAGTTGTGTGTCCGACAGTTGTGCGCAAGCATCGAGCAAACGCAGGTTTGCCCAGAGATTATATTTAAAAAAGTCGGGTAGTCCTGTAGTCATTGCTATGATCTCCTTCCAGAATTGGTCTTTTTCATTGTACTCGTTTGGGTGAAGGAGCGCACTCAACACGGCAGGAGAGAGAGCAGATCTGAAGCGGTCTCCAGGAGCAAGAAATGTAGGGGAGATGGAAGCAGATCACATGTCTGCACGCCTTCAGTGCTTGTCCATGCCATCAATTGAGAGCGCATGCATCAAGGACAGAAAAGCATATTCTGTGGATCGATACTGCTTCCTTCGAGCAACCTGTCCACAAGAATACGTAGGCTGTCACATGACAGCCTTCTTCCTCGCTTCTCACATAAAGCTCTAAACTGAGGGACTTACCGGATCACCACGACCATCAGACGTGCCTTTCTTGAAAAAGAGGGAATGGTCTTAACGAAACCATCATAGCATATCAGATAAAGGGCAACAAGGTCTATGCTCCCCCTTTTCCCGAAATCATCACGGGCAGCGTCAGAGCAATAAGTTTCAGATCCTCGCGAATTGTCGCTATTCACATACATAGAGCGAAATTTGGGAAGCAATTGGGGAGCAAGGAGCATTTGCGGGACCAATGCGCTCACGCTAACTTTTCGCGTTCGCGAAATCGGTCCCGATCTATGAAATAAGCAACGTCGCAAAGAGAGGATATGCACTAATTGGGGCAATACTAATGAATGCGATCTATGGTGTCTACAACCAAACCGATAGCGTCATCACCTACGATTGATTGTAACTCACTATGAAGCTGGCCCAAATGCTCCATCCGAGCAGTAATGAATTCATGTTGAGAGGTACCATAGGCAAGACCAGAGAGGCCACGTTGAGCAGCTTCATATTCCGCGCTAATTTGCGCTAATAATTGAGCTACTTCACTGCGAGGTTCATCAGCGCTAAGCATGGCTCCTCCTTTTCCTTGCACGCTACCTTGAAATTTCTGTACGTCGCGTATACATACAACTAGCCGAGCTGGGTACTTGCTGTTACTGCGTATCCAACCGGAATAATATCCTTTTGTACAGAGATGTTATTACATTGTATCTTACTTGTTTATAACATCCCCATCAAATACATATCTATAGTATGCATGAAAAGCTGTGTTCTTGTCTAGTGTCTAAATGCCCTTTTTTCAGCAAAAAACCGTTTTTTTAAAATATCCACATATGTTTCTCAATGTATTCACATCAATGTCCTAATGTTACACACTTGATACGGTTCCATATGTGGAACGAACAATGCGCTGGTACTTATCTTGAAGAAGCAAAGAGCCAGGCAAGGTAGTACTTTTAGCGATAAAACCAAATCCCGGGATTTAGTCGCAAATACCATTGTGTTTGTTGAAAACTCCATGTTATACTTCTTAATAGCGTCTGCGTAGAGTCCAGATCATCCTGTCTCTCTGCAATAGGGCGTGAAGAAGCCCCGTTGACTCCCACCTGCTTCTCGCAGGTGCAACGAAGGCACCAAGCGAAGCTCTTCTATCATTGAAATGTAACAGAATGTACCTATGCTGGATGCATAGCAAAACCTTCTGTTACGAGAGCAAAAGGAGTATCTGTAATGGCACGTGTCCAATTCGAGCATGTCTACAAGCGATTTGGTAAAGTTGAGATTGTCCATGATATCAACATTGATATCATGGACCACGAGTTCCTCGTATTGGTTGGTCCCTCCGGCTGCGGTAAAAGTACCTGTTTGCGTATGATAGCAGGATTGGAAGACATTACCGAGGGTGAAATCCGCATCGGCGATAGAGTGGTCAATAACGTTGATCCAAAAGATCGCGATATCGCAATGGTCTTCCAAAACTACGCCCTCTATCCCCACATGACAGTCTTCGACAATATGGCCTTTGGCCTCAAGCTGCGTCACTTTGCCAAGGATCAAATCACCAAGCGTGTCGAAGAGGCTGCCGACATTCTCGGTCTGACGCCGTATCTTAAACGCAAACCAAAGGAACTATCAGGTGGTCAGCGCCAACGCGTCGCACTTGGTCGCGCAATTGTACGCGAGGCCCAGGTCTTCTTGATGGATGAACCACTTTCAAACCTGGATGCGAAACTCCGTGTGCAGACGCGTTCTGAGATCATCAAGATCCATCAACGTATTCAAACCACCGTTATTTATGTAACCCACGACCAGGTTGAGGCCATGACGATGGGTGACCGCATTGCGGTGCTCAATGGTGGGCTGATCCAGCAACTTGGCTCCCCCCAGGAACTCTACGATCATCCTTCAAACCTTTTTGTTGCCGGTTTCATTGGCTCTCCCGCGATGAACTTCTTCAATGGGGCAAAGATAGCCGCCGATGGTGACACGACAAAGGTTGTACTTGATGGAATAGGGCAGGTAGAGATACCTCCGCTCTATGTAGAGCAGGCGCGGGCAGCAGCAGGCAAAAACGTTACCTTTGGCATCCGTCCTGAACACCTGGAGGATGCTTCGCTAATATCTGCGGATGCGCGTAATGGTTCAACGCTGCACGCACCTGTTGATGTTGTAGAACACCTGGGGAGTGAGCTGCTGGCATACATGAGTACTGCTGGCAAATCAATGGTTGCTCGCCTGGACCCACGTTCCGACGCCCATGCCGGTGGCACCGTTACTTTGCATGCGGACAACAGTCACATTCACCTGTTCAACACAGACACCGGCGAAGCCATTTTCTAGGGCATCTCCATCCTCCTGGATATTAGTGACGAATTGCTCACCAATGGCGGGTGAAGCCACCCGCCTATGTAGGGGCTTGATGTATCGCGCCCATCGTCGATGTTTCGGTCCCTACCAATTCATCTACCCATTCGGCCCTTTCCAGGCTTGTAATGATGTTATGTAACAGGTATACTACCGTCAGGAACATCTCTTCTGTCATACCCTGTTAGGTAACTATCGTTGAGCAGCACTGCTCTTGCCGATCGGCAAGGGAGATCGCATGTCCAGGTCGCTCTATACTCTGAGCTGGTCTGCCGCTTCCCAGACTTATGTCCTGTCTGAGCCGCAAAGCGGGGAGGCTCACTCCATTCTGCCGGACAGTCCCGCCTGGTTTGCCTGGCTGGCCGAACGCTCTTCCTTTGCCTTTCAGGGCCAGGTCGGCTCTTACACCGCACGACTGGAAGCGGTGCAGCGTGGTGAGCGCTACTGGTACGCCTACCTGCGTACAGGTCAGAAGCTGCGCAAGAAGTATCTCGGCAAGACGGATGTTCTGACCTCCGCACATCTTGAGCAGGTCGCAAGGTTGCTGCATGCCATGCCCAGTGACGCCCCTTCGCCCAGCACAGCTCTTCCACTGGAGCATCCAACGCCTGACCGCACGCCTCAGGTCGTCTCCCCTGCCCGGAAGTCGACGCACACGCCTGCAACCGGCGTGAAGGAGCAAACGACCGTTCCCCCTGCCTTCCCTGTGCTCCCTGCTATGCCCGCCGAGCCGCTGCACCCGCTGCTGTCCGCCCGACTCCGTGTACCTCGACTCCCCGCCCGGCTGGTTCACCGCTCCCGTCTCATTGAGCGTCTGAAGCAGGGCCTCTCGCAGAGCCTCATCCTTCTCTCTGCCCCTCCTGGCTTCGGCAAAACCACCCTGGTGGCCGAGTTTCTCGCCGAATGTGGATTGCCCACCGTCTGGCTCTCCCTCGATCCTGAGGATAACGACCCGCAACGCTTCCTCTCCATCCTGCTGGCCGCCTTCCAGGCCCGCGATCCCCTGATTGGTGCCAGTGTGCAGGCCCGCCTCTCCTCGCCACACGGTCTGCAAGGCCTCTCCCTCTCTGCCGTCTTCACGCTGCTGATCAACGACCTGACCAGCCGTGATATTGGCGAGTTCCTCCTCGTTCTGGACGACTACCACACCATCACGCTTGAGCCTCTCCAGCACGCCATCGCCTCCCTCGTGGAACACTGCCCACTCAACCTGCATCTGGTCATAACGAGTCGCTCCGATCCACGCCTGCCGCTTGCCCGGCTGCGAGCACGCGGGCAGCTTTGCGAGTTACGCGCGACCGACCTGCAGTTCGATCTCGCCGAGGCCGGCTCCTTTCTGCACATAGCGCTGGAACGTGACCTGGAAACCTCCACGCTCGCCGCTATCCTCAGCCGCACAGAGGGCTGGATCGCCGGCTTGCAGTTGACCGCGCTGCTGCTGCAAGGTCAGCGTACCGAGGCCGATGTGCGTCAGTTTCTCGCCGATGCTTTAGGCACGCACCGTTATCTCGTTCGAGTATCTGGGCGAGGAGGTGTTCTCCCGCCAGCCGCAGGCCCTACAGTCCTTTCTTCTGCATACCTGCATCCTCGAGCGCTTCTCGGCTCCGCTGTGTGCCGCTGTGAGCGGGGTCAGCGAAGATGAGAGCACGGCCATGCTGGCCTCCCTTGAGCGAGCGAACCTCTTCCTCGTGCCACTAGACGCGGGGGGCACGTGGTATCGCTTTCACCCGCTCTGGGCTTCGGTGCTGCGCCTGCTGCTCGCGCGCAAGCTGGGAGCAGCAGGTGTGTCGGACCTCTATGCGCGAGCCAGCCGCTGGTACGAGCAGCATGATCTGCCCTCCGAGGCCATCGAAGCCGCAATGCAGGCCGGCGAATTCAAGCGTGCCGTCCAGCTCGTCGAGCAACTCAGCCCACTGCTGCTTGACCGCTCCCAATATTACACCCTACGACGCTGGATCGAACACCTGCCCCGTGACCTGTGGGGGGTCCGTCCCATCGTTTGCCTGGCCTACGCCTGGGCCATGTTTCTCAGTGGTGCCCGTGATGCCTACGGGCCTCTCCTGGAGGAGGCCGAGCTGCTCTTTCGAGCTGCGCAGAGCAGCATCGGGATGGGCATGGTGGAGGCGTTGCGGGCGATGGCCGCCTTACTCTGGATGGATGACCGCGAGGCGCTGCGCGCGAGTCAGCAGGCCTTAGCCCTCTTGCCGGCGAGCGACCTGCGCTCCCGCAGTCTGAGCACGAGCATCCTGGGCGGGAGCTACTTCCTCATGGGCGAGATGGAGACGGCCTGGCTGCTGCTTTTGGAGGCGCGTCGGCTGCAGGAGCAGAGCGGCTCCCTGTCTGCTCTGCTGCTCAACATGATCCTGCAGGCCAACGTGTTGGCCGCTCAGGGCCAGCTCCATGAGGCGGCGGAGCGCTATCAACAGGTGATAGAGGCCGCGGCAGAACGCCGCGAAACTGCCATCGAAGCCAGCATCCGGCAGGCGGGCATCTTCTATGAATGGAACGCCTTCGAGAGAGCTGAGGCGCAACTGGCAGGCATCCTCGACGAGTCCCAGACGCTCGTCGCCAGTACGTTCTTCGCCCGCGGCGTGCTCAGCCTGGTCTATATCGTCCAGGCCAGGATGAGGCAGGCGCGCGGGGAGGACGAGGTGGCGAGTGCGCTGCTCAGGCAGGCCGTGGCACTGGCCCGGCAGCGGCAGCACCTCCGTTTCCTCGCTCAGGCCCAGGCCGCCCAGGTGCGCTTTTGGCTTGCGCACGGACAGGTGGAGGCCGTGACGCGTTGGCGCGACACGTGGGTTCGCACACACAATACAACGCCCAGCTATGGGAACGAGCCAGAGGCCCTTACCCTGGCGCGGGTGCTGATCGCGCAGGGTGAGCCAGAGGAAGCCTTGCAGCTTCTGGACGACTTCCGTGTTCATGCCAGCACACAGGGGCGCTTCGGTAGCGAGTTGGAGATTCTGGTCCTCTCCACACTTGCTAAGGATGCGCAGGGCCAGACGGCTCAAGCCGTGCAGCTCCTTCAGCAGGCCATCACGCTGGCCGAGCCAGAGGGCTACGTACGCCTCTTCGTCGATGAAGGCGTTCCGATGCTCAATTTGTTGCGTTGAGTGTTCTCCAGATGGAAAGGCCGGCGCAGTGTCAGCTACGTGCGCCAGTTGCTGAGCGTCTTGCAAGCTGAGCACCCGGAGCAGGCAGAGCCGCTTCCCACTCTTTCGGTACCGTTAAGTCAGCGCGAGCGCCTCATCCTGCGTGAGCTTGCCGCGGGCCGCTCCATGAGGGAAATGGCCGCTGAGCTGGTCGTCTCCCCCAACACGATCAAGGCTCAGCTCAGCAGTCTCTACCGCAAACTGAACGTCCATAGCCGCGAGGAAGCCCTTGCCGAGGCTGTCCGCATGCACCTGCTCTAAATCGGGAAGCTGCGGCAGAGCTTCTCGGGCCGCGTGCTGTTAGGTAACACGCTCCACGGATAAATAGGCTCCTTCCCTTCTCGGATCAGCTCCCATTCACCCAAAAATTCACCCTGCAAGGTGAAGATAGAATCTCTCGAATTCAGCTACACTCAACACAGGAGAGCTTCACGATGTAAGCTCCATGGAGGAATACGCAAACATATGCAAATGTGGAGGAAACCCCACAAGAAGGAGCAAATAATGTTCACCAGCATCTTCGTCTTCGTCCTCTTCGTGCTGATAGTTCCCTTAGGAATTGCCGCCCAACGCTGGCTGTTCAAGGACGCCGACGAGGTCTACGATCAGGAATTGGCATTATACCAGCAGCGCTATGATTAGTGCGGGTCTGCTAGGCAGCGGAACATGACTGCCAAGGGCACTGACAGAAGCTGGAAGAAGCAGGAGGCCCAAGTGTGGGTTGGATCATTC
This sequence comes from uncultured Chloroflexia bacterium, assembly GCA_963778375.1. Classification (GTDB taxonomy): domain Bacteria; phylum Chloroflexota; class Ktedonobacteria; order Ktedonobacterales; family Ktedonobacteraceae; genus CAVZTX01. The sequence continues at coordinate 205,182 of CAVZTX010000023.1, read as the reverse complement.
CTCACACGATCAATCGCTTGAGAGGAGTACACCCATGCTCACGACACCAGCGAGATACCTTATTCGCGTCGAGGGTTACCTGGGGCTAGAGTGGACGGTCTGGTTCGGAGGACTGACGCTGAGTTGGCAGGAGCCGAACCAGACCGTGCTCATCGGGCAAATCGTTGATCAGGCCGCCTTGCATGGCATCTTGAACACCATCCGTGACCTGGGACTGCCCCTGTTGGAAGTCCAACGCCTGCCGCCTGAGGGGAGCGGGGCGACTGATCCCTGAGTTCGTCCTTCGTCTCGCATGTCACCTAAGGAGCAAAACGATGCAAAGGAAATATTTCAGAATTCGTAACTGCCCAGGTCCACTAAGGACTTGCCAAAGGTCGTCAAATCCAGTAAAGTACAGGCATGACTCTTGAAGAAGAAAATCAGCACCTGCGTGAACAAGTAGCGCAGCGTGATGAACGCATCCAGCAGCAAGAAACCCAGCTCTGCCAGCAGGAGCTGCTGATGCAGCAGATGCAAGCACAGATTGCGGCTTTGACCCAGCACGTGAAAGACTTGCAAGATCGGCTGGCGAAAGATAGCCACAATAGCAGCTTGCCCCCCTCCTCCGATCGCTTTGTGCGGCAGCCAAAAAGCTTGCGCAAAAAGAGCGAGAAGAAACCCGGAGGGCAAGAGGGACATCAGGGAACGACCTTACGGTTTGTCGGAGGTGCCCGATGAAGTGATTGAGCATCGGGTTACGGTCTGCGCGTCCTGTCAGCACGATTTGCGCGAGGTCGAGGCATGTGTCACGCTGCGTCGGCAAGTGGTGGATATGCCAGCGCCACGGCTGATCGTGCAGGAACACCGCGCCGAACAAAAACAGTGTCCCCGCTGTCAGCACATCACGCTGGCCTCTTTCCCTACAGCAGTGGCGGCTCCCATCCAGTACGGACCGCTGATCGGAGCGGCGGCCGTCTATTTGACCCAGCAGCAGTTGTTGCCGTTGGAACGCACCTGTGAAGTCCTGCGTGACCTGGTGGGGGTGCAGATGAGTGAAGCCACGGTAGGGGAACTGATCAAGCGCACCGCCTCCCAGCTGGCTCCCGTCGAGCAGCAGATCAAAGAGGCCTTGAGCGAGGCCGCCGTCATTCATCAAGACGAAACGGGCGTGTCGGTGGCTGGCAAGCGATACTGGGAGCATGTCACCAGTACGGCGAGCCTCACCCATTATCATGTGGATCAGAGCCGCGGACAAGACGCCTTGAACGCGATTGGCATCTTGCCGGTCTTCACAGGCATCAGCATCCATGATGCCTGGGCCTCGTACTTCTTGTATGACTGTGAGCATGCGCTCTGCCTGGTGCATCTCTTGCGCGAGCTGGTGTTTCAAGCCGAGGAGCAGGGGGCCATCTGGGCCGCCGATCTCATAGACCTGCTCCTCTCGATGAAGCAAGCGACTCAACAAGCACGCGAACAAGGCAAGCACTGGCTCGATCCGCTGGAAGTGCTCGATTGGGAAGTCGCCTTTCTCCGCGTGCTTGATGAAGGGGATCACGTCACTCCCAGAGCGACAGCCCCGCCTGGGACCAAAGGGCGCATCAAACAGAGTGCCGCACGCAATCTGCTCGACCGGTTGCGCAAACATCAGAAAGCGGTCTTCTGCTTCCTGGAAGATCTGCGCGTGGAGTTTGACAACAATCTGGCCGAGCGGGATCTGCGCATGCTCAAAGTGCAACAAAAGGTGTCTGGCTGCTTCCGCAGCTCTGGCGGGTGCACAAGCCTTTAGCCGCATTCGTGGCTATTTGTCTCACCTTGCGCAAAAAGGTCGGCCTCTGTTGTCGCTTCCAGGCGACTCTGGCGTGGTCATCCTCTTCTTCCCTCTTTTGAGTGAACCTGAGCGGACCCAGGTAGTTAGGAATAATTTTGATTTATGAATAGACGAAACCAGGATAGAGCAAGGCGCGCGCGAAATGCAGTCACCCATGCCCAGCAGCAGGCAGATGAACTTGCCGTGCGTGCCGAGCAGGAACAAGCACACCGTGAACAAGCGCGTGTTCGGCAAAACGCTGAGCAGCTTTCAGCAGCAACTAATAAAGCCCTCGAAAGTCTTGAGGCAGCAGGATTCCCCGGCGCCGTAATGGTTAGCTGCGAAGAACGCATAACGGAGGGTATATTTACGAAGAGAACAAAAATAAAAGTTGTCCAAGAACCTGGATGGAGCCTACATGCCAGCAGATCAGGCTATCCTTCGACGGGTCTTCATGAGATACAGTATTATCTCTTGGCGCGCGGCGATTACTACGTCGTTGAATCATTTACGAACGATGCTCCGTCAGGGAATTGGTGGCATAATGGCAGAGCTACTTCGGATCAGCTTGCCAGTAGACCGCAAGCTGATGTTGATGCGATTTTGCAGAAGCTCAATGAGTATTCTCATTTACCTCCCAATAGGCCGTAGTCCTGAAGATCGATGTTTTGAACCGAAGCCATATACCCTGTTGAATTGTATTGTTGACGTATGAAGAAGTCGTAGCTCAGCGGCGGTATCTGGCGCAGCATGCGAAGAAGTACCCTATGAATGGAGGTGGGGCTTATGAGAACATTAGTATGGATAGTTAGTACGCTAGTTGTCCTTGCAGTCGTTTATTTTCAAGGAGGAGATAGATATGGATTACTCTCGCTTTGACGAGTTGACCAAAGCACTGGCCACCTCCACCACACGCCGCCAGGCTCTCCGTCACATTGGTGGCCTTTGCGCGGCACGGCCCTGGCCGGACTGTTCGGGTTGGCCCTAGTCAGCACCAGTGCCTTGGCCAATTCTGTAATGCCGTCTTTGGCCTCAATACCCTTGCGACACATCGATGTATCAGTGATGCCGCTCATCACAAGGGCCTGTGTTACTCCTGCGGCCCGTCCAGTCCCGATGGCACGCAGCCCATTTGCTGCCCCCAGAACTCCAATGGCACTTGCGCCAGCTACAGTAGCGCCACCTGTTGCTCTCAGGGCAGACCTGTCAGAACGGCCAATGCGTCACACCCTCTTGCACAAATCCTACTTCTGATATCTGTATTGGAGTCCCAGGAGGCCACTGCGGTGTTGATAGCTCATGTATGTGCGTGAAGAGTGTCGAAGGTGGTGTGTACTGTTCGACTTGTGCTATTACGTGCGCCACTTGCACAGCAGATAGTGACTGCGGGTCAGGTTCTATTTGCATGAGCGCAAGTTGTTGTTCAGAGACTACGGCTTGCATGTCTGTAAGCTCGCCTGGAACGTGCTCCACCGGTGCCTGCTTCTGCTTCACGGCTGGAACCCTTATTGCAATGGCCGACGGCACCTCGCGACCGATCGAATACATCCTGGCGGGCAAGCTGGTTTTGGGTCATGCTGGACGGGTCAATCGGGTGACCGAAGTCCTGCTGCCGCTGCTGGGGGATCGCCCCCTGTACGCGCTCAAGAGAGCAATTTCTTCGTCATGGCCGGACTCCCTTCATGACTGAAGAAGGCTGGAAAGCGATCGTTCCGGCCGTGACGCCAGCGGAGCACGCAGGAATGGCACGTGGGACGGCTGACCGTCGGCGACCGCCTGCTAACTCTGAAGGCTGTAGCTGTCCAGTAGGTGGAGGGATCTGTCGAATGCGGTAGCGATTGATGTGGAATTGAAGGCGTCCTATTGGCAACAACCGGGTTGGTCAATCAACAGATCCGATTACGAGCCCACAAAGTGCAATTTGACGGCAACCATATACTTTGCCAACGATGCATGTGCATAATGCAAGCAGCTCCGTAGCATCCGTTTGCGAGAAGGAATGTTGTTTATAAGCCTTCACCTGTTAGCACGGCAGGAAATGATCATCATCTTTCTTGTGGTCAGCTTTGCCAAGCTGACTCACTTAGTGGGCTCGCGGCAGGCAATGCGTGACTTTGGAATGCCAGCAGCGCTTGTCGATCCAACGGGAACGCTCTTGCCAGTGGCGGAACTGGTGGTGGTGACGCTCATCCTGCCCAGCTCGGCTTGATGGTCAGGCATAGGCACCTTTCTTCTACTCTTGCTCTTTATGGTGAGCATAGGCTATAACCTGGCTGGGGGCGGCAGCCGGAATGCCACTGTTTTGGGCGGTTGCATTCCGCTCCCGCCGGTTGGCCCACCCTAATCCGTAACCTGGTGCTGACCCCAAACCACATTTCCTTGACAGTCCGCTTGCTTCCAGGTATACTTACATCAGAAGAGCAACTCTTGCTCTTCCCTGGCTTTCCTCTCATCGCACCTCATTCTTCAGGAGCACCTTCCAATGTCTCATTTCTCTCCCCACACTCATCCATCTTCTCCTGGTAAGCCTCCAAATCTTCCACCCGAACAGAACACATTGTATGATTCATGTCCCGAATGTCCCGAACATCCCAAGCAAGTAAACGATCTTTACAATGCAAGAGACAAGCGCAAATCGTATGTCCCCAATGTCCCGAACATCCCAGGCAAGGAGAGGAAAAAACAAAACCATGTCCCATGTCCCCGCCGTCCCAATATCAGTTGGCCACACCAACTATATGTTCCCGCCGCCAAATTCCAAAGGCAACAAAGATTCAATGCTATATCAGTCCTATCCAATTTGCCAATCGTAATTACATCATGGTATATTACAGGCCGCAACATCTGGGATAGTGAGGAAGAGATCAACAGCATGCCATCCGACGGAAACAAACGAGTTACGAAAACGCACCAACCCCCCTTTATCGCCAATCCACAGCAGGCCGCTGCCATCGCCCATACAAATGGACCGGCCGCGTTCATCGCCGCAGCAGGAACAGGCAAAACCTCAATCCTGGTGCAGCGCCTGGTACGCCTGATCGCCGATGAAGGTATTGACCCCGCGTCGATCCTCTGCGTCACCTTTACTCGCGCCGCCGCCAACGAAATGGAAAAACGCGCCTTGAAGGCTTTAAAAGTCCGTGGCATCAGCGCCGAAAAGGTAAAGGCCCTGCGCGTCGTCACCTTTCACGGGCTTGGTCACCAGTTGCTCCGTGAAAAGCTGCAATGGGCACCCCAGGAACTCAACCAGCGCCTGATCAGCGGCGAACCACGTCAGTGGCTGGCAGAGGATATCCTTCGTCCCTGGCGCAGCAACCGCACACGCGGCATGAACTGGGAGGTTGATATACTGGATGTACTCAGCGCCGTTGATCGCGCCAAAGAAGCTATGGTTGGCACGGAAGAATCCGAGGCATTCTTCCGTTCTCATCTCGGTATCGATACCGAATTAGCCGAGCGCTATCGGGAGTTCTATTCGCAATATGAACAGTCAAAACAAAAAGAGAAGCTCTACGATCTATCAGACCTCATCTATGTCCCACTAAAGCTGCTGGGCAGCAGTCCCAAATTTCGCAAGACATGGCAAGAGCGCTACCAGTATCTACAGGTAGACGAGACGCAGGACACCAATCCATCCCAGTACCAGCTCATCTCCTATCTTGCCGCTCCACACCATAATGTCGTGGTCGTTGGAGACCCTGATCAGGCCATCTACCAGTTTCGCGGAGCCAGCCCCGAAGCCTCGATCCTCTCGTTTCGCTCCATGTACCCCAAAGGTACAATCTATCACATCGAATCCAACTACCGCTCAACGCCGCAAATACTCGAAGCCGCCAACCGCTTGATTGGTCACAACGAGACAACCCCGGGTTTTGAAAAGGTGCTACGTGCCACCCATCCTGACGGTGCGCCGGTACACGTAACCGCCTACGAAGACCAGGAGAGCGAGGCCAACGGCATTGCCACCCAGATTGCCACCCTTGTACGCTCCTGGCGTGAAGCACAGGAAAAGCTCTCATACCATGACATTTTCGTGCTCTCGCGCACTAACCATCACCTGGCACGCCTGGAAATTGCGCTTGCTCACAACAATATCCCCTATCACACTATCGGTGGCTCCTCTTTTTTCAAGCGCAGGACCACCCGCGACATGCTGCCTACCTGGCACTTGTACAGGGTGTGAGGATGCATTCCGAATATCTCGCCTCGCGTAACGGACCGCAACCTCGCAAGTGGGACGAGATTTTCACACCCATTCGCTGCGGCGAACAAAATATGGCATTTAGAACGGTCGCCAACATTCCATCGCGGGACTACTTTATGCGCACAGGCAAATCATCGCATCGCTTTACACCGACATTCTTCGGTACGCTCACTGCTCATGCTGGCGGAAAACCACTGCTACAGTTTTGCGACGATCAATCCTACCACGTTCCGGCCGAATACCAACTCGCCATCAAGGACTTCATCGCTCTGATCAAGTTGATCCAGGCACATTGTAACAATGCTCCCTCCGAGGCAATACGGCTCGTGCGCCAGCACGCCTATGACGTGCATTTGCGGCACAGCGACGGAAAACACCGCGAACATTCTGATGAGGAACAGGAAGCGCCAACCCACCACGAAGAGACCCAACTTGAAGGCCGCTACGAAGAGCTTGAGGAACTGATGCAGATCGCCAAACGTTACTCCACCATTGAGCACTTCCTTGACGCGATGGCAAAACTCAAGGAGCAGGCGGAAGACATCAGCAAGCACAAACGCGACTGCGTCAGCCTCATGACCGTACATAAAGCCAAGGGTCTTGAGAATCACGTAGTGTTCGTAATGGGCTTAACCGAAGGTATTTTCCCCCATCGCCGCTCATATACGATGGCAGAAGACGGCCCAATCGTCTTGTCAGGCATTGCCGAAGAGCGTCGCCTGGCCTACGTTGCCTTTACACGCGCCCAGAAATTGCTCTTCCTCTCCTCCATCCTGCGTTATCGAGGCAGCGATGCCGTCGCCTCGCGCTTTATTCAAGAAGCCGGTCTTACTCCCACCGACGAAGATGGAGTCTTGAATCCCTATCTTTTTCACCGTGATGGTTCACCCAGGAGGTTAAGCCCAATGGTCACCGCTCCCAGCCTTTTTGAATAACTTGGCTCTGCCTGCGTAGTAAAAAAGGTAACCCTTCCCCTGTGGTGCTACGATTTATGAAGATGGAAATTTCAAGTGGAAGTGAACAGCACGCCAGAAAGCTATCCCTGGCAGGGACAAACCATATAGGCGTTACTGAAGCTCAGACTGCGAGCCGCTTCGTGTATAGTAGGGGCAATCCCTTGCGGTTGCCCTGGGGGCGGGGGAGCGGGTTAAGTTAACTATGGGGCAAATCATATTACAAGAAAGAGGATTCCGCATGAGTCGTATCTATGTACAAAGTGAATATGTCATTCCCGCTACTCCTGAAGTAGTGTACGCATCGTTGATTGACTTTCAAAATACTCGCCCGTCTATCCTGACAAGCAATTTCGTCGACTACACCGTGGAGCAAGGCGGAATGGGTGAAGGAACCATCATCCGTTATGACTTAAAGGCAGCAGGCCGCAAGCGTCCCTACCGCATGCATATCGCTGAGACTCTCGAGGGCGAAGTGCTCACAGAGCGAGATAGTAATTCTTCGCTCATCACCATGTGGACCCTCACACCGGTGGATGATGGGCAGCAGACACATGTAAGCCTTACAAGTGAGTGGGAGGGAGGTAGTGGTATTGGTGGCTTCTTTGAGCGAACCTTCGCACCCTTAGGGCTACAACGCATCTATAATAAGATGTTAACTCGCCTCGCGCAGAAGAATGATCCATCCTACACATCTACTGCGACCGGCTGGTTCTCTTGCAGGGAAACCGGTCGAAGCGGCCGCATGCGCTGGGCTACTCGGCCTGGTTACCGGCATACGTTCAATGACGCCTCTCGCATTGTTAAGCTGGACAAGCCCTGCGAGTGAGGAGAATTCCTCCTCAATAGACCACCTGCTGCAATCACCTGCAAGCCATGCCGTAACGACTTTTGCCGCCCTCGGAGAAATCGTCGCGGACAAACTTCCTATCATTCCCAGCCGCACCAGTCCAGGACCGCTCCTTGGTCGGCTCGTAATCGGTGCTGTAGTGGGAATGGTTCTTTCTCGTAGACTGCAACAGTCACCCGTTCTCGGCCTCATCAGTGGAGCAACCGGTGCTGCTATTGGCTCGGTCGCCAGTACCACTAGCCGTGCCTGGCTCTCCCGGACAACGCAGACTCCCGAGGCGCTCTGGGGTGGTGTTGAGGATATTGTGGCCCTCGGTCTCGGACTCTTAAGCGTTCGTGCCACAGATACTTAGAGGCCATATGCTGGTTACGTCCCTTGTCTTTTCTCTTTTCCCCAGGTATACTTCGTGAAGAAGCCTATCTGTATATCAATCCTTATTACGCCACGTTGCTCTGTCTCGTTGTGACCCTGTGCGTTATTTTTCTCCATATGGGGCAGCACAGCCTCTAGAAAGTCGGAAGAGAGATGGACCCTTCCCGCTTTGATGACTTCACCAAATCATTAGCCCGCTCCACTTCCCGCCGCCAAGCCCTCAAAGCCTTTGCCGCAACACTTGGAGGTCTCTTGGGATTGGGCGGAGTCGGCACGGCCTTCGCCAATTGCAAACCCAATGGGATTGGCTGCAATACGAATAGCCAGTGCTGTAGTGGTGGCTGCTGTCATGGCACCTGCACTAATCTGGGAACCACCAACAACTGTGGGGCGTGTGGGCATACATGTAGCTCGGGACAAGGCTGTTGCAGTGGCACCTGTACAGATCTCACGACGACGCAAAACTGCGGCTCCTGCGGCAACGTCTGTACCGGGGGCCAAATATGCCAGGGTGGCCAGTGCACCGCCTGTACCGGGGGCGGCTCCTGTGGTAAGGATGGTGATTGTTGTTCGGGTACCTGCTGTCAGGGAACGTGTTGTAGCCCTGGCCGTGTCTGCCTCAGCAATGGCACATGTGCAATCTCATGCACTGGTCGTGGCCCATGTTCCTGCGGATACTGTGCGCCAGATACATCCGGAGAGAATTATTGCTATTCGGATGGCAGATTAGTGGGTCAGTGTACTGACGATAGCGGATGTGCTAAAGGGTATTTCTGCTATTATTTTCACGCATGTATTGCTACATGCTAGCATCCAGCTTTCCTTCGGGAGCGGCTGGACGGTGACGTCTCAACGCTCCCAGGGGAGTTTCGCTGTGGCATTCGTCCATCACGTGTATGAATGGGCAGGTCGTGGAAGTCGATTGGGCTGAGCACTTTCAGTACTCATAGGGTCGCGAGACAGACAGCGGGAGAAGCGTGAAGATATGGAGGGACATGTATGGCAAGAGCTATGATTTTTCCTCTGCCAGCATCTGGGCATGTGAATCCCACGCTTCCGCTTGCCCGTGAGCTGGTGACCCAGGGTGAGGATGTCATCTACTGCCTGCCTGATCAGTTCAAATCAACCATTCAAGCAACTGGAGCCGCTCTTCTGCCATTCACAATGACCGGCAGGGCATTTCGTTGGTCGCCTGTGCCGTGTGCGGATCTGCTCCTCTGGTTGCCCTTGCATACCGCCGTGACGAGCCTAGAAGTCCTTCCACACCTGCTCGAAACTGTCCGCACGCAACAGCCGGACTATATCATCTATGATGCGTGGTGTCTGTGGGGGCGGCTGGTGGCCCATCTCCTGCATCTGCCTGCCATTCGCTGTCAACCGACCTTCGTGATGAATGAGCAGCTTGGCCAGCCCTTCTGGACAATGCTTGACCAGGCTGGTCGGCTGGCGATGCCTCGTGTTTCCCAGACGCAAGCGTCTGCGTTCGAGCAGCCGGTCAACTTTGCTGCCGCCCTTGAGGAATTACGCAGCACCTACCCTGTGCCAGTGATCAATCTGAAAAGCTTCTTTGACCATGCCGAAGCGCTCAATCTGGTCCCGATTCCGCGTATGTTCCAACCGGGAGGCGAAACCTTTGATGATCGCTTTCAGTTCGTTGGGCCTTCTCTTCGACCACGCGAGGAAGGAACGGATTTTCCCCTGGACCTGCTCAAGAAGCAGCCAACGCTCTATATTTCGTTGGGAACAGTCTGCAGCAACGAAGAAGCTTTCTACAAGATGTGTTTTGCGGCATTTGGAGAAGGGAGCCGAGCCACCAGTGAGAAGAGATCCTTCTTCGGGCGGAGCAAGCAGACCGAACCGTCATGGCAAGTCGTGCTGGCTACTGGCACAAGCCAGTTGAGTACCTTTGGCGAACTCCCGAAGAACTTCCTGGTGCGTTCCCATGTGCCCCAGCTCGATGTGCTCCAACACAGCCGCGTGTTTGTGACCCATGGGGGCATGAATAGTATCATGGAAGGGTTGTCGTATGGGGTTCCGCTGGTGGTCATCCCCCAAATGCTGGAACAGCGGATCACCGCCAAGCGAGTGGAAGAGCTTGGGCTAGGCATAATCCTGGAGAGTAATGCCGTCACGGTGCACTTGCTTCAGGAGGCGGTTATGCATGTGAGCAGCGACCGGGAGATCCATGCACGCGTGCGGCAGATGGAACAGACGCTTCGACAGATGAGAGGCGCTCAAAGTGCCGCCGATGCAGTGCTGCACTTCAGCCGGACGGAGGGACAGAAAGGTTGGAGCTGGCCCGCTACGGTGCAACCTCCTTCCTTCCTAAAGTCCAGGACTACACGGGCGAAAGTCTTCGGTATAGGGCTCAGCAGGACGGGAACCACCAGCTTAACACAAGCTTTGCACCTATTAGGGTATAAGGCGATCCATTTTCCGCATGATAGCGTGACCCGCGCGCAAGTGTATCATTTCTTCGACTCTGAGCTGCAATGCCTCTCCCTGGCTCTGTTGCAGGAGGCTGATGCCATCACGGATACCCCGGTATGTTGTCTCTACAAGGCCTTAGATCAAGCCTATCCCGGCAGCAAATTCATCCTGACCGTTCGTGAGAAGCACTCCTGGCTCAGATCGTGTCGAAGCTTGTGGCTGGAGGAGCTTGAACCCTCTTGCGGGCGATGCCTGAGAGTTGGCTGACCCAGTATCTGCATGTCATCCATGAAAGACTCTATGGCACGCAAGAATATGAAGAGGAGGCCTTCTCTCGAGCCTACGATGCGTATACGGCCGAGGTGAGGGAGTATTTTCGCGAGCGACCACAAGATCTGTTAGTGTTGGATATCTGTGGTGGAGAAGGCTGGAGCAAACTTGCGCCTTTTCTGGGGAAGCCTATTCCAGAGGCCCCCTTTCCTTGGAATATCGGGGGCAGGGTGCCCTGATGAGACAGTGAGCAATCGGCAAAGAATCATAACTGCTCCACGACTACCCAGTTGTTTACTTGATGGTTTAAGGAAATGCCACTGCCGTCTTTGCTCGTGTTATCGATACGACTGGAGTCTTTACAGACTTTTTACATATTCTTGCCTGTTTTTTGATATGCGTTACTTAGACTGTGTCTAGTGTAAGCAAGAAGTCAATCAGCTAGGGATAACCATCTCATGAAAAAACTCATTGTTTCAATTGTCATTATAGGTACCTTTGTTATCTATAGCTTTATACATGCTCACTCCGGTCCTGTTGCCGTTGTACCAAGCACTCCGGCAACATCGCGCTCCTCATCAAGCACAGCTACGGCTACCTCCTCATCTCCGTCGCCGGGGGCAACCGCCACGTCCGGCTCAGGCTACAAGGACGGTTCCTACACCGGAAGTGTTGCCGATGCGCAATGGGGATATGTGCAGGTCAAAGCGATCATTACGAATGGGAAAATAACCGACGTGCAATTTTTGCAGTTTCCCAATGACCGCAGTCGCTCAGTTTACATCAATAGCATCGCTGATCCGGAACTCACAAGTGAGGCAATCCAGGCACAAAGCGCTAATGTCGATATCGTGACAGGTGCCACCGATTCCAGCGAGGCCTTCATACAATCCCTCACGGATGCACTTTCACAAGCACACGCATAATCTATGAAACAACTTCAGTTACTTATGGGTATGCCCATTACCGTCGAAATAGTTGACCCCAGTGTGACAGAAGCTGATATCGAAAGCGTCTTCGCCTACTTTCGCACGATTGATGCTACCTTCAGTACGTACAAAGAAGACAGTGAGATTTCAAAGATCAATCGGGGCGAACTACGAAAAGAAGAGTATAGCGAAGAAATGAAGACCATTCTGGCATTAAGCGAGCAAACCCGAGAGGAAACGCTGGGATATTTCGATATTCAGCATAACGGTATACTAGACCCCTCTGGCATCGTCAAAGGCTGGGCAATTCTTCAGGCCGCAGATATGTTGAAAGAAGCTGGTTTTAGCAACTTCTACATTGATGCCGGTGGCGACATCCAGGTGGCGGGAAAGAAGGATGGAAACTCCTGGCGAATCGGTATCCGCAACCCGTTCAATCGCAAAGAGAATGTGAAAATTCTGGCGCTCACGGATAAGGGTATTGCCACATCTGGAACCGCCATTCGCGGGCAGCACATCTATGACCCACATAACCCACGTGTACCTCTTGAAGATATCGTTAGTCTGACCGTGATTGGTTCCAATGTGTACGAAGCTGATCGCTTTGCGACGGCAGCCTTTGCGATGGGCAAAAGGGGCATCTACTTCATCGAACAGTTACCAGGGTTTGAAGGCTATATGATCGATGCTTCTGGTCGAGCAATATTTACCACTGGTTTTGAAAGGTATGTCTGGCATGATGGCAAGCGTTGATTATGTGTTAGATCGCATCACCATGTACCGGTTGGTGCTCTATGTGCTGATTGGACTCATCGCTGTAGCGGCGGTGCTGTCCTATTTTCAGCTACTTGCTTTCTCACCAATAGCGCTGCTCCTGTCAACCTTCTTTCTTGTCATGATCTGTTGGGCGACAAATCTGATACTCGCAAACATCCTTGCGGTACCAGCAAATATAAAATCAACCTATATTACTGCCCTCATCCTGGCGCTTATCATCGACCCTATCAAATCACCAGGTGACCTGCTGTTTCTCGGCTGGGCAGGGATTCTGGCCATCTCTTCCAAATATATTCTTGCACTTCACAATAAGCATTTCTTTAATCCTGCCGCGATAGCAGTTGTGATTACCTCATTTGCGCTTGGCGAATCCGCGAGCTGGTGGGTAGGAACCGTGAGTATGCTGCCTGCCGTGATTGTGGGTGGAGCGCTACTCGTGCGCAAGTTACGTCAGGGAGAAATGGTTCTGTTCTTTGTAGTGGCCTCGCTTGTAACCGTTTGTCTTGTCAGCGTCCTGCAAGGGCTGTCTGTGCCGAAAGAGTTGCAGCAATTGTTAGTAGAATCACCGCTCTTTTTCTTCGCGGCTATTATGCTGACAGAACCGCTTACTGTACCTCCCACGCAGAACTTGAAGCTCTTTTATGCCATAATCGTTGGCATTTTGTTCGTGCCCCAAATCCATCTTGGCCGTATCTACTCCACTCCTGAACTGGCCCTGGTCATTGGCAACGCCTATTCCTATCTCATCAGTCCTAAGCGCAAATTTATTCTCAAATTGAAAAGAAAAAGTAAGATCGCGTCCAACATCGTTGATTTTGCTTTCAAACCATCACAAAAACTAGTGTTTGCACCCGGACAATATATGGAGTTCACGCTCGCGCATACGAAACCGGATAGCCGGGGCAATCGCCGCTTTTTTACCCTTGCCTCCTCGCCAACCGAGGAAAGCCTGCACCTGGGAGTGCGATTTTACAAAGAGAGCAGCAGTTTCAAGCAAGCTTTGTATAACATAGATGGCCGCACACAGATAATGGCCGGACAGATTGCCGGAGATTTTACGCTCCCTCAAGACCCCGAGCAAAAACTGGTCTTTCTTGCCGGAGGTATCGGCATTACACCCTTCAGGAGCATGCTAAAATATCTTATTGATATGAAACAGCCACGAGATATCGTGCTCTTCTATGCCAATCGAACCGCCAATGAAATTGCCTATAGCGACATTTTAAGTGAAGCGCAAACAAAACTGGGTATCAAAGTCTTCTACACCCTGACCAATACACAGGCTATTCCACGAAATTGGCGCGGTTTAGTGGGAAGAATAGATCAAGAGATGATTGCGCAAGCAGTACCGGACTATTCAGAACGAACGTTTTATCTTTCCGGCCCACCAGATATGGTCAGAGCCTATGAGCGCATCCTGAAAAATATGGACATCAAAAACGCTCAGATAAAGAAGGACTTCTTCCCCGGACTCGTGTAGCTTTGCTAGGAACGAGGTAAAGTTAGGATCTCCATTGATGATGCCCATCTTATTTAAAGGTGGACATAGGTAATATGGCTACGTGAGTTATGAACAAATAGCTATTCAGTTATGTAATATACAATTACTTCAATTTATTATCTGGCATCATAATATGAGCGAGGTAAAACTTGGCTATACTACGAGCAATGATTGCAATCGCAGGAGCGATAGTACTGGCTATTACTATAGCAGTAGTAGTGAAAACCGGTCTGAATTCCACCTCTGTAGCGCTTATAGGAGTAGTCGCCACTTTTACCGCACCCATTATTGCTAACATGGTTCAAGGTGATATAACAAAGAAGAAAACCAAAAGTGATTTTATCATTGGTTATAATACGGCTTTCGGGAAAGTTTTTAAAAAGTATCAAGATTCGATATCCGGTGATTTGGGGATAGCTCATTTACACGTCCTGGATATGAGCCGACCATTAAAAATTACAGATATCTATGTAGGTTTAAGGCTTCATAAGGAAACTAGACCAAGCTATGAAGTTGATCCGAACTTACGCGAGGCAGCAAGTGGGTATGATCCCAGCATGATACTGAAAGCAATTGCCTTACGCCTTGAAAATTATGTCAATACCGCAATGGAACCAATACAAGCTATTAATAACTACAAACGCTGCGTAATAGTAGGGGATCCAGGAACGGGAAAGACTACCCTCCTCAAATATCTCACAATGAAACTACTTGAAAAGGAACTCTCACCCCTTTCGTGCCTTCCTATTCATATTGAATTACGTAATTTTGCAACTTCTGGACTCTCTGATCTACTTGAGTTTGTTGCTTCCGTATGGGAGGACCGCTATACTTTCTCAAATGTTCCAGTTCTCAATTCAATAAAAAGCAGATTAAAAGATGGCACAGCAATTCTGCTTTTAGATGGCCTTGACGAGACAGTTATTGGAGATACAAAAGGAAAGTCCGAGGAAGCGTATCGACGTACAGCAAATGCTATTATACAGCTAACCACTCGTTATCCTAGATCCCCTGCAATAGTTACAACCCGCAAAGCAAGTTATCACTTGAGAACACCTTTGACTGGTTTCACCGAACTAGAAGTACTTGATTTTCGCTCAAAAGACATAAAGCGATTTGTGAACAAGTGGTTTACTCTGGATCCCCCCGACCCACAGAAAAAGATCAGTGCTAATGATCTCAATTCAAGATTAGAGAATAATTTACGTATACAAGCGTTGGCTGCCAATCCACTCCTACTTTCACTTATCGTCATTGCCTATAGAGATCAGTTGGAGCTTCCCGATAAACGTGCTGAATTGTATAGACAGTGTGTCAATACTATGCTCAACAAGTGGGATGAGAGACGCGGTATCAAGCGTCATAGTGATTTTAATCCAGAACAAAAATTACAGTTACTTGAAGTAGTCGCTTGGCGCTTTCATTTGCGAAGACAGTGTTATTTTCCTGAGCGTGAACTATTGAACGTAATTACAGAACTCTTTTCAAGTGTAGAATATTCACCGGCATTAGCTCAACAGATTTTGGACGAGCTTACCGAGGGAAGTGGTTTGTTCAAAAGACAAGCACATAGCTGGTATAGCTTCTCACATCTAACTTTACAGGAATATTTTGTTGCTCAATATGCGGTCAAATATAATCAATTAGATATATTACTTTCTTACAGAGGTGATCCCTGGTGGGAAGAAGTGATCTTACTTTATGCTGGATGTATATCTGATGCTAGTTCTCTTCTTCAAAAGCTAATTGGTTCGATTAATCTTGTCCCTTTGCAGGAAGATATATTCCTCACTAATTTAATTCTTGCAGGAAGATGTTTGGCAGCTCATCCCTCGATACAACAGTCATTTCTTCAAGAAGAGATTATAATCAAGCTATTCAATGCTCTTCAGACCACACATTACTCTTTAATCAGACAAAAAGTAGCTGAAACCATTATCGAATTTTGTACCCCTAACATGTACAAACATCTAATTGCACTCCTTTCTGATGAGCAGATACATCCAGCAGCCCGCGCGAGTGTCGCGGAAGCCCTGGGTAAGATTGGTGACCCTTCTATAGTGATTGATTTGCTGCCATTACTTTCACAAGAGCGAATTGATTGGGCTGTTCGTACAAGAATTGCGGATACGATCGGGAACCTAGGTGAGGCTTATATAACACCAATGCTACTAGAACTGCTTTCGAAAAAAGAGATAAACCCGTTGGTGCGTATGAGTATCGCAGAAGCTTTAGGATCCCTGGGCGAGTATTCACTAGTTAATGAGTTCATGAAATTGCTTGCTAAAGATGAAATTGACACGATTGTTCGTGCGAGTATTGCCAGGGCTTTAGGGAAAATGGGTGGGATCTCGCTGAGTACCATGTTGTTAGAAAAACTTATGGACGAAAATGTTATCCGGGATAGGGATATACGCATGGGTATCGTTGAAGCACTAGGCGCGCTAGGGGATGTTGCGGTTGCTACTAGGTTATTTGAATTACTCAAAAAATCAACGGACCCAATTTTTCAGGTAGGTATCGTCGAAACTATAGGGAAGCTAGGAGAACGTTCACTAGTTTCAGAAATGTTGCAGATGATTTCAGAAGAGCGATTAGACTTTAGAGTGCAAATAAGCATCATTGAAGCTTTGGGTACGCTAGGCGACCCTTCCGCAATTCCTGGTCTACGACAATTGCTGGTCAACAAGCAACTTTCCTACTTAATGCATGCATACGTAATAGTCTCCTTAGGTAGGTTAGGTGACCAATCGATAACCGACGAATTACTACACCTGCTTTCAAGCACCGGCTCTAACCTCTCCATATATAAAAGGATTCCCGAAGCTCTGCATAGAATTGGGGAGCACTCCATTGTTGACCGATTGCTTCAATTGCTCTCAGATTCGCAGATTGATCCACCAAGGGGCAAATGTATTGTCACTGCTCTAGGCTTGCTGGGGGAAACTTCAGTAGTACCTGCATTATTATCCTTACTGTCTGGTCAACAAGGCCCAAACGTTCGTAAGTGTATTGCCGAAGCTCTTGAACAATTAGCCAGCGATGAAAAGACTGTTCTTAAGCTTGCCGAATTATTGCAAAGGACTGATGCTATTGCGGATAGTATTTATCAGACTCTATGGTCGGTGAGCCGTCGTGCAGGTGTTACAGTTTTCATGGAAGGTAAGATGGCATATAATAATGTGAAGATCATGAGGTGGGGAAAAATATTTGAAATTAAAGATAGCTTGATTTCACCACAAATCAAGCTTCCACTTCAATCTAATAGGAAAATACCAACCAGGGTATAAGTTAGTAAATAACAGTTGCCATGTATACGCATTTCTTTCATCCTATACCATTCTCCCAAGTAACAATCGATGACGCATTCTGGGCACCACGCCTACGCATCAATTGAGAAGAGACGATGCTGCATATTTTTAACATGTGCAAAGAAAGTGGTCGTATTGATGCCTATCGGTTACAGTGGAAACCTGGAATGGCGAAAGCCCCGCATCAATTCTGGGACTCGGATGTGGCAAAGTGGATAGAAGCGGCCAGTTATAGCCTGGCAGTATTTCCGAGTCCAGCACTTGATACCTTGCTCGATAGGGTCATCGCACTTATTGCCTCTGCCCAGCAGCGAGATGGCTATCTAAATCCTCATTACACCGTTGTTGAGCCGGACAAACGCTGGACAAATTTACGGCATGGGCATGAACTGTATTGTGCAGGACATATGATCGAAGCAGGGGTGGCTCACTTTCAGGCAACGGGCAAATCTACGCTTCTGAATGTAGTACTCCAGTACGCTGATTATATCGATACTGTGTTTGGTACAGAGCGGGGAAAAAGGCGAGGATACTGCGGTCATGAAGAGATTGAGCTTGCCCTCATCAAGCTATATCGTCTCACAGGCAACACACGCTATTTGCGACTGAGCCAGTATTTTATTGAGGAACGCGGGCAGTCACCCTGTTACTTTGATACAGAGGAAGCTCCTGACCATCATAGATTAGGGAGAGAATACCACCAGGCACATCTTCCTGTCCGTGAGCAGACAGAAGTTGTGGGTCACGCTGTGCGTGCAATGTACCTGTATAGCGCCATGGCAGACCTTGCCTACGAAACACAAGATGAAACCTTACTCTCGGCGTGTAAGCATCTCTGGAACCACTTGCAATCAAAACGCATGTTTATAACGGGTGGGATTGGGTCATCTATGTATAACGAAGGCTTTTCCTCTGACTACGATCTACCAAATGAGACGGCATATGCAGAGACGTGTGCGGGTATCGGACTCGTACTTTGGAGCCATCGCATGTTACAGTTGGAGTGCGACGCCCAATATGCAGATGTAATGGAGCGAACGCTCTATAATGGCGTCCTGAGCAGTGTTTCTCAGGATGGTACAACCTTTTTCTACGTCAATCCTCTCGCCAGTTCCGGGAATATAGCCCGCCAGGAATGGTTTGACTGCGCCTGCTGTCCAACAAACATTACACGTCTGTTGGCATCGCTTGGTCAGTATATCTATGCTCAAAATGAGCAAGAGGTTGCTGTGCATTTGTATGTACAGAGCACCGTTCAATTGCACATTCACGGTCAACAGGTAACACTCAGACAGGAAACGCGCTATCCCTGGGATGAGCATGTCAAGCTTACTTTGGAATTAGAGCAACCCACCTCATTTGCAATTCGACTGCGCATTCCTGGCTGGTGCTCTGAGCCAACATTGTTCGTGAATAATGAGCCGGTTGATATCACGGCAATGAGCGAGAACGGCTATGTCAGGCTAGAACGAACATGGAAGTCAATCGGACACCATTTCTTTGCGGCTGCCTATGCCGGTCGCCCGCATGTATGCTCACCCTGATATATTAGCTGATGATGGGCTTGTAGCCTTGCAGCGTGGACCCCTCGTCTACTGTTTTGAGAGTACAGACAACGATATCCCTCTACATAGGCTCTTCCTTCCGCGTTCATCCCCGATAAGCGATGCCTTTGATCCCAATCTGTTCGGAGGCGTTGTTACATTGACTACGGAAGCATCGGCTCTTGATACCTCTGCATGGGAGAACGGGTTATATCGTCCCCAAAGCCCTGCAATCTACCCTACAAAACTCACGGCAATTCCTTACTACCTCTGGTGCAATCGTGGGACATCAGCCATGCGTATCTGGATGCATGAGCAGATGTAACGTTGAGGAAATCCTGCAATAGCCATATGTGGTCTGAGTTCACAGTTTCTCCGTGACATCCTTTATTGTATGCTCCACTTTGATCTATTATGCTTGAAATGCCAGGACTTCGTAACGGTGTCGTAACGATTTTGGGACGGTCGATGTGTATGATGGAGCTTAGAAGTGCTTATTACCTATGCTGTAAAAGCAACCTCTGAAAACGTATTGGATACAGGACATATGAATGGGAAATAGATATGACTCAGACGCTTATTCTCGATAGTGAAGTATCTCAAAGAGATCATCCAATATTTCGTCAGCTTTCCGGACAGGAGCAACGCCCTGACAAGCGAACGGGCAAGCTTGAAGTGCATCCGGCAACGAATAGTGGCTCCATCCGTGTTGCTATTCTTTCCACGTTGTTGTTACGGGTTGCGAGTCGCACCAGTTTTGTGCTGCTCGGCTTCTACTTGGGCGAGCACTTCTCATCGGCTGCTGTGGTTGCGGTTGTACTCGAGGCATTCTATATCAGTGAGCTATTGCTCGCTCCTATGGTGGGAGGTCTTTCAGACCGCCTGGGCCGTAAACCTTTTCTGCTCTCTGCACCTTTATTGGCGAGTGGCGCCGCCCTTTTCTTTCTAATTGCTACGCTGCTTTTTCCCCATCCTCAAAACACTCCATTTGATATTCACCTGCTGGTCTTATTGTTGATGGTGCTGGTTGGCCGCTTATTTGAGGGAGCCGCGACTGCCCTCAATACGCCTACAAGCCTGAGCTACATTACCGAGACTGTCAGGGGTTCAGACAAAGCACGGGCACGAGTGCTGACCGCTTTTGAAGTTGCCACCGTTGCGGGATTGGCGCTAGCCGTTCCCTTTGGTGGAGAAGTCAGCAGCCTGATGGGAACATGGGGGTTTTTGGTAGTGGTTGCACTGCATGGTATCAACGGCATATTGATCGCCTGCTTTTTGAAGGAGAGTACACAACGGCAGGCACAGGGTAATGCGCCTCGTTCGCTGCTTGCAAGCCTTTCCATCATTCGCTACAAAGGCATCTTGACCTTTCTTCCAGCCTGGCTGTCAATCAATACGCTGGTAGGAGCATGGCTCACTTTATGTACCATTATACTGACCTACCCAGGGCCGGCGGCGCATATACGCCATCCGGGGCAATTGCTCTATGGTGGATTTAGCCACGGAGCTGCGTCGTTGCTATTTGGTGGCTTTGGCTTTCTCTTCCTGGGAGGTATGGGACTGTGGCTGCTGGTCTTACCGCACCTGCGTCGAACAACGGTGATGCTCATCGGTCTGGGCGGATTGAGTATCAGTATTGTAGCCTTGACCTTGATCAATGGTCTGGGCGAGAACCCGGCACGGGTGTTTGCCAGCCCACAGCCAGTATTGCTGTTGCTGCTCCCCCTAGTGGCACTCGGAGTTCTGCTATTAAGTGGCTTTACCCCGGCTTCACTGAACCATATGGGGGTAATCGCGGAACTGCTGCCAGGCAAACGAGGAGCGATGATGGGTCTGTACTCAGTCGTAATGGGTGTTGGGCAATTGATCGGTGCGGCACTGGGTGGGTTGAGCGTAGACCTGGGCGGTTTCTATGGATTGATGGTCTTCTCAGTCGTGATGGGACTCATCTCCTTATGCAGCGTAGTCTATATGCGTGTAAAGGGTCAGGATTTAATCGGAAATGTATCCAAGTGAGCACGGTTTACTTACGGATGCGCACGATGCTACCTTGATTGGCACGAACTAGCTCCTCGGTACGGATCTTGACCAATGCGGTTTCGCTCCCGCCTCCTGTGAACACGGTCTCTCGCTCCATCACCTTTTGATCGATGAGAAATGTCGCTTGATAGCCGAAGGAGGGAGTTCCTCCACAAGGATAGCCTGTTTTTTCAAGGATTTCCGCTGGCGTCGCAAGACGTAGCGCATCCCTTTCAAGGATTTTGGCTATGCGTGAGGTACTTACTCTATCTTCTCCTTTCACAATAGCTGTGATCAGATGACTATCTGTACCCACCAGACAGATGTTTTTGACAAGGTCTTCAGGAGTTGCATGAACAGCAAGAGCGGCTTCCGCCACGGAATGACAGGATTGATTGAGCGACAGATGCTCTGCCTGGATGTGCTGTTCCTGCATATAAGCACAGAGCCGTTTTTCGTAGATATCCA
This sequence comes from uncultured Chloroflexia bacterium, assembly GCA_963778375.1. Lineage (GTDB taxonomy): Bacteria > Chloroflexota > Ktedonobacteria > Ktedonobacterales > Ktedonobacteraceae > CAVZTX01. Next base: position 183,768 of record CAVZTX010000023.1, on the reverse strand, counting down.
TTATGTATCCTTCTAAGATGAATGTGTAGTTAAGAGGCATTTTACTCCGTCAACGTTTCGAGGACAAGCCCTTTGATCCTGGTATCCACTCATCATCAGTGAATCTCACAGCACAAGCGTCACTACTGTCACTTTCGCAATCCACTCCCCGCCTCCAGAGCCTTATGAGTGGTTGTCAGCTTTGACCAAATGTCGCGGATGACTGTCATCCTAAATGCAACAGTTGTTGGACAGCCTGATCGGTCGAAATAGCGGAGACAAGGGCGGCATGATCGCGTTCGGTCTGGTCCGCATATGTCTCGGCAAAGGTTGTGATGGCTCGGTCAAATACATCGCTTCTCCCCAGGTAGCCGCTGATTTGCGCAGAATCGCCGGAACGGGCATGCGCACGAGCAAGCGCCCATCCACAGAACCGACAGTACTCGATAAAGCCCTCTGGAATCAGGGTTTCGAGGTTCACCGACAACTTCATGTCGCGGAATTGGCGTATATAGTAGTCGGTGGAACCTAGCCGTGTCCAACCAAGAAACAGGTCGCTGGCTGCCTGCATGAGACGCTGGCCACTTACGACTCGTTGGGCATGATTTGGATAGATACTTGGGCTAAGATGACGTTCGAGTACCGATGCCTGCGCTTCCTTAATTTGCAAGAGGAGTGGGTCGTTGCTGTCGTTTCCAAGCAAAAGGGCAACGTAACAACGCGTACCGACGCTACCTACACCAACCACTTTCTGAGCAAGATCGACGCAGTGGTACTTGCTGAGCAGCACCCGTCGATCCTCCTGAATTGTTGGCCGGTATGCCTCTACCAGTCCTTTCAATTGTTCCGTAAGCGATTCGTCTTCAAGGTGCACGATCAGCGGAGGATCATCCTTGATGTGGTGCTGACCATCGACTTGTATCGTGAGTTTGGTAAGCGCCTGCAGGCTTGAGCGCTGGCGTGATTTTTCTGCCTGTTTCTCGATATACCAACGAAAGGCGCGGCGCACGAATTGGAGTGAGCTTTCATAGTCGATACGGGAGTACCATACGTTAATATGGCTCATTTCGCTGTACTTCCACATGTGCTCACGATACGACTGGATGCCGCTCAATACAGCTCGTCGATTTATTGCTGCAGGAAAGCGGTTAGTCCGACCGGCAACCACGATGCCAGCGGCAAAGCGCTTGAGATCCCATTCCCAGGGACCCGGCAGGGTTTCGTCAAAGTCATTGACATCGAAGACCTGGTTGCGTTCCGGCGTGGCATAGATGCCGAAGTTGTTGAGGTGTGCATCGCCACAAATCTGCACCTGGATACCAGTAACGGGAGTTGTGGCGAGGTCTTCGGCCATGACGATGGCCGACCCACGTAGAAAGGTAAAAGGCGAGATGCTCATGCGTGCGTAGCGAAGCGGCACGAGATGTGGCAAACGAGAGCGGTTCTGTTCCTCCAGCAGGCTTAGTGGATCAGGGCGATTGGCAGCCGGAGTCCACCCGGCATGGCTGGAACGCGGTACCTGGTTGCGGAGTTCTTTGCCCGCGGCACGGCGATCTGCTAATGTTCTGGTGTCTCGCTCTCCTTGTAACAAACCATGTAATTCATACATCATTGTCGGCCTTTCAGTCGTCCCTTTTATGCAAACAGAGGAGCGTCTGGGGCGACCCTTGCGTCTGCCCTTCCTCAAGTTGTGGAGCACCTGATATAATTATGCCTGGAAAATAAGGAAAGAATCAGAAGAGAAGGGTATTGAAAACACATGAGTATCTCTCTTCTGCTATATTCAAACACAATCAGTAGCCTCAAGCAAGGTTTCTAAATATTTTACAAGCGGGATATGGAGTAGTAGATTGCCCTGGACACCATTAGCAGAGCGATTCTCGTCGCTACCACTCATTCTGGCAGGTCCTATACTGCGCCGTACCGAGCCTCGCGCGGTTACGGTATGGCTTGCATTGAAAGTGCCTCAACGGGTCACACTGCGCATATATAGAAGCGACGAAGTGGGAGAGCTTGTTCAGCAATTTGAGGGAACATGCCATACAGTTCGCATCGGTGATCACCTGCATATTGTGGCCGTTACAGCGCGTGTCACAGATGAGCAGGAGAGATTGGCCTGGGGTCAGCTCTACTACTACAATTTGTTCTTTCAGTCTGACGGCCAGGACACTTCGGCGAAAACTTCTGCTCCAGAGACCGCTTCTCACCTGGGTACTCCCGGTATTCTCAATATAGATCCCTCAGTTGCCGATGCACTCCATTGCCTGGTTTATGCAGAGCATCCACTTCCCAGTTTCGTTCTTCCAGCAGGGGATGTGAACCAACTCAGGATTATGCATGGTTCTTGCCGCAAACCCCATGGCATCGGCAAGGATATGTTACCAGCCCTTGACACGGTTCTGGAAACATCAACCTCGTCGAGAACGAATCGCCCTCAGCAACTCTTTCTCACTGGGGATCAAATTTATGCCGACGATGTATCCGGATCGCTCTTGTTTGCGCTCATAGATGCCGGTCATTTTTTACTCGCGGGCAATGCTGAAGAAGTGCTTCCGCTCGTCAATGCGCCTGCTCACGTGCTGGGTCCAGGAGAACGCAGTGGAGTCGTACGAAACAAAACCATGTTCACGACTTCTACACCGCAAAATCACTTGTTGAGCCTGGCTGAATATGCTGCTATGTATCTTTTCGCCTGGTCTGACGTTCTGTGGCCCAATGAATTGCCAAGCGCCGAGGAAATCTGGCAAGCCTATCCTCTGGCACGTCCTAAGCCTGAAGACCTTGAGAAGTTCGAAACACAGTATAACGATAACCGAGAGAGATTGGAGGAATTCCGGTCTACACTGCTACAGGTGCGTCGTGCTTTGGCGAATATCGCTACCTATACCATCTGCGATGACCACGAGGTGACCGATGACTGGTATCTTGATGGATTATGGTGTCACCACGTCCTGGCGAGTCTATTAGGGCAGAGAGTGATACGCAATGCGCTCCTGACGTATGCTCTGTTCCAGGCCTGGGGAAATACGCCAGAGCAGTTTGCTCAGAAGAATGCTCAGGACTTCTTTCAAGCTCTGGATGCCTGGCGTGGAGATGAAGACGACTATCGGACAAAGATCATAGAAGAAATTATTGGCATGCCGACTTCCTTCGATGGAAAGGGTGAACTTCAGCGCTCGGAGCAAGCCTTGCATTGGCACTATACCTATAGCGGCCCCCGTTACCAGGTCATTGTAATGGATACACGCACGCAACGCCTCTATCGCTCCCCTGGCGAATTTCCCGGGCTGTTGTCACCGAAAGCAATGCACGCACAAATCACTTCTGTTGTCCAGGAGAATGTAGATGTGACGATTATCGTCTCGGCAACACCTGTGCTCGGAGTGGATTTCGTTGAGTCGATACAGTTTTGGAGTCGCTGGCGCATTCAGGATAACTATACATACGATTGCGAGGCCTGGGCTTTGGAATGGGGCACCTTTCAAAACTTCCTCAAGATGCTGAGCGCCTTGCAGCGTGTGGTGTTCCTCTCAGGAGATGTCCATTATGCCTTTGGATCGAGTTTAGAGTACTGGAATGCGCATACCAAGGCCACGGCCATATTTGTGAATTACACGTCCAGTCCTTTGCATAATGAAGATTCGGGTTCCCATATAGCGGTGCTTGCTTCCGTCTACCCATGGCTTATCCACTTATTACGGCGAGAAGAGACACCTACCCTGGATTTCTTTGCCTGGGATATCAATGCTGACAATATGCGTATCCTCAAGGCTGTACTTACTCTTATTCGGAAACGGCTCTACCTGTTCTGGTGGTCGATACCCAGGCTGATAGCTGCACGCAGGTCTCCTTACGAGATCATACTGCCAGCACATGGATGGTTGAAAGGGGCCTTCAAGGCGTTTCCACCCGATCGCATCTACCGATTACACTACCTACGCAATACGCGCGCTCGTACTCTGCCTATAAAGAGGATATCTCCTCGAACGAGATTTTTTACCGGCATCATCAGGCTGATACGCCCCGCTCTGGGAGGTATTACCTTGCTGGAGGCGAGTATAGACAGGCTTCGAAGGATATTGCTACATAAAACAAGAAAGGTTGAACAAACACAACTTGCTCTTGTGCAACCAGTGCGGAGCTTGACCCACGGAGCGATACATGGGACGAATGTGATAGAGCGCAAGTTGGAGAAGCGGAGGAATAGACTGGTAGCAGCCATACTGCACAATGTTGGTCGGATGCATCGCTGGAAAGCTGGCCAGATGATTGTCGGATACAATAATATTGGCGAGATTAGCTTTCAATGGACAGCGGGGTGCAAAGAGGTGACGCAGCGGCTCTGGTGGTGTCCTGAGGATTCAGAAGAACCTCTACAAACGACGGAGTATCACTATACGCTCGAACTTCCTGCTCCTGAGGCCGCGCCCCCACTTCCCTAAGTGAGTTGTTGTGTATATGAAGAGAGATTTCTAGCGGAGGCAAACGATATATGACCCAACTTTATCTGATCCGGCATGCTGAGGCAATGGCAGCAATTAAGGGCTTCATAGGTGATGGTGGCTTATCTCCGCTTGGCATTATGCAGGCTGAAAGATTGCGCGACCGGCTGGCAGCGAGCAAGGAGATCAAGGCAGATGTTTTCATCGCCAGTACATTTCCACGTGCAAGACAGACGGCAGAGATCATTGCTCCCGCGCTCGATGCTCCTTTGACATTCGATGATGCCATTCAAGAATTTCGGCCAGGCAAGGCTGAGGGTATGCCGGTGGAAATGTTTCGGAAGACCTATGGGGAGCCGGACTACGAGGATGATCCTTATCGATTGATTGCTCCTGGTGGCGAGAACTGGGGACAATTTATGCTGCGGGTGGGAACAGCACTGGATCGCATTACTCGTGAGCATGAAGGTAAGACTATCCTGCTTGTCTGCCACGGGGGCGTGATCGATGGGGCATTTCTCTACTTCTTTAAGGTGAGTGCATGGACGCTCCCACCCACACGTTTCTATACTCGCAATACCTCAATCACCCATTGGCAGCAGATTCCTTCAGAAAAGCATGAGATGCATTGGCATTTGATCAAATATAACGATGCATTCCACCTCCATGATATCGGTACTCCAGCACATATTCCGTGGGGAGAAATCTTGACGAGGCCCGCATCAGATGGGGATCGACCTGCAGTGCCTCTCGAAACGGAGTCATTCAGCGCACGAGAACAGCAAGGTGATGTAAGCGAGTGAAGTTAGCGTCTTCAGCCCTTTTGTCGAATGGTGGGCCGATCATTTACCTGCACGGCGTATGGGCGCGTTTGGAACTGTGATCCTTTTGATTGGCTTGATTCTTCAATCTATACAGTATTGGGTAGTTCTGTTGAATGTCGTGGTTCAGTGAGAGGCAGTTAAAGATCGGAGGAGGAGTTATGCATTCATCATCCATTGTTGTGCGACCGCTGGTTTCTGCTGATGAATATGAATTGCATGCCCGGTTCTCTGACGAGGCATTTGCGCCGAAACCGTCAGCGGAGAATGCTCGATTTTGGCTACAGGTGAACATTAGCCGTCCTGACTTTCGCCCGGAGCAACTACGAGGAGCTTTCCGTGATGGAGAACAGGTTGGGAGCTACTTTCTTTATGAACGCGTGCTGCGCATGGGAGAGGCGCGGCTGGCTACCGGATGCATTGCGAGCGTTGTGACGTATCCGGCATATCGACAACAGGGAGTAGCGACTGCGCTGATGCATGATGCTATTAATTATGCACGTGCACACCAGCATGCTTTGTTGCTGTTGGATGGCATTCCCAAATTTTATCATCGTTTTGGCTTTAGCGATGTGTTTGATCAGTCCGTTCAGGATATTGATCGTGCTGCAATTCTGGCACAACCGCAGAGCTCGCATGCTGTGCGAGTGGCAACTGTGGATGATGCGGCTAGTATACTTGGGCTGTATGAACGTCACTTTGGCTCCTTGACGGGTAGTTTCGTACGTACTGTGGAACAGCAGATCCATCGTTTACGGTATAGACTGCCAGATAATCCTATACGGGTGGCAGTCCATCCTGATGGCCGTATCGAAGGATATCTTTCCTTACGGAGCACGGATGATCGCTCACAGGCCTCGGAGTTGGCAACGGATAGTTGGGCCGCGGCATTAGCCTTGATGCGGTATCATACTCAATTACTAGAGGGTGCTGACGCGCCAGTGGCCTTGCGTTACCGCTTGCCACCAGCATCTCCGATCTTGCAATGGATCGTTGATCACCTGGAGGTTCCCGATACTTCGCATTGGGATCATCCTGCGGACGAATGGGTTGTGCGCAGCCAGACGTTTCATCACCGTGATGCGGGATGGATGGCGCGCCTCGTTGACCTAACGACTCTCGCTCAAGCGATGCTGCCTGAATGGCAGATACGCTGGCGAAAATCTCTGTCTCATTGGACAGGCAAGGTGCTTTTGAAGGTGGGAGATGAAAGCTGCTGCTTGCAAATCGAAGGCAGTGAGATCCGGCTGATTGAGGAGTCAGGCAATGCAGTAGAGGTGATCGAATTTACGCCTGAGGTCTTTACGCAAGTTGTGTTCGGCTATCGCCCCATTGCCCTGACTATGCAGAACCAAGGGAGGCCGATTTCTAGCGAACTGCTGAAGGTGCTCAATGTGTTGTTTCCGGTGGGCCATACGTGGATTACAGCTTCTGATTGGTTCTAATTGGGACGCTCTATTACCGTCAGTGAATAGTCTTGAAGAGTTACCTCAGAAAGTTTAGGATGGATTTGCTGAACTTTTCGGGCTGTTCGACGTTGGACAGGTGCGCTACCCTCGTAACGGATGACGCAGAAGTTTTGGGTGAGATAGGCTATTTGGGGATCCCACATCTGCAGGTCTGTTTCAAGTGAGTTTATCAGTACTATTGTTGGGGCATCTTCTGGGCCATCAATCCGGTAGGCGAGTGCAGGCCATCGAAAGTCAGGAAGTTCATAGTTCCTGCTTGTAAGCTTCCAGGGCTCGGTCGATGAATGTATCAGTACTGCCTAGATATTGGGAAGGGTTGAGAGCAAGGTCAATCTTCTGTGGGGAGAGGATGGAACGGATCTGCGCATCTTCCAGGGCCGTTTGGTGGAGATCGCTTCCTGATTTGAGGGCTGAGTCGCAGGCGACCTGAACGATACGCTGTGCTTCGGGCCTTCCAAGGTGGGGAGCGAGGGCCATTGTTAGGGACTCGGCCATGATCAGTCCTTTGGTTAGGGCGAGGTTGGATTGCATGCGGGCGGGATCGACCTGGAGGTCGGAAACGGCGGCCCGAACGCGTTCAATTGCGCTCGCGGTGAAGCGGAACAGGTTGGGGATGGCAGACCATTCTGCTTGCCATCCGCCGACGGCGCGCTCATGCTCCTGGGCCATCGCGGATAGGATTATAGGCACTTGTCCTATTGCCAATTGAGCTGAGGCAATGGCAAAGGTTGCGTCAACGGGATTGTGCTTTTGTGGCATGGCGGATGATCCCCCCTTGTCTGGGGCGACACCTTCCGATGCCTCACCAAGCTCGGTTTGTGCGAGAAGGGTTATATCGGTCGCGATCTTCGCCATTGCACCGGCTACCACGCCGAGGGTTGCGGCGATGTTGACGACGCGGTCGCGCTCGGTGTGCCAGGGGAGATCGGGGGCTGGAAGTTTTAGCTCTTCGGCGAGAAGCGCTACCACTTGGAGTCCCTTGTCTCGGAGGGAGGCGAGTGTTCCGGCGGCACCACCGAGTTGGATGGCAAGTGTTCGGGTCCGGTGCTCATGAAGGGCATGCACCTGGCGCACTGTCAAAGCGAGCCAACGTGCGGCTTTGAGGCCAAAGGTAATTGGCAGAGCTTGCTGGAGGAGGGTGCGTCCGGTCATCAGTGTATGGCGATGCTGCCCGGCAAGGGTGGCACAGGCTGCGCATATGGCTTGAAGTCCGTTTATGAGCAGATCGAGTCCGTCTCGCATCTGGAGCATCAGGGCTGTGTCGATGGCATCCTGGCTGGTGGCACCCCAATGGACGAACTTCTTCGCGTCACCTTCTACGCGTGCGGTTAGCATACTTACAAGAGGGATTGCGGGAGTGCCTGCCAGTGCTGCATTCTGATATAGGGCCGCAATATTAAAGAGTTCTACCTTGCAATTGGCTGCTATGGTGGCGGCGGCTTCCTGTGGGATGATCCCGGCACGAGCTTCCGCATGGGCAAGGGCAGCTTCAAATGTGAGCATGCCCTGCACATGTGCTTCGGATGAGAAGGCGGCGGACATCGTCGGTGTGCTGAATAAAAGTTCACTCGGTTCAGGCATGTGGTGTTGCCTTTCCGCTATGGGCTTGCTCTGTACGGGCATGGAGGTTGCGCTTGCGCTGGCGAATGATCTCATGACCGGCGACGAAGGGAATCAGGTGGGTAAAGCCCTCCATAGCGACGGCGGCACCATCCTGGACGTATTCCGCAACGGCATCATGCAGAGAAAGGAAAGCAGTCATTTGCGTTGCTCCATCATAGGTTGAAAAACGCGGTCTCGTTCGCACCCTGCATGATGATGTCAAAGCGGTAAATGGCTGTTGCGCCATCCGACTCACGTTTAGCTATCAGCGTTGCTCGCCGGTTGGTCGGAACATGTTGTAGTACCGGGTCTTCGGCGTTAGTTGGCTCGTCTTCAAAGTACAGGCGGGTCACGAGATGGTTGAGCAGGCCGCGAGAAAATATGGTGACACCGATGTGTGGAGCCTGCATGCGCTCTTTATCGAATGGAACGGGGCCGGGTTTGATGGTCTCGAACCAGTAGCTGCCATCCGCGTTGGTGCCGGAGCGACCGAAACCGAGGAAAGAGGGATCGAGCGGTGCCGAACTGGTATCCGCGGGATGGTTGTAGCGGCCATGCGCATTGGCTTGCCAGATTTCGACCAGAGCGTCATCAACGGGCATCCCCCCACCATCGAGGACTCGCCCTTCAATACGAATGCGTTCACCGACGGTCTCTGGTTGGGTCAGTACGTTGCGGCGAGCGTCTGCACGCAAAAGAGCTGGCGAGAAAAATGGGCCGACTGTTTGGGAACTGGTCAGGAGAAGTTTGTTCACTGTTCACCCTCCCTTGACTCGAAAGGCGTGGCATACGGTCCACGTACAACAATATCCCAATGATAGCCGAGCGCCCATTCTTGCTCGGTCACATCATGGTCATAGGCAGCGATCAGGCGTTTACGCGCCTGCTCTGTTGGCACTCCATTGAAGATGGGATCGAGCGAATGCAGTGGATCATCAGGGAAGTACATTTGCGTAACCAGGCGTGAGAGTATGGATGGGCCGAACACTGAGAAGTGGATGTGGGCTGGTCGCCAAGCATTGGGGTGGTTCAACCAGGGATAGGCACCCGGACGGATGGTCAGGAAGCGGTAGACTCCTTCTTCATTCGTCAAACAACGACCCATGCCGAGGAAGTTTGGATCGAGTGGTCCAGGCCATTGATCGCGTTTGTGGAGGTAGCGGCCAGAGGCATTAGCTTGCCAGATCTCCAGAAGGGTGTTCGGCACGGGATTTCCACGGTCGTCGAGCACGCGACCGGTTACAATGATGCGCTGGCCAATAGCCTCTCCGCCGGTTCCTGCATTGCGCGTGAGGTCGGCATCTTCGGGTGTGATGGCGCTGATAGCGGGGCCAGGACCTGTTAGCTCTGAGATGGTCAGCGGCACATCAATGAGTGGAAGCGTCGGGGCGCGACGGCGCGTGGACTGATAGGCTTCATACAGGTACGGTGGGAAAACCTCACGGTCTCCTCGGACGATTTCACCGATGGTGGTTTTGGTCATGCTTCCTCCTGACTAGTTGAGGGTGAGTTTGACTCTTCTGAGGTATGTGCAAACTGATCGAATACTTTTTTTGCGGTCGAGAAAGCGGTATTGGCCGCAGGGACGCCCGCGTAGATGGCCACATGGAGGAAGACCTCCGCGATTTCATGTGGATCGACACCGATGTTTTGGCTGGCACGCAGGTGGAGAGCAAGTTCTTCACGACCGAGTGCTGCTAGAATTGCGATAGTGATCAGACTTCTCGTACGCCGGTCCAGATCTGGTCTAGCCCAGACGGAACCCCAGGCTGTCTCGGTGATGAAGCGCTGGAAGTCGGCATCGAATTCGGTTGCGCGAGCGAGCGATTGCTCGACGTGCTCGCTGCCGAGCACTTCTTTGCGGACTTTCATTCCGATATCGAAGCGTGATTCGGGCATGATGGCTCCTTCTGGGTAACTACCAGTCAAAAGGTAGGCCGACGTAGTTTTCTGCGAGACTAGCGGATGCTGCATGTGAGCGAACTGTATACTCAAGCTGAGATCGCTGCATACGCTGTTGAAACGTGTCGTCATCGGGGAAGCGGTGCAACATGGAGGTCATCCACCAGGAAAAATGTTCCGCTCGCCAGACGCGTCGTAAACACGTTGCTGAGTACGCCTCTAACAGGTCTGTTCGATCCTGTTTGTAATATATCACGAGCGCGCGAGACAGGTGGAGGACGTCGGCGACGGCGAGGTTCAGTCCTTTGGCTCCTGTTGGGGGAACGATATGGGCGGCATCTCCGGCCAGAAATAGCCTGCCATACTGCATGGGTTCAATGACGAAGCTACGCATGGCTAGAATGCTTTTCTGGGTGATGGGACCGAGGCGCAACTGCCAGTTGTCTCTAGTGGTTAATCTAGCTTGAAGCTCCTCTAGTATCATCTCATCTGACCAGTTAGCAATGTCATCTTGCGGATCGCATTGGATGTACATGCGTTGAAGTTCAGGTGAACGGGTGCTGACAAGGGCGAAACCACGCTCAGAATAGGCATAAATTAATTCGTGAGAAGAGGGAGGCGCCTGCATTAAGATGCCGAGCCAGCCAAAGGGATAGGAGCGACTGAAGATGGTTAGTAGCTCGGTAGGAATTGATGAGCGAGAGACGCCATGAAAGCCGTCGCATCCGGCGATGAAATCGCAGTGCAGCTCAATCTGTTTCTGCTCGTGCACGCATTGGATGCTGGGATGATTTGAAGAGACACCAGACAACTGCACGTCCTGGACATTGAAAAGAATGCGCCCCCCTTGATTGAGGCGCGCGGCAACGCAGTCCTTAATGACTTCATGCTGGGGATAGAGCATGATGCCACGACCATTGGTGAGAGCATCGAAGTCAATACGATGGCCTGTTCCGTCAAAGCGGAGTTCGATGCCATGGTGAACGGCACCTTCACGCTGCATGCGTTCAGCAAGGCCCATTTCGGTCATAAGATCGACGGTGCCCTGCTCCAGCACCCCGGCGCGAATGGTCGATTCGATCTCTTCTCTGCTGCGGCTTTCGAGGACAACGGAGTCAATTCCTTCCCTATGCAGGAGGAGCGATAGCATTAAACCTGCCGGACCAGCTCCAATGATTCCAACTTGTGTTCGCATGTTGATACTCCCTCGACTTACCCGATTCAATTAGCAGCGTGGACGATTATCGGAAGGCTTGTCCAGGACATTTTTTCTTCGCCGCGTTGACCATTGATCTCATGCGTTCTATCCGATTGGCAAGAGCTGTCAGCAGGAGTTCAGCTCCAGCGGGCACGGTCTGCCCGACACAACGGTGGAGTCCCATACCGACCGACGTGGCCGGAGGCGTTGCGCCGGATGTCGACTGATCCGGGTTGGTCCAGCGTCGGGGATCACGGTTGGCGGCTCCAAGAAACAGCACACCTTTTCTCCTTCTGGTGCGCACTCCGGTGACTTCGACTTCGCGTGTGGTGGTGCGAAGAAGGTTGTACGGTTGACTCCCGACGTACCGTTCCTCGAAGGCTGACGCGCTTCACACCATTTGCATGTCACAGCACACTCGCGATGCGGAAATCACTTAGCCCGGCACCCGATGCAGATGAAAAAGTTCGCCAGTCTTTGAGCGAGGCGTTTACCTGCTCATAGCGGGCCATACCCCATATGCTGTAGTAGTCCAGGCGAACGACGGGACCTGCTTCTCGCAGTTGTTCATGTAAGGGGTGGGGATTTGCAAGGTTCTCAAGGGAGAATGGGTCGGCGGTGATTACCGGTACACCTTCTGGTGTGACGGTATTTTGAGTCATAGTCCCTCCTTCTGGCAACGCTTCAGATTGCGGCGGGAGCACGCAAAAGCGGAGGAGACGAAGTCCTGACGGCTTCAGCGTAAATAGTTCGCTATATTGAACTTTATGTTCTTGAACGTGAACAGTATAGCATAGGGATATAAGCTTGTCAATGCGGGTATTGTGGATGTAACGTGCAGTTCTGTCATCTCTCCTGCTGCTATGTATTAGTGAATGCAAGAATAAAATAATTGACGAATGAGCTAAGTCATGTTAATATCTTGGCACGACAGTAGGACACCCCCTATCAAGCAAGCGAGGGGCGGTGGCGAAATGGTAGACGCAGGGGACTTAAAATCCCCGGGACGGAGAGTCCGTGAGGGTTCGATTCCCTCCCGCCCTACTTTCAGAACTGACGAGATTTTTCTATCGTATAGAGTATAATATGAGTAAGTAACAGGCACAGATCAGCACCAAGAACACAAGGAGAAAATATGGCAACTTTGCGCTGGACCTCACAAGACCTGGACATGTTTCCAGATGATGGTAAGCGGTATGAAGTTGTAGATGGAGAATTGTACGTGTCGAAACAACCACACTGGCAGCATCAGTTTGTTTGCGTTCGGTTGGTTACTTTACTTGATGCCTGGAGCCGTCAAACGAAGGCTGGCATTGCCAATTTTGCACCAGGGCTGATTTTTGCAGATGATGAGGATGTAGCTCCAGACCTGATTTGGATAAGCCGCGCACGGTTGGCTACAGCACTCCAGCAAGATGGCAAATTGCATACCGCACCTGAATTGGTAGTAGAAGTTCTCTCACCTGGTCTGATAAATGAGCGTCGAGATCGAGAATTCAAGCTGAGGCTGTATTCACGACGCGGTGTTCAAGAGTATTGGGTTGTAAGCTGGCAAGAGCGGAGTCTCGAAATTTATCGGCGACAGAATGCTGTACTCAAACTTGATAAGACACTCTATGAAACTGATCTGCTCCAATCACCACTTCTGCCTGATTTTAGCTGCCAGGTGAGTGAGATTTTTGCCGATAGCTGAAAGACGTAAAACTCTTCAATTGGCCTTTTCCAGGGCTACTTTTTATAACCTCCACTCTATTCTAAATAGTAAACAAACCACTCAAGCGTATAGTCAGCTATTTCAATTTATGCTATCATACAGGCAACTTCCGTAGATGATGGAGCAAGTGAGAGACGGACGTATGCCAGATACATCCAAGCAAGAAATCAAACTGTTCTACTGTTATGCTCGCGAGGACAAAACCCTGCGCGATGAACTCGAAAAACACATGCGCAGCCTCAAACGTCTCTACCCCCTTCGTGAGTGGCATGATCGCGAGATTCTTCCGGGAGAGGAATGGGAGCAAGTGATTGATACCCACCTCAACAATGCTCATCTCATTCTCTTGCTTGTCAGTCCCGATTTCATGAACTCCGACTACTGTTATGGTAAGGAGATGCAACGTGCCTTAGAGCGACACGAAGAGGGAACTTGCAAGGTCATACCTATCATTCTACGACCCACCTATTTAGAAGACCGCTCCCTTTAGCAATCTTCAGATGCTGCCAACCGATGCCAAGCCCATCACACGCTGGACTGATCGGGATGAGGCCTTTTATGATGTAGTGAAGGGAAATCAGTCTTGTCCTCAAAGATCTGCTTATCTCACTCAAGACGAAAAAGGACTGGCTGGATGAAGGGATCTCCTACCACAACCAGAAACGCTACGACTATGCTTTGGAGGCTTTTGAGCAGGCGCTACGGCTTGATCCAAATTATCTTGAGGCTTACCAGCAAAAGGGACTGACACTCCTCGAACTTGGACGCTATGACTATGCTTTAGAGGCTTTTGAGCAAGCACTTCACCTTGACCCGAAGCTTGCTCCTCTTTATATAGGGAAAGGGAAGGCTCTGGATGCTTTGGAACGCTACGAGGAAGCTCTGAGCGCTTTTGAGCAAGCTATTCATCTTGATCCAAATCTTGCAGATGGCTATATTGGCAGGGACAAAGTGCTTCGGGCAACTTGGTATATCTAGGGAAGCACAAGAGCGGCTTGAAAGCCAACTGCAAGAAGTTCAGCAGCAACTTGCTGATCAGCGAAAGCGCACAGAAGAACTTGAAAGCCAATTGGAGCAAGCCGCCAACAAAGAGACGAAGCGCTTGGACAGCTTGGTAGAGCAAAAGAAGACAGGAGCAGACTGTAAAGACAACTTGAACAAAGTTCAACAGCAACTTGTAGCTCAACAAAAAAGAATCAGAGCAGCTTGAAAACGAATTAGCGAGAGGCTCACCAGCAACCCACTCTACCAGGTCAAGAAACTGAGATTGCTCCACACCCTCACTGGTCATAGAGGTGTAGTTACTAGTGTAACGATCAGTCCAGATGGACAAACTCTCGTCACTGGGAGTCGAGATAAGACGATCAAGATATGGAATCTTCTACTGGCAAAGAAGTGCGCACTCTCACCGGCCATACAAGTTTTGTTTATGATGTCGCGATCAGTCCAGATGGGCAGACTCTCGTCAGTGGGAGCCAAGATAAGACGATCAAGGTGTGGAATCTCTCTACTGGCAAAGAAGTACGCACCCTCACCGGCCATACAAATGCTGTTTAGAGTATAGCGATCAGTCCAGATGGGCAAACTCTCGTCAGTGGAAGCGCAGATAGCACGATCAAGATATGGGATCTCTCTACTGGTAAAGAAGTGCGCACTCTCACCAGCCGTACATTTGCCGTTGTAGCTGTAGCGATCAGTCCAGATGGACAGACCCTTGTCAGTGGAAGTGCAGATAGCACGATCAAGGTATGGGATCTATCCACTGGCAAGGAATCACATATCTTTGGCAGCATACAGGTACAGGTGTTATATGAGCATAGCGATCAGTCCAGATGGACAAACCCTTGTCAGTGGAAGTTCAAATGGCACGATCACAGTATGGGACTTCGCTACTGGTAATATAGTGCATACTATAACTGGCTCATCCATCTGCTGTTGTTGGTGTCGCGATCAGTCCAGATGGACAGACCCTCGTCAGTGGAAGTGCAGATAACACAATCAAGGTCTGGAATCTCTTTGAAATGTGCACCTTGACTAGCCATAAGTCTACTGTTGTTGATGTCGCGATCAGTCCAGATGGACAGACTCTCGTCAGTGGAAGTGAGGATAAGACGATCAAGGTATGGAGGACGCAATGAGTTTTGAGCAGCTTCTTCCTTTTTCCACAATTTGCTCTCTAGCAAAACAGCTAAAAGTTTGCTAGACAGTATACGATGCAATGAGCAGGTTGAGCTTAATTTGGGACAGGAAAGGGATGTAGAAGAGCATGCGCCTTTAAAGTGGTTATGGTATGCCTAAGCAGAAATAAACAACCTCAACCAGTCTTTTATCGCCACCTATCCGATATTTTGTCCGATATAATTCATTTTTTGCATGTTTTGAGCTTTGTAGTTGGTAATACTTGCGAAAAGGTGTCCGATATTGAAAAAAGTTCGTAAAAATTATCGGATAGGTGGCGATATTTACTTTACCACCTACTATCATATCTCCCATGAGGGATAACGGAAAAAATCTTCTCATCTATTAATAACCCAGCCAAAAGACGCTCTAACCGAATATTGGTATTTAAAAATTGAGCATTCATGGGGGATATTGAGGATTAACGAGGGATAATGGCGAAATTATGGCTAGATGCTGGACGGGCACAACGGACGGACACAAGGTCCTCACTCCTCCCAACTCCACCTCCCCCCTACTGATATGACGACATTGAATTGCCATAGAATTTGGCATCTATTCTCCGCACAAGAAACGTTATTACTCATGGGGAAGATTTTCTGCGTATATGAGAGCTTATGAATGATTATAAGTTATGTAAAGAGAAGAGTTATGAAGAAGAGGAGATATCATGTTGACCTCGCGTGATTATGCGTATCGGATAGAGGGTGGAAGGCCGGTGGTGGGGGAGATTAAGTGTTTGGGGGCGAAGAATTTTGTGACGAAGGCGATGGTGGCGGCGCTGCTGGGGGATACGCCGACGACGCTGACGAATGTACCGCCGATTGGGGATGTGGATATTACGAGGGAGATGTTGACGTCGATTGGGGTGAATGTGAGAAGTGGTACGGATGGGTCACTGACGATTGATCCTTCTTCGATGAATTTGTTGAGTGTACCGACGCCGCATTCGGGGAGCAATCGCATACCGATTTTGTTGTTGGGGGCATTGCTGCATAAGTTTGAGAAGGTGGCGGTTCCGGTGCTGGGTGGGTGCCATTTGGGGGCGCGGACGGTTGATTTTCACCTGGAGGCGATTGAGCAGTTTGGGGGGAGGGTTGAGGAGACGGCGAATGGGTACGTGGCATATCGGGTTGGACCATTAAAGGGTGCGCATGTGAAGTTGCCTTATCCGAGCGTTGGGGCTACGGAGACGTGTTTGTACGCGGGTGTTTTGGCGGAAGGGCGCACGATTATCTCGAATGCGGCGATTGAGCCGGAAATTTTTGAGTTGATTACAATGCTGCGCTCGATGGGGGCGATTATTTTCACGTCTTCGGGGCGGGAGATTCGGATCGAGGGGGTGAAACGGCTGACAGGGACACGGATGAAGGTGATAGGGGATCGGATTGAGGCGGCTTCATGGGCGTGTCTGGCGTGTGCTTCGGATGGCGATATTACTGTGCATGGCATTCGGCCCGATACGTTGGGGAATTTCCTCTCGTACTTCCAGCAGGTGGGAGGTGGGGTTGAGCTGGTTGAGGCGAATAGTATTCGATTCTTTCGTAAGGAGCCTCTACGGCCTGCGATTATCGAGACGGATGTGTATCCGGGCTTTTCGACGGATTGGCAGCAGCCTTTTGCGATCTTACTTACACAGGCGAATGGCATTTCAATTATTCACGAGACGGTGTTCGAAAATCGGTTTGGTTATCTCAAGGCGCTGGATAGGTTAGGGGCCAAGACGCAGTTGACTACCTATTGTTTGGGAGGAACGGCTTGTCGCTACCGCGATACGAGCCACGAACATAGCGCTATCATTCTAGGGCCGACTCCTTTCACTGCCACCAATCATATTGCTATTCCAGATTTGCGGGCCGGTCTGGCTTATGTGATAGCGGCTGCGGTAGCTCGTGGGACAACGACGGTGACGGGGATTGACTTTCTAGAGCGGGGATATGGCAATATTGTTCCTAAGCTTGCAGCTATGAACCTCAATATCGAACGGGTGCTGGCACCGGACGTTCCAAGTTCGGCAAAATAGAACGTGAGGTGGTCTCAAGGGAACAGGAGGTTAGTATGCGGCGAAATCTGCTCGTTGTCGTTATCACTGTCGTGCTGGTGGTTGTGGTTGGCCTGGGAGTGGGATTTCTAGTGGAGCAAGCAACTATGGAACCCCGGACGAGTCTACAAGGTAATGTTGTCCCACTGGTGAAGGATGCTCATTTGTTGGGGCCAACCGATCCCAATGAGCGATTGCAGCTCAGCATCAGTCTCAAGTTGCGCAATGAGCCTGAACTGAATATGAGGTTAACGGCGATTGCGAATCCAAACTCTCCTGGCTATCAAAAGTATATTACGGCGGGCGAATTTAAGCAGCTATATTCGCCGATGCCTGAACAGGTGCAGCAGGTTGTGACTTTTCTACAGAGCCAGGGGTTGACGATTAAGAGTATTTCGGCGAACAATACGCTGATCGATGCTACGTGTACGGTGGCACAGGCAGAGAAGGCGTTTTCTGTTCAGATTAATAATTATCAGTTTAAGAGCCTGCGCTTCTATGCCAATGCCGAGGAGCCAACTGTGCCAACGTCAGTCAGTTCGATTATTCTTTCGATTGGTGGATTGGATAATGCGGCGAAGGGTCATCCGGAGTCTGTTTAGGACAATAACATCAAGGCACTGTAGGAGCCGATCAATCGGCTCCTACAGCGTTGTCAACTGGTTGTTTATTGTTCCTTTTTTCGTGGTACTAACAAAAGGATGAGCAAGGGGGCGAGTCCCAAGAGTCCTACGCCGGCAAGGACGCCGAAGCTTCCAGCGACAAGGCCGACGATAGTTGGAAGGGCTATGTCAAAAGGTGCGCCTAGGCCAAGAACTGCTAGCACTGTACCAGAACGACCAGGGTGACGGGCGTATGCGGCAGCCTGCGCGATGGGATACCAGCAGGATGCCCCCAGGCCGATCACAAAGAGGGCAAACGCAGCAAGCCAGATCGAGTGGATGGTCAAAAAGCCAATTATGCCAACCAGGGTCAACAAGGTCACCCATATCAAAAGGCGAGCGGGAGCAAGTTTCCCTACTGAGCGGTCGAGTATGACCAGACCGATAAGTCCACCGATTAGGTGGATCGCCAGCACAATACCTATGATGGCTTCACTTACATGGAGGACATCATGCAGGTAGAGGGCAGCGAAGCCGAGAAAGACTTCATCCATCATTGATGCTACAAGTGATATGGCTCCCCAACGCAGAAGTAGGGGATCACGTAGCGCTCTGCGCAATCCGGTGAATATCTCGAACATATTTGTATGTTCCTCGCCATCTTCTAGAGAAGTTGCGCGAGGAAAGTGTTGGAACCAGAGTACAAGCGCTGTTGCCAAGCAGACACATGTCGCTAGCCAACACAGTATGGTCCAGCCCATGCCCAAGGCTACAACTGCAGCAACAACCAGAGGCGAGAGTAGATCACCAATACCGCTCATCAATGTCCAGCGAGCCATGGTTCGCTCGCTATCGTTCGGAGCATGATCGATGAGTGCAGCTTGCGATAGGCCTACTGCTGCCCCATTAGCCGGATAGATCAAGGCGAAGGCTCCTAACAGTAAAGCGAAATTGCGGGTGATGCCTGCTAGAGCAAACCCAAGCCCAAAGGCTAACCATCCTCCTACGATCCACCAGCGTTTTGAACCGCGGTCGCTCAACAGGTTCACGATTGGATCAAGAATCATTCCTGAAAGCGGGCCTATGCTAAAAAGCAGGCCTATTTGCGCATAGCTCAGGCCTAATTGATCACGCACCAGTGGAAGGCCCACTACGAGAAATCCCGTAAGAAGCTCATCCAACAAAGCAGTGTTCAGTAAGGTCATGCGCAAAGGCGAAGTGCGCTGGAGACGCGAAAAGATGAATTGATATATCATAAAGCATATTTCCTCTCTGAAATTGGGGTATGAAGTTGATACACTAATTCACGTGCTGTCAGAGAGGTGGTGAGCGGGTGTGGGCATAATTTATTATGTCCACAGAGGTAGACGTGGGGACGAGAAGGAGAGGCTCATTTGAAGACGCGAGCCTTAGATAATAGGAACTATCAGGAAGTTAGCAGGGGCTACGTGTATTCATGAGAAGTTCTCCTCAATATGCTGATTACTGATCTATTTTATTATAGCACATCTTTGAGGAGAATAGTTAGCTAGGGCGGCGTTTGTCGTTGCGTATGACCAGGCCATCCAATTCTTTCCATTGGTCAGCTTCGGGCAGATGCGGGTCAGAAGGAAGGTTGGCAGACGGTTTGCGAGGTAACCGACTAAGAATTCGCGAAATTAGATATGGCGGCGGCTCGAGTTGCTGGAGATTGTCAAAAATCTTATCAACATCATCTTTTGGTAGATCATCGCTATCATCTGAGAAAAAGATATGTTGTGGGTATTGCATACCTTAACTCCCTCTTATTGCGTTTCTGGTATCCTTGTGTTAGTACGATTCGGACAAAGGGGAAGTTTCAGTGATCGCTGTAATGAGGTTGGTAATGTAGAAGATAGCTGGACGACAGCAAGGTTGCCAGGCTAGAGCGTGAATTCATTTTAGCAGGCGGGAAGCACCTGCAATTGGGTTTTGAGGGCTGTGCGCAGCAATGGCTTGGCACGCTGGAAATAGGTTTTTGCAGTAGCCTCGGGCATGTTGAGTGTTTGACCAATTTCACAAAAGCTGAGTTGGGAAGAGTAGCGTAAAAGGACGACAGCGCGAAACTTGGGTGGCAATTCGGAAATCGCACGCTGCAGGCAATCCTGCAAATCCGTGCGCTCTGCACATTCTTCTGGAAGTGGACTGTTATCTGGTAGGGCATCTAATGGAGAGAGGTCATCTTCTTCATTTGCTGACTCCAGTTCAGAGAAGTGGATGGCGTGCTTGCGGCGCAATTCATCTAAACAACGATTGCGGGCAACTTGAAAAAGCCATGCTTTCAATGGCTTATCGGTATGGAGGTTAGATAAAGAAACATACAATTGGAGAAATACCTGTTGTAAGATATCACAGGCCTGATCATAATCATTCAAAAAGCGACAGATAAAATTGTAGAGTGGGGCATGATAACGTTTCATGAGGGTTTCAAATGCTTGCTGGTCACCATCGAGTGTTTGACGTGCCAATACACCATCAGAAATGTTTGGTAGCTGGATTTTTGTGCGTTCTCGTAACTGCATGAGTCAGATCCTCTCTTTCCTTTGACCTATGTGTAGCGTAACTTGTTCTAGTTTAAATTGCAATGATTTTTGTCTCGTATAAGCTCTTCTGTAGGCACCTCTAAGCATAAACTAAAGCATTCTAAGAGAACCTGAGCTTTTTCTTATTTAAGTGGGAAATAAGCGCATCAGAAATTCATTTGTTTTTAATGGAGAGGATCTCGAAGAGTTACGAAATATGAAGTTTTTGTCATTTTTCGGAGTAGAGGGTCAGGCGGGCATTATTTCTTGCAACCGCTTCCTATGCCATTCCCCTGAAGTACTTTCCTCTTGCCAGTTACGCTTACACATGCTACACTTGTCTGCAAGAGATTACAACTTTTTTAGTCATCGCTCGTATGTATTTCTGAATGAGGTTGTATTTACCGATTAATATGAATAAAGAAAAAGAAAACGAGCGGTGGCAAAAATTATGGAATTGACAATGCATGCTTCAGGTACGCTGGGAGTGATTGGATCACTGGCCAAACCAGCGAGGAAAACACGTCGCAAAGAAATGACTGGGACAACCTCTCAGAACATTTCGAGCGGAGGTCGGTCTATTAGCAGCCAGGCCACGGCGGAGGTATCAAGTTCCTCCATCGTTCATGCGCAGGGAGTTGTTGTGGAGGCGATGAGCGATGCTGCGCTTGTCGAGCTGGTGCTTGCGGGTGATCAAGACGCCTTCTCAGTGCTCGTCGAGCGATATAAAGATGCTGTGCAGAATCTCGCGTACCGCATGCTGAGTAATGCTACAGAAGCGGAGGATGTGACACAGGAGGTATTTGTGCGAGCTTATACGCAGCTTGCCACTTACAAACCTGAGCATAAATTCAGCACCTGGTTGCTTTCGATTGCTTCGCACTTGGCAATTGACCAGCTTCGTCGTCGACGCTTCCTGGCGTTGCCACTTGAGGACGTACCATTTCTGGAGTGGATTACCGATCTGGGTGCAGGTCCTGAGCAATCAGCGTTGCAAGGGGAGCAGCAGGACGAGATACAGACCTATTTGCGCCGGTTACCGAGCAAATACCGGGCAGTCATCGTTTTACGCTACTGGTATGACTTTTCATACGAGGAAATTGCTTCGGCGCTCCAGTTGACGCCGCCGTTGGTGAAGGCGCGCTTACATCGTGCGCGTGAACTACTTGCACGTTATATGAAAGAGAACCAACTCAACGAGGAGGAACAGATCGATGCGCTGCCGTGATGCTAAATTTTGGCTGACCGTTCAGCGTGATGATGATCCTATGCAATCGGATGCTCCGACAGTTCAGGAGCACTTGCAGCGCTGTGGCGGTTGCTATTCTTTTGAGCAAGGTCAGAAACGTTTAGATACGTTACTCCCTCGCGAGCGTGGAAAAGTGGGGGTGGGAAGTTCAGGAAACTACTTACCTACTTCTACTAGCAACGGGCAAGCGCAGAGATTGCCCCAACAGAGTTCCCACATGCAATCCAATATATCGACTGAGCGCATAATGCAGGCGATTCAGGTGCGTAAACAGATTACCCAGCAACTTGAGGATATACGTACGAAGCAGCAGTCGCGCATGGTTCATTTGCACAGAGTCGTTCCTTCTTTGGCAGTAGTCTTTTTTGCTATAGGAGCGCTTCCGCTTCTGCTGTTTATCGTTCGACCCCACCTGGTAGTGCAATTTATTACGCAGTTGAGCGGTGCTATAGACCTGTTCATGACGTTTGTGCAGTATGTACAGACGGATTTGACGCTTGTCACTCGTAATAGCCTGCTCCTTTCAGGGGTGGCATTCGTCCTGGTGGTGATGATGGGCTTGTGGTTACGCTTGATGCGTGCTCCACAAGAGGCATAGGAAGGGAAGGGCATGATCAAATGATCATGCCAGGGAGTGCCAGTATGCGAAAAGCCGTACGAATACAATGGCTCTTGCTAGCTGGGCTAGTGCTTATCTCAGTTTATTTGACGGGTGCAGGTGGGGGATTGTTTAGATGGGTAATGCCGAGTGCTCAAGCTGCTGGTAAGCATATAGACAGCGCGGGGAATGGCTGTACGCATAGCCATGATGGGCCATCCTTTGGCGAGAATATTGTGGTGGATGGGAACGAAGTGACCTGTGGCGATATCACTTCGTTTGGTGGAACAGTGACGATTAAAGGTGAGGTGCAGGGAGAGGTGGTAGCTTTCAACAGCCAGGTGGTTGTACTTGGAACTGTGGATGACAGTATGAATCTGTACGCGGGTTCACTGGTCTTGCAGCATGGTTCCAATGTGCAGGGCGACATTAATCTTTATGGAAGCCATATGTCGCAGAATGCGGGTACTACACATCATAAAATCAATAATTACAACTGGGGCATTGATTTGCTGGTTGGGATGCGAGGAGCATTCGCTTTTCCCTATATGTCTATATTGATCTGGGTGATTGTAGGGCTTTTGCTTACCTCGTTGCTTCCAGAACATGTGGTGTTCGTGCGTACAACGGTGATAAGTAAGAGGAAGCGTAGTTTCGTGTTGGGGCTACTGAGCTTATTGCTTGCTCCGCCAGTACTAATTGTACTGGCAGCATTGATTCTTTCGATACCATTGGCGATTATAGTAGCAGTAGGACTGTTTGCGGCGTGGGTATTAGGGACTGTGGCTATTGGTTGGAATGTTGGCGAATACATTCTACGTGCGGTAGCTCCGCAGCAGAAGGAGCGTTACGTACAGGTAGTAGTAGGACTGGCCGTGTTGGCACTGGTAGGGTCTCTCCCCTATATTGGTTGGTTGATCAATATTGTAGTGGGCTTGTTAGGACTGGGTGCAGTGCTCCTAAGTCGTTTTGGAACGCGGCTCATTAGTCAGCCCAAACACCCGCTTACTTTATAAAGGCGTCAGTGAAACTGGCAAAAATTATGTTGAAAGATGGGACGGCACTGTGTGGCCGCCGAGGTGAACATGAGCATTGATGTTGAATTGACGGATCTTGCTTACGGAGGCGACGCTGTAGGCAGGTACGAGGGACGTGTCCTCTTCGTGCCTGGAGGCATTCCAGGAGAACGAGTACGGGTGGATATTGTGGAAGAACGTCGCGGACATGCACGCGCGGATCTGTTAGAGATCTTGCGTCCTGCGCCTGAGCGTATAGAGTCTGCCTATCCCCTGCTCACGGACTGTGGTTGCCAATGGCAACACATTGCGTATCCAGCACAACTCACCTGGAAGGCACATATTGTGCGTCAGCTCCTTGTGCGTATTGGTAAACAACCTGATGCGCTTGTCCACCCCACGCTCGGCATGCCCGCGAGTATTTCTCCCTGGGAATATCGCAACATTGCGCTGTTTTCTATTGGTCCAGACAATGAGGTGGGCTTTAAATTCACGGAGAGCCACGAAATTCAGGACCTGGAAACATGCCCATTGCTGCACCCCGCGCTCGACATGGTTTACCAGCGTGTACGAAGCAAGTTGCTTGACTATTTTGGTGAATCGCTTGGAGAGATGATCCAGGGGTTCACTATTCGTGGGGCTATCGGTGCGGTGAGTGCCAGCGGTTCAACACCGGTAAAAGCTGTGCCTACGCTGCTGTGTTTACATGCACGTCCCGGCTCAACGATTGAGGCACCACAGCAACTGGCACATGAGTTGATGACAATAGCCCCAGGCATCGTGGGTGTGATTATCGAACGTGTTGGTGGACGCTATGGTCGTGTGGTAGCCGGGCAAGAGTTTTTGACCGATGGTGTGCTTGGTCGTCGTTTCCGCGTATCCGCAGACTCCTTCTTCCAGGTCAATATGGTCCAGACGCCGGTTCTAGTTGAACGTGCCATTGCGATGCTAGAACCTCAACGTTCCGACGTTGTATTGGATGGCTATAGCGGTGTCGGGCTTTTCTCGGCCTTCCTCGCGTCGCGTGCCTCGCGCGTGATTTCTATTGAGTCACAGCCAAGCGCGGTGATGGATGCGCGTGCAAATGCTACACTGAACAATCAGAACAATATTACGACGCTCGAAGGTACGTTAGAGCGATTACTTGGCCAGCTCTACTACCGGCGCGAGCGGGTTGATCTTGCGCTGGTTGATCCACCACGTGCGGGGTGTCATCCCAAAGCGTTACAGGCGTTGCAATCGCTCGCTCCACGCGCCATCTGCTACGTCTCATGCGATCCCAGTACGCTTGCACGTGATATTGCTACGCTCTGCGGGAGTGGGCGTTATCGCTTAGTGGCAGCTCAACCCGTTGATATGTTTCCGCAGACGTACCACATCGAATGTATTGCGCTGCTGGTACATACCGACGCAAGATAATGTAAACATAAAATCAGGGCACCAGAGCGGAAACAACTGCTTTGTGCCCTGATTTTATGTTTCTTTTGTTCAGCGTCTGCTTAGAATGACGTGGATTTCAGGGACTTTCTTTTTTCCGTTCGGATCTTTTATGTCGTCATCCAGCAATGTGCCAGGAAGGGGGTTTTGTTCAACTACTATCCCGGGCTTCAGGTCGGGATGTGAAGAATCCTCGCCCATAAAAACAACCTTCATACCAAAGGTACGTGCTCGTTCCGCCGCTGTATAGAAATCCAGCAATTGCAAGTCTGGAACGCCTTTGTAGGTTGCCTTCTTTTCCAGGAGCGTCACAACACTGCCGAACCAGTCGTACAACTGCTCCTTGCGTTCATTTTTCTCCTTGGTCTTGTCGGCTTTATCTTTGTAGTCTTTCAGGAAATAGATCTTATCCTGGAGTGCAAAGGGTTGAGAAACACCATCGAAGATGACATCGGGACTATTGCCTGGCGTCTGCACATGAACGTCCCCAACGTTGAGGGCATACTCAATCACATTAGGGACGTTGACCTGAATGTCACGGATGTTCTTATACTCAATCTCTAACCGAGCCTCATAGAAGATGATAAATTTGCGCTGGATGTCAATGATACGTTTGTTTGTCAGAATGTAAACGTCATCGACGTAGTTGATGATGATGAGACCTACTGCGATCAACAAGACCAGCACAATTAACCCCATGATCACGAATAAGGAGGGGACGAGAAAGGCGACAACTATCGCGACAGCCAGCAAGAGGGCTGTGAGAGCGAGACGCCAGACAAGAACGTAAGGGGAACGCTGGATATACTCCACGGTAAATTCGTCGGACGTGTAACGAATATCGCAGGGAATGCGTAATGGACCTCCAAAGGTCCGCCTAGGGCCACGAAGCTTATTACGATACCTTTCCGGATGACGAGAGGTGTATTTCTCATCGGCGTCGGGGAGTTTTGCTATCTCATCGGGCTTCGCTAATTTTTCTAGTAGGGCAACCATGACAGGGTCGCCCTCGGGTAGAGGTGTCTTTTCCTTTGCTGGTTTACTTGCTTTGAATTCTTCATGAACACCCTGCAAAGCTTCTCGAATTAACTTCGGTCGGGGTACATCCTTGAGCACTATTTGGCCCCCGACAATGTAGATATGAACCGTACCGTAGTTGAAGAGGATTTCCCAGAGGTTTTCCTGATCAACTGCTATTTGCTGGACTTTATCAAGGGGTGTTTCATCGCGGCTAGGACTCAAAACACTGCCCCGTGTTCCCCACTTAATGATACGTTTGTCGGTGATAATGGTAGTCTCGTAGAACCAGACAACGAAATCTTTATACAGAAAATAGATACCAGTAAGAACAACGCCGATGCCTGCCAGTATCTCTAGAACAGACCAGATGGATTGTAATTTGGGCTGGCTGGGACCAATCCAGATGAGTAACAAGAAGAGCGCAGCACATGTACCAATCAGTGGTAGAGCTGAGCGGATAAGAAACCATTTATGCTTGCGTACCACCATTCTGACGATTTCGTCTGGCTTTTGTTCTGGAAAGTGCCACTGCTTGTCACGCCCACGGCGAATGGTTCGCAAGCCTAGGCGATGTTGTGTAGTAGGTCCCCAGGGAGCATTGGGTGCCTGCTGGGCTGCATTAGCTTTAGGTGGATTGCTGCTCATCATGTCACCTCAGATAGGATGGGAACAAGGCGACCATAAAGGTCGCCTCTACATTTCACCTCATAAAGCTACTAAATGTTCCGATAGGCTATTTCTTAGCCCCTCCACTTTTTTTCACGCGAGTTGCTATTAACGCAACAACGACGATGACCACGGCAATGACAAGGAGCAATCCAATGTAATTGCTTGGATCGGGGGTTTCGATCGCTAATGTAAAGAGTGAATTTCCTCCCTGGTTGCCGTTAAAGAAGTGGTTTATAAAGAGAACGACGAGAAAACCGGTGAGGATTCCAGCGCCTATGCCCCAAATCCGATCCGCGGGCGTAGCGGGTTTAGGCATCCTATTACCAACTACGTAACTCAGGGCCAGAACCGCTATAAAGGCTAAGACTGTAGTGATTTGCACAGTTTGCAGCGAAGGCTCACTAGTGCTGGGCGCAGGTTGCCCCAGGATATCAGCAATGATAGCCGGGATGCGTACAAATATAAAATGAGCCAGGCCTGGACCTCCATTTAAGAACAATAGAAATATCAGGCCAGCGGAAACAAACGCAACTGTAATTAGCTCACGACGCCACCCCCGTTGAAGCCCAACTATGGCAAAAACAATAATGGCAGCAAAGAAGCATTGCTGGGGTGTAAACGGCAATGACATCTGTTCTTACCTCCCCTGAATAATTCGAGTCAATATAGTATCGGACAAACATACCGACCACATCGACGTAAGTCCATTGCGTGAAAATGCCCTAAATCCCCTGTTGCATTAATAATACCACAGGTCACCTACAAAACATAGTGGGATGAGATCAAATTTGATAACATAGATACCATAGTATATCTTTTTGAAGCTGAGGTTATGGCCATATTGGTAGCTTTTTGGGCTGCAAATTCGGCCATAAAGTCACTTCTCACCCTCGAATATGGTATAATATAAGAAGTTGTATGCATTGCAATGGCGACTGCTATGCTTCTCTTCGGGTTTCTTAATCACCTGAGATGCCTCCACATTTTATCTGAATTATCAAAAAGGAATTTATTATGGAACTTGGCAATATTAAGACGGTTAGCATTGTTGAGCAAATGACGGGCGCGTACCTTGATTATTCAATGAGCGTTATTGTTAGCCGCGCACTTCCCGATGTGCGCGATGGACTCAAGCCCGTACATCGTCGAGTATTATACGCCATGGACCAGATGGGCTTGCAATCAACGAAGCAATTTCGTAAGTGCGCAGGTACCGTTGGTGAGGTTTTGAAGAGCTATCATCCTCACGGAGATGTGGCCGTCTACGATTCGCTGGTGCGTATGGCGCAGCCCTGGTCAATGCGCTACCCACTTGTGTTGGGACAAGGAAATTTTGGCTCGCAGGATGATGATCCACCTGCGGCCATGCGATATTGTGTCACGGGAGACACACTCATCGTCACTGACAAAGGGCTGGTGCCGATCAGCCGGATCTCGCAGCCAGGCGTCGAGGATGTTTCTGTGCGTATCCTGTCAAAAGATGGGCAAACTAATACGGCCAGTAAGTGGTGGGATTGCGGTAAGTTCCCGACGTGGAGCGTGCGGACACAACGAGGATATGAAGTCACGGGCACAGCGAATCATCCTCTACTGGTGGCGATACCTCACGCTTCTGATGGGCATGTCACACTTATCTGGAAAACGATAGACCAGTTAGCTGTTGGTGACTATGTTGTTCTGGATCGAAGCACCAACCTATGGCCTGAGCAGCCCGTTAACCTGCATGGATTCTATCCCTCTGTTCTCCAAAAATCTCGTGCGAAGCAGCACACGCTTCCGGAGTCGCTGAACGAGGATCTGGCCTTCATCCTAGGAGCATTACTAGCCGAAGGAACATTTCGCGATCAGGTCATTGAGTTTACCAATACTCCCGGCGACTTTGCCGAGCACTTTATCCAGTCGTGGCAGCACGTCTTTCCAACGTGCCGCTTGCATGTCTTTGAGAGAGAACCTGTCAGCTATGGCAAGAAGCCATTCCTGCAAATGCAGGTGGTAAGTCAACACGTCATCGCGTTCATCAAGGCTCTGGGATTGTCAGGGCGCTCGGCTCAACGGCAGCTACCTGAAGCAATCTTGCGCTCACCTCGCAACGTGGCCGCCGCTTTCTTGCGCGGTCTGTTTGAAGGTGATGGGGCGGTCGAAAAATCTGGTCGCAGCTTACTGCGGCTGAACCTGACAGCTAGCAACCGTCTTATGCTACGCCAGGTCCAAACGCTTTTGCTGCGTTTTGGAATTGTCGCGTCATTGAATGAGGATAGAACCCGGCAGATGCATCGCCTCCTGATCTCTGGTCGCGACAACCTGGTCCTGTTCGCTCGCGAGATCGGCTTTATCTCGGAGGTGAAGAGTCAGGCGCTGGAGGCAGTCCTTCAACTGCACACCGGCAAGGCGTTGTCACGCACTGACTTTATCCCCTATCTAGCCGAGTATGCCAGAACACATGCCAAGCGCGGCCAGCGTGAGTGGCTGTTCAAGAATAACTTTGATCGTGCTGACCGCTTGGTCGCAACGCTGCCCCGACTCGCTCAGGTGTTACCAGCAACGGCTGTTGTCGAGATCGAGAATCTGGCGCGCCAGCGTTATCTTTTTGAGCGGGTCAAAAGTATCGAAGATGCAGGTGAGCAGCCAGTCTATTCCGTGCGCGTAGATAGCGCGTGTCACTCGTTCGTGGCAAACGGCTTTGTGAATCACAACACCGAAGCAAAAATGGCGGCGATTGCAGATGAATTGCTGCGCGACATCGACAAAGATACGGTTGATTTCAAGCCCAATTATGACAATCAGACCAAAGAGCCGGTCGTTATGCCTGCTCGCTTACCCAACTTGCTTCTCAACGGGTCTACGGGTATCGCTGTGGGCATGGCAACCAACATCCCGCCGCATAACCTGGTGGAGGTGTGCAATGGCATTAACTACCTGATCGAAAATCCTGAAGCTACGACCGAGGAACTTTCACGCATCGTACGAGGCCCTGATTTTCCTACCGGCGGTATCATTCATGGGCGTGAGGGTATTCGTAACACGTATGCCAATGGGCGTGGGCGCGTGGTTGTACGGGCACGCACGCACTTTGAAGAGGCCGAGCGTGGTCGTATGAGCATTATCGTCACTGAGTTGCCCTACCAGGTCAACAAGGCAGACCTGGTGAAAAAGATCGCCGAGATGGCTCGCGATAAGAAACTGGAAGGCATTTCCGAGGTACGAGACGAGTCTGATCGCCAGGGCATGCGCATGGTGATCGAACTGAAACGGGATGGGTCTCCAGAAAGCGTACTGAACGCGCTGTTTAAGTACACTGCAATGCAGAGCGCCTTCAATACGAATATGCTGGCGCTGGTGGATTCGCAGCCGCGTATTTTGACGCTCAAAGCATTCTTGCAGCATTATATCAATCACCGCGAAGTGGTGATTACACGCCGCACACGTTTTGAACTGGCGAAGGCGGAGGCACGCAAACATATCCTGGAAGGCTTGAAGATTGCGCTTGATAACCTGGATGCTATTATTCGGATGATCCGCCAGTCACAAGCCTCAGAAGCAGTGCTCAACCTCAATCTGCAACAACAATTCGGCTTCTCGGAAGTGCAGGCCAAAGCGATCCTGGACATGCGTCTCGCACGTCTTTCAGGATTGGAACGCCAGAAGATCGAGGAAGAATGGCAAGAGGTGCTGAAAAACATTGCCTACTACCAGATGCTCTTAGGCGACATTCATGAGATTCGCAAGCTGATCAAAGAAGACCTACAAGAGCTGAAGGAGAAGTACGGCGATCCTCGTCGCACAGATATCGAAGATGCAGAAGCTGGGGAATTCCGGGAAGAGGATCTAATCTCGAACGAAGAGGTGGTGGTGACGCTGACCGAAAAGGGTTATATCAAGCGTCTGCCATCCAGTACCTATCGTGCACAGCGTCGTGGTGGAAGAGGCATTACAGGCATGGCTACGCGTGAAGATGACACAGTACGCCACCTACTCGTTGCCCATAGTCATGACGGACTGCTCTTCTTCACGGATAAAGGGCGCGTCTTCCAGTTGAGAGTCTACGAATTGCCCGATGTGAGCCGTACAGCCAAGGGCGAGCATATCATCAACTTGATCGCTATCGAGCAGCGCGAACGGGTAACGGCGGTGGTGTATGTGCCTAAGGGAGTCAGCCGGGACTTTATGATCGTCGCAACCAAAAATGGCGAGGTTAAGAAGACGGCGATGGATGAATTTGAGGTGGTGCGCCGCTCAGGGTTGATTGCGATGGACCTGGAAGATGACGACGAATTGATTGGCGCAAAGCTGGCACATGCCGACGATGATGTGCTGATGATCACTGCGCAGGGACAGGCGATTCGCTTTACTGTAGCAGAATTACGTTCTGCTTCACGAACCAGCGGTGGAGTACGTGGCATTCGATTAGGTAAAGATGATAGCGTTGTTTCGCTGAATCTCGCACCTAAAGATACTGAACTGCTGGTGGTGACAGAGCATGGCTATGGCAAGCGTACGTCCATTGAAGAATATCCGAGACACAGCCGTGGTGGTGGTGGCGTGATCACCGCAAAAGTGACCGAGAAGACCGGGCGCGTTGCAACGGCACGTGTGATCAGCGAGCGCGATAACGACCTGATGATCATTTCCGCAAGTGGTGTGGTTATTCGCACGGATGTCAGCACTATTGCGCAGGCCGGGCGTGCCACTCAGGGAGTACGTCTGATGAATCTCTCCGAGGGTGATAGCGTTGTGGCGGTGGCAACTACCAACGGCAAGAAGGTGGAGGCCCAAAACGAGAACGAGGTTGAGGGAAATGGTGGAGAGATGGATGAGGTGGATGTGAATGAGGGAATGGGCGATGAGGTGAACGGAGTGGAGGGAAACGAGGAGAATGGGGATATCGAGGTTTCGTAGCAATAAGAGACTGGTACAAGCCGTTGTATTCACTCAAATGAAAATGTTACCGAAGAGAGATGCAACGGCTTGTCCATGCTATAGCTCTATGGTATCATAAAATTAGCAATCTTGCCTCGCGACCTGATAGGTCAGCACACGTAGGATGGGGTGTTGGAGCATTGGGTAAGCAATCTGAACAAGAGTTTCCCAGACTTCCTGCCCACGAAGGAAGAGAGCGTACCATGGCTAAGTATATGAATGACGAGGTCGCCTACTACTACGATTCTCACCCCACCGAGGAGGATTTGATGGGGGAGACCAAGCTGCATTCTTGGCTCGTACATTATCTCATGGACGTTCTCAGACAACTATTTCGTGGGCAAACCTGTGCCCTCTGTGAAAACTTTAACTTCTACCAAACGAATGACCCAATGGAGCCTCCCATCGTTCCAGATATTGCGGTCATCAAGGGGGTCGAGGAACAAGACTTGCAAGACATGAAGAGTTGGCGCGTGGGCAAGACCGGACCTGCACCCCATGTGGTCTTCGAGATTGCTTCCGAGGAGACCTGGAATAAGGACCTGGAAGAGAAACCGGACCGCTACACCAAGATGGGTGTGAAAGAATATTTCGCCTACGATCCCAATAAGCGACCGCTGCGACGAGCCCGTACAGGGACACGACGACTTTTCGGTTGGCAACTTGATCCAGAGCATCGAATGATGCGGGAACTGCCAACCGGTCCCGATGGGCGCATCTGGAGTTTTCATCTCCAGAGTTGGTTGGTTCCTGAGGGCAAATATCTGCGCCTGTATGACACTCAAGGCAATTTGCGGCTGACTGGCGAGGAGACTCAGGCGCAACTCGCCGCACTAGCAGCCGAGCGAGCAGAGGTGGCCATCAGGAAGGCCCAAGCGCTTGCTGAGAAATTCCGCTCACTTGGGATAGATCCCGACCAGATATGACCCTTGTATAAGTTATGTCAATCAGATAAGGTCCGGTATTAAAAGCGTGCGTTAACTGATCATCCATAAGTCATTCAGACTGCTATGCGTCTTATCGTTACCTGCACCACCATAAATATATGCGCGATGGTCGGTATTGTCCCAGACCATCGCTGAGGCGGTGCGTCCCGGTATGATGCGTACGCCTTTACTATCCAGCGGAGTCACCAACCCCCAGGCATTCTGATGTGGATCAAAGACCCAGAAACCATAGAAGGGAGATGGTTGACCGTCCTGCCACCCTCCCATCAAGTACATTACATGGTTGGTACTATCCCAGGCCCCCATTCCCTGTTGCCGACCTAATGGATTATCTGTAGTGGCAGGTTGAATAACTGACCAGCCACTGGCTTTGGTATATGACCAGAAATCGTTCTGCTGTATTCCGTTCGCATCCAAACCACCAAATACATACAGACGATTATCGTCGCTATCCCACACAAGCGTCTGGTAGGCACGCGCGCCCATAGGAGAGTTGGACAGTTGCTGCCAGCCGCCATTGTTGCCAGGTGTATATGACCAGAAGTCTGAGAGCAGGCCTCGATGGTTTATGCCACCAAGCAGTAACATCTCCTGCCCATCCCAGACCGCATTGGCAGAACGTGCTCCCGGTCCATTATTGGAGCATTGGATCAGTGTCCAGCCTGCACTTGTACTGTAAGACCAGAGGTCGCCGAGATAGCGATTATTGGCACCGACGCCGCCATAGAGCAAAAGCTGGTTGTTGACGCTATCCCAGACCATCGCAGCATTCATGCGGGGAGAAGGCAGGCTGCCACAATTACCTGCAGGGGTCACATTATTTATTTCTGTCCAACTTCCGGTTGTAGGGCTGTAGGACCAGAGATCATTTAAGAGGTTCCCTTGATTATCAACGCCGCCAAAGACGAGCAGCAGGTTGTCTTTGGCATCCCAGACCATGCTATGCCCTGAACGTAGTGTCGTGGGAGCATTAGTTGAAGGAGCAGATTGGGCATTGAACTGAGGAAATTGGAACTGCTGCGGCGTAGGTGTCTGTGTTGCTGTCGGGGTCTGCGTTGTCTGAGCCACGTCCAGACGGAAATCATAGGAGCGCAGGACGTTCTGCTGTACCTGGTTTCCTAATGTGCCAATGAGTGTCAATGTAGCGATGTAGCCATTGGGTGTCAAATTCTGTGCATGGGCAGTAACGGTTAAATTCACTGACTGGCCATCCTTGAGCGTACCGCGGTTTGGCACGACCACCAGCCAGGTATTCTCGCTATATTGCGTAAACCAGGTGAGAGGCTGACCACTATCATTCGTAATAGTTATCTTCTGTGAGGTCGGTTGTAAGGCACCTTGAGTAAACGAGAAACTCGTGCCGGTGATGTTGACCTGAATTGCTGCCAGGCCAGTCTGGACTGCCAGACTGACCTCAATATCCTGCGTGGACACCCCTTGGCCGGTAACCGCTACAAAGCCACTATATTCGCCATTGTCCAAATTCGCGGCATTAGCAGTGATGGTTAAAAAAGTTGATTTGTCGGGAGCCAGCGTTCCTTGTGTGGGAGACAACGTCAACCACGATGCACTCTTGCCTGAGGAGGCCTTCCAAAGCAGATCTGCTGAGCCTGGATTAGTAATTTTCACTTGATGCGATCCGCCATTGGTAAAATTTATCTCGTTTGTGCTCAATTTCATTGCAGAGCATATACCGAGGAGGCAGGGATCAAAAATCCTCAGGATGCCGAGTGCGCTGCTGGCTACAAGCAGAAGGGCGAGCAGGACCAGGACTACAATGCGTATGCGGCTTTTTTTAGCGGGTGAACGGGGAGTTGTTGATAGGACATTCGCAGGAGTCTTTAGGGCATCCACGCGAGGGGCATGGGAATCAGCAGGGGTCACCAGATTATCGGCGGGAGTCACCAGTGCACTCACACGAGGGGCATGAACATTAGGAGTTCCCAAGGCATCAACGGGACTTCCCAGGGCATCGATACTTCCCAGGGCACCGACGGGACTTCCCAGGGCACCCGCAAGGGGTGCCCCTACAGGTGACGATTGGGTTATGGTTTGTGTGGAGGGGAAGGATTCTGCTTCGGTTGATGTGGGTTGGGCATCCGTATGAGGTGTTGAAGCGTCTCCATTCTGATGGGAGAGTGGAATCAGGACGGAATCTGTGACGTGCTGGCTATGTATATCTGTTTTCTCGCTGGCGGCACTTTCTAATGCTTGACGATAGGCCTGGGCAAAGGCGAGCATATTGGGATAACGGTCGGTTGGTTCCTTGGCGAGTCCACGTAGGATGACGGCCTCGACCTGTGATGAAACAAGTGGATTGAACTCACGCAGTGGAGGTGGCGGTGTTTTGAGGTGCCCATGCATAATCGAGTACAGGTTGCCTGTAAATGGGGCACGACCAGTGAGCAACTGATAGCAGGTGACAGCCAGGGCATATTGGTCACTGGCGGGTCGAGGTTGTTCCAGCCACTGCTCAGGGGCAGTATACAGTGGTGTCCCCACATAGCCATGCAGTGAGGCATGGGTGTAGCCGTCGAGCAAGGCAGAAACACCAAAATCGGCAAGTAAAAGGCGGTCTTCGCTATCGAGCAGCAGGTTAGCGGGCTTGACGTTGAGGTGAAGTAGGCTATGATTATGGGCATATTGCAAGGCTGCCGCAGCACTCTCTACGTAGGGCAACAATTGTTGGGGTGTGAGGACCGACTCGGCAGAGAGTTGGGACGTGATAGATCGGCTCTCTTGAGTAGTGGAGGAATCCTGCCGCCTGGCATCATCGTAAACGATGGTTTCGTTGCCAGTGATGGTTTCTTGCTGGGATACAGTGAGTGCGACTGTTTTGGCGCTCTCACTATTCTCCGGCGCGTTGGAATCGGGTGAAAGATTGAGGAAGGTGTTCTCAGTTTCACTCGGTTGAGGTGCTGGTTCGTCTGAATGTGTTTCTTCCTGTTGAGCGAGGGAGATTTGTTGCTGGGTAGGGATACTTGTAGGTAAGACAGAAAGAGCTTGTGGAGTTAATTGGCTGAACTTTTGCAGGGAGCCATGCGCGGCAAATTTCATGACGAGATAGGAGCGACCATCCTCGATTGCTCCCACACGTAAGACAGGCAAGATGTTGGGGTGATCAAGTGCGGCAATCGAGCGCACCTCGTGCTCAAAGAGTTGAGCGGACGATTCGTCGAAGACGCGCTCAAGCCCCATAACTTTGACCGCAACGCGGCGGTTTAATGGAGGTAATTGTTCCGCTTCATACACATCGCCAAATGCGCCAGAGCCAATCCATCGAATGACACGGCAATCGTCCAACAAAGCGCCTTCAAGTAAATACTTGCAGTACTGGCAAGCAACTTGTCGAGAGGGTACCCGGCTGTTGGCATGGTCGGGTAATGCTATGGTAGCATCTTCCGATTGGGCCGGGACTCTATTTTCATGTGGTTTTCGTGGATTTAAACAACGTTGCATTTGATATTAGAAATACGGCACGAAAGGCCGGTCCTCGTCCTTTTTTGATATAAAACGCAAGAATAGCCTCTATAATCTTAGCATGAGAGCGAGTAGCTGAAAAGGTAGTAGCTCACAAATCAATTGAAATTAGTTGATACGAAGCATTTTTGTGGCGCTATCGCGTCGCACACGTTTCCCCTGCCGCACTTGCTGGGCATTCATGCGGTCTTTCTGGACTTCCAGTTTGATGAGTGGGAACGGACGGTCGAACTGCATACTGAGGCTTTCGGCTTTTTCCTCAGAGAGTGCGGCGCGGCGTTCGTATGAGTAGGCAAGGAGTTCACGTTTGTCCTCGTCGGGCACATCAATGAGCAAAAGATAGGCCAGGACAAATTCTGGCTTACCTCGTTCCGCATATGTGCGGGCAGACTCTAGTCCATCAGCTCCTTCATTGAGCTTCTGTTGTGCCTGGGCGGTAAAGACTTCTTTGAGCAATGGAGTATATAATTCGGCAAAAGTAGCCATATTCGGTTCCTCGGTGATTTAAGAGGGGTTTTAGATAAAAGCATCTGAGATTATTTTATCACAGAAAGGAGCAGAACATTACCCACCAGTCACATACAACCGAATAGTCACGTTAGAGGACATGATCTGGCTAATAAAACGGTAGTGACTATCGAGCCAACTGATGGCATTGTGCATGCGCTGGGCTTCGTCATTATTGGCAACACGGCCTTCGATGAAGAAGAGACGAGGATGCTTAGACGCGTAGGTCTGTAAAGCATTGATATTCACTGCTGCCTGGTAGTCCTGCGCATTTGGATCTGCCGGGCCAAAGGTTTGCCATGAATAGGCACCAGGGGAGTCGTCTGTAAAATGCGGATTACCGGGGCTGGGATAGGTATGCAGGTAGTACTCGACCGATATCTGGCAACCTTGCTTATTGTTATAGCAGACTATGCCATCGCCTGATTGATACTGTTGTTCCAACCAGAATGTGGGTGTACGCCAGTCTTCTACCTGAGCAGACTGGTAGTATAGCGGGACAAGGGTTAGGGCGAGTAACAACAAGCCAAGTGAGAGCGCAAACTGGATAGTACGCCAGCGAAAGGCAGCAACCCCCATGCCAACCAACAAGAAAATTGGCGGGACAATCGTCACAAGATAGCGGGTGGAAAAGATGCGAGTCGATGTCTCTTTAGAAATCACGTAGCTGACGACTACCGGCACAACCGCCCAGCATAGCAAGGCAAAGCCTATCGGCAAGAAGTGCGAGAGCAAAGACGAACGAGCTTCATTTCTCTCCTGACGGCCACCAGAAGCAAAGCTCTCGAGCAGGCGCTTGCCCAGGGGCAAATAGGCGAGTACTCCTACAGCCAGGCCAAAGCAGCAGAATGCCGCGATCAAGTACAGGTAGGTTTTGCTCTGGCCTGCGATGGTGGTAAGGAGATAAATAACTTGACTACGAGTTGGAGCATCGAGCCAGTATGTTTTTGAACCATGCAGGCTCACAAGCAACATAGGAATAATCAATACAAAGAAGGCAACCAGGCTTACGAGCAGCGCGGGGAGTTGTCGCCGCACCTTACTTCGCCAAGGACTCGGCAGAATCAGCAGGCCTGCAAAGGCAAGGAGCTGTGAGAGCAAAATGAGCATGCTAAACAGGTGAGCGTAGACGGCAAGGGTCATTGCTGCAACGTAGCATATCCACCAGCGCTTCTGACGAGACTCTACAGTAAGCACTGCAAAAAGAGCATACCAGGCAATGCAGAGCAACAGTAATTGCATACTATAGGCGCGGGTCTGCTGGGCATAGGTAAGTTGTAGATCATTGAGCACATAGAGGCCGGCTCCAACGAGGCCTACGATCAGCCCCAGGAAGCGCTTGCCCAGTAGAAATACCATGACCGAACTGAGGGCCGCAAAAATCGTTGAGGGGAAACGTACGACAAACTCGGTGGCGTGCAGTCCGAATAGAGCAGTGAGATCCAACCAGCCTTTGAGGAACAGGTAGTAGAGTTCCATGTTCGGCTCAAGACTGAAGATGATAGACAACATATGGGGTAGTGGTTGACGAGCCAGTTCAACTGAAAACGTTTCATCATACCAGAGACTGGGTGTACCTAGCTGGTAAAGGTTAAACGTTAAAGCGATAGCACCAATGATGATACAAAGTACCCACGTGGGAGGCATTCGCAGGCGCACATGCTGTAAACGCTGCGGCAATGTAGCTTTTTTATGAGTATTATCGGTGTGTAGGGCTTCTTCAGTTTGTGTTAATTTTCCGCTTGTTTGGGTCATCCACCGCCTCCAACATAATTATGCAGTTTGTGAGCATCTTTCAAAATAAGGCTTTACTATTGGGTACCTCGTTTAAAGAGACGTACTTCCCTTCAAACATGTAACAATATCGCTCTTTACATCTAAAGGGTCCAGGAATGCTTGACTCACCTATACCCCTCTGATACAATGAAACAAGAAAACGTATCCTGTGTGCGCTTTTTCTATGCTATTCTATATAATTCTCGGAGCCTTTGAAAGAGTGAGTTGATCTATGACAATCATCGTTCGTTCTCACACCCATTATATCCACAGCCACGCACATTGGCCCCTCGCTCAAGGAACACAATGAAGAGAGTGGTACTGTGTAACATCCTTGAGCGTGGACACATGAAAGTCCGCGCTTTTTAATTGCTCTGAATAAGCTGATTTCCAAGGAGAAAAGAAACAATGGCTAACAAAGTGAGAGCAGCCGTTCCAAGAGGTATGCGAGATATTTTGCCTGAGCAGATGATCCGGCGACAATACGTGATTGACGTTATTCGCAATGTCTTCGAGGAATTTGGTTTTGAACCACTCTCGACTCCCGCTATTGAGCTATCTGAAACACTCATGGGCAAGTACGGACCAGATGCGGAACGGCTCATCTACTCTACAACCTATGGAGACGGGAAGGATAAACTGGCGCTCCGCTACGATCTGTCGGTTCCTCTCAGCCGGGTGGTGGCTATGTACCCTGAACTGCCCAAACCCTTTAAGCGCTATCAGATTGCTCCGGTTTGGCGAGCGGAGCGACCTCAGAAAGGCCGCTATCGTGAATTTTACCAATGCGATGCAGATACCGTCGGCAGCACAAGTATGCTTGCCGACGCCGAAACCCTGAATATTATCTATGAGATTCTGACAAGGCTAGGTTTCAAGAAGTTTGTCATGAATATCAATGATCGTAAGATCCTCACTGGTATTGGCCAGTTTTCAGGGGTACCAGACGAATTGCTAGGAGGACTCTACCGCTCGATTGATAAACTGGACAAGATCGGGTTGGAGGGAGTGAGGTCGGAGCTGCAGCGGAACAATATTCCTGATGATGTGATTGATAAACTGCTCGGACTGCTTCAGATTGAGGGAGGAAATGAAGCAGTGCTCATTTCGCTGCGCGATAAATTAGGGAACTACCCCAGTGCATTGGAAGGGATCACCGAACTGGAAGAAGTCGTTCGTTATCTCAAGGACCTCGCTATCCCAGAAGCATTCTACAAAGTCAAATTCGCGATGGTGAGAGGATTAGAATACTACACCGGGCCTATTTATGAAACGACCATCGAAGAGCCGAAGATGCCTAGTATTACTGGGGGCGGTCGCTACGATGAGTTGATTGGTCTGTTCTTAGATCGCAGCTATCCTGCTGCCGGGACAACCATCGGCATCGAGCGCATTATTGATGCTATGGAAGAACTCAACATGTTCCCGCCAGAGGTCGGTAAGACGGTGTCGCAAGTGCTGGTGACGATTTTTGATGAGACGCTGGTAGATGCATCATTACAAATGGCTAATACCCTCCGCAAGGAAGGATTGAAGACAGAATTGTACTTTGAGCGCGATTCTCTGGGTACCCAGCTCCGCTATGCGTCGAAGAAGGGCATACCCTATGTTGTCATCCTGGGTCCAGACGAACTCGCAGCCGATCAAGTCACGCTGCGGAATCTCTCGCAGAAAGAACAGCAGACGGTGAAACGTGCTGAAGTGGCTGGGCTTATTCAGCACTGGATGGAGAGGTAAATTCTTCAATAATCCAGCTTTCTAGAACAACCAGAAGCGGATCATGCCAATCGCAGCACCTGCAAGAATCAACCATACTGAATTGACCTTGAAGCGCAGCAGCACAGCAAGCGCAATGAGCGCAATGGTCCAGGTCAGCACATCGGTCAAGGCGTTTTGTCCAAGCTGGATCAAGACACCAGCCATTAATGCAACAGCCACGACGTTGACGCCATCCAGGAGCGGAGATGTCCATGGGGAACGACGTAAGGTGGCAGCAAGTGGGTGAATGATTGCGATAAATACGAAAGAGGGCAGGAAAATTGCGAGTGTGGCGAGCAACGCTCCGGGCAATCCGCCGACGAGATAGCCAATAAATGTTGCTGTGCTGGAGACTGGCCCTGGTGTAAACTGACCTATGGAGACGGCGTTGAGCAATTGGCGATCCGTCAACCAGTGTAAATGGAGCACAAAGTCGGTGCGCAGGAATGCTAGCAAGACATAGCCACTGCCGTAGAGTACCGCGCCGATTTTGAGAAAGGTCAGAAAGAGCGTGAGCATGCTGAAAGGGACAGCGAGTGAGACGCTACCAATGGTCAATGTCAAAGCGGAAAATTTTTGCCACATTGCTTGAATGCTGCTGAGGGAGAAAGGCAACAGGGCACCAACCACTTCGCCCTTGGGCTTGAACCAGCGCTCCAAGGCTCGAACGATGCCAAAGAGCAACGCGCCACCAAAGAGCAGGATGAGTACATTGATGCCAAACAGATAGAGCACCAGGACAAGCACCGCAAGCACAATCTGCTCAACGCCTTTGAGGACGGTGCGCGATAATCCCAATAATGCCTGAGCGATAATGGCGATTACGACGGGCTTGATGCCATAGAAAAGCCACGCGACCTGGGGCAGCGAACCATAAGTCGCGTAAGCCCAGGCCAGCGCGAGCACAATCAACATGGCAGGACCGATGAAGCATATGCCTCCGATAATCAAGCCCTGCCAGCCTGCTCGTATATATCCCAAATAGATAGCCATCTCGGTCGAGTTGGGGCCCGGTATGAGGTTGATGATGCTGAGCAGGTCAAGGAAGCGTTCGTCGCTGATCCATTTGCGACGCTCTACGACTTCCTGGCGCATCATAGCGATATGCGCGGCCGGGCCACCGAAGGCTGTGAAACCAAGGCGAAGGAAGAAAAGGGTGACTTCGGCTAAATTATTTTTCTGGGTATTTATGGTTTTCTCCAATTCGTTGAGCGTAGAATGCGATTACACTTTCTGCTGCTTTTATGACTTGTTCGCGCAATGATTGAGGTTCCAGAACCTCGATTTGGGAGCCGAAGCTCAGGACGTATTCGCGAGCGCTGTGTTCCTCTTCAAACCGCATGGCGAGTTGTACCCATCCTTCTGCATCAGGCAGTTCTTCATGTTCAATGCGGGCATATCTGCCAGTGATACGCATACGGGGGATGATGGCGGAGTCGACACGCACGGTTGCGGGATAGCGCGGAAGACTGGCTTTGAATTCGGCGGAGGATTGCTGCCAATACGCGGCCAAGTCGAAGTCCGGAGGACGCACGGATGGCTGATCTGATAATCGGGCTGTTTGTATGCGAGAGACACGATAGCTACGCAACTGGCCGTCAACAGCAGCGACCAGGTACCATGTACTGCCTTTAGCTACCAGGCCGAGTGGATCGACAAGGCGCTCAAAGGATGTGCCGTCGCGTCCATAAGTAAAATGCAGTTTGCGCTCCTGCCAGATGGCATCTTGAATAGTGGGAAGATGGGGAACGGCTTCCTCTGGACTATGCCAACTGGTGGAATCGACATGAATGCGCTGGCGGATGTATTCTGCATTCTGACGGTGGATGGTGGGCAAGGCTGCAAGCAGCTTGATGAGCGCACCTTCAGAGGCTTGATGCAGGCCAAGATCAGATAAGAGGCGTGCAGGTTGATTGAGAAAAAGCGCCTGTATCTCCGTTGAATTGAGGCCCGTCAGATTCGTGCGGTAGTCTTCCAGCAGTGCCCATCCTCCACCGATGCCACGTTCCGCAGTGATCGGAATACCGGCTGCGCTCAAGGCTTCCATATCACGATGGATCGTACGCTCGGACACTTCCAGGCGCTTTGCCAGTTCGCGAGATGTCAAACGTTGATGTACCTGTAAGTGTAGCAGGATAGAAAGCAATCGATCAGCGCGCATATGACCTCCTCCCTTCTGATTGGCCGCTTTGCCTTTTAACATGATTGTACCAGAAAAATATGACACGAGGTGTCATGAAATGTAGACTATACTGCATGTACTGAAATAAAGACGAACAATGCAGCATAAAAAAGGAGTGACTCATGCAGTATGGTATTACTTTGCCGACGAGTGTGGATGCGCGAACGCTGGCAGAGCTTGCGCACGAAGCGGAAGAGATAGGATGGGATGGCATCTTTTACTGGGATATCATCTGGGGAAACGATCCCTGGGTGGCGTTAGCTGCCGTTGCTATGCGTACCGAGCGTATACGTATGGGAACGATGCTGACGCCGCTATCGCGCCGGCGTCCCTGGAAACTGGCCAGCGAGGCGGTAACACTCGATCACCTATCTAATGGCCGACTGATCTTGCCGGTTGGTTTAGGCGCTCCAGAGACCGGCTTCGATAAGGTGGGTGAGGAGGTAGATCGCAAGAAACGGGCGAAGATGCTCGATGAAGGGCTGGACATACTGAATGGCTTATGGAGCGGACAGCCATTCAGCTACAATGGAGAACACTTTCACGTAGAGGATGTGACGTTCTCTCCAACTCCCGTACAATCGCCGCGTATTCCAATCTGGGTGGTTGGAGCGTGGCCGAGAATGAAGTCGATGCAGCGTGTACTTCGTTACGATGGGGTGATTCCGACCAAGAAGAACGCCGATGGATCCTTCGATGAGCTGACCCCTGCCGACCTCTCGGCAATGAAGGCATTTATCGATGAGCAAAGGTCGTTGACCACGCCGTTCGATATTGTGATGGAGGGCGAAACACCAGGTGACGACGCTGAGAAAGGCACCGCAATCGTTCGCCCACTCATGGAAGCTGGCCTCACATGGTGGCTGGAAGCTGTGTGGGGGTCTCCAGAGAAGCAAGGTGGATTGGAGGGGATGCGCAAGCGCATTAGGCAAGGACCACCGAGGATTGAGGGATAGGAGGAACATCAGGCTCTTATAAAGAGGCACTTGTGGTAGGATAAAGTTAGAAAGTAAAGCCTACATCCACCACAAGGAGACCAACTAAAATGACAAGCAGCAACCAGTGGGAGGAATTCTTCGACAGCCACGCACTGTACTACATGCAAAATCGCTTCACGAAGAATACGCTGGTAGAAGTGGACTTCCTGCTTGAAGTGCTAGAGATTGCACCAGAAGCTTCTATCCTTGATATGGGTTGTGGAACTGGACGCCATGCGATTGAACTGGCAAAGCGCGGATACAAAGTTACAGGAGTTGATATCTCTTCTGGGATGCTGGCCGAGGCAGAGAAAGCCGCTCGAGAAGCAAAGGTGGCAGTTGAGTGGATTCGGTCCGATGCGACGCAATTTCGGGCAACACGGCAATTCGATGCGGCGATTTGCCTGTGTGAGGGAGCGTTTGGACTTTTGAGTACGAACGAAGACCCTGTCGAACATGACAAAGCGATCCTGCGCAATATTTCTACGGCTCTCAAACCTGGAAGGCCGTTTCTACTAACCACGTTCAATGGCATAGCGAAACTTCGTCAGATCAGCCAAGAGGATGTGGAGCAGGAGCGCTTCGATCCGGTCTCTATGATTGAGGAGTCAGATCAGGAAATGGACCTCCCCGAAGGTAAGAAGACTGTGCATGTGAAAGAACATTATTATATGCCGTCGGAGCTTATATGGCTTTTTCAGCAAGCGGGATTAGCAGTAGAACATGTCTGGGGTGGCACTGCCGGTAAGTGGGGCCGACGGAAAATCAATTTGGACGAGATTGAAGTGATGCTCGTGGCAAGGAAGAAGAGCTAATCTCTATGCTATCCGTTCGTAACCTTTCTAAATCCTATGGTGCCATCACTGTCCTCGACGATGTATCCTTTACCATCAACACTGATGAACGGGTGGGCATCGTTGGCTCCAATGGTGTGGGGAAAACTACGCTACTGCGCATCCTTATGGGGCAAGAGACAATTGACTCAGGCAGCTTCTTATTTGCTCCCTTGACCGAGGTTGGCTATCTGCCTCAAATGACGCCCGAATTTTATGGGCGCAGCATCGAAGACTTGATCCTGGAATTGGTTGGAAACCTGCGGCAATTGGAGGAACGTATGCGCGAACTCGAAATTGCCATGACTACTGCCGAAGGAGACCGGCTTACAGTGCTGATGGAGGATTACGACCTGATTTCCACCAAGTTCCAGGATTACGGTGGCTATGACCTTGACTATAAGATAGATACCATTCTGGCTGGCCTACGAATTGACTACTTGCCGCGAAATCGGGAGGTACAAACGCTCTCGGGTGGTGAGAAGGCAAGAGTTGGACTTGCAACGCTGCTGTTACGCTCACCTGATCTGCTTTTGCTCGATGAGCCTACCAATCACCTGGATTTTGCCACGATGGAATGGTTGGAGTCATATCTTGCTGAATACAAAGGCGCGATGCTGGTAGTCTCACACGATAGGCAGTTTCTCAATCGGGCCGTCAACGCGATTTTTGAGGTCGATGAATATTCGCATCATCTGAAAAAGTACGAGGGGAACTACGACGCGTATGTCCTGGCGAAGGCGGCTGAA
The DNA here is from genome assembly GCA_963778375.1 of uncultured Chloroflexia bacterium. Taxonomy (GTDB): domain Bacteria; phylum Chloroflexota; class Ktedonobacteria; order Ktedonobacterales; family Ktedonobacteraceae; genus CAVZTX01. The sequence continues at coordinate 139,165 of CAVZTX010000023.1, read as the reverse complement.
CGCGCAAAATGGGAGGAGGATTACGAGAGGCAGCAGGAGGAAATTCAGGAGCTACGTAAGCGTATGCGTGAGACGGCGCGTAACGTTGCACATAATCGTCCCGCCAAAGGACGGAGATAAGCTGGCCTATAACTTCTTCGGCGGGCGCGTGCAGAATACGATCTCACGAGGTGTGCGGGCAGCCGAGGAACAACTCAAGCGTATCGAGGCCAATCCTATACCGAAACCACCCAAGCTGATGCAGGTAAGTTCATATTTCAATATCGAGCCGCTGCAATCACAGGTCGTCATCAGCACCGATCAACTCACAAAGTGCTGGGATGAGACTTGCATTTTGCGTGACGTCAGTTTTTCGGTTGCACATGACGCTCGCATCTTGCTGGTTGGTCCGAACGGTGCAGGCAAAACGACCTTGCTGAAGATGCTTATGGATTTTGAGACGCCCGATAGTGGAGAGGTGCGCATTGTGGACGGCGCTCGCATCGGCTATTTGCCACAAGATCCTCATCTTGATCTAACGAAGACGGTCATTGAGACATATCGCTATGGTCAGGTAGGATACGAGGGAGAATTCGTTGGCAGACTGATAGGCTACGGTTTGTTCCGTCTTGAAGATATGCATAAAACGGTTGGTCAGTTGAGTATTGGTCAACGTAGAAAGCTTGAGATTGCTCGGCTGATGGCTGAAGGCCCGAATGTGCTTCTGCTAGATGAGCCAACCAACTACATTAGCCTGGATGTGCTTGAGGCGTTTGAGGCGGCGATTTTAGGGTTTCCCGGGCCGGTGATTGCGGTTTCGCATGATCGGTGGTTTATGCAAAGGTTTGGAGGTGAGGTGTGGGAGTTGGTGGATGGGAAGATTGAGCGGAGATGACGCTCGATTGTCTCAGGGGTAAAGAGTACATCGCCACAAACATCACAGATTTCGGCCGGAATGTGCTCAATTACGATGATACGGTCGCCCTGACGCACGGCGCGCACTATTTCGCGTTTGATACACCCTCTTTTCCCCTGTTTTTAGCTTACTGTTGCCAGCAGCAAGTCAAAAACAGGGTCTCCCCAGCAGGTAAAAACAAGGCTCCTCGTCCTTGCAGAAACAACCGTCGATAACAACCCTCTTTTCTTTCAGTATAGAGACACTACCAATTTTGGACGTGGTGATGGATTCAGGATATTGAAAGCTTCTGTTGTGATGGAATTGCGAGGTCTTTGATCAGTATCATGGCAGATGATAGTCGTATGAATTGAGCACCTTCATGTAATTCGCCCGCTCGAAGGCATCGGATTCCGCTACAGCGCCCTGGCTCATGCTGCCCTTCATACTTGCAATTGAGTCGTACTCGTGTTCCTCCATCCACCTCTGCACATCTGCGAGGATACTTGTCAGTCGCCCAATGCCGTGAGCTAGTAGTTCAGAGGTCATCATGGCAACACTTGCTCCCGCCATCATCGCTTTGAGTACATCCTTCGCCGAATGGACTCCGCTGGTGAGGGCAAAATCGGCATCGATACGCCCATAGAGTAAGGCAATCCAGCGCAATGGAAGGCGCAATTCGTGCGAGGTGCTTAACTCAAGATTGGGGATCACCTCGAGCATCTCCAGATCAAAATCTGGTTGATAAAAGCGGTTAAACAGCACCAATCCATTCGCACCAGCCTCCACGAAACGCCTTGCGATATTGGGAAGGGCAGTGAAAAAGGGACTCAACTTCAGTGCGATTGGAATCTTCACGGTGGCTCGCACATCCCGAACCAGGTTTACATACATATCTTCTAGTTGCGCACCACTTAGATCTGGATCGGTCGGCAGATAATAGATGTTCAATTCCAGGGCATCCGCACCAGCTTGCTCGATCTTATGAGCATAGTCGATCCATCCGCCAGTTGAGACGCCATTCAGGCTGCCGATCACTGGAACGCTCACTGTCTGTTTTAAGCGGTAGAGATGCTCCAGGTACGGCCCCGGTCCCATATTGTAGTGCCCCATGTCAGGGAAATAGGTTAAGGATTCGGCATAGCTATTGGTGCCACGGTTCAGACTATGATCTAGCTCGTAGCTTTCATGCCGAATCTGCTCTTCAAATAAGGAGTACATCACAATGGCCGCCGCGCCCGCTTCCTCTAACCGGCGAACGAGATCGACCTTCTTTGAAAGCGGCGAAGCCGAGGCGACTAATGGATTTTTCAGGTGGAGACCTAGATAGGTCGTCGTCATATCCAAGTTTGTCATAGTTCTACTCCTACATGTCTTTCAGTATGGACATCTGATGATAGCGATTCCAATGCTCTTGAACATCTTGTTTCGCTAGCTTCATTAAGGCTTCGGCGCGCTCCTCATTGCTTTGTAGGAGCATACGATAGCGTGTTTCGTTATAAGCGAACTGCTCTAAAGGAATGGTTGGCTCTTTCGAATCGAGTAGCAAGGGATTCTTGCCTTCAACGTGTAAGTCCGGATTGTAGCGATACAGCGGCCAGTATCCTGATTGCACGGCCAGCTTTTGTTGCTCTAACCCTTTGGTCATGTCGATGCCATGCGCAATACAGTGGCTGTAGGCAAGGATCAGTGACGGGCCATCATATGCCTCGGCTTCGAGGAAAGCACGCAAGGTTTGTTGGTCATTGGCACCCATTGCTACACGAGCTACATATACGTTGCCATAGGCCATGGCGAGCAACCCTAAATCTTTCTTTGGCATACTTTTGCCGCGTGCAGCGAATTTCGCAACGGCCGCACGGGGAGTAGATTTCGACGCCTGCCCTCCCGTATTGGAGTACACTTCTGTATCAAGCACAAGTACGTTGACGTTGCGCCCCGATGCCAGTACATGGTCAAGCCCGCCAAAGCCGATATCGTAGGCCCAGCCATCGCCACCGATAATCCAGACACTCTTGCGCACCAACGCATCGGCTACACTGAGAAGACTCTGTAGATTGGCCGGTACATCGGCACTGGCCGCGATAAAGCGGGCCCTACTATCTTCTTGTATGTTTTGCTGTAAGCGTTGCTTGAGCAGAACAACGCGTTCTCGCTGAGCCTGTATCCCTGCCTCAGTTGATTGATCTGCATTTAGCAGTTCGTGCATCAGGTCTTCGCCGACAATATCAACACATTGTGAAAGCAATTCAGATGCGTATTCTTGTTGCTTATCTAAGGTCAGGCGCATACCCAGGCCGAATTCAGCATTGTCCTCAAACAGCGAGTTCGACCAGGCAGGTCCGCGTCCTTCACTATTGACAGTCCAGGGGGTCGTCGGAAGATTGCCACCATAGATGGATGAGCAGCCGGTCGCATTTGCCACAACCATGCGATCACCGAATAATTGTGTCGCCAGCTTAATATAGGGCGTTTCGCCACAACCCGAACACGCGCCGGAGAACTCGAAAAGCGGTGTCAAAAGCTGCGAGTTCTTAATCGCTCCCAGGTTGAGATGCGCCCCATCAATGTCAGGCAACGTAAGGAAGTATTCCCAGTTGACCTTCTCACGCTCACGAATGGGAGGCTGGGGAGCCATGTTGATCGCTTTCCGTCCGACTTGGCGCTTATCTTTGACCGGGCAGGACTCTACACACAAGCCACATCCAGTGCAGTCTTCAGGGGATACCTGCAAGCTATATTTCATACCAGGGAACTCTTTGAAGTGCGCATCCGTTGACTGAAATGTATCAGGGGGCTGCGCGGCCCCTTCCAGCTTCGCAGGATCAAACACTTTCATGCGGATAACGGAATGCGGGCAAACCATCACACATTTGCCACATTGAATGCATATATCGGGGTCCCAGACAGGCATTTCTAAAGCGATATTGCGCTTCTCCCAACGGGCTGTGCCAGATGGATACGTACCATCGACTGGTACGGCGCTGACCGGTAATTCATCGCCTTCGAGAGCAATCATCGGTCCGAGAACTTGACGCACAAAATCTGGAGCCTCAGCAGGTACAGGCGGACGCCGCGTCAACATAGGTAACGCAACAGGGACACGCTGTTTTGAACTTGCCTCCTGAGATGTAGGGGCGACTCTTACGAGCGTCCGGCCATCATTTGCCCTCAACCCATTCACACTATCCAACCCAGGAACTTTCACCTCATAGAGATGCGCCAGTGTCTCATCGACGGCACGGAAGTTGCGTTGTACCACGGCTTCACCGCGTTTGCCATACGTTTTCTGAATACTCTTTTTGATCTGCGCAATTGCCTCCTCCTGTGGCAAAATACCGCTGATCGCAAAGAAGCAGGTCTGCATGAGCGTATTGATTCGCCCGCCCATGCCAACAGCGCTGGCCACTCTATGCGCATCAATCACATAGAAATGCAGCTCTTTCTCAAGGATGGCTTGTTGCACCTCGTATGGCAAATGATCCCACACATCTTCCGGCCCATACATGCTGTCGAGCAAAAAGATTCCGCCAGGTTTGGCATATTTGAGCACATCGAACCGTTCCAGAAACGTGAACTGGTGGCATGCCACCACGTTTGCTTGACCAACACCTATCTGATAGGGTGCATGAATGGGATGCGGACCGAAGCGTAGATGAGAGATCGTGACCGAACCCGATTTCTTCGAGTCGTAGACAAAGTAGCCTTGCGCATAGTTCTCGGTCTCTTCGCCGATGATTTTAATCGAGTTCTTGTTCGCACCCACCGTGCCATCTGAACCTAATCCCCAGAATACGCACTGTACTGTGTCCCCACCTTCGATTGAAAGCGCGGGATCGTATTTCAGGCTCGTATGCGTGACATCATCATGAATGCCAACCGTAAAGTGGTTCCTCGGCTCTTGGTCCGAACGCATTTCGTCGAAGATGCCTTTGGCCATTGCCGGTGTGAATTCCTTTGAAGAGAGACCATACCGCCCACCGATAATGTGTGGATATCGCGAGAGATCGTGTTCAGAAGACACATGCCAGATGCCTTTGGCCCTGCCTTCGTTTATGGCTGCCACTACATCCAGGTAAAGCGGCTCTCCAATACTTCCAGGTTCTTTCGTACGATCCAGAGCGGCTATTACCTTGACGGTAGATGGTAACACCTCTAAGAAGTGCTCTACGGAAAACGGACGGAATAAGCGTACTTTGACCACTCCGACCTTCTCGCCTTGTGCGACCAGATATTCTACCGTCGCCTGGATCGTCTCAGCGCCAGAGCCCATCACCACGATGACATACTCAGCATCTGGCGCTCCAATGTAGTCAAACAGGTGATACTGGCGACCAACCAGCGTTGCGAACCTATCCATCGTCTCCTGCACGATTGCAGGACAAGACAAATAATAAGGATTTACACTTTCACGCGCCTGGAAGTAAACATCGGGATTTTGTGCCGTACCACGAATGAAGGGGTGTTCGGGGGAGAGTGCGCGTTGCCGGTGTGCCCTCACCAACGAATTGTCAATCATGGCCTGCATGTCTTCATGATTCAGTTGTTCGATCTTATTAATTTCATGCGAGGTGCGAAATCCATCAAAGAAGTGCAGAAAGGGAACACGGGCCTCTAACGTCGCTGCATGAGCAATCAGTGCAAGGTCCTGTGCCTCTTGTACAGAATTCGAGGCGAGCAGGGCAAAGCCTGTTGCGCGTGTTGCCATAACATCCGAATGATCACCGAAGATCGAAAGCCCCTGTGCAGCGAGTGAACGCGCCGCCACATGAAATACGGTGGGTGTCAACTCTCCTGCAATTTTGTACATATTCGGGATCATGAGCAAGAGTCCCTGTGACGCCGTGAACGTCGTTGCCAGAGAGCCCGTCTGTAACGCGCCATGAATAGCTCCGGCAACGCCACCTTCTGATTGCATTTCAACCACAAGCGGCACTGTTCCCCACAAGTTACTTCGTCCCGCCGCAGACCAGGCATCAGCAAATTCGCCCATGGGCGTCGATGGTGTGATAGGGTAGATTGCGATGACCTCACTTAATGCGTGCGCCACATTGGCGACAGCCTCATTGCCCTCAAGCGTGATCCAGTTACGTTCCATGTATGTCTCCAGTCCAGCATCTCAACCAATGATAAAGAAAGTTTGTATGTTCCAAGCATACGCTGCGCACCTCACAAAGCCATCACAGCGTACAACCCCTGCATCACAGGACAATCACATTGAATGAAGATATCTGTTACCTCTTTGTGAGGGAAAACCGCATTGCTGTGAGCAGGTTGTGATGCCTGTACACTATGCTGGTAGAGAGTGCTAAGCATTCCCGGCCTCTTATGGAGGACCAAGCGTTGTACGAAGCAAAAACGTATCTCTGCGATGTGGCAGATCACCTCCCCTTGGTTCAGGTGATCGATGCCGATCTCACTGTAACCTGGTCGATAGCAGAAGGTAACGAGGTAGCTAGCGCTCTCATCCGGGAGGCAGAAAAGAGAAGAAAGAACGGAGGTTACAAAATGACAGCACAGAACATTGCCCAGATTTTTGACTTAACTGGAAAAGTTGCTATCGTTACAGGGGGAGCTATGGGCATTGGTAAGGCTATTGCTCTGCGAATTGCTGAAGCGGGAGCCACTATAATGATCACAGATATAAGCCAGGAGGCTTCCAGCAAAGTTGTCGATCAGATCAGAGCCAAGGGAGGCAAAGCCGAAGCTATCTATGCTGATGCGGGTAGTGCAAACGATGCTCACAAAGCAGTACAGGCTACAGTTGAAGCCTTTGGTAAACTGGACATTCTCGTCAACAACGCAGGCATCTTTCCATTCTCACCTGCTTTGCAAACCAGCGAGCAACTGTGGGACAAAGTCCTGGGGATCAACCTTAAAGGCGTCTTTTTCTACTCTCAGGCAGCGGCTCAGGAGATGGTCAAGACCGGTGATGGAGGGAAAATTGTCAATATCGCCTCAATTGATGCCCTGCATCCTACGGGAAACCTGGTTCACTATGATGCTTCCAAAGGTGGCGTCGTCATGCTTACCAAATCCCTGGCTCTAGAGCTAGGCCCGTACAATATCACTGTCAATGCCATCGCTCCTGGTGGTATCCAGACTCCCGGTGCTCAGGCAGGAACAGCAACAATGTTGCAGGCGACCGGGATGCCGACAGAGGAGCTTTCGAAGGCGTTCACTGCTAGGATACCTCTTCGTCGCATGGGCGAGCCCGATGATATCGCGAAGGTGGTACTCTTTCTGGCGAGTGCAGCCGCAGACTATATGACCGGTAGTCTTTTGCTTGTGGATGGAGGTTACCTGCTTTCATAACGAAGTTTGTTACCAGATTAGGAAAGAGGGAGTTTACGGAAAGGAGTAGGGAATAGCATCAGAATCCCTGATAACCTGATTTGAAGGCAGGTTATCAGGGATTCTGATGTAACTTCTCATAGGAATTTGTCCTCAGGACTAGAATAGGCCTGATCCCATGTGTATCCCACCTATTCCGGCTTCGGCAAACTCTTCATCATGCAGTTCCTTCCCGGTTTCCACCTCCTGCGGGCGCACGATCAGCAGTGGAAGCTGCGTAGCACCCAATACGCGCTCGGTTACGCTACCCATCGCCCAACGTTCTAAGCCGCCTCGTCCATGTGTTGCCATAGCTATGAAGTCGCAGCCGCCAAATGCTTCGGCACCTTCGGTATCTTCGCCATTTTCTGCCACCCGCATCAGAGCGTGCGCAGCATCAACATCAACTGCAACAGACCAGGTGATCGCAAGTTTCAGATCTGCTACAGGACCATCGCGCAGATGATCCGCAATCGAACTGAGATACTTCTTTGCCTTGTGCATGTTTTGTTCTCTCAAATTCTCAATGAACTCGTGCTCCCCTTTCTTATCTTCTGACATGAGTGGCTTCACGACTCCTGTAAGATGTAACGCACCCAGTCCAGGAGCAGAGAGCGCTGCGACGAGGTAAGCGGCAGGTAGCAGTGCAGATTTTGCCAGAGCAGAGCCGTCAAGCGCTACAAGTGCTCGCATTGGACGAGCATCTAGATGAGGATTAGCAAGTAACGATCCTCCTTCACGCAGGACGAGCAGGGGTACAGGACTACAGCGCACTAACTTCTGAGCTACGCTACCCATGATCCAGCGTTTGAAACCTGTATTGCCATGACTGCACATGACAATCAAATCAGCATGGTACGACTCAACGGCAGCCAGGATACTCTGCGCTGGCATACCAACGAGTGCACTCGTTTCTACAGTAACGTCTGCGAGGCCTTTCGACCTGGAAACTTCCTCAAGGTAACGATTTGCCCCGTTAAGTTCTCCATCCAGAACATCCTCTACATAATTCGGCGCTGGTGTCATATACAGTCCATAATCAATGGGAATAGGCGCAACGCGCACCAAGATGACTGAACCTCCAGAAGCACGCGCCACACGCGCTGCAACTGAGATGGCTCGTTCGGCACGTAAGGATCCATCGACCGGGACAAGAATTCGTTTAAACATTGTTTTTCCTCCTTTCAGCATCGGGTAGAGCAACCTCAGCAGGTGACAGTACCTGATACTGGATTATCTGTACCAATTTCAAGGGAAGTGCCTCTCTTCCTTGAAAGGCACTTCCTCCGAGCATCCCTCTGCATTGAGGGATGCTTCTTGCACAACTACTTGGCGTACTCTATGAGGGTGATCAAGCCACCCATTTCCTCGCCTGTCTGGTTTGGGTTCATTAAGTGTGACAGGATGTGGCAGTGGAAGGGATAGATGCTTCCCGGCGCTGCCCACGCGTAGAAGGTGATATCGTAGGTATCTCCTGGAGTGACGGACACTGTGTCTAGTTGGATAGGCTGGGGTAGCATGTGACCGTCCTGAGCTACAAGATTAAAGGTGTGTCCATGCATGTGCATCGGGTGGATCATCATCGTGTCCGCACCAATTAGCCGGACATGAACGGTTTGACCATGCTTGACATTGATGGGCTGCGTGTCAGGGAAGCTCTTGCCGTTAATGACATACCAGCCTCCGGGCATCGTAGCGATAAACTCGGTGTACTCTACATCGGCCTTGATGGCTTGCTGTGCCAATTTGGTACCAGGGCGAGGATCGACGATGAATGCACCGTAGAAACCACCAGCTACCTGCTCCATATCGTCATAATGGCTGTGGTACCAGTGTGTACCGACATCCTGGTCGCTCACTGTGAAGTCGTACACGTACGTCTGTCCGGGCATGATTGGCTTCTGTCCAAGGCCAGGTACTCCGTCCTGAGCCTCTGGAACCTGCAGACCATGCCAGTGGACAGCGGTTGGTTTCGGGAAATGGTTGATGAAGGTGATACGGATATGGTCTCCAGACGTGACACGGACCATGGGTCCTGGTACAGTGCCGTTGATCGTCCAGGCAAGCACACGATGTCCCTTGACCACTTCCCACATCACCTGCTCTGCTGTGAATGTAAAGTGTTTGGCACCATCAGGATCGATTGTATAAGCTGCCGGTTGGTTCCCGTACTCCTGAGTTGCATTGGGCACATTGGTTGTATTTGTGTCGCTGGTAGTTGATGTATTGCCCATATCACTAGAGCTTGTAGTAGTTGTATTTGCTGCTGTATTGCTGGAATGACCAGTCGCACCGGCACCGAGGCCAAAGAATAACAAAGCAACCATCAATACTATTGCAGTGAACAATACGAAAATCGGCGTGGTCGCGCGCTGCCACCAGGGACGATAGATTACAATAGGTTTCCCGTTAAGGCGAGCGAGAATCTCCGAGCTACTGGGGCTTTTTGGCTCAAATACAATTTCTGGTGTTCTTTCAAGGGTGGGTGTCGTTGTCCTGTCTGTGTCTGCCATGATAATTCCTCTCCTGGATTATGGCTAATGGCTTTATCTTTTTCTCTACTCGGGCATCGCAACGATTATTCGCGATGCGCTCTGAAAAAAGAATACCTCTGTCTTATCACAGAGGTATCACAAGATGAGGAATCAATATCACGAGAGAATCACAATTGGGTCACATAGTGTGATCGGCGAGGAAATAGCCTACGCCGACCTTGGTATGAATATAGCGAGGATGGGCAGGATCAACTTCGATTTTACGACGCAGGCGGTTGATATTGACCTGGAGCATGTGGCTCTCACCGAGATACTCTGAACCCCAGACGTACTCCAGCAAGAGATCCTGGGTGACTACGCGGCCAACATTTTGAGCCAGGTAGGCAAGAATGCGATATTCAGTCGGGGTGAGAATCACTTCCCGGCCCGCCAACGTTACCAGGTGTTGTGTATAATCAATTCCCAGGTCTCCGATGGTTGTGGTGGCACGCAGATTCTGCGCGTTCTCTTTTGCAGTAAACTCCGTACGCCGTAGTACGGCACGTACACGCGCCAGCAGTTCGTCTACACTAAATGGCTTGGTGAGATAGTCATCCGCACCGAGATCAAGGCCGCGTACTTTATCTTGATCCTGTCCACGAGCCGTGACAATGATGATCGGGACGGAAGAAAATTCACGCACACGCTGGCAGACAGTGAAGCCATCCATCTTGGGCATCATGACGTCAAGTAGCACAAGATCGGGCAGATGCTCCTCTATCTGTGTGAGCGCTTGCTGACCATCGCTGACAGAGATGACTTCGTAGCCTTCCAATTGCAAATTGCGTGTGATCAGTCTCAGCAACTGTGGGTCGTCATCAGCAGCAAGTATCGTTGTTTTCTTTGCAGGCATAGCTTTTCATCCTTGTAAGTATAAGTAGTTGTAAAAATAATTAGTCCGCGGGCGCAATAAATTGCACCCCTACATTTCTGCATCCGCGACCGGAAGGAGGACATGGAACGTGCTTCCTTCACCTGGGGAACTGTGGGCCCAGATGTTGCCATCGTGTAATTCTATGATGCGTTTGCAAATTGCCAGGCCAAGACCCAGGCCATTGATCTCGCGCGTGAGTCGCGTGTCAACACGATGGAAATGATCAAAGATGCGATCAAGTTGCTCGCCAGGGATACCTATACCATTATCGCATACACAGACCTCCACCATGTTTGGGGAGGTGAGTGGAGCTTTTTGACCACTCTCCTGCTGATTTCTATCCAGGGTCCGGTCATCGGTAGCAGGACGTAGGATAACTTTGATCGTACCTCCTTTAGGGGAAAATTTCAAAGCATTTTCGAGCAAGTTGTCAAGCACCTCTCGCAGACGGCGTAGATCGCCCATCACCAGGGGTACGTGACGCGCTGGAGTTCCATTCGCATGCTCAATACTCAGCTTAAATGTGAAAAGACCTGGAGACTGCACTGCAACACGTTCTTGGAGGGCAGCAATCGCCTCGCTTGCCAGATGGACGAGATCGACCGAGGACCGGTTCATGGGGACTGTACCCGTTTCCAACTCGGACATTTCTAGCAGTCGCTCAACGATAGTTTCCAGGCGATCACTCGCCTGGTTGATGGCCGACAAAAATTCGTATCGCTCCTCGCGTGAAAGTCTCTTTTCATGCCGAATGAGGGTCGCAGCGTAACCTTTGATTGCCGCAAGTGGGCTGCGCAGTTCATGGTTCATTGTTCCCAGTAATTCTGCTTTGAGATGGTCAGCCTCGTGCAGAGCCTGCTGTTCGGCAGCCGTTTCGAGAGCATGAACACGTTCAGCCAATAAGATGCTCACAATCACGCCTGCCGCGGCATCCGCGACAAACGGCAAAAGGGTACGTCCTCTCTCCATAGAGATCCCACTTGTACCATTTTCCAGGCTATCCCAGCCAAGTATCAGCAAGGCATGAAGTGGTTGAGTAGAGGAATGATGCTCCGTTGGAACATCGCCTATTGAGAGCCGATAGGTGATCCAGCAGGACATATCAGATACGGTTTGAGCATCCTGGTATGGGGAAGTTACTGCTGGAAAAGCAGTCAATAATGCGTATATCTCTTCCTCACGTATGGCATGGAGGGCTAATGTACGAACTGGTTTTGAGCTTGAAAGCGAAAGCTGCTGGTTCAGTGTAATGGAATCTACTAGAGTAGGAGGTCCAGAAGCTTTAAGAAGGGTAGCTGACAGGTTGCCAATGAGTAGCACAGCGCCTCGTTGCGCTTTACACAGAGCTACCAGGCGCTTCAGCAGCTCGTTAGCAAGTGTGCTTAGTGCATCGAATGCGGCAGACCCGGCATACTGTGACAAACGCCCAAATTCGATGAGCGCACTGGTTACCTCAGATGCCAGAGGCTCTTTTAATGGCAATTCCTGTGTTACCATATAATTCCTACTTTTTTATATGATTTGTCATCCTACACTTCGCACAGGGTCTGCGATCGATCCTGCGGGAGATCCTACGCTTCGTTCAGGGTGACAGGCTTATATGTATTAAAATTGATACAGCCTAAGCGTCGTTGCCCTACTGCGGGCTTGTGGTTTATTATAGAATAGAGTTATTCACAACGGCGTCACAAAAAACGGATCAATATCACAAATCCATCACAATAAGCAAGAGCGAGTGAACAATAATGGCATCCCCCACTATTACAAATAGGCTTGTACGCTATGCACGTACACTATGGAGTTCTCCTGGTGTTACACGCTTACGTGCAATCGCATTGCACTGGCGTAAAGCACCCTTTTCGGGTACGGCATTGGTACTGGTGGGTACAATTATCGCAACCCTGTTCATTATGTTCCTAAATTATGCAATTGTGCCTTTGAGCAATCCAGGGCTTATTTATCTGCCGCTCGTTGCTATGCTGGCCTATTACTGGGGTGTGGGCCATGCCATTGTTGCAACAATCCTTCAGTTGGCCTGCGTGTACTTTTTCTTTATCTCGCCACCAAACAGTGTAAAGCCGTTAACAGTACCGAGCACAACGCAACTGGTGACGTTGGCAGTCGTGACCGGCTACATGTTGGCTCTGGTACAACTTGCTCGTCAACGCCGTTCCATAGCGGAGCGCGAAGCTACACGCCTGGCAGCGTTGAATCGCGTAGGCACAGCTTTAGCCAGTGAGTTGGATGAATCACGCCTGCTCCATTTGATCGCGGAAACGGCTCATGACTTAACAGGCGCAGAGTTTGCCGCCTTTACACTGCGATCGATTAATGCACTAGGACAGCCTATCGGGCCCTCAGAGGGTAGCCGATTTCACCTGGCAGCCGTGGTAGGCGTCACCAAAGAGCAGGAGGCGCAGTTTCGGAGGATACCGCTTGGCGGAGAGGGGTTGCTGGCACCGATCTTTCGTAATGGGGTGCCCGTACGTGTTGCCAATGCACTGGCCTTTGCAGCTCAGCCGCAGGTGCAACGAGTCGGCACAAAACTTTCCTCTTCTATAGAAAAGGAAACGACACGTGCCGGGCAGACGCAATCTGCTAAAGAAGCCGCCCGGCACGCGGCATTCGCCTACGCCCATGGGCAATTAGGAAAGGAAGGACTCCGCTACCTGGGTGTTCCGCGTGGACATCCGATTACACGCAGCTTTCTAGGAGCACCATTACTCGATCGTAACGGCAATGTACGTGGAGGATTGTTGCTGGGACATTCAGAGCCAGATCAGTTTACCCAGGAAGACGAAGCACTGCTTGTTGGCCTTGCAACTCAGGCTGCCGTGGCATTAGAGAACGCACGGCTGTATCACGCCGCTCAAGCTCAGGCACAGGAGCTTGATGCCATTTTTGAAAGTATTGATGATGGTATTGCCCTGCTGGATGAGCAAGGGAACGTGCAACGCGAGAATGGCCCTGCTCGCCATTTACGAGAAGCTATGGAAGCTGGAAGAGCGACAAGACCTTCTGAAGTTCCTGAGGAAGTTCGTTCGCTTGGGGCACTTCTAAGGAGTGCAACAGGCCATGTTCCGAGCGATGGGGCAGAGCTTGACACCAATCCATCCCTGCAACGAGGCTTCACCTCTACCGCAGCCTCATCTGGGGGACGCTTAAGGCCGCAGTCAGCAGAGATGCAAGGAGAAAGGACCTATGTGACAATGGTTGATGGTGCCAACGAGACGCGCGAATATATTGTCAACACATCACCGCTGCTGCCACCCGCACAGGCATCGACACAAGAAAGTGAGACAACACTCAGCACCCGTGATAGAATTTCAGGTTCGGTCATTGTCTGGCATGATGTCACTGAGGCCCGTAGATTGCTGATCGAACGCCGGGCGCATGCCGAGACGGAAGCCCGTCGCTCGTTGCTACAGACAGTGATAGATGAGTTGCCGAGCGGAGTCTACCTGGTACGCGGTCATGATGCACGACTTGTGCTTGCTAATCGCGCGGTTGCGGAAGTGTGGGGCGCTTCCTGGCCAAAAGGCCAACCGATGAGCGAATTTCTCGCCACAAATGGCATCCGCATCTTCCATTTCGATGGACGACCACTCTCACCTGGAGAGTTCGCCACACTACGGGCTGTACAGAACGGCGAAACGGTACGTCATCACTCGGAGATCATCCGCCACCGAGACGGCACCACGCTGCCTGTACTGGTAAACGCCGTGGCCCTTAATCCTCACGTACTGAATTCATCGGGATCGGACGAGGACGGCCGAGAACTTGAGCCTTTAGCTATCGTGGTACACTCTGATGTCAGTGCGTTGAAAGAGGCAGAGCGGCTGAAGGATGAGTTCATTGGTATTGCAGCACACGAACTGCGCACGCCACTTGCCGTAATTAAGGGTTTTGCGCAGACATTGATTATCCAGACGGCACGGGGTAAGGGAGTGCAGCTTGCTGACTGGCAGATGGAGGCGATTTCGGATATCGACAAGGCCACAACACGGCTGGTGGAATTGACCGAAGATTTACTGGATGTGACACGCCTGCAAGGAGGACGCCTGGAATTGGAGACCGAACCAACCGACCTGGTAGCATTAGTGCAGCGTGTAGTAGCACGCTTGCGGGTAACAACCGAGACTCACTCTATTTCCATCTCCGCTGCATCTGAGCATATTGTCGCGCAAATTGATCCGCGCCGCATCGAGCAGGTGCTTGGCAACCTCATTAATAATGCCATTAAGTACAGCCCCGAGGGAGGCGACATTGAGATTTCCGTGCGTGAAGATGCTGAAGTCAATAGCGCAACATTATCCGTGCGCGACCATGGCATCGGCATTCCTGCACATCAACAGACGAATATCTTCGGTCGCTTTGTGCGGGCAGATAATGCACGTATGCGTGAAATCGGTGGCACCGGCCTTGGACTCTACCTCTGTCATGAACTCGTCGAGCGACATGGTGGGCGTATCTGGTTCGAATCGGTCGAAAATCAAGGCTCAACTTTCTATGTATCTCTCCCGTTGGCTGAGGTCTGATAAGGTTTTCGCGTCTCCACTCCTTTCCTGAGCAATCCCATCAAGAACCTTCCTGCGCTTTTTTGTCCTACATTTTTCATGCTTTTCTCGTTTCCAACTCTGTATAACGTTGTGATTGTGCTGTGACATCTCATCATATTCTTGTGACGAAATCGTGATTTGCTGACCCTATGCTTATACTCATAGCGCAACACATCGCGCCCGGGTATTGAAACGCAAGGGAAAGGGAAAAGCATATGCTCTCGCGAGCGACACGTTATCTATTAGCAGCAATACAAGCCATTGTCGGCTGGGAATGGCTTATCTCTGGACTCAACAAAGTATTCTCCGGGACATTTCCACAGGGTCTCGCCAATACATTAAATCAAGGGATCCAGGACAATCCCAATGCCTGGTATGTCTCGTTCCTGCACACATTTGTGCAACCACATAGCATCTTCTTCGGCTATGCCATTGAATGGACAGAACTGACCATTGGAGTGATTTTTTTAAGTGGTGCGCTTGTACTGCTGGGCCAACCAAGAATACGCGGAGAGAGCCAGCATAGTCTGGCAGTTGGTTTCTGCGCTGCCGCAGCAATTGCCGGACTGGTAGGCGCATTTCTATGCGTCAACTTTCACTTCTTTATGGGCGGCTCAGTTATTCCTGGCGTCAATCCCGCTGATCCTTTTGATGAAGGTATTGACCTGGATGCACTGCTTCCCCCGATCTCGCTACTCGTCATGATGGCGAATGTTGTGCTGATCACTGAGCTGCGACAAAACAGGTTGTTCAACAGAATTGCAGCAAGCATCAGGGATGGTTTTCGCAGGTTCATTGGCATTGAGGAAAGCCGTTCAGTAGAAAAACTGGAAGCTTCGAAATAAATAAAAGGAGGTGGGCATGGCCTATCGTTTCCAGGTCAATCAGCAAAGATGCATTAACTGTGGTATTTGTATGGACCTTTGTCCCGTACGCTGTCTTGATATGACACGTCCATCGGGAGAAGGAGAATTAGGAGCAGTAAGCGATTTACTCAGCCCTATTCCTGGGGAGTCATCAACCCGTTCGTGGATGATGCTGGTTCCGGTCCAGGTGGCACAATGTGTTGGATGCCAGGTGTGTGCGCAGGAGTGTCCGACAAATGCTATCACGATTGAAAGCAGCGTGAAGGAACTGGAATACGCCAAACGCGGGCCAGTATCGTACTTGCCGCCCGAGAACGGCTGGCACCCCCTTGACGATTACACACGTGCCTCTCCAGAGGAGCCAGGTGAGACTCCTTGGAGTCAAGATGGACATGCATGGCACGTTGCCGAGCGCAAGGCTACCTGGCAAAGCTGGCGCAGTTGGCTGGGCGAGCGGAAAGAAGACTTACGCGCTCCCTGTCAAGCAGCATGTCCCGTTGGTACCAACGCCGGGTTATATGTCAGCCTGATCGCTGAAGGTCGTTATGACGAGGCGCTCCAGGTTGCTTCCGAACCCAATCCTTTTCCGGCCATCTGTGGCCGTGTCTGCACAGCACCATGCGAAGATGTCTGTCGCCGTGGAGAGTTTGATCTTCCTATCGCGATCCGCGATCTGAAGCGCTTCGCAATGGATCACGGCACACCATCCAAACGCAAAATTAAGTCGCCCAAGCACTACCATCCTGAGCAAGTCGCCATTGTGGGGGCAGGACCTACTGGCCTCTCCGCCGCCTACTACCTGGCACGGAGAGGCTATGGTGTGACGGTCTTCGATGCTATGCCCGTTGCTGGAGGCATGATGGCGATTGGCATTCCCGATTATCGCTTGCCACGCAGCGAGTTGAATCGCGACATCGATGCTATGCGCGAGCTAGGGGTAGAGATTCGCCTCAACACTGCGATTGGACGCGATATCTCCCTCACGGAGTTGCAGGAACAGTACGACGCAGTATTACTGGCTGTTGGTGCGCAGCGCAGCCAGCGCCTGGGTATCCCCGGCGAACTCGTCTGGGAAGGCGTCATTCCGGCAACTACATTTCTCAAGGACTATAACCTGAATCCTGAGACGCGCTTGCAAGGGAATGTGGCAGTCATTGGTGGAGGCAGCACGGCAATGGATGCTGCGCGTTCGGCACTACGTGCGGGGGCAAGCAGTGTATATATCCTCTATCGTCGCACACGCGTCGAAATGCCGGCTCAGGCTGAAGAGGTTCGCGCTGCCCTCGCTGAAGGTATTCAGTTGCACGAACTTGTCGTCCCTGTGCAGGTACTTGGAACCAATGGGCATGTAGAAGCAGTGCGCTGCCAGCGCATGGTCTTGAGCGAACCGGATGAAAAAGGTCGCCGCAAGCCGATTCCAGTGCTTGGTACAGAGTTCGATCTTCCAATTGATGTGATACTCGTTGCGATTGGCGAGGCACCTGACCCATCCTTCTTGCCTGACGGAACAAGCGTTGGCGTCGCCCCTTGGGGTGGGCTACTGATCAACCCAGAAACACTGGCAACAGGTGCACCAGGCGTCTTTGCTGCTGGAGATGTAACCTACGGACCCAAATCGATCATTCACGCAGCAGAACACGGCAGAAAGGCTGCACAGTCTATTCATGCCTACCTGCGTGGAGTCTCACCACGTCATGTCAGCGAAATGCCCGAGGATGAATTTGAGACAGCGTCTACCTTACCGCCTGATGGCAGGATCACACTCGATCTGCGACCCACGCCGCGCGAAGTGATGCCAATGCGAGAGGGTGAGGCTGCTCGCGACAAGTCGGTCGAATTTGCAACCGGCTTTACCGAAGAACAAGCTCGACGCGAGGCAAGCCGTTGCCTGCGCTGCGATCTGGCCTATCTTTGCCCAACCATTTCCGTGATCAATGCTGACACAGTGAAGGTGGCAAAGGCAATCCGCTGATATATCGCCTTTGTTATGTGCATCGTTGCCTTCGTATTCAGGTCAGAAATGGCGCTACCGCGCCTACGCGCAAGCTTTTCCGACCGGCTGACGCGCAGCATAGCACGAAGTGCGTTGCCGGTCGGAATAAGATACACGCAGTCATCTGACCTGAGTGGAAGTGCCTATCACGTCACTATCAGTCTTGCCAATGGACCCTTCGGTGTCAGGCAAGGCGTAAGGAAAAGGAGTTTTTACCGTGACACCTGACCAATTGACAACTGCCATCGTCAATGGCATCAATGGCGGAGGCGAGGGGTTCCTGGAAGGGACTCTAGCTGCAGTCCTGCCCATCATATGGCTGGCCATTATCGCTCTGCACATTGGCCGACCCTACATTCTGGAGATGATCGATCGCTTCACCTTGCGTCTGGGCGCAGACTTGCTGTGGTTGATCTACGTCGCTCTACGCGACTTTCTGTTCGTTACAGGCGTGATCATGAGCTTCATGTACTTCTTCCCAGATGTTCTTGAGGCAGACGCACTGCCGCTTACCGGTGGATTGGCTGCCGTCTGTCTGTTTGCAGCCCTGTTGGTCAAGCTGATGGGCGATCCCGACCACAACCTGCGCGACTTCCGTATCGTGTCGGGCTTGATAGGGCTTGGAGCCGTCTTCTACTTTATACCGTATGTCTTTGGCGTCCAGGCTGTTGCCGGACAATTTACAAACATTAGCAATTTCCTGGTCACCAGTAGCAACACCGCATGGGCAATTCCCATCGCCTACATCTCGATTGCCTTGCTCGCTATTATTGGAGCAATTGCAACCGCCTACACACTGAAAACCGGTGGACGAGCAGAGGTAGCAGAAACCACTTCTGCCACATCAAAGTAAGGAAGGAATGAAAAGATGAAACCCGATGATGTCGCCAATGCAATCAATCAGGCGCTTATACAAGGCGGTTCACAGTGGCTGGTGAGCACACTCGTTGCCTTTCTGCCCGCCCTATGGACACTATCCCTCATATTGCACCTGGGCCGACCGTATATCCTGCGCACCTTGCGCCGCTGTGGGCTACGGCTTGGTGCTGACATATGGTGGATGTCCTACTTACTCATACGCGATGGCGTGCTGCTTATTACCTTTGCGTTGAGCTGGATTTTCTTCCAGCCGAACCTGGTAGTCAATTCAGCGCTACCGATTACCGGACCAATATCGGCACTGCTGATCTTACTCGCGCTCGCGGTGAAACTATCTCGCAGAGCAGACGACGACGTAAATGCGTACCGACTCGCAACCGTGTTCCTGGTACTCGGTGCGACTCTCTACTATGGGCCGCAAGTTTTCGCAGTTGAGGCCGCGAGCCAGAGCTACCTGGCAGGCTTTGCCCAGGCATTCACGAGCAACTCGAATCCTACGGTCGCGCTCTGGATTATGTGGATCTCACTGGCCGGTATGGCACTTGTAGCTATCTGGCTGTTCATTCGCGCCTGGATGGCCGCAACCCGCTCGATGGCGAAGCGGCTGAAAAAAGAGCAAGCTCAGCCACCAAAAGAGCCAGTGGCAGTGATATAAGAGTAGACTCGTAGTAATAGAAAGTCTGTGAATTACAACGCGAAGTCCAGTATGGAGTGGTAGGAACACCCTTTACTGGACTTCGTTGCTATAATCTCCTCTACGAGGACGAAAGATCCTTCGCTGGCGCTCAGGATGACAGGCGACCAGTTGCTAGGAGCCAAGCAAGATCTCCCAAGGCTCAACCTTTATGGTGCGTAGCAATCCCATAGGTGTCCAGGGGCATCTTTTGGGCGCTAGAGGAACGAATAATAACCTACCCATTGGTTCTCAACATTGTTAGCATGCCACCGTCGTTCCCACTCGCGACTGGCAATGCCATCAGTACTGTCAACACCCCAACGCAAGGCAGCCATATCAAAGACAATAAACGAAGCCAGTAAAATGATAATTGTGAGCATACTATTCTCCCTTGTGACGCGCATCCAGAAAAAGCAGCCACTGTTTGAGGCTTCTGAGGACAAAAATGCCATGCTCCACAAACGGGTCTTTCGCAAACAAGTCGGCCACTTCGTTCTCGGTCTCTGCTTCAACGATCACCAGTGACCCCGACGCATCGGCAAACGGGCCACCCAGCACCACTGTTCCGTTTTCAAAGAGCGGATCCATGAAGGCAGCATGTTGCTCCCAATAGGGCTGTTGGCGCACTGACTGGCCAGGAACCCAGGCTGATCCTGGCCCCCAAAAAATCACAAATGTGTTTTTCATCCTGTTTCCTTTCTGAAGTTTCTCATGTAGTTCATCTGGTACAATTATAATGGTAAATTATGGTAGAATAAAGACAAAAGGAAAGGCGTTTCATAAAAGTACTTAAAATAGCAAGGTAAAGGTGGTATATGGCTTTAGAAATTGAGAAGTTACTTGATACTACCGGCTGGCAACTTTTGCACGCGCTTCAAGAGAATGCCCGACTCTCTTACAGTGAGCTTGGACAACGTGTTGGACTTTCTTCACCGGCGGTGGCTGAGCGGATACGAAGAATGGAAGACGCAGGCATTATCAGCGGTTATCATGCCGAGATCAATCTGGCAAAAGTTGGCTTTCCCATCACGGCTATTATCCGTATGAGCACTGCTCCTGGCGAGCGTTGTACAAGCTTTACCGGCTTTGTTGAAAACATGCCCGAAGTACTGACTTGTTATCGCGTGACAGGTGGCGATTCGCTCATCATGAAGGTTATGGCCTCATCAGTTGGACACCTGGAATCACTGATCGACCAACTCTCAACACATGGGCAGCTTACGACCTCGATAGTGTTATCTACTCCGGTGGGGAGACGGATTGTTATGCCGATGAAGGATATGGTTGAGGAAAGATGAAAAGGAGGCTCGTATAACCCCCTCTTCACTTATGCACTGACCTTATTCAGTGTCTCCATCTCTTCTGGTGTGAGATGTAAATTGACAGCATCTAGTAGTTCACGTACCTGGTCGACTGAGGTAGCACTGGCAATGGGAGCAGTGATACCGGGCCGCGCCATTATCCAGGCAAGCGCCACCTGTCCGGCCGTTGCGCCGTGGGCTTCGGCTACACGATCAAGCTGCTCCACTACGCGGAACCCCTTCTCGTTCATGTAGCGCTCCTGTATCCTTTTTGCTCGCGGGCTGGAAGGTAGATCGCGGCCTGGGCGATATTTTCCGGTGAGGAAGCCACTTGCCAGAGAAGAGTAGGTAATCACGCCGAGTCCTTGTTCAAGGCAAAGGGATTCTAGATCACCCTCGTACTGCCCACGATTGACCAGGTTATATGGTGGCTGTAAGCACGAGTAGCGAACGTAACCGTGCTGATCGCTTACCGCAAGCGCTTCTCGCAGGCGCTCAGCATTATAGTTGGAGGCACCAACATAACGTACTTTGCCTTGCTGCACAAGATCATTAAAGGTAGCCATCGTCTCGGTAAGTGGGGTACTGGAGTCATCAGTATGCGCTTGATAGAGGTCAATGTAATCGGTCTGTAAGCGTTTCAATGAGGCCTCAACTTCTTGCAGAATATACTGACGGGAGAGGCCTCGCGCTTTGGGATCGTTGTCCATCTGAAATCCCAATTTCGTCGCCAGAATGATGCGATCTCGATTCTTGCGGCTACTCATCCAATGTCCAAGGATGCTTTCAGATGTACCCTCTCCATAGACATCGGCGGTATCAATAAAATTCCCTCCGTCATCAATGTACGCGTCCAGTACGGCAAATGACCTTTGTTCATCGATTGTCCATCCAAAGACGTTCCCACCGAAGCAGAGCGGTGATACAGATAGGTCTGTGCGACCAAGTTGGCGTTTTAACATATGAATGTTCCTCCCTTGTAATCAATGATACATCTGAGGACAGTGCCTAAGTCAAACTCGAGTGCTCTAAATTAATGTACTTCCTGATGCTCCTCTAAAAAGAGAGGCTTTATATCGCGTAGAAATATTTCAGTTGTCTTCGGGCCGATACCCTTGAACTCTTGCAAACGAGAGGATAGCTCATCTATCGTTTTTGACTGGTTCAACAGGTTGGTAAGCGTTCCATACTTTTCTTTGAGCGCTTTTGAAACATCCAACAACTTCGTCGCTGTTGAAAAGTCATACCTCACATAATGGCCTCGATCTAATACCTCAACCAGCTTATCCCATCCTGCTCGTAGAATTGCATCCGGATTGGTTAACCCTTCGTTCACAAACTCAAAATATGTCCGTCTGGCCACTTCCTGCTGGATAGGCTTACCGAAAAGCAAACAGGCCAGAAACCATTTGAAATAGGCGCTTCCTGTTTTGAGGCAAGATCAATGTCTAAATCTTTCGCATAGATGTTCTTCTGTTTCAAGCGCACCCTACTTTTGCCTTTGCCGACGGTGAGACTGACGATGGCTCGAATTGGTGCTGCCCTTCCGCAATCTCTTCGTTTAAACGTTCACCTACATCCATAGCCGATCCTCTAAATTGAGGACTCAGCACGTTAGACCATGACCCGTAGTGCTGAGACTTCGGCTTCTGACCCCTGGCAAAGTAGATAGCAGCGCCAATCAGCAACACAAGGATACCAATGAATAGAAGTCCAGCAAGCAATTGCATTTGTTTGTCCTTGATGTTCTGTTGTCATCCTGTAGGGGCAGTGCCTTGTGCCTGCCCTGGCGAAGGATCTCTGGTTAGGCACCGCAGATCCTTCGCTACCGTTCAGGATGACAATAGCGGTAACGAAGAACGATAGATGGCGGGAGGGTCGTCCCGGAAATGTTAGTCGATGTCCTCTTCGGTAATTGAATAGGGCGGTGTTTCAATTGGGACGCGATAGCCCTGGGCCTGATTTCCTGAATTCGCGTTGCCAGGCTGAGGAGTCCCCTGAGAAGGGCCTGACAGATCGGCAGTGATGGAGCGCACCAGGCGTTCGATACGATCCCAACGCGCAGGGAAGCGATCGGCGTAGAACTTCTCTTTTCCTTCGCTATCGTAGATATACAAGGTGTAATCCTGATCTGCATAGCGATAGGAGACGCGAGTATAGGGGATGCGCACCAATTCCAGCACCTGTAAGCTGGGGCGAGAACTTGCCTGCGAATTGCGCGAATGAGCCATATCTGCCTCAGTTACGACGCCTTTCGCTATTTCCACGGCCACTCTCCATACATCCGCCGGAACATTTTCGGGGACAGCCTCGGTATACAACGGCTCGCTGACCTCGGTGTTATACACCAATTCGCCTGATGCTCTGCTCAGGTCTGCTTCAGGAATGGCGCTGTTGCCGACGATCTGTGACTGGATACGCAACTCAAATTGGCGTACGATTTCGCGATGGCGCACAATCTTCCCGGTTCCACCGCAATTTGTGCACAGAGTGGTTTTTGCGCCCTGGCAGGTCGGACAAACCCGCTTGCCTGTACCACAGGTGCACGCGACCTCTCCATTCACACAATCCGGGCAAGGAATCGTCTGGCCCTTCAAAGCAGGATCGGGATCGAGCGGGTTAGGAATAGGTACGCCTTGCTGGCGAATGCCTTCAAACACATCTGAAACCCTGTCATTGACTGAGGTTGTTAGACTCTCGGCCTGTTTCCTGAAAAACGACTTCTTTTCGGCTGTCTTCCAATCAGCAATATAGCCACGTCCATGACATGTCGCGCAACGTATCTTCGTGCGTCCCTGGCAATCAGGACAGACAATCCAGCCACGCCCGGTACAGGTGGCGCAGAGCAGGTGTCCCGTACCATTACAAGGAGCACAAGCTAATACCTCGTCGTTTCCTTCGAGGCGCGTTTTAGTCATCGGAGCCTTGAGGCCGGTGGTCTCAGGAAGTTTGTAATCCCAAACAGGCAGCACGGGTTGTGGTCTTCCCATTGTTTGACCGGTATAGGGTTCGGCTACCGTCTCCATACTGCGCGTCTCAAAACGCGTTTGTACCGTTACCTCCCAGACTTCATCACTGCCCCAGGAGTTGATATCCATGTAGGTGCCAAGTTCTCGTGCGACCCGCCAGTTTCCCCCGCTCCAGATGTTCGCGAGTTCGCGAATGCGCTGCTCCTCAATATCTGAGGCCTGGCGAGGCTGAGGAGCGGGTTGAGTTTGCTGCCAGTATTCGTTTGCTCTATCTACCACACGCTTCAAGCGCTGTTGTGCTTCGTTTGCCCCTTGTACGAGTGTACGCTTGATATCTTCTATGCGTTTGTCCAGATCGTCATAATTCGGTTGACCCGTATTAGGTTGACCTGTCTCAGTTTTGGGGTCCTGTTCCCATTCATCTCCCATAAGTGTAGCCTCCCGTGATGTAGTGTAGGGGATACATGTATATCCCCTGGCGCGACTCCCAGGTCAAAAGCTGAACGCCAGGATCGTCACAGCGCCCTGTCAACAATTTATCAATCTAGAAGATATACGGTTGAACAAGAAGAGGGTTGTAGCTACAACAGCGCTACAATCTCCTCCTGCACTGGCAGCCCGGTTACCTCAACATCTTGTTCATGGATCAATATATCCACCTCACTGCGGACACCAAATTCGGGGAGATAGATACCCGGTTCAATCGAGCAGCAGGTTGAAGGCAACAGAACGCGCTCATCCTGCGTCTCAAAGTCATCGATATTGGCACCGTTGGCCTGGAGAACGGTAGCGATACTATGGCCGGTACGATGCACAAAGTAGTCGCCATAGCCAGCATTGGCTATCACGCCACGAGTCACATCATCTACCTGGCGGGCCTCGACACGTTCACCCGCCGTTAGATGCTTGCGTATAAAATCGATGCCAGCATCCCGAGCACTTCGCACGATTTCAAAGACTTCACGCTGGCGAGGAGGAATCTCGTCACGAGTTCCGGCAAAGGCCATCCAGGTATAATCGGCAAAAATAGAGCTGGCTCCTGGTAAACGTCCCCACAGATCAACAAGTATCAGGTCTCCACGCTGAACGGGACTATGGACGATACTGGTTGGCTCGTAATGTGGATTTCCAGCATTTGCATTTACAGCGACATGCGCTTCGGGCTTCTCTATGCCTCCCTGGCGCATGAGATCCTTGAGATGCTGCTGCACACTATACTCATCGAGCAAATTGCCCGCTCGTAAATCGTCACTTAGAGAGGCAAAAAGCGCATCCTTTGCCGCAATCAGGCGTTTTCCGGCCTCACGATGGCTCTCCATCTGTTCATCGCTTAGTTGAGCAACAAAACGCTGCGCCAGGTTTGCCGAACTAACAACCTCCACGCCGCAAGAGCGCACCAGTTCCAACATTCCTGCATCGACACGCGACATTGTAGGAATAGCGTTCATCGGCGAATATTCCATTGCAACGCGTAATCCTGGTTGCAGCAGGTCATGCAAGAACGCCTGCATCTCTTGCCAGGTGCGAAAGACACGCTGGTTTCCCGGCAATGAGCGCAGCACATGTGGTTCGACGGCGCTCACCAAAGCAGTTGGTGTTCCCTGGGCAGGGACAAAATAGAACCAACGGCGTGTATAAAGTTCCTCGGTAGGCAACGTTAAGACCTGGTAAGCAATGGGATTGAGTTTACGGAAGTCATAAAAGAGCCAGGCATCGATTTTCTCGGCTTCCAAAGCCTGTTGAATACGTTCAATATTCATAGACAGCCTCCCTCACTATTGTGAAATTTCGGTGTCATTGTACCACTTTTGTTTGTGGATGGAAGGCGAGATCCACTATTTCTCTTGAGAATTCATGCCGCCCATTGACTGACGCTTTGCAGTTCGGTCAGAGGGACGCAACCACAGTGATACATGCGCGGGTTGCATGGTCTCCTGCACTACTGCTAGCAGGTGCTCCTTCAACTGGTCCAAGTCCAACTCATTGCGCAAAGTGGCACTGAATGCGGCAATAGTTCGCGCCGCATCATACTTACGACGGTAGAAGCGACGGTCGATGATCCGTTGAATACGCCTGCGCAAGGGCTCGAAAAGGGCGAAAATGGCAAGTGTAGAGATGACAATAGCAACATCGCTATTCTGCTTGATGATCCCGCGCAGGAGAGCTTGTAAGCTGATGATCAGTCCTGCATACACAAGTCCTAAGATGATCGTCAAAGTGACATAGACCAGTGTGCGGCTGATCAGTCGATCGATCTCCCACAGGTGGGAACGCATGATGGCAAACCCGATGGAGAGCGGAAAAAGCAGGAGCAAGCAATCCGTAGGAATTTGCGCAAGGAAAAAGGAAAGGGGACTCATCGTGAAGAATAGAGGTATGAGAAGATCTACCAGAAGGAAAGCGAGCACGAACCCTCCAAAGGTCACGGCAATACCGTAGACAACCCACTTGGTCTGCTGGCGCTGAAGAGGGGTAGATACGTGCCGGTAACGATATACCTGCAAGACGATCAGGCTGGCAGTCAATCCAAGCAGTGGCACGATGGGAAGCCAGGTGTTGTTCAGCGGTTCATTCGGAAAGAACTGATCGTTCGCCCAGTAGGCAATCCACACTAGCAGGAGCCAGCGCGTCCAACGCGGGACAAACCGACCACTCGGAAACAAGAAGAGGAAAAGGCCCAGGCAAATGTTGCTGGAGAACAAGACGACTTCTGTTGGTAACGTCCACGCGGGAGGAAGGGCTCCCAAGATCTGCGTGTTAAACCCGATGGAGAACAACACCAAGGTAAGCGAAGCCAGCAGCGCCAGGCGATCATCAGGCCTGCGCAAGAAGAGCATCACCCCAATGGAGGTACTGACCAGCAGCATGATAAGAAACACACTGATATTGAGCCAGGCGTAGAAATCGAGGGAGAGGCCCAGCCTATGGAGTTCCCGCACGTCGCCGGGAGCGAGTTGCGGGCCATAAAATGAGGATGGGATCACGACGTGCAGGTAAGCAAAGTATGGTGGGAGGCTGACAGCGACTAACCCAATGGCCGATAGGGCAATGATCACCCACGCAACCCTGGCAAGGACGAGCCAGAGCCCTCGTAAGCGTATCTCCGATCCGCTGTGTGCATCTGGATGTTCAACGGTAATTGTTGAGCGAGATTGCAGATTCATAAGACGCTCCTGGCCTCTGCCTTCATAAAAATTGTCTGTGCATGCGGCTCTACTTTTCTGTCTAGTATATTACTATATGACCGTCTCGAAAACGTTACGGGAAGCGTTACGAAATGGGCAATTTGCCGATGGCTCGTAGGCGGTTCAGCAACACATCCTCATTGCTCCTGAGGATTACTATTGCTCATTGGTTGCTGTTTTGTCGCTCGTTCAGGTGGGCGCAACCAGAGCGAGACATGCGCCGGTTGCATCGTCTCCTGGACGACTGCTAGCAGGTGATCACGTAACTCGTTCAAATCCACTTCACCACGCAGGGTAGCACTGAATGCAGCAATGGTTCGCGCCGCATCATACTTGTGTCGATAGAAACGCCGGTCGATGATTCTCTGGATACGCCTGCGCAAGGGCTGGAAGAGGGCCGCAACCGCCAGAGTTGAGCCGACAATGATCAGTGGAGATTGCCCTGCCTGCCCAGTCAATCCACGCACGAGATTTTGTAGGAGCACTACACATCCAAAATAGATCAGGGCAAGGATACCCGTCAATATGCTATAGGCCAGCGTGCGGCTGATTAGCCTGTCGATCTCCCACAGTCGATAACGCAGAATGGAGAAGGCGATGGCCAGCGGGACGATAATTTCAGCCAGGGGATAGGTGGCTTCCGCGAACAGCGAACCAAGTGAGTTGGCCTGTGTGAGAGCGGGATTGAGACTCCCGAGTGTGAATAACGCGAGAAAGTAGATAATCGTTGCCATGATGCCTAAGACTACCCACTTCGTCTGCTGGCGTTGGACAGGAGTGGAGACTCGCAGATAGCGATAGACCTGCGCGAAGAGTAGAGAAATCATAACAACCACCTGCGCCACTGCTCCAAGCGGACCAGGCCAGTTACTGATATTGAGAGGCGAAGCGGGAAAGAAGGTGCCCCCTATCGCTAAGAGCGCCACCAGGAGAGCTAACCAGCGCATCCAGCGAGGTACAAAGCGTCCATCTGGGAAGAGTGAGAGTACGAGGAAGAGAAGGGGGCCTAGCAGAATATCGAGCAGGTCCACAGGCACTTGTGTGATGTGATATGTGGCGACCAGCCAGGGGTAGTCGCTATTCGTGGCAGTAACAGTTCCAATAACGATCAGCGTGAGGGAAACGAGCAAGCCCATCCAGTCACGCGATTTGCGCCAGAAGATGAAGGCACCGATGATGCAGAAGATTAACACAACCACAGTTGAAAGGGCCGTCAGATAGAAGGCATAGAACTGGAGGGACAATCCGGCGGAGTGCAATGCCCGTACCATACCCGGAGTTGCCAACTGGTTGGGACACAATGCTTGTGTACATACCGTCAGATATTCGGCATAACTATGTGGCAGGTCCACTACCCAGAGTGCCAGCGCCATCGCTACTATGACAGCCCATGCTGCCCTTGCAAGTATGAGCGGATACCCACGTAATTGTATACTTGCCTCGCTTTGTGAGGCTGGGCTTCCCATCTGCTCCGCTACCTGACGTGAAGCGCTCATCTACCTTCTCCTGTTGAGTCTTATATCAAGCTTAAGCACGCAAAAGGAGGACTTTGCTTATCCATAGTATCATATTACTCAATCACCGTCTCGAAAACGTTACGGAAGCGTTACGAACAGCCGAATTTACAAAGCAGTTGTCAGTTTTCATCGAGCTGTGCAGAGAGGCGTTTCGGAGCCGTCATCCGATAGCTGTCTCGTATGAGGTCGGCGACCAGGTCCCAGTCTACCTCAACGTCAAGCCAGACGCCGACCCACCCATGATGGCCAACATAAGGTGGCACGAAGAATTGCTCAGGGTTGGAGCCTACGAGCACCTCCTGAGCACCTGATGGTGCCTTGCACCACATGGACATACGACCATCAACCTGGTGCCGCATAGTGAAGATCTTGTCCCGCACCTTGAACGTTGGGGTTCCCACACCTCCCGCCTCGATAGCCTCTGGAAAGGCAAGGCAGATGGTTCGCAGGTGATTCAGCGGTTCATCTTCTAGCAGCTCAGAGTTCATGTATATTCTCCCATTTATATCTCTTCGTAACTATGCAGGACTTCGCTTCACCCCCATCAGTGAAAATCACAAGTGTCACAACCGTCACAAGTGACACAACTGACACATTCGTAACCCCTCAACTGCCCACCCGCATTGGTAGAAGCTAGATTTATAGCGCCCTGAGGTGAGGCAACCACTCTAGCATCCGCCAGCAGTATCTATCAAATTTGTCATTTTCGCTATCCCTCCTCGATCCACTCGGTTCTCACGAGACAGCAAGAAGGCCGCACAGTTAGCTCTATTTTATGCAACCTGATAATACCACTTCCATTTGATGAAATAAACCTGACCGCATTGCCTATAAGCATGGTATACTTATTTTAGGCAAGCTGGCAGGGAGATATACTCATAAATTATTACCAGGTTCGGAATATGGAAGATCAAATAACCACTAAAATACCTCCATTCAAGAAGGTTCCCAGGCGGGGATCAATAGTATTGCGGGTCACGATAACGACCCTGGTGCTTTTTCTGTTATTGGGAAGTGCTGGACTGGCTTACGGCTACTTGTACTACTACACTCATATACAACAACCATACTCTCAATTTCAGCGGCAGGTGAGCCGAAGTAGCGCTGAACCTACCTCTATTCCAACGCCAAATGATGGGGCTATTACAGGACGGTCATGGAATATTCTACTGCTTGGCAGCGATAGCGACAGTAAATACAATTTTCCCGTTCTATTTACCCAGGTGATGATGGTTGTACATATAGATCCGATGCATAATAGTGTCTCTATGGTCTCTATTCCACGCGATTCATGGGTGTATGTGCCGGGGAACGGCGCGATGCATAAAATTGACCAGGCCTTCTACATTGCCGCCGCCCAGAAACACAGCTTCGATGATGGAGTGCGTGCGGCACGCCTGACGGTTGAGAAAGATTACGGCATCACGATTGATCGCTACGCCTGGGTGGGATTAAGCGGCTTTGCTAGCGTTATTGATACGCTTGGTGGGGTTGATATTGACCTGACACACCCCATTATTGATGATAACTATCCCGACGATACCGGTACGAACACAAACGATCCATACGCTCTAAGACGCCTCTATCTCGCACCCGGACCACAACATTTGAATGGTTTGGAAGCGCTGGAATATGTACGTTCTCGCCACGCCGATCTTGTAGGTGATATCGGGCGTACCGTGCGACAGCAGGAGGTGCTGACGGCGCTTGAGAAGAAACTCAATGTTGTGAGCCTCCTGAGCAATCTTCCACAACTGATTTCAGATCTGACGGGCAAGGTCTATACCGACCTGAGCGAGCAGGAATTACTGGCCTTTGCCAACTACGGACGTACGCTTACCAGTTCTACAATAAAGCATATTACGCTTGGCCCTGGACCGGGCAATCAAGATTATGGTGATTTTGGCTCCCTCTATGATCCCTGGGCGGGTAGTGACCAGTCTGTGGTTATTCCCCATTGTGAGAATATCCAGCCGGTGATGAATAGCATCTTCGGGTTGGGGAATGCGCAAAGCTGCAAGGTGAATGGTCCAGGGTAAGACTTGTGCTACAATAACCTCAGAAACATCTTCGACCATCTTCAAAGGAGCCATTTTGATCGAGCAGCAACAGGGCGAGGTGCAGTATGTGCAATTTGTCCAGTATCTTCAATTTCCAGAAATTATTCATGGCAGCTTTACACGTCTGGGAGGATATAGCAAGACACCGTACTGGGGGCTGAATGTCTCGTTTAGCAGCGGGGACGATTTTGAGAATGTCATACGCAATCGCCTACAGGCGCTTCAGGTTTTGCATATAGAGAACTATCCTTGCGCTACGCTCTGGCTGATACATGGGGCCGAGGTTGCTACACTGAACGGGGATGAATGGGACGACTGGCGCTTCGACTGGCCGCATCGCTCTTATTTCGTAGATTCTCAAGAGTTGATCTGGACGGTCAAGCCACGACGGAGGGCTGACGCAATTATTACCCGGCAGCGCGGGGTTGCACTCGCGCTATCTTCCGCTGACTGCGTTCCCGTGATGTACTATGATCCTGTACAAAAGATCATAGGCATGGCGCATGCAGGATGGAGAGGAACAGCTCGCGGTATCGCTGCCGCGACGGTAGAGGCAATGTCCGAGCAGTTCGGCAGCCAGCCACGCGATATCTATGCAGGTATTGGACCATCCATCGGACCGTGCTGCTACGAGGTTTCCGAGGAGGTACAACACCTCTTCTACGGTCAACAACAATTCCTTGAATTGCCTACGGCTGAAAAATATCGCAACCTGGTACGGGAATCAGCCGTATTTAATGTAGGGACGCGATTGATCGCGTCCGAGACCCGCCCGCACCTGGACTTGTGGGAGACGAATTGCAACCAGTTGCTGATGGCGGGACTGTTGCCAGAGCATATTGAATTGCCCGGCATCTGTACAAGTTGTGAAAAAGAGCGTTTTTTCTCACACAGAGGAGATTTCGGCAAGACAGGACGTTTTCCATCGATCCTGGCGTTGCGGAAGGCATAATGGACAAGCAACAAACGGTCTCACAAGAGCAATTAGCCACCAATATCGCGCACGTATACTCCGTCATCGCAGAGGCTGCCGAGCGTGTTGGGCGCACACCAGATGAGATCACGCTTGTTGCCGTTTCAAAAACGGTGCCAATTGAGCTTGTCAGAATGGCGTATAATTTAAATGCACCTGGCGAGCTCCGCTCAATAAAGGCGTTCCACGAGTCGCGCCCATTGGGAGTAACAAATTTTGGCGAGAACCGCGTGCAAGACGCGCTTCCCAAAATTGCAGTCTTTCACCCGCAAGATGTGCGCTGGCATATGATTGGTCATTTGCAAAGCAATAAGGCGGGCAAAGTGGTCGGGGCGTTTGACGCGGTACAGAGTGTCGATAGTCTGCACCTGGCGAAAGCACTGAACCGGCACGCGGAAGTACTCGGCACCAATTCATCGCTGCAACGCCGCTCGGTCGGGGCTACGCCTTCAACGTCAGCAGCGATGATAGGAGAGGGAAAACGTCTTCCGGTGCTACTCCAGGTCAATATTTCGGGTGAGGCAAGCAAAGAGGGCATGTCTCCGGCTGAAATGTCCGAAGTGGCACGACAAATAGCGGCACTACCGTATATCGATGTGCAGGGCTTGATGACTATTGCACCCCTGGTAAAGGACCCGGAAGAGGCACGGCCCGTGTTTCGCGGACTTCGCGCTTTGCGGGATCGATTGCGCGATGAGGTGCCGCAATGTTCATGGCAACACCTCTCTATGGGCATGACCGATGATTATAGTGTGGCTATTGAAGAAGGCGCTACCATCGTCCGCATTGGACGGGCGATCTTTGGCAAGCGACCCATCCCGTAGCGGCCGATGTATCGGCTAATAGAAAGAAGTTTTTCGACATGAATATTGAGGATACCTTGTTTGGCCGTCGGATTCGCCAAAATCATGCGCTGGAGCATGCTACGATTACCATTCTCAGTGGGATAGTGCCGGATCTGCGTGTCAGCGCCCGTTCTAGTTCTCGTGGCTTTATCATCTTCGGGGATGTCGATCTTGGTCAACTACGTTGAGCGCTCGACGAGGCGCTGCGCCGCCTACAGGCAGGCGAGGCACAGCTTGCCATCCATCCCAACTGTGGAACTAATCTCGTTGTTGGTGTCTCACTGATGACCTTGGGCACTATGCTCGGAATGGCCTCTAGCCACACACGCACGCGAGTTACCTCGACCGCAATCTCGTCTCTCGCCGGAATGGCGGCGGCACGCCCACTGGGAGAGTTAGTACAGAAACACTTTACCACCCTACCTGATCTTAAAGGGGTACGCGTTACTGATGTCTTCCGCCGCAAAATCCTGGGTTTCACCGTTGTTGAGGTACGTACCGTTCAGGAGTAACAACCTGGTACCCACAAGGGGATACCACTACATCATGAACGGTTCACTATCGGCACATACTGTTCAGGAGTGATATATGACTTCACCGCTACCTTTCCCTTTAGTGCATTGGATCGTCTTCTATGGCATCGGTTTTCTCATTCTAGCGATGCTGGTGCGGGCAATAGCCTCCTGGTTTCGCATTGATGAACGGTATGCCATCATACGTTTTCTAGCGCGTGTCACCGATCCCTTTATCGATCCGATACGCCGCATTATGCGTCCGGTAGGATTCTTTGACCTCTCGTTTCTCATCGCCTGGTTTCTGCTCGGTACCATCGAAACACTGCTGTTGCAAGCATTGCCGCCTACCTGGTAACTATTGACACGAAAGATGAGGTCAGGACGAACCGCGAGGATCCACCTTGACCTCTTTTGTTAAATGAATGCTTTCTACATCTCATCCACCGACATTCGTCAGGTAATGCCACACAACAGCACCGTTATCAGCTCGCAGCGCATACACCATGCCATTGCCTGCACCAACATAGATCATTGGCCCGACGAGAATGGGATCGCTGGAAACTATCCCTCCAATCGGGTAACTCCAAAGCAGCCCACCATCATTCTCATGCAGGGCATATACCGCACTTCCACTCTACATCACCAACGCTAGCATAGATCACACCATTCGAGAGCATTGTTCCTGATGGAGACCCGTTGACTTTATCTTGCCAGATCACCGAGCCATCACTGCTTTGCAGCGCGTAGAAGTAGCCTGTATTGCCTCCACTTTCAGCATCACCTGCATTAGCGTAGACAACTCCGTTCTCTACCTGCAGCCAATCCGCAAAGCTATATCCACCTTTATTTATTGGAAACTGCCAGAGCACAGCTCCATCGCTTGCTCGTATCGCATACACGAATGACTTTCCCTGTTTTAAAGGGATCATCTCCTTGACAGCGGCGGTTTGCCCACTACCCATATTGGCCGATAAGAGCGCACCAACGGCCATCGTCTGAGAAAACAGACCCGCATTGCGAACGGTAGGAGTTGTAGTGTTCTCCAGAATATACTTTGTCGTCATGATGTAGATCACTCCATCAACCAGTTGCGGTGACTCGTAAAAGGTTGTATCTATCACCCGACTCCAGACCTGATATCCATCACTAGCACGTAAGGCAGCTAGCTTGCCATGTGAAGTAATATAGATCGATCCATCGGACACCATGAGTGTATCCACGTAATCACTTGTTGCGTAGCGCCACAATACGCTTCCATCATTTGCCTGCACAGCAATGATTCCACCCGCCTGTCCACCTACAGGTGTGCTCAGATAAAGCACGCCATTAACCGGGGGTGATATTTGAGATTCGCCACCTCCGGGTGTGGCAAAGTACCACAATCGAGTTCCATCGCTTGCTCGCAGTGCAGTGACGCCATCGTTTTGCGAAGCAACGTAGACTACACCGTTATCCACCGTCGGACTGTAGATGTAATTGCTGTTGCTATAGCGCCAGAGCACAGTCCCATCGCTTACTCGTAAGGCATAAAGGTAAGCCGGTCCATTCTGCCCTACATATGAAGCGGCATAGACAATTCCATTGCCTACTGCTGGCATCTCCTCAACCGATCCATCTATCTCAATATGCCAGAGTACAGTTCCATTGTTCATGCGCAGTGCATACACAGCATTATCGTAGGTGCCAGCATAGGCAACACCATCCGCTGTCGTCACGCTCACATCGTGCTGCGACCAAACCGGTGAAATGATCGGCTTTGCCGTCGGTGCAGGTATTGTCCTGTAGGGGCTGTGCCTTGTGCCTGCCCTAGCTACGATCCTGGTGTGGGAAGATGTATTTGACGCTTGACCACATGAAGACAGCACACCACCGAGGATTACGACAAGCACGAGAAACAGCGTTCCTCCTGCAAATATATGCTGCCAGCTACGAAATGACCTGAACTTCCTCATCATCTTCACTGTTGAGCCATTTTGTGAAGACGTGTGCTCATTGTTGTGCATATTTAGTCTCCGTTTTTTGTATGTTGTTTGCTCTCGCTCTATTTGGTTTTCTTTCATTGTAGCAAGTGTAACAGGGGTAGCTGAAATGAAGCTGAAAGGGGATTGAAAGATGAAACGCGAATCCTCTTTCAACCGTGATTGACTCAGGAAGAAGATCAGACACATACATGGAACGCATGCAGTATTCATTGAGTAAGCGCTAGATTGCATCAGGTAAAGGGTTAGCCATGGCAACCCAAACACATGAGCCATATACCGAACATGAGAAACGTTCTTTTTTACGCACTCTTGGAAAGAAGGTTCATCCTTTGGTGGCCTTCTGGAACAAATTCAATAATGACTGGATCTGGAACAACGCGGCAGGGCTGGCGTTTAATTTGATCCTGGCCGTCTTCCCCATCATCATTACGCTGCTCTCCATTCTTGGCCTCTTCCTCAATTCGCTTGATCCCGGAGCCTACCAGAGTGTGATCAATAACATTACCAATATATCCTCTTCTTTAGCAGGAGCCAAACCGCTAGTGACAGCCGCTTTGCATCAAGTGAAAAAAGAAGCTGGTCTTCTGGGGATCGTTGCGATTGTGCTCTCGCTCTTTAACGGTTCACGCCTCTTCCTCTTCATGGAAGGGAGTCTCGATATCATTTATCACGTGCGACCACGGGGCGTTCTTGCGCAGAACCTGATGGCCTTCATAATGGTCCTGTTGTTCGTGATCATCTTCCCAATCGCAGTGTTCGCCTCGGCCGCTCCAACGTTTGTCTTCTCACTTCTGCAAAAGACCTCACTGAGCCAGATACCTGGCAGCACCATCTTTTTCGGGCTGGGCGGTATTCTTGGCGCTTTGATCGCCTGGTATATATTGTTCCAGGTCATCTATATAGTTGTTCCGCATCAGAAGATCAGCTTTCGTGACAGTTGGCTTGGGGCCGTTGTCGCAGCAGTGCTGCTGGAAATTTATCTTGTCCTCTTTCCCCTCTTTGTGACGCATTTTCTCGGCATCTTTGCCGGAACCCTGGATTTGCTTATTCTCCTCATTTTCTTCTACTATTTTGCCATGATCCTGTATCTTGGCGCTGAGGTCAACGCTTTCATTGCTGAAAGGGTCCATGAGACACCAGAGGATTTAGTCAGCATGGTCCATACAGTGACAAGCCATCTACCCACAAGTGAAGAGGCTGTACAAGAGCAAGCCTCAGCTACTCACAAAGAGGAAGTACCTAAAGAGATTCGTCCCAAGCGCAAGCCATGGCGTCGTACAAAGAAAAATACGGCGAGTGCGTCACCTTCTGCCGAGACGACAGATCAACTTCAGGCTGCCGAGACTCACCCCGATTTACAGAAGCAGCAAATTGAGGAACAGAAACAATCTTCACATGCCTCAAGGAGACGTAGCCGGATGGAGGTAGTTGCCGGAGCAGCTCTGGCATTTCTGGTTGAGTTTGTGCTACTACGTCACAGGAGGTAGGGAATCAGGATGTTACTTTTTCAGGAAGATACCTACAACATTGGGCTCTTCCTGGATAAAACCTTGTGAACTTACGTGCAGGATGACAAACGCCTTATCTATAGGATCACCATTGGGGCCAAACGCGATTTGGCCGCTGACACCTTGAATTGCGTTCGCCCCATTAATTTGGGTCAAGGCCTGTTGTAGCTGATCCGGCGTGAAACTTGTTTTACCCCCATTAAGCGCTTTTTGACTCGCTGCCAATAATGCCTGCATAGCATCATAGGCGAGAATGTTGTCACCGTCGGGGCGCGTGAATCCATAGGGTCCAACATTTTTTCCGCTCGGATCAAAATCTTGCGAGTATTCTGCGAAAAATGCGGGTTTTTGCGCTGTTAAGTTTTGCACATCCCACTCGTCGGGATAGGCAAAGGACGTAAAGTGTAAGCGAGTAAAGTTGGCACGCGCACTACTGGGATAGCCTTGCAGCTCATAGAGGGCGTCCCCACCCATGACCGGCGGTCCTGAGGTTGGCAGATCAGTCAATAATGTGCCTATATCGGCAGCATAGCCTGAAAAGTAGATAACATCGGGATTATGATTTAATGCATCTGTGATGAGAGAAGGCAGAGTTTGCGGTTTCCCTACCGTGTAGCTCTCCGTAACTACAATGCTATTCCCATCAGCCTTGAACTGCTTGGAGAAATCATTGGCCAGGCTGCTACTATAGGGATCGACCGGGTCAACGAAGAGCGCGGCTTTACTTGCATGCAGCGTTTGTTCAACGTACTTCGCGCCAGCAACACCCTGTCCCTGATTAGCGGGAGCAACGCGGAAGAAGTATTTCGAGATGCCTGTGAGTGAATCACTGGATGCCGTCTCTGAGACTATCGGGATATGAGCACCTTCAAGTACCTGAATCGCTTTGACTGCATTTGAGCTAAATGGCCAGCCCATCACACCGACAATTGTTTTATCTGTCTGAGCAGCCTGTACAATCTGGTTTGCAACCGCAGTTGCATCGGATGAATTAGTGCCTGAGTTCGCAATCAGCAGACGTACTTGCACACCACCTGGAAGTTTGAAGCCGTCGTTGTATTCTTTTTGCGCTACATAGGCCCCCTGCAAGTCATCGCGCCCTACGCCAGTGTTGGTCCCTGTTAGCATTGTGCCGACAACGATAGTAATATAGGGACGACCAGATGCTAAAACCTGTTGATCCTCCAGGTAGATAAGCGCCTCTGGATCATTGCTCTCTTTCGCAAGCGCCGATAACCATGACGATTGAGCGCCACTGGTATCGCCTGACTTAAGTTTTTGTGCAGCCGCTTGCTTGTCAGAACCATCAGTGCGACCGGTATCAAAGGCGAAGGTTCCGTCGCTGATGCCGATGTATTCTCCATTCGATGCTTTAGTAACACCTATGCCATTGACGATACTATTGCCGCCAGTACTGGCCGTGCCAGTTCCCCCACTAGTACCTCCTAAGTGCCCTCGGAAAAAGGTAAAGTAAGCGACCACGCCACCTATGAGTAACAAGACCAGAAGGAGCAGTAAAGCGCTGCGTAAAGGATGGCTTCTCTGTCGCTGTGGCATTGGATAGATCTGAGCCGGTGGAACCGATGCTCCACCTCTGAAAGCAGGTGACGCTGGTGGAGGCGACTGCCGACGAGTTGGTTGATTTCCAATCCTCGGCGCATTTGCTGCCGCTGCTCCTGCACCTGCTGCCATACCTCCGACAGCACTCATTGGCCCAGACGTACCCAAAGTATAGCTGCTGATATTGCCCGAGACGCCAAAGCGTTTCAATAAGATATCATCGACATCGCGTTTCATAGCCGCCGCGCTTTGGTAGCGTTGATTCATGTTGTTATTGAGGGCGCGTGTAAGTAGCCGCTCAACATCCGCTGAAAGCTGTGGGTTCAGCGAACGGGCAGGTGGATAGGTAAATGGCGGATGATTGCGCGGGTCGCGGTTCGTCAGCAGATGATGCATTGTCGCTCCCAACGCGTACAGGTCCGAGCGGGGGTCTGCGTTACCCTGATATTGTTCGGGTGGAGCATAGCCAGGAGTACCAAGTGCCGCGGTTTGTTTGCGCTGTACGTTGCGATTCTCGTCTGCCCGCGCAATACCAAAATCGACGAGGTGTGCACGCTTGTCCTTAGAGCTGATGACAATATTGGCGGGTTTGATATCACGATGCACGATGGGTGGCGTCTGCTGTGCCAAATAGTCAAGCACATCCAAAACTTCCGAGGCATATTCTAGCACATCGCGTTCCTTCATCGGCTGATTGAGGCGATCGATGCGCTGTTCCAGATTTTCCCCTTCTACGTATTCCTGCACCATGAAGTAGCGCGTTCCCTCATCGAAGTAGTCGGTGACATTGGGGATGAGGGGATGGTCGAGATGAGCCACGGTGAGAACTTCACGCTTGAAGTTGCGTTCATCTTCCTGGCGTTTGGTCGGATCGGTATTTTCAGAGATGAGTTCTTTGATGACGACGTATTTGTTATCCAGGCGGTTATCGGTTGCCAGCAGCGCTGCACCCATTCCACCTTCACCCAGTACCTTTGTGATGACATAGCGCCCACCTTGCAGAGGTGAGCCAACGGTGAGCGAACGAGAGGTGCCCGTATTTCCGATGCCACTTCCAGTTATACCTCCACCCACGCTTGTAGCTGTAGCTGTTGGATTCAAGGGTCTTCCGCAGTTGCTACAGTAGCGCACGCCATCGCGATTTTCATATTTACAATAAGGACATTCCATAATATTTCACCCGCCTTCTCCGACCTGGGTAAGTTGTTCAGGGCATCCGTAAGGGGTGCCTCTACTATATACGCTGAGTACTCGTCGCCTTCGTGTATAGTAGGGGCGGGGCTTGCCCCCGCCCTGGGTTCTATTCTACGATATTTGGCGAGGATAGTCATCTATTCAGTAGTTCCTACATGTTATATACGCATTTTCTTGCCGAAAGTTCAGCGAAGGCGCATTTCATGCCCATTTCTTCACCCAATCTAACAATACATATCAAGCCGATAGTCGATTGTTCAAGCTTTAACTCATGAAAAGTATTGAAAATTTGATCTAATTTGCTTATACTTGACTTAATAGCAGAACGGAAAGCTTGCTTTAGATAGCAGAAGGCTAGAGCAAAGAAGACGTTCGCTTAGACGAAGCTGGTGACCGGTTGCCAACCAGCGACATATCACTAGCTCTTACCACTTTTTAGGAGAGTAGAATACTATGAGTGATGCCCCACATGCCTCACCATTTGAGGCAATCCGCAAAATGGCTGAGAACGGAAGCGAGTATTGGTCAGCTCGCGATCTTTACAAGTTGCTCGGATATTCCACCTGGCAGAAATTCCAGTATGCCATAGAACAAGCGAAAATTGCCTGTGATAAGAGCGAACAAGCCGTTTCAGATCATTTTAACCTGGAGGTTAAAATGATCCAAGCTGGTAAAGGTGCTCAGAGAAAAACAGAAGACTACCATCTATCACGTTACGCTTGCTATTTAATCGTGCAGAATGCCGATCCTTCTAAGCCCGTTGTCGCTTTAGGTCAAACCTATTTCACGGTTCAGACCCGCCGCCAGGAAATCGCCGACGAGCTAGCCCTGGAGGGAGTACCAGAAGATCAGCTTCGACTTCTACGTCGCTCCCAGATGAATATCTACAACATCCAGTTGGCGGAAGCTGCGCAACACTCTGGAGTGATTGAACCTATAGACTTCGCCATCTTTCAGGACCATGGTTACAAGGGCCTCTACGGAGGTCTTGGTGCAAGGGATATACATACTCGCAAAGGGATCAAGAAAAGCCAGCAGATTCTAGACCACATGGGAAGTGATGAACTAGCTGCAAATATTTTCCGGGCCAGCCTCACTAAACAGAAACTTGAACGTGAGCAAATCAAGGGCAAGGACAAAGCAAACCATGCCCATCATGAAATGGGGCGTGAAGTAAGAGAGACGATCAAAAGAGCTGGCGCAACGCTTCCAGAAGACCTACCGACACCCGAAAAGAGTATCAAGCAGTTGCAACGTGAAGAGCAAAAGCGCCTGATGCAAGGCTCACAGCAATCTTTATTTGATGAGCCACAAAATACTTCCGAGGAAGAATCATAAGCATAATTAGTAGATGATGCTTGCTTCAACAAAAAAGACCGACGCTAGAAGCGTCGATCTTAATTGATGGTTATATATTGTTAGGAGTCGTACACGTACAACTACAAATGCTGGCAGCGAAGCGAGATGATGCCAGGCGCGAAATGATTTGCTTTTTGCAAATATTCCTGTTCATTAGCCTCAATCATCAATTTATGCATCACCACTACATCACCGTCCGGTAATGGTTCCGCGGGCTGCAAGCAGAGTTCCATTACCGCACACCCGCGCTCGTAGACTTTCACCAATCCCCCAGACCCCGGAATGCGATAGATACGGCTGTCTATCGATGGGCTAGGGACTTCAAGATACCCAAACTTGATCAGTTGCTGATACTGGTTCTCCGTCAGCATTTCTCTGAGCAATACCTTAGCGCGGCTCTCGGCAGAAAGATGCTCACTGACCGATTCGCGAAAACGACCAACACGGCCATCAGGAGCCTGCGAGAGGTAATAGATAGCCAGTAACAGGAAGAGCAGCCAGATACCAAGAAATAGGCTTAGCGTTTCCACCATACCATTCATAAGCAGTGTACGCTCCCTACCCGCCTACTACACGAGGTACCATCACAATCTGCTCGGCAGTTCGATCAAACTTTTCAATACGCTCTACAGGTTTCCCCGCCTCCACTTTGAAGGCGGTCGCGCCACGTGCGCGCTCTTCGTTGAAGATGCGCTCGGCTTCTCGGATGGCCGCAATGGCTTCAGGATCACTTGTCACTACTTTTTTCAGATCCCATTCGACCCGCTCATCACCTCGCCGGGACATGACTCGCAGCATACCCATGTTTGTCTGCCTTTCAGTTTGCGTTCCAACAACTTGCATCGTTCCTGATTGGCTACAGCTATCAACCTGTATGCACAATACAGGGATAGAATGAGCATAGCATGCTTTATTGACTGAGTCAAGGGTAAAATTTAGCTACGATAACAACCCCGGAAGCGTGAAATGAGAACGTACTGCCCTGATCAGGAGCGCTCTCAACGGTGACATAGCCTCCATGCAGTTCCACAATCATTTTCACGATTGCCAGCCCAAGCCCTTGTCCACTGGAACGTCCGGCGGTAGCCAGGGGGATTTGATAGAAGCGTTCAAAAATGCGCTCCTGGTGTTCAGATGCGATACCATGGCCGGTATCATGTACCTGTACCAGCACGAAACTTTCCTCGGCATCTTCCGCAGAGAGAACATCTCCACCATGGGCAGCTACAAGGGTTCCCTCTCCACCAACCACATCCCCAGCCTCTACGGATACATCTGAACCGATTGCAGGAATAGAAGTATCTGTCCCCGGAGGGACAAGCGACACGGTATGTCCATTTGAGCTTACAGACCCTAGTATGCCATTATTACTTGCCCTGCGAATGACGCGTGCAGAAACGGTCACACTGCCACCTGAGGGTGTGAAGCGCAAGGCATTACTGATAAGATTGCGCAACACTTGCTGAAGGCGTACGGGATCGACGTAAAGTGCAGGAAAATCACTGGGAATGTCGATACGGGTGCTGATACCGTTGTCAAGCGCCAGAAGCTCCAACTCTTCAACGGCATTAGCAACGATTTCTTTGAGTCTAACGATTTCAGGATTCAAGCGCAACTGCCCGGCATCGGCTCGCGAAACGAGCAATAGGTCTTCGACAAGGGCATACAGATGTTCGCTGCCGGCTCGCGCACGCTGCACAAATTCTCGCTGCTGCTCATTAAGTTCCCCCGCAATACCGGTCAAGGTGAGATCGAGGTAACCGTTGATTGCATTGAGTGGCGAACGCAGTTCATGGGTAATCATGGACAGGAAGTTGGCTTTCATACGCGTAGCATCGCGAATAGCAGTAACATCACGCGCGATCACCAGGCAAAGCGGTTTACTGCCCGCCAGGACAGGAGTAATGCTCAACCCTACCGAACGAGATACACCTTTGATCGGCAGATCAAGCTCAATGTAAGGCAATGGCTGCTCTAACTGCAAGGCCTCTTGCATCATACATAGCTCACGGCATTTATCATTCGAGCTATTTTCATTGCAGTCGAAGAGTTCCATGCATTCCATGCCAACAATCTGTTCCGGTGCAAGGCCAAAGATACGCCCAAAGGAGGGATTTGCCTCGATAAAACAGGCATTCGCGCCAATAATAGCGATTCCATCCGAACTTGCCGCCAGAATCGCGCGCAACTGCTCCTGATCGGTACGCACCCGGTGAAAAAGTTCTACATTCTCCAATGCCGCTGCTGCCATATTGCTGAGATTGCGTACCAACCGCAGTTCCTCACTCGTAAAGGATGCAGCGCGTTGCAGCACCAGCACACCGTAGAGGGTCTGTTTAGAGACCAGAGGCGCGGCCATCTCCGCGACATTCACTGTGAGCGATGCCGCTATTTGATCCTGAACAAGCTTTACAGGAGCACGCAACATCGGATGGCGGTGAACAGCAGCCCATGCCGCTAATGAGGTTGTGCTGTGCATACTAATTTTTTCGCGTTGCACATCCTTCGTTGTGACTGCTGAAGTACAGGTCTCCTGCTGGCAATCAGTGGTAGTATCCGTAGCAGCCCCCGACAATTCCGCAACGGGATAGAGTTCCTGTAGAGGTTCACTGTACTGGTAGATCACCGCGGACTGAAAGGGAACCAGGCGTTGAACATTTACCAGGATGGTTCGATAGAGCGCATCTGTTTCAAGACGCGTAGTGATGCCGTGCGAGAGGTCGAGCAACATTTCAAGTTGGTTTGCCTGATGTTGCGCTACTTCTGCCTGTCGTGCATTCGTGATGGCGAGGACTGCTTGCTCAGCAAAAATCGTTATCATTTGCAACGCACGTGGAGTGAAGGCATTTATTTCAGGGCTGCTTGCCGTTAGTGTGCCAATAAAGGTATCTTTCTCCATTAAAGGCACACATACCATCGAACCAATAGGAGTTCGCCCCAGCCGCTTGAAACGAGGATCAAGGCTTACATCATTGATACTCAACGGGACACGATGCTCTGCAACCCAGCCAGCAACTCCTTCGTTTCGCTGGAAACGTGTATGACGT
Source organism: uncultured Chloroflexia bacterium (assembly GCA_963778375.1). Lineage (GTDB taxonomy): Bacteria > Chloroflexota > Ktedonobacteria > Ktedonobacterales > Ktedonobacteraceae > CAVZTX01. The sequence continues at coordinate 95,562 of CAVZTX010000023.1, read as the reverse complement.
GGTTTTCTGCCCTGCTTATGCAGTGCGGCAAGTGTTACCAGCGTGCTCCCCGTTGCATCGAGCAACGCTATCGAACAACTGTCCACTTCCAGTAATACGCCGACATTCTGTACGATTTTTTGCAGTACATCAACCAACTCCTGTGACTCACCCTCAATAGAAAAAGCATTGCGCTCAGATTGGCGACCATGAATAGAAGATATGTTGGCAGTCATTTGTGTCCTTCCAGTAATTGTTCTGTTAGGCAAGCAGATAGTTTTTTTAGTATTATCGGCATTTGAGGCAAAAATCTAGAGCTATTTCACTACGCGGTTAGTATACCATCGGCTCCAGAGCGGGTCGAGAAAGTAAGTCAGATGGGCTATTAGCTGAATTTGTCATCCTGAGCGATAGCGAAGGATCTGTAGGGACAGCGCCTCGTTCCTGTCCTGCCCCAAGGCTATTGATGCAAAGGAGATGTTATTGCACTGGTTATAGAGGTGAGAGCAGAAGACACCAGTGGCAGAGTAAATACGATACGTGCTCCCCCTTGTGGCACATTTTCAGCTCGGACGGCACCACCATGCGCCTCCACAATCGCACGTACAATTGCCAACCCCAGACCACTGCCACCGGCCATCGCATCTTCAGGCGGCATCCCACTGTGCCGTGAAGGGTCAGCACGATAGAAGCGATCAAACACACGCGGTAAAGCAGCGGTTGGTATACCTTCCCCGCTGTCGGTCACCGATACTTCCAGAAAACTTCCTTGTTGCACTGCATCCACGATGACGGAACCACCTGCTGGTGTATGGCGGAGAGCATTGTCACAGAGATTCGAGAACACACGTGTCAGCATATCAGGATCAGCCTGAAGCGAAGGCAGATCATAGGGAATGTTATTGAGCGGCTCTACATTTGCGCGTTCAAACTCTGGCGTCAAAACGGCCAGCACCTCGTCAACCAATGTAGCCAGGCGAACCGTTTTGCGTACGGGCTGCATCGCTCCTGCCTCAACCTTCGCCATCAAATGCAGGTCTTTCACCAGGCGACGTAAGCGCAAGGTCTCACGCACAATAATGCGTCCCGTTGCTTCGTAGTCTTCACGGCTACGATTCACGCCATCCACGAGCGAATCACCCAGACCGGCAATTGCGGTCAATGGAGTTGCCAGGTCATGCGTGATATTCATGATCAACTCACGCCGCCAGAGTTCTTGCCGGTGCAACTCATTCACATCTCGTTCGAGTTGCGTAGCCATCTCATTAAATGTATGTGCCAGCTCACCTAGCTCACCCCGTGCCCCGGTTTTGACGCGTTCGTTGTAGTTTCCAGCCGCCAGGCTTTGTGCTGTTTTGGTGAGCTTCGCAAGCGGACGTGTAATCGTACGCGAGAAGAGGATCGCAGCCAATGCTGCCAGCACGGCTACAATAACAGAGGCAATCAGCACAGACTGGCGTACGCTGGCAAGAAATGGCGGCAGTGTATCCTGCGCCGCGGAATACGGGGTCATGAAAAGGACACCGATGACACGACCTCCACTTTGGCCATCTAAAAAAATGGGAGCGACAATAAAGGGGCGAGGAGCGGAAACAGGCCCTCTTTCGCCAATCTGATCAACGGTCGTCGCACCATGCTGGCCGCTTACTACTGCATTCGATACACGCTGATAGTCCACCTTCTGTAACGACGGATCTGTCGCGGCTATCAAAATTGCCGCAAATGAAGGCCGTTTTCCAATCACAAAGCGTGGGTAGACCGGTTGATTAAGACGATTGAACACGACGATGAGGTAATCTCCACCCTGCGAGTTTTTCACAAATGGACCGAGCGTATTCGATGCAGCCGCTACAAGCAGTGCCGCTCTGAGTATAGTTTTGCCCAATACGTTGTGCGTTCGTCGAAGCAAAAGTGGTGAGGCGAGTAGTCTGATCGACTCCATAGTAGTAGTCTATGGTTATTGTTACTACCAGCGCTAATAGCGCAGTTGCCAGTAATGCCACAAGCATGAAGCCTATTGCCAGTCGCCAGCGTATACTCTGCCACCAACGTATTCGCATATGTACTCTCCCGAATGTCTTGCCCTTACGTTGGTTTCTTCAGGGCGGGTGAACGTCCCCCAACTTCAAATTTATATCCTACGCGCCAAACCGTTTTAATATATCGTTGCTCTGTATTGGCCTCTATCTTCTTACGCAGGGCACTGATATGCACATCGATGATATGTCCATCCCCATAATAGTCGTAGCCCCAGACCTTATTCATCAGCATCTCACGCGTGAAGACGCGATCGGGTGACTGAGCCAGCAAGGCCAGTAGATCAAATTCGGTCGGCGTCAGAGCCACCTCTTCACCGCTCACCTCGACCCGTCGCGCCAGCAAATCAACCGTGAGATCGGGGAATCGCAACGCCGATTTGGTGGTCGAAGATTGACTGCCAGAAGTGTTCGAAGCCTCACCCGCATTTTCGACGCGCCTTAAGATAGCCCGTACTCTGCTCACCAATTCACGCGGGCTGAATGGTTTTGTGAGATAGTCATCCGCGCCCAGATCAAGCCCTGCAACGCGGTCATTCTCGTCCACACGCGCAGTCAGCATCAGAATAGGTGTTTTCGACCATGCCCGGATGCGTTTACAAACCTCGAAACCGTCGAGCGCAGGCAGCATGATATCCAGGATCACAAGATCTGGGCGCTCGCGTGCATGCAGCGCCAATCCATCCGCGCCATCACCGGCAACCAGTACATCAAACCCCGCATCTTTTAGATAGAGTTTGAGCAGGTGAACAATACCTTCTTCATCTTCAATAATGAGAATTTTCTGTACCATTTATCTTACCCTGGAGACCTTCATATTGACTGTGCTACCCGCCCTCTGTCCTCCTGTAGGGGCACTGCCCTCTCATGATCGTCCTCCTGTAGGGGCAGTGCCTTGTGCCTGCCCTCTCCTCTTTCATTTTTCATCCTGTAGGGGCAGTGCCTTGTGCCTGCCCTGGCGAAGGATCTCTCGCGGCCCGGCTCAAGATGACAAGCGAAGGATGACAGTAGTATGTAAGTTAAACTCTATGAGATCGCCACTACTTTTCTATAGTATCATACCTTTTCATTAGGAGGCAGGCCATTTGGCGGCTTTCTCCAAATCTTGAGCAAATCTTGAACTTTGCCTGACAAATCCTTCACCTCTCAAGATTATGATAGAGCTGTCACAAGAAATGTGACGAAATGTATGTAAAAACGAAATCGTAGCGATCCAATCCCATCGGATGAAACCGCTACAACAATGAAGAAGGAGACTATAAAACCTATGCGAAAACTTCTAATGATTGGCGGCGGCAGCGCTCTATTACTGCTTGCCATTATGTTTGGCGTGTTTTTTGCCGGCCCATTGCTTGCATCAGCTAGCAGCGGCCCAGGACAGACAACCACCACATCTACAACAACAAACCCATACTGTGAACAATACCTGCAAGACCTGGCAAATCGTCTGAACGTCTCGGTGAGCACTCTGCAAAGCGATAAGCTCTCGGCCAGGAAAGATGAGCTGGCACAACTTGTGAAGGACGGGAAGCTGACACAAAAAGAGGCCGATGCAATCGAGAAGCGCCTTGAGTCCCACCAGGCATGCACAGGCAAAGGAGTTCCCTTTGAACGGGCCGTTATAAAGAATGTGCTGAAGCAACAGCTACCCGGCATCACTAGCGATGTAGCTCAGGGACTTCATCTGACTGTAACCCAACTCAAGGCAGATTTGCAAGCAGGACAGAGCTTGAATCAAATCGCTACGGCACAAAAAGTTTCTTCAGCCCAGTTGCATACAATCGTGACGAATGCTATCCAGAATGCCCTCAACAAGGCCGTCAGCGCGGGCGACATCACGCAGTCTCAAGAGACTACGTTCATGCAGTTCCTGCAAAAACACCCACATGTGCTAGATCACCTGCTGAATCGGCATTCAGGTAAATCAAAGGCTGCGACAACCACCACCAATCAATAGGTAGGGTTCCTGGGAGAGGACATAACTAGCAGACAGGCTTTCTCCCCCACCTGTCAAAGAGGGTCAGTATGGCAAATGTCACACTGACCCTCTTTGTATTACCTGAAAAGATTATCGAGCCATAGATGTTTGAGGCAACTGGCTCTCGATCCAGCGTTCAAGATCCTCACCGCTCTCAAACGAAACGATCAGTGCGTAGCGCGGCTCCGGCCCTGGATGCCAGGCTGCATGCCAAAGTCGCTGGGAGTCGATGACAATCTGGCGATTGCGCGGCATCGAGATGCGCGATTCCGTTGAAGGATCATCCTTGTCCTCACGCAGCAGCATATAGGAGTTGGGATCGTCGGTGAGTTGCAGCCATGCACGCACAACCCAGCCCTCACCATCTGGATTGAGGCGGTTATTGTCATCGAGGTGCATATTATGAACTGCCTCTGCCTCAGTATTGGGATTGAGCTTAATGATGCGCACGCGTCCAAAATTGGCCCCCACATTTTTCGTCCACTGCACCAAAGTGGGGCATTTCTCAGCATTCTCCGTCCAGATACCATCCTTATCCGGCTTGCCGTGATCCCAGAAGCCCGCGCACTCCATTTCGCCACGGGCACGATGCAATCGGCGCAAAGTTCGTGTCCCCACCGCTTTTCCAGTCCATATATTCAAGGCCCATCCACTCTTCTTTAGGAACCGGCGGTCCATCATAGTCCTTCAGGACGACAAATCCCTTCTCTTTCAGAACATCCAGCTTCGTGTGCATTCAATTACTCCTTATTCATAGTCTTTGGGAAATAGATACCGATGGAGGCATAGAAAATAGCTCCCGGTACCGGCTTAAATGTTGATTGTAGCCTGTTCCAGGCTTTATTTAGAGTTCGCGGCGCATTGCATGCTTGCCTTTTTGCGCCTGGCGTACTATACCCAATTGTATCATAGGCTCTGTCCAAAAGTTAGAGGTTGTGACATCACACCCAAGTAATTCTACTGGGTACTCCTCCAATTGACCGCTCCCACACAACAGGTAATCAGAACTGGTAATTTTACAGGTACGTTTCAGCCCTGATGCATATAAACTTTGAGCAGAAGAACATTCGCCCAAGCGAATGAAAAACAAGCAAGATATATAGTACCCAATACAAACGGTGCATAAAGAGATGGTTCTGATTCCTACAAAAAGGAATGCTTCCCCATCTTAGGAGGTATACATGAGCGCTACTAAAGACGCTATCCGACTAACTGACTCAATCTATGACTTTCTCACACAGCTTGATCTTGAGCTGCATACTCAAGTAAAGCCATTACTTGCGTCTTTCCCCTTCGATCCTGAGCGTTGGATGGATATTGAACAAAGACAAAACGAGCTACTCCAACGGTATATTCCTGTCGTCACGCAGTTCCTGGATAAAGCCTATGCATCATTGACAGAGGTAGATGGAAGCTTAGCACAGCATGATCGACAAGCTTGCATTGCTTACCACCGAATGCTGGTTCAGCCCTTCTTTCTCCAGAGCCAGTTTGTTCGCAGGGCATTGGACAAGCCATTAGGATATGCGGGAGATTACGTTGTTAATGAGATGTTGTTTGCAAACAAGGTCGAGGGAAGTTCTCTTCTGGCGAGACTTCTTACCTACTATGCATTAAATAATGGACCTGCTAAGGCTCATAGAGGACGTATGCCGTGGGCACATGACCATATCCGGCGACAGGTATGCAATGCTGGTAAACGCCCCATCCAGATTTTATCCTTTGCATGTGGTCCTGAGCACGTTTTACGTGAGTTTGCGGCTCAAGGAGGTGTATGTGAAATTACCCTCTGTGATCATGATTCTCGCGCTTTGGAGTACTGTCGACGTGAATTTAAAAAGATTGCTCATAAGACTGGCACCAATCTACCCATTCATTATGTAGAGCTTTCTGCAACAACACTACTCAAGGACCCAACCGCTGTAAGCTTTCTTCAGCAACCCATTGTGGAGGGCAGCTATGACGTCATTCTTGTTCTAGGTTTATTAGATTACCTGCCAGAGCAAGCTGTTACCAATTTTATGGATATTCTTGTAACCTTGCTGAGACCAGGTGGAGTGATGTTACTGACAAATGTGCACAGGAGCAATCTGTGGCGCTCATTTATGGAATATGTGGGAGAATGGAGGCTCCTCTATCGTGACGAAGTTGAGTTTCATAATCTGATGATTGGCGCTCCAGAGCGTTTCAAAACAACCACAATGATAACTGATGACACGGGCGTCAACCTGTACTTCGCAGGGCATACACAAGCTGTTGATGCACCAACATTACACGCGCTTGCTAACTCCGTTCCTATGCTAGCGAACTAAATTGGAACTGATGAGATAGAGTATGAACGAAGATAGCAAGGAAGATACGAAAACGTATATGGTCATCAAAAATTATAATGCTGAGTATTCGCTATGGCTGACAAACCGAAAGATTCCCTTCGGATGGAGAGATACCTACAAACGTGGGACAAGGGAAGAATGCCTGACCTATATTACACGTATGAGGGTTACATTGATCAGGTGCTAAGTTAAAGTGGAACCTGACCTTCCAGAAACTCCAGCACATCCCTATTCAACTGCTCAGCCCGTTCTATGATAGGGATATGCCCCACATTAGGATAGAGAATAAGCCCTGCTCCCTTTATATTCGCGCAAGATAAAGGCTATTTTCGTGTGGTGTTAGCGGGTCTACATCACTAGCGTCTGTACCGAAATACGCTCCAAACTAACTTGACAGCATACAAGAGTTGTTAGATCATTCACAGCAGAAGTATAGCATTCAGCAGGAGACACACATTGTTTTGGCAAAAGCTCCGTAAAGTAGAAGACAACTACATTGTTACCATTCCACAGGAAGAAGTGGAACGCCTAAATCTACAGGAAGGCCAATTGCTGGCCATTGAGATTCAACCAGCAAAGACACCCCCGCCGTTATCACCCGACCTGCACGATGCATTTGACGAGAGTTGGGAGCGTAACGAGCAAGGCTATCGTTATCTAACTGATCATTAGCGAACATCCTCCCTCGACGCTCCCATCCCCCATGCGATATACTAAAACCACTATCGTATGTTGCCTGCACTTGGAAGGAGCGCTGAATATGACTCAAACCAGAACGCCACATATGACCGACTATGAGGCCGAACGGCGTAATTTCCACCTGGATGTCCCCGAATATTTTAACTTTGCGATTGATGTTATTGGCAAATGGGCCAGCGACCCCAATAAACTTGCCATGCTCTGGATTGGACAAGACGGTGAAGAGCGAAACATCACCTTTGCCCAGTTTGCCGAGCGTTCTAGCCGCGCCGCTAATGCCTTTACCAAGTTAGGCATTAAGAAGGGCGACCGCATACTGGTTATGCTGCCCCGCATCCCCGAATGGTGGGAGAGCGTACTGGGTTTCATGAAAATTGGAGCTATCCCCGTTCCCTGCACGACCCTGTTGACACCGAAGGATATCCAGTTCCGCGCCGATGCAGCAGAGGCAGTTGCCATCATCACAGACAACGAAGGCTCCTACAAGTTCGACCAGGTGCGTAGCGAGTCTCCGAGCATTCAGTATCCAATCCTGGTTGATGCGGATAATGCTGACAACTCAGGACGCGAGTGGTGGACGAACTACCATCAGATCGTCAACGAGGCATCGCCAGATTTTACTGGGCCTAAAACCCGTAGCGACGATCCATGTCTGGTCTATTTCACCTCCGGCACTGTGGGCTACCCGAAAATGGTGCTGCACACTCACGCCAGCTACCCCATCGGCCATACCATCACCGGCAAATACTGGCTCGACCTGCACGAGGATGATTTGCACTGGAATTTGAGTGAAATGGGATGGGCAAAGGCTGCTTGGAGCAATCTTTTTGGCCCCTGGATGATGGGTGCAGCCATGTTCATGCAGGATGCGCGTGGCAAATTCAACGCGCTCGAAACACTGGAGATGCTGCACAAGTATCCTATCACTACGCTGTGTGCACCACCGACCGCCTATCGTATGCTCGTGCTCGATGAGCCAATGAAGTACATGAAGGCCAACCCACCTCAAGCGCTTCGTCATTGTGTCGGCGCAGGGGAGCCACTCAATCCCGAAGTGATCAAGGTATGGGAAGATGCAACGGACATGACCATCCGTGACGGCTATGGTCAGACCGAGACGGTGCTGCTATGTGGCAACTTCCCTCCGCTGACCGTCAAACCCGGCTCAATGGGCAAACCCTCGCCGGGATTCGAGGTGAGCGTCATCGATCATGATGGCAGCGAATTACCGCCCAATAAAGAGGGGGATATAGCCGTACGCGTGAAGCCAGAACGCCCTACGTGGATGTTCCGAGAATACTGGCGCAATCCCGAAGCCACCAATAACTGCATTCGTGGCGAATGGTACATTACCGGAGACCGCGCCTACAAGGACGAGGACGGCTACTTCTGGTTTGTAGGCCGCGCCGATGACGTGATTATCAGCGCGGGCTATCGCATCGGCCCATTTGAGGTAGAGAGTGCACTGAAGGAACATCCCGCCGTAGCAGAATCGGCTGTCATTGCCAGTCCTGACGAGATGCGCGGTGAGATCGTCAAAGCGTTCGTTATTCTCGCGCCGGGCTACACCGCCTCTCCCGCACTTGCAAGCGAGCTACAGGAGCACGTCAAGAAAGTAACTGCACCGTATAAATACCCACGTGAGATTGAATTCGTCGATTCGCTCCCCAAGACCATTTCGGGAAAGATACGCCGTGTAGAGCTGCGCGAGATGGAGCGGCAGAAGAAACTAGGGAAATAAGCTTGCACCTGAACATCTTCTTCACTCCCTCAGAAATCAGCGCCAGGGAACCGGCAGCAACAACAACCGGCGCGGATGACATTTTCATTGTGGTAGATGTCATCCGTGCTACCACATCGATGGCCGTCATGCTCGACCAGGGAGCAGCGCGTATCTTCGTAGCGGGAAATCTTGACCAGGCACGGGAGGGCGCAAAGCAATTCCCCGGTCGGCTTTTATGCGGAGAACGCAACGTTCAGCGCGTTCCCGGCTTCGATTATGGCAACTCGCCCGTCCAGTTCTCACAACTCGACCTGAGTGGGCGAGAATTGATTTACACCACTACCAACGGCACACGTGCCTTCTATGCCTGCCCTAAGCATACACTTCGCCTTGCCGGATGCCTTTATAATGCGGAAGCTGTCACCGCACGAGCACTTGAACTTGCCAGAGAGCGGGATAGCAATATCTCGATTGTCTGCTCAGGTGAATTTGGATACTTCGCGCTCGATGATGCCGTTTGCGCTGGCTACCTGGTATTGGAGTTACAGCGACAATGTCCAGCAATTCTTTCAGATGAAAGCGCGCAGGCAGCCATCGCGCTTTATGAAGCTTTCAAGCCGCCAATTATCATCGATCATTGCCAGTCCGCGAAATCTGTGATAGATGGTGGTCTGCCCGAAGATGTATATTTCTGTATGCAGACAAGCGTGAGCAAGAGTGTACCGATGGTGGTAGGTAAAGAGGATGAGACGGGATTGTTGGTGATTGAAAGAGGCTAATGCTCCAAACTAACTTGACAGCATACAAGAGTTGTTAGATCATTCACAGCAGAAGTATAGCATTCAGCAGGAGACACACATTGTTTTGGCAAAAGCTCCGTAAAGTAGAAGACAACTACATTGTTACCATTCCACAGGAAGAAGTGGAACGCCTAAATCTACAGGAAGGCCAATTGCTGGCCATTGAGATTCAACCAGCAAAGACACCCCCGCCGTTATCACCCGACCTGCACGATGCATTTGACGAGAGTTGGGAGCGTAACGAGCAAGGCTATCGTTATCTAACTGATCATTAGCGAACATCCTCCCTCGACGCTCCCATCCTCCATGCGATATACTAAAACCACTATCGTATGTTGCCTGCCTTGGAAGGAGCCCTGAATCATGACTCAAACCAGAACGCCACATATGACCGACTATGAGGCCGAACGGCGTAATTTCCACCTGGATGTCCCCGAATATTTTAACTTTGCGATTGATGTTATTGGCAAATGGGCCAGCGACCCCAATAAACTTGCCATGCTCTGGATTGGACAAGACGGTGAAGAGCGAAACATCACCTTTGCCCAGTTTGCCGAGCGTTCTAGCCGCGCCGCTAATGCCTTTACCAAGTTAGGCATTAAGAAGGGCGACCGCATACTGGTTATGCTGCCCCGCATCCCCGAATGGTGGGAGAGCGTACTGGGTTTCATGAAAATTGGAGCTATCCCCGTTCCCTGCACGACCCTGTTGACACCGAAGGATATCCAGTTCCGCGCCGATGCAGCAGAGGCAGTTGCCATCATCACAGACAACGAAGGCTCCTACAAGTTCGACCAGGTGCGTAGCGAGTCTCCGAGCATTCAGTATCCAATCCTGGTTGATGCGGATAATGCTGACAACTCAGGACGCGAGTGGTGGACGAACTACCATCAGATCGTCAACGAGGCATCGCCAGATTTTACTGGGCCTAAAACCCGTAGCGACGATCCATGTCTGGTCTATTTCACCTCCGGCACTGTGGGCTACCCGAAAATGGTGCTGCACACTCACGCCAGCTACCCCATCGGCCATACCATCACCGGCAAATACTGGCTCGACCTGCACGAGGATGATTTGCACTGGAATTTGAGTGAAATGGGATGGGCAAAGGCTGCTTGGAGCAATCTTTTTGGCCCCTGGATGATGGGCGCAGCCATGTTCATGCAGGATGCGCGTGGCAAATTCAACGCGCTCGAAACACTGGAGATGCTGCACAAGTATCCTATCACTACGCTATGTGCGCCACCGACCGCCTATCGTATGCTCGTGCTCGATGAGCCAATGAAGTACATGAAGGCCAACCCACCTCAAGCGCTTCGTCATTGTGTCGGCGCAGGGGAGCCACTCAATCCCGAAGTGATCAAGGTATGGGAAGATGCAACGGACATGACCATCCGCGATGGCTATGGTCAGACCGAGACGGTGCTGCTATGTGGCAACTTCCCTCCGCTGACCGTCAAACCCGGCTCAATGGGCAAACCCTCGCCGGGATTCGAGGTGAGCGTCATCGATCATGATGGCAGCGAATTACCACCCAATAAAGAGGGGGATATAGCCGTACGCGTGAAGCCAGAACGCCCTACGTGGATGTTCCGAGAATACTGGCGCAATCCCGAAGCCACCAATAACTGCATCCGTGGCGAATGGTACATTACCGGAGATCGCGCCTACAAGGACGAGGATGGCTACTTCTGGTTCGTGGGCCGCGCCGATGACGTGATTATCAGCGCGGGCTATCGCATCGGCCCATTTGAGGTAGAGAGCGCACTGAAGGAACATCCCGCCGTAGCAGAATCGGCTGTCATTGCCAGTCCTGACGAGATGCGCGGTGAGATCGTCAAAGCGTTCGTCATTCTCGCGCCGGGCTACACTGCCTCTCCCGCACTTGCAAGCGAGTTGCAGGAGCACGTCAAGAAAGTAACGGCACCGTATAAATACCCACGTGAGATTGAATTCGTCGATTCGCTCCCCAAGACCATTTCGGGAAAGATTCGGCGCGTGGAGCTGCGCGAGATGGAGCGGCAGAAGAAACTAGGGAAATAAGCTTGCACCTGAACATCTTCTTCACTCCCTCAGAAATCAGCGCCAGGGAACCGGCAGCAACAACAACCGGCGCGGATGACATTTTCATTGTGGTAGATGTCATCCGCGCTACCACATCGATGGCTGTTATGCTCGACCAGGGAGCAGCGCGTATCTTTGTAGCGGGAAATCTTGACCAGGCACGAGAGGGAGCAAAGCAATTCCCCGGTCGGCTTTTATGCGGAGAACGCAACGTTCAGCGCGTTCCCGGCTTCGATTATGGCAACTCGCCCGTCCAGTTCTCACAACTCGACCTGAGCGGGCGAGAATTGATTCACACCACTACCAACGGCACACGTGCCTTCTATGCCTGCCCTAAGCATACAATTCGCCTTGCCGGATGCCTTTATAATGCTGAAGCTGTCACCGCACGAGCACTTGAACTTGCCAGAGAGCGAGATAGCAATATATCGATTGTCTGCTCAGGCGAATTTGGATACTTCGCGCTTGATGATGCCGTTTGCGCTGGCTACCTGGTATTGGAGTTACAGCGACAAGGACCAGCAATTCTTTCAGATGAAAGCGCCCAGGCGGCCATTGCGCTTTATGAAGCTTTCAAGCCGCCAATTATCATCGATCATTGCCAGTCTGCAAAATCTGTGATAGATGGTGGTCTGCCCGAAGATGTATATTTCTGTATGCAGACAAGCGTGAGCAAGAGTGTACCGATGGTGGTAGGGAAAGAGGATGAGACGGGATTGTTGGTGATTGAAAGAGGCTAATCCATCTTCACAATCAACTTCCCGAAATTCCGATTGTCTCCCATCGCCCTATGCGCCTCAGCAATATCCTCCATCGAGTACACCTGCTCGATAATCGGCCTTACCTTCCCATTTGCCAACAATGGCAACACACCTGTAGCAAACCGGCGCATCACCGCCAACTTCTCCTCCAGAGTGCGACTGCGCAACGTCGCACCACGCATTGAGATACGTTTGCCCATTAACATGCCAAGGTTTACATTCGCTTGTCCACCGCCCATTGTGGACACGAAGACAAGTCTTCCCCAGGAGGCTAAAGCCTGGAGGTTCTGTTCGAGATACGGAGCGCCAACAAAATCAATGATGACATGCACACCCTTGCCCGATGTTAAGCGATGTACCTCGGCAGCAAAGTTCTTATCGGATAGACCTACGTCGAGACCCAGTGGTTTAGCCTGCTCGAGTTTGGCAGGTGTGCGCGACGTGCCAAAAACGGTTGCACCAGCGGCATGTGCGAGTTGAATAGCGGCTGTGCCTACTCCACTGCCTGCCGCGTGGATCAAAACATACTCGCCCATCTGTAGACCTGCCTGATGAAATAGCGCGTCGTGGGCAGTCATGAAGACTTCCGGTACTCCAGCCGCCTGCACAAAATCCAGATTTTGGGGAATTTCAACCAATAACCCCTCGTGCGCAAGGACATATTCTGCTTGCCCACCGCCACCTACCAGGCCCATCACTTGCTGGCCTGGCTTCCAAGTTCGTACTAGTGGTCCAACAGCATCTACTTCGCCCGCGAATTCCATTCCTGGAATGTCGACAGGTGATCCTGGCGGAGCAGGATAGCCCCCGGCACGTTGTATCAGATCTGCACGATTGATGCCAGCCGCCCGCACCCGCACGCGTACCTGGTCACCTGTTGGCTCCGGCGTCTCGACCTCCTGTACCTCCAGCACCTCTGGCCCGCCCGGCTTTGTGATAATAACTGCTCGCATAACCATAGCTCCTTCTTTGCTGATTATGCTTCATTATACTGTGGAGAAGGTCTCGCCGCAATGCTGTGCATAGAGATGTGGAAGGAATGATAAGAGCCCTGTCTGGCGGGCAAATCTTGAAAGGAGCCTGAGATAGATTGTACGCTTGAACAGGTTGCTACGGTCTTCTACGCCATTTATCTTTTTTGAATGAATGGAGTGTATATGAGCGAAACAGAATTTCAAGAAGTTAGCGTTCAGGGAAGATAAATTAATGGAGCGACCTTCGCGGTCGCTCCATTAATTTATCTATATTCATCAGGCTATTTATACCTGAGCTGCTACCGTCTCCGGCTGCCGAACTGCGGCAAGATCGATTTCAATGGTGACGTTTTCGCTCACCAGAACGCCGCCGGTCTCAAGCGCCTTGTTCCAGTTCAGATCGAAATCTTTACGGTTGATTACGGTTTTCGCAGTTAGTCCAGCACGCTGCATCCCATACATATCCTTGAGTTGACCAGAATATTCTGCTTTGAAGGTCACCTCTTTGGTAACACCATGCATCGTCAGGTTACCAATTACGCGATATTCCTGGTCGCTAGTTTGCTCAACCTTTGTGCTCTTGAAGGTAATCGTCGGGTGCTTTTCTGCTTCGAAGAAATCGGGCGAGCGCAGGTGACCATCACGATTTTCATCGCGCGTGTCTATGCTTGCGGCATCAGCTTCGGCTTCTACCCAAGAATTTTCGGGGTGCTGCTCATCAATTTCGAGCTTGCCACGAATAACGTTGAAATGCCCTCTTACCGTACTTACCATCATATGCTTTACTGCAAATGTTACTTGCGAATGCTTTGCATCGATTTCCCATGCCATGAGAGAAATCCTCCTCTATTTTCTTATACTATCAAATAGCTAGTAACTTCACTAACTATAGTGATTATAACATGTTTACTTTCTTTTGTCAAGTATCTAACTTTTTATTAGTAGGAGTAATCAGGTCTATCCTGAAGCTCAATCAACGCAAGAGTTCTTTTTAGGAGGGTTAAGCGTTCCTGATCTCGCTCGATTGCTACAAGCGATTCGCCTGAGACATAACATTGTCAGCCGGTACTATTTGTAAGCCACCACGCTTTTGATACAGCCAGAAGATAAGACTGGCCACCACTCCAAATAGGAGCATCATACCAATGATCCATAGCACCAATTTCCCGGCACCGCCCACAGCTTGAGGATCGAGGAAAAAGTAGGGATACCAGTGAGCAAAGGGACCGCGCACCTCGGTATAGATCACAAAGACGATAGGGAAAATCAACCATGCGCTGAGCATTTTCCTATATGACTTCGTCATCGGATCTCCTACAATCAGCCAGTCGATCCATAATCCCAGCGGAACGAGAAGATGTAACAAAAAGTTTGCTATCTCGCCGGTCACGTTTGGAATCGGGATATCGACCAGTAAAGTCCAATAGACGAGAATGGTGACACTGCCAGCTAGTAGTAATGCTCCCTTGATTTCTGGCTGATCACCCCACCAACGAGATTGTCCCATTTGTCGCGAACGAAACGCAAGCACAAACCAGATGGTAATAAACAGATTCGTGAGGATCGTGAAATAACTGAAGAAGTTGACAAAGCGAGTCACGTCTGTAAAATAACCGGAGCGAGTCATCTCTGTAGCGATCGCTTGCAATAGCAGTCCAGCGATACCAAGCAATGCCCATCCCAGGCGGAATCGGACAAGGCCCACATTCATATTCACGTTATACATCTCCTTCACGCTTTCTCTGAAGAGATCACTATACAAGTAGACGCCCCAAGATGTGAAAAAGGGGCTTCTCAACCATAAATGTAACAGGTACTCATCGCTTCCTGCAAATCAAAGGATAACCATTTGGCCGGGATAGGTCATCCTGAGTGCAACGAAGGATGTGAGGCCCACATTGCGTTTAGCAAACCAACAAAGGCTGTATCCTTCGATGGAGAGTCTATCGTTTTTGGAGATAGGGTGGTAGATAGAGCTTATGGTATAATCCGCTCAATGGCAACAAAAGTAGAGAAGCAGAGGATATAAAGGACATGTTCACCCTCAATGATATACTGCAAGGCAACGGAGACAAGGTTCACTTACACAGCACAACAACACCTGATCCCGCACAAACATTTCCTTGCGCACAACATGATAGTCGCGAGGTAAGCCAGGATGACCTTTTCGTTGCCATAAAAGGTGCGCGTGTCGATGGACATCGCTTCATCCCGCAGGTGGCAAGAGCAGGAGCGGGAGCCGCGCTTTGCACTGAAGCGGTGAGTGATGTTCCTCCAGATTTTCTGCAAATCATTGTGCCAGATGTTGTAGAGGCGCTGCATGCCACCGCACGTGTACGCACACAGAGGCAGGAACATACTACCTTGATTGGCATCACCGGTAGCAATGGCAAAACGAGCACAAAAGAGGCCACCGCAGCCGTTTTAAGTCGACAAGCTCCCACACTCAAGACATTCGCATCCTATAACAACGAAATCGGCTTCCCCTTGACCCTGTTACGCCTCGAACCGCAGCACCGCTATGCCGTACTGGAAATGGGTGCGCAGTGGGTTGGGGAGTTGGCGTGGCTTTGCAATACAATTGCCAGGCCAAACTGGTCAATCATCACCAATGTGGGGGCGGCACATCTCGGCATATTCGGGTCGCAGGAACGGGTTGCAATCGCTAAAGAGCGAACTGGTCCAGGCGCTCACCCCAGAAGGCATTGCCATCCTCAACTACGACGATCCCAATGTACGTGGAATGAGTGCAAAGACGCGAGCACGTGTATTGTATTTTGGATTGAGTGAAGGTGCTGAGGTGCGGGGAAGCGATATCGGTGGTGATACCCTACGCGGTCTGAGCTTTACCTTAAGCTATCATGGACAACAGACACGTGTACAGCTACATTTGCCGGGTGAACACGGCGTGATGCTGGCATTGGCAGCGGCGGCAGCAGGGTGTGCAGCTGGAATGGAACTCGAAGATACTCGTGCAGCCCTGGAAGACCTATCACCGGCGAAGGGACGCTGCCAGATCAAACTCGGCCCCAACGGCAGCACCTTGATCGATGATACCTATAACGCCAATCGGCACTCGATTATCGCCATTACCAGAGCAATGCACAATACTAACATATCCCCTGGAGGGAAACGCTGGGCTGTTCTGGGCGACATTTTCGAACTGGGTCAATATGCACCTGCTGAGCACCGTATGAGTGGTGAAGCACTGGTTGGCGTCATCGATTACCTGGTTGCTATTGGTAACGAGGCGCGTTTCTTCGTTGAGGGAGCTATCGCGGCAGGTATGCCAATAGAGAACGCCTACTACTTCAGCGCCGATGTCGATAATGGTCCTGAATTAGAGGCAGCTAAACGCGCCGCCGCCGATCTGCTCAAAGAGCAAGTGCGTAGCGAAGATCTCGTACTGCTCAAAGGCTCACGCGGTATGTGTATGGAGACCATGCTCACTATGTTCTAAGGAGAGAAATATGGCAGAAAAGAAAATCCGTATCGGTCTTGTCTTCGGCGGTCGGTCAGGCGAACACGAAGTATCGCTTGCCTCCGCCACATCAGTAATCGCAAACCTGAATAAAGATAAATACGAGGTTGTCCCAATTGGCATTACCAAAGAAGGCTCGTGGCTGCTGGGTACAAAGCCCCAGAAGTTGCTGGCCGCCGAGCAGAGTGTTAGTGAAGATGCGGGTTTGGAGCAAACCACGGCTGTCACACTGACGGGTGATCCTAGTCTCCGCCGCCTTATTCCTGTGCAGAGTGGAGAACAGCTTGGTAATCAGGGAGCAATCGATGTCATCTTTCCCGTTATGCATGGTCCCTATGGTGAGGATGGAGCGCTACAAGGGCTGCTAGAGATGGCAAACGTTCCCTACATTGGCTGCGGTGTGCTAGGCTCCGCGCTGGGCATGGACAAAGAAAAAATGAAGCTGGTATTTCGCGCAGTTGGCCTGCCTACTGTTGAGCATATTGTGTGTAGACGATACGAGTGGGAGCGGTCACCTGAGACCGTCATGAATAGCATTGAGGAAAGTTTCGGCTATCCCTGCTTCGTTAAGCCGGTCAACCTGGGGTCGAGTGTAGGCATAAATAAAGCGCATGATCGCGTCGAATTAGAGCATGCCATCAACGTAGCGGCCGAGTATGATCACAAGATCATCATTGAGCGAGCTGTGAACTGCCGTGAAGTTGAGTGTGCCGTACTAGGCAACGATGAGCCACTCGCTTCCGTAGTTGGCGAGGTCATCGCTAGCAACGAATTTTACGACTACAATGCCAAGTATATCGATGGCAAATCAGAGGTAGTGATCCCCGCCAATATCCCACAAGCAACAGCGGAAGAAGTGCGCCGCCAGGCGGTACAAGCCTTTCTCGCGCTCGACCTCAGCGGACTGGCACGCGTCGATTTCTTCATCGATAAGGATAGCGGCCAGGTCTTTATCAACGAAGTGAATACAATGCCAGGCTTTACGCAAATTAGCATGTATCCCAAGTTGTGGGAGGCTAGTGGCCTCTCATATCCAGCAATTGTTGGACCGCCTGATCGAACTGGCAATTGAGCGTCACGCGATAGGCAACGCAATAGGACCAGCATGTGAGGAAAATCATGTCACGCACCACCATCCGTTCTGTTACCGTCGAACCCTTAAATATTCCCCTATTAGAGCCATTCACCATCTCCACAGGGAGTGTCTCAGAGGCACGCAACGTACTCATCACCATCACTCTGGAAGATGGTAGTAGAGGCTATGGCGAATGTGCGCCTTTCTCACCCAGCACAGGCGAAACACAGGAAACCGCGCTCGCTGCGGCACGCGGATGCGCAGCATTGATCGAAGGCCAGGATGCTGCTCACTGGCGCACGCTCTCACGTTTGATTCATAGCGTCTATTTCAGCCAGAATACCGCCTGCGCTGGCATAGAAATGGCGCTGCTTGACGCGCTCACACGTTCGTATGGAATACCATTGTACGTGTTCTTTGGTGGTGCCAGCACATCGGTCGAAACCGATATGAGTATTCCTATGGTCACACCCGAACATGGTTATGAGCTGGCAAAGGATATCGTGGCACGCGGCATCACCACTATCAAGGTCAAAGTCGGTGGAAACCTCCGTGGACGATGTAGCGCGTGTCGAAGCCATCCGTGAAGGTGCGCCTGGCCTTGGCCTAACTTTGGATGCCAACCAGGGCTATACAGCCAACGATGCCTTACTGTGCCTTGAAGCTCTGAATGACCACGATATTCGCCCCCTGATGATGGAACAGCCCGTGCATAAGGACGATTATGAAGGTCTGCGCTACGTCACCCAACATACATCAGTGCCTATTGCAGCCGACGAAAGCGCCTACAGTGCCGCTAATGTCGCTCACTTGATCGCAATGGGAGCAGCCAACGTCGTGAACATCAAACTGATGAAGTGCGGCTTCGTGGAAGCCCTGGATATTGCAGCCGTGTGCCGCGCCACACATACTCAATTGATGATTGGCGCTATGATGGAGTCGCGTCTGGCAATCAGCGCCGCTGCGCATTTTGTCGCCGGTCTCGGCGGTTTTCGCTATATTGATCTAGATACACCGATGTTAATGACCGATGACCCGTTTACAGGGGGATATGAGCAGAGAGGTGGAGTGTACGATCTATCAGGTGGAAAGAGCGGATTGGGGGTGGAAAGAAGATAAGAATTGATATGTGGGAAATCGCGAAGGTTTGCGTCTATCTTTATAGAAGACTTGTATTCTCCTCTTAGGGGAGCAGAACACAGAGCGAGTGATCCCGACACTGAGAAACGGTGTTTCCAGAGAAAGAGAAAAGATGATGCTCACTACACCACCACCTGTATCAGCAGAAATAGCAATGAGCGAGCGTCCAGAGCAGAAAAAAGCCCTCAATTCTGTCTGGTTTGTTCTTCAGGGACCCTTTTTTATTGGCATTGGCATCGTGTTTCTTGTACTCAATTTGGGCAGCCCTTATAAGGAAATGACCGGGTATGTTCAGAACTGGTATGACCAGATGAACGCGGAAGGGCAGTATGCTGCAAGCTACTTACAAATCAGCACTGCCTCCAACGACCTTTTCATCTTTGATAAAAACGCCCTACATCCTGGCCAGCTTTTCAAAAACGAACGCGTTGATGTCTACTATAGTTATCCATTGCCCTATCGCATCGTTGCCCTTCAGATGTACGATCGTTTCGGTCATCCAACCACAAAATTTACCACGACCGACTATACGGTCAGACAGAACGCATCTCCACTCAACAATCCCGGCCGCGACATTGGCGGCATCCTGATTCTTTTGGGCACACTCTGGACAGGTGTTGTGGTTTTCGTGCTTGCCAGAACTCGCCTTAAATTAAAGCGCGCCATGATTAAATTGAGCAGTTAGGGGTTAAGTTGCGGTTGTGCAAACGCACAGAAAGGGCACCTGCAAGAGGTGCCCTTTCTTTTCCCCATGAGTGAGACGATCTTAGGAGAGCAGCTTCAGCGTGTTATCGCAGTCATCAACAAAGTAAAGACCACTGCCACCTGGAACAACGGCCAGGCCGAAGAGACAGCCAGCGCCTGGAGCGCTACCCGGAGCAACCGTCTTATCCAAAAATTTGTGGTCAATTTGATTGCCGCCCGGCGTTATCTCGACAATTCTACCGTTGTTGCCATTGACGATCAGGATATCGCCGTTGGGTGCAATAGTCAGCCCCAGCGGATCATTCATGAAGCCATTAGCGCTGACCACATTTCCGGTATGAGCCGAGGATGTACGTTCGGTTGCATCAGGAATAGCTACAACGCGATTGTTGAGGCTATCAGCAACATAGAGGGTATCACCACTCAGCCCGACGCCGGTTGGTCCAATCACCAGCGCAGCGGGATCGGTTCGCTCCGCGAAGCCAGAGCCGATCACAGTCGTCGACTCGATGCTAGGCATGCCCTCGCCTGAATTAGGAACATTCAGGTCGATGCGAACGACCGTACCTTTGTTCACCACATTACCATTAGCCGCAACAGTGCCATTAAGTACATTTGTGACAAAGAGATCGGCCCAGTTCCCTCCATCCAGTGCAGTCATATCCCAGGGGCCATTGATCGGGCGAGCCAGAAAAAGTCTCGGCAACATCACCGTTACTGTCCAGGACAATCAAGCACCCCGCTTTAGCAGTAGCTGAGGTGCCATCGGTCGTTGGCAGGCTGCCGACAATCACCCATCCACGTTGCAGCACGGCAAGCGCGGTAGTTAAACCAACGCCACCGGGACAAGCTCCGGGCAAATCATTTGCCTTAACGCGGGCAAAGACGCTAAATGAGCCATCTGGCGAGATCTGAACAATGGTCGTGCCGGTACCCTGAAGGTTTTTGCTATTGTTAAAGTTACTAATCAGTACATCGCCTTTAACGAGCTTACCAACTGAGTTCGGGACTACAACCGTCCCATACGGATTGATATCGCCATTCTTAGGGTACAGTCGAAGCAATGGTACTAATGTTGTGGAAATTTCCTATGAAGGAGCCACTAGAAGCCAGTGCCAGCCCTGGCAGGATCGCCAGAACGGCTGCTACAACGCAGGTCAGGAGAACGGGTGCGAGCAGGTAGATGCGGTTCCGTGTCATCGTCTTGTTCCTCCTAAGACAATTTAATGAGGGATGTTGAGAGGCGTATGCGGCAGCCCCTCGCTAAATATTCCCCGTTGAGAAGATACGGTGAGAGGTTACACTTCTGTAAGCAATATGATGCATATCCAGGGGATGATCGAGGATCAAGAGCCGATTCCTCTACCACAGTCCACAGCAGAATATATGGATGTCTCGATTCCCGGCTCGGCAGCTTGATCTATTACAAAGCAGATGTAAAGAATCACAAGAGACATCCACATTAGACCCTGGCAAAAAATTGATCTACATGTATGGGAAAATCCAGCAAGACCTGTGATGGCAGTATCGCCTGTCCTTCAAAGACACCAAGCGAATGGTACACACCTACTTCCAACACGAACACTTCAACAGTATGTGTTCCTGGGTCCGCAATCCAATACTCTGGCACACCTGCTCGTGCGTAAGCACCGCGCTTCTCATCCCGATCAAATCCTACTGTGCCAGGTGAAGAGACCTCAACAACTAGATCAGGCGCTCCAATGACGCGTGACTGCGTAATTTTCTCGCGGTTTGCGTTCAGAATTACGAACACGTCTGGCTGGACAACCACATATGGAGCCAGTTCAACATCAAACGGGGCTAGATACACTCGTCCCAAGCCAGCATCTTCAATATACACCGAAAGATAACGGAATAGCCGACCCACAGTTGTCTGGTGCCCTTCATTAGGAGAAGGTGTCATATAAAGCACTCCATCTACAATCTCATAGCGCTTCCCATCATCTGGAATGGCTGCATAATCTTTATAGGTCCATCGACCCTGCCCTGGTCCTGAGACGTTGTCAGCAATAGTGACCATTGGCACTCTTCCCGATGTTATAGTCATATCAGTTCTGCCTTTCATAAGAGAGAGGTAAGAGTGTCTCTTTCATCACATTACAATGGTAACATGGCTGAAAAGTATCGACAAGAGACGCCTTAAAAACAAAAAAGCCGGATGCGGCCTACCTTTTACACCACTGTCTTAATATACTGGCTCGCCTTATGTGACTAAGCCCATAATCGACTAACATCGGATTCACCCCAGACGGCCCTGGAAAAATGCTCCCATCACAAACAAACAACCCCTCGACTCCATGCACCTGACAATTGCCATCAACCACTGAATTCTGAGGATCAACTCCCATACGGCACGTTCCCATTTGATGAGCGGTGAACATCATAATGCGATTGACACCCATACCGTGACGCTCTAATTGACGGTCAAACTGGCGGAATTGCTGCTCGCTCACCATCCCATTCTCCGGTCGATCCAGGCGCGTGCGTTTATTATGCAATGAGTTGACTGCTTTGGCCCCTGCGGCAAAATGGATACGCGCTGCCTGTCGTAATCCATGCAAAAGATGCCTGCGGTCGTACACAGATGTTACATAATCGATGATAGGCTCACCATCATGATCAATGGTAACAGTTCCCTCGCCTTTGTCACGAGTAAGCACAATAATGGTTGCAAAGCTAGCGGCTTGAGCTACCTGTTCTCGATACTCCCGCGCAGAATACCAGGGAGTCGATAGGCCAATCAGCCCAGGATGTACAGGCGGGACCTCCAACACATAGCCGTAGTTCCCGTCAAGGTGTGCGAACTGCCGGGAGTAGGCCGATTGCATTACCCCTTGCCAGGGGTAGACCTTTTCAGGATAGATGCCGGTAATACTGGAAACCGGGTGCAGGTACAAATGGCGGCCAATATGCCGGTTCTCCAATCCTGAACGCAGCAGGACTGCCGGAGAGTGAATTGAGCCAGCAGCTACAATCACAGCTTTGGCACGAATTGTCACACTATAGGTTTTACCGCTCTCCGTATTCGTCACAGTAGCTTTGACACCTACGGCTCGTCCGTTCTCAATCAACACTTTGTCGGCGCTGCAGCGCACAAGAATACGTGCCCCATGCTCATATGCATCCTGTAAATACGTCTTCATAGTGGACTGCTTGGCACCAAAGCGGCAACCAAAGCCACATGTACCACAGCGCTGCTGGCAATCTACGGCATTGCGCGGGATCACGCCCACCTGATATCCAAGCGACTCACAACCATCGGCAAGCAACTGATTCTGCTTGTTATGCTCGCTATTCTCCTTATTGACATGGATGCGCTCCTCTACGGCAGCAAAACTATCCTGCAACTGCGAGCTCGTGAAACAACCTTTCAGTCCAGAACGCTGCTCCCATTCCTCCAGTATTTCAGGTGGCGTTCTAAGCGATGTCATCCAGTTTATCGTCGTACCGCCCCCAAGTGTGCTGCCTGCCAGAATAATCACACCCAGATCTTTTGTAGTCAATGTGCCTCGCTTCAAGTAGAGTTCAGGTGTTGCCTGTGCCTCTTGCAAGGTAAAGTTCGCCTCGTTATTGTAGCCGCCCTTTTCCAGCACGATGACGCTCTTGCCAGCCGAGGCTAACTCACCGGCCACCACTCCACCTCCAGCCCCTGAACCAATGACGACCGCGTCAGCTTCGAGTGTGGTATCTTCCGAAATGGTCAGTGGCTGAATAGGCTGAGGAGCATCAGCAGATGGAGGTGCGGGTGCAGTGTAGTCAAGCACTTCCCAGTTGGGATTGATACCATGCTCATTGGGAACGGACAAGTAGATAAAGCCCGTCAGCCGTTTCATAGCTTGGTAGCCCTGTCGCAATTGACCCAACGGACTATTTGCCATCGCCAGCAGATACTTCTCACGCTGCTCCAAGGAGAGCGCCACAAACGCCTTAGGCACGCCGATGAGCAGCAATCCACTCACTGGACTTGCCATCAGCGACAATAATTGGTGGAACTGCGCCTGCGAGGTAGCATTCTCCTGGGCCAATGTCTCAGCTACAAGCAGAGCCACATGGAGATCACCAGCACTGCGTCGATAATATGCAGCAACAGCTTCAGAACTTCCGCTCGGTGGTGTTAACGAGGGGAAAAATGTCTCACATACGGCTTCCAGGATACTGAACTCTTTAGGTGTGAGCCAACCTGCTACCTGATTTTCCAGAGTGGTTTTGGTGTCGGATGTAACGGCCATGTTACCCCCTTGTTGAGGAAGTGCAGAGATATCCTCTCGAAACTGTATTGGCTCAAGTATAACATATCCCATACATGTAAGGCTGCTAATCAGCTACAAGTCGACAAGTAGATAAGCAGAAAAAATAGAACTCTCTTATTGTATCGAAAACGTCGTCAGTTGCAGCGCATTCGTCCCCTTGACGGGAGCCACCGAGCCGGGCGCATGGACCACTTGCAAAGGAAGCCGAGCCTGAGCAGCAGCACTCGAACCAAAGGAGACCCCCAGCGGTATAAGAGCGATTGCCATATGTGTTATTCCTTTAGGCATCGTACCTATATACAATGTTGAGCTTCTCAGGCGCAGGATTTCTCCTTGTTTCCATGTCGTCGTTGGGCACCAGGAATTCGCGGGAAAATCGATACTTGCATACTGTTCCTTGCCCGTTTTATCAAGCAGCAGTACTACTATACGCAACGGAGGCAAACTGGATGCATTCAGCTTCCAATAAGTCGTTACTTGCATAAACTGGGTCAGCACGTTTGCTGGAAACTTGTTGGGAGCAGCGAAGCTATAGCCAATTAGACTCACATCAGCAGATGTACTATCAGTCGTTGTGAAATTTACCCGCAAAGGATTTCTGACTTGCTTTTGTGAAACATTGACAAATGAGCAAAAGTTATCCGGTAAATCCGGTATCACATCATCACCGTCTTGAACTGGTGAGTATGGTGAAATGCCAGGAGCAGCTAATCCACGCTTGAACAGCATATATCCATCCTGCGCTGCAACCACGCCATACTTCCCATTTAGTAAAAGACTCTTTACCTCATGAATATAGGGAGCATAATTTAAGGGATAGGTGCTACTGAGCACATCCAGAAAAACGTAGTCAGCATTGTTGTCGTCATACGGAAAGAGATAAATCTGAGAGCGTTGACTGATATGCGGAACAAGACTAGATTGCGCCGAGACCGCTACAGTAGGCGGGATCATGTCCACAAATCGTTGTGCCAGTTGAGCATGCGCCGTCGTCTGCGGCCATTGAAAGCCCTGCGAGAAGGGCAGAGCACCGTAGGTGAAGTCTTGCCGCACCACAGTGAACAACACGAAGCCTATGAGTGCAAATAGCAGAACCGGACGTGCTTGACGACTGAAATATTGAGGCCATGCAATCGATGGACGAGATGAGGACACCTTCTCACTGAACAAGTGTATTCTTGTGATACCCCACTGTACTAACCAGGCAATCAACATGATTGCCTCAATAGTGGCAAAAATCAGGATTGGTACGATCTCAGCATTGTACTGAAAGATCCCCGTACGCATATTTGGATCGGAGCTGAGCACATTGAGAGCCAGCGAAGGGACAGCCAGCACCAACACCCAGGGAGCAAATAGCGGCAAGTAACCCGCTGGAGCAAAAAGGATTCTATAATACTGCATATCACTTGAATTGAGCACGAACCAATTTAGGAATTCATGTGGATGCTTTAGAATTAGCTTCGCAATTTGTATTGGGCTACCTAGATAGGAGTAGCGCGATACCAGCAGTGGGTGCCCAACCGGACTGAAGATGTGGAAAATGAGCAGATCAAGGCCCAACCAGGCGATAGCAAGTAAGAACAATGCTCCGCCACTTCTCCAGCGGTGCTGAAAAAGTATCGACCACAGGCCAAACAAAGCAATTACCAGCGCAATCTCTTCTTTGCAAGCCATAGAGAGAATAGCAAAGACAAATAACCACACAGTTCGCCTTGTGTACATGAAATATAGCGTAAAGAGCAGGAGAGAAGCCGTAAATGTTACTGCATGAAAATCAAAGATAGTGGCCTGTTGCTGTGCCGGATAGAGCAAATAGAGCAGCGCAATGCCAGCAGATGCCAATTCGTTACGCAGTCGTAAGCGTGCTAACCAGAACGCTGGAAAAGCTCCACTGGCTACCACTAAAACCTGGAGTATCAAGAGTGTGTCAGGACTGGACCAGATCAAATAAAAGAGCGAAACGGGAAAGAGGATTGGTTCAAAGTGAATAGCGAAACGACTAATACCATTCAACCCGTAACAGTTTACATCGCTGATAGTATTGCAGATCGTTTGTTGGAAAAGATGCCCATGCGTCAGGCTCCAAACCGCCTGGTCCATAATACCCATGTCCTCAGCAGATGTCATGTAGGCACCGTGTCGCCCAACCAGGTAGATAATGAAATAGACTGAGAAGGCCAGCACAAAGAAGCTAACCAACCCCATTGCAACCCAAAATAATCGTGTGTGGGGTAAAGCCTCAGGAGCAGAATAGAGTTCGAAGCGCCTCCACCACTCTACAACACGCTTTCGCCAGACCGAAGAAATCACCTCAATACCTCTTTCTAACAAGAAAATGTGCTTGGTGATATATTGCCGGTATATCTTTGTTGAACGAATGACTTAACATTTAGCTTCTCATATAAGCAAATTTTTCTCTTCCTGGCATCAGTAAAAATACCTAAAGCGAACAGTCGCTTTAACAACACTCCTTATCCTCTTCTTTCGCGCCAGGCATACTATGTTACTGAGTACGCGTTCAAAGCTGCGAGTTAGACACTCATACAAGCTGCATGCTATACTGCCTTAACACCCAAATTCACACACGTACCGATGGAGACTGAAAAGATGACCACAAGTGAACGTACTCCGCAAGAATCTTCCGGCATGAAAAGCACACATGACAAACTGGCTGAACTTCACCATTTAAGAGAAGAGGCAATGCTTGGCGGCGGCAAGAAGCGCATTGAAGCGCAGCATAAGAAGGGCAAACTCACTGCCCGTGAACGACTTGACCTCCTGCTTGACCCAGGCACATTCAACGAACTCGATATGTTTGTCACCCATCGCTCCACCGATTTCGGGCTGGACGAACAAAGAATTCCTGGCGATGGTGTGGTTACCGGCTATGGGCAGGTCGATGGTCGGCTCGTGTATGTTTTCTCACAAGATTTCACCGTCTTTGGTGGTTCGCTTTCCGAAGCACATGCTGAGAAGATCTGCAAGATTATGGACCTTGCCATGAAGAACGGCGCACCAGTGATTGGTCTCAACGACTCCGGTGGGGCACGCATTCAGGAAGGCGTAGTCAGCCTGGGCGCGTATGCCGATATTTTCCTGCGCAATACATTGGCTTCAGGCGTCGTGCCCCAGATTTCCGCCATTATGGGTCCATGTGCCGGCGGCGCAGTCTACTCCCCGGCCATCACCGACTTTATTTTCATGGTGGAGCAGACTAGCTACATGTTTGTGACCGGACCGAATGTATTGAAAACCGTCACTCATGAGGATGTGACCCTTGAAGAGCTGGGCGGTGCGATGGTCCATAACAGCACGAGCGGTGTCGCACACTTTTCTTGCCCCACCGAACCCGATTGCATCCGCATGATTCGCCAACTGATGAGTTATCTTCCATTAAATAACCTTGAGGACCCACCGCGTATCATTCCAACCGACTCTCCAACACGCGCCGAGGAGGCTCTAGATAGTATCATCCCCGACAATCCGAATAAGCCTTATGATATGAAAATGATCATCCAGCACATTGTCGATGACAGCGATTTCTTCGAAGTACAGGAGCTATATGCCACGAATATTGTTGTTGGCTTTGCCCGCCTCAATGGGCGCCCCGTGGGTATCGTAGCTCAGCAACCGGGCGCTTTGGCAGGAGTGCTTGATATCAATTCATCGGACAAGGGAGCACGCTTCGTGCGCTTTTGCGACTGCTTCAACATTCCCATCATCACGTTTGTAGATGTCCCCGGATTTTTGCCCGGTGTAAGTCAGGAACATAACGGCATTATCCGTCATGGTGCCAAGCTGCTCTTCGCTTACTGCGAAGCTACTGTGCCGAAGATCACCGTGATTACACGCAAGGCCTATGGGGGGGCTTATGATGTAATGAACAGCAAACACGTGCGTGGCGATATTAACTATGCGTGGCCGACGGCAGAAATCGCGGTCATGGGCGCGGAAGGTGCGGTGAATATCCTCTTTAAGGACGAGCTTGATAAGGCTAATGATCCCGATCAACGTCGTAAGGAACTCATTGCGGAATATACCGAGAAGTTTGCCAACCCTTACATCGCCGCCAGCCGAGGCTACATCGACGAGATCATCGAGCCTCGTTACACCCGCTCTAAGCTGATTACCGCGCTAGAAATGCTGAAAAACAAGCGGGACTCAAACCCACCCAAGAAACATGGCAACATCCCACTATAACGTGTGCCTCTCTAACAACTCCAACAACACCCCGTTTGCTGCTTTAGGATGCACGAAAATAGCCCTCCCTTCAGCAGCAACACGAGGTTGCTTGTCGAGAACAGGCGCACCTTTTTCCTGCATTTCTGCAAGTGCTGCATCAATATCTTCCACTTCCAGGCAGATATGATGCAACCCTTCACCACGCTTTTCCAGAAACTTTGCCAGGCTGGAGTCAGGGGTTGTAGGTTCGATTAACTCAATCTCGCTTCCACTCGGTCCACCCATAGGTAAAAAAGCAATACGTACCTGCTCTGTCGGGACCTCTTTTATCTCACTTGGCGTTATGCCCAGCGTATCTCGATAAAACACAAGCGCCTGTTCAATATTTCGAACAATAATGGCCACGTGATCAATTCGCCTGGGCATAAACATCTCCTGATCGTCCCCTACGAACATTTCGCCATATGAAACGTCGTCTCGCGCAGCAGGTGGGGGATCGTTGCAAAAAGACCAACACTCAGTGAAATTGAGTTTGTAAGCGTACTCATCGCCATTAACGCACCTATGCGCGTCTCTTCATTATAATGTAGAGTATCCGACAATTGGTCAAATTCTGCCTGTGTCAGCACTTCATAGGTCAAATCCGGCTTAACCAGGATACTTAGATCAAGATCAACATAGGATAGTCGCTCAAATTCAATTGTAGCAGGCTGAATAATGGAGGCATAGGTATGTATCAGCGTACGCCCATCATAAAAAGCGCTGAGCATATACCAGCGCTGCGGCCAGAAAAACTGCAAACAATTGTATCGCAGTGGCCATGTTCGCGTTGACCAGCGCATAAGCGTGCCCACCGGAAGCCAAAGGCGAGTGCAATCACTCGCCGCTTCTGCGGTATACTCGTCACTCAACCGTGTTGTTGCATCCAATCGATAGGCTTGCCAGGTTCCACGCAGCATCTTATCATAACTGCGGCTCTCCACCTGAAATTCTGGTTGCATAATAGCTCTCCCTTCCATCGTCCCTAATAGTACGCAAATTCTGAGATGCCGTCAAGCGCCAAACAAATAGTCCCACATACTATTATGCCGTGTTGTACAATAGAGGGGAGTGAATTAGCAACCAATACAGGATACCTATGCTGCGCTGCCCAAATTGTCAGACTATCAACCCGCCACAGGCAAAATTTTGTCTCGAATGCGGCAATCGACTTGTTGTATGCCCAAACTGCGGCACAGTCAATTTACCCTTCGCAAAATTCTGCATTGAATGTGGTACAGCGCTCACACCAAGAGGTGAGAATACGACACCGTTGTCGCTAGATGGTGAGGCAAGACATGCCGACACAAGGTCCTCCACTCAGCCTACTCCAGCGTATCAGACTCAGGCAGGAACCATCTCCGCACCTACGGATGCATTAGGCGCTCAACAGGACTTACGGGGCACATTCCAATTCCCTCGTCCTTCTACACCTTCAGAAGAGCGACGCGTAGTTACGGTCATGTTTGCCGATATCGTTAGCTCGACGCCGCTAGCAGATCGCCTGGACCCCGAAGATATGCGCGCCATCTTGGCGGCCTACTTCAACCTTATGACGGAGCAAATTCGCAGACATGGTGGCACGGTGGAGAAATATATTGGTGATGCTGTGATGGCTGTCTTTGGCGCTCCTATAGCTCATGAAGATGATCCTGATCGCGCTATAAGAGCAGCCCTTGATATGCAAATAGCCCTCGCCAACTTTAATGAACAGCGACAAACACGTGATCAGGAGGCAACACGCCTCCAGATGCGCATTGGCATTAACACCGGCGAGGTCGCTGCTCAAAGTGGAGGCATCCTCTCTGGGGGACACGTAACTGCTCGCCAGGACTTTCTCATCACAGGTGATGCCGTGAACGTTGCAGCTCGTCTACAGCAGATGGCGATGCCTGATACTATTTTGGTGGGCGAACGAACCTACCTTACTACGCGTGACGTCTTCGATTTTCGACGCATCGCTCCTCTAAACCTCCGAGGCAAATCGCAACCAATACTCGCGTGGGTTGTGCTGGGCTACAGGACGCGAGAAAGTTTGGCAAATTCCTCTCTAATTTCATATGCCAGCATTGCACAACATCCACGTGGTATCGAGGGACTGGAAGCTCGACTCGTCGGACGCGACTTGGAGCTTACACTGATGCACGCCACTTACGCGCGAGTTCAGACCGAACAACATCCACATTTGATCACATTACTCGGTGTTCCAGGTATTGGTAAATCACGGTTAGTGCGTGAATTTATTGAAGGTGAACAGGAGAAAGCCAGTTGCACCACATGTGATGACGCATTGGTAGCCCCACGTGTACTACAAGGACGCTGCCCTCCCTATGGTGAAGGGATAACCTACTGGCCCCTCATCGAGATTTTGCGTACCCTGCTCAACGTACAGGAGGGTGAGACCTACGGCACAATCAAAAGCCGCCTGGTTGGCCTTGTACGGGACACCTTAATTTCGGCCAAACGTACTGAGGATCCAGCAGAAGTGGCCAGTGCCATCGCACGCAGTATTGGTAGAGAACTTGATATTACCCCATTAGAATCTAGACGTACTGTCCAGACCACACGCTCTCCTGGAGCACATTCTCCTCTCTCAGTGGCCTCAATCGATGGTACACCCGCCCTTGGGGTTCAGGTTGCAACCCCAGAGGGGGCAGAGGAGTATGTAGACGGACGAGAACGAGAACGAGAACGCCAACGCAGCACCCATAGCAAAAGCACAGAGCAAAGTGGCCAGCAAGCAGCGTTGCTACGTGCTTGGCGTATTTTTCTAGAAGCACTGGCACAACAACAGCCACTCATTCTCGTGATCGACGATTTACAATGGGCCGATGAGGCCTTACTTGACCTATTAGAATATTTAACCGATCGTGTAAGCAACGTGCCGATTCTCTTCCTCTGTCCCGCTCGTCCCGATTTCTTCGAACGACGACGTGATTGGGGCGGTGGACGTCGTAATTTCACAACCATCGCTTTGGAATCACTTTCTAATGAGGAAAGTAGTGAACTTATCAATGAACTTTTAAAGACAGATGAGCTTCCAGAGGCGCTACGCCATACCATCTTGAATCGGGCTGAAGGCAATCCTTTCTTCGTCGAAGAAATTGTACGCATGCTCATCGATCAAGGTGTGCTAGTCAATGAGGGAGATTCCTGGCATGTAAGTGCTCAACATGAGGTTGTTCTCAGCGAGCTTGCAAGCCCTGCCGCACCACCTGAAGATACACTTATTGATCAGCACTATGTTTTTCCGCTCCGTGTGCCCGATACCATTCAAGGAGTGCTGGCAGCCCGCGTTGACCTACTGAATCCCTTAGAGAAGCGTGTTCTCCAGGATGCATCGATCATTGGCCGCACCTTCTGGTTGTCAGGACTGCTTGAACTCGCCACACCCTATCGAGGGACGGATACGAGGTCTTCCACTTCTGCCTCTATAGAGGTGATGCGCAACACTGTTCTTCAAACACTTGACTCGCTTGTACAGCGAGACTTTATCACTGAGATGGAGAAACCGGCACGTAGTCCATCAGAGCATGATCGCGTTTTTAGCTTTAAACATGTCTTGATTCGCGACGTTGTCTACAACAACATCCCACGTGTGCGCCGCTCCCAGGCACATGCACAGCTAGCCCTCTGGCTTGAAGAACGTACAGTCGGCAGAACTGAGCAATTTGTAGAACTGCTTGCCTATCACTTTCAGCAAGCTCTGGCAAATTGGTCAGCAACCCTGGAAATGCCCATATCCTTCCCTCTTTCTCGGACCGAGTTACGCAGCCGCGCAATTCACTACCTGACAATGGCAGGCGATCAGGCGCTTCACAGCTACTACACCATTCGTGCTATTCAAGCATACAGTGAAGCACTGGAATTGCTGGAAGACAGCAATGTGAATACGCAGACCCTCTGTCGTATGCATGATAAACTGGGTGATGCCTATTCACAACGAGCCAACCTGGATGAAGCGTGGGAGGAGTATCGCCAGGCGCTCCAATTGATGAAGGAAGTCCCAGAAGCCGAATCGAAAGAACAATACGATATCTTGCTCTGCCTCTATGAGCGTCTAGCAGAACTCCCAACACGTTGGGGTGGCTGGTTCAACATCGAACCTGATCTGCAGGAAGTTCGCTCCTACATTGACGCTGGCTTGCAACTGCTTGAAGATCTCCATAAAGGTCTCAGCGAAGTTGACAAAACATCTACAGATTCCTTCACACCTGGCCCCGATGTATCGGCCCAACCTATAGGTGAGGACGACTTGAGCCGCGATCAGGTTGCTTTTCTCACGTATCAAGCCCTTTGGTATCTACGGCAAATGGATCAACCGGAGGCTGGTTCCGCTGAAAGAGCCGAGCTAGCAGAGCAGGCCCTGCATAGCGGAAATGAAGCGCTGAGCATTGCCGAGGGAAAGAACGATGCTATCGCGTTGTGGATCTCACTGGATGCCTTAGGCTTCATCTATCTCAGGCTGCACAAATATCATGAATCGCACTCGGTGCAACACCGTCGCCTGGAACTGGTAAGCGCAATAAGCAGCCGCGAAGAACTCCATGATCTGTATTACTCACTAGGTGCTGCACATGAACGTATTAACGATTATCAGTCAGCGCTGAAATGGTTTGGCCGTGCCTCGCATATTGCTCAAACAATGGAAAGCCCATCTATGCTGCTGGTCAGCATGATCGGGCGTATGTATACCTGGTATCATTGGAATCGCTGGGACGAGGTATGCGAAGTTGGACGGAACATCTTGCAAATGTGCGAGCAATATCAACTAGACGAACAGTGGCAGTTCGATGCCCTGGAAACCCTGGCAGAAATTGCCTATCGCACAGGCAACCAGGAAGAGGGTGATGAGTACATGCGCCAGTGCAAACGGCTGGTCGATCTACGTGGTATTCAACCAGAACTCACCCGCAGCATTCATCTTGCACGTCAGGATTGGTCACGCGCGATAGCAGACTATCGAACATCCGTTGAACGCAGCGAGCCATTTCCCCGACCAATAGTGCTGTCAATACTGGCCGAACTTTCCGTCATGACGAGCGAAAGCACAGAGGTACAGCAAATATTGTGTGAGCGAGCGGTTAGCATTGCTGACGCATCGGGATCATGCAAGGGCCTGGCAGTTGCCTTGCGTGCGCGTGGCAGAATGTACCTCGAGTTGCAAAATTGGGAAGCAGCGGAGCAGGACTTGAAACAATCCCTTGAACAATGTGAAATGCTAGACTTGCCATGGGAGTGGGGGAATACGCTTTTTTGCCTGGGAGTGCTCTATCATCGCCGGACTAATATCTTCTATACAGAGGATTTTACCCGACGAAACGCTGACCTGGGTCTGGCCGAGTTCTACCTTGAACAAGCGCTAGGCTTTTATGAATCGCTCAACGCCGTAAACGATGCAGAAAAGGCCCGCCTCGCATTAGCACAAGAGAGTAAGCCGACTCTATAAAAATGCAAGTTGAGGAATTAACCGTGTATAGTAGGAGTGAGGGCAAGCTTCATCCTGGTTTGGATGGCCTATACCTGCATCTCCCACAATGAAGGTGTATGCCACAACTGCGTTGAATCCCATACATCACCCATTCCAGGCGGTAACACAGTAATATGCACCTGAGCAAGGTTTGCATTTGCTGCTGAAAGGCGTGAAACCATGCTCTGCAACGCGATTTTAGGCGTATTATTCGTGCGGCTCAGGTGCGAAAGCCAGAGCCAGCGAACGCTATCTGTTCGCCACGTCCGCAATACTGCATCCGCGGCCTGATCATTGGAAAGATGACCGGTGGAACTCAGGATACGCTGCTTCAACATATAAGGATAAGGACCGCGCAATAGCCTTTCACGATCATGATTGGATTCTAATACCAGCAAATCCGCCTGGTGCATTGCTTCAAGCATCACAGGGGTCACCTCACCGCTGTCAATCACTACGCAGACTCGACAGCCGCCCGCGCTCAACAAATACCCACAAGGAGCCACAGCATCATGCGAAACCGGAAACGATGTCACCTCAATATCACCAATTACAGTGCTCAAACCTACCTGTAAAGGTTGATTTATCCTGTCTATCGCCGATTGATCAGATCCTACAGCCGCCGTATCCGTAGGGGCGAGAGCCGTGTAAGGCGGTGTGGGAACACCTGTACCCACCCGGCGTACCACTTGCCCTTCCATCACCATCCTTGACTGTAGCAATGTATCACCCGACTGATCCAGCGCGACCAATCCTGTTTGCCAGGTATTCGAAGCTACAGACAGTCGTCCTATAGCTTCTAACGTGCGGGTATCGGCAATCACTGGAACGGCATAGCGCTTCATAAGAGTGGGAAGGCCTAGAATATGATCGGTATGTTCATGGGTAATTAGAATACCCGAAAGCTGCGCAGGTGAGGCACCGACTTGGCGCAGTCGGGCCATGAGGGTGCTATCGGGAAAGCCTGCATCCACCAGCAACTTTGTACGTCTTTCAGGTCCTGCCTCGACTAGTAGCGAGTTGCCGCTACTTCCACTTCCTAATGATACGACTCGCATAATTTGAAATACGCTCCATGAGCTGATATATTAGACCCTACATGATTCCTAGCAACCGTTGTGCATTGCCACCTAATACCATCGCAACTTCATCGGCATTCAAGCCAGATTGCGTGATATGGTCAATGATACGCATCTGGCCGAGTAGCCCATAATCGCTGGCGAATAAAATATGATCGGCACCGACCAGGTCAGCCACCACGCGAAAAATTCGTTGCGAATAGAGATAGACAGTGGCAGCAGTATCATACCACACATGAGCCGTGAGATGCTGTATCTCAGGCATAAGCGTATAAAATGGAAGTCCTCCTCCCCAATGCGCAGCCACAAATTTCACATCAGGAAAGGCTGTCAGGAAGGCAACGATATCCTGTAGAAAAACATTGCCTTTACCTGGGTAAATATGGCCTATTGGTTCACTGCAATGCGAAAGCACGAGCAGTGAGTACTGCCGTACCACCTCCATAATCGGCAGAAGCAACTCAATATCGCTTAGCATATATCCCTGACCGTGGGGCATTAACTCCCCTAACCCAATCATACCAGCCTGGGCACAGCGTTCCAGCTCGCGTACTGCTCGCAGTCCTACTGTGGGTTGAAGGACCGCCATACCATAAATACGCCTTGGATAGCGGCGTATTGCATCCAGTACATAACTATTTGTTTCCTCGATCAAACCAGGATCAGTCCAACCAAATGAGAAAGTAACTGATGCATCCACACCTGAACGATCCATTTCTGCGATAAGGTCCTCAGTGGTGGCTATACGTGTACGAGGATTACTATAGAGTGCGGAAAACCAGGGATCACGTTCACAATATCGCTCACGATGATCGCGAACATCTGGTGGGAAGAGATGCGTATGAAAATCGATGAGCATGACTAGTAAGTCTCCGAATCCTTCTCAGTGCTTATCCTATTGTAGCATTTCCGCCAAAAAAGCAAAAAAGAAGAGCGCAATTAAGAGGAGCTACTAAGCGCCTTTCAATTATCGCTCTCAATAAGAAACTAATGACATTATTACCTCAATTTTGCCGAGACCAGAAGAGGCGAACGGAGCGAGGCGAGGGTCCAGCGGAAGGCCGGACGGACGGACGCGTGGTGGCATAGGCTGGCTCGCTTTCTGCATGTTGGATGGTGTGAAGATACCTCTGCTGAGACAAGCCGTACGATCATTAGGGCCGCTTAGCTGCAACGGTTACCCGCTGTGCACCTGCGGTCTAGCAACCAGGTCGTCTGCCTGGGATCTTAACTCTCTTGCAACAAGAGAGTGGGAAGCGTCATCTTGGGGTCGGCTTCGCGCTTAGATGCTGTCAGCGCTTATCCCTTCGGCACATGGCTATCCAGCGATGGAGATGGCTCTCCAACTGGCTCACTAGCGGTGCCGCCCTCTCGGTCCTCTCGTACTGGAGGTGACGCCCCGCACGCTTCCTGCGCCCACGACGGATAGAGACCGAACTGTCTCGCGACGTTCTGAACCCAGCTCGCGTGCCGCTTTAATGGGCGAACAGCCCAACCCTTGGGACCTACTCCAGCCCCAGGATGCGACGAGCCGACATCGAGGTGCCAAACCTTGCCGTCGATGTGAACTCTTGGGCAAGATCAGCCTGTTATCCCCGGGGTAGCTTTTATCCGTTGAGCCACACGCCTTCCACTCGGTCATGTGGGATCACTAAGCCCGACTTTCGTCCCTGCTCGAGCTGTCCCTCTCGCAGTCAAGCTCCCTTCTGCCTTTGCACTCTTACGGGTGGTGTCCATTCACCCTGAGGGAACCCTTGGGCGCCTCCGTTACACTTTGGGAGGCGACCGCCCCAGTCAAACTACCCGCCTGGCCTTGTCTGCCCACCTGTTTCAGGCGAGGCATGAGCGGCAAAACCGTACGAGAGTGGTATTTCACAGGTGCCTCCCCCCTGCCCACAAGCAAAGGTTCTTCGGCTCCCACCTATCCTACGCACGCACCGCCTCGTCTCCAGGCCACGGTGTAGTAAAGCTCCACGGGGTCTTTTTGTCCTGTCGTGGGTAACCCGTATCTTCACGGGTACTTCAATTTCGCCGAGCCCCCTGTCGAGACAGTGCTCAAGTCGTTACTCCCTTCGTGCGGGTCGGAACTTACCCGACAAGGAATTTCGCTACCTTAGGACCGTTATAGTTACGGCCGCCGTTCACCGGGGCTTCACGTCGTGGCTACGCTCACCACTCGGTTTCACCTTCCGGCACTGGGCAGGAGTCAGCCCCTATATGTCCGCTTACGCGTTCGCAGAGACCTGTGTTTTTGGTAAACAGTCGCTTGAGCCGATTTGCTGCGGCCCCCTCGCACCACTGCGCATGGCAGTGTCGCTACTAGGGCACCCCTTCTTCCAAAGGTACGGGGTCAATTTGCCGAGTTCCTTAACAGAGGGTGTCTCGTTCACCTGAGGAGATTTCTCCTTGCCTACCGGTGTCGGTTTGCGGTACGGGCAGAACACACGCTGGCTAGCGGCTTTTCTAGGCGGCCTGGGGTCCGGTGACTTCCGTGGGATTGCTCCCACTCGTCCCAGCCGTCATGCTCTGCCGGGCGGTCTTACCCACCCGACGCACTTCGCGCTGGAAGCCCAGCCTGTCCATTCGCTGGGTTCACCTTCCCT
This sequence comes from uncultured Chloroflexia bacterium, assembly GCA_963778375.1. GTDB lineage: Bacteria > Chloroflexota > Ktedonobacteria > Ktedonobacterales > Ktedonobacteraceae > CAVZTX01. The sequence goes on along the minus strand of CAVZTX010000023.1, from coordinate 58,167 downwards.
ACCGCGTCCCCGCTTCGCTCATAACGCGTCGCTCTGGTGCAGGACTCTCACACCTGCTTTCCATCGCCTACGACTATAACGTCCTCGGCTTAGGACCCGACTAACCCTGGGACGACTGACGTTGCCCAGGAACCCTCAGGCCTTCGGTGTCGAGGGTTCTCACCTCGATTACGCTACTCATTCCGGCATTCGCTCTTCTGCGCGCTCCACCCGTGCTTCCGCTCGGGCTTCTCCGCGCGCACAACGCTCCCCTACCATGATCACTCTTCTTGACCAAGTGACCATCCACAGCGTCGGTGGGATGCTTGAGCCTCGCTACGTTGTCGGTGCCCGTGCACTCGACCAGTGAGCTATTACGCACTCTTTCAATGATGGCTGCTTCTAAGCCAACATCCTGGCTGTCTATGCACACGAACCGCCTTTGACACTGAGCATCCTTTTGAGACCTTAGCTGGTGGTCTGGGCTGTTTCCCTTTCGACGACGAAGCTTAGCCCCCGCCGTCTCACTCACGGGTTTGTCGTTCTGGCATTCGCAGTTTGCGTGAGGTTGGTAACCAGCACTTGGCCCCTAGCTCATACAGCGCTCTACCTCCAGAACACTTTGCCCCCGTGGCTGCACCTCAATGCATTTCGGGGAGAACCAGCTATCTCCACGTTCGGTTGGCATTTCACCCCTATCCACAGCTCATCCCCCTGTTTTGCAACACAGGTGAGTGCGAGCCTCGACGGACTGTCACATCCGCTTCACTCTGGCCATGGATAGCTCACGTGGTTTCGGGTCGCATCATCGCCACTGTCCCACTCGTTTCCAAGCAGGAACGCGCCCACTTCAGACTCGGTTTCCCTTTGGCTCCCTCCCTTTAACGGAAGTTAACCACCGCGACGACGATGCACTCGCCGGATCATTCTACAAAAGGCACGCCATCAATCCTTGCTCCCTCGAAAGGGAGAGTGATCTCTGACTGCTGGTGAGTACGTGGTTTCAGGGTCTATTTCATCCCCCTCGCGGGGTGCTTTTCACCTTTCCCTCACGGTACTGGTTCACTATCGGTCGCTGAAGTGCTTTAGCCTTGGAGAGTGGTCTCCCCAGTTTCCCACAAGGTTTCACGTGCCTCGTGGTACTCAGGATCCCAGCGCGCTGCCCGACGGGTGCCTCTACGGGAGTCTCACCCTCTCTGCTGGGCCGTTCCAGGCCCTTTGAGTCTCGTCGTGCCGCGTGTATGCTGGTCCTACAACCCCGCCCTGACCTTTGCAAGCCAGCACGGTTTGGGCTGCTCCCGGTTCGCTCGCCACTACTACGGGAATCTCATGTTGATTTCTTTTCGTCAGGCTACTGAGATGTTTCAGTTCGCCCACGACCCTCCTCCCTGCCTATAGATTCAGCAGGGGGTCTCCAGACATCACTCTGGAGGGGTTGCCCCATTCGGATACTCAGGGCTCCTCGCTCGTATGCAGCTCCCCCTGAACGTTTCGCCGGTCTCCGCGTCCTTCTTCGGTCTTCAGCGCCGAGGCATCCACCTCGTACTCTCAAGTGCTTGTGCTCGCCAGTTCTTATCTGGTCCTTCACACTCCACTTGCAGGTAGCGTCCTTTTTCTTTCTTTCTTTCCTCTGCCTCCACTGCCTCTTCCTTCCTCCTCCTGATCCCTCTTCTCGTTCCTTCGTTCTCTTCTTGCTCTCGGCAAAATTGAAGTAATAATGTCATTTAGTTGTAAAAGTACGTGTCAGGCTCCCCTGACAACTGGAAAGTGGAAACCAGCCTCCCAAACAACTGCTCAGCCTCGAACGTTCCTGTCATGTGTCTCGTCCCCATCGTTACTGATGAGACGGTCGACCTGGGATAGAAGAGTCTCGATGAAGAGACTCGTGTGTCCCTAGAAAGGAGGTGATCCAGCCGCACCTTCCGGTACGGCTACCTTGTTACGACTTCACCCCAATCACCGACCCGACCCTGGACGCCTGCCTCCCTCCTTGCAGAGGGTTAGCCCAGCGGCTTGAGGTCTTGCCGACTTTCGTGGTGTGACGGGCGGTGTGTACAAGACCCGGGAACGTATTCACCGTGGTGTGCTGACCCACGGTTACTAGCAACTCCGGCTTCAGGCAGGCGAGTTGCAGCCTACCATCCGAACTGAGACGCGCTTTGACAGGATTGGCTCCCCCTTGCAGGTTGGCTTCCCTCTGTACGCGCCATTGTAGCGTGTGTGTCGCCCAGGACGTAAGGGCCGTGCTGACTTGACGTCATCCCCACCTTCCTCCGCGTTACTCGCGGCAGTCTCGTCGGACACATACAACCGACGACAGGGGTTGCGCTCGTTGCGGGACTTAACCCAACACCTCACGGCACGAGCTGACGACAGCCATGCAGCACCTGTGCGCCCGCTCCTTGCGGAGACGCCGATCTCTCGGCGGTGCAAGCGCATGTCAAACCCTGGTAAGGTGCTTCGCGTCGCATCGAATTAAACCACACGCTCCGCTGCTTGTGCGGGTCCCCGTCAATTCCTTTGAGTTTTAATCTTGCGACCGTACTCCCCAGGCGGACCACTTATTGCGTTTGCGTCGGCACGCAGCGGGTCGATACGCCGCACACCTAGTGGTCATCGTTTACGGCGAGGACTACCGGGGTATCTAATCCCGTTCGCTCCCCTCGCTTTCGCCCCTCAGCGTCAGCGACCAGCCAGGACATTGCCTTCGCCTTTGGTGTTCTTCCGGATCTCTACGCATTTCACCACTCCACCCGGAGTTCCATGTCCCTCTCTGGTCCTCTAGTCACGCCGTTTGCGCGGCACTCCCCTCGTTAAGCGAGGCGCTGTCACCGCACACCTGCGCAACCGCCTGCGGGCCCTTTACGCCCAGTAACTCCGGACAACGCTCGCCCCCTACGTATTACCGCGGCTGCTGGCACGTAGTTAGCCGGGGCTTCTTCCTGTGCGTACCGTCCGCTCTCGTCCGCACAGAAAAGCAGTTTACACGCCGAAACGCGTCGTCCTGCACGCGGCGTTGCTCGGTCAGAGTTGCCTCCATTGCCGAAAATTCCTCACTGCTGCCCCCCGTAGGAGTCTGGGCCGTTCTCAATCCCAGTGTGGCTGATCGTCCTCTCAGACCAGCTATCGATCGTTGCCTTGGTAGGCTGTTACCCCACCAACCAGCTAATCGACCGCGGGCCCATCTTCAGGCACCCCTCATTGCTGAAGGGCTTTGCTCATGCACCTCTCGTCTGCACGAGCCTATGCGGCATTGTCGGCGATTTCTCGCCGGTATTCCTCACCTCAAGGTAGGTTACCCACGTGTTACTCACCCGTCCGCCACTCCCTGCCTCTCCTTGCGAAGAAACAGGACGTGCGACTTGCATGTGTTAGGCACGCCGCCAGCGTTTATCCTGAGCCAGGATCAAACTCGCCATCCAAAACGTCTATCGCGCATCCTCTCCTTGCAGAAAGAATGTGCCGTTCTGTGTTGAGCGATCCAGGCCAAGTTCTCATAAGCACTTGGCTTGTTCGCAGATTCTCATCGCTTGCCTGCCTGTGTGTCGGGCAGCCAAGCGCTTGACAGGTTGTTGTTCTTACCAACAGTTGCTGTTTGTTCTGCTTTCCACTCTTCAATTGTCAAGGTACTTCCCGAAGCAAGCTTCGCCTGCTTCTGCGTCACTGTTTTGAAGACAGATAAAGAAACCAGAGATAGAATTCCTAAGAAAGGAACGTGAACCCTGGGTTCGTATTTTCTAAGGAGAAACCTACAGAGGTTTGCTTACTAGAAGTTGCTTACCCGTCTTTTTCAGCGGCATTGGTATTATGCCATACGCTCTCTAGGATGTCAAGAGGTTTTTGGCGAGTTTTTTGCAAATTTATAAAAATCCAAATTTAGACTATTGTCTATCTATATGTAGGGGAGAGTGTCTCTCCGCTCTAGCTTGTCAGAATGCCGATATAGTTGCCTGGCAAGTTACAACCACTATAGAGTTTTGCCAGCAATTGCTCTTGATCTGCGACAGTTGGCTTACTACCTGAGCAAGACAGCGTTAAGGTACGAGCACCCATTGGCAAATCCTGGCGCAGCGGTTTGGGATGACCGTTAGCGTCGAGTATGCCAATTGGCCAAAAAGTCCCCTCGTCTGGGAAGTCCTTATCGCTGAAATAGAAGAAAGGCACATGGTAGTGCAGAGCGGTCTGCACGTCAGTGATGAGCGTCAAGATGTGCGAAACGGCTATTTCATATCCATTGTAAGGATCAAGCCCGCAGCCTTTGAAGCAGCCCGTACCTTCGATGACCCAGAGGTGTTTGCCAAGCGCTCCACTGTTGAGATCCACTTGAAACTGTTGTGCCCAGAAACTAAATAGCCCATACAGGCTATTGACGCTTGAATTTGGATAACCATTATGCCAGCTATCAATGAGGCCAATGGTTTGGGAGCGCCAGTTCCAATTTCCGCCTGGATGTACTTGTGTGTTCATAGCGTACTGCACAGAGTTGAGGTAGCTGGCCTGATCGACAAGTGGTTGATAGTCGATACCCCCAACATGCGGGTCAAGTGAGCCAACCAGTACTGGGATACCCGGTCGCACAGTGTGCACTGCACGCTGGCAGAGATCATAGAACCTGGCGAAGTCCGCGGGCGGAATATAGGTGGTGAAGGTGTTGATCTTCATTTGTTCATTGCCGCACTGTACTGCATCGGCCCCACCCTGAGCCGCATCTTTGAGCCAGTTCGTTTGAAATAGTGCGGGTCCATCATGTACCTGGCAGATGATGAGCAAAATATGGATGCCAAGGATATGATAGTGTAAGATGAGATTTTTGAGTGCGCTACCGCTGACGTTACCGGCGGAGCCGCAGCTTGGATAACTAAGTCGTAACCAGGGGATACCCGCATAGCCATTTTGGGGTGAGCCATTGATACCGAGTGTCGGCACATTTGGCAACACAATCTGTGTGGCCGTCGGCGTGAGTGTAGGCGTTGGAGTCGCGGTTACTCCCATCGTTGGCGTTGCAGTAGGGGTCTGAACGACGGTTGGTGCTGGTTTTGTCTGCGTTGTAGCCCTTTGAGGCCCACATGCAGCCAGCCCAATACTCACTAGTACAATAATTGCAATGATAGAGAGTAATCTTCTTTTAGTATTATTGAGTAGTTTCATAAGGCACACTTCCCTTTTTCCTGGCAACCACAATCAAGGTTCACCAGTACCATTCACTTTCCAATACAAAATTCACTGAAGATTCTTTCTAATAGGTCTTCGCTGGCTGTTTCTCCTGTAACCTCACCAAGTGCATCATAAGCAGCGCGTAGATCGATCGAGACGAAATCCAGAGGTAAGCCCTGTTGTAGTGGGATAAGCGAGGCGCGCAGATGCTCGACCGTCCTGCGCAGCGCTTCTGAATGGCGGGCACTTGTCACAAGAGCACTTTCACCCTGAACTGTTTTACCAGCTAATACCAATTCGGCAATTGTCTCTTCAAGCTCTGACAATCCAGTGCCCATCAAGGTTGATGTCATCACCAGGGGCCGATTTATCGTGCTCATTGCGGATGTATCAACACCATGACTGCCATCGGCCCACATACTGTGCAGTTGATTGATCTCCAGGCACTGTGGGCGATCTGCTTTATTCACCACAAGTATTACAGGCCTATCCATAGCTTGCACTTCTTGCGAAACCAGTCGATCCTGCTCGCTCAAAGGTTCTGCTCCATCAAAGACGAGCAAAATAACGTCAGCAGTTTCAGCGGCTGTACGACTGCGCTGCACGCCTATCTGCTCAACAGGATCATCGCTCGGAGTGATGCCGGCCGTGTCTATGAGATGCAGTGGAATGCCCCGAAGATTGACGACCTCTTCCACAGTATCTCGTGTAGTACCTGCGATAGGTGTAACGATAGCACGTTCACTCCTCAGCAGAGCATTGAGCAAGCTGGACTTACCTACATTCGGTCGACCGATAATAGCGGTACGCAGCCCTTGCCGGTAGAGTCGTCCTTGCTCTGAGCCTGCCAACAGCGCATTCACTTGTTGTATAGCTATCTCAATCAACGGCTGTAAGTCTGCTGGTTGGGGGACAGGGACATCTTCTTCAGGAAAATCGATGCTGGCTTCAATACGCGCTACCACGTCGAGCACTGTTCGACGCGCTTCCTGGACTTGATCTGAGATACGCCCGCGAAGTTGTTGTATTGCCAGGCGTTGTCCAGCCTCTGTCTGTGCGCTAATCAGATCCATTACAGCTTCAGCCTGCGCGAGATCGAGTCGTCCATTGAGAAAGGCTCGTAAGGTAAATTCGCCAGGATTCGCCATACGTATGCCTTGGGACAGGACAAGGCGCAATATACGTTGAAGGACAAGTGGTCCTCCATGTCCCGAAATCTCCACCACATCTTCACGAGTATAGGTATGCGGGGCACGCATGAAAGCAGCCAGTACCTCATCCAACATTTCTGAAGTGTTCGGATCGATGACGTGCCCATAGGTTAACATATGCGATGAGGGTAAGGTGAAGCCAGTATACTGAGGCAGTTCCCCAGCCTTCCTGCTCGGCCGTTGTAAGAGTGGGAGTACTCTAGCAAACGCTTCAGGCCCACTTACACGTATCACACCTATTCCGCCCACGCCTGGCGGTGTGGCAATTGCCGCAATCGTATCGTTCTGCATGGCTGGATTATACAGTAGGAGCTTAATGCTCGCAAGAGAGATTCTTATATATTTCTATCAAACCAACGAGCATTCAAACAATCCTCTCCAGATGCGTATAAACATTCATCGCACGGTCCCGCAGAAAGCCAATCAAAGTAATACCGGCCGAATAAGCAAGCTCAACGGCAAGGCTTGAAGGTGCGGAAATAGCAGCAATACAAGGAATGCGAGCTAGCAACGCCTTCTGGATAATCTCAAACGATGTGCGCCCACTCACCATCAAAATATGCCGAGAATAAGGTAAATTACCATGCAAAAGACCATGCCCAATAATTTTATCAACTGCGTTGTGCCGCCCAACATCCTCCCGCAAAAGCAATAACTCACCCTTAGAGGTAAAAAGAGCGGAGGCATGCAGACCGCCCGTATGCGTAAATACCGCCTGAGAAGTACGCAATTGGCCCGGCAAATCATAGATGCACGCGGCAGAAATACGCAAATCATCCGGTTCCAGAGGCGGCGTAGAAATCATCGCAGCATCAATACTATTTTTCCCACACAGCCCACAGCTCGACGAAACAGCGAAATGACGCTCGAATTTAGCCGAAGGAGCCAATACATTGCCCCTCTCTTCCCACCGTCCATCACCTTTCAACAACACATTCACTACATTAGCAAGCGGTAAGCCATCAGCATCACTCGCATCTTCAATCGCGAGGACATCGTCGGAACCAGAAATAACTCCTTCCGTCAAAAGGAAGCCCATTGCCAACTCGGCATCGTTTCCAGGCGTGCGCATAATCACGGCCAAAGGTTGGTACACCTGATCACTACCAGAGGCGATACGTATCTCAAATGGCTCTTCAACGGCCAGATGTTCCTCACGCCATTGCTGCTCATTTTCCTGCCAATGTGGAACGTTCACATTCATCACCCTCTCTGGATCGAGTGATGAGCGCCAGAAGTCAGATGCCTGGGGAACAGTCATTTAACGCTTTCCTCTTCGTTCATGCGTCACTACTGGTTGCACAGCCGTTTGCTGCTGCATCGAAGACTGCAGTTTCTGACGTTTGAAGTAGTACTTGCACGCACCAGGTCGTACCGGGTCGGGTGGCTCAATGGCAACCAATCCCCATCCTTCCTGCTCCAACCAGCTCCATGCCTCGTACTCTTCGTCAAAGTCGCGTACAACGTCTCCCGCAATCGTAAACACCATCGTGCCCAACAAGTAACGATGCTCCCAACGTACCATGAATTTTATCCTCTCGCGGGTTTTTGGCCCTATAACTATTCTATCACCGATACGCATCAACCTAAGAAAAAGCTATCAACAGCCGCAGGATCATCTAATTCATTTCGTTTTTGGAATCAACGTTTCTCCGCCAAAAGATCGTATACAGGACTATTTTGTATAAATATAGTGCGCTCTGCTAGCCATTTGACGTTAAGTAACTCCAATGCTACGATATGCGCAGGTATTTTTAATGAACGGGGGTTGAGGATGCATCATTATGTCAAATCCAGCAACGAAATGCTACGCAAGCGAGGATATCGTCTGACACCGCAGCGGTACATGATCTTGAACGTTATTCAGGAAGCTGAAGGGCACTTGAGCGTGGATCAGATCGCCGAGCGTGTACAGAAGAGCAATCCCTACGTCAGTCTTTCAACAATTTATCGTACACTGGAACTGCTTAAAGAACTAGGATTGGTGCGTGAAAATCGCCTTCCTGGAGAACAACCTCATTATGAGATCGCTGAAGGAAAGGCCCATCACCATCTGGTTTGTCGCCGTTGTCGCTCCGTCATCCATCTTGATGATACTTTATTAGGCAATCTACACGAACAATTACAGGAGCAATATCACTATCATAGCCTAACACTTGATCTGGTAGCCGCGGGCTACTGTGACGCTTGCTGGCAAGCTATGCAGCACGAGTAATAGTCATAACGCTCGCCGTAGTCGTCGAAAGCTAAGCACCAGAATGGGAAATGCAAATAGATCAACTAACAAAAGCGCATTGAGCAAATCGACGCGAAAGATGAAATACAGCCCAATGGCAATGTAAAGTACCATCCGACTGGGACGAACAATCCAGCGCGAAGAGATACGAAGCAATTGATGCAACATCAGGAAGAGCGTGATAGCGGTATAGGTATAAACAAAGAGAATCGCCAGAACAGGATGAATCGAACCTTTCCAGGCCATGCCAGCCACAGTAAAGGCAACAACCGCCTGATCGCAGAACATATCGGTAAATGACCCACGTGCTGTATTATTCCGCGTTAGCCGTGCCTCGACCCCATCAAGCCCATCACATATGACAGAAGCCACCAGAAACCAGAACGCAAGCGTAAATTCAATATGAGCAAGCAAGCAAAAACTAATGCCCAGGATGACCGAGGCATAGGAGAGCATATCAGGACTAATCCCAAGCCAGGAGAGTACAGCAGCAATCGGAGTAAGCACAGACTGACGTACCCGTTGCCAGGGGCCAAGTACTCGTTCTTCCTCTTCGCTATAGATGCTGCCAGTTTCTAGTTCGCTCTGCTTCATAATTCCTATGCACGTAAAGCATACTCACATAGTCTTGGAACTTAACCATCATTATGTCACGTTGACACAAAAATTGATAGAAAGTTGAAGAAGGCCTCAGAATTGCAGTAAGTGAGTCTGATTATAACAATATTGTAGCTGCGATTGTGGTGGAGGTGGTGCCTGGATATGCATCACATTCGTAAAAATGTAATTATACAGATCGGCCACCATTGGTCCATTAACGAAGCCACCTTCGCCGCCATTCTCCTTCATAGATACAATCGTGAGCGCCGGATTCTGATAGGGAGCTTGGGTCACCAGCCATGCCTGAGCAGGTTTGCCTCCACCTACCTCACCTGTCCCGGTCTTGACCATAAGTGCCCAGGGCGAATTGAATAGAGGAGGGACAATCGAGCCTGAACCACAGCGTACCACCCCATACATCGCATCACGCATCTGGCTGGCCGTTGTCTGCGAGATTGGGTTACCCAGAGATTGCGCACTGAACGATTGCAATACCGTACCATTCGGATCGACGATTTTCTGTATCAGCGTTGGTCGCATCAACTGCCCATTATTAGCAATAGCATCGTCGAACAGCGACATTTGCAATGGCGTTACAAAATCAACGCCCTGCCCAAAGGAGTTCTCAGCAAGCTGCGCTACGCTTAGTTTCCCATTTGCTGGAGTAACACTGCTAGGAACAACTGGCAGATCAAAGGGAATTTGTTTGCCCATATAAAAACGGTTGTTATAGTCAAGCCAGGTATTGGCTCCCGTGTTCGCCCCTATCTGCGCAAAGATAATATTATCCGAATGCACAAAGCCATAGCGTGCACTAACTGGGAATTTGTGGGTATAGGGTAAGAGATTATTTCCCGCATCAAACACTTCCGAACCATCACCACAACTTTTTGGGGGAATCACGATACAAGCCTGAGCGCCAGGGCTATTGGGTGGCCCGATAACAACAGGGCCAAGGGCATGCTGCTGATCAAACTGATTTTCATTATCTAACTGCGTACTCCCTGAGTCCAGGCCAGCCAGCAGGGTCACCGTTTTATAGGTTGAACCTGGCACGTAACGGGATTCAATCGGACGCTCGAGTAACGGCTGCTCAGGATCGGTAGAGAGTTCATGATAATACGTCAAATTACAACTATTGGTAGCTACACAATTGAGGTTGAACTTAACCTTATTCAACGCATTTTTGAATTGATCCTGCGTGCAAGGTGCATTGCACCCAATCGCGGAATCGTAACCCTTGACGTGAAATGCTGCTTGAAGTTGATCCATATTACACTGACCAACAACACAATTAGGTTCGTAACCTGGGCGGCTCAACATAGCCAGTATTTCGCCTGTATGCGGATCAGTGACAACCACAGAACCCCGATTAGTAGCAAAGATTGCCCTCTTATCGGGAGGGACATTTGTATCAGGAGTGGCAGCATCTTTGTCAAAGTCAGTATTCAAAGCTTCCTGTATCCGTACATCAATGGTCAGGTAGATATCATCACCAACAGGAGAGCGATGCAGCACCTGGTTAATCGTATTATTGAGTCCCGTTAAACCTCTCTGCCCTGTCAGATAATCATTAAACGCCTGCTCAATACCAGTAGAGGTATACTGAGGCCCAATATAAAATCCTATCAACCCAGCTAACGACGGATAGTAATAGTGACGTACATAGCCACACTCGTTGGTAGAAGCTGTTGAATTCGCTTTAGGAAATTGGCCTGGTGCTGCGTCGGGTGTACCCACTGGCCGCAAATCTGCAAGCAAAACCCCATTGCGGTCGAAAATACGCCCACGTATAGGAGCGTTTCCACAGGTATATGGCCGATTATTATGTGGATTCGCCGCCACCTGTTGCGCGGCTACTACCTGCCAGTAGACAAGCCCCCCACTGATCATAATGAAAAGAATAATAAAAAGATTCGATAGTTTGCGTATATTTGAGTTGATATTCATTCAGAAAATCCTTGACTTTGACAAAACATATGCCTATTTCCTGAAGAAGTGTATCATTGTTCCTACCGATTGACAAGTACGATTGGTCACAAATGCACAGTAATGTATGAAATATATAGCTCTACCTTCCAATTGTAGTACGTGATTAGTACGCACTACGTAAACCAGGGCATATCACTGACACTGTATACAAGCATAAAAGTATGAGTATCGGTTTAAAATCTTTCCGCTATGCTATATTGACATGAGGTTAAACATATTTTAAAATATATTCAACTGCCATTTTGTTATTTATTTATTTCCGCTTGATATAAATAGGAGGCATTAATGCCATCTGACCAGTCATCCCATCAACAAATTGGGCAATTTGTTGGCGCAAATTTACGAGCAGCACGGTTGGCAAAAAAACTAACACAGAGCCAGCTTGCCAGCCCCGACTTCTCTGTTAGCTATATTTCTGCTATTGAGCGTGGACAGATCCACCCCTCACTACGTGCAATGGAAATTCTAGCACGTCGTCTCGGCCTCTCTTCCACACACTTCCTCCCTGGTCATTCGCAGGATAGTGCAAAAGCTACCAGTTCCACTCATGCACAAGTAAAAAGTGAGGAAGAGATAGAGTTGGAACTTTTAGAAGCACAGATCGCTATCCGACAGGGGGCAGTGCAACAGGCCATAGCACAATTGCTCAATGTATCCTTAAAAGACTTGAGCCAACGACAACAAGTTCAACTACGTTATTTACTTGGCTGGGCTTATTCCCAAACTGCACAATTGCATGAAGGTGAGAATGTACTCTCGGAAGCTTTACGACTCATCAAGGACCCGGACGATTATTTAAGCGCACAAATATTCAATGTGCTGGGAACAGTCTATGCCTCAATGCACAACTACAACCAGGGACTTCAAGCCCATCAAAGCAGCCTCGATCTACTAGAAAAGCATTCGCCGCACGACCCATTTTTCCTGGCCCAAGTTTATACTAACATGGGACAGCACTACACCTTCCTGAACAAATTTGAACTGGCCATCGAGATGTTCCAACGTGCCCTTGCAGCTACTGAAGAACTCACTACTCCCCAGAACCTACAATCGACCTACTGGAACTTGTTCGAGCACGAAGTTGCCACACCTTCTTATCGTAATGCATCAATGTATACATACAAGTATTTACAGCTTCAGGATCAACAAACCAGCCAGCTTTTAAGGAGTGAAATCTACCACTACCTGGGTGATGCAATGCTGAAAGAGGACCCAGAGAAGGCACATACATTCCTTGAGAAGGCACTACAAGAAGAAAGTATCCTTGCGGATCAGCTTGCATTAGCTAGTGTCACCATGCACATGGCCGAATGGTTCCTTTCACAAAACAGAATCGCCGAGGCCGACGAACATACCGAAAAGGCCGATAGCCTGTCCAGGCAGTTCGGCGATACCATTATTCGTGCGGAAACGCTCATCCTATGTGGTCGTGTTGCCTACGCAAGAAAAAAGTACGATGCAGGTGATGTCTATTTTAGGGATGCTCTGAAGATGTTCAATTCCCTCGGCAAGCGCGAGGATCTCTCCGATCAATCCGCACGCTATGCCCAACTCTTAGAGGAACGGGGTGCTTCAGAGGAAGCGCTGGTGTACTTCAAACAAGCCTTCGATAGCCGCAGTAGGATAGCAAGATATCCATTTGAGTGAGGATGGGAGATAAGCCACGTAAACATGCTACAATCAATAGAGGCATGTTTAAAGAAGTGGAAAGGACGTCTCCACCCTTATGTTAAAAGACTCAAATAACCAACTCACCCACCTTGACGAAAGCGGCAACATTCACATGGTCGACGTCACAGATCGACCGGAAACGACACGCGAGGCCATCGCCAAGGCACGTGTACGCATGGCCCCGCAAACGCTCCACCTGATTGAAACTAATCAGGTCGCAAAAGGAAGTGTCCTGGAGGTTGCCAAAATCGCCGCGATCATGGCCGCCAAGCAGACACCACAAATCATCCCACTGTGTCACCCACTCCCAATGACCCACATTGATCTGAACTTTACGCTGGATAGTTCGCAGGGGTTGATACACATCGAGGCACGCACCCGCACCACCTATAAGACCGGGGTAGATGTAGAGGCACTCACAGCAGCAACCGTCGCAGCGCTCACCATTTACGACATGTGCAAAGGAGTAGACACAACTATTACACTCGAACAGGCCTACGTCGCACGCAAAAGTGGTGGTAAAAGTGGAACCGTGGAGTTTCAGCCCGATTAATCTGCCAGGCGCAGATCCAGCTTTAAGAACATCGCCTCCAGCAAATTGCGCTCCTCAGAATTGCTCAGCCGCAACTCCGTTTCTCCAAGTGGAGTCGTAAGCGTTCCATGTTCATCAACAGGCACAACGCTGCGAATCGCTCGCGGATTGCCACCACGCCAGCGAACAGGCTCAAGCAATGAACCAAGTGGCACAGAGATGGCAACATAGTGACCGCGTAATTTCGCATCAAGATCGCGTAGATATAACTCTAGCGTATCCCCGCGTTGAGTAATTACCCCTTCGAGTTGAACTGAATGTATAGGAATGGTCGCCTGTTCAGCAGGATGAAGTGCAGTCTCAGCTCCTCGTACTACAATTCCGTGTTGTGAACCATTATGCACCGGTGAATAAGAGTGCAGTGATGGCGGTTGCTCCTGGACTTCACTGAAGTTATCAAACAGTGTAGCGACACGCACCAGTTCGCGCAATGCACGCTGGCGCATATGTCCTTGAGTCAAATGTGCGCTGATCTGTATCGCCTGTTGCAGTAAAGAACGCCCTAAAGCATCGCCATCCGTATGTTCACGATGCGCCTGGCGCAATACCGCTTCGGCTTCTCTAATCAACGCTTGACACAATCGCACAACCATACGCGGGGGAGTAGTTGCCATCGTGTGCAAGCTAGAAGTTGTCTGCCTTGGCCCCTCACTCTCCTCCAACGCAACCCGCATAGCATCATAGAATTCCAGGTAAGAAGTATGACAACTGGAACATCCTATAAGATGAAACAAAAGAGGCGCATAATGTAGAATTGCTTGTGGATCATTATTCAGTAGAGCCATTACAAAGTCAGGAAGTTGACGATAGAACTTACGATGGTATACCCCATTTTGCGTTTCATCGCTTGTAGAGGTCGGCTCTACCTGCGACTGTAGTGGAGGAACCGCTAATACTTGTTGCAGCCATTGAGCTAATGGATAATATTTCTCTTGAGGTTCAGGTGTGCCCTCGAATATATTGCGATCTTTCATGTTTGCCCTTTCCAGAGTCCGTACGTACGCCTACTCTCCTTCGTAGAAGCGTGCAAGACGCTTTTCTTGCGCAGATGTGCAGCGAACAATCTGCTCGCCCTGCCAGTGAAGTAAGCCTTCAGCAACTAATTGTTTCAGCCCCATCCGCACGTCATCTTCGGAAAGATCTTCCTGCGCCAGGGTCGAAATAGGCACCGATAGCTCATCACTACCGGTGAGAGGTACTCTATACTCTGTAATACGTAATGCAATCATAACTGCCAAATTTGTGCTACTTTTTTGCAAACAATGTCGCAATTTCTTGTGAGCATGGTCTTTATGCTGGCTGAGATGAGCAAGTGTCAGATCAGTAGGAAAAACTTCCGGAAATTCCCTGCGCATATCCTCGATAATCTCATCAGCACCGACCTCTTCGAGTTCCTGTATCACTGCCTGAAACTGCCGAGGAGCGCTGCTCAACGCCTTGATACAATGTTTCAGCAGACTACGAAGCTCTTCACGCGAAGCCGCTTCGAGCGCGGCCTCTTCCGGAGTGGCAAAAGGCACCGTCCCCAGGAAGGACTCACTCGCCTCGCTTAAGGGATCAATTTCGTCCCCCTCAACCCCTGCTCCCTCGTGATCAGCAAGCGCATACATTGGCGGACGTTTCTTACGCAGACGATCAATTGCTTTGTTCCGAATGGTGCGGTTCAGAAACGCATAAAACTGGGCATTGGTCAGCCGGTCCAAAGCAGTTTCTGGCGCGGAATCACCGCCTCCCAATATACCTAAACGCGTTAAGTAATCAATCACATGTCCGACTACTTGGTCAACTTCAAACGCATCGTATTTTAGGTCCCCCAAATAGCGTTGTGCTCGCTGATACAGATAGGCTTGCAGGATAGGAAAACTTTGTTCTAAATGATACCTGAGATCATGTGCCGTAAATGGCATTGCGAGAACTTCCTCCGAAGCATCGGCGAAACTACATTTTTATCTACGGGCTATCGCATAATAGTATTTTAACATAGAAAAATGCTCAAGGCGACCTTAAGGCTGCCCCTACTTATACGAAGTTTGATTTCCGTCTCCTATCGTAGGAAGTAGGAGCAACCACAAAGTCGCCTTGTTTTGTGCTAAGACCCGTTATTCTAAATCGCCGCGTTTACCTTGACGCTGGTGCTCAAGCGCTTTCTTAATTGCACTCAAGCTGCCGGTGATATCACCACGATCCTCCAACAACTTGCCATAGCGTGAATACGCTGTTGCGGCAACTTCATGCGCATTCGACGCATCCAGGAGTTGAAGCGCCTGCGTGAACAGCTCATCAGCTCCCGCATAATCATCACCGCCGTGCCGGATTTGTGCTAACGCAATCAGCGCCTGCCCTTGCATCTGCGCATCTTGACTAGCACGTGCAAAGGTGAGCGCCTCCTGTGCCTCGGCTTCTGCCTGCTGCGTTTGTCCACGCTTCTGCAACAACTCCGCCAGGCTCGTGTAGCACAGCGATGCGGCGGCATCATCCTCAAGCTCACGCTCAATATCAATCGCCTGTCGGTACTCTGCCTCTGCTCCATCCAGATCGTTTTGTCGCTCCAATGCCTTGCCTAGACGCTGATGCGTCAATCCAACCAGCCGCTGCTCATCGCGCATCTCATAGATAGCCAGGCTCTTCATGGCATAATCGCGTGCAATCGTCAGCTTCCCGACGGATTTATAGCGCTGACTAATCTCCATATACTTCTGAGCATAACTCTTACTGTCGCGTGTCACTTCTTCCAGCATCGCTAAGGCACGATGATAGAAAGTGACGGCTTTTCCCAGGTCACCCAGGCGGAAGTAGTCATTGGCAAGATTGCTATAGACATCAAGTGAAAACACAGGATCATTAATATGCCCGTTCTCAATGGCGCTATTGCATCTCAGATGATTCTCCATCGCCAGAGTATAGTTATATAGCAAGAAGTAGGCCTTGCCTAAGAGATTGCGGGCGCGCTCAATATACTCAATGTCATTCAAGCCTTCGCCCTGCGTGACAGCAGCCCGCAGGTCGACGACCGCCTCCTGATATTCCTTCTGACCTAAGTGAATTTGTCCACGTAACAGATACAATCGATACACTTGATCTGTGGTGATCCGCTCCGGTTGAATGGGGTCCAACACCTCAGCCGCCTTTTGGAAGGCACGCTGCTGCACCAGCACACTCGCTTGAAGCAGGTCAACATCAATCCGTTGGTCAGGTCCAGAATCTGCAGGAGAGTAGCCCACAGCACGGGCTTCAGCAGCCCCTGCCGGAGAACCCTCAAGCAAGAAGGTCAATGGAACATCTAATCGTTTTGCTAAAATCGAGAGAGCTTTCAGTGATGGTCGAATTTTTCCTCTCTCTATCGCAGAAATGTACGAGATTGAAAATTCTGGCGCTGCAAGTTGAGCTTGAGTCAACCCAAGCTTCGTACGGACCTCTCGAATGTTCGTACCGACTCTGGCAGCCACAGCTTTTCCGACATTCGCAGTTTCAAGCGAAGCCATACGAACGTTTCCTTTCTTTATTTAAGAATGGGTATGGGGGAAATACCCGAATACAAGTTTGTTGAACTGTCTCAGTACAAGCAATTCCTAATTACCTGCACCTTTTGTATCTTATCAAGAGATACATCTTTTTATGAGCTTATTACATCTCAACTAAGAGAGACATCAACAGAATCCTCCGTTATATATGATAACATATTGAATATCAGAATTCAACAATTTATTTGAAGGTAAACTGACAAAGATACTAGCATCTTTAGCAGATTTTTTCGATATTTTTTGATACAAAATATTGGTACTTCACTGAATATCGCTAATAAAGTTAAAAGCAAACAAAATAATTTATAACATTTCTTGTTCTATTATATACCAGTACATCAAACCTCTCAAGTCGAGCGGCAAATTTGCTTTTTACTCTCATATTGCTTTCTATCAAGTCACCGTAACAACTTCGTATTATAGACGCTATTATCATATTCGAGACATCAAGGAACCAATAATACGAAAAATTATAAGGAAGTTGAATAAATAAGTTGCGTATTCCAAAAAAGATGATCAACAAACGTATTAAATGGTTATGCATTCAATACTCTGTTTTACAGTAATTCAGTTGCAATAGTTAACATGTAAGAACCGCTTTAGGTTTCCTTGCTAGCTATACCCTGGTAAAAAGCATTTGCTTCCTCTATAATGCTAGATCATAGGCTATAGTATATTTTCGACATTGCATCATTAGCAAGCTACCACAAATAATTAGGAATTTTTTCCTAATATTATTGAGATGTCCACATATCAGAAAGAGGAAGATGTGGAAACCATCAACGAATTATTTACCACTTCCGCTGAACGCTTCAAGAATCGCTCTGCGCTTATTGAACCTATTGATGGTAATCAGATGGATACCCTGACATACGCCGCACTCCAGGAACGTGTTCATCGTTTTGCGGGATACCTTCAGGAGCAACAGATGAAACCGGGGGATCGCCTTCTCATTTGGTCCGCGAGTTGTATAAATTGGATGGTTGCATATTTAGGAACATTACTTGTAGGTGGAGTAGTCGTTCCACTGGATGTCAATTCGCGTGAAGATTTCCTTGCTCGAATTACTCAAACGACCGAGGCAAAGTTACTCATTTCAACAGTAAAGCAGTATGATAGCCTGAAACAACCTCCACTTCCCCTTCTAGATATCGACAAACTTCCCGAAGGAATGCTTGATACGACAAAATTACCAACAGTAAGCGGTGATGACCTGGCAGAGCTAGTATTTACTTCTGGTACCACGGGCCAACCCAAAGGAGTAATGCTCTCGCATCGTAACATCAGCAGTAATGCCATCGCAGCAGTGAAGGTTGTAGACATCCGGGCTAGCGACCGAGCACTCTCAATCCTGCCACTCAGCCACATGTTTGAAATGACGATCGAGGTTGCACTGCTCTACTCTGGAGGCAGCAACGTCTATGCTCGCTCCCTGGTGCCAGAGACCCTACTCAAACTGCTCTCCTCTCAGCAGGTCACCTGTATGGTGTTGGTGCCGCAGGCTCTGCAACTCTTTTTAAACGGCATAGAGCGGGAGGTACGCCGCCAGCACAAAGAGAAGCAGTGGGAAATGCTGCATCGCATCGCTCCTTACCTGCCCTTTCGCCTCAGGCGCATCCTCTTCCGAAACGTACATCAGCGCTTTGGTGGACATTTTCGCTTTTTTGTCAGTGGGGGGGCTTACCTCCCTCCCAAGCTTGCTGAGCGCTGGGAACATATGGGCTTCCGCGTCTTGCAGGGATACGGCGCAACCGAATGCTCACCCGTTGTCTCAGCCACTCCCTTTAATGAGCATTTATTTAACTCCATCGGGAAGACGCTCCCAGGTGAAGAGGTGCGCATCGCAGACGATGGCGAAATCCTGGTGCGGGGACCAAATGTCGCCCTTGGATACTGGAAAAACCCCGAAGCGACCGCTGCCGCCTTTGAGAATGGTTGGTATCACACTGGCGATCTAGGCTCTCAAGATGCCAAAGGCAACCTCTATTTAAAGGGACGCAAGAAAAACCTGATCGTGCTTCCCAATGGCTTAAACGTCTTTCCGGAAGACATAGAAAACGTACTGCTCACCAATCCCCTGATTAAGGATGCCGTTGTCCTTGGGCTTATGGAGCAAGATTCGGGGCCAGTCGTACATGCAGTCCTATTAATGGATGATCCCAGCAAGGCTAAATCAGCCATTCAGCAAGCGAACAAGCAATTAGCTTCACATCAACAAGTGCGCGGTTTCACCATCTGGCCCGAACAAGACTTCCCACGGACCCATACATTGAAAGTTAAACGGCCCGAACTACTCGACAAACTCTCACAAATACGCAAAGAATCAAAAGCGGAGGGCTAGGACAAAATGCTCTACCTTGTCGCTACTCCCATCGGAAACCTGAACGATATCACACTGCGTGCGCTCACAACGCTGCGCGAAGTTGATATTATCGCAAGTGAGGACACGCGCAAGACCGGCATGCTCCTCAAGCACTTTGATATTTCCAAACCCCAACTAGCCTTCCATGAGCACAATGAACAGCGAGCAGGAGAACATATCGAGGAACTACTAAAGCAAGGCAAATCCGTTGCCCTCGTCACAAACGCAGGTACGCCCGGCATCTCCGACCCCGGCTTTACTCTGGTGCGACGAGCAATAGCAGCCCAAATAGAGGTAACCATGATACCAGGTCCAACCGCCCTCATCATGGCCCTGGTCCTCTCTGGATTACCTGTTCACAGCTTCACCTTTCGCGGCTTCCCCCCTCGCAAATCCGGCCCCCGGCACCGCTTTCTAGAAATCGACAAAGAATCACCCCACACCCTCATCTTCTACGAAAGCCCCTATCGCCTCGAAGCATTCTTAAAAGACGCCCTCGAAGTATTCGGAAATCGAGAGGCCGCGCTTGCCAACGATCTCACGAAGATGTTCGAAGCCGTTGTAAGGGGAACAATCTCAGAGCTATTGAAATCTATTGGGCAATCAAAGGTGAGAGGAGAGTATATTGTGGTGATTGCAGGTACAGAGAAGGGATCAAGACCCGAAGAGGATCAAGGAGATCAAGCTGCTGAGCCGGGAATAG
Organism: uncultured Chloroflexia bacterium; assembly: GCA_963778375.1. Classification (GTDB taxonomy): domain Bacteria; phylum Chloroflexota; class Ktedonobacteria; order Ktedonobacterales; family Ktedonobacteraceae; genus CAVZTX01. The sequence goes on along the minus strand of CAVZTX010000023.1, from coordinate 38,146 downwards.
AAATATCCAGGTAGTCCACCATAGTCTGAGACGTGGGAATAGGCTCCTGATCTTCAACCATCCCCTCAATATGCATTTTGATAGCTTCACGCATATTAGATTTAACCTCATCCAAGGTTTTTCCCGTGGCTATACAGCCAGGAAGGTCGGGAGCATACGCGCTATAATTGCGGCTGCTCTGCTCAATGATGATCAGAAACCGATACATAATTTTTCGGCCTTTCCCTTCAATTTGCATCTTTATTCTATCACACCTTGTGAATTGGTTTAACTTCTTCTCAAATAGCTCTTCCTAATAAAAATGGCATGATATCTCCTCAATACCATGCCAAAGTTCATCATGAGATCAACTATAGACTTAAATCCCCATTACTCCCACCAACTCCTTCACCGCATTCGCCGACTTCTGCAGCAACCCACGCTCATTCTCATTCAACTCAATCTCAATCACCTGCTCCATGCCACCAGCGCCCAATTTAGCTGGCACGCCAACAAAAAGATCCTTGATGCCATACTCACCTTGTAAGTAGACAGCGCAGGGCATAATCATCTTCTTATCCAGCAAAATAGAATCCACCATTTGCAATACCGAAGCGGATGGTGCGAAATAAGCACTGCCCGTCCCAAGCAGTTGCACGATCTCCGCGCCTCCATCTCGCGTGCGTTGCACGATCTGTTCAATGCGTTCGGCTGGCAACAATTGCGAAATAGGCACACCAGCAACAGTACACATACGAGCCAAAGGCACCATCGTATCACCATGTCCACCCAGAACATACGCCTGCACATCACGTACAGATACATTCAGTTCTTGCGCGATAAACGTGCGAAAACGTGCCGTATCCAGCACACCCGCCATACCCACAACACGATTGCGCGGAAAACCGCTGATATGGTACGCAAGCTGCGCCATCGCATCCAAGGGATTTGTTACCATAATAATGATGGAGTTCGGTGAGTGCTTCACAACCTCCCGCGTCACCTGCGTAATAATTTCTTGATTTTTCTTAACCAGGTCGTCGCGCGTCATACCCGGCTTCCGTGGGAGACCAGAGGTAATCACAACGATATCCGAGTTATCAGTATCAACATAGTCATTCGTGCCGATCACCAGTGAGTCATAGCCAACAACCGGACCAGCCTCAAGCATATCCAGCGCCTTGCCTTGTGGCATATTCGGAATGATATCGTACATCACCACATCGGCGTAATCACGTTCCGCCAGCCGCTGGACCAATGTGCTTCCAACAAAGCCAGCTCCAACAACTGTTATCTTGCTTCGCATAAATCGATCCTTTCTTACAGTTGAGAAATACACAGTGTTCGTTCTAGTATCTACCTGATGGCTATTGTATGCCTTCGCGAAACAAAATGACAATATAGAGTTCGCAAAACCCTCCCATCCCTCTCATATACCTCTGACAATTCACAGACCTGTATGAAGCCAACCTTTCTCACAAAACATCCACATCACGCTTGTATAATATAGGCACATTGCTTATTGGCGAACAGGCATGGTAAACTCTAGTATGTAATCAAAATAGTTGCGGATTTCGAATCAGTTCGTGAGGATTGTCACGAATAGGCGACAAGTTACAATCGCGTCATACGAATCTCGTAAATCTGCAATCATTCGTTGTCCTCTTCATCTTTCGCGCTCACCTTATAGTCTGCAAACTCAAAGGTGAGTGGGGTTGTTCTCTTGTTTTTATTGTCGGTATCTTCTACCAAAAGGAGGCATTCTCACATGGCGCAAAGCGACCTATCTCAGGAGCAGCGAGACGAAGCATTACTGCAAAGGTTTGGTTACAAACAGGAATTGCGGCGCACCCTCGGTTTCCTCTCCAACTTTGCGGTAGCATTCTCCTACATCTCCGTCTCCACCGGCACATTCTCCCTCTTCGCCCTCGGCTTGATAGCAGGTGGACCAGCATTCTTCTGGACATGGCCCATTGTTGCGATTGGACAGTTCCTTGTAGCGCTGAACTTCGCTGAACTCGCTTCACACTTCCCGATTGCCGGTTCCATCTACCAGTGGAGCAAGCGTCTTTCAGGCTATAGTCTGGGCTGGTTCACCGGATGGTTTTACTTTTTTGCAGGCGTTCTCACGATCACAGGAGTAGCATTTACCATTCCTATTCCCTTGCTTGCTATCTTCCCTGGTATTCCAGCAACTATCATTGGCTTGCCAAGTGCGGTCTTCATTGCGCTGATCTCGATCATCATCGGTACCATCATCAATGTAGCAGGTGTAAGGCTAGTCGCCATTATCAATAACATTGGTGTGGTTGCTGAGATTATCGGCATGTTCCTCTTTGCCCTCGTTCTACTGATCTTCTTCCACCACAACCCTCTTGGTTTCCTCTTCACCGGCCCTCATACTGATATCCAGGCCGCTGTTCCTGCTACAGCAACAACGCCTGCTGTGCCTGCTATGCCCTGGACTCCAGGTTTCGGTTTTGGCTACTTCGGAGCTTTTGCCGCAGCACTCTTCATGTCATTGTTTGTGATCTATGGTTTTGACACAGCCGGGACACTTGGTGAGGAAACCAAAGACCCACAGCGCAATGCTCCTCGCGGTGTACTATGGTCTATTGGCCTTTCGTTTATCGCGGGCCTCCTTTTCCTGGGCGGCACCATCCTTGCAATCCAAAACCAAACCAAGATCGAAGGGATTGCAGCCAGTGCAAACGCTACCCAAGCACTGCCAACAATCATCATAGATGCCCTTGGGAGCTTCTGGGGTGATGTGTATCTTGGAGTCGTGTTTGTTGCCATTTGTGTCTGCACGCTGGCCATCCAATCAGCCACCATTCGTCTGATGTTCTCAATGGGACGCGATGGACGCCTTCCCTTCGGCAGAGTTTGGGGAACCGTCAACCCAACATTCCGCACACCTATGTGGGCAGGCATCGCCGTTGCCGTGCTTTCCGCGATTCCCTTGCTAGCTCTTGTCAATCTTACCTCTGCCATTAGCATCATCGTGATTGGCGCAACCGGCCTGATCTACACATCGTACTTCCTGAACAACATCGCCTCGCTCGGTGCGCGTTTAAGAGGCTGGCCCCACGAAAAAGCGCCCTTTAGCCTCGGTCGTTGGGGCATACTAATCAACGTACTCGCACTGATCTATGGTGGTCTGATGATCATCAACTTTCTATGGTTTGGAGGACTACGCAGTATCTACACCAATACAGTATTGGGCGTGGCCTTTTCAGGACTGTCCAACGTTCCCTTCATTAATGACGTACCACTCTTTGAACTCACACTGGTAGTACTCTTCGTCGTTGGTGCCATCTACTGGTATGGGTTCAAGCGACGAAGTGTCATTGCGGGTGATCAAAAATCTGCCGAGGCATTGGCAGACTAGACGTTTGTAAGGAGTCACCTCGCCTCCCCATTCACTCCTGTCCCTACAGTACCACACCTGGGAAAGTGTAGAGGCAAGAGTGGATGGAGAGCCATCGAGAATCGAGAAACTGGCTTGACATCCCACAAGACTTAAGGTATCATACATTCCACCAACGAAATTGGGGTGTCGTTCAATGGTAGGACTGCCGACTCTGGATCGGCCAATTGGGGTTCGAATCCCTGCACCCCAGCCAAGGAGAGGCAATTAGCCCCTCCTTTTTTATTGCTCTTCAAAAAGTGATGATGAGTTGCAGCGGTTAGGCAACTGCCTCGAGGGATAAAGCCATGGATGGGATGCTGCCAGCGCAGCAGGGCTTCAATGCTCATGACAAGACCCGTTCTTAGCTCGACCTTCGGCTGGTAGTACAGTCGCAACTCATGGTTGGCAATAGCCTTGAGCAAATCTCCAAGGAGAGTGAGGCGGTGGAACATGTTGAACATTATAAACCAGATAGCTGCTGAGCGAGCCATATTGCCGAACAAAGGAGCACAGGTAGAGACCTGCCATCGCACTCGTGAAACCACCTCGGCAAAAAGCTCCTCGTCCATAGACGTGAATCCTTTGGCCCTCCCTCCCCTCATGTTGACACCATTTCCCCGTTCCATACGCTATACTATTAAGCACATGAAGCGTTCATTCTTGTGACGATTATTCTTGACCAGAAATAGAGAACCAAAACATATGTCTATAGACGCCAAAGAGTCCCGAAACCGCAGTAAATTGCGCGTAAACGTTTCTTCAGAAGCCGCATCCAAATGGACGCGCAGACGCGACATCCCAATAGCCATTCTCGCCTGGATTGCCTTAGTTGTCGTGGTTTTATGGGGAGCAGGACATATCGCCTCAACGCTGCTGATACTCACTATCGCAGGATTCCTCGCATTTGCCCTCGTACCTGCTGTGAAGTTCTTTCAACGTGGCATGCCCCGCCCTATAGCTATACTGATTGTCTATCTTATCGTTCTCGTTGGACTTAGCTTGCTTCTTTATTTTATTATCACCACAGCCGTCCATCAGATTACCGACCTTTCGAAGTATGTAGGAACCTTGCTTACACCCACCGGAAATGATCAACTTACCCCCTTAGAAAAGTTCGTGAAATCATTTGGCTTCTCAACGGCTCAGATATCGCAAGCTCGTACAAGCGTCATTGCACAATTTGAAAATTTCGCAACAAGCATCGCTGGCAGTACTATACCAGTATTGCAAAGCATCTTCGGTACTCTTCTAGATATCATCCTGGTAGCAGTATTGAGCATCTATTTCTTGATAGATGGCGGGCGGGCCGTGCAATGGTTACGCAACAACCTACCGCTACAGCAGCGTGAGCAAGGAAACTTTGTACTTGGTACCTTCGAGCGCGTCATCGGCGGATATATACGTGGGCAATTGACACTCTCCGCCCTCGTTGGTGTACTGGTAGGCGTTGGAATGGCCATCTTCCAGGTACCCTATGCCGTCTTACTGGGTGTCATGGCTTTTATACTGGAATTCGTTCCGGTTCTAGGCACACTCATCTCTGGCGTCATCTGCGTCGTTCTCGCACTCACAAAGGGCTGGCTGATAGGAGTACTGGTACTCGGCTACTTTATCATCGTGCATGTGCTCGAAGGTGATGTCGTAGGACCCCGTATCGTCGGAAAAGCCGTTGGACTACGCCCCATCGTCTCAATCATTGCTTTAATTACTGGAGCCGAACTTTTTGGCTTGTGGGGTGCCCTCTTCGCCTCCCCTATCGCCGGTGTATTACAAGCATTACTGGTCGCCTTCTGGATGCAATGGCGTGAAAGGCATCCCGACGAATTTCCAGATGAAGACATTGCCACTTCAGTAGAAGCCACCACCGAGACTGTCGCCGATACAGTAGCACCCATAGGAGGTGTCATTGCCGCCTCACATGGTGCGAACGCCCATGAAGAGACAGAGCATGCTCTCGGAGAGAGCAATTCCTCTCCTAAAGAGAAGGCCAGTTCCTCGCTAGAGGATCACAGAGCTTAGAAGCCCATTCCTGACTCCTCCCTACCCCCATCTATTTCCCCTGACATATCTATTGGTATACAATGACACATTATAGTATATTGCTAAGTTTATTCTCTTATGCTATTATTACAATCTGGCAATACTCTACTATATTTCCTATTTCCTTTATCAGTGAATGGCAAAAGTATTGTGCTAATAATAGCACTGCAATTGTTAAAAGATTACTGACACATTACAACAAATTGGTTATATTCTCTCGGCTTCATACTTCAGGAGGGGAAAAGTATGACAAATGAAAATAGCCACATGCATAGGCAAATCGGCAATTACCAGGTAACAAGAGAATTGGCAAGTGGTACATTTGGTCAGATCTACCTGGCCCAACATATGTTACTGAAGAAGCGTATCGTCGCCATCAAACTTCTACACACCAGCTATCTCAGTTCATCTGAGGAACGTGAGAGTTTCCTTCAAGAAGCGCAATTTCTTGAGCAACTCAAGCATCCCCACATTTTGCCCATCATTGATGTTAGCTTCGAGGAAGGTCTACCCTACCTGGTAGCTGAGTATGCACCAAACGGCTCGCTTCGCGATAGAATCAAAAGTTGCGCTCCTCACCCTTTCCCATTGCAACAAACCTTCACTATCCTCATACAGATCAGTCAAGCACTCCATTATGCGCATCAGCAACAAATCATTCACCGTGATCTGAAGCCAGAAAATATTCTCTTCAACGCTAAAAATGAAGCGCTACTCGCCGACTTCGGTCTCGCAACTTCAGTCTCTTCAGCTAGTTTAAAACATATTGATAACGCAGGCACACCTCGCTATATGGCACCGGAGCAATTTCGGGGTAACGTCAGCAAGGAGAGCGACCAATACGCTCTTGCCTGCATTGCCTACGAACTCATCACTGGCCGTCAACCTTTTACCGACCCGGATTTCTTGACCCTGGCGTTTAAACACCTGACAGAAAATCCTATCCCCCCTACACAACTCAATCCCCACATCCCAATTACAGTCGAACAGGTCATCTTGAAGGCAATGTCTAAGCAACGATCAGACCGTTACCGGGATATCGCAAGTTTCATCACAACGCTAGTTAATTCCGCTGCGCCTCAACCATATTCGCTAACATCCTCTTTAACGCAAACACCTACAATAGAAAAGAATACCTTCAACGAACTCAAACAAAATATTCCTACGTTCATTCCAGCAACCACTTACAATTCCTATGAGAGTATCACCGGATCAGATATGTACGAGAGCACCAACGGTTCCACAATCCTGGGTGAGATGCAATACAATACAATTCCTAAACCCGTTAATGAAGGCCCTATAACACCCCTCCCTCTCTCATATCGTCCCAACCCTATAACACCTCTACCTTTATTACACATGGCCACACCTTCTATACCCCATCAAGATAGAGACCATTCTTTCTCCCAAACAGGGGCATCCACACATGTTTTTCAGACCCCCGACAAGTTAGGTATCATTGAACCTACCTCCCTGGCTGTACCAACAGATAAGCAAGGTGCGAGAGGAGCATCCCCTACGAATGCTGTAGTAAACAATACGCAATTTGCTTTTCCAAATAGTTGGGTTGTAAGCAATATTCCACAGAATAGGAAACCTTCTTTTAGAAAGAGATGGTTGATTCTCGCAATTGCATGTATGCTTGTTTTCTCTAGTCTTATTGGCACATTCCTCTTTATAACTACTCCGACCCTTTATAGCGATAGTACCATCGTGGAATTGGGCGGCACACTGCATTTACACGGAAGAAATTTCTTTGCTGGAAGTTATGTAACTCTCACGCTCGATAATGGCTTGCCAGTCTTTTATACTGATCGTAATGCAACAAGCAAAGTTCAGCGTCAAACAGCAGGAGTAGTTCCGTCAACGGCCTTGCAAATGATGGTTGCGAAGCAATTTATCCACTCAACCGCCTCAAATACCACTATCCCACTAAGTGGTACAGGTAACTTTGACGTGAACATTGTAGTGAGTGCGGCCTTATCATTAGGAGCGCATACAATTCATGCCATCGGTGGGCTTCTTTCACGAAGTGCAGAACTGAATTTCACGATCGCGAAATTCGCAAAGCTCGTGCTTCAAACTTCCACTCTCGACTTTGGCAAGCCTGAAAAGGGCATAAAAGCTATTTTACCAATAGAGATCGACAACGCAGGTGGCCAGCCGCTAAATTGGACCACTGATACGGGCGATGCAGCATGGTTAAAGTTAAACCCAGATGCTGGATCAATTGAACCTGGCCATTTCCAGCTCATCTATGTGACAGCCGATACCAGCCAACTAGCACTGAAAGCCTATATTGCGACAATTGCTATCAACTCAAATGGCGGAAACGGAGTAGTCGGTATCAAGCTCAGTGTGCAACCACCAAATCCGCATAAACAAGCAGTGCTGAATGTCAATCCCAATTCTCTTAACTTTGGTACCTTAGAAGCAAATACACAAGCCACATTAGCAGCAACCGTTGGAAATGTAGGCAATCAAGCGCTGAGTTGGAAAGTGAATACCGCCAGTTTATCCTGGTTAACAATAGCTAACACTTCTGGAACTATTCAACCGGGAGGATTGCCTCAGCAGATCCAACTAACTGTCAACACCTCTCGGCTTACAGCAGGAAGATATTCAGTCGGCTTGTCTATCAACTCGAATGGCGGAAATGCGACCATACAAGTCACGCTAGTAGTGAGTGTCCCGTCACCATCACTGACGCCTTCTCCCGCTCCTACTCCCACTCGATCACCGTCTTCAGCTCCTACTCCTACTCCGTCTCCCACTCCATCTCCATCTCCATCACCCACCCCTACTCCGTCTCCTACTCCTACTCCGTCTCCCACTCCATCGCCCACACCTACTCCTCCACCAACGCTCACAACAGAAAATCTTACCTTAAACTTTACAGACTCCATAGGTGTGACAACAACGAATTCTTATAACGGGTCTGTAACCATAACAGTCAGCGGTACAGGCAATGCAGCATCCGCTACACCTAATTCTTCTGATGCTTTTTACATCTTCTTAGATCCTTCAGGTAATCGTGTCAATCCTCCAATACATAAGAGTTGCTGGGCATTGGAAATGTTTATTAACAATCAATGGACCGAGAACTTTGTCTCGCCAACACCTTCATACGAGTCAAACAATTCTTACACGTTTACTATGAATGCCCCAGGAGGACCTCTCTCTTTTAAAATCTGTGATGGCGACTATGCAGATAACGGTGGTTATTTAAACATAACAGTCACAGGAAGGGTAAGTAGCTCATCTGCTACGGAAGTATCATCAACTAGCAACGTTGAGATGCTTCCAACTCCCGTTGATACGATTTCCGAGGACAACAAGAAAATTTAGTAGCTAACAGTTCTTCCTTATCCCCTCGTATACAAAATCATGGGTACACACACCTTGTCTCTTTGCATAATCTATGTTATAACTATGTACATAGTTTGCACATACTTAGCGAAGGGACATTCGACATGGCTGTACTTACTGCACCTTATGAACCAACAACTTCTATTCTTGAGTACGAAAAAAGTGAACTCCTGGACGCCTCGGTTACGGAGCATGGAAAAATCGACACTGCTGAGACGCCTGAACAACTCGAACAACACATGCTTGTTACACGCGCGCTCGATGGAGATAACGAAGCCTTTAGTGATATCGTCGCACAGTATAGTTCATTGATGCTGCGCACGGCCTATATGATTGTGGGAGACCGCGATATCGCGGAAGATGCGGTACAAGACGCGCTGATCCAGGCCTGGAATCACTTACCTAATTTACGCGAGACAGGAGCGTTACGTCCCTGGCTCATGCGTATAGTTGTGAACCAGTGTATCAGCTTCAAGCGGCGTTTGGCACGTACAACAGCATTCATACGTCAAACAATTTCCGAACAAGAAACAAACCTGAGTGCCCAGGTCGCAGACGACTATAAGGGCCGTATGGAGCGTGATTGGGACCTTGTCCAAGCCATTAAAGATTTACCTTCCAAGCAGCAAGCCGTGATCGTCCTTCACTACTACCACGGCATGACTCTACCCGAAATGGCGCATACACTACAAATATCAGAAAACACGCTGAAAAAACGCATCCAGGCTGCCCTCGCAAATTTGCGCCGTGTCCTCCGCATTACCGACGCTGATATGGAAGACCTGCCTTTGGGTCAACCAATGAATCACTTCGCCAAATCAGTTGCCTAGCTGCACGTTCTATATTTATCGCAAGGCCGCCATAAATGTCTGGCGGCCAATTTTCCCCTCTATGGCATACTGTCTATAGGAGATCATTACATTGCTCTCCTACACGTGTTTGGTGGCTTTGTTGATGATGAGGTGGTGGAATAGCACGTAGACGAAAACTATTGGACTATCCGTTGGAACACATGCACAGGACTTGTGCCTATTGGATTAAGGGGCAACTATAGCCCAAAAACACCAACTTTTATGTTATCATTACAATAACGGATAGGCATATTGAGCCGCTGTCCCGTCGCCAGCACCCAAAGGAGCGTGCCGCTATGATCGCAAGAGACATCATGACCAGCAATGTATGTACTATTCAACCCCAGGCTAGTGTACAGGAAATCGCACAATTATTGTACAAGCAGCGTATTAGTGGTGCGCCCGTCGTTGATGCAAGCGGCCAAATCATCGGCATCATCACAGAAGCCGACATCATCAGCAAAGTCAACCGGGAAGGTCTAAGCGTCAGCGACATCATGAGCCACGAAGTAATCTCCGTCGATGAAGAAACACCGGTCAACGAAATCGCCGCCCTGCTCACCGAACGCAAAATCAAACGCGTCCCCGTCGTACGCGAAGGCAAGCTGGTAGGTATCGTCAGCCGCGCCGACATCGTCCATGCTGTCGCGCAAGGGCACCTCATCATCCGTCCATGGTAAAAGAAATCCTACCTAGTAGACCGACCCCTTGCGGGAATCCTGTCCGGAGGACAGGTACCCCTTTCTGACCCTTCAATATACTTCCTGCGCCGGTCTCAATCACCTTCTGATAATAAAGGAAGCGACTATCAGCCGACCATACCACTTGGTTTCCCATTCCAGCGCCATTTGCTATCAAAGGCCGAACATTGCTAGCATGCCCATCGGTAGATAACTAACCCTACAAGCATGAGCATAAATATCAACAGGAGTACTTTCTTCATGTGTCTAATGCCTCCAATTCCAGCATACACATTTGACCAACTACTCTTAGCGTGATAAACCTCTTCTTAATCGCCCCACAGTACAAATGAACTACTAGATGTAAGGGGTTCGTCAGAATCACGTGGAACAGAGAACCAGCCATAGTACCTTCAGGTTGGGCTGCCCTCCTCACAGATCAATAGATGGAATGGATGACGTACATCAGTTATAATGGGAAACAACCATAACAAAGCATTATCTCTTTGTTTTAAAAGGAAGCTCGAAGGTGTCCGAGAAACGCACCCATATCATCCGCGACATAATCGAAACCATTGCCATCACGCTCATGGTCTTCCTGGTCATCCGTCTGGCAGTCGAAAGTTTTCGCGTTGATGGGCAAAGCATGGAGCCAAATTTTCATAATAACGAATATGTCCTGGTTGATAAAGCGGCGTATCTCTTCTCACCTCCACAGCGCGGAGATGTCATCATCTTTCACTACCCGCTGGACATTCGTAAAGATTTCATCAAGCGCATCATCGGCGTGCCTGGTGACATCGTCCAAACGACCAGCACCAGTGTTACAGTCGATGGCCATACCATCTCAGAGCCATATATCCGTCTACCCTTCAACTATGACAGTAATACGTGGAAGTTGGGGCCAAATCAGTTCTTTGTAATGGGCGACAATCGCGACAATAGTCTTGACTCGCGCATATGGGGTCCATTGGAGAGAAGCTATATCGTAGGAAAAGCCGTAGTAGTCTACTGGCCGACGAACGAATGGGGGGTAATCAATACCTACTCGTCAGTGTTCGCCGCCATCCATCCCGGTAGTTAATATATTTCGAGGTCCGCATTGAAACGTTCACACTTAGCACGAGAAATTATCGAAACCATAGCGCTCACGCTGCTCATCTTTGCCGTCATCCGCTTTGCGGTACAAAATTACCTGGTAGACGGCATCAGCATGATGCCAGGCCTCAAAAACAATGAATATGTACTGGTCAACAAAATGGCCTACATCTTCCACGGCCCAGAACGCGGCGACGTCATCGTCTTCCACTGGCCTGTCGATACCAACAAAGACCTGATCAAACGCGTCATTGGGCTACCAGGCGATACCATCTCCACCGATAGCACCAGTGTGCGAGTCAACGGAGTGCTTTTAAATGAGCCATATCTTCCCCCCATCACCAATGGTCCAGCGAATCCCATCGCCAGAGTCTGGAAGGTAGGACCCAACCAATACTTTGTCATGGGCGACAACCGTCAATATAGTGACGACTCACGCTCCTGGGGACTCGTGCCCAAAAATTTCATCGTTGGCAAAGCCGTAATGGTATACTGGCCATTGAGCAACTGGCAAATCATCAACACATACCCTGCCATCTATGCCTTGATCAAACCAAGCCAATAGCTCAAGGGAATAACAAATGCGCGACTCAGAACAAGAATATCCGCTTCACCAACCGCGACGAAACCGAGATCGGTTCGACGACAACGCCCCTGAATTTGAGGACGAACTCCAACCACGTCCCCAGCGAAGGCGACAAGCACCACTTCACCAGCGCGAGCTACCGCTCACCCCGGAACTTCCCGTCGGCCGTCTCAGAAAAGCGCTAACCATCGGCGTAATCGCAGGCATACTATGCACGCTAGTAAATCTCGTCATCGTGCTCGCGAACGCCTCCACCTATCAAAAATACAACCCCAATCTTCACGACACCATCAATAATACGCTCAGTTTTACCATCTTCGGCTACTGGGCGCTGTACTCGTTTATCAGCCTGCTCATCTGCTTCATCGCAGGCTTCATCACAGGTAGAGTCGTCATCGAACGGAGGCTGGGCTTCGTAACAGGGTTCATCGCCGGAGTCATCTACTACGCGGCCATCTTCCTCATCACCTACATCCCCGGCTATCCAGATCACTACGTAACCAATGGCTCTGTAAGCGCGGGAGCAGTCACCGGCGGCATCATCTTTGCCCTCGTTCTCCTCATCGTCTACGGAGTAATCGGAGGAATTCTTAGCCGCCTCGGTGCCGGGCTTGCCACACGCAGGCATCCCTATTATGTTGAATACGAAGAATAGCGAAACTAAATACTTGTCTCACCCGACTCGTTCATGCGCCGGATATCCGAATCACCTAACCTCGGCAAGAGCGGCAGATCAGTCCCAATCTGCTGCAGCAATCCTGCCAGCCCGCCTCCCGGTACCGACTCAACGTGCATCTCCCGAATCTTTTCGTCCGCAAGCAAGAACGTAGTACGCACCTGCGGCAGAGAAATATCTATCCCTGTATACCGGATAAGCGGCACTCCAAACATAGGCAAACTCAAGTCCCGCATCTGTGTACCCGTAATCTGAATAAACGCCGTTACCCCCTCATCCCCCTCCTGCACATCACTCAGATGAAACGAGTAGTCCGGCATCGCATCCTTCAGTGTGCTATGCATTGCCAAAAACTCACCCCTATCCAAAGGTCGAGGTGTCCACCCACTAAATACAAAATCATCCGCCATCCTACTCACCGTCACCTCCATATCCCCCCACTGCAAAGCCGTAATAAACGTCTGTACGATTTCTGCTGAACTCATAATAAATACCTCCTCATTAGAAATATACCATAGCAGAAAGATCACGGTATGCAAGGAATGAACCTATGGAACTTTTGGCATCATTTCCACGACCCTCTATTGATAGTCATCATCCATACCATAGGAGGAACTCATGCAACCAAATAACACAGAAACCCAGGATAACCCAACCCAGAAACCATCCACATCACCTTCATCCAATACCCACATCTCACATCGACTCAACACAATAGCAGCCGTCCTGGTAATTGCCGCCATAATCGGCATATCCCTCCTGCTCTTCAGATCCCACCAACCATCCGCTGACGGCTCACCTGTCGGTGCAGTGGGAACTCCAGTCACCGCCCACGTCCAGGCTGGTGGACTGGAATTTTCCATGCGTATCACACCTGGACCATACTTCCTGAGCGAATTGTTCGTCGCGGACCTTTCGCTTACTAATCATACTCAGAAAACTTTTACGCTCGAGGGATCGTCTGTAGCAGGGGGATGTGGCGCCGCCCTTTTTCTGGATATGACAGGTGGCAGCGCCCCAGATTATACATTGCCCGTTGATGATGTGCATTCCTGTCCCCTCTTACAGACACAACTCAAACCTGGAGAAACCCTCACCATCCACCAGTTTAGTGCTCTATCAAGCAGTGGGGACATTAGATTAACACCAGGCGCGAACTTCTTGCACACTCAGGTTGGTCCTGACGGCACCCGAAGCACCACCTTTGGCACAAGCCCCCTCGACGGGCATTGGCCATCTCTCAAAATCCACGTGGCCTCCCGCGTGCCCTCAGACCGCAAACTATCCCTTCAGCAAGAGGGAACCCAAGTGCAAATTAGTGCTCCCGCATCCGCTCGCAGCCACCTCTACTACATCTACAATGTGACCTGTGACGCCTTTCAAGGGGGCACCGTCGGAACAGGCAACTCTGCCTGGGAACCCATATCCACAACTATCCTACACCAGCCAGATTGTGGAGATTACGGCAACCAGACTATTCGCTGGTCCTATGCAGTTAGCGCACCCGGTTACGCCATCGCATCAGGGCAACATCCTACAACGTAACTAAACTGTTGGACTGAGTGAACCTCATTTCCCTCTCGCTCTAGGCAATTTTACGGGATCAGTAATTCATTCATCTGTCACCTTTGTAGGTCAATAAACAGGTAATAAGACAGGTAATTCTACAGGTCTCTTCTCTCCCCGATGCATGTAAACTATGAAACAAGTAGTAAAGTTTGCACCAGGATACTTACGGAGAGCAAACGCTATCTGAAAGGGGAGCAATCATGAAGAATACTCGCTATCACACCTTCTTCGTCGCCTCTGTTATCTGTTGCCTGACCATGCTCATCACATCGGCCTGCGGTTCTGCTCCTGCTACCCCGAGTGTGAATTCAAGCCCTACTGCTTCAGTCCACGCTCCCACCGCAAGCGCAACCGCTCGACCTGTTTCCACACAGCCCACTTCCCCAACTCTTGGTAACTCCCTACCGTCGGTAACAACCAGTTGCCCAGCTCCAGGAACCGCCCGTGCTGCCGTAATGCCGCCTCTGGCCTTAGGAAGCCATCAGAACATCGTCTACCTCTCATACAAAGGAGGAATAAATAGCTCTGGGCCTTCCTTTCTGAACCGTTACGATGTCACTACAGGCAGTACCACCCAGATCCTACAAGAGCCAAACGTCCGCATCACTGAAGCTCAGGTCTCAGCGGATGGACAATGGATCCTCTTCACTACGGGAACACAACTACAACTGATCCGCATGGATGGTCAGGAATTGCAAACGCTCTATTGTACCTCGGCTCAAGTAACTTACATGAGCAGTGTGCAGTGGTCTCCTGACCAGAGGCAGATCATTTTCGAGGGGGACGGCAGACCTGATCTTACACTGTACCTGTTAGACCTCACACATGGAACAGTCGTACCCGAACTGCTCAATGCCGACCCGTCTACCTATTATGTGCCTCGCACATGGATCGATAATAAAAAGGTCTATGTCATGAGCTACACAGACGTGACCGATCCATCTCAAACGGCATCCGATTTGCCGCCAAAACTCTATATACTCGATACCTCTAATGGAGCGAACCAGCATATGAGTAACCTCCAATTGGTAGCCCAGGCGCAATCACCCTACTGTTGGGATTTTGATAGCAGCTACGATAAAGGAAAGCTCTTTGTCGATCACTGCATTCAGCTCGAAGATTTGCAAGGTGGGGCAGGACTACGCCAAGGCCCCAGTAGTATCACGATGCAATCAGGGACTAGTGGTCAATCAAATACGGTCTATAGCAATTCCAAACAGGCGATTGTATCAGTACGCGTTGTAGGCTATAGCAGTACAAGCCTCCTCTTCATCATCGAGAATCAGAGCGACCAGCAAACCAGTGTTGATACCAGTCAAAATGGCCTGTGGAAGATCAATACCGACGGCTCCGGTCTCACACGTCTCACCACCGAGCAAACAGAAGACCAAACGAGCTTGAATCGCGATACACAATACCCCTGGTCAAATTTCTCCCGGAATGGCAGCATGTATACCATGCGGGTAGCAAGCTTCCAGAACAATTCTGCCAGCTTTTCACTCTACTTTGGTTCCTTGAGTGGTGGCACGCCAACCATGTTTGCAACGCTTTCCCAACCCGGTGAGGGGTATGAGTTCGAGGTGGTTGGCTGGACGACGATGTAATGCCAGGCTACATCAAAGCGCTCATTCACAGCTCTATAGATAGCGCCTCTCATATTGGTGGCTCGCTTGACGAAACATCTCTCTATCACTACAATAGAGCAACAAAAAGAGGAGGTATCCCTCGCGCACTCTTCACCAATCTCATTTCCACTTCCCTGAATGACTGGTTCCAACAGGTAGTCGATGCTGTTTTATATGGAGTCAAGGAAAGTAGTAAAGCATATGAAAGTAAGTTGTATCTGTCCTACATATAACAGATCACCAAAATACCAGTGGCTGGTGGAGGAAGCTATCGAATCCTTCCTGAGACAAGATTACCCCGATAAGGAACTCATCATTCTCAACGACTGTCCAGGCCAGGAGTTGATCTGTAATGTCCCTGATGTCACTGTAATCAATTTGCCGAGGCGTTTCCGCTCCTATGGAGAGAAACTCAATGCTGCGATTGCCCTTGCTCAAGGTAGCATCATCGCCCTTTGGAACGATGATGATATCATGCTCCCCTGGCGCATCTCTAAGAGCCTTGAGAAGCTTGGCAGTGCCGACTACTACAACCCGCAGGTGTATTGGTTTCTCGATCCACAAGGCCTCCATAAAGACCATGCAATGGGCGTTGGTCACATATGCTCGCTTTTTACCCGCTCCGCCTTCGATACAGTCGATGGTTATCCCCACACCACCGGTGAAGAAGATCAAATCTTAGACCGTCGTCTGAAGACTCATCCAGAGGTGAAACAAGCAAACCCACCTGTATTACGTACCCATGAGTGGTTCTATATTTATAGATGGGGTGTCAGTCCAGTGCATCTCTCAGGCATACAGCCAATCGAAGAGTGGTACAACCGCATTGGTCAGATGCCTGTAGAAAAGGGCCGCTATGTCCTCAAGCCTCATTGGAAGGAAGATTATGTGAGCGCAACCAGAAATGCGCTCGGTATTTCGTCTTTTGAAGCTCCACGCAGATAAAAGCATCTCTTTCAAAAAAGGACTCGTCACCTGTTGCATATGGCGAGTCCTTTTTTCAGCGAACATATACGGCCTTCTCCCGTCCGCCATTTGCCAGTACAAGGATTGCTGGTGCCCCTGCCTCCAATTCTGAGGCAATCCTGCCCCCGGCATCAATCAGAACGGCCATCGGTGTCCCTACCGCCCCGAACTCTCTACCGATACTCATCCCTGTCTGGTCGAGCACAACGGTTGAGCGTAACCCCATCACTTGATTGTCCTGCACGCCGCCGGTTGAGACCACCAGCAACCTGGGTGCTCCTTGGGGTGGCTGGGACTCCCAGGCTAACAGGTCTGGGAGCATGCGCTGGCAAAAGCCACAATCGGGCCTCCAGAAGAGCACGAGCGTCTGATGCCCCCGAAAATTGGAGAGACGGACAAGTTTACCTGAGAGATCGGGTAGACTAAAGTCCGGGGCTATATCACCGATGCTCGGTACAGCAGGGACCAGAGGCGTAACTGTTGCTCCATTGTCGTTCTCCTGAGATGCAGCGGCAGCCATTGGTAAGTCGATTGCCCCTGCCACCTGGCCTCGATTAGTATCTGCTTTCTGAGCCTGCGGACTGTCACCAACAACCAGAGTCTGCCTTGGAACAGGCTTATTAGTCCATTGCATCCCAAGAGTCTGTTCCGCAATGGCGATCACTCGCTCATGAGGAATATGTTCGGAAAAATGCCGAAGTATCGGCTCAAGATCCAACCCAAGCTCTGTATGTCCGATCAAATAATTGCGCAGTTTTTCCTCCACCGTTACTGTATACTTCATATAAGCAGGTCTACTAAAACGATGCACCCAACGGAGCCAGGGAAGACAAAGACATCGCCTGCCAGCCTGCCGGAACTTTTCATGAATGTACCCTTCTTCACCACCAAAACCACGAAACTCAGGGTTAAAGCCGAGCCAGGCTTCTTTCAGGCAACTGAAGACCCCCAAACCCTGCATGGGAATCTCGAACGGCTCCCCATCAGCATCCTCCCCTCTTGCATCGCTTCCCCACGTTCCCCACATTTGATCTCTCCAAACCGGATCGAAATGCGTCGCAACCGTTTTCCCATCATCGTAAAGCATAGGACCTTGCAGCAAATCCTGACAATCAGGATGCTCCTGGTAAAACTGTTTTAACCGGCCGATAACCCCGGGAGCGAACAACACATGGCTATCACAACACAAAACAGCCTTGCCTCGTGCTTTTCTGAAAACAAGGTCTCGTGGCGCTGCCGTCCCCACAACACTCTTTGCTAGAATGTACCTTCCCTTGAGCCATCCCTCTACCAGATTTTTTGTATCCGGGCACCCATAGTTATCGATCACCAGCAATTCCGTATGTTCCAGGTCCTGGTAGAGCTGAAGCGCCTGTAAGGTAAAGTAGACCCCTTCAAAGTCGTTAAAGGTGGCCATCCCTATCGTCAGCTCTATATTCTCATCGACTTCTGTTGGCTCAGCCAGGCCATTTGCCATATCCAGAGGATCAGCAGTACCTTCAGCACTCGTTTCGCTGTCAAGCTGGCTCAAGTTTACAGTTCCGTCGCCGATCTTGGTGCTAACAGGAGCCGCTGATCCCACCGCTCCATTGACATTCCTCTGGATAGCCGTAGCCATCGGCACAGTTCCCGGCATCGCAAGATCAACCCGCGCACGCGAAGTCTCCAGTGCCTCCAGGCGCAGTAGCACACGTCCCTGCTGTTGCAGCATTTGCCACACAAGCCAGCCCAATCCCCCAAGCCCTACAAGCAGCAGAAGGACCAACAAAACAATACCCATAGACCTTTTTCCCCCTTGTCTGCTTTCAAAAAAGCCTACCCCCGAAAGCTAGAGGGGGGCGGTGCGGCAGTTGTGCTCGTTGTCGTCGTCTCGTTGGTGCTGCTGTCGTGCTCGTCGTTGGGCCGACCGTCGTCTGAGTTGTTGTCGTTTGGGTAGTCGTGGTTGTCTGGGTAGTACTGCCCGTCGTCGTCGTCAAATTCATACACGTGCCGTTCTGACAAACCTGATTTGGACCACAAACATTGCCACAGGCACCACAGTTTTGATTGGTACTCAGGTCGGTACAGGTGCCGTGGCAGCAACCCCCACTACAGCACTGAGAATTACTGTTACAGCCTATACCATTCGGCTTGCAAGGCTTTCTAGCAAAGGCAGTGCCAATACCGACCAGGCCCAGCACACCACCCACGGTAGTTGCTACAAACTTCTTGAGCGCCTGGCGCCGTGAAGTCTTGGTTACCATAGCTTTGGTGAAAGCATCAAACTTATTAGGATCCATAGTCGTTCGCTCCTTGGGTATGCTCAAAAAAATACTTCGCATGGATAAACCAGGGGATGGATGAAACAGTGCAAGCGTCTGCCGACGTGAAGATACTTATCATCAGCCTCACCTATGGTGGTTACCCAGTTGGCTGAGGGAGCCAACTGCCTCACTGGCTGGAATCAGAACAGTCAAGACAGACGCGCAGAAAAGCAGGCAGAGAGCTTCAGGAACCATCTGCGAAATAAACTCTTTCCCCAAAAGGAGTATATGTCCTCCCTGTGTATCTGTCAAGCGTGTATGCAGCCTTTACCAGGAACACCACCTAAGCCAATTCCCCTCTCACAAGCTCTACCGCAATCGCATTATGCCGTTCAACCAGTACAGGCAAATCAACATCCAGTAACTGCCCTTCCATAACCCGTACCCGCCCATTAATCACACTCAAATCCACCTTAGGTGGATGACAAAAAATCAGCGAGGCCAGTGGATCATGCACCGCCCCTCCAGCCAGATCAAGCGTATCCAGTCGGTAGCCAATAAAATCAGCCGCCATCCCTGGCGCGAGATAACCAACATCGTCACGTCCCAAAGTAGCAGCCCCGCCTCGTGTTGCCAACCACAGCGCCTCTCGAGCACTTAAAGCCGCTGGATTGCCAATAACACGCTGCAAGAGCAGCGCCTGCCGCGCCTCCATCAGCATATGTGAGCTATCATTGGATGCCGACCCATCCACTCCCAATCCTACACGTGCGCCAGCTTCCCACAACCCGCGAATAGGCGCAATACCCGACGCCAATCGCATGTTTGAACTAGGGCAATGAGCAACTCCTGTCCGCGTCTGGCCCAGCCGTGTAACTTCCTCCGTCCTCGGATGCACCATATGAGCATGCCACACATCCGATCCAACCCACCCAAGATCCTCCGCCAGTTCAACAGGCGTCCGGCCAAAAGTCTCGCTACAGTACGCCACCTCATCCAACGTCTCAGCAAGATGCGTATGTGAGTGAACCCCGTAGGTACGCGCCATAGCCACACTCTCCCGCATCAATGACGCAGATACCGAGAAAGGAGAGCATGGAGCAAGCACAATCCGCAGCATCGCATATCTGCTCGCGTCATGATAGCTCTCGATCACCCGCTGCGAATCTCGCAGGATCGCGTCTTCCTCCTCCACCACCGAATCGGGTGGCAAGCCATCCTTAGATTCTCCCACCGACATAGAGCCTCGTGCAGCATGAAACCTCGCCCCCATCTCCACCGCCGCCGCAATCTGGTCATCCAATCGAGCACCATGAGGCCACATATACGTATGATCGCTCGAAGTTGTACATCCCGAAAGCATCAACTCCGCCAGCGCAACCTTTGTGCTAACCGAGATAGCCTCCGGAGTCATTCCCGCCCAGATCGGGTAAAGCGTGCGCAGCCAGTGAAAAAGATTCACGTCCTGAGCCGCAGGCACATTGCGCGTTAGCGTCTGATAAAAATGATGGTGCGTATTGACCAACCCTGGCAGAATAATCATTCCCTTCGCATTGATCGTATAATCCGCCTCTTGCGGAAGCCGCCCCAGCGCCCCAATCTGTGAAATCGCATTATCCTCAACATAAATGCCCCCATCCTCCCACTGCGTACCGTTATCATCCATCGACACAATCAAATTCGCATGCTGAACAAGCAGGGTGCTCATTGGAAGTTACTCCTCATCCTCACTGAAAGGTCACAAATTCGCTCAAACCCTCTACCCCACTCTCAATGGGTTGAAAGTAGTGTAGAGGGCTTGCGAGAAGCACAATGGAGACAGGCGAGAAGTTACAGATCTTCCTCAACCGCTTGCTTGCGCATCAGGAATTTCTGGATTTTGCCTGTGACGGTCATTGGAAAGGCATCCACGAACTTTACGTAGCGTGGTATCTTATAGTGCGCGATCTGTCCTTGGCAGTAGGCCTTAATCTCCTCTTCGGTCACCTGCTCACCCGACTTAACCTTGATCCAGGCCATAATCTCTTCCCCATACTTCTCGTCAGGCACACCAATGACCTGCACATCAATAATCTTGGGATGCGTATACAGGAACTCCTCGACCTCACGTGGATAGACGTTCTCGCCACCTCGAATGATCATATCTTTAATACGTCCAACGATATCGATGTAGCCCTCTCGATCCATCGTTGCGAGATCGCCCGTGTGCATCCAGCGTGCCTGATCAATAGCCTCAGCGGTCGCCCCTGGATTGTTCCAGTAGCCCAACATCACACTATAGCCACGTGTGCACAGCTCACCAGCCTTGCCCACGGGAACAACTTTGCTCGTCTCCGGGTCAACGATCTTGATTTCCAGGTGTGGGTGAATGAGGCCAACAGTACCGACTCGCTTCTCCAGAGGCGCATCGATGCGAGTCTGTGTTGAAACTGGACTGGTCTCCGTCATACCGTAACAGATCTCTACCTCACTCATATGCATCAGCTCGATCACCTTCTTCATCACTGACGCTGGGCAAGGCGCACCTGCCATAACACCTGTGCGCAGGCTAGACAGGTCGAACTTGTTGAAGTCAGGGTGATCAAGCTCGGCTATAAACATAGTGGGAACGCCATAGAGCGCGGTACATTTCTCTTCCTGTACCGTCTGTAGAACCGCCAGTGGCTCAAAACCCTCCGACGGGTAGACCATCGTCGCTCCATGACTGACACAGCCAAGATTGCCCATTACCATGCCAAAGCAGTGATAAAGTGGGACGGGGATACACAATTTATCTTCTTGAGTGAAGTTTTGGAGATGGGCCACGTAATAGCCATTGTTCAGGATGTTATGGTGACTGAGCGTTGCCCCCTTAGGGAAACCAGTTGTACCGCTTGTATACTGGATATTGATTGGATCATCGAACTCCTGCTCTTGCTGCTTCTCGCTCAATTGCTCGTCGGAGATCAAGTCACCCATTGCCATCAGTTCATCCCAGCTCAACATCCCTGGCATTTTCTCTGAGCTAAGGCGGATGACTATTTTCAGGTCGGGCAGTTCTGCGGACTGGAGCTTGCCTGGCTCGCTGTCTTTTAATTCGCGAGCCAGTTCATAGAGCATGTCTGTGTAGTTGGAGGACTTGAACTGAGGAGCGATGACCAGGGCACTGCATCCCGACTGCTCCAGTACATACCGCAATTCATGCAGTCGGTATGCCGGGTTGATGTTCACCAGAATGACACCTATTTTACTTGTAGCAAACTGGGTAACACACCACTCAACACGATTAGGGGAGAGGATACCAATACGGTCACCTTTTTGGAACCCCAGGTGCATCAGCCCTTTCGCACACTGATTTACTTGTTGCTGCAATTGCCGGTAAGTTAAGTGTATCTGTTGGTGCCGGGAAATCAAAGCAGGATGGTCTGGATATTTTTCGACTGTTTGATCGAACTGGTCTCCAATCGTAAGACCAAGTAAAGGTGTCTCACTCGTGCCACTCGTGTAGCTCCACTGCCGCCCGGTCTGGTCAACAGGTGCAACAGACGGGCTTACTTGCGTTGTTGTCATGGTCTTCTCCTTTTCTCATCACGATTTGACTCCAACTGAGCTCGCTAACACCGGGCCTGCTGGTACTTCCGGCCCCTCTTGAACGAAACTTCTCCGAATTATCGGAGAACTATAGCACTACACCCTCACTATCTCGTGACATTTTGCCGCTTCATCCACATAGAGCCATCACGATCTACATTATGAAATGCCCTCTCCACTTTGAAAAGAAACAGGGCGCAATTACTCGCACCCTGTCCCGCCATAGCTATGTTACAACAAACTCTACTCGATAGTAATCGTCGAAATCACATCCCCAACCCGAATGTTGCGCACCACATCCATTCCAGAAGTCGTATCCCCGAAAATAGTGTAGTTAGGCGGAAGACCGGGCTGATCCTCAAGACAAATGAAAAACTGGCTGCCGTTCGTGTTCGGCCCAGCATTCGCCATCGCCACCGTACCGGCCTTATATCGACGTTTTACCGGCTCATCCTGGAACTTATAGCCTGGACCACCCGCGCCGGTTCCCGTAGGATCGCCACCCTGAATGACGAAACCAGGCACAACGCGATGAAACGTCACTCCATCGTAGTAGCCATCACGCGCCAACGCCACAAAGTTATTCACCGTCATTGGCGCTTCCGCAGGGTTCAGTTGCAGGTGTATATCACCCTTATTAGTGCGAATTGTCGCTTGATAGGTTCGATTCGTCTCAATCTGCATCGCTGGAGGCGCACTATAGCGCTTCGCTGGCATGAAAATGTCCTTTCTACTATGGTGCCTGGACCACAATCAGGTGATCTATGACATCCGGCTTAATGTTCTTCGAAGACGCATCATCGCCAGGGCCTTGAATTTTCTGTGCCACATTCAGACCCTGTACAACCTGTCCAAATAGATTATACGACTTTTGCAGCTTCGCCGTATCATCTGCCGTACAAATGAAGAATTGGCTCCCATTCGTATTGACACCAGAATTGGCCATTGCCACGCAGCCGGCAGTATAAGCGCCCTTCACCGGCTCATCGTTGAACTTATACCCTGGCCCACCTGTGCCATTCCCTTTAGGATCACCCGTCTGAATGATAAAACCAGGCACAACCCGGTGGAAGACTAACCCATCATAGAATTGATGCTGTGCCAGAAACACAAAGTTATTCACCGTCACCGGCGCGAGCTTCGGATCAAGCTGCAAGACAATCAAGCCACGATTGGTATTGATACCGGCACAGTAAAGTTTATTGGTGTTGATCGTCATAGCCGGAGCTTGAGAGTACGTATGCGTAATCTTGCTAATCTGGGCGGCAGTTGGAGCAGCCGACGTATCAGTTAATTGGCTAACAATCTTTAGGCAAGGCGACACCGCCGCCGTAGGCTTTGTAACTACTGGCCGGGCAAAAGGCCCCAGATGATAATAATAGAAGGTAAAAATGCCCAACCCAATAATGAGCACAGTTAAAATGATCGATGCCCAGGGATAGCGGGCTACACCACGGCTGGGGGGCCTGTAGCCGGGCGTACGACGTGGTGGCTCTTTGACCTCAAACTTTGGCAACTGTGTGGCATGGGCCTTCGCAATTTTGGCCGCCCGTTTCGTGGCGGCACGTTTCGTATCTTTTGGCATGGGGTTCTGACAATACTCCTTCTTGATCTACTTTCGGCATGTCGCGTCCATGAGACGCCTAGCCCAGCCAAAGACGATTATCTATCTATGATACGGTGGGCAGCCACTATGAACCTTACGATTTCTGGCTGTTATAATAATCCTCTTGCCTCGTTGGGTCAAGCCCTTAATCTCATTCATGGTTCTTGTTTCTCATCTTGCTACAGAGCGATAAGCCCCATGCCGCTAAGTCGAAAAATCATTACCTTCAAGCTAATCTGGTACCGATCGGCAAGCTGACGCAGCATATCATCCTCGTAATCAAGCACATGCCCCTTCAAATCGCGCTCAAGCAAACACACTGGCAGCAACAACTCTGCGGCAAAACTATTCGCCTCCATCTCAACTAGATCACCTCCACGCTCTTCCCCTCGTATATCATAGGGGCGCGGGTTTACCCCCATTGGCTTGCTCCTGCCCTGGCTACGTTGCCCCCCCTTTTGCATCTCTCACCGAAACTCTCCCACGTGGATAAGTATGTGGATAAAGTCGTGGATAAACAGGGATAACTCTACCTGTACGGTGGATAATTCGGGGATAAATCCATATTATGTCATGCTCATATTGATGTCCATGCGTGTAGCAGCACAAACTTGCAAGAGACATATCCACATATCCACAAAGCATGCCCCTTGCTTGCTCATTGATTTCAGCAGCAAGATTCGCTACACTGGTAAGGCGCACAAGATTTGGGAGAGCAGACATCTTTTGCCTAGAAATCCTATAAACACTTCTATGGAAGCACACATCATCGAACGAATGTGCTATAATCCGCCATAGGGAGAACTTCTATCCAAGGGCAAACAAGAAAGGGCACATCTCACTTCTCAACGCCATTACTATAAAACGCTGGAGCCAGGGCTGTGGAAAAACTGTTACCACAAAACATCGAAGCTGAGTGCGGTGTACTTGGCAGCATTATTATTGACCCGGAGGCTATCGTCCAGGTAGCAGATTTTCTGCGCTCCGAGGATTTCTATCGCGATGCCCATCGTACCATCTACGAAGTCATCATCTCGCTCTATGAAGAACACGAACCCGCCGATTTCATCACCATCTGCGATGAGCTAGAGCGACGCAACAAGCTAGAGGATGTAGGAGGAGCCAGCTACATTACCTCGCTCATCAACCAGGTACCCACAAGCGGAAACGTCGAATACTATGGCCGCATCGTCGAACGTACCTCGATTTTGCGCCGTCTCATTCACGCCGCCGGACAAATCGCCGCCATCGCCTACGAAGAAGGTGACGCCGATATCGCCCTCGACAAAGCCGAGCAGTTGATTTTCAATATCAGCCAGCACCATTCCCGCTCCGACTTCGACCACGTACGCGACATCCTATCCGACTATATGAACAAACTTGAGCAATTGCACGAGCGTCGCGGTACCATCGTCGGCGTCCCCACCGGCTTCACCGACCTCGACCGCATGACAGGTGGACTCCAAAAGTCGGATTTGATAGTGTTGGCAGCCCGCCCTGGAATAGGTAAGTCGAGCTTAGCGCTGAGTCTAGCCCACAACGCTGCCGTCAAATATCAAAATTCCATCGCGGTCTTCAGCCTCGAAATGAGCAAAGAACAACTGGCCCAGCGCCTGCTCTCGATGGATGCCTCGATAGACCAGCAGCGCCTGCGCACAGGTTGGATCGAGGAAGACGAGTGGGAACGCATCGTCTACGCCATGGGAACCCTCTCCGAGGCCAACATCTGGCTCGACGACACAGCCAGTATCTCCACCATGGAGATGCGCAGCAAAGCCCGCCGCTTGCAAGCCGAGCACGGCATCGACCTGATCATCGTCGACTATCTACAGCTCATGCAAGCCACAATTGGTGGCAGACGCAACGAGAACCGCGTCCAGGAGATTTCCGAGATCAGCCGCAGCCTGAAAGGACTGGCCCGTGAACTCAATGTGCCCGTTCTTGCTCTAGCACAACTATCTCGTGCTGTAGAGAGTCGTCAATCCAAGGTGCCCCAGCTTTCAGACCTGAGAGAGTCGGGCTCGATCGAGCAAGACTCGGATATCGTCATGTTTATTTATAGAGACGACGTCTATAACCCTGAATCTGAACGTAAAAATATCGCGGATATCATTGTCGCCAAACACCGTAACGGACCGGTTGGCGAAATCAGCCTTTATTTTCAAGCAAACCAGACACGTTTTCGTGATCTGGAACTCAACCCAGCAACGGAATAATTGGACATATTTTTATGACACTCTTTGCCGGATTTCCATCAGGGAAAAACCCATACGTGCCAGTACCGGAAGCATTCTTTACGGAACTGCTGCCAGAAATCGAGGACACAGCCGAACTAAAAGTCACACTGCACCTCTTCTGGCTATTAGCACAAAAAAAAGGCAATCCTCGCTGCGTCAGCGACCGTGAGTTGTTGGCCGATGCTGTGCTGCTGCAGAGCCTCAAACGCAGGGGCGATCCACGACCGGCGGAAGAACGTGTGTTGCAAGGATTAGAACAGGCGGTTGCACGCGGCACCATTTTGCGGATACACTTAAAGCTAGTAAGCGTAGAGACCAATTCGACCGAGATCATCGGTTGGTATTTCTTTAACACAGCTCGCAGTCGCAAAGTAGTGGCTGAACTGCAAGGCGGCGAAATGGTACCCGTGCGTATCCTCAATGTTGAGGAAGAACAGGTCGAACAGGAAAATGAAGTCCCAGTTTCGGCGGGCAGGCAACTATCCTCAAGAGGATACGAGACTGCCCATGTCATGGTAGAGCGTCCAAATATTTTTGTCTTATATGAACAAAATATCGGTTTACTTTCTCCACTACTTGCAGATGAACTGAAAGACGCTGCCGATCAGTACCCGGCGGAATGGATTGAAGCCGCGTTCCGCGAGGCTGTGCAGCACAACAAGCGAAAATGGAGTTATATCCGCGCCATTTTAAGGCGCTGGGAAACGGAAGGCAGGCAATCATGGAACGCCTGAATGATATTATGGCGCGCGCAACCCGCCGCCAACAGCCTTTAGAACAACGACTACCAGAGGGCCAGGGCACATCGTCACAGGGACAAGGACAGCGGCAGCCTTCATTGCCAGTACGCCGTCCCTTGCCAGAACAGACCGCCCGCCTGGGGCAGAATCCTCATGCCTCCCAGGCATACAACCAGCACAACCTGCCCCCAAGGACTCGTGACGAGCAGGGACATCCAATCCCACCAAATCCGCGCCCCATATACTCTCGTCAACGTCCACAAACTCACGATGTGGACAGGCCAGCAGGAAATCTTCCATCGAGAATGCAATCATCAAGAGATTTGCCATTACGCAACGGGTCCTTCCCTGCTGATGCCCAGCATTACCAGCATTCGCAGCGTTCTACAGAGGAACCACGGGCCTTCCAGCGCCATACAGCAAGCGACTACTATTCATCGGATATGCACCCTTCCGCGATCCAGGCCGATGTACAACAGGATCAATGGGAAGACGATACAGCAGGCATGCGCTACGGTGATTGGGAAAACGACGAAGATGAGGGACAAATCTCGCAGGCCTACCTTCGTCCAAAAGCAGCGCCTGTGCCTCGAACCAGCAATCCACTGCTTACGCGCAATCTACGAGATGTGCAGGCGCACCTACCACATCTGCCATCTCCACAAGCGCCACAGCAGGAAGTGCGCCGCTCCTCCCATCCCCTTACGCAGCCCCTATCGCCACAAGCGATTGCACGCATGAACCAGGAGCTTCCACAAGACAATACTTTCACGCAGCCTATGCCCATGCGCCAACTCGTTGTGTCCGAACCAACAGCTTTGCAGGTACCGGCAAGTTTGCCAGCCATATCCCCCGGCAACTGTCCGATTTGTAAAGGTGCAGGCTACCTGCGTGTCGATGTTCCCTATGGGCATCCAAATTTTGGCAAACCCGTTCCCTGCGAATGCAAAGAAGCTGAGCGCAAAGAAAAACGGCGGCGACAATTGCGCGAAATGTCTAATCTTGACGCATTTCGCGATAAGAGCTTCAAGAACTTTAATCCCCACGTTCCTGGAGTACAGGAAGCGTATCAAGTAGCGTTTCAATATGCCCAGAATCCTGATGGATGGCTTGTCTTCATTGGCAAAAACGGCTGTGGCAAGACGCATCTGGCAGCCGCCATCGCCAATCAACATCTTGCGCGTGGCTCGCTTGTCCTTTTTGCTGTCGTCCCCGAACTGCTCGATCACCTCCGCGCTACCTTTGCACCCAATTCAACCGTCGTCTACGACCAACTGTTCTCCACCATGCGTGAAGCGGAACTACTGATCCTCGACGACCTGGGTTCCGAGCAAAACTCACCTTGGGCCTGTGAAAAACTCTTCCAATTGCTCAATTATCGCTACAACTCGCGCTTCCCAACCGTAATCACAACCAACAACATCCGCCTGCAAGCCGTCGACGAACGTATCCGCTCGCGTCTCATGGACAAAAGCTTTGTCACCGAGCTTACCTTCGACCGTGCCCAGGACTACCGGCCACACAACCCAAGAAGAGATTAAGTCTTCTTGCGTTTGAATCCCACAGGTGCTATCATAACGGTACACATTCCGCATTTGCGGGATTCCTCTGCACATTTAGTTTTTGCCGATAATGTCTCTCACCCAAAGTAAAATGGAAAGAGAGACAGATCGTTTCGGATATTAAAGGAGCAAAGATGGGTAGCATTTTCAACCCTAACGACCCCAAATGGGTCAAAGAAACGCGGGAAATTGTGGAGCCTCACGGCGTATACGTTCCCGCAGTCATTGAACAAACGCCTCGTGGCGAGCGCCATATGGACATTTATTCGCGCCTGTTGAAGGAGCGCATCATCTTCATTGGCACACCAATCGATGACACCGTAGCAAACCTGACCGTAGCGCAGTTGTTGTTCCTCCAGAGCGAGGATGCAACCAAGGATATTAACCTGTACATCAACTCACCCGGCGGCGTAATCTATGCAGGCCTGGCCATCTACGACACGATGCAGTGGCTCAAGCCGGAAGTTTCGACCGTGTGTGTAGGAATGGCGATGAGCATGGGTGCCGTGCTCCTGGCCGCAGGTCAAAAGGGCAAGCGTTTCGCCCTCCCCAACTCGACTGTACTCATCCACCAACCTCTCGGTGGTGCGGAAGGACAGGCGGCTGACATCGAAATCACCGCCCGTGAAATCCTGCGCCTGCGCCGCAGCATCTATGACATCCTCGCACGTCATACCGGCCAGACGCTAGAGCGCATCATGCAAGATGCCGACCGTAACTACTTCCTCAATGCAAACCAGTCTGTTGAGTACGGTCTCATTGACGAAGTGCTCACGCAAGAGGATGCTAGCTTAAAGTAAATAATGAGTTATTCAGAATGTGTGCGCGCAAGGGCTTCGCCTTTACACGCACACATTCTGATCTACACCGATGGATGGAGGACATTTGCTCAAAAAGCCAGTAGAACCTCTTACTGGACGTCGTTGTATACTCTTTGATCTCGGCGATACGCTCTGGTATCGTGGGAATGCCGCCACTTGGTGGCAATTGGAAGCCACCTCAAATCACCGTGTAGTAGCTCTATTACGCAAACACATCGATAGCAAACTCCCTCCCAATCTGAGCGATGAAGAACTAGGTCGAAATCTACGCACCGCATTCAATAATTGTACGCGCGCCTTCATTCAATGCAACCCTGGCTTAGAGGCCAACGGACCACGTGCCGCCATCCAGACACTCGAGCAATGGGGCATCGAAGACATTGATCTCGACCTCGCTAACGCGATTTTCGAGGCGCTGCGCGTGCGTATCCCAGAATCTCGTCCACTCTTTGAAGATACCCTCTCGACCCTGGCAAGCCTACAGCATCGAGGTTTTTTACTGGGTGTCGTCACCAATCGCCTATGGGGTGGCAAGCCCTTCCAGGAAGACCTGCAAACCTTAGGCCTGCTCAACTACTTCGACCCACCAAATATAGCCGTTTCAGCCGACCTTGGCATACGCAAACCCAATCCCGCCATTTTTCTGCACGCCCTCAATGCACTCTCAATCGCGCCACAAGAGGCTGTCATGGTAGGTGATTCATTAACAGCGGATATCGCCGGTGCGCAGGCGCTTGGCATTTTTTCTGTCTGGAAACCAAAACCAAGGCTCTGGAATCAAATCCAAACTTCTTCGAGTTCCGCGATTGATCAACAACCTCCTCCAGAGGAACCAGCACCACCTGCTCTTGATCCTTCTGTTGATACGCCTTCTAGCGACGCGGAATCTCTTGGTATGTATGCTACAGATGACGACTACATGCTCGTACAAGAGGAGAAATACGAAACCTTTCTAAGGGACTACTTACAAGGTAAAACTCGTCCTGACCTGATCATTCAGCACTTGAGCGATTTACTGGATGTATTCAGAGGAGTAGGAGTACACTAAGATGACTCCAGGATTGCGTAAATGCCTCTTCGAGACACTCTACAAAAATAAGTACCTCTATCGCTTTGCCAGCACCGTTCCATTTGCCGGTCAATGGCGCGTCTGGCAGCGCCTGGTACTTACTCGCATTACCGGTCACGATGTACTGGAACTTGGATGCGGGCTTGGTGACCTGCTCGCCGATATGATCGAGGCAGGTTACGCCTGTCGCGCCGTGGAGCAGTCGCCCCAGATGGCCGAGGCGGCACGAGACACATTGAGACGTAGAAAGCTTGGCGAAAAAGCCTGGGTAATCCAGGCATCGGCGCAGCATTTGCCATTTGCCGATGCCTCCTTTGACACTGTCGTCAGCACCTTCCCCTCCGAATATATCTATGACCCACGCACCATCGCAGAAGTGGAACGCGTACTTCGCCCCGCTGGGCGCTTGATAGTAGTAGAGGGCGCAAACCTCTTACCTACAGGATTCTTACAACCATTTCTGCTATTCATCCAGTTGCTCATATATGGACCTTCCGCAGTCTACGGCCCCCGCAAGCGCCGCAACTTGAACGAGGAAATGGCCCGCAATCGCGATTCCCAGTACCCCGGAGGCATGATCTATACCAACCAGGATACAGGCACCGATATAACAACCGACGAACTATCAAATCCCTGGTTCGGCCAACACATTCCCCTAGAACAAGAAGGTCTCCGCCGCCGTTCCGAGCGCGTCCGCAGTCGTCGCTGGGAAGTATACATCACCATCGGCGAAAAACCATCGTAGGGGCCGATTTATCGGCTTGCGAGGCAAACCAGTTAAAACTCATTATCGACCTCTGTGGTACGGCAATCTACTACCTCATTAATTTGTTAATCCCATGCACACATTATCTCTTATGAACACTCTCCTGCATGATCCGAGCCATCTGCGTCGTAAGTTTTCTTGGAGCAAACCTGACAGCTTCTGCCAGTATTTTATTCCTCAGCCCCGGAATCACTATCGTCTTACCCACCATCACTCCCCGATAACCGGCACGCGCTACCCGAGCTGCACCCATAATCTTTTTACCACTTATCAGCCTCACATCCTCTATCTGCGCCCTCTTCTGAAAGCCGGATTCCGTCGGCCCAGGACACAGCGCTGTAACAGTTACCCCTGTACCACGTAATTCATTCGCCAGTGCCTCCGAAAACGATAAAACATACGCCTTCGTGGCATAATACACAGCCATCAAAGGGCCAGGCTGAAAAGCAGCCGTTGAAGCCACATTTAATATTTTCCCCTGCTGTCTTTGTAACATGCCAGGCAAGAACAACTTCGTCAAATGGGTCAGCGTAACCATATTCAACTGCATCTCTTGCAACTCCGCCGTCAGATCTATTTCAGCAAACATGCCAGAGGTAGCAAACCCCGCGTTATTGACAAGCACATCAACCGTAACGCCTTCCTGTTGAAGCTCATTGAAAACTTCCTCGGGAGCTGATGCATTTGACAAATCTTTCGCAATAACCCTTACCGCAACACCGAACTTCTCCCTTAACTCCTCGCGCCAATTGCTCAAGCTGCTTTTCGCTACGCGCCACCAGCACAAGATCGTATCCATCCTTCGCAAACAAGAGCGCAAATTCATAACCAATACCGCTAGACGCTCCGGTAATCAAAGCGGTTTTTCCCGAATTCGCCATGTTCTTCCTCCTTCATAGGTCAGACAACGCAATCAACATGCGTAAACGCGTTTAGACTCATTTACCAATTCTATCAAAAAAAGCCAATAACTTTCATTGTGCCTGATCTGGTAGAGAGGAATTCTAATGCTCGAAGGGTCAATGGATGCGGGACAACATCTGCCTAATACCCACATCTACCGTTACGACATCGCACAAAACACCTGGATGCAAGAGCCAACCAACTCCCCATCAGCATTAAGCGGCACATCTAGCTGCCTCAATAGCCCTGGACAACTCGTAATCGTAGGTGGCTATGATGCAATACAAAATACATCTTTGTCTTCGGCCTGGTTCGTGAACTTGAATACGCTCCACTGGGAAGCCCTAGCGCCTCTCCCATTCGGCGGCTCCCTTCTCGGTGCAGCAGCCTGCTACGGCCAGGGCCACGTCTTCCTAGAACGCGGTGCCAGCGACCCCAGCCGACCAACAGCAGACTTTCTAGAGTTAACGATCCAATAACGTAATGGACGAGGATAACCTTTACGGGGGTAGGGCCAAACGAAATGTAGGGACAAGGAGAGGCTGCGTGGTTACGTGGGGCCTTGTGCCTGTCCGGTTTGGCTCAAGGCCGAATAGTATCATAAATCAACGGCCCCATGGTCACCGGAGCATCGCTCCATGCATAACATACTAGCAATTCTTTATGCACAGCAGCAGCTTCAGCTTCACTACGTGCATGAATCTCCACCAGCGGCTCACCTGCCTTGAGGTAATCTCCCACCTTCGCTTGCAGAATAAAGCCTGTGCGATGGTCAATCGACTCGCCCTTCTTAAATCGCCCGGCCCCCAGGCGCATACTCGCCAGACCCATCCGCTCTGCTTGAATAGCAGCAATATAACCACTGCGAGGAGCACCAAGCATAGAACGCACCGGTGCAGCAGGTAGCAGTTCGGGCCGCTCAATCTGCTGCGCATCGCCATCCTGTGCTGCTATGACCTCAGCCAGTTTCGCTACTGCCGCCCCTTCGCGTATTGCCTGCTCAACACGCCTCTCCGCTTCATCCATACTACCTGCTGATCCGGTCATCACCAGCAGTTCTGAGGCCTCGTGATAGCAGAGGTTTGAGACATCCTGCGGTCCCTTACCGTGCAGTATCGCAATAGCTTCGGCTATTTCCAGAGCATTCCCAATAGCATGTCCAAGTGGTTGATCCATAGAGGTAATGGCTGCGACAGTGTGTAAACCTGCCAGTTGCCCGATATCGACCATCGCCTTTGCCAGTTCCCGTGCCTGCTCCACATTCTTCATGAATGCGCCAGAACCAACCTTCACATCCAACAGCAGATGTGAGGCTCCTATCGCCAGCTTTTTGCTCATAATGCTAGCAGCAATCAGTGGTATACTCTCGATCGTGCCTGTAACATCGCGCAGTGCATACATCTTGCCATCCGCTGGTGCCAGTTCGCTCGATTGACCAGCCAGGACGAGAGAGTGCTGCGTGAGGATACGCAGAAACTCTTCGCGTGAAAGGGCCGAGCGAAATCCCCGAATGGACTCTAACTTATCGACTGTACCTCCAGTATGCCCTAGACCTCGCCCGGTCATTTTACCCACCGCAACTCCACAAGCAGCCACCAACGGCGCAACCGCCAGGGTTACTTTATCCCCAACCCCACCAGTACTATGCTTATCTACTACCGGTGAAATGGTATCCCGCACATGTAGTTCCTCACCTGAATGTGCCATTGCCAGGGTCAAATCGCTCGTTTCGCGTGCATCCATGCCTCGCCAATAGACAGCCATCAGCCAGGCAGACATCTGATAGTCGGGAATTTGCTCTTGAGTGTACTGATCAACCAACCAGGAAATCTCGGCTGTACTCAGCGCGTGTCCATCGCGTTTCTTGCGGATCAACTCTACGGTCTGCATACAACATCCTGACTATTCTGTTAAAACAATGCGTACAGAGTCGCTTTCAAATCCGTTCCCGGTCTCAATCTGGTAGCGATTAGTCGTCAGTCCACCCAGGCGCACATTCCGGTCGAAGTAGAGCTGACCATTGGTAAATGAGTATGCGGAAGCATCATTATCCAAGAATCCCTGGATAATGACCGTATCAAATTTCTCTTCCTGCTGCTCTTTAAATGCCTTGAGGAGTGTAGCAACTTGTTGCCAGGCAACGCCTCGCGCATAAGCAATGCGCACAATCTTTTTCCGCCCATCACCTACCGTGCTCTCCACGACAGTATAGGCCAGCGATCCCTGCTCAAGCGCTCGTAATTGCTCCATTGTATGCGGCGGAAACGGCGCAGGAGGCTCAGGCGCTAGTGGAGGTGGAGGAGCGAAAGGCACTTCCGGCTGCCTCACTCGTGTTCGGGTCGGCTGCTGAACAGGAGCTTGGGAAGGCACTGGCATAGGACGCCCCTGAGTTGGCGGCTGATAAGGCGGCTGTTGACGCGCAGGTGGTTGATAAGGTGAAGGCGTAGTCGCTGGTTTCAAGTCACGGCCACAATGTCTACAGAAGGTAGCCGAATCACTGTTGAAGCCTCCACAATATGGGCAGCGCATAGCTTGCTCTCCCGTCTATTATCTCAAGCATGACGACGTGTTGTTGTAGTATATCACACCCAACCCTTCTTTCAGGTGAAACGTAGTATCCAAAAGTGCTTCAAATCATGATGCTCCTACCAAAGATACATCCTCTATGACTTTCGACACAGTGCTAAAATCCATCTTTCGGTACTCCTCTGTTGAACAGATACCCATGTATACTAGTACCAGCGATGAAAAACCATATAACACAATCAGAACTATTCTACACAAGCGATTTTAGAAAGAAATATCATCGCAAGGAGTATAAATATGCTGGTAAAAGACACAGCGACCCCCGCAGTCGAACTAAAGGATGTCACCAAGAATTACGGAAGTGTACAAGCCCTCAAAGGTATCAGCCTCAAAGTTGAGAAAGGTGAAGTCGTCGCCTTCCTCGGCCCAAATGGAGCGGGCAAATCCACCTCGATTGCGCTGATGCTTGGCATGCGTCGACCAAGCAGCGGCAGCGTCATGCTCTTCGGCGAGAACCCACGTCTCGCCAATAACCGCAAGTACATCGGTGCCATGCTCCAGGAATCCGGCGTTCCTGATACGCTTAAGGTGCGCGAACTGGTTGAGTTGTTCGGGCGTTTTCACGATAACCCTATGGTCACGCAGGAAGCCGTCAAGATGGCCGGGTTGGAGGAGAAAACCAATACTCGCCTGGGTCGTCTCTCTGGCGGTCAGAAGCAGCGCGTCTACTTCGCCCTGGCCCTGGTCGGCAATCCGGATGTACTCTTTCTCGACGAACCCACTACTGGGCTGGATGTGGAAGCCCGCCGCAACTTCTGGGATCAGATCAATAACCAGGTCACTCAAGGCAAAACAATCATCCTGACCACCCACAACCTGGAAGAAGCTGATGCCCTGGCCAGACGCATCGTCGTTATCAATCAGGGGCAGATTATCGCCGATGGCACGCCCGATGAGATTAAGAGCCACGTCGGCGGCAAACACGTCCGTTTCCGCGCCCCAAATATCACTCTCGAAGATCTACGCATGCTTACCAGAGGCCAGCCTGTACAACTCCAGGGCAACAAATTTGAAATATACACGAAGGAGCCAGAAGCCCTCCTTGCAGCCCTCTTCAAGCAAGGAGCTGAATTGAGCGACCTCGAAGTCGTCGGCGCAGGGCTCGAAGAAGCCTTCCTGGCCCTCACTAGCAACGGCAACCACGCAGCATAATGCAGAAATACAATGAATCAACCCCTACCATGAAAGGAACGAGAAACATGGCTACGATATCAACAGAGCATACACCAACAGCCCTTACCACACACCGTAAAGCGGCCCCCTGGAGCTACTTTTTCTACTGTGAATTGTTGAAAATCTTCCGAAATCCGCCTGCTGTGATCTTCGGCATCGGCTTTCCAACACTCTTCTTTCTGATCTTCGGCAATACCTTTTCTGCTGCCTATGCACCGACCATCCTGGCCTCGTATGCCGCATACGGTGCATTCATCGTCGCCTTCCAGACATTTAGCATCTCGCTTGCCACCGAACGTTCAATGGGCTGGAACAGACTGCTGCGCACGACATCCATGAGTTCGGCGCTTTACTTGGGAAGCAAATTCCTAGTCATCATCCTGACCGGGATCATCTCTTTGTTGTTACTCTTCGCTGTTGCAGCCCTGAGTGGGAAAGTGCATATGGACCTGATGACCTGGGCCGAGTTGCTAGGGATGATGGTTGTCGGGATAGTTCCTTTAAGTTTCCTGGGGCTTTTCGTGGGTTTGATTGGCACACCCAATCTGACCACAACGCTCTCCACGGTCCTGACGTTGGTGCTCTCCTTCGCCTCGGGGCTGTGGATACCGGTAACATTCCTGCCCGATCTCATTCAGAAGATCGCTCCCTATCTACCCACCTATCACCTGGGTCAGATCGCCTGGATCATCGTCGGCAGCTCAACTAGTAGAGACAAACTGCCCCTATCAGTACATCTTCTCGTCCTACTCGCCTACGCCGTCGTCTTCGGAATCCTAGCCATCTGGGCCTACATTCGCGACGAAAATAAAAACTTCGCCTGATGCACGCTGCCCCTGGCCGTAGGGGCAAGGACGGCTGGTCTGGTGTGAAGCCTCTGGGGGCAACATTTCAAATAAAACGTATTGCGGGTCAAACGAAGCCGATTTAGAGTTGTCATCCTGAGCGATAGCGAAGGATCTCTGTACGGCGAGAGGTCCTTCGCTATCGCTCAGGATGATAAGGCGAAATGGTCTCTCTTCTAAATCGGCAAAAATCATCAGGAAGCTGCACTCAGATCCCTATATTGCTTCAACCCTGCTTAATAACAGCCTCCACTAACCGATCATTTGAGCTAGTCTTTTCCAGCAGACGAATAACCTGCTCAGTAATCTCCCGCCGAGGCAAATCCGCCAACTTACGGCGTAAAATTGCCATCGCCCGCAACTCCGCCGCCGATAGCAACCGCTCCTCCTGCCGCGTACTTGATGCTGCCAAATCAATAGCCGGAAAAATACGCCGGTCCGCCAATTCCCGCGAAAGCCGAATCTCCAGATTCCCCGTCCCCTTAAACTCCTCGTACACCACCTCATCCAAACGACTCCCCGTCTCAACCAGGCAACTCGCAACAATAGTCAAACTCCCGCCCTCCTCCAGCGTACGAGCCGCCCCAAACACCCGCCGACCAACCTCCAGCGCCCGCGCATCAATCCCCCCGGATAGCGTCTTACTCCCATACCCCCCACGCCCACTACGCGGCCCACTCCACATATCACTATTCAAATTATGCGCACGAGCCAGCCTCGTCAGCGAATCCAGCAAAATCACCACATCCTTCCCCTGCTCCACCAACCGCTTCGCATCCACCAACGCCTGCTCAACAACCCGTCCCATGCCTCCCCAACTCCTGATCAAAACTTGAAGCATACAACTTCACCCCTGGCCCCTGCACCTCCATCCTCCACTCCGTCACCTCCTCCGGTCGCTCATCCACCAAACACAGAAACAGGCTAGCCTCCGGATAATTCTTCAGCACTGCCGCCGCAACCTGCCGCAAAATAGTCGTCTTCCCCGCCTTCGGCGGTGCCACCACCAGCCCCCTCTGCCCAAACCCAATCGGCACGAAAAGGTCAATCAGTCTCATGGAAATCGGAGAAGGCCCCGTTTCCAGGCGTGATGCGGCGATTAGGATGGATAGGGGTTAGTTTGTCAAAGGGGATAGGCGGTGTTGCCACTTCTTCGGTATTCTCCTGTGAAATA